>WQZH01000007.1 GCA_009780825.1 Desulfobulbus sp. | reverse complement strand
TTTTCTTTATTTGAAACAGTGGCGTGGGATAGCAACCAGATATGCTAAAAATGCAACCTCGTTTCTTGCCGCCATTCAGATCAGGTGCATTTTCCTATGGACTCCTGTCTCGTGACTACAGTGTTTAGCGCGTCTTTTTATAAGAAATCGGCAAGCTGCACCCCAGCAGGTCGCCCCTCACAGGGGAAGATGGAGTACAACATGAATAACATCCCATTGAACGATCGTATTATTTTCGCCCTTGATTTTTCTGATCCAGAAGAGGCCAAAAAATGGGTTGAGCAACTGGATGGGAAAATCAAATTTTTCAAAGTTGGTCTGCAACTGTTCCTTGCCGGATGGTGGCCTGTCATCGACCATATCGTTGACCGCGGCAACAAGGTGATGGTTGACCTCAAGTTCTTCGACATCCCCGAGACCGTCAGTCTGGCGGTCCAGCAACTCAAGAACCGGAAGGTCACCTTTGCCACCATTCATGGCAACGATCCCATCATCAGGGCAGCCGTCCAGCACAAAGGCGATTTGCAGATCCTGGCGGTCACTGTGCTGACCAGCTTCGACGAATCGGACATGCAGGCCATGGGTTTTACCGGGAAGGTGGCGGATCTGGTGCTCATGCGCTCGCAAAAAGCCATTGTGCTCGGCTGTGACGGGGTTGTCTCTTCGGCGCGTGAAGCGGGAACACTGCGCTCCAGCATCCAACGCAACTTCATCGTCGTCACGCCAGGGATCAGGCCCGGATTGAATATCGACACCATCCAGGATGACGACCAAAAACGGATCGCCACCGCCAAAGAAGCCATCCGCAATGGAGCCGATTATGTGGTGATAGGCCGGCCGATCAGCAAGGCCGCCGATCCCCTGGCCAAAATTGAAGAGATTCAGCGCGAGATCCAGGAAGCCCTTGCTGAAAAAGCCGCGCAGTAAGTGGATTCGGCCGCTGGTGCGAGGAGATCTTTTCCCTCCTTTTGATCTGTTCGCCGCCCATTTTCTTGGGCACAAAAAAAGCCTTCCCGTTGTCGGGGAGGCTTTTTTTATCCGTCCGAATCGTCGGGTATAAAAAAATATTGGCTCAGTTAATATCCAGCAGACCCTTTATGCCACGGCCAAGGCTTGGTCGAGGTCGGCTATGATGTCGTCGATGTGTTCTATGCCGATGGACAGCCGGATCATTTCCGGAGAAAGGCCTGCCTCGCGTTGCTGGCTTTCCGAGAGCTGGGCATGGGTCGTGCTGCCGGGATGCAGGGCAAGACTTTTGGCGTCCCCCACGTTGGAGACCAGGGAAAAGAGGCGCAATGCTTCAATGCAGCGCTGTCCGGCTTCTTTGGCTCCTCCCGGCAGGCCGGATGTCATCCCGAAGACCACCATGCCCCCGAATCCGTTGCGCAGGTATTTTTTCGCCAGGGCATGGGTCGGGTCGGCCTCAAGCCCTGGGTAGCGCACCCAGGCCACTTTGGGGTGCCGGGCAAGATGGCGGGCAACGGTCATGGCGTTCTCGCAATGGCGTTCCATACGCAAAGCCAGGGTTTCAAGACCCTGCAGAAATATCCAGACATTGTCTGGGCTGATGCAGGCCCCGAGGTTACGCAGGGGAACGGTACGCATGCGCACGATATAAGGCGGCAAATCTCCCAGGTCGTGGGCCCAGCGGATGCCGTGGTAGCTGTCGTCCGCTTCGTTGTACAGGGCAAAGCGGGGGTTTTTCCAGTCAAACCGACCGGAATCTGTGACGATGCCGCCGATGGCCGTTCCGTGACCGCCCAGCCACTTGGATAAGGAATGCACCACGATGTCGGCCCCGTGTTCTATGGGGCGGCAGAGGAAGGGGGTGGCAAAGGTGGCGTCGATGATCAGGGGCAGGCCGTGCTTGCGGGCGATCGTGCTGAGCGCCTCCAGGTCGGCCACGTCCAGGGATGGGTTGCCGATCGATTCCGCGTAGATAGCCTTTGTATTCGCATTGACGGCCGCCTCCACGGCAGCAACGTCATTGGGGGGAACAAGGCGGACGTTGACGCCGAACTGGGGTAGGATGTTGGTGAACATCACATAGGTGCCGCCATAGAGATTGCTGGCAGCGATAATCTCATCCCCCTGTTGGGCGAGGTTGATGACCGCATAAAAAATGGCGGACGTGCCGGAGGCTAAAGCCAGCGCGCCTTTGCCCCCTTCCAGCATGGCCAGGCGTTTTTCCAGGACGTCCTGGGTGGGATTGCCCAGACGTGTATAGATATTGCCCGCTTCTTTCAGGGCGAAAAGGTCGGCCGCGTGCGCCGAGTTGCGGAACGAGTACGCGGTGGTGCGGTGTATGGGAAGCGCCCGCGACAAGGTCACCGGATCCGGTTCCTGGCTGCCGTGTATGGCCAATGTTTCAAAACGCGCGTCAGTCATGGTGGCATCCTCCATTGATCGTGGTCAGATCGTAGGGCGTTTCCTGATACACATGGTAGTTAAGCCAGTTGGAAAAAAACAGGTGGGCGTGCGACCGCCAGGTGTTGAGCGGAGGCTGGGCCGGGTCATCGTCCGGAAAATAGTGGGCCGGAACCTTGATGGGCAGGTTCTTGTTTTTGTCCCGGAAGTATTCCAAACGCAAGGTCTCCGCTTCGTATTCAAAGTGGCCGGTGACGAAGATTTCCCCTGTCCCGTGCGCTTTTACCACGCAGACCCCGGCTTCTTCCGACATGGCGAGCAGCTCCAGGCTCGGAATTTTTTCGATGTCTTCCCTCCGTACTTCCGTGTGCCGGGAATGGGGCACCCGGAACATATCGTCAAAGCCGCGGAACAGGGTTTCCCCTGGCTGGAGCAGGGTGTGGTCAAAGACCCCGAATTTCTTCTCCGCCAGCGGATAGTTGGGAATCCCGTAGCGGTGGTACAGCCCCGCCTGGGCAGCCCAGCAGATGTACATGGTGGAAAAAACGTTTTCCGCGCTGTAGTCCATAATACTCTTGAGTTCTTCCCAATAATCCACTCGCTCAAAAGGCAGCAGTTCCACTGGCGCGCCGGTGACGAGCATGCCGTCGAACTTTTGGTCTTTGACCTGGGAAAAGGTGGTGTAGAACTTGTTCAAATGTTCGCGCGAAGTGTTGCGCGCCACATGGTTTTCGGCCCGTAACAGGACGATGTCGATCTGCAGCGGGGTATTGCCTAAAAGGCGCAACAGCTGGATTTCTGTCGTGAGCATCGTGGGCATCAGGTTGACTATGGCCATGCGTATGGGCCGTATGTCCTGGCTTGCGGCCCTGTCCTCGGTCATGACAAAGATGTTTTCCTGTTCAAGAGCGGCTCTGGCAGGCAGATCAGCGGGTATTTTAATAGGCATGGGAATATAGTGTAGCGTCTGTTTTGGTCGATAAGGTGCGGAAAGTTCTTATAAGGGTCTCTGGCAACCCCACTGGGGCGGGCACTGTAAGCCCTCTGAGTGAACCTCACTCAAAAACTGGATCGCCAATCGCGGGGAGTGCTGGCGTACGGAAAATTGCTCCTTGCACTGCGCCGGCGCCAGGTCGCCATGGGCAGAGAGGCGAATGTCATTCGTCTTGTTGAAGCGAGCACTGTTTGGCGGCCTGCGAGCGTTCAAATACCAGAATGACCGGGATGGACAAGGCGAGCGGCAGCATGAGATAGAGCAGGCGCCAGATGAGCAACGCCGCGATCACGCTCGTTGGCGGGACGGTGTCGATTATGGCCAGAAAGATGGCTTCCATGACGCCGAGACCGCCTGGCGCCTGGGAAATAAGACCGGCGGAAAAGGACAGAATGAACGCCCCCAGCACGACAAAGTAGCCTGGGTTGTTGGCCTCCGGCAGGACAAAGTAGATAATGCCGGCCGCCGACATGATCTCCAGCGGAGCCGCGAGCAGTTGCCGGCCCACTATGCCGAGGCGAGGGTAGACGATATCCAGCGCCCCCAGCCGGAATGGCTTGAAGGTCCGCCACGAGCCCAAAACATACAGGAAGCACAGCGCCAGGAGGAAGATGCCCGCGGCCTGGACGAACCAGATAGGCAGGACCATGCGGGGAATGAGTGCGGAGAGCGCGAGGATGATCTCCGGTTCGAACACCAGCACCACACCAAGGAGCAGTAAGCAGCCGAACAGGAAGGTGAACGAGCACATGGCGACCAGCGCGGCGACTTCGGTGGCTTTGAGCCCTTTGGCGCAATAGGCGCGCAGTCGCACCAGGCCTCCGGAAAGGACCGATGCCCCCAGATTGTGGCCAAACGCATACGTCACGAATGAGCACACGGCGACATAGGGCCAGGAGATGCCTTTGAGCCGGCCAAGATGCAGCAACGCTATCCGGTCGTACCATGCCAGCGCCGAATAGGCGGCCAAGGCGGACAGGCAAGCGTAGAGATGGGATTTTAGTGGAACATCGATGAGATACTCGGCGATGACCGCGATGATCACTTTGACGTCGTTCCAGAGGCCGCCACTGTCCAGCAAGGCCTTGGTGGCCGGATCGCACGCGATCTCCGTCCGCAGCTTGGTGAACAACACCCAAACGGCGCCGATCACGATCAACCCGACCACGAATTTCCAAATGACGCGCGCGATGCGTTTCATCTTTGCAGGTGTTTGCGTTTGACCGGGAGGCATTATCGGTTATCGGGCTCAGCTCGCTTACGTGCCATGAAAAGCGGCGAACGGTGCGCGGGCGATTTGATCATTGCCGTGCCTGCCACCTCCGCCGGCACCGCCCTATCCCGACCCGATGTTTCACCTCTCAAGACCCTGTCCAGGAACGCGCAATTTTTCATAAATGGCCACTTATTGCTTAAATATCACGATTTCGCTGTACGCTCCGGCATAATTCGGATGGCCAGGCATTTATGCACGATCCGCCCTCCTTCGTAGGCCGAGGTGATGCGGCGCAGGACCCGCCAATCTTTGATCTGATAGACTCCATCCGCCTCGAGTTTTTCGATTAACCCATCGGCCCGGTCGAGCATTTCGGTCAGCTCGGCGTTTTGACTCAAGGTGATCTGGCGCAGTCCCAAGCCGCTGACCAAAGAAACCGGTTCAACGACGAGGTTGGAAAGATCTTTCAAGGCTGGGGGCTCAATGGCCGGTTTGGCCTGCAGCCGGATCATTCTCGTCCTGATATCCGGGACAGCGGTCTCCTTGGACGCCGCTATGAGATCGAGCAGATAGTTGCGGACATCATTCAGATCCTGCGCCGACTCCAGCCTGCCGTTATCGGGAAAACCCTCCACCGCCTTGGCCATGATGGAAACTTCGCGTAAATAATGGCTCCGTTGGTTGGTCGGCACCAGGTACATCACCACCAACTGGACCGGTTGCTGGTCTTTGGTTCCGTAGTTAATCCCGGACGGACTCCAGCCGACCACGCAGACCAGATCGCCGTCAAAGGGAACGCCCGCATGCGGACAGGACCAGCCTTTGCCGATGCCGGTATTGGTGGCCTGTTCCCGGGCCATGACCAGTTCGACGATTTCCGTGCCGGCCGGAATCTCGGGAAATGCCTCGATGATGTGCGCCAGGAACTGCAAGGCATGGGTTTTGTCATTTTCGGGCAGTTCGAACAGCCGCCCTTCCTGTAAGGCATCAAGCAGGGTTTCCATGGTCAATTACCTCCGTACCGATGAAAGAACCAGGTTTTGACTCCATGAGTCAAGATACAGTAGGTGGCCAGAAAGACGGCTATCCAGGCCCAGTACATCGGGGGCAGGGCCACCAGGCCAAGAGCGCCGGCAAAAGGTGAATAGGGGAGCCACACCCCGACGGCCATCACCGCCAAGGTGGTCATGGTCATGGGCAGCGAGGCGCTGCTTTGGAAGAAAGGGATACGGCGGGTGCGGATGATGTGGACGATCAGGGTTTGGGTCAGGAGCGACTCGACAAACCATCCGGTCTGGAAAAGCCGCGCCCATTGCTCCTGCTGCTCTGGAGAGATGCCGGGGGCAAGATACTCTGAACAGTGGAATACAAACCACATCAAGGCAAAGGTGGCGTAATCGAACAAAGAACTGATCGGTCCGATATACACCATGAACCGCTTGATATTGTCGATATTCCATTTACGGGGATGGGCGATTTGCTCCTCATCGACCGTATCGGCTGGGATGCCGGTCTGGGAAAAATCGTAGAGCAGATTGTTGACCAGGATCTGCACCGGCAGCATCGGCAGAAAAGGCAGCAGATAACTGGCGCCGACCACGCTGAACATGTTGCCGAAATTTGAACTTGATCCCATGCGGATGTATTTGATGATATTGGCAAAAACGCGGCGTCCCTCCATGATGCCCTCTTCCAGGACCAGGAGGCTCTTCTCCAGCAGGACAATATCGGCTGCCTCCTTGGCAACATCGACCCCGGAGTCCACCGAGATGCCGACGTCGGCCGCTTTCAGGGCCGGGGCATCGTTGATGCCGTCACCCATGAATCCGACGACGTGCCCGCAGCGGCGAAGTTCGCGGACAATCTGCTCCTTCTGGGTGGGGGTGAGCTTGACAAACACGTCGCAGGTCTGCACGGCTTGAGAAAAATGCGCCTGGTCAAGCCTGGCCAGTTCCGCGCCGCTGATCATCTGCCGCACATGCAAGCCCACGTGTCGGCAGACCGTTTGGGTAATCAGGCCATTGTCCCCGGTGAGAACTTTCACCGTCACGCCGACGTCGGGTAAAATTTTCAGGGCTTCGGTGGCTGAAACCTTGGGCGGATCGAAGAAGGCGATATATCCCAGGAGAATCATCCGACTTTCATCTTCAACCGTAAAGACTGATCTTGCTGCGGAAAATTCGCGGTAGGCAATGCCGAGCACCCGAAAGCCCTCGGAGTTGAGCTTGTCGACTTCCTCGAACAGATCGGCACGAATCAGGTCGATCAGGGGGTAAATCTCCTCGTTGATCTGGTAGTGGCTGCAGCAGGAATAGATTTCCTCGACCGCGCCCTTGCAGATCAAGACGTGGTCACCTTCATATTCCACCACCACCGACATGCGGCGGCGCTGGAAATCAAAGGGCAACTCATCCACCAGGCGGCAGTTGGAATCGACCGCAAGACCGGCAAATTCGATCACGGCCCGATCGATTAGATTGCGCAGCCCAGTCTGGAAATAACTGTTGAGGAAGGCGTAATTGAGCACCTCCTCGCTGGGATGGCCCACGATGTCCACATGGCGCTCCAGCACGACCTTGTCCTGGGTGAGGGTCCCCGTCTTGTCGGTGCAGAGGATGTCGATGGCGCCAAAATTCTGGATCGACGGCAGGCGTTTGACAATGACCTTTTTCTTGGCCATCGTCAGGGCCCCCTTGGCGAGATTGACGGTCACGATCATCGGCAGCATCTCCGGGGTCAGTCCCACCGCCACCGACAGGCCGAACAACAGGGCTTCGAGCCAGTCACCCTTGGTCAGCCCGACGATACAAAACACCGCGCAGACCATGATGAGCATGAAACGGATCATCAGCCAGGTGAACGAGCGGACGCCGAGGTCAAAGCTGGTCTTCTGGCTTGTGTCCGCCAATCGTTCCGCAATGGCGCCAAACAGTGTGCTGGGGCCGGTGTTGATCACCATGCCGCGGGCCGTGCCGCTGATGACCGAGGTGCCGAGAAAACAGGCGTTGACCAGTTCCAGCGCCGTGGTAGGAGGTGTTGCCGGCATCTGGCTCGTTTTTTCCACTGGCATGGATTCGCCGGTCAGCGCGGATTCGCTGACAAAAAAATCCTTGGCCGCGATCAGGCGCAGGTCCGCCGGCACGATGGAGCCTGCCTGGAGCAGCACGATGTCGCCAGGCACGACATCCGACATCTTGATTTCAACCTCTTCTCCATCCCGGATGACATAGGTCCTTGACTGGACACGTTTGCCCAAGGTTTCGACCGCATTGCCGGATTTCCGATCAAGAACAAAGGAGAGGCCGACACTGAGCACGATCATCGCCCCGACGATGATGGATGACGCCATCTCGCCCATCGCGGCCGAGAGCAGGGCAATCACCAGCAATTGCACCACCAGCGGACTTTTCAGCCGGTGGTAGATGTCCACGACCACACTCAGCCGTTGCGTACTGGTCAACTCGTTCGGACCGAAATGGCTCAGGCGCTTCTCGGCTTCCTGGGCGCTCAAGCCGTGCAGGCTGACGTCAAGGCTGGCCGCCATTTCCTCCGGCGAGCCAATGCAATTGGACAGCAGGCGCTGTTCGTTGTCATTTTGCTGCTGAAACTTATTTTTTGTCGGCGATGCGGCAGAGCGGAAAGAGGGAGCGTTGCTCATGGCCGCGTCCTCTCGCAACTCGCAACGTTGATGACGAAAAGAAAGCGATAGACGGGATGGAAGGATGGGTGAGTAGCACCATCGTTGCCGGAAGAAGGGCTGATGGGTGGGGAGAATGCCAAGAAAGATGGAGACGCCAAGGTTCACCTCCTTGCGGCCGCGGTGGTCGAGGGGCGGCCGGAAGTGAACTGAGGGCTAAACGTGAAACGAGCGCCGACTGTCCAATGTGCCTGCCGCGCGGCTCAAGCACCGCGATCTAGGGTGTTCAGGTTGTTGCAACTGTTCGTGTCCCTGGTCCGTTGACCAGCAACTGTGACTGCCGTCTGAGTCGTTCATCGTTCCTTTTTTGGTAATGGACTGTCAGCCTGGCGCAGATATATGCGCCGCAGGCATGTTGGCTGCGGGCAATATAGTTCGCTGGTCAAGAATCACAAGAAATTTATTGCCCGAAAAAGAGGGGAACACCGCCTGGTTGCAGAGGGAATGCAAATCAAAGGTGAGCGACAGGCGCCGGTTCTTTTGGCGGCATGAGTTTTCCCGCGCGCTGACGCATCCACATCTTGTGGCCTTGCATCACGATTCGCTCCGAAACAGTATCCGCTCAAGTTCGGACATCATGATGGCATACTCTCCAAGAGATTGTTCAAGCCACGCCTGCTCCAGCAATTCCACGTCATTGAGCCGCGCCTGTTCCCTGGCCGCATCGTTGAACAATTGATTGGTCAAGGCAATCTTCTGAAAGTTGATTCCTGGGTGCTGTTGACGATAATATGCCTCTCCAGCCACAACCTCCTTCACGGCGTCCCAGCCCAGAGCCCTGTCCTCAGACGCCTTTTTTACCTGAATCAAAACGCCCTCTTCGCCTTGTATGGCAACGACATCAATGCCCTGATCACCGCTTGGCGGTGTGAGGACACAGGTAAATCCGCGTTTACCCCAGATCGCCACCGTCAGCGCCTCGAAGTAGCGGGGATCTATGGCCCCGATTTTTTCCATGGTAATCCGTTCATCGAGCGTCCCGCCGCCATCTGGCGTCATGCCCGTCAGGGCGTCGCTCCAATCCACATCCCCGGTGCCATTGAGCATATCACCGGCGAGACCGCGCTTTTTTTCCAGCAGTTCATCAAGCCGGACATCGAAGGTGACGAAATCATCGGCGCATACCGTGGGATAGATAGACAAAGACATCCTTTTCCTGGCCGATGCGGTAGGCGCGGTCGGTGGCCTGATCCTCCTTGGCCGGATTCCAAGTTCGCGTGTAATGAATGACATGGTTGGCCGCCTGGATGTTGACGCCGAATCCAACCGCCAGGGGTGACAGGATGAGCACACCAAAGCCTTTCTCCTCCTGAAATTTCCTGATTTGTTTTTGGCGGCTGGTGGCGCTGCCTGCCGACGTGGCGGTCTCGCCGTTGATAATCTGCGGTCGCAACCCGATGGATTCATGAATGTAATGCTGCAATAGCCGCTGCATTTCCCGGAATTCGCAGAAGATAATGGCTTTTTCCTTTTGTTTTTTGATGCCGTGCAATCGATCCAGCAACCAGTCCAGTTTCGGCGCTTTGGCGCGATATTGGCTGAGTGGTTCCGGCGTGAAGCTGGTGAGTCCGTGGCGTTTCGGATCGGTGCAGACCAGGCGCAGGTAGTGCAACAGGCCCAGGTGATTTTTGAAAGGCGTGGCCGCGCCCGGCTGGTCGCGCCTTCTAAACAACTTGATGGCCCCAGCATACAAGCGCCGTTGCTCGTCGGACAGGGGCAGCTTGCGGCAGTCCGCGTCAACTCGCTTTTCTTTCAAATCCTTTGCCACATCCGCCTTGAGGCGGCGCAGCACCTGCGGGGCAATTTTTTGCCGCAGTTCCTCCACCTTCGCTTTCTCTTCCTCGGTTCTGGCCTCGATCGGTTTGCGGTAGCGTTTGCCGAATTCATCCAAAGCGTCGAGAAGACCAGGCTGGATGAAATCAAAGAGGCACCACAGGTCAGCCAGCGTATTCTCCACCGGCGTGCCGGTGCAGGCGATCTTGAAGGCGGCTTTCTGTTTTTTCGCCGCCCGTGTGACCATGGCTGCCGGGTTTTTGATCTTCTGTGCCTCGTCGCAGACCATCACCGACCAGGGCTGCAAGGCGAAGGAAAACTCCAGGTTGCGTAACGTCTCGTAGGTGGTAAGAACAATTTTGTGATTGCCAACCCAACCGGGTTTAAGAAAACTCACCAAGCCGTCTTCTTGACGCAGACGCTCATCCACCTGGTCCCGTGGCAGGCGCAGATGGGCCAGGCCATCGCCATAGGCGGTAAGCGTGGGCAGTGCCTTGAGGATGAAAAACCTTGCCATCTCCTCCCGCCAGTTGTCGAGAAGCGACACCGGCGCCACCACCAGCATGGGATTGGTCTCTGGGCTTTCTTCGAGAAGACCAGCCATGAAAGCGAGGATTTGCAGGGTCTTGCCAAGACCCATGTCATCGGCGAGGATGACGCCGCCAGCGTTAATGCGCTCTCGCTCCCGGTGCATTCCCTGCAACCAGGCCAGACCGACTTTTTGATGGTCAAGAAGACTGATATTTTTCCGCAGGCTTTGCGGCGGGCGCGGAGGGGCCAAAAGCGCTTTCTCCGCCGCCTCCCGGCGAAGTTGCGCATAGTCCAAGGTATTGATATTGGATTTGAGGATGAGGGTGTTCGGCTTGCCAGGTGTTGGTGGCGGTTTGGGAGGGTTACCGCCACCAACAGGAGGTTTTTGAGCTTCAGCACCGGGAAAATCTTTAGTGATTTCATCCGCCTCATCGACCGCAAGAGGGCGTGGCAGCCAAGGCAGGTTGATCTCTGTCTCTTCTCGCTCTTTCGCGTCATTGACCGCTGTTTTTAATTCTTCAATCTGCTTTGGCGTGACCGGCAGCAGCGTGCCATCGCCGCCTTCGGACAGTGGCGGAATGGAAATAATGGTGAGGTCAATCGGATCAACGGGAAACCACGGTTTGCCGTCTTTTTTGATATAAACAGAAACATAGGCTTTTTCCTCGCCGATACCCTCAATGCGGTCGCTGTAGTTCGCCAGGTTATGGATGTCCTCATAGCGGATGCGGATATGCGGCGTCCTTCGTTCGTCAAGCGCCTTTTGCAAGTGCCGCAGATGTTCCGCCGCGTCGCTCCGCAGCTCAAATTCATAGCCCTGCCAGCCCAGCAACGGGAAATGCTGCACCAGAGCTACGTTCAGTTGCCGCACAAATTCGTCTAGGGCATGGTCGTCTTCGTCATCGGTCAACCATTCTGTTTTCGACGAAGAGACGCCGCCACCCGTCAGCGTTTCGACGCGCAAGCCGACGCAGGCCGGGAAACCGTAGTTGTCGCGTTCTATTAGTGGATAAAGATATTCGTGAACAATACCGGCCTGTTCCCGCGCCGTTTCGATCTGTTCTGGATCAATGACTGTTCCAGCTTCATCGCCCAGGGCGGCGACAGGGTTGAGTAAAATGGCTTTGGCCCGCGCCCCGGTTGCCCGGCGTTTCGGCAACCGTTTGATTTCCCGCAACACCGTTTTAACTTCCGGGGTCACCAGCACCTGCACAATGCCTTCTTCAGTGACGATGTCATAGCGGTCACGGACGCTATTCGCCGCATCGAAAGAGAGGAGCCAGCCGGGAGGCGCATCCTCGAATGTTGGGACGATTTCCACAATGGCCTCGCCCGCATCCTCCATCTTGTTCAAACCGAGTTGCAGTTTATCCGGGGTCAGCACCACGGTGCGCCCGAGGAAATCATCAAGCCCCGCTCCCGTCATTTGTGCCAGTTTGCGAATGCGGCCCCAACTTTGCCGCTGATACAGTTCATCGTGGTCTTGCCGTTTCGCAAAAGCGACAACCTCCCGCGCCAGCCGCCACTGGGCGACCGTCATCAATTCTTCACCGTTTCCGTCGGTAAGCACCGCGCCGCAGCGCTTGAGATTGGCTGTAACACCAAATTTTTTCCAGGAAAGAACGATGGAAAAATCCAGGTCGGTCAAGGCCCCGCTACTTCCCAACCGGGGATGATGCGGCGTCTCCGGTGGCAGCTTCAACGCCTGGGCCAACTCCTCATAGCCTTCTTTTGCCAGGGCATCATAGAGTTCATCCCAGGAAATGATCAGGTCGTCGCCCCATTCCACAGCGTGCCCGTCATCCTGAAGTTGCTCCAGAAAAGCGGGCAAAAGCGGCGCGTCGAGTTGCACCCCGGCACCGCCACGGTCAAGAATGACGCCTTCTTCCGTCCAGCGCCGCCGCCAGAGGGATTGTGTCTTTTTACTGAAAATACCCATCATTTTCCCTTTTGATACGGATGAAATATGTTGCTCTGTCTCATTGTGGCGCCTATACTTGTCTTGTTTTCTGTACAAGTGGAGGCCATTATGAAAGTCGTATCGTTCACCACCGCGCGGAACAGCCTGAAAGCCATCCTGGATGCCGTGGTTCAAGATGCGGAAGCCACCGTCATCACCCGCCGGGACGCCCAGGACGCGGTGGTCATGTCGCTGGACTTCTACAACAGCCTGATGGAGACCGTGCATCTGCTGCGCTCACCGGCCAATGCAGAACATCTGGGCAAATCCATCGCCCAGTATCAGGCCGGGCAAATCCAGCGGCGGAATTTGCTCGATGACTAAACGCTTGCTCTCCTGGACCGATGAAGCCTGGAACGACTATCTGTACTGGCAGGGACAGGATAAGAAGACATTGAAACGCATCAATACGCTCATCATCGCCGCGTTGCGGCAGCCATTTACCGGTATTGGCAAGCCAGAGCCGTTGCGGGAAAATCTGTCGGGGTTCTGGTCGCGGCGGATAGATGCAAGCAACCGTCTGGTCTATGCGGCGGATGAAGCGGCAATCACCATCATCTCCTGCCGGTACCACTATTGACAGGTCTTTGCGGTCAGAGCTTCACGGCTTCAGCCACCAGCCTTTGCTATCTTTATATCGAAAGCCCCATGACGTCAGCCGGCGCCGGGCTTCAGGATGAGAGGTGTACGCCCAAACACAACCACCTTGGGCGGTGCGGTCTTCAATGCGGAAATTGTAATCCTTGGCAAGTTGACGCAGCTTATCGAAGCTGTAGCTTCCGGCGACGGCAGGGCGCGGCAGGGTGTTGCCGGACGATTGTCCGGCGGCAACGGCATCCGTGGCAGCACCTACCCTTCCGACCGATATGGTATTGACGGGCGGTTGTCTGCGTCTGACGGTAGCGGCATCATCCGGGCTGATACCGTATTGCCGTAATCGTCCTTCCAAATTCGGTTCCCAATTACCATAGTGGGTAAACTTGAATAAATTTGCATTGTTTTTCAGTGAATTGTGTACGTCAACATAGGTTGCCATGTGTTTTCCCGGATCAAATGGTAATTTGTCCCTGCTGTAGACATACAATCTATTGTCTTGTTTGCCGAATTCCACCGCCACCACATCGCCCAAGGTCATAATGAAGGCGCTGCCGTCGGCCCTATCCATGGATTTGTACAACCCTTTCATTTTTTCCAGCAAAACCCGTACATCGCGGTCACGTGAATATTCCCAGTTATAACCAAGGGCAAAGCGCACATCGCCCATGGATTTGACATAACGCAGCCAGAATTTGGCCCGTCGTGAGTCGTTGTTGCCATCTTGGGCAAGTTTTTGAAAAAAACTTTCAATGAATTCGCGCTTCAGCCAGCCCGCCACCATATCCTTCGCCGCATGGCTCATTCCACCCCACTGCGCCGCCGTCGAAGGCAACCAGGGATTTTGCCACCACCTGACCGCGGCGTCACGCAATTCCGAATGCAATGGCTGACCGGGGATTCGGGCGTAACGCTCCAGCAATAGGGTCAGGCCGGGACTACGCAACAGCGTATTGTCTTCAAGCAGCCTCAGCAATCTGCCGAGAAGCGGCCTGAATCCAGCGTCCACTTCGGCCACCGCCGCTTTCACCTGTCCCAGCACCAGTTCACGGTGGAACCAGGATGAGGCGGTGATATGCAATTGCTCGCGCAGTGGTTTTAAAACAGCATCGGACTCATCGCCATTGAGAATAGCTTGAGCATAGAACGCGCAAGGTTCAGGGCCAAACAGGCGGACGTGCTCTTGCAGGCAATGCGCCCAATCCGGGTTGATTTTTCCCGTTTCCAGCAGCCGGCCGCTGTTGCCCCGCAGATAGTCACGCAAGCGCCGCCAGTTTTCCCTCTTGACCGTGTTGTGCGGCTCTGTTTCGGGATCACAGGTAAAATAGCTGTGCATCAGGCCGAAAAAACAGCGCCGGAACAGGCAGGGCGATTGCCGCCAAGGTTCAAGCCCGTCCAGTGCCGCCTGAAACCGTTTGCTGTCATCCATAAGGCTTGGGCCGGATTGTTCCAGTGGCAGGGCTAGGCCAGCGCAGACCCGCACCGCGTCCCGAAACGTATCCAAGGTCAAAGAATGCCAAAAGCGGCGCAGGGCTTCCAGTATCTGATCTTCGGGGATACTTGCCGTGCCCGCGCTCCAGATATGTTTTTCCATCGCCTGGTTGAGCTGTTGTATCGCACGTAGCGGCTCGGCGCAGGCGGTTCGGATGACGGATAGGTCTGGTTGAGGAAGGACTTCTCTCCCGGAGAGCATGTCTTGCAAGCGGTCAATTGCCTTCATCTCTGCTCTGATGGCTTTTTTTTCGCGATTTGCACTCAGTTAGGATGACGCATTCGCCGAATTTGTCGCTTTTCGGCGGTTCTGGTCGTTTTTCATCAATCCCCAAAAATTCCACACGCATTTCCACGCGGCGGCTTTCCTCTTCAGTCGATTTGGCGGCATTGAACGAATAGCCGCCGACCAAAAACAGATCACGCACTTCTTTCTTTTGCTCATCCGATAACAGTTCCGTTCCCGTGGTAGCGAACAGGGCACAGAGTACCCGTTGGCTACGTAGCAGGCTCAGATTGACGTTGAACAGATAGGAGCCATTATTGTCGGTGTAGCCTTCGAGGACAAAGCGCTTGATCACCCGTTTGCCTACCGCGTCCCGGTTCGCCCGATCGAGCATCTCCGGCACAAAGACGCGTAACTCCCGTTCTTGGTCTTTTGTCAGGTTACAACTGTTGTCAGAGAAAAGGAGTTCCTTGTCGAAGTAGATGACGCAACGCTCCTTAGCCTCATCGACATTGACATGAATCCCCTCAAATTTTTCAGCGGCTTCGGCAAAACGCTCCATCACCTGTTTGATGTCTTGTCGGTGCGCCGCCTCCTTTTGCTCCCGCTCGCTCGCGGTCTTGGTGACAGCCAACAGCGCCACCGCCATGGCCACGAGAAACAGCACCATCAAGGCGGTCATCAGATCGGCGAAGGAAATCCAGAAGGGCTTTTCTTCCTCGTCCGTCCGCTTTTTTGCCAGGATGAATCTCGCGCCTTTCATTATCTACGCCTCATCCCGGTGCTGGTCACAGCCGATGATGAAACAGGGGATGTTGTTGACGGGCTGCGTCCTGCCTGGGCGCCGACTACAGTCACCTCCAATTCCTGGATGGAGGTATTGAGCATCTTGACGGCCGTCTCCAGGTGGTTGAGAAATTCATGATTGACCTGTTTCAGCGTATCGGTGACAGAGGTTCGGAAGGCGTTGGAGGACGTTGACAACACAGCACTCACTTTTTCGAGATATTCGTCCATATTTTTCTGGGCGGTGGCAAGTTTTGCGGCGGAACCTTCCATGCGGCGCAAGATGTTTTCTGTCAGGCTGGCCTCTTGTTTCGCCTGGCCGATGGTGGTTTTCAAATCTTCCAGGACCTGAACGACCAGGTTGCGTTGGTTCTGGTAGTCGGCGAGCGAGGCGGCCACCGATTGGGATGTCTGGCCGAGTTGCGCCGACACGTTATCCAGCATGTGCGTGGCTGTCAGCACGTCATCGGATGCCTTGCCAAAATGGGCGCTGACTGTTTCGCTCTGCGCCATGGCCCGGCTGACGCTTTCTCCGGCTTGAGCGAAACGGCCAGCGGCGGTATTCAACGCCGCTGCCCCGGCATCCATCTTGTTGATGGCATCCGTGACTGCGCCGCCGAGTCGGTCCACGCTGGTTTCCATGCCGCGCATGGTGGCATCCAGCTTGCCCAGCATATTGTCCATGCCGCCGGTGATGCCGGTGGCGGCATTGTGCAGCGTTTGGGCCATTTCGCCTTGCGACTTTTCCATCTCCTGCATCATGCCAGCCTGGGAAACCTGAATCTTTTCCAGCAAGGCGGAGAGGGTCACATCAATTTTACCCAAGGTTTCCTGGAGCTTCCGGTCCGTCTCTTCCTGTGATGCGCCCACCTGCGCGGTAATCGCCTCCACCGCCTGCCGCATCGCACCGCTGATACCGGAGAGTTCGGTTTTCATATCCGCGACCGCCGAGGCCATTCGCGCCGCCATGTCTTTGGCGGATTGCTGGCCGCTGGCCGTCAGCGCATTCACCAGCGTGTTAAGGGAAGTCACCGCGTTTTCCATGGCTTGGGCGGCCTGGTCATTCAACCCCTGCAAACCATTGATCTGTCCGCCCAGCAATGTTTGCAGGTCGGCGCCGAATCGCTCCATCACCCACTGCAACATGAGCACGGCGGCCTCGCCCTGCTCACCGCTGGCGGATTGCACCGTCTTGGCGATGTCTTGCAGTGGTTGCTGCAAACTCTCTCTGATGCTTTCGCTGATGCTGTTGGCCTGTCCCTGAAAATTACTGTTCAATTCCCGGACGAGCGCGTGATGGAGTTGCTGGTTGCTCTGAATCTGCGAATCCGTCAGATTCGTCAACATCACCTTCAGTTCTCCCACCAGGGCATCCTTGAGGATTCTCGCCTGGCTGGCCGATTCCTCCGAAGCCTTGACCAGCCGCGACAGATATTCCTCTCCCACGCCACTATCAAAGCGTTCATCAAGGGCGCGAGCGATGGCTTCGGCTTTGCGCAGTAAAATAGCGACCAGGGATTTTTCCAGAAAGGTCACCACCATGGCGGTAATGATCGCTCCGGCGGACACCAGAAAGGCTTCGCTGACCGTATGCATCAGAGCTTGCAAGCTTTCCCGGGCTTTGCCGGGATTTTCACTGACATGAAAGGCTGCCAGGCCGATGATTAGTCCGGAAAAAGTGCCGATGATCCCCAATCCAGTAAAAATGCCGGGTAAGTGCTTATACAACTCAGTGTCCAACCAGTCTTCCACCAGCGCCTGGCCGTTGAAATAGAGTTCCGCCGGAACCGTGGCCCGCACTGCCTTGGTGTGCAGCTCGCCGTCGCGTTCTTCACACTGCCGGTGTAAGGTTTCCTGATACTCGTTCCACAGATGACGGAGGCGTCTATGGTGCCGCGAAAATATCGTTTCGATGGCGGCAAGAGTTTCTTCCGGGGTGAGTTCTTTTGGAATCTTTTGCAGCTCTTTTGCTATCCGCCACAGCCGGAAGATATGCCAGCAGGCAGGCGGAAGAAAGCGACAAACAAATAAGGTCAGCAAAACAAAGAGCACTCCGCCAACAATCAACTGATGCGTCGAGGCGTTTAGTAACCACAAAGGAATACAAGACAGGTCATTCATAGAATGTGGTCCCCTTAGTTTGGACCGGTAACAGCGGTTTCTTCTTGTCTTTGAGCCGCACCCAAAAATAGAGCATTGAAACCCTGATGGCTTCGTCACCCGAGATCCACAGCAACTCCATTGCCGGGACTTGACTATTTTGTGCCCTACCTGTCAGGGCGGATCAGATCAAGGAACCACCAGGCGCTCGGAGGGTCGTGCTATTCCGGCTTGTTCGCAGTGACCACGGCGGCCATGGTGGGCACATCCACGGCGTGCGTCACGTTGACGAATCCCGCCTGTTCCAGGTCTTCTTTGATTTCCCCGTAGGTGTACACCATGCCGTTTGGGGTATTGACAAACATGTTGATCCCGAAAAGAGCACCATCCATCGGGGAGAGACGGTTCTCGCTCATCACATAGTCGCGCACGCCCACCAGGCCGCCGGGATTCAGCGCATCCAGCGCCTTGGCGTAGAGCATGCGGCTCCCGCTCCGGTTCATCTGGTGGATGATGGCGCTTATCCACGCGAAATCGAAGCCTGTCGGCAGGGAGACTTTGGTGAAGTCTCCTTCCACCAGCGTAACCCGCGCTTCCATAGCCGAACCCCTGAAACGGGTTCTCGCCTGGGCGATGCCCACGGGCAGATCGAATATCGTCGCCGAGCTTCCCGGCAGTTCCTTGAGAAACGCTTCGGTGTACGTGCCGGACGCGCCGCCTATATCCAGAATACGTGGGTTTGGCTTGCCGCAAGGCAGCACTCCGGCCTTGCGCAATGACTGCATGACGCCATCCACCAGCTTGGCCGCGATGGAGTGCATGCCCATGATGAACGATATCCTGTCCTGTTCTTCGCCCAGAATGCTGGATTGCCCTTCCTGCGGTTTACCGTCCTTTACCGACCAGGTAAGCCGCGCCCAAGTGCGCTGTCCGCAGGCCATGTGGCGCATCATGGGGATGAAGGTCGAAGGATGGCGGCTGTCCAGATATGGCGTGTACTCCTCGGCTACCGAATAGCGGGCGTTGCCGCCTGCGCCTGATTTGAGCAGGTAACCCATGGCCGAGAGGGCGTCGAGCAGCACTTCGGTGCCATGCCGGTCACACGAGCAATGGTCGGCGAGTTCGACGGCACTGCGGCTGTTGCCGTTTGCCAGAATAACAGTGCCGAAATCGAGTTCAGCCAGCGCCGCGAGGATGCTCACCTGCATGTAGCCCGACATTTCACGTCGGAGGCGGTCGAAAGGGTTCATGTTCATCTCCTGGCAAAAGTTACTGTTGTGCGGTTCACGACTGCAGGCCAGCGTAGAACGCAAGGGAGCGTTTTTTGTGCCGTAAAAAGCTCATGGGTTGAGGCGAGCCTGCGAACCCTGGCAATAGCCCATAGCCTGTAACCCGGATCAGAGCAGACCGTCCGTGACCGCCAGGCACATGTCCGCCTTGTTGAGGGTGTAGAGATGAATGCCCGGGGCGCCGCCTGCGAGCAGTCCCCTGATCTGCTCCCGGGCATAGGCCACGCCGATTTCGTACACCGCCGCGGCTCCGCCCTGCTCATGGGCCTTGGTCAGGGCATTGACCAGGCGGCCGGGGATGCGGGCGTTGCACATTTCCAGGACAAAGCGCAGGGAGGCCAGGTTGCGGATCGGCAGAATGCCCGGCAGGATCGGCACGGTCACGCCAAGGGCCCGCAGCCGGTCCACGTAATCGAAATAGACCCGGTTGTCGAAATACAGTTGAGTGATGACGAAATCGGCCCCGCATGCCGCCTTGCGTTGCATCACCGCCAAGTCGGCGGCAAAGGAGGGCGCTTCGGCATGGGCTTCAGGAAATCCGGCCACGCCGATGGCCAGGTCCGGATGGTGCTGGCGGATGTAGGTCACCAGGTCTGCGGCATGGGGGAAGGCGGCGAACAGCTCGGCATCGGTGCCGGTGTAGCCGGCGGGGCGGTCGCCGCGCAGGGCAAGGACATTGTCGATCCCCAGTGTGCGGATCGCCTTGATGAATCCGTCGATTTTTTCCCTGCTGGCCGTGACCCCGGTGAGATGCGGCATGACCTCGAAGCCACAGGAGTCGATCAGCCGCCCGCAGATCTCCAGGGTGTTGGACTGGGTGGAGCCGCCGGCGCCATAGGTCACCGATGCAAACAGCGGCCGCAGCCGGCCAAGTTCGTTGGCCGTTTCCAGGAAACCAGGCCATTCCTCCTGCTTTTTTGGGGGAAAGAATTCCAGGGAAACAAACGGGCTTCGCTGCTTGATCAATTGAGGAATCTGCATTCCATGCTCCTTATGTATGACCGGGTGGGGACGATTCAGCGGCGTATGGCGTTCTGTCACCGCCTCCGGGTCTTGCGGCCGCTCCACAGTGGATCTTGTCCAAACCGGACCTGCCACCAGTCTTCGGGATCGTATATATCGGGTCCGGCCTCCCCCGCTTCTTCCCTCGTCAGGGGGAAACGGTACTCGTTGCAATGCCGCATCAACAACTCGTAGGCCGCTGTGATCCGGTACATCTGTTCGCTGACGGCCTCCTGGCCGCTTGTTGCGGCGGTATCCGGATGGTGTTGCTTGCACAGGCGGCGGTAGTTGCGCTTGATCTCGGTCACGCTCGCTCGCTCGGGGAGCCGCAGCACCTCTCTGGCCCGTTCGATGGCCTGCCACTCTCCGGCGTTCATCCGTTGTCCTTTTTCTGCCAGCTCTTTTCAGTGCCGCTGAGCAGGCGTTTGATGTTCTGGTGATGCTTGAGCCAGATCAACAAGACGATGCCGGCTGCCAGCCAGAATTTCCATACCGGGACCCGGAGCACCAGCAACATGACCAGAATCGAGGCTGAACCAAGAAGCGAGCCGAGCGAGACATAACCGGAGAGGACAACGGTGATCGCAAAGATCAGCAGGCAGCCCAAGGTCGCCAGCGGGGCAAGATAGAGAAAGGCGCCGAGGGCGGTGGCCACACCTTTGCCCCCTTTGAATCGCAGATAGACCGGGAAGATGTGGCCAAGCACCGTGGCCGCGCCGCAGAGGGCGACCACCAGATCGTGGTTGGGATCGGTGCGCAGCAGCAGGGAGACGACAAACATCGGCAGGTATCCCTTGAGCATATCGCAACACAGGGTCAGGACGCCTATTTTCTTGCCGAGCAGGCGGGTCACGTTGGTGGCGCCGATGTTCCTGCTGCCCTGGGTACGGATGTCGATGCCGCTGCCTCGGGACAACAGCAGGCCAAAGGGGATGGCGCCGATGAGATACGATCCGAGGATGCACGGAAGTGCGGTGAACAATAGAAACAACATAAGCGTTCCCTTGGTTGGGCGGCAGTGGTTGGT
This sequence comes from Desulfobulbus sp., assembly GCA_009780825.1. Taxonomy (GTDB): domain Bacteria; phylum Desulfobacterota; class Desulfobulbia; order Desulfobulbales; family Desulfobulbaceae; genus Desulfobulbus. Next base: position 96,407 of record WQZH01000007.1, on the reverse strand, counting down.
ATACAATCAGGCCTTGTTGTGCCGCACTATCATGTCCAGTTCGCTGGCGGCGGCAAAGGCCGCGATGGCCTCCTGAAGCTGGCGCACATAAGGGCAGTCCATTACGGCCAGCAACGTCCGGCGCAGGCGGAAAACCGGTTGGCCCGCAGCGGCGGGCACCGGCTCCACTACGTAGGGAAAGATCTGCGGCCTGCGGCAGACCTGCGGCCGGTTGTCATAGATCCGGCAGCAGCCCGATGATGGCTCCAGGTTGGGGCAGCGGCTTTCCTCGGGCAGAATCAGGCTCCAGCCGGGCTGCCAGCGGATCAGCACCGGATCGGCGCGGTCGAAGAATTCCCGGCCATGCACCCGCAGTGGTGGTTCGTCGTCCGGCCGTCGCGTTTTCGCCGGGGCGGATTCGATCCGTTCCACCGGAAACAGCCCGGTTTCTTCGGGCCGCAGCGGAATTTCAAAATACCTGTGCGTCATGGCCGCATCCGGGCCAACGCAGCAGAGCGCGCAGCCGCAGGGCGCGCACAGCAGGCTGTTGATCCGCTCCAGTTCGCGGGTGAGAACGCGCTGGGCCACCAGGGCCGTGGCCGCGGTCATGGGATCCACCGGCTGGCCGCTGGCGTCAATCACCTGTTCCGCTGGCTGGGCTTCCGCCTTCAATGCCTCCAGAGGTTGAAGCAGATCGGCGTAGGGCGTCAGGGTGGCGGCCGGGTTCGGGTACCGGGCGAAGGGGGTTTCGATCTCTTCGGTCAATTGGCCGATCACTGCGGCCGCCGAGCCAAAGTCGCCGGTCAGATACAGGAACTGGACAATGGTCACCAGGGGTAGGACAGGCTGCCGCAGCAGGGCCAGACCAGGCGCCAGCGCTTCTTGTTCGATCATCTCGCATCCATTCACAATGGTTCGCACCCTACACAAAAAAAAGTCGAAAAACAAGCGACCCCCGCGCGGAATCCATCGCAGATACCTTTACTTTGACCCGTAAACTTATTACATACACGATGCCTTTGGTAGAATGACGGCGCCTTCACGCAGCTCTAACCGATACGTATGCCCCTACGAACGATCATCACCTACCCGCATCCGGTCCTCCGGCAAGAGGCGGAGCCCATAACCATCTTTGATCAGGAGCTGAAAAACCTGGTCGCGGACATGGCGGCAACCATGTACCACGCCCCTGGCGTCGGCCTGGCGGCCAACCAGATCGGCATTGCCCGGCAGGTGGTGGTGGTCGACCGCTCCGTTGCGAAGAACGAACACACCTACATCACCTTGATCAATCCGGTCATCAGCGCGGGCGAGGGTCGCGTCGTTGACGAAGAGGGCTGCCTGAGCGTGGCCGAGTGCTACTCCAAGGTTGAGCGGTTTCGCAAAATTCACGTCACCGCCCAGGATGTGGAGGGCAATCCGCTCGAATTCGATGCCGAAGACCGTTACGCCCGCATCATCCAGCATGAGGTCGATCATCTGCGCGGCACCCTGTTCATTGATCGGCTGAGTTTGCTCAAACGCGCCCTGTATAAAAAGAAACTGAAAAAGATCCTCCAGGAACGGGAATGAGCGCATCCTTGCGGATTATCTTCATGGGTACGCCGGATTTTGCCGTGCCTTCGCTCCAGGCCCTGCTGAACGGTCCAGACCAGGTGGTGGCCGTGGTTTGCCAGCCTGACCGGGAACGGGGCCGGGGCAAAAAAGTGAGTCCGTCGCCGGTCAAGGTTCTGGCCGAACGCCACCATATTCTGGTGCTGCAGCCCGAGTCGGTGCGCGCCGAAGCCTTTTTGGCACAGATCCAGGCGTTAACCCCGGATCTGTTGGTGGTGACCGCCTACGGCAAAATCCTGCCCCAGACACTGCTCGATCTGCCGCGCCTGGGCGCGATCAATGTCCACGGCTCGCTCCTGCCCAAATACCGGGGCGCCGCTCCGATCCAATGGGCGGTGATCAACGGCGAGAGCGAAACCGGCATCACCATCATGCAGATGGACGCGGGACTGGACACCGGCGATATCCTGCTGTCCGCCGCTGCCCCTATCGGGCAGCAGGATACGGCGGGCGAACTGTTCGACCGGTTGGCCCTGCTGGGCGGGGCAACTTTGGTTGATGCCGTTGCCCTCCTGCAAGCGGGATGTCTGGCAGCAGGGCCGCAGGAGCATGCTCTGGCCAGTTATGCGCCGATGCTCAAGAAAGAGATGGGTCATCTCGACTGGACCCTGCCGGCCTGCCGCCTTCATAGCCTGATCCGGGGGCTTGATCCTTGGCCTTCGGCCTACGGGTTCATCGACGGCAGGCGTTTTCGTTTTTTCTCCCCTGAAATCGTGCCAGTCCGCGCCAGCGACCCACCCGGCGCCATCTGCCGGGCCGACAGCCAAGGCCTGCTGGTGGCCACCGGTGCCGACTGCCTGCTTATCCGGGAAATGCAGCCGGAGGGCAAGAAGCGGATGGGCGCGGGAGCCTGTCTGCGCGGTCTCCCCATTCTTCCCGGTGCCAGGATCGTCTGATGCAAACGGCTTATCTCGATTGTTTTTCCGGCGTCAGCGGCGACATGCTGCTCGGGGCGCTGCTCGATGTTGGTGTTTCCGAAAGCTATCTTCGTGACATTTTGAGTAAATTATCGATCCCTGGGGTCGGTCTTGCGGTGGAGCGCAAGGTGGTGCAGGGTTTCGCCGCCACCAAGGTCACGGTGGCGTGCGGCCATTCGCACCACCATGGCGCGCATGGCCATGAACATCGCCACCTGGCCGACATCGCCGGCCTGCTTGCGGCCGCCGCCATTCCGCCACAGGTCCGGGACACGGCCCTGGCTGTCTTTACGCGCCTGGCCGAGGCCGAGGCGGCGGCCCACGGCACCACCGCCGACAGCATCCATTTTCACGAAGTCGGCGCAGTGGATGCCATTGTCGATATTGTCGGCACAGTGGCTGGGTTCGCCTTCCTCGACATCGACCGGTTGATCTGCTCGCCCCTGCCCCTGGCGCGGGGATGGGTCACCTGCGACCATGGCGAAATCCCCCTGCCCGGACCGGCGGTTTGCCAACTGCTGGCAGGAGTGCCGGTGCAAGGCGAGAATCTTGACCAGGAACTGGTCACGCCCACCGGCGCGGCCCTGGTCCGGGAGCTGGCGTGCGATTTCGGACCAATGCCGCCGATGCGCCTTGCCCGGACCGGCTATGGCGCGGGTTCCCTGGTGCGGAACGACGGCCGCCCCAACCTGCTCCGCCTGATGCTCGGTCAGGCCGAGGAGGTGACCGAAGCCCAGATGGTGGAGGTGATCGAAACCCATCTCGACGATTGGAACCCCGAATTCTGGCCCCATGTCAGCGAACGGCTGCTGGCCGCCGGGGCCCTGGATGTCTGTCTGATTCCGATCCAGATGAAAAAAGGACGGCCCGGTTTTCTGGTGCGGGTGATCGTGGAGCCTGCCGTCCGGCTGGCCGTCGCCGCGGTGCTGTTCAGCGAGACCAGCACCATCGGCCTGCGGTTGCGGCGGGAGGAGCGGATGACCCTGCCCCGGAAAACAGTCACCGTGGGCACTCCCTGGGGCGAGTTGGCGGCCAAGCAGATCGCCACCCCAGCCGGGGAAATCATCGCTCCGGAATACGAAGTGTGCCGCCGGGTGGCCGAATGTCACGGCGTGCCGCTGCAGGCGGTGTATGCCGCTGTCAGCCGCCATCAGTTACACCAAAAAACCAGATCATGAAAACCTGTCAAGGAAAGGGTACTGTGGGCCAAGACAACGGATGGGACAAGGCGATGCTGTTCCTTTTGCCGCCAGGGGCAAGAAACCTTGATGCCGCATAACGCCGGGGCTGTCGATCCATGGACCGTGTACTGATGTTCATCGCCACCGGAGCCGGCAGCGGGTATTTGCCCAAGGCTCCGGGCACATGGGGTTCGGCGGTCGGGGTCCTGCTCTGGCTGCCGCTCTCCCGGTTGGAAGCGGCCCCCTATCTCGCTGTGGTGGCGGTTCTCTTCGCCCTCGGCGTCTTTGGGGCCGGGGCGGCGGAGAAGATCCTCGACCGGCCTGATCCCTCCATCGTGGTCATCGACGAGATCGTCGGCCAACTGATTGCCCTCAGTTTCGCGCCCGCGCACCCTGCCGCCCTGCTGGCCGGTTTCCTCCTTTTCCGTTTCTTTGATATACTCAAACCGTTTCCCGTGGGCTGGATCGACCGCCATCTGCACGGCGGTCTGGGCATCATGCTCGACGATGTCGCTGCCGGGCTCTATGCCCTGCTGGTGCTGCATCTCGGCCACTGGCTGATCAAGATGCTGTGACCGCGGCCGACCGGTCGTTGTTTTTCCCGCAAGGAGTTGCCATGACCTCCGTCATTGACATCCATACCCACGCCTTTCCCGACAATATCGCCCACCAGGCCATCCCGTTTTTGGAGAAGAAAGGCGGGATCAAGGCCTATCTCGACGGCACCATCACGGACCTGCTCAAGTCCATGGACCGCAACGGCGTCGAGCGGTCGGTGCTCTGTTCCATTGCGACCCGGCCGGAACAGTTCGGCCCGATCCTCGAATGGTCCAAAGAGATCCGTTCCGACCGGATCGAGCCCTTTCCCTCGCTGCATCCCGCTGATCCCGACCTGCTGCCCCACCTTGAGACGATCCACGCCGAAGGGTTCAAGGGGGTCAAGATGCATTCCTATTATCAGGACTATTTCTTCGACGATGAGCGGCTGTTCCCGCTGTATGAGCGGATGAGCGAGCTGGGGATGATTCTGGTGATCCATGCCGGCTACGATATCGCCTTCCTCAGCGTCCGCAGGGCCGACCCCCAACGGATAGTCGATGTTTGCCGTCAATTCCCCGGCCTCAAATTGATCGCCACCCATTTGGGAGGCTGGGGCGAATGGGACGACGTGCGCGATCTGCTCGCCGGCAAGCCAATCTACATGGAACTTTCTTTTGCCTTCGAGTTTCTCGCTCAGCAGCGGATCAAGGAAATCCTGCTTGCCCACCCGCCCGAATATCTGCTGTTCGGAACCGATTCCCCCTGGACCGACCAAGGCGCCACGCTCGGGATGCTGGCCAAGCTCGGCCTGCCCGATGCCCTGTTCGAGCAGATCGTCAGCGTCAACGCCCGCCGCCTGCTGGGGATGCCGGCTGTTGAGCCGGGCGACGGACAGGGTTTTGCCCCATGAAACAGGATGCCGACGGAATATGGATGCCACGATGATGCACAGCCCGATCTGGACAAGGGTACGCGCCGCGGTCGTTGTTCTGGGTTGGCTGGCGCTGCTGACGCCCTCGATCCTCTGCGGATGCGCTCCGCAGCGGCAATGGGCCAGAAACGGGGTCACCCAGACCGCGTTCGACCAGGATGCCGCCCGCTGTCGGCGGAAAGCCGCCAAGGCGACCTATCGAGAACCGTTTGCCTACGCTTCCGGCCAGGAGCAGGGATTGGAGCAGTCGGTGGCGCAGGAGAAAATCTTTGAACAGTGCATGTTCGCCCAAGGGTATCGGTTGGAGGAGAAGCCTTCCAGTCGATAACTGGAACGGATTGTTCCGTCCTTCCCTGGAGGAGCCGGCCAGACTTGGCAGAGACAACCAAACTGTTTAACGAGGACTTGCAACGGCGGCCTTGACCAGGTCAGAACATACCGCAACCATGCGCCTTTTTGCTCTGCTCATCAAAAAATGCGAGGACATTCGTCACCTCCACGCCGGCGGGCTGGAGATATTCAAATACATCGGGCCGGGCCTGCTGGTGGCGGTGGGATTCATCGATCCCGGCAACTGGGCCGCCAATCTGGCCGCCGGGGCGGAATACGGCTACTCGCTCCTGTGGATGGTGACGCTTTCGACATTCATGCTGATCGTCTTGCAGCACAACGCCGCCCATCTGGGCATTGTCACCGGCAAATGCCTGGCTGAATCAACCCGCGAGCACCTGCCGAGATGGCTCGGCACGCCAGTGCTCTACTCCGCTTTTGCCGCCTCGTGCATGACCAGTATGGCCGAAATTCTCGGCGGCGCCATCGCCCTCAAGATGCTTTTCGGCCTGCCAATCGTCCCTGGCGCCTGTCTGGTGACGTTCTTGGTCCTGGCCATGCTGCTCAGCCATTCCTATCGCAAAATCGAGCGATGGATCATCGGCTTCGTGTCACTCATCGGCCTGTCCTTTCTCTATGAACTCTTCCTGGCTCCAGTGGACTGGATGGCCAGCGCCAAGGGCTGGGTAACGCCCGCCTTCCCGGCCGGCTCGATCCTGGTGATCATGAGCGTGTTGGGCGCAGTGGTGATGCCGCACAATCTGTTCCTGCATTCGGAAATCATCCAGAGCCGCCAGTGGCATCTGGCAGACAAAAAGATCATCGAAAAACAGCTCGATCTGGAATTTTTCGATACCCTGTTGTCGATGCTGATCGGCTGGGCGATCAACAGCGCTATGATCATCCTGGCCGCTGCCACCTTTTTCACCATAGGCAAGGAGGTGGCTGAGCTGGAGCAGGCCCAGGAACTGCTGCGTCCTCTGCTGGGCAGCAACGCCAGCAATATCTTCGCCGTCGCTCTGCTGCTGGCCGGGGTGGCCTCGTCGATGACCTCCGGCATGGCCGGCGGCATCATCACCGCCGGCATCGCTGGCGAGCCGTACAATATCCGCGACAAGCACAGCCTGATGGGGACAGCCGGGTCGCTCATCGTCGGCCTGATGCTCATCTGCTGCATCAGCAATCCCTTCCAGGGACTTCTGGTCTCGCAGATGGCCCTTTCCGTACAGTTGCCCGTCACCATGATCGTCCAGGTGTATTTGACCTCTTCGCCGAAAGTGATGGGCAACTACGCCAACAGCCCCGGCACCAGGGCCTTGCTGATTTTTTTGACCGTCATTGTCGCCGTCTTGAACATCATCCTGCTGCTCAGCGCCTTCAGTTAGACATCTTGGCTTGATTGCGTATCTATCCATCGATTGCTGCCGACGCGGGGCACCAGGCCAATGCCGCCTTCCTGCGCGGCAAAGGCGTGGTCGGTACCGAACACTCGTTCCGAGCAAGCTGGTTCCGGCTACTGATGCAAAAGGGTTCGCAATATCGATTGACGGCAGGTGCCGGGAAATTATAATGCGCACATTTCCATATATATGTGCGTGAAGCGTCAACCGCGCATCAAGTAAAGAAAACAGACCATGCCGACATTGCGCCCCCGACTCCTGTTCCCGTTGTTTTGCTGTTGCCTCGCTCTTTTGCTGCATCAGCCGCATGCCCGGGCAATGGACAAAAAGATGCGGATTCTGGCCACCACCTTTCCGATGTATCAGATCGCCCGCAACATCAGCCAAGGGGACGATGGCATCGAGGTCGAGCTGATGATCCCGGCCGAGATGGGCTGCCCGCACGATTACGCCCTGACGCCGCAGGACATGCACAAGCTGGCCCATGCCGACGTGCTCATCGTCAATGGCCTCGGGATGGAGGAATTCCTCGGGGTGCCGATCAACAAGGCCAACCCGCGGCTGCAGATCATCGACAGTTCCCGGGGGATCGACCAGATCCTCCAATATTCCGGCGGGGAGCACGATGAGGCCGGTCACGGGCATAGGCCGTCTGCGCATGAGCATGGAGCGAATCCGCATCTTTTCGCCAGTCCGCGCATGGTGGCGCTTCTGGCTGCCAACATCGCCAAGGGCTTGGCCGGGATACATCCCGCCGGCGCTGACCGCTATGTTGCCAACGCGCGGGCGTACGGGCAGCGGCTGAACCGGCTGGCCGACGAGATGGCCGCCTTGGGCGCGAGGCTGCCGAACAACCGGATAGTGACCCAGCATGGGGTGTTCGATTACCTGGCGCGGGATATGGGGCTGGAGGTGGTGGCCGTGGTCCAGGCCCATCCCGGCCAGAATCCATCCGCCGCCGAAATTCTGGACTTGGTGGCAGCCATCAAGGCCCAGAAGGCAGGCGCACTGTTCACCGAACCGCAGTATCCGGAAGCGGTCGGCACGACCATCGCCAGGGAAGCCGGTATTGTCGCCGCCCGTCTCGATCCGGTGGCTAGCGGCCTGGAGCAGGCGCCGCTCGACTATTACGAACAGGCGATGCGCCGCAATATGACCGTGTTGGAACAGACCCTTGGCCGCCGTTGATCTTTTGCCCCTGAATGGGCTCCTGGAACCAGCCGTCCGCTTCGACGAGGTCACGGTCGAGCGCGGCGGCATTTCCATTCTCGACAAGGTGAGCGCCGTCGCGCCTCAAGGAAGCTGTACGGCGATCATCGGTCCCAACGGGGCAGGGAAGACCACTTTGTTGCTGGCCCTGCTGGGCGAGATCGACTACCAGGGGCGCATCGTCCTCGGCGCTGAGGGCCATCCGCCCCGTGTCGGCTATATGCCTCAGCGGCTGGTCTTTGACCGGGGCATGCCCCTGACCGTCAGCGAGTTCCTGGTCATGGGCTTCCAGAAAAGACCGTTGTGGTTTGGCCTCAATACCGGCCTGCGCCGCCAGGCCAGGGAGTCGCTGGCCCTGGTCCAGGCGGACCATCTTGCGGATCGAACTGTCGGCGCCCTGTCCGGCGGCGAGTTGCAGCGAGTGTTGCTGGCCCTGGCCCTGCAACAGGAGCCCGACCTGTTGGTCTTGGACGAGCCTTCGGCCGGAGTCGATTTTCAAGGGGAACTGATCTTCTGCGAACTGCTTGAGGACCTGCGCCGGAAGCGGGGATTTACCCAGTTGGTGGTCAGCCACGACTTGGCAACCGTCACCCACCACGCCACCCACGTGATCTGCCTCAACCGAAGGGTAGCGGCCGAAGGTCCTCCCCGGCAGGCCCTGACCGCTGAAAATCTCACCGCCATTTTCGGTATGCACATGGGCCTGGTCAATTCCCGCTCCATGCCCAGTAACCAGGCGGCCTGCTCGGCTCCCTGCTGTCAGGAACAGTCCGATGCCTGATTTATCGCCGCTCTACGGCCTGCTCGCCCACCTGTTGCCCTTCGACTGCCTTCAGGACCGGTTCATGCAACAGGCCCTGGCCGGCCTGCTGTTGCTGGCGCCGATGACCGCTGCCATGGGCATTCAGGTGATCAATTTCCGCATGTCGTTTTTTGCCGATGCCATCAGCCATTCCGCCTTTGCCGGAGTGGCTCTGGGGTTGCTCCTTGCCCTAGATCCCGGTTGGACCATGCCGGTCTTCGGGGTGCTGGTGGGGCTGGCGATCATGTTGATGCAGCGTACATCCAGCCTCTCTTCGGATACGGTGATCGGGGTCTTTTTCTCGGCCATGGTCGCCTTCGGTTTGGCCATCATCAGCAGGGACCGGTCGCTCGCCCGCGATCTGCAACGGTTTCTCTACGGCGATATCCTCACGATCAGCGATGGCCAGGTCGCCGCACTCATGGGGCTGTTTGCGGCGCTGATGATCTTCCAGGCGTGCAACTACAACCGTCTGCTCTACATTGGCTTCAACCCGACCTTGGCCCAGGTGCATCGGGTTCGGGTGGCGGTGCTGCAATACTTGTTTGCCGGCCTGCTCGCCTTGATCGTCATGTTTGCCGTCCAGGCGGTCGGCGTGTTGCTGGTCACCGCCCTGTTGATCGTGCCGGCGGCGGCGGCCCGCAATTTCGCCCGATCGGCGGGAGCGATGTTTTGGTGGACCCTGATGATCAGTTTGAGCTCGGCGGTGGCAGGTCTGCTGCTCTCGGCCCAGGACTGGGCCCGGACCACCACCGGCGCCACCATCATCCTGGTGGCCTGCGGCTGGTTCGCGCTCAGTATGGCGGCGGCAGCCCGGAGCCGCGAGAGGTTGGCCTGAGCGTTGTTTCGGTTACCCACACTGTGGACACAACAAAACTTTGGCTGTGCGAGAACCTGCCATCTTCGTGTCCCATTTTTGGACCTACGCGCATGGATACTTTTTTTTCCCCCGCATCCCTGGCTGTGTACGGCCTTTCCTCCAAAGCCCGCAACGCGCCCCGCGTCATTGTCGATAACTGCCTGCGCTGGGGATATCGTGGCCGGATCTTCGGCATCAATCCGGCGACCGATGAAACCAATGTCGGCAGTATCCGAATGTACCGGAGCGCCGCCGAGTTGCCTCTTGTTCCCGATGTGGCGGTGCTGCTTATTCCGGCCCGTTTTATTCTGGATGCGGTGGAGGATTGCGGGAAGGCGGGTATCAAACAACTGGCGATCCAATCGGGCGGCTTCAATGAATCGAGCGAGGAGGGCAGGACCCTGGCCGCCCGGCTGCTGGATCTCACCCGCCGCCACGGCATTCGCTTCGTCGGTCCCAACGGGTTGACCCTCGCCGATACCGCCAGCGGCCTCTGCCTTCCCTTTGTTCCTTCCTTCCCGGTGCGGCGGGGTGGCTTTTCCCTGATCACCCAGAGCGGCGGCATGGGGCTTTTTCTTTGGAACCTGCTTGAAGCCGAACGGGTGGGACTGGCGAAATTCGCCAGCATCGGCAATAAGCTCGACCTCGATGAGTGCGACCTGCTCGAATATCTGGGCACCGATCCAGAAACCAAGGTGATCGGGATGTATCTGGAGAGCATCGACAACGGCCGGCGGGTGGTGGAGTTGGCTGAGCGGATAGACAAACCGGTGCTGGTCTACAAGGCCAATACCACCCAGGCCGGCAGCCGGGCGGCCATGAGCCATACCGCCGCCCTCAGCACGGATGACGCCATCCTCGATGCCGCTTTGGAGCGGGCCGGTGTCCTTCGTATCAATCATCTCCGCGGCTTCGTCACCACGACCAAGGCATTTGATCTGCCGCCCATGCGCGGCAACCGGCTCATGCTCATGAGTCCGGCCGGCGGGATGGGGGTGGCCATGGCCGATCTCTGCGAGCGCCAGGGATTCACCTGCGCCGATCCCGGGCCGACCTTTTACGAGGAGCTGGCCGGGCTGACCAATGCCAGCATTATCCGCCTGCAAAATCCCCTCGACCTGGGAGATATGTATCAGGTCGACAAATATCCGCTGATTTTCAGCCACATCCTCGCCAGCGACCAGATCGACGGCGCCGTCTTTGCCAGCCAGCGGCCGCGGATGCCTGCGAGCAGAGAGAATGCGTATTTTGACATGTTCACCGCCGACCCGACCATGGCGATGGCCGGAGCGGTCCGTTCCGCCGGCAAGCCTATGGCCCTGGTCATGTACGGTGAAGATCACACCGTGGCGGCCATGAAAGATCAGTCGTCGATCCCGGTGTTCGACGGCCCGGAGGACGCGATTGCCGCCCTGCACCGGCAGATGCGCTTTCATGCCTGTAAAGCTGCCGGTCCTTTCCGGCCGGATCCGCAGGATGACGCATTCGACTCCGGACAGATTCGGGCCTGGCTGCGCGACCACAGCGATGTGGTCGGTGAGGAGGGACTGGAGCTGCTTGCCTGCTGCGGCATCGCCAGCCCGTTGTCGGCAATGGCCCGGACCGCTGAGGAAGCCGGGCAGTTAGCGGAAGGCATCGGCCTGCCGGTGGTGCTCAAGGTGGTCTCGCCGGAGGCGGTGCACAAGACCGAGGTGGGCGGGGTGCTCACCGGTATCGGTTCGCCCGAGGAAGCGGCCAGGGGATTTGATCGCATCCGGGACAATCTGGAACGCCATCGTCCTGGCGCCCGGTTTGATGGAGTGCGGGTGGTGGCCATGGCTCCGGCAGGGCATGACCTGTTCATCGGCGGTCTCCGGGATCCGGCCTTCGGTCCGGTGGTCCTGTTTGGCTATGGCGGCATTTTCATCGAGGTCTTTCAGGATGTGCAACGGGTGCTCGCGCCCTCGTCGCTCGCCGAAATAACAGGGAAAATAGGACGACTGCGGTCGGCTCCGCTCTTTGCCGGCGCGCGAGGACGACGACCGCTCGATCCGGCCCCCTTTGCCCGATCCATCCTCGCTGTTGCCCGCCTGTTGGCCGAGTTTCCGCAGATCGTCGAGTTGGATGTCAACCCGTTCCGCCTCCTGGAGCAGGGCGGAGGACTGGCCCTGGATGCCCGGCTGCGGATTGGCGCCGCCTGATGGTACGGGAAGCGGCCATGTGTACAGGAAAACCTGGAGGACAACTCGATCGGGAAGATTGTCGGCGGCGCCCCTCAACGAGCTTACCGTCGAAGGCGCCGGCCCGGTGGTTCATCCTTTCCATTGACGAAGACGTGATCCCATGAAAAATCGGCCTTCCCGGCTCTTTTTCGACGCCAACGACTACAAGCTGCTCAGTATCGTCAACGATGTGCTCAAGCGGCGTTCCCGGCCGCAATCGGTGGGATCGTTGATGATCTCCAACATGCACCCTCATGGCATCAAGGAGATGGCCGCCCCCAGCGGATTGCGGATCGCCTACGCTATCGTCAGCCTGCTCGACTCGCTTGAGGCGGGCAAGGTCCAAGACCGGATCATCGCCCTGCGCAGTCTGCGCGATGAGGTCTTCAGCTCCGCCACCTCGTTCTATTCCAAGAACACCGCCCGGGTACTGATGCAGATCATCAAGGAATTGGTACGGCACGAGGGCGATGAAAGACGGCAGCTGAAACTGGCGCACGATTTCCGCATGGTCTACACCGGCAGACCGCGTTTGGTGCGCAAGGAACTGGCCAAGTATCACCTCCTGGAGATGCCCGAGGAATGGAACCAGTTCGCCTTCGATGACCATGTGCACGACGCCAACACCAAGGGGAGGAAATCGCCCACCCATCTGCTGATGGATGCCTGGATCAAGGGAATCCGCAAGCTGACCGTGGTATACTATAACCATGTCGAACAGGAAGTGGTGGAGGAGTTGCTCGAGGCTGGGGCGATCCTTGACATCCATGTCCGCATCGGCATCGAATTTTCTTCGCGCTTCCGCAATAAGTTCGTCCGCTTCATCTGGGAGCTGGAGGGCTTTTTCGACCGTCGCAGCCTGCAGCACTTTCTGCAGGAAGAGGCGGTCAAAGAAATGCTTGACCAGGGCCGGCAGGTTTCCCGTTACCAACAGCAGTACGTCCTCGACGTGATCGCTGTTTTCAACGACATCCATCGACCGTTGTTGGACCAGGAACTGGAAGTGGAGAGCCTGCCGCTGGACCGGGATCAATTCCTTCGTTTTGTCGGCACCGGTCAGCCGTCACTCCTGCACCTCGCCAAATTCATCCAGAACCATTACCATGCCTTGCTCGACGCCGAGGTACGGCGGATCCACCAAACCGCTCATCAAGACAGCAATGCCCGGGAAAAATTGTTGGCGGCCTGTGCGCGCAAGATGGCTTGGCTCGATTTCGGGAGGATCATCAATCAGTATCTCCAGCCTGCCCGCAATCCTGGCCTGCACGATCCCACCGTGCCCCACGACGAAGGCCAGCCGCCGTTGATGCACCTGGCGCCGCATGAACTGCTGGGCCGGCTCGTCTCCATGCATTCGGGATCGCGCTTCACTCTGAATCTGAGCAATCTGTCGATTCATGATACCCTTGAGCTGTTGTACATCTGCCAGGGGCGGATCACTCATATCGAGGCCTTCAACCTCAAGGATGCAGGTCATGGCATGGCTGTGCTGGCTTCTGGCAAGGGAAGCGGCGCTGCCGACGAGATGGCGGAGACCAACAGCTTGGGCCAGAACTACCAACTGGTCAACTTTCTGCAAAAAGCCCTGAATGAGGATAACGTCATCGCCCTGAAACGGGCGATCAGAGCCATTATATGGGATTTTGAGCGGCTTCGTCTGGCTGTTGAAAAACGGTGCGGAGAAGAGAATGCGCAGTTGTTGTCACCGGGAACCCTGGCCGCATCGCAGGCCGAATTGGCGGAGATGAACCAGCGCCGGGACAACCTGCTCGATATCCTGATTAATATCGAGTCGTTTCACAACCATTACAACAAACGCTACCTCGGTTCTCGCATTGGAACGGGATCGACCGGGCAGTCGCAGCTCCAGCACGGCATGGGGCTGGTGGTGGTGGAGACCCTGCCGAAACGGGCTTTGCGCCAAGTTATGCATGAGCACAGGGGCGGGTGGCGCAGGCTCATCCCGGTTAGCGCCCGGATGATTCATCACCACCATCGGCTAGGGGAAGCACCGGCCTCCCTGCCCTGGTACCGCAAGTTGGGACAGGGAATCCAGGGCCGGGGACACGGCGTTGTCCCGCAGAGGTGGAGCGATTGGAGCCTGGACCGATTCGAGGTCCATCCTGGCGTCGACGGCAACATCGCCACCTTGGGCGGCATCCGCAACATACCCGCACTCGATATTCACCTTGGGCGGAAGAGCGGCAGGAGCAAGAGGCTCTCGCTACGTTACCTCCAGTCGCACCTGTGCAACATCCTCAAAATCGCGATCGGGTTTGTGCCGGCCTTTCTGACCTTTGCCCTGACCAAGGACTGGTGGGTGCTGGCGTACTTCGGGGCCTTTATCTGGTTCGGCATCACCGGCGTCCGCAACATTATCCAGTCGATCCTCGGCGGCGGTGGGCTCAAGCGCTCACCCCTGTTGTCGTTGAACTCCCTGTTGAGCTGGAGCCGGATCTCCGACTCCCTCCTTTATACCGGCTTTTCGGTGCCGTTACTCGATTATCTGGTCAAGACCCTGTTGTTGCAACGGCTGCTGGGGGTCACCACTTCCACCAGCCCCCTGCTGCTCTATTCGGTGATAGCCCTGGCCAATGGGATCTACATTTCCACCCACAATATCCTGCGCGGCCTGCCTCCCAGTGCGATCATCGGTAATTTTTTCCGGTCGATCGTATCCATCCCCCTGGCCATTTTCTTCAATGACATCTTGGGCTTAGCGTTGAATTGGGCCATGGTGCCGCAGGTCGAGGAGGGGTTGCAGAAATGGGCCGCGGTGATCTCCAAACTCGCTTCGGACTGCGTGGCCGCGGTGATTGAAGGATTGGCCGACCGGCAAACCAATGTCAACGTTCGGCTGGCCGACTACCGGGACAAGCTCAGTCAGATGTTCTCGACCTATGCCCGTCTGGACGTGTTGTTTCCGGAAGAGGATGTGCTTGACCTGCTCCAGTCGCCGAAGGCCCTGATCGCCGCCATTCACCAAGAGGCGCACGATCTGGACAAGGTGTTCATCGTCAACGCGCTGGATCTGATGTACATCTGGATGTACAAGCCCAGGGCGCGCAAGGCCCTGCAGCAGATCGTGGTGACGATGTCCGCCGAGGAATGGTTGATCTTTTACCGTTCCCAGCTTGTGCTCAAGCGGCATCGCGAAATTAGTCAGATGTTCGTCGATGGCATGGTGGGACGGAATTTTGCCAAGGCCCTTGCCTTCTATCTCGACCGCTCCGATGCCTATCTGCGCGATATGGTGGCAATGGGCCGGTTCCGGGAGCAGTACCGGAGAAAGTATGGCCTGCTGGCCACTGCCTGATCGCCGGTATCTTGGCGTATGCCGACTTGAGCAGGTGTAGGGGCGGTGGAACGATCGTTGCCCGGGTGAGTAGGCGGCGGCAAGGAAGGCTTATTCCGGAGACGGAGGATAGATGCCGGAGCGGGCATAGGTGGCCAGCAGGATCCGCACCATGTTCTCAAGACCGTACCGATCGGCGACACGCTGATGCTGCCGTGCCATCCGCTCTGGTTCCCGCCGTGGCAGGTCGGTCAATTCCGCCAATCCCCGGCAGGCTGCCTGGACATCGTCGTAATCGACGAGACGATAGTCATCAACCAGGCTCAGCGGCTCCATGGTCGATGGTATTCGGCAGGCCAGCACGGGCAACCCGTTGAGCAGGCTCTGGATGAGAGACTGGGAAACACCTTCGGTCGCATACGAGGAGAAGAAACAGAGGTCAAAGGCGCTGAAAAAATGTTCCGGGTTTTCCTGGTGCCCGGCAAAGATCACCCGCTCTTCCACCCCCAGGTTCCGGGCCAGGGCTCGTAGTCCGGTCAGGGCTTCCCCACCTCCCACGATCATGAACCGGTAGCGGGCCGGCATCGTTGCCGCTGTTTTGAGGATGAACGGGTGACCCTTGTAATGCCGGAGACAGCCGACATTCCCCACCAGGATCTCCTGCTCGTCGATGTGGTAGCGTTGCCGGACAGCTTGCCGGTCTGCCGGCGAGAACAGAAAACGCGTTTCGTCGTTGCCGGTCGAAAGAACCACCATCTTGGTCGCCGGGACGCCGCAGGCCGTCAGTTGTTCGGCAATGGCCTCGCTGCAGGTGAAAATGACATGGGGAAGAAGGGTGTAGTTCAGGGTCGACGAAATCGGAGTCAGGACATGACGGGTGCGGATGACCAGCGGCACGCGGCAGAGCCGGGCAAGAGTTCCAGCCATCCAGGAATCTTCGGAGGAGTGGGTGTTGACGACCGTCGGTCTGAGTGCCCTGAGGAGGCGAAACAGTGCGAGCCACGACCGGAGGGAGAGCTTGGAGATCAAGGCAAGGCCATGGACAGGCAAACCTTCGGCGGCCGCCCGCCGCGCCAGTTCAGAGTCGGACGGGACGATCAAGCCGACGCGGAAGCCACGACGGCGCATCTCTCTGAGTTCGGTCAGGGTGCGTATTTCCTGTCCACCCCAGGCCCGGCTTGATTCGGTATGGACGATGAGAGGGGGCTGGGACGGCATACGGTTGTCCGTCGCGGCGGTAAAACAGGACAGGATGCTCACGCCAGCCGAACCCGGTTGATCAGGGCTTCGTCGCGCTGGACACTCCGGTGGTATTGCACCGCCGGCCAGCCGAAGAGGAGGGCGTATCCCCTGACATGGTCATCGGGAATACCCAGCCGCTGGTACAGGTTGACATCGATGGTGGCAAGAGCCCAGCGGATCATGGCGTTCCACAGGGTGCCGATGCCCATGGAGACAGCCAGCAGTTCAAAGTAGCTCATGGCGATGATGCTGTCGGCGTCGGGAGTGGTGATTGCGGGCGGCACCGAGACCATGAGCAGGTGGGGGGCATTGCGAAAGATGATGTCCTGCCCCTTGTCCCAGGCCGAGACCACATGGCGGAAATAACTCAACTCCTCGTGGAGGCGTTTTTCCGCCACCGCTCGGCGCAGCCCTTCGATGGTTTCGCGGCGGAACACCTCCATGGAGGCTGGGTGCTCGATGACCGTGAACAGGCACTGCCGGTTGTTTTTGCCGGTGGGGCCGTTGGCCACGGTGGCGATCATGGTGTCGATCACCTCGGCTGGCAGCGGCTCCGGCAGGAACCGGCGTATCGAGCGCCGCCCTTTGATGAGCGCCGTCATCTGGGCGCTGCTGGGCAGGCTCTGCGGCAGGGGCAGGGAATCTTCCGGTCTGCGGCCCAGGATCGACAAGGCGCCGGTCGGGCAGACAGCCAGGCAGTGCTGGCAACCGATACAGTGGTGCGCCCGGGTGGGGTTGAGCGCCGGGAAATCCGGGGCCATTTCGATGATATGAAAGGGGCAGTCGTCGATACAGGCCCCGCACTGACTACACAGTTCCTGGTTAACGGTGAAGCGCATGTCCATAAAGTTCCTCATGGTGTGGGAGTTGGGCATAGCGGGATACCGTCGCCCGGAGGCCATCCTCGGCGGGGTGTCTGCCGACAGGGCGCCTGCCGTGCCTCGCTGCCTGGCGGGACGGGGGTGCCGGGCAATCCAAGGCTGTCGGTTTGTATGGGGGAGAAAGGCCACGGGCCATGATCATACAGCACTTGCACGCGTTTCAGGTCGGGGTAGCCGACACCTCGACTTTGATTTATCTTGAACGGCTGGCATTGCTGCCACTTGCGCTCCGGGTTTTTGACCTGCTGCTCATTCCCTCGGTGATTGCCGAATACGGCAGCCAGCCGGAAGGGGCCATCCTGGTGCCTGTGCCCGGAAGCGGACGCACCGACGAATTGATCTGCCAGACGGCGCAGCTCCTCAACCAGCCGGTCCTGTCCGAGGACAGGCAGGTGCTTCGGTGCGCCCATCGGCTTGATCTCAAATATTACAACACCCTGATGCTCATGCTCGCCCTGTGCGCCCAAGGGCATCTTCCCCTGGCGGCCTTTCCACCGCAACGGGAAAAATTGTGCGGTTTTGCCCGCTACGGCGCAGAGGTGCTGGCCGTGGGCGATGCTGTGTACCGGGATCTTCTCGGGCAAACCGGCTTGCGGTGAACCGTTGCCCGGACCGTGCCAGTTTGCGGCCAAAGCCGCCGTGGCCCGGAGGCGACTCGGTGCCGAGATCCGGCTACAACCGCAAAACCAGAGCGATCCGGTTGCGGGACATACTACGAACAACACCGGGATTTTGCCAGGGAAATATCAGCGACTTTGTCGCTGGCCGGGTCACGCCGCGAGGGCATGCGCATCTCTTCGCTTTTCGCCTTCTGACGTACTCGAAACGGCTGCCAATGGGGATGTTGGAGGTTTTTTAAGGATACGGATATGGGTCACGGCGGGTGGCGGGCGGTCAATGCCATTGCAACCCTGCTTAAACGGCATTTGCCGGTCCGGATATGGCCACGCAGCGAGGAACAATCGTATGACCAGGAATGAGACAGTGCTCAGGCGCCTTCGCGTTGCCGCAGAATCGGCAGGAACCGCTCCATGTAATCGGCGCTCATGACCCCGAGCCGGATAGCCGTATGCGCAGGCATGACGGCAAACGTGCCCGTGGCCCTGGCGCAGAGAGTGTTCTCGGCGTTGTATATTTCTCCGGCCACCACGATCTGCCGATCGGAAACCGCCTCGCCGATGGCGCCGATCGCGGTCAGGGGCTGTTCCACCTGGACCGGTTTTTTGAATTCCACGGTCATTGATTTGGTCACCCCGATCTTGCCCAGCAGGTAGATCACCGACCAGCCCATGATTTCGTCGAGAATCGTCGAGAGAATGCCGCCGTGCGCTATCCGGTCCCAGCCGACCATGCTTGGGGGCACGGAGACAAAGGAGTAGAGCCGTTGCCCGTCGGTGTGGAAGGCCATGTGCAGCCCTGCGGGATTGTCGGCGCCGCAACCGAAGCAGGTTTGTCCTTCCAGATTGACGATCGGTTGCAGGTCGGTACGGTTGATGAGCATGGTGCTGTTGTTCCTCGATGCGGGGCGAACGGCGGTCTAGACCCAGGCCGTTATGAGGTGGGCGAGTTTGCCGGCGCGCAGATTGTCGGCCCGGTTTTGGAAATAGCGGGCATCCAGTGCCGTGGGAGACATGTCGTCGATACGTCCAAAGCCCAGTTCCCGCAGATGACTGGCGAGAAGGGGGGGAGTGAAAAAGGTTTGAAATGGCTCACCGGCCGTGGCGACTTGGCTTGCCAATCTGTCAAAGACGGCGCGGGCCGCGGGAGACAACAGTTCCGGCACAACCATGTAGTCAAAGACAATGCCGCTGCCGGTTGGCAGCGCGGCGACAGTGAGCAGAGTGGCGTCGATCGCATCGGCTGTCAGGTACATGACGACTCCCAGCCAGGAAAAAAAGGCGGGACGGCTGAGGTCGAATCCGGATTGCCGCAACCCTTCCGCCAGAGTCTGATGCTCGAAATCCATCGGCACAAAGGTACAGTGATTCGGAACCGCGATGCCGGCCAGGCGCAGGCTCTGCCGTTTCCATGCCTGGGTGTCCGGGTGATCGACCTCGAAAATGCGCAGACCGCCGTTGTCAACCGCGGCATGGCGGCAGGCAAACGTGTCGAGACCAGCCCCGAGGACGACATATTGGTCAACCCCCCGCTGCCGCGCCTCCTTGAGCATGTTTTCGGCGTGGCGGCTGCGCGCGGCCATGGAGCCCCGGAGCACCCGGGCAAGCGGGGTGTCTTCCAGCCAATTCCGGTCACGGCTTGAGCCGAGATCCAGGCCCAGGATGCGCAGGGCCAGCGGATCGTCGAAGATCTTGGGATCATCGAGCACCTGATGGGTCGCGCGGCGGACAGCCACGCGCCGGGCAGTTATGCTTGGACAGTCGACATGCATGCCGTTTTTTTATTCGAGCCTGCGGGGGATGTCAACCTTCCCGGCACCATCGGCAGGAGTAGGTGCCGGCCTTTGGGGGAACCGGCGTGGAAGATGCCTTGGTTCCCACCGAATTTCGAGAGTTATTGTTGACATCGTCGTGAGAATTGTATATTTAAGACAAAATAAGTCCTCTTTGTCTTTCTTTGGATCGGATCATGCGTTTGACTCGTGCTGCTGAATATGCCATTCGTTGTGTGCTCTACCTGTCGCAGCAGGCCAGAGGGGCTCTGGTCAGCCGGCAGGAAATCGCCAGGCAAGCGGACATCCCGCCCCATTTTTTGGCCAAGATAGCCCAGGATCTCGCCAAGGCGGGGGTGATTGAGATCCGCCAGGGCGTACGTGGCGGATTTGTCCTTAACAGGCACCCGGCTGCCATCAACCTGCTTGAGGTGGTGGAAACCATGATCGGCGAGATTTACCTCAACGACTGCGTTGTCCGGCCGTTGGGATGCAAGGACAGCTCTAACTGTGCCGTGCATCAGGTTTGGCTGCAGGCCCGCGATCAACTGCGCGCCTCTCTGCGCCAAGTCAACTTCGAACAGTTGACAGGAACATCCTGCCTGTCCCCCTCTGTGGTTCCGCCAGCGCCGGAAGCCCCCGAAATGACCACCTCCAACTGCAGCGAAGGGCAATGAGTGACCAGAGTCTTTCCCGCCCATGGCTGGCGACCCAGATCTACCGTTTGTATCGCGACGGTTTCCGCCAAATGACCGTGGGCCGTACTTTGTGGAAGATAATTCTTATTAAGCTATTTATTATGTTTGCGGTGCTGAAGCCTTTCTTCTTTCCTAATTTTCTGGCCACTCAGTTCGCCACCGATGCGCAACGGGCCAATTATGTGATTGAGCAACTGACACAGTCCGCCCCAGGTTCTGTTCAACCCGTTAAAGGAGAATCACCATGATTGAAAACTTGGATCTTAGCATGGTCAACTGGGCCAGGGCGCAATTTGCCCTGACCGCCATGTATCACTGGATTTTTGTGCCGCTCACCCTGGGCTTGAGCTGGATTATTGCCTTTTTCCACACCATTTATGTGCGCACCGGCAGTGAAGAGTGGAAACGGCTGACCAAGTTCTGGATACGGCTCTTTGGCATCAATTTCGCGGTCGGTGTGGCCACGGGCATCATCATGGAGTTCGAATTCGGCACCAACTGGTCGAACTATTCCTGGATGGTCGGCGACATCTTCGGCGCGCCGCTGGCGGTTGAGGGGATTGTCGCCTTTTTCATCGAGGCCACCTTCTTCGCGGTGATGTTCTTTGGCTGGAATCGGGTTTCCAAGGGGTTTCACCTGTTCGCCACCTGGATGGTGGCGGTGGGCTCCAACCTGTCGGCGGTGTGGATCCTGGTAGCCAATGCCTGGATGCAGTATCCGGTGGGGCAGGCTTTCAATCCCGACACCGCCCGGTTCGAGATGCAGAATTTCTTTGACGTCGCGCTTTCACCCTTCGCGGTCAACAAATTCATCCATACCACCAGTTCATCCATGATGGTGAGCGCGTTGTTCATCATCTCGATCGCCTCCTGGTACCTGCTGCGCGGCCGTCATGTGCTCCTGGCCAAGCGTTCGATCGTCGTTGCCGCGACCTTGGGTTTGGTGGCATCCATTTTTACCTTTTACAACGGTGACGAGTCGAGCTATCAGGTCGCTCAGGTGCAGCCGATGAAACTGGCCGCCCTCGAAGGACTCTATGAAGGTCAGACCAATGCCGGACTGGTGGCCTTTGGCATCGTCAATCCGGAGAAGAAGGTCTACGACACTCAGCCGGCCTTCCACGGTCCCAAGATCCAGATACCCGGACTGCTGTCGTTGATGGCCAACCGGGCCTTCGGCACCTTTGTGCCGGGCATGCACGATCTGGTCTACGGCAACATCGAGCATAATATTGTGGGGGCAGCCCAGAAGATGGAGCGCGGCAAAAAGGCGGTGGCGGATCTCGATGCCTACAGACAGGCCAAAAAGGCCGATGACAAGGCCGGCACCGAAAAACATCTCGCCGCATTCAACGAGAACAAGGAGTTCCTCGGGTACGGCTATTTGGATAAACCCGAAGAGACGGTGCCGCCTGTGACCCTGTCCTTTATCGCGTTTCGTGTCATGATTGTTCTGGGCATACTGTTCTTCCTGATTTTCATCGCCTACCTCTACTTCTCTGCCAGGAAGACCCTAGAGCGCAAGAAATGGCTGTTGGGGCTGGGCACCATCACCTACGTCCTGGCCATGATCGCTTCCCAGGCAGGATGGATCGTGGCTGAAGTGGGACGACAGCCTTGGGCCATCCAGGGGCTGCTGCCGGTGACCATCGCCCGGACCAATCTGACCGCGGGCGCGGTGCAGACCACCTTTTTTATGTTCCTTGTCCTCTTCACCCTGCTGCTGATCGCCGAGATCAGCATCATGGTCAAACAGATCAATATCGGACCGGAGGAAAACTGACATGCTAGAACGTCTCGATTACGCAACTCTGCAGCATCTCTGGTGGCTGCTTTGCTCGGTCGTCGGTGCCCTGTTCCTGGCTATGACCTTTGTGCAGGGCGGCCAGAGTCTGCTGTGGCAGGTGGCCAAGAACCAGACCGAAAAAGATATGGTCGTCAATTCCCTGGGCCGCAAGTGGGAGTTGACCTTCACCACCCTGGTGCTGTTTGGCGGCGCCCTGTTCGCCTCGTTCCCCAAGTTCTATTCCACCTCCTTCGGCGGCGCCTATTGGGTGTGGATCGCGATCCTGTTTACTTTCGTCGTCCAGGCGGTCAGCTATGAATTTCGCAGAAAGCCGTGGAATATCCTCGGTAGTCTGGTCTACGAGGGTTTTCTGTTTCTGAACGGAGTGGTCGGTATCCTGTTGATCGGCGCTGCGGTCGGCACCTTTTACACCGGCTCCAATTTTCAGATCAGCGACAGCAACTTCGTCACCTGGACTCACCCTCTTCGTGGCCTGGAAGCGGCTTTGAGTCCTTCGCTGTCATCGATCTTCAACATCGTCCTCGGTGTGTTTTTAGTGTTCAACGCCCGCACCTTGGGCGCCATGTACCTGGTCAACAACCTGGAACTGGGCGAGGTGCCGGAGATGGAGACCCGTCTGCGGTCCGCCTGCTGGCAGAACCTGTTGCTTTCCCTGCCGTTCTGCCTGCTGATTGTCGGGTCGCTGTTGTTCATGCGCGGCTACGGCATTGTCGACGCCAAGGGAACGATTGAGATTGTCAGCTTCAAGTTTCTGCTCAATCTGCTGGCCAACCCCTGGTTGCTGGGGCTCTTGCTCGTCGGGCTGGGGCTGTTGATTTTCGGAGTGTGGAAAACCGCCAGAACCAAGGCGACATGTGGCATCTGGTTCGGTGGTATCGGCACGGTGTTGATCGGCCTGACAGTTCTGTTGCTGCCGGCCTACAACAATACCGCCTTTTATCCCTCCAAGACCGACCTGCAATCGAGCCTGACCATCTATAACGCGTCGTCAAGCCTCTATACCTTGCAGGTGATGACCTATGTGGCCTTGGCCATTCCCTTTGTCCTCGCCTACATCGCGTATGTCTGGTGGGCGATGGACCGGGGAAAGACCAGGATCGAGGATACTACCGACGAGGCCGCTTACTGAGAGGGATCTGTCCACTCTTTCTGGAAGAGGCGAAAAGCGCCTCTTCCAGATGTCAAATAATTCGAAGGAGCAACACCTATGATGACCACTTTCTCATTGATTGCCTGGGTGGCCGTGCTGGCGGTAAGCTATTGCGTCGCTATTCAGTTACTGCGGAAACTGGAACTGTACTGAGCGAGAAGCGGCCTCTATTCGAGCCGCACATCTTTTTCCTGTTCTTTGCCGGCAGCCGCCGGTATGGGCGCCAAAGGTCGGCAGGCGGCCTTTGGTGATCTGATCAACCTGGAACCCGGCGCGGGCAATGCCCAGCGTATAAGTCCTGCCCCAGTCATCGCTAAGATGCTGGGGCATTGCAAGTCCGAAGCTCCATTTCTCCAAGACCTGCCGTGTCTTTGGGTCGACCGGCCCTCGATTGTTTCCCGGTGCGGCAACAGATCGGCCAAATGCCCTTCCTCCCTCAACCCGTCTTCCATCCCAACCATCCGTAAGACAAGTCGCAACAGACACCCTTCCGGAGGGCTTTTTTTCTTGTATCCTCTCTCGGGGAAAGTGGTTTATAGTGCCGAATCTGCTGCGGCCTGAACCGGAACGGCGGGCAGATGAAGATGGCACGGGGATTTGAGGAGCAATGACGGGGGGCGGCGCTCCCGCTGCACCGGAGGAAACATGCGACGGATATTGGTGGGGATAGTGGCGCTGATCTCTTGCCTGGAGGTCGCCGCCCATGCCATGGAACAGCCGCCAGTTCCTGATCTGGACAAGGTCAAGGTGCTGGATCTCAGGACCGCGCAGTCGATCGCCCTGGGCGGCAATCCCAACATGGCGGCGGCCCAGGCGCGCATCGAACAGGCGCGGGCCAGGGTACGGCAGGCGGCGGCTACGTGGTGGCCGAGCCTGGATGTCAACGGCTCCGGAACCCGGCTGCACCTTTCCGAGAACGGCTACCAGCTCCTCCATGGCCTGGCCGAGCGGATGGGGGGGAGCGTGGATCGGAACCCAATTGTCTACTCCTCCGGCATTCAGGCCACGTGGCTCCTGTTCGACGGCTTCTACCGCAACTTCAAGGAGCAGCAGGCCATGTACGGCGAGCAGGCGGCAGATGCTGGGCTGGCAGACAGCCGCCGGCTGTTGGCCAACGCGGTGGCCGAGGCCTTCCTCAACGCCCAACTGTCCCAAACCTATATCGACATCAACCAAGTCGATGAAACATTTTACCAACAACAACTCAAAGAAGCGCAGAACCGGTTCAAGATCGGGGCCGGTCCTTGGGGAGATGTCCTCAATATCAGGGTCCAGGTCAATTCGGCCAAGGCCGGTTTGATCCAGTCGCAGCAGGAATTTGAGGCGGCGGGCTACGGATTGGCGGCCCTGCTGGGCCTGCCCGACGCAGCGCTTCCATCCCACACGCGGCTGGCCTCCCTGGATAAGGATATCGTCATGGCCGAACTGAAGGAAGAGCCAGAAGCCTTGATCAAAGGGGCCTGTGCAACCCGCCCCGATATCCGCCAATTGGAGATGGTGGTCAAACAGGCGGAGGCCGGAACCGGCATGGCCAAGGCGCCATTTTACCCCAAGCTCCAACTGGGCGGCGCTGTCGGGGGTTTACGCGAAGGGAATGCGCATCTGACCCATGACGACTTCGGGAACACGGTGGGGGTGAACATGAGCTGGAACCTGTACGCCGGCGGCGCCGACAAGGCCAGGCTCATCGAGGCCGAGCAGACCAGACGGGAGGCGATATTTACCTTGGCCGGGCTGCGGAACAGTGCGGCCGCCGAGATCCGTCAGGCTCTCGCGCTCCTGGCCGCCGCCCAGGAGCAAGTTCGCCTGCAACGGGAGACGGTCAAATTGGTGGCGGAGAACCGCGATCTGGCCCAAAACGAGTATGCGGCGGGCGAGGCTCCGCTCATCAGGCTCAACGAGGCGCAACGAGACCTTGTCGCCACCAATGGCCGGCTGGCCCAGGCGCTGGTCGGCTATCATCTTGCCCAGCAGCGGCTGCTTGCCGCCACAGGGCGGAATCTCGCCGGATTCGATCAGCCGGCTGCGGTGAAATGATATGGCAGGTATCGGCAGGATAGAGATGGTGGTGCCGGCAACGGCTATCGATATCAACGGCCACGTCAACAACGTCCAGTACGTTCAGTGGATGCAGGACGCGGCCATGGCGCATTCAGCCGCACAGGGCTGGCCCCAGGAACGGTACGCCGCCATCGGCAGGACATGGATCATCCGCTCGCATGCCATTGAATATCACCACTCGGCCTATCTCGGGGAACCCATTGTGATTCTGACCTGGGTCACGGATTTCCGCAAATTCCGCTCTCTGCGCAAGTACAAGTTCATCCGCTCAGGCGACGGGGTTGTGCTGGCCACCGCCGAAACCCTGTTTATCTTTTGCGACCTGCTCACCGGCAAACCGATGACCATCCCGCCGGAAGTCCGGGATGCCTATCCAGTGGTCGATCCAACCAACGAACCCTGAGTTTTTTCAATCCGCCATCAGCGCGGCAAAGTTCGCTTCGGAAATATTGGGAGTGGCGAAGTTGCGGAAGCGGATGATCCCGTGTCTGTCGGAAACGATGACCGTCGGTACGCCCTGTATCCGATACTTTTGGGAAATAACGCCTGAACCGTCGAAATAGGTGGGGTAGGTCATGCCGGTCTTGCGGACAAAGGCCTGGGCGCGTTCGACCGAATCGTTGGCGCCGATGTTCACTGACAAAAATTCCATGCCCCGGGCCTGATATTTTGCTGCCAGCTGGTTGACCTTGGGCACCTCATCCCTGCAGACCGGGCACCAAGAAGCCCAGAAAACAAGGACGATCGGCTTGTTGCCGATGAATGCCTGGACATCATAGGGCTGGCCGTTCAGATCGACCCCCCGGAATGGGATCAGAGGTTGGCCGAGTTGGGCCGCTGCCGTGGCGTTGGGCAGCAGGAGCAGGAGTGCCAGGAGCAGCAAACTGTTCATCAAGGGATGGCGCATGGGATCTATCCAAGGTTTCGATGGAATGAAAAAAAGGCGTCGGCATGTTTCAGAGGAAGAGCGAACCGGCCTTGACAAAGAAATATTGAGCAATGAGCAGCATGAATATCCCCATGGTTTTTTTGATCAGCACCATCCAGGGGCCGGAACGGGGCAGGGCGGCCAGCAAGCTGGAAAAGGTCCCCACTCCGAGGAGGAGCATTCCCATGCCTAGGGAAAAGACGAACAGCAGCAGCCCGCCCGCGACCAGGCTTTGGGCAGTGGCGGTATAGGCCAGCAGGCTGCCCAAGACCGGCGTGGTACAGGGGCCGGCCACCAGACCCGAGACGATGCCGGCCAGGAAGATGCCGCTCAAATCCAGGCGGGCGGTGGCCAGGCGGTTGGAAAAGGCGGGCATCGGCACCGCATCAAGCATGGTCAGGCCGAAGAGGAGCACAACATTGCCGACCGCCAGAAAAGTCCAGGGGTTGCTGCTGATGGTCCCAAAAAGGCGGCCGGTCGCGGCGGCAAAAATCCCGAGGGCGGTGTAGGTGCACGCCATGCCTGCCACATAAATCAGGGACAGAGAAAAACCCCGCCACCTGGATCCGCCGATATTGGCGTGGCCGATGACGCCGACGGTGATGGGAATCATCGGATAGACACAGGGGGTCAGGCTGGAGAGGACGCCTCCGAGAAAGGCGATGAGCAGCGAGACGAACAGCGAGGACTGCAAATAGATATCGAGTTGGCTGAGCAGAATATCCATGCGGATTCATCCCTTGATAGCTGATATTCCCCCTCAGCAAGAACCAGAATAGGGTAGATGTAAAGAAAAAAGATCGGCCCGGCCGGGCGGTGCCGCTGTATTCAACCGTGCATGGCGATCAAGGCTGCGCCGACGGCATTGCCCACTTCGCAGTGCTCGGGAAAGACAGCGGCGGTGCCCAGCCGCTCGGCTACACCAGGGAGAAAGCATCGCGCAGCCGCTCCTATGCCGATGATCGGCAATTTCAGGGTGAACCGCACGGAGAACAGACTGTTGTCGCGCCGGTCGAGCAGTGGCGCGCTCAGGCTGTCCTGCCAGACCGTTCGGGCCAAGTAGGAGAGGAGGATGGTTTCGATGGCTGTTTCAGTCTCGGTAACAACCTGTCGGCAGAAAGCCTCGGTGGTCAATCCTGTTTGCGTGGCCAGCATCTCGGTGCCGCTGCGGCTCGACGATCCATGGCCGATGTCGAGACGCCCCAGCGCGTGCAGGGCGTCGGTGGGAGTGAAGCCCGCCAGGACGACCCGCTGGAGCACCATCAGCCGTTCCAGCCTTTTTTCCAAGAGGAGCGTGCTGGTGCCCATCTGAGCCGCGAGGACACTGGGCGGTGTTGGTCCGTGCTGCGCCAGGTAGCGCAAGAGACTGTCGTCGCGAATCACCTCTGGATCCAGGTCTGCAACCGGCAGGGCCAAATAGGTATCGGTGTCCCGGTTGAGCCATAGACGCGGGTCTGGAAGATCCTGGGTCATGGCCAGCGGCTGGACGCGGGTGCTGCCCAGAGTGATGCGGCCATCCCGTTGGCAGATGACATGGCTGTCGCCACCGGCACCGGCGGTGTACATGTCCACTGCTTCGATATGGGTGCGCCATTCGCCGATGCTGCATCCCTTACGATTGAGTAGTGGCCCGCCGTCTTTAATCAGGCACACATCGGTGGTGGTGCCGCCGACATCGACCACCAGGGCCGAGTCGAAACCGCAGGCGGCGCCGAAACGGGCGGTGGCCGCTGGTCCGCTGGCCATGGTGACGGCTGCTTGGTCGGCTATCCGGTCCAGCGCCTCGCCGCGGCCGTTGCCGCAGATGATCGTGACCGGGCAATCGAGCCCTGTGGCCAGCATGGAGCGTTGAATCGAGGCAAGGAAATCGGTCATCAACGGCATCATCCTGGCATGGAGGCAGGCGGTAGCCGAGCGTTCGAGCATGCCCGGATGGCTGGACACCAGATGGGAACAGAAAACCGGTTTCGGATCAATCAGCCGGATGGCTTCGCGGGCCACCAGCTCATGGGTGGGATTTTTGATCGACATGGCCCCGCAGACGGCATAGCTGTCCACTTCGCTGGCCAGCGCCGGCAAGGTATCGACCAGCCCTTCGATGTCCAGGGACTCGTCTTCCTCGCCGGTAATGGTGTGGCCGCCTTTGAGAAAGATGTTGGCCACCACCGGCAGCTTGAAATGCCGGACATAACCGAGCACGAACAAACCCACCCTGGCGCCCCGTCCCTCGACCACCGCGTTGGTGGCCAGGGTGGTGGAAACAGCCAATCCCGCCACCTCATGCGCAGGAACGGATTGCCGGAGTAAACCTCGCAAGGCCCGGCCCACACCGAGGCTGAGGTCATGGGGAGTGGTCCGCTCCTTGCGCCAGCTGACCACTTGGCCGGAAGAAATGTCCAGAAGAACGGCGTCGGTGTAGGTGCCGCCGGTGTCGATACCAATGCAGTAGGTTGCCATGATGAGATTGTCGTGCGGGCTCTGCTGAGATGAAGCGACCGCGAGATGCCGGGTATAAGAGGAGCGCCCAAGGGCGCATCCATGGGCGAGTCAACAGGTACAAAAAATAATGGATACCACTAGACGAGCCTAAAATCAAGCCCTGCATGGGGTGGATTTCCCGAACTGCCTGGCAATCCGGGATGTGGGTCAGAGGAAGCGGTTCAAGGGGGTCAGCAGCCATTCCCAAAGTCGTCCCAACCAAGTGGCGGCCAGGTGGTCGGTCAAGGACAGCCGTTTTGACAGCGCCAATTCCTCATTGAACAGTGCCTCCATTTGGAGACCAAAGGCATGGGTGTCGATGATGACGTTGGTTTCGAAGTTGCGGTGGAAACTGCGGAAATCAAAATTGGCCGACCCCAGTGTCACCCAGCAGCTGTCAATGAGCATCATTTTGGCATGGAGAATGGTGCCCAGGCGGGCATAGACCTCCACGCCGGCGGCCATCAGCGGTTTGAGATAGGCGCGGCTCATCATTTGAACGATAGGCGCGCACTGATTGAAGGCAGGATCATCTGGACTTGGGTGCCGCGTTCGACGGCCCGCAACAGGGAACGGATCACCTTTGGGCCAGGAAGGAAATAGGGGGTGATGATCTGGATGCGGTGGGAGGTGCCAGCCATGGCCAACCGGAAGGCATTATGGATCAATGACCGGTTGTAATGGGGAGAGCCATTGATGATGATCACATCGCTGTCACCTGCGGACCAGGGTTGGGGGACGTGCTGTCCCGGAGTGCCGGCACCGCCCTCCTGGAGCCAGCCATGGCGGAATAGTCGTTGCAATTCTCCGGCCACCGGTCCATTGAGCCGGATGCCGACATCGCGCCAATGCTCGTAACTGTCCCCATATCCCGCGTATTCGTCGCCGATGTTGAGCCCGCCGAGAAAGGCTGTGGTGCCATCGACGATGACCATCTTGCGGTGATTGCGGAGATCGAGCCAACGCAGCCGGGAGAGAGCCGGTTTGTTGGACGGCAGACAGTGGACGCCGGCGGCCTGCAGCCGCTGAAAATAGGAGACAGGGGTGTCGAAACAGCCGATAGCGTCGTAGACAAGAGAGACCTCGACCCCACGCACGGCCGCCTCCTGAAGGGCCTGAGCAAAGGCCTCGCCGGTCTTGTCGGCTCGGATGATGTAGAATTCCGCGCAGATGGCCGTGACAGCCTTGGCTACGGCCTGAAAGAGGGCGGGGAAAAAATCCCCTCCGTGCGGAAGAAGGGTAACTTTGTTATGGTGCAGGCAGGCAACGCCGGAGAGTCTCTTGAGGAAAGATATGCGTCT
Source organism: Desulfobulbus sp. (assembly GCA_009780825.1). Classification (GTDB taxonomy): domain Bacteria; phylum Desulfobacterota; class Desulfobulbia; order Desulfobulbales; family Desulfobulbaceae; genus Desulfobulbus. Next base: position 66,214 of record WQZH01000007.1, on the reverse strand, counting down.
GGGCAGGGGAAAGCGGTTTCTTACTGTGCGCCGGAGAGATTGCATTGTCCGTCAATGTGCAGGAAGAGAGGCTGTTTTCAGGTGGTTGCGTTGGTTGTGCCAGTGTACCATGGATCGGTCGGGAAGGAAACCTGAGCAGCCGGCAGATATGTTCCGCGCCCGAATCGATCTGCGGCGGCACTTGCCAGCCGATTCTGGGGTGGTGGCGAATATTGAGCGCACGAGGGGGTGGCGATATGGAAAACGAGCCGAAAAAGAATGAGCTGATGAAGCGCTTCGAGTTGAGCGTCGAGGGAAACACCGCGGTGTTGGACTATGTGGAACAGGGCGACTCCGTGCTGGTCTTCACCCATACCTTTGTCCCCTCAGAGCTGCGGGGCAGAAATATTGCCGCGATCCTGACCAGGTATGCGCTGGAAGATGCCAGCCGTCAGGGAAAAAAGGTGGTGCCGCAGTGCTCCTACGTGGCTGTCTTCATGGATCGGAACAAGGAGTATGCCGATCTGCGGACGTAATCGCCGCCCTAGGCCCGCCCATGGGGCATGACGTTGAAACGGTCGTCACCGTCCGATGTCGCTGCTTCCTGCCAGGCTTTTTCCTGCTTCCTCCTATTATATAATGGGCGGTATCCCATGAATGGGCTGTAAGGAGGGCGCTGGTATTCTTCAGGGACATACATTGGCGCGGGCGATTCCTGTTCTTTTGCAAGTACTGCACAATCGAACCGATTGCCGTATTTTTGACCAAGGAGAGTGGTTGTCACCGTGGCGAGCAACATTTTGACCCACTGGCGACTGTTCCGGAATACCAGCCCGATTTTCCGGTGTGACCGGCATCCTGCGGAAAGAAAAAGCGAGAAGTCGGGCTTGATTTTTGGGACCAGGACGCTACGATCTCCAGGTTTGTAGAATGTCTTGTTTGTTTTTGATGGAAAAATACCCACAACCTTTGCCTCACTCATGTCCATACTCGTCACCGGCGGAGCCGGCTTCATCGGCAGCAATTTCATTCTCGACTGGTTTGACCACACCGATGAACCAGTCATCAACCTCGATGCCCTCACCTATGCGGGCAATCTTGAAAACCTCGCCTCGCTTGCGGGCGACGGCCGGCATGTTTTCGTCAAGGGCGATATCGCCGATTTCGATCTCGTCGCCCATCTGTTGACCAGCCACCAACCGCGGGCGCTTGTCCACTTCGCCGCGGAAACGCATGTCGATCGCAGCATTCACGGACCGGACGGCTTCATTCAGACCAATATCGTGGGCACCTTCCGCCTGCTCGAGGCGGCGCGGACCTATTGGAACGGCCTTGCGGCAGGGGGCAGGGAACGTTTTCGCCTGCTGCATGTCTCCACAGACGAGGTGTACGGGTCTCTGGCAGCCGATGCCCCGGCCTTCACCGAGACAAGCCGGTATGCCCCCAACAGTCCCTACTCGGCGAGCAAGGCGGCGAGTGACCACTTGGTGCGCGCCTACCACCATACCTATGGCCTACCGGTATTGACCACCAATTGCTCCAACAACTACGGGCCGTACCAGTTTCCGGAAAAGCTGATTCCGCTGTGCATGCACCATGCCTTGGCCGGCAAGCCCCTGCCGCTCTATGGCGACGGCCGGCAGATTCGCGACTGGCTGTATGTCGGGGATCACTGCAGCGCCATCCGGCGCGTTCTGGAAGGCGGCACGGTGGGCGAGGTGTACAATATCGGCGGTTGGAGCGAGAAAAACAACCATGAGGTCATCGCCACGCTCTGCGGCATCCTGGACGAACTCCGCCCCAGGGATGATGGCCGCCTCTATGCGGAACAGATCGTCTTTGTGCAGGACCGGCCCGGCCATGACCGGCGGTATGCGATCGATGCGCGCCATATCGAACGGGAATTGGGCTGGCAACCGGCGGAAACATTCGCAACCGGCATCCTGCGGACCGTGCGTTGGTATCTCGACCATCAGCAATGGATGCGCAACGTGACCAGCGGCAGTTACCGCAACTGGCTGGCCCAACACTACGGACCCTGACCGTGCGGATCCTCTTAACAGGCAGAAACGGGCAAGTCGGTTTCGAGTTGCAGCGGGCGCTAGCGCCGCTCGGCGACATATATGCCGTCGGACATGCCGAATGCGATCTGGCTGATGAGCGGGCCATTCGTGGCCTGATCCGGGAATGCCGGCCGGAGATCATAGTCAATGCCGCCGCCTATACGGCGGTCGATCGAGCGGAATCGGAGCCGGACGCGGCTTTTGCCGTCAACGGCCTCGCGCCTGAGATCATCGGCGAGGAGGCCGTCAAGCTCGGTGCCCTGGTCGTGCACTATTGCACCGATTATGTGTTTGACGGTCGTAAATCAGAGGCCTATACCGAGGCTGACAGCCCTTGCCCTTTAAATGTTTACGGGAAAAGCAAGGCGGCGGGGACGCAGGCGCTGGTCCGGAAGACGGCGCAACATCTTATTTTCAGGACGAGTTGGGTGTTTGGCGCACAGGGCGGCAATTTTGTCAAAACCATCCTGCGCCTAGCCAGGGAACGCGAGGAACTCAAGGTGGTCGACGACCAGTTTGGGGCCCCTGCTTCGGCAGCCTTGCTGGCGGATGTGACCGCGCAGATCCTCGGACAGTATCGGCGATGTCCATGCCGGGGCGAATTTCCTTATGGCCTGTACAACCTTACTGCCGCCGGCGAAACGACGTGGCTCGGCTATGCGAAAGCCGTTGTTGACATCGCCCGTGGCTCTGGCCATGTTTTGCCGTTGCGTTCGGAAAACATCCACCCGATCGCCACGGCCGAGTATCCAGCGCTGGCGGCCCGGCCGGCCAACTCCCGGTTGGCGATCGATCTGCTCCGGCAGACCTTCAATCTGCGGCTGCCGCCCTGGCAAGAGGGATTGGAGCATGTTTTGCAGCAACTCCATCGGAACTAGTTGATTATGCGCAAGGGAATCATTCTAGCCGGGGGCAGCGGCACTCGGCTGTATCCGGCCACGCTGGCTGTTTCCAAACAGCTGTTGCCTATTTTTGACAAACCGATGATCTACTATCCCCTGTCTACGCTCATGCTGGCGAATATCCGGGATATTTTGGTCATCTCTACCCCACAGGATACCCCTCGTTTCGAGCAACTGCTCGGCGATGGCCGCCGATGGGGACTCAACCTCTGCTACGCTGTCCAACCCAATCCAGGCGGGTTGGCGCAAGCCTTTCTCATCGGTGAACAGTTTATCGGCAAGGATATGGTCGCCCTCATTCTGGGTGACAATATCTTTTATGGGCATAACCTGTACAAACTATTGGCTGACGCCAGCGGGCGGGCGACAGGCGCAAGCATTTTCGCCTACCGGGTGAATGATCCGGAACGCTACGGCGTGGTAGCCTTCGACCACCATGGACAGGCAACCAGTATTGAAGAGAAGCCCAAGTCGACCATAAGCAACTACGCGGTGACCGGGTTGTATTTTTATGACAACGAGGTGATCGATATCGCCAAGACCATCAAGCCGTCGGCGCGGGGGGAATTGGAGATCACCGATGTCAACAGGGTGTACCTTGAGCAAAACCGTCTGCATGTGGCAATCATGGGTCGCGGCTATGCCTGGCTCGATACCGGCACTCATGAATCCATGCTGGAGGCCGGGCAATTCGTCCGGACTATTGAAAAACGGCAGGGATTAAAGGTGGCGTGTCCGGAAGAAATCGCCTATCGTCAAGGTTGGATTGACGCCGGGCATCTGGCGGATTTGGCCCGGGAACTGTCCCAAAACGGCTATGGTCAGTACCTGTCGGCAATCTTGAAGGAAAAGGTGTTCTGATGCGGGTGACGGCTACGGCGATTTTTGATGTGTTGCTCATTGAGCCAAAAGTGTATACGGATGAACGCGGTTTTTTTTACGAAAGCTTTAACGAGCGCCTTTTCCGGCAAATAACTGGGCTTGATGTCCGTTTTGTCCAGGATAATCACTCCCGATCGGTCAAGGGGGTGCTTCGGGGGCTTCATTATCAACTGCCGCCAGCCGCTCAGGGCAAACTGGTGCGTTGCGTGGCTGGAGAGGTATTTGATGTGGCCGTCGATATTCGCCGAAGCTCTCCGACCTTCGGCCAATGGGCAGGGGAATATCTCAGCGCCGAGAACAAGAAGCAGCTCTGGATTCCCGCAGGTTGTGCCCATGGTTTTTTAGTGATCAGCGAATCCGCCGAGTTCCTTTACAAAACCACGGATTATTACGCCCCGGAGAGTGAGCGGAGTCTCCTCTGGTCCGATCCGCAATTGGCGATTGCCTGGCCCATCCACGGCAAGCCGCGGTTAGCCGCGAAAGATACGGCGGGCAAGACTCTTGGCCAAGGCGAACTGTTTGCATAGCCGCACGGCGGCGGTCAACGTTCTTGGAAGAGTTTATAACTTATTATCAATTGGTATCGAGGACTGATTATGCTTATCCCTGTCATTCTCTCAGGAGGTTCGGGGACCCGCCTGTGGCCGGTTTCCCGCGAAGGACACCCCAAACCGTTCATGAAAATGGCCGATGGCCAAAGCCTGTTGTGCAAAACATATCAAAGAGCCGCTTCGGTCGCCGAAGGCGGACATGTTTTCACCGTCACCAACCGGGACTACTATTTCACCAGCAAGGACGAATTGGCCAGAGCGGGAATTGGCGAGGCGGTGCAGGCGCATTTTCTGCTTGAGCCTTTTGGCCGCAATACCGCCGCTGCGGTTGCCATGGCTGCCTTGCACATCAGGGACGCATTCGGGCCCTCGGCCTGTTTGCTGGTCTTGCCTGCCGATCACCTGGTGCGGGATCATTCCGCCTTTGTCCGTGCGGTCGCCGATGCGCGGACGCTTGCCGGACAAGGACTGATGGTGACCTTCGGGATCGTTCCGAATGCACCGGAAACAGGCTTTGGCTATATAGAAGCCGGCGGGGATCTGGCTGCGGGGAAGACCGTCAACCGGTTCGTGGAAAAGCCTGACTCCGATATTGCCAAACAGTACCTGGCGGCAGGAAATTACTTCTGGAACGCGGGCATGTTCTGCTTTGCCGCCGGAACGGTGCTGGACCAGATGGCCAGGCACGCCCCGGATGTTTTCGAGGCGGCGCGGGCATGCTGGGATACCATGAACGCATCCGGCCAGCCGCATGCGGCAATGCAGGAAATCCCGCAGGACGACTTCAAGCGTTTTCCCGATATTTCGATCGATTATGCCCTGATGGAGCGCTCGGCCGACATCGCCGTGGTGCCGGTGGACATGGGATGGAGCGATATCGGTTCCTGGAACGCCGTCAGTCAACTCGTCGACGGCGATGCCGACAATAACCGGAGTACGGGAGAGACGATTTTCTGCAACAGCCGGAATGTCTATGTCCATAATGAAGATCGTCTCGTTGCCACGGTCGGCATTGAGAATTTGATTGTCATTGATACGGCCGACGCCCTGCTCATCGTGCATCCGGACAAGGTTCAGGATGTAAGAAAGGTGGTGGACCGGCTCAAACAGCAGAACCACGATGCCTACAGGCTGCACCGCACGGTTGTTCGACCTTGGGGCACCTATACTGTGCTCGAGGAGGGGTCTCGGTTCAAGATCAAGCGGATCGAAGTCAAGCCAGGGGCCAGTCTCAGCCTGCAGATGCACCATCATCGCAGCGAGCACTGGATCGTGGTCAGCGGCATGGCTAAGGTGGTCAACGGCGACAAGGAGATGCTGGTCGGCGCCAACGAATCCACTTACATTCCCGCCGGCTGCGCCCATCGACTAGAAAATCCCGGCATACTCAATCTGGTCATGATCGAGGTACAGAGCGGCGAATACCTGGGAGAGGACGATATTGTCCGTCTGCTCGATCAATACGGACGGTGTCAATAATGCTTTCCTGTTGCAAGGCGTATGATATTCGCGGTCGGCTGGGTGTGGACCTTGACGAAGAGATCGCTCGCCGCATCGGTAGGGCGTATGGCGAATATTTTCATCCCCGGAGAGTGGTTGTCGGCTGCGATGCCCGCCTCACCAGCCCGGCGCTCAAACAGGCCGTGGCCGAAGGGTTGATGGATGTCGGCGTGGATGTCGTCGATATCGGCCAGACTGGAACCGAAGAGGTTTATTTCGCCGCTTTTCACCTGGATGTCGACGGCGGGATCGCGGTTACCGCCAGCCACAATCCCATGGATTACAACGGGATGAAGCTGGTCCGCCAAGGGGCGCAACCAATCAGCGGCGATTCCGGTCTCCGGGAGATCGAGCGTTTGGCCAGCGCCAACGCCTTCGTGCATGCGGCCAAGCGCGGAACACTGCACCACGGCTCCATACTCGCTCCGTACATCGACCATCTGCTGGGCTATATCGAACCAGCGCGGCTGCGTCCCCTGCGGCTGGTCGCTAATGCCGGCAACGGCGTGGCCGGGCATGTGATCGATGCCCTGGAGGCGCGGTTTCGCGACCTGGCGGTCCCGATCGAATGCATCAAAATGCACCACGAACCAGACCCAACCTTTCCCAACGGCATTCCCAACCCGCTGCTTCCTGAAAACAGGGCCGCTACCGCCGCAGCCGTGAGAGCGCACCGGGCGGACATGGGCATCGCCTGGGACGGCGATTTTGATCGATGCTTCCTCTTCGACGAAACCGGCAAATTCATCGAAGGCTACTATATCGTCGGTCTGCTGGCGGCGGCCTTTCTCGCCCGCCATCCCGGGGAGAAAATCATTCACGATCCTCGCCTGACCTGGAACACCATCGACATCGTGCGGCATGCTGGCGGCATTGCCGTTCAGAGCAAGACAGGGCACGCCTTCATTAAAGAGCGGATGCGCGCCGAGAACGCCATTTATGGCGGCGAGATGAGCGCACACCATTATTTTCGCGAGTTCGCCTACTGCGACAGCGGCATGATCCCCTGGCTGCTGGTGGCCGGATTGATGAGCGCCACCGGCAAACCGCTTTCCATCCTGGTCGGAGACCGAGAGGCCGCCTTCCCCTGTAGCGGCGAGATCAACTACCGAGTGGGCGACGCCCAGGCGGCGATGCAGCGGGTGGAGGCGCATTTTGTTGGTCAGAACCCACTGGTAGTGGACCGCACCGATGGCATCGGCCTTGAGTTTGCCGACTGGCGGTTCAACCTGCGCTCCTCCAACACCGAGCCCTTGCTGCGGCTCAATGTCGAGGCCAGAGGCAATGCCGCGCCGGTTGGCGACCGTGTTGGCGAGATCGAACGGATTGTTGTGGAGAGTAGCTGATGGCGCCCATGCTCAGTGCCCTGTGGACCTTGCCGAGAATGTCCTTGGGATTGCATGAGAAGGCGGGGCAGCGCTGCCTCATAACCATGGGAGAATTTTCGCTGAGCCGCTGGTGGCGGCGGACTTGGCGGGCAACATTGTGATGCCGGAGGGTATTGGGGCTGGTGCGAGATGGGCGGGTACGCTATGAGCGGTTGTTTGCTGGTCCAGCCTTGGGGCGGGCGTATGCCGATTTTGTCCAGGAGGTGATGGATGCCATTGATTTCCGGAGCGACTGGGTTCATCGGCAGCCGTCTGGCGCGGGCGCTGGGCCATCGGGGCGTAGTGTGCATGGCCTTGGGCAAACGCCTTGTCCCAGGCATGGCAACCTGCATCGCGTCTTTGGACGATCCCGCGGCACTGAGCGTCGCCTGCCAGGGGGCGCAAACGGTCTTCCACTGCGCCGGCCATGACCATGCCCTTGCCGCTTTGTCGCGGCGCGATGCCGGGCAGCATTGGCTGGTCAACTTCGAGGGGACAAGCAACCTGATCGAGGCGGCTGGACAGGTCGGTGTTCAGCGCTTCGTTTTTCTTTCGAGCGTCGAGGCCATGGCCGAACCAGGGGATATGTGCGCCGATGAAGATTTTCCGGGAAAGCCGGAAACAGCCTATGGACAATCCAAGCGGGCAGCCGAGGAGGCAGTGCTGGAAGCTGGCCGGCGGCACGGCATGCACGTGGTCAATTTGCGCTTGCCCATGGTCTACGGCTCCGGTGGCCAGGGCAATCTCGAACGCATGGGACGGCTGGTGGGGCGTGGTTTGTTCCCGCCTTTGCCTGAGACAGGCAATCGCCGTTCGCTGGTTCATGTCGATGATGTGGTTGCCGCCATGCTGCGGGTGGCGGAAGACGACCGGGCCAACGGCAGGACCTATATTGTCGCGGGATCGGAGGCGCCATCCGGGCGGCAGTTGTATGATGCCCTGCGTGAGGTGCTGGGGTTGCCGCCTTGCCGGTGGAGTATTCCTGCAATTGTTTTGCGCGGCGCTGCCCGATGCGGCGATAGGCTCGCAATTCTGCGCCAACGGCGCGTGCCGCTCGACAGTGAGGCCGTGGCCCGTCTGCTGGGCTCGGCCTGGTATTCTTCGGCGCGGATCGAGCGGGAATTGGGCTGGCAGGCAGCGGTTTCTCTGCGCGAAGGGCTGCGGGAGATGTTCGGGTGTTGAAGCGCTGCTTTGACCTCTGACTGTGTCCGTGAGATCATCCTCGTTCCCCTGGCCGTTCCCTGCGGGGGATCGCCCTGCGTGACCGAACAGGAGGCGCATGCGCTGGTTTCGAGCATGCCGGGTTGGGCGCAGATCAATGGCCGCGACGGACTCTTTATCCCGAGAAAAGTCGAACTGGATGGAGTGGCTGCGCCGCCAATCCTTTTGGTTCGATATTGCTATCCTCTGGCTGACCCTGGTGCGGGTCAGCCGCCGCGACGGAGTCGCCCACTGATCCTGAAGTCGTATCGGCAGTTGTTTTTACCCTTGCATCACTTCACAGGAGGTCGGCGCAAGCCGACAGGCACACCTCCCTCCTCCCCCAATCCGCTCAACCCATGCACCAGGTGTAGGCGTTCTGGAACATCCGCAGCCAGGGGCTGACCGGCAGTTCGTGCATTGATTGGGGCAGCCAGTGGCACTGCCAGGGAAGGAAGGCCCGTTCGGGATGCGGCATCATCGCCAGGTGGCGGCCGTCGGGTGAACAGAGACCGGTGAGGCCGCCGGGTGAGCCGTTGGGGTTGAACGGATAGGCCTCGGTGGGCTGGCCGCTGTCGTCGACGAATACCACGGCGGCCATCTGCTCGTTCCAGACCCGTTCCCGGATGGTTGTATCCGGAAAGTGCAGAAAGCCCTCGCCATGATCGACATGGATCCCGAAGACCAGCCCCTCCATGCCTTGGAGCATGATCGCCCTGCTAGGCAGGACTTTGACTGTGGACCAGCGGGATTCGAATCGGCCGCTGAGGTTATGGATGAAGCGGGGCTGTTGTTCGGCCTCGATGCCCTGCCAAGGTACCCAACCGAGCAGGCCGAACAGCTGGCAACCGTTGCAGATGCCCAGGGTAAAGGTGTCCGGGCGGTTGTAGAACGCGTGGAACTGGGCCTGGAGCCGCTGGTTGAAGCGGATGGTCGCGGCCCATCCCTTGGCGCTTTCCGGCACGTCGGCGTAGGAAAAACCGCCCACTGCCGCGATGCCCCGGAAGCGGACCAGATCGATCCGGCCAGCCAACAGGTCGGTCATGGTCACGTCCCAGGGCTCGAATCCGGCGGCGTAAAAGGCGGAGCTCATCTCGCGGTCGGAGTTGGATCCCTCGTCGCGGAGGATAGCCACCATGGGCTTGTCTTTTTGCCGCAGGATGGCCGGCGCGGTGGCCTCGGGCTTGAATCTTAAGGCGTACTCCGGACCCTGGCGGTCGAAGATGTGGTATTTTTCCGCATCAGCGCACTCAGGGGCAACCTGCAGCCGTTCCAGTTGGTAGCTGGTCTCCTCCCACCACTGACGGAGCAGGACCATGGCGTCGTCTAGGACCAGATGTCCGTTGTACTGGATAGTAACGGCCTTTTTCGCGGTACTGGAGCCAATCACCACACAGGGGACCTTGGCCTGTTCGAACCGCTGCTTGACTTCGGCCAGATGGTCCCAGCCGCATTCGATCACCAGACCAAGCTCCTCGGCAAACAGGGCCTCCAGCGCCGAACTCTGGCTGCTGAGCGCCAGATTGAGGCCGCAGTTGCCGGCAAAGGCCATCTCCAGCAAGGTGGTGATCAGACCGCCGTCGCTGCGGTCGTGACCGGAGCGGATCAGGCTGTTTTCGATCAGGTACTGCACAGCGCCAAAGGCCCGCTTGACCAGGAGCGGATCGTCCATGTCCGGCACCTCGTCGCCGATCTGGCCGCAGATCTGGGCCAGGGCGCTGCCGCCCAGGCGATTTTTGCCGCCGGAGAGATCGACCAGCAGCAGGGCAGAATCGGGCTCCTTGATCTCCGGGGTGACCTTTTTGCGGATGTCGGCCATGGCCGCATACAAAGAAATCACCAGTTCGCGCGGCGACTTGACCACTTCGTCGCCCACCTTGGCCGCCATGGATAGGCTGTCCTTGCCGCCGTCCACCGCGATGCCCACCTCGATCATCGCCGCGGCCATGGCCTCGGCGGCGTCGCGGAGGGCCGCTCCCTCGCCGGGCAGCTTCGGCGCCCACATCCAGTTGGCCGAGCACTTGACCTGCTCCAGATCCCTGATCCGGGCCCAGACCAAATTGGTCAGCGCCTCGCCCACCGCCATCCGCGCCCCGGCCGCAGGATGCGCCAGCATCTTGATCGGCTGCTCACCAATGGCCGTGGCGATGCCGGTGTGGCCGAAATGGCTTTGGGCCACCACCGCCACATCGCCGACGGGCAACTGTAACGGGCCGCAACACTGCTGCTGGGCGATCAGGCCGGTGACCGCCCGGTCGACCTTGTTGGTGAGAAAACGTTTAGAACCCACCGACACCAGTCGCAGCACCCGGTGCAGGGCCTCCCGCACGTCCAGATCCTTGGGGAAGACAAAGGGGGACAAAGGAAGACAGGTACGGTTGTCGGTGAAGGTTTTTTGTGGAATCTTGCCGAGCAGCTCAGGAATCTCGATGTCCACCGGGGTGGAGTTGTCCTGGCTGTCATGGACAACAAAGCGCAGATCGCCGGTGACTTCGCCCAGGATCTCGCAGGCCACCTTCTCCCGCTCGCAGATGCGCTGGAAGTGCTCGATGTTCTCGGGACTGATCAGCAGACCCACCCGCTCCTGATATTCGGCCACGTAGATTTCCAAAACCGACATGGTCGGATCGCCCACCCGGATATTGCGGATTGCCACCCGGCCGCCGGCGTGTTCGACCAGTTCCTTGAGCACGTTGGCCGGGCCGCCGGCGCCCTGGTCGTGGATGACGTCGATCAGACTCATGTCGCCCATCTCGTTGCAGGCGCGGATCACCCGGTTCATCTTCTGCTCCATCTCGGCGTCGCCCCGTTGGACCGCGTCGAAATCGAGCGTGGATTCGTTTTCGCCCTGCATCATCGACGAGGCCGCGCCGCCGCCGAAACCGACCCGGTAGGCCGGGCCGCCCACCTGGACGATCAGCATCCCCTTGCTGGCCTGCTTCTTTTCGGTATGCCGGTCGTCGATCTGACCGATGCCGCCGGTGAACATGATCGGTTTGAGAAACCCCCAACGCTCGCCGTTCTCCAGGCGCAGGTCGAAGCTGCGGGTAAAACCTTGCACCAGCGGCTCGCCGAATTTGTTGCCGTAGTCCGAGGCGCCGTTGCTGGCCTCGATTTCGATTTCCAGGGCCGGGGCCAGGGTGTCTGGACAGGCGTAGTCGTGTTCCCAGGGGAGCGGATAGTCGGGGATGTGGAGGCTGGCCACGCAGTAACCAGCGGTTCCGGCCATGACCAATCCGCCCCGCCCGGTCCCTTGCACGTCGCGGATGCGGCCGCCGGTGCCGGTTTCGGCGCCGGGAAAGGGGGCGACGCCGGTGGGGAAGTTGTGGGTCTCGGCGGTGAGCAGGGGATGGTAGCAGACCGTGGCCTCGCGCAGCGGGGAGGGCTGTCCCGGTTGCTCGGGCAGGAGTGTGGTCAGGGTGGAGCCCTCGATCACGCTGGAATTGTCCTTGAAGGCCACCTTGCTGCCCTTGGGATTGGCGGCCAGGGTATCGGTGACCACCTTGAACAGCGGCTTGTCGTAGTTCTGGCCGTCAATCACCTGCTTACCCCGGAAAAAACCGTGGCGCGAATGCTCGGAGTTGGCGTTGTTGAGGTCCATGATCTCGACAATGGTCGGGTTGCGGCCACAGCGCGTGACGAAATAGTCGTGGTACAGCTCCCGGTCCCACTGGTCCATGGAGATGCCGGGAAGATCGAGCAGGCCGTCCGGCCCCTTGCTTTTCAGATCGACTTCGTAGACCGGCTCGGGTTTGATGCCGGTTTCGAAGCTGGTCAGCGGCGCCGGGTAGACGCATTCGGTCATCCGGTCGTGATGTTTGGCGGCAAAGGCCGCGAGATCTTCGCCTTCGGGCGCCAGATAGCGGCGGGAGCGCTCCACTCGGGTGACCATGTCCAGGCCGACTGCCCGGCAGATGGACACCATGTTCGATGACCAGGCAGTGGCGAAGTTGAGCCGGGGACCGATTTCGACGACCCGTTCACCGGTCAGAGTGGGCTCGAAGGTGACGGTGTCGATGAGGAAACCGTCGGCCAGGATCAGGCGCAACCGCTCGGTCTCACCCGGTGTGAGCGCGCGGCCGGATTCGATGTTGAAACAGTAGGCGAAATCGGGCTTGATCTGGCGATGGAGGTGGACGACGAGTGCAGCCATGAGGTTTCCTTTCAAAAGGGCAAAGCCTGCGGCAGCAGGCATTCGATGGGCCGGGACAGTGAGCCGGCAAGGCTTTCTATTGTCGTCAACCTAGCATTAAAGAGGATTTTTTTCCGCTCCAAAGTGGGGTGGGATGCCCTTCTTTCCCCCCTGTCCATACGATTGATCGGGTTGAAAGTCGGCAAAGAACGGAGCATGGTTGGAGGTAAAAAATGGCGGATCGCGGCGCAGGATGGCGGCAATCCGCGGCTGGCGCCTGAATTCACGGTCAAGGAAGGTCCGCACCGCCCGCCGGTCCCAACCCCGGGGATGGATGAAATCCAGGTAGAGCGACAGGTCGCCGGGGGAGAATCCGATGCCCGGCAGTTGTTGAGCCTCGTTACTGGTGATCGGCATATTGAAGATGGCCAGATTGAGGAAGGTGACGGTCTGGTGATGGCGCAGGACGAACTCCATGGTTTGGCGCGCCTCGGCAAGTGATTCTGTGGGTGTGCCGAAGAGCAGGTAGACGTAGGTGGCAATGCCGGCTTGGCGCAGGGCGTGGAGTACCCGCGTTGCCATCTCCAGGTGGATGCCCTTGTCCATCACATCGAGCACCGCCTGGCTGCCCGATTCCAGGCCGAGTTTGAGCAGCACGCAGCCGGAGGCGCGTAATTGCCGGCAGAAGTCGATGTCGGCCAGTTGTTCGTGGAAACGGACAAAACCGTACCAGGGGATGCCGGGCGGTTGTGCGCAGAACGCGCGCAGCACTGCGGGGCTGACTGCGTTGTCGAGCAGATGGAGTAGCACTGGCTGGAGTCGGCCGCGCAATTCGTGCAGGTGATCAAGAACCGTGGGCGGTGAAACCGGGTGGTAGCGGCTCTGCTCCGCCGTTTCCGGACAGAAACCGCACCTGTTCCAGTAGCAGCCGCGCGAGGCCGCATACGGCAGGATCAGTCCAGGTGAGAGATAGTCGGTCAGCGGCAGGCCGAGGTAGTCGGGAGGCGGGTCGACGGCAGATCGGTCATGGCCGAGAAGACGCAGGAGCGGCTCTTCTCCTGCTCCGGCAATGCACTGGTCGACCAGGCCGGCAAAGGGATCGTGCCATCCCGGGTTGCTCATCCAGGAGGTGAGCAGGCTGCCGCCCAGGACCAGCCTGATGGCGGGGTATCGCCTCTTAAGAAAACCGAGCAGGGTAAAGGTGCAGGTCGCCTGGCTGAGATAGCAGAGCGAGATCCCTACCCATTCGGGGGCATGCTGTTCCAGCAGGGCTGGAATCCGGGCCTGCATCCAGGTGAAGAAGGGATTGCACTCGGGTTGTTCCGCGGCCCGCAACAGGTCGTTGCTGGCCAGCGAGTTGCATTCGTCCTGGTAGTTGCTCAGGCTGAGAAGAGTATCCGGATAGCGGTACGCCGCCAATTCCAGGGCACGGTTGAGGTCACGTACTGCCCGCTGGTAGCGGTCAGGATGGCGATAGAGCGCGGATGAGCGGAGCGCGGCCAGGTTGGCGAGCCGATGGCGCCAGGCCCTTTTGGACCAGGTCTCGCCGGGCAGGGCGGCATCCTGGTTAAGGAGGAACAACAGCCCCTCCAGATTGGCATCCAGCAGGCCGCAATCGATGTTGTGGCGGCGCAGGCTGCCGGCCAGGGCGGTAATGCCGGCCGGCGGTTCGCCCGGTTTGGCCACCGGCGGATGGATGAGCAGGATCGAGGGCATGGAGTTATGGGCTCAGCAAGCGCGCTGGAGACGGAAAAGGCACGATTCCTCCGCAGTTCCTCCGCCTTCACTCCGATTCCCGCGTGTTGTGAAAGATCACCTCGGGAAACAGATCCTGGGTATGCGCCAGCCGCCAGCTCCCCTCGGCCAGATAGGTCAGGTGGCCTTCGGCGTCAAGGGCCAGGTTGAATTGGCTTTTCTTCTCGAAGGCACGTAACTGCTGCTTGTCGTCGCACCGCACCCAGCGAGCCAGGGTATAACTGAGCGGTTCATAGGTGGCATCCACGCCGTACTCGTCTTTGAGCCGGGTCATGGTCACCTCGAACTGGAGCACGCCCACCGCACCGAGGATATAGTCGTTGCCCACCAGCGGCCGAAAGACTTGCACCGCCCCCTCCTCGGCCATCTGCAGAAGTCCTTTCTGCAACTGCTTCATCTTCAGCGGATTGTTCAGGATCACCCGGCGGAAATGCTCGGGCGCGAAGTTGGGGATACCGGTGAACTTGAGTTCCTCCTTGTCGGTGAAGGTGTCGCCGATCTTGATCGTGCCGTGGTTGTGGATGCCGATGATGTCGCCGGGATAGGCTTCGTCCACGTGCGAACGCTCCTGGGCCATGAACACGGTGGCGTTGCTTAAGCTCATTTCTTTGCCCAGCCGGTGATGGATCACCTTCATCCCCCGGGTGAACTTGCCCGAACAGATGCGAAAGAAGGCGATGCGGTCGCGGTGGGCCGGGTCCATGTTGGCCTGGATTTTGAAAGTGAAGCCGCTGAAAGCCTCTTCCTCGGGGTGGACCATGCGGGTGGTGGTGGCGCGCGGACCAGGCGGAGGCGAGAGTTCGACAAAGGCGTCGAGCAACTCGCGTACGCCGAAGTTGTTGATGGCGCTGCCGAAAAAGACAGGGGTCTGGCCAGCCTTGAGGTAGTGTTCGTATCCGAAAGGATTGGCGGCGCCGTGGAGCAGGTCGATGTCTTCCCGCAGCTTGTCGGCGGCATAGCCTCCCAGCAGTTGATCGAGCATCGGGTCGCTCAGATCCTTGACCACGATGCAGTCTTCGGGGCAGGTGACATGGCTGGGGGTGAACAGGGTTATCTGCTGACGGTGCAGGTCGTAGACGCCCTTGAAGCCCTTGCCCATGCCGATGGGCCAGGAAAGCGGCGCGCATTCGATCTGCAGTTTGTCCTCGATGTCGGAGAGGATGTCCAGCGGCTCCATGCCGTCGCGGTCGAGCTTGTTGATGAAGGTGATGATGGGGGTGTTGCGCATCCGGCAGACCTCCATCAGTTTGGTGGTCTGGGCTTCGACGCCCTTGGCCGAGTCGATCACCATCAGCGCCGAGTCCACGGCGGTCAGCACCCGGTAGGTGTCTTCCGAGAAGTCCTGGTGGCCGGGGGTGTCGAGCAGGTTGATCTCGTAGTCGCGGTAGTTGAACTTCATCACCGAGGTGGTCACCGAGATGCCACGTTCGCGCTCGATGGCCATCCAGTCGCTGGTGGCGTGCACCGCTGTTTTACGGGACTTGACTGCACCGGCCATCTGGATGGCGCCGCCGAACAGGAGCAGCTTTTCAGTCAGGGTGGTCTTGCCGGCGTCCGGATGACTGATGATGCCGAAGGTGCGTCGTTTTTGTATTTCTTTGAGAGAGTGACTGCTCATGTTGCTGGCCTCTTGCGTCGTGTCATGCCCGGGCGCACAACGGAAAAGCCCGTGAGTGATGCACTCACGGGCTTTATTTCCCAACAGAGTTGGATGTCCCCCGCCCGTGTGGGACTCGCCAATATACAATATGGCCGTGAATTTATTGGATTGAAAAAAATGAAAAATCGAAAACACACACAATCGTATACAAATTTTTTCTTTCCTTTCAATCGGCCAATATTCTGTCTGGTTACAGGGGCTTTTTCTAGCGGCCAGCATACCCGATGCACCCACAAACCACAACCGCCTTGGCCCGGTATACAGAGATGACTTCACCGCACATGCCTCAGTTGCCCTGGGCATCTCGTCAATAACCGCCATTGTGGTGGACGGCTTTTTTACGATTTCGCCATGTATATACATACGGGTTTCCTCGTATTCAAAAAACGATATACGCAAGGGGGATGCCATGGCTCTGTCTGATGCCACCATCGGAGCCTGAAGCCGCAAGCCCGTTCACCAGAAATGACGGTCTGGGTCTATCTCTGCTTGTCACCCCTGCCGGGGGGAAGCTCTGGCGCTTCCGCTACCGTTTCAACGGGAAGGCAAACATGCTTGGCCTGGGCCAGTGGCCAGGTACCAGCCTCATTGCGGCCCGCAAGCTCTGCTGGCGCAAGGTTATTGATCCCTCTGAAGCAAGGAAGGCTGAGAAGGAACAGCGGGACAACACCTTTGACCGCTTGACGGAAGAGTGATTTGAAGTCTGGCGGGCAAACAAGGCCGCCGATAAAGTGTTGCAGCGCGCCATTGCCACCGGGCGGCGTGACCTAGCCGATCCCTGTCCTTATCTGAAAAAAACCGTCAAGGCCAACACGATCAGGCATCGTCCGGCATTCACCAAACCGGCGGACGTAGCAGTGCTGTTTCGGGCGATAGATAGGGCTGTCAGGCAACGCCACGCGCCTCAGTCGTCACCGTGCGGCATTGAATCGCCCCTGCTGTTCGTACGTCCCGGCGAGCTACAAGCCGCTAAATGGGTCGATATTGACCTGGATAAGGCCGAAGGACGTATACCGTCAACAAAACCAAGACGGAACACCAAGAGGTGGTCCCCTTCTGTCACGATTATTTCGCTTGGGCAAAAAAATCATTGATCAAATAATGTGCCTGTGCTACAAATAATATTTTTATTAATATCTGGCACGGTCCTCAGTTCTCCGCGCTGAAAAAAAACAGGCGGAAGCAAGAGTGGTTCCAAGCGGAAATATCCTTTTTCTTTCTATTCGTTGCCAGCACACAGCATAGCGTATGGAGTTGCAGAACCTGCTGTAACTCCTTTTTTTATTTTTTTGACCCATAGAATGGGGCAGCACAGGGCAAGCGACCGGCAAGCGGTATTGAGGAACGTGTCATGAAAAAAGATTTGACCAAGGTGCGGAATATCGGCATCAGCGCCCATATCGATTCGGGCAAGACCACACTGACGGAGCGTATTTTGTTCTACACCCAGCGAATTCATGCCATCCACGAGGTTCGCGGCAAGGACGGCGTCGGCGCGACCATGGATTCCATGGATCTGGAAAAGGAACGCGGCATCACCATCCAGTCGGCCGCCACCTATTGCACCTGGAAGGATTGCGATATCAACATCATCGACACGCCCGGCCATGTCGACTTCACCATCGAGGTCGAGCGCGCCCTGCGGGTCCTGGATGGCGCGGTGCTGATCCTCTGCTCGGTGGGCGGCGTTCAATCGCAGTCGATCACGGTCAACCGGCAGATGACCCGCTACAAGGTTCCCCGTGTCGCCTTCATCAACAAGTGCGACCGTACCGGCGCCAACCCCTATCGGGTCACCCAGCAGCTCCGCGACAAACTCGACCTCAATGCGGTGATGCTCCAGTTTCCCATCGGCCTGGAAAACGACCTCCAGGGCATGATCGATCTGGTTAGCATGAAAGCGATCTACTTCGACGGCGATCAGGGCATTCAGATCCGGCAAGCCGAGATCCCGCCGGAGTTGCAGGATGCGGCTGAAGCCAAGCGGGAAGAACTGCTGGATGCGGTTTCGATGTTTTCCGACGAATTGATGGAAGCCATGCTGGAAGAGGGTGAGATCCCGGAAGCCTTGATCCATGATGCCATCCGACGGGGAACGCTGAGCCTGGATCTGACCCCGGTCCTGATCGGCTCCGCCTACAAGAACAAAGGCGTACAGTTGCTGCTCGATGCGGTCAATGCCTATCTGCCGTGCCCGACCGACATCGAGAACACGGCTCTGGAACTCGATCAAAATGAAAATGAAGTGGTGGTCAGCAACGACCCTGCCGACCCGCTGGTCGCCCTGGCCTTCAAACTGGAAGACGGCCGCTACGGCCAGCTGACGTACATCCGCACCTATCAGGGCATGATCCAGAAAGGCGATACCATCATCAACAGCCGCACCGGCAAAAAAGCCAAGGTGGGACGACTGGTCCGAATGCATGCCAACGAGATGGAAGAAATCGAGGAAGCCGGTTCCGGCGACATCGTTGCCCTGTTCGGCATTGACTGCACCTCCGGCGATACCTTCTGCAGCCCGGGCCTCAACTGGTCGATGAGTTCGATGCACGTGCCGGAGCCGGTCATTTCCCTGGCGATCAATCCGGTGGACAACAAGGCCCAGATCAACATGTCCAAGGCGTTGAACCGTTTCACCAAGGAAGACCCCACCTTCAAAACCTACGTCGATCACGAGACCAACGAAACCATCATTTCCGGCATGGGCGAGTTGCATCTCGAGGTCTACATCGAGCGGATGAAGCGTGAGTACAAGGCCGAGGTCGCGGTGGGCGCGCCGCAGGTCGCGTACCGCGAGACCATCACCCAGCGGGCCGAATTCGACTACACCCACAAAAAACAGACCGGCGGCTCCGGCCAATACGGCCGGGTGGCAGGCTTCATCGAGCCGTTGGTGGAAGAAGGGGAATATGAATTTGTCGACCAGATCGTCGGCGGCGTGATCCCTCGTGAATACATCCCTTCCTGCGATAAGGGCTTCAAAAAATCCCTGGAGAAGGGTACGCTGACCGGAGCGCCGATCACCGGCATCCGGGTGACCATCAACGACGGCTCCTTCCATGCGGTCGACTCTTCGGACATCGCTTTCCAGGTGGCCGCCATGAGCGCCTTCAGGCAGGGGTACGCCAAGGCCGCGCCGGTGATCATGGAACCGATCATGAAGGTTGCGGTGGAAGGACCCTCCGAATTTCAAGGCGCGGTCATGGGCAGTCTGAACCAGCGCCGCGGCGTGATCATCGGTACCTTCGAGGAAGGAAACTACACCGTGGTGGAGGCGGAGATGCCCTTGGCCGAGATGTTCGGCTACTCCACCACCTTGCGCTCCCTGACGCAGGGCAAGGCGGAATTCACCATGGAGTTCGCCACGTACAAACAGGTGCCCAAGGGAGTGTCCGAAGAATTGATCAAGACCTTTGCGGCCCAGAAAAAAGACGCGTAAGCGTTGTGGCCGGTTGTCTCCAACCACAAAACAGCATGAACCGAACGAGGTGAGTTATGGGATACGAACCGCTGGTACAACAAAATCCGCTGCGGGCACTCAACATGGGCCGGGAGCACAATCAACTGG
The DNA here is from genome assembly GCA_009780825.1 of Desulfobulbus sp. Classification (GTDB taxonomy): domain Bacteria; phylum Desulfobacterota; class Desulfobulbia; order Desulfobulbales; family Desulfobulbaceae; genus Desulfobulbus. Next base: position 46,655 of record WQZH01000007.1, on the reverse strand, counting down.
GCCTGATCATGGCCCGGGCCGGACTCGGCAAAACCGCGCTCCTGGTGCAGATCGCCCTAGATGCCATTCTCCGGGGCAAGCGCGTCATCCATGTCAGCATCGGCGAATCGATCGATAAAACCAAGAAGTGGTACGACGACATCCTTTCGACCATTCTCCAGGGGCACAGCGTTACCCGGCCGCATGAATTGATCGACATGGTCGCCCGTCACCGGATGATCATGACCTTCAAGGTGGCCGCCTTCACCCGGTCCCGCCTGGAAGAGCGTCTGAACGATCTGGTGCTTCAGGATATTTTCCGGCCGGATTGCCTGATCGTCGACGGGTTCGATTTCGACCAGACGGACCGCGAAGCCTTGGAAGATATCAAGAATCTGATGGAGAGTATGGACATGCAGGCCTGGTTCTCGGCCATCTGCCACCGCAGCGACGACCGGGTCTCGCCCGCTGGCGTACCCGCGCCCTGCCATGAAGTCGACGACCTGTTCGACGTGATCATCCTGCTCAAACCCGAGCACGACGCCACCATCCAGCTCGACATCATCCGGAACTTTGGCGAGCAGGTCACGGACGGCAAGGGCTTGCGCCTTGACCCCACCACGATGATGGTCAAGGAAATGTAACCCACCCGCATCAGGGCCGCCGATACGGCCAGCCCCTTTTTTGTGCATAGCCGCATGCGCTTCCGCCCCTGCATCGATCTCCATCACGGGAAGGTCAAACAGATCGTCGGCTCCACCCTTGCCGACGATCCGGCTTCCCTGCTGACCAATTTCGCCTCCGACCTGCCCCCTGCCCACTACGCAGCCCTCTACCGTCAAGATGGCCTCGTCGGGGGGCATGTCATCATGCTTGGCCAGGGCAACGAAGCAGTAGCCCGCGATGCCCTGGCCGCCTGGCCCGGCGGCATGCAAGTGGGCGGCGGCATCACCGCCGACAACGCGATCCACTGGCTGGAACAGGGCGCCTCGCATCTCATTGTCACCTCCCATGTCTTCCACGACGGTGTCCTCGACCAGGAACGCTTGACCCGCCTCAACCGGCTGGTCGGCAAAAAACGGCTGGTTCTCGACCTGAGCTGCCGCTGGCGGCAGGACGGGTACTATGTCGTAACCGATCGATGGCAACGATTCACCACCTTACGGATCTGCCCCAAAGTCCTCGATGATCTGGCCGGTTTCTGTGATGAGTTCCTGATCCATGCCGTCGATGTCGAGGGCAAGTGTATGGGGATCGACACCCGCCTGCTTGACCTATTGGCCGCTGTGGTGCCGGTGCCCACAACCTACGCCGGCGGAGTCGCTTCCCTGGCCGACCTGGAGCAGATCCGTTGCAGCGGCCGAGGCCGGATCGATGTGACCGTGGGCTCGGCCCTCGATATCTTCGGTGGGTCGGGACTGCGCTACCAAGACGTGGTGGCTTATCATGGTCGACTTGCCTCAGCCTCTTGAATCAAATCAGCCGTTGTTGGCCGAATTGAAACTTCTGGTGCCAGTCGATCTGCATCGTGCCTTCCAGCGCTGCCTGTGGCTCCGGGTCAACGAAACAGGACAGAAGCCGCTGCAGATCATGGATGAAGTGATCCGGGATTTTCTCAAAAAACACGGGTGCTAGTCAACCTGGTAAAAACAATACCCTCTGCTTGACCTGCCCATCGCCTTCATTTATTATATTGAATAATCTCCTGGTATTCTGGGCTCTTTTTCCCTTTGTGTGTCGTCCTGATGAACGAACGGAAGACAAACCTGAACAAGATCCGTGCATTTGTTGACAAAATGCCGAGCCTATCCACCACGGTTGGTAAAGTTCTCGAAATTTGCAGTCGACCCGATACCTCTCCCAACGATCTCAACAAGGTCATTTCCCTTGATCCTGTACTGACCGGCCAAGTTCTCAAGCTGATCAATTCCGCCTATTATTCCCTGCTCAACAAGGTTACTTCGCTGACCCGTGCCATCGTCATGCTGGGGCTGAACACGGTGAAGAACCTGGCTCTGTCGACCGCGGCCATTCGCTGTGTCGGCCAGATCAATAAATCCAAGGCATTGCCGATCAAGGATTTCTGGGCGCATTCCATTGGGGTCGGCGTCATGGCCAAACTGCTCGCCGCCGAACGCGGCCTGCAACTGGCGGAACAGGGAGAATATTTTGTTGCCGGATTGCTCCACGATCTCGGCAAGATACCGTTCGGAGACGAATACATCGACGTATTGGCCCGTGCAAGAAACATGCAGGAACCCTTGATCCGCATGGAAACGCAGTACCTGGAGATCAACCACGAAGAAGTCGGCCAGTTAATTGCTGCAACGTGGAAACTCAACCCGGTGATCACCGATGCCATCTGCCACCACCACACGCCAAAACAGGCGGCACCAGAGCATCAAGGATTGGTGGCTACAGTGGCCTTGGCCGATTTCTACATCTGCCTGTTTGATATCGGCTATGCCGGCAACCGCTATCCCGATGAGGAACAATTGGTAACTCTACTTGAATTATGCGGCTTGGAGTGGTCTGCTGTGGTCAGCCTTTCTGAGATCGTTGACGCGGAGATCCGGAAGGCGGAAATTTTTCTCCAGATCTGAACAGCACGATTCAACGCAGCGAACAAGGGGGGAGGATGATTCACGTCAAATTTTGGGGAGTGCGCGGCTCAATTCCCTGTCCGGGCCCGCACACCGTAAAATACGGCGGCAACACTGCCTGCATTGAACTCCGCTTTCCGGAGGTCAACCGGCATATCATCATTGACGCCGGCTCCGGAATCCGCGAACTCGCCCTCGACATGCTGGCCAACGACCAGCCCAACGGACCGATTTCCACCGAAATCTATCTATCCCACACCCATTGGGACCATATCATGGGATTTCCCTTCTTCGTACCCGCTTATATTCCCAGTACCCGCCTCAAGGTCTTCGGCCCGGTGACCTATGAGGATGAGCCGCTGGAGGCTATTGTCGGCGGGCAGATGAAGTATCGTTATTTTCCTGTCAACATGGGCGATCTGGCTGGCAATATCGAATATCTGCGGCTCAAAGAGGAGCCGCTTCTCGACCTTGGCGACGGCATTACCCTGTCGACCACGATCATCAACCACCCAATCATCACTTTGGGTTACCGCTTCTGCTTTCGCGGCGCCGTCTTCTGCACCGCATACGATGCCGAACCGTTCCGCAACCTCTTTGTCACCGACCCCGCTCACCCCGACTACGACGAATTGATGGCACAGGAAGGTCAGGAAGCGGCCCGGGAACAGAACCAGGTGCTGGAAGATTTTTTCATGGGGGCCGACCTGCTGGTGCATGATGCCCAGTATACCCGGCAAGAGTACGAACAGGGCAAGATCGGCTGGGGACACACCCCGATCGAAGATGCCATTGCCGCCGCCAAACGGGCGAAGGTCAAACAATTGGCCCTGTTCCATCACGACCCGGAACGCCGTGACGATCAACTCGATCAACTGGCCAGCATCTACTGCACAGCCGAACATGGCTCCATGCAGATCTTTTTTGCCCGCGAACGGCAGGAAATCATTTTGTAGAGATGTCTCATCAGCAGCAGATCCGTAACGGGGCGGAAAAGGAGTTGTTCATGTCCCTCATCACACTCGATTGCAAGGGCCTTCCCTGCCCTCAGCCGGTCCTGCGCGTCAAGGATGCTCTTGAGCGAGGAGCCAGCCGGATTGAGGTCCTGACCGACAATGAGGCGGCAAAGGACAATGTTCTCCGTTTCGCCCGGAGCCAGGGGCACACGGCAATCATTGCCGACCGGCCCGACGGCGGTTTTGTCATCTCCGTCGCGATAACCGGCAAACCGATGACACAAACCGACGAGACCGGCTGCTGTTGCGATACCCCGGCGGCGCCCCGACTGGTGTACGTCATTTCCTCCGACTCCATGGGCCGGGGGAGCGAGGAACTGGGATGGGCACTGCTGCAGACGTATATCCAAACCATCAAGGAAATCAAACCGCTGCCGGACAAAATTCTCTTCTACAACAGCGGCGTCAAACTGGTAGCCTCCTCCTCCGGGGCTCTCGACGCCCTCAGGGAGTTGCAAAACCAGGGGGTGGAGATCCTCGCCTGCGCCGCTTGCCTGGATTTCTTTCAATTGAAAACAGCCATGCAGGTCGGCCAGATCTCCAATATGTATGCGATAATGGATGCCATGGCCAGCGCCGACAAACTTGTCAGCCCTTTTTGATGTTCCGATCAACCGTCCTCAGACCCCTTAGCCGCCTGATGGTCTCCTTCTACCTTTCGGATTGACCCGCCAACCGTTATGACACTCCCCATCCGACTTTCCGCCCGGCGTTCATGGCTCTTCACCGCCATCTTCTTCCTGCTTCCCTTGTTCCTGATTCCTCAGAGTCAGGCCAAAAAAGCTGTCCCTGAAGAATTCAACGCCAACCGCAATCAAGTGATCGCCCAGATGCTCAGCCAGCAGCTTCCGGCCCAGCATTTCAGTCATCATCCGCTGGACGGCGATCTGTCCCGCCGGGCTTTTGATCTGTACCTCAAGCAGCTTGATCCGAGGAAACGGTTTCTGCTCCAAGCCGACGCCAAGCAGCTCCAAGCCTTTGCCGATCATATCGGCGAGGATCTGAGAAGAGGCAAGGCCGTGTTGGCCGATGCCGGCATGACTCTGCTCAACGACCGGGTCAGCCAGGTGAACGACATGATCGATCCGATCCTGGATCGAGGGTTCGACATTGACCTGAACGAATCGCTTGAAATAGATCCCAAAAAGCTGGAGGTTGCCAAAAATATTGACGAATTGAAGGAACGCTGGCGCCTGTCCCTGAAAATGCAGATCCTGGAAGCCTACTTCGATTTGCTGGAGGCAAAGGGCAAGCAACAACCTGAAATTCTGAAAAACATCCATCCCCAACAGCATCCGGCAGAGATGCAGGAAGCGACCAAAAAAGTACGCGAATCCGTCCATCGCGCCTTGAGCCGGCTGATGCATCAGTCCCGTCAAGATCATTATGACCGCTATTTTGATGCGGTGGCGAGGGCCTTTGATCCCCACACTGATTACATGGCTCCCACTTCCAAGGAAGATTTCGATATCCACATGAGCGGCTCCCTCGAAGGCATCGGCGCCCTGCTGCGGGAGGACGAGGGGCTGATCAAGGTCATGCGGATCATTCCCGGCAGCGCGGCCGAAAAGCAGGGACAGCTCCAGGCCGAGGACACGATTCTAGCCGTAGCCGAGAAAAACGGCGAGCCGGCGGATATCGCCGAAATGCGCATCCGGGAAGCGGTCAGCCTCATCCGGGGCCCCAAAGGGACCGAGGTCCGCCTGACCGTGCAGAAGCCCGACGGGACCAAGCGGGTCATTCCCATCATCCGCGATGTGGTCCGCATCGAGGAAACCTATGCCAAGTCCACGGTGGTCAAAAACGGTAAAACCGCCATCGGCTATCTGCGTATCCCCAGCTTTTACAGAGATTTCGCGGCCCAGAGCCGGGGCAAGGAGAGCCGCAATGTCAGCGACGACACCCTGGCCGAACTGGTCAAACTGAAACGGCAGAAAATCAACGGTCTTATCATTGATCTGCGCAATAACGGCGGCGGCGCCCTGGCCGACGCTGTGCAGATTTCAGGGCTGTTCCTGCCCGGTGGTCCGATTGTGCAGGTCAAGGATTCGCAAGGATCCGTCCGGATTCTCGATAACGATGCCCACGATGTCGCCTACAGCGGGCCGCTGATCATCCTGGTCAACCAGTTCAGCGCCTCTGCCTCGGAAATCGTTGCCGCCGCCCTTCAGGATTACGGTCGGGCCTTTATTATCGGCAGCGAGCACACCCACGGCAAGGGAACGGTACAGGCAATGATGGACATGAACAAAAACCTGCCGCTCCTGCATCTCCAGGACTATGACGATCTCGGGGCATTGAAGCTCACCATCCAGAAATTCTACCGGATCAACGGCGGTTCCACTCAGTACAAAGGCGTCGAGCCAGACCTGACCGTGCCTTCGCTCTTCGACTACCTGGAAACAGGCGAAAAATACATGGATTATTCCTTGCCGTGGGACCAGGTGGGCAAGGTGGATTATGTCCGGTGGCAGGGAGACCGATTGCCCCGGGACCAGATGTGGCTGGCAGGAAAACAATGGGTCGAAAACAGCGCCGCCTTCAAGAAGATCAAGGAAGAAATGCAAAAAACCAAGGCTCGGGTCAAGCAGACCACCGTGACCGTTGCCCTCAACCCCATGTGGAAAGACCGGGAAGAGATCAAAGCCGCCCGCAAGGAGGCCAAAGCCGCAGGTCTGATGCAGGAGGGCGACGACGAGGATACGCAGACCGTCTCGGAGCAGAAGATTGACAAGCTGGTGACCACCGATCCCTATATCCAAGTGGCTATTTTTCTGTTGAAAGAATGGCGCTCCAGCGGGGAAGCGGTCGGGACGGTCCACTAACTTTTATCTTGAAACAAATCAGTAATCATGCTAGAGCATTCAATGCGTGATGAATCATCATTCATTTTCGTCCATGGGCGGAGTTGACTGATATACGAACAGAATTGCATTGGCCGTTTCGCTCCGGGGCGTCGCGGTGGCCATGATCGTGGACAATGGAAATTACCGAAGCGCTAACCAGCAAAAAGAAAGAGATCCTGTCCCTGTGGATTGAACGAACTCTTGACAGTTACACCGCTCCCGGTTTTTTCAAAAGCGCCAAGGATCCGTTCGCCAACCCGGTAGGCAGCAATATCACCGCGGGACTGACTGCTTTGCTCGAATTGCTGCAGGCCGATGCCGATATTCAGGCCTTTGGCAAGCCACTAGATCAGGTGGTTCGGATCAGGGCGGTTCAGGATTTCACCCCGGCGCAGGCTGTCGCTCCTTTCTTGGAGCTGAAATGGGTAGTGAAGCAGGTATTTTCCGGCGACAAGAACATGCAGCCGCTGTTAGGCAAACTGGATGCCTTGGATTGCAGGATTGACCAGATGGGACTGATGGCTTTCAATATCTATAGCGAATGCCGGGAACAGTTGTATCGCAACCGGGTCCGCGAGTTGAAAAGCGGCAGCGCCATCCTCACCGATGCAGCCTGCCCATCCGCCCTCCTGCGGAGGGAGCAGCGGGGTGTCGCCGCCAAAATTGAACCGTGAATGCGTGTGATTCGCTGGAGAGCTTCAGAACAGGACAGGAGCGTACCTCCGGCTTTTATCGTAATTTTTACAAATTACAGTTAATCTGAATGCGAAGGAGTGATCGATGAAGTACGCCTTCCCTTTGGCGGCAGTCATTGCCCTGGTGTTGTGTGCGCTGATACTGGTGCAGATACCGGGAATGCAATACCTTTTTGGTGTTGTCATTCCGTATTTGGCCATGGCGCTGTTCCTAGGCGGTTTTTGCTACCGGGTCATCCGGTGGGGCAAGTCGCCTGTTCCATTCAAAATTCCCACCACCTGCGGCCAGGGGTATTCGCTGCCCTGGATCAAGCACGACAAACTCGAGGCTCCGGTCAATGTCGCCCAGGTCGTGGCCAGGATGTTTCTTGAAATTGTGCTCTTTCGCTCACTCTGGCGCAACACCAAGGCGACCGTCTACGCCGGGCCGAAACTGACCTATGAGTCCAGCAAGTGGTTGTGGCTTTTCGGCATTCTGTTTCATTACAGCTTCCTGGTGATCATCATCCGCCACATGCGGCTGTTCCTCGACCCGGTGCCGTGGGTGGTGTCCTTTGTGGAGATCGGCGACTCGCTCCTGCAGATCGGCGCGCCGACCATGTATATGACAGACGTGACCATCGTGCTCGCCCTGCTCTTCCTGTTCGGTCGCCGTCTGGTCAATCCGCAGGTACGCTACATCTCCCTGGTGAACGACTATTTCCCGCTCTTCCTGATCCTGGGCATCGTGTTGACCGGCATCCTGATGCGCTTTTATATCCGGGCCGACATGGACATCAACGCCGTCAAGCAGTTGGCGGTGGGCCTGGTCACCTTTTCACCGACCATCGTCGACAAGATCAGTCCACTCTTCTATACCCATCTCTTTTTAGTGTGCACTCTGCTTGCGTACTTTCCCTTCAGCAAGCTTATGCATATGGGCGGCATCTTCCTCAGCCCGACCCGGAACCTGGCAAACAATTCCAGGATGAAGCGCCATATCAACCCCTGGAACCCGGAAATCAAGCCGCACTCCTACGCTGCCTATGAGGACGAGTTCCGTGAAGATATGGTCGAGCAGGGCATTCCCGTTGAGAAAGAATTGCCATCGCAAGGCTAATGACTAACGCTGGATAATTAGAGGATAAAGACAGAGCAATGGCAGTAGTAAAGGTAGATAAGCTGGCACGGAGCGTTGCCGAGGGACCTTCACTGATGACGGGCTCCATCCCGACCAAGAGCTGGATGGATGTACCTGCCGTATTCAAGCCCGGAAATTATGCCTACCCGGCCAAGGCTGAAGTCATCAGATATCTGGACAGCCAAAAGGGCGTCAGTTTTCCCAATGCCCGTGAATGGAGCCCCGAGGACGACGATTGGAAACTTCCCGAAAATTGGAAGGAGATCATTCTCCAGGGCCTGGCGGACCGGCTCGACCGTTTCCGTTCCCTGAAGATATTCATGGACTGCTGTGTTCGTTGCGGTGCCTGCGCCGATAAGTGCCACTTTTTCCTTGGCACCGGCGACCCGAAAAACATGCCTGTACTGCGGGCCGAACTGCTGCGCTCCGTGTATCGCCAGGAGTTCACCCGGGCCGGCAAGATTCTGGGCAAAATGGTCGGCGGCCGCGAGATGACCGTAGGCGTGCTCAAGGAATGGTTCATGTATGCCTACCAATGCACGGAGTGCCGGCGCTGCTCGGTCTTCTGCCCCTACGGCATCGACACCGCAGAGATCACCATGATGCTCCGCGAGTTGCTCCACATGGTGGGCGTGGGGATCAACTGGGCCATGGAACCGGTTTCCAACTCCAACCGGACCGGCAACCACATGGGTCTGACGCCGCAAGCCTTCAAGGGCAACGTCGAATTTCTCTGCGACGACATTGAGAATCTGACCGGCATCCGGGTCAACCCGACCTTTAACCGCAAGGGCGCCGAGGTGCTGTTCATCACCCCTTCGGCCGATGTCTTTGCGGAGCCCGGCATCTTCACCTGTATGGGGTATCTGCTGCTGTTTGAGGCCATCGGTTTGGATTACACCTGGTCCACCTATGCCTCCGAAGGCGGCAACTTCGGCCTCTTCACCTCCAACGAGATGATGAAGAAGCTCAACGGCAAGATGTATGCCGAGGCCAAACGGCTCGGCGTCCGCTGGATCCTGGGCGGCGAATGCGGTCACATGTGGCGCGTTCTCCATCAGTACATGGACACCATGAACGGGCCGGCCGACTTCCTTGAGATCCCGCGCTCCCCGCTCACCGGCACGGTGTTCGAGCAGGCCGCCTCCACCAAGATGATTCACATCTCCGAATTCACCGCCGACCTCATCAAGAACAACAAGATTACGCTCGACAAGAGCCGTAACGCGCATGTTGTCGCGACCTTCCACGATTCCTGCAACACCTCGCGCGCCATGGGCCTGTTGGAGGAACCGCGCTATATTCTTGATAATGTGGTTGAAAACTGGTTTGAGATGCCGCCCAACACCATTCGCGAGCAGACCTTCTGTTGCGGCTCGGGAACGGCGCTCAACACCGACGAAATCATGGAGTTGCGCATGCGCTCGGGGCTCCCGCGGGCCAACGCCGTCCGCTACGTCCACGAAAAGCATGGCGTCAACACGCTGGGCTGCGTATGCGCGATCGACAGGGCAACCCTGACAACCCTCATGAATTACTGGGTGCCCGAGGTTCAGGTCGCCGGTTTGAGTGAGCTTGTCGGTAACGCATTGGTGATCGATGGTGAACAACGACAAGACCTGACCGAAGGGCTCAGGACCTTGGTTTAACTGACCCGCAGGAAGGGAGGAAGAGCGATGTATGACAGCGGTAAGATAATCCCGGGACTGATCATTTTCGTCCTGTTTATTACCATACCCATTTGGTACAACCGCGGCGGAGGGACCGAACCACCCCAACCTGTGTTGCCCAAGGATGCCAAATCCTGTGTGCTGCCGGTAGCCGAGATCCGCGCCAAACACATGCAGCTGTTGAACGTTTGGCGCGACGAGGTACTAAGGGATGGTCAGCGTGCAGCAATAACGGTGGACGGCAAAAAATACCCGAAGAGCCTGATGCTGAACTGCATGAAATGCCACACCAGCAAAAAGCAGTTCTGTGACACGTGTCATACCTACGCATCGGTTCGTCCCTATTGCTGGGACTGCCACCTGGCCCCTGTTGAGTGAACGGCGAAGGAGGAAAAAAACAAATGGATACCAACAGAAGAAATTTCCTCAAGGTAGCCGGCCTTACCACCTTGGCGGGCCTTGGCGGAACTGCGGTAGTCGATCGTCTTGTTACCGGGGCCGGTGTGGCGCAAGCCAGTGCCGGTGAAAGCCATGATACGGAACAGGCTGCTTTGGCAAAGCCCGGCGCTACCCGGTACGGCATGGTGATCGACATCAAAAAATTTCATCAGGATCCGAGTCTGGGCGAAAAAGCGGTCCATGCCTGCCATCAGACGCACAATGTGCCGCACTTTCCTGATAAGCGCGACGAGATCAAATGGATTTGGATGACCAATTTCGAAAATGCCTTTCCGGAACAGGCCAATCTGTATCAGAACGAAGAGAGCGCCACCAAAAAGTTGCCGCTCATGTGCAACCACTGCGACAACCCGCCCTGTGTTCGTGCCTGTCCGACCAAGGCGACCTTCCGGTATGACGATGGCATCGTCGGCATGGATTATCATCGGTGCATCGGCTGCCGTTTCTGTATGGCGGCCTGCCCTTACGGCAGCCGCAGCTTCAACTGGCGCGATCCCCGGCCGTTCATTGAGCACATCAACCACGATTATCCCACCCGAACGCGCGGTGTCGTGGAAAAATGCAATTTCTGCGTGGAACTGGTCCAGGCCGGTAAACTGCCGGTCTGTGTCGAGGCTGTCGGCGATAGCAAGGCGCTCGTCTTTGGCAATCTCAACGACCCGAACTCCGAGATCCGGAAAATACTGAAGGAAAAGCATACCATTCAGCGCAATCCATCCCTCGGAACCTTACCTTCAGTTTTCTATATCGTGTGAGGCCCCCATGTTTGAAAAGGCATTAAAAGGAAATAATTACTACTGGATGTGGCTGGCCTTCCTCGGCTTTTTTATCGTGGTGGCTGCTTGCTGCTATCTCCGTCAGTATTTTTACGGTCTCGGCCTCACCGGCATGACCCGTGACGTTTCCTGGGGAATCTACATTTCCCAGTTCACCTTCCTGGTCGGTGTCGCCGCGGGAGGCGTCATGCTGGTGCTGCCGTACTATATCCATAACTTCAAAGCCTTCGGCAGGATCACCATCCTGGGCGAGTTTCTGGCCATTGCCTCCTTGCTGATGTGCATGATGTTCATCATGGCCGACCTTGGTCAACCGTTGCGTGGGTTGAACGTTCTTTTCCACCCCACCCCCCATTCCATGCTCTTCTGGGATATGTGCGTTCTTTGGGGCTACCTGCTCCTCAACGTCCTGTGTGGCTGGGTTATTCTGACCGCGGAACGCAAACAGACGCATCCGCCGAAATGGATCTACTTTTTCGTGTATCTATCGATTCCTTTCGCATTCTCCATTCACACCGTCACCGCCATGCTCTATTGCGGTCTGCCCGGTCGCCATTTCTGGCTGTCGGCGATCATCGCGCCCCGCTTTTTGGCCTCAGCCTTCGCCGCCGGTCCGGCTTTGATCGTGGTCATGGCCCTGATCCTGAAGCGAGTCGCCAACTTCGATGCCGGCAAGGAGGCTATCGACAAGATAGTCACCATCATCACCTATGCGGCCATCGCCAACATGTTCTTTGTGTGCCTGGAATTTTTCGTCGGCTTCTACTCCGACATCCCCGGCCACAAGCATACCCTGCAGTATCTGTTCTTCGGCCTGGAGCACCATGGCCATATCTACAACAACCTGGTGCCCTTCATGTGGGGTTTCTTGCTCCTCTTCCTCGTCGGTATCTTTCTGCTCGCCTGTCCGCGCACAAGAAAACAGAGCGATCTCTGGCTCGGGATCGGTTGTGCTTCGATCTTTCTTGCCTTCTGGCTGGACAAGGGCATCGGCTTCGTACTAGGGGGCTTTGTGCCCACGCCGACCGAGGAGATCGTCGAGTACTACCCGACCTTCAATGAAATTTTCATTACCATTGGTGTCTGGGCGGCCGGGTTCTTCATTCTCACCATTCTCTACAAGATCGCCATCGGGGTGGAACACGAGATCGAGGCCTGACCCCATCAAACCAAATTGGCGGTTGCGGAGAGAGCAAAGCAAATATCAACCTGCATGCCGCATGTGAACAGAAAGGCACCTGCCCAAGTTGGGGAGGTGCCTTTTCTCTTTGACCTCTACTATTGCCCAAACGGCCCGAATGCACGCATCCGATTGAAGCAAAGTGAGCGATTGCCGGAAATTTGTGGCTTCCCAAATCCCGGGGACATCTCCAGCAACAAGGCAAGGTGAAGGGGCTGGCAGCTCCTCGTCATGTTGATCGGCCAGCTTGCCGGCAGAAGAATCTTTCGGAATCAATGCCGGCCGGTCGCTGCCACCCGCCAATTTTGGTTCGTTTTTTTCACAATCACTCTACCATCAGCGTTCCGATCCCTCTTTTCTCCAATTTTCATGAGGCTGCAGTGGTTCAAAAGGCAATTTTCTTTTTCAACACTCTGTTCAGTCGACCGGATATCTCCGCTTCCGCCGCATCCATGGATGCCGCTTCCCTCGTTGCAGTAGCCCTGGCTCTGTCCATGGATGCCTTTGCCGTTTCTTTAGCGGCCGGCGCCACTTTGCATCCCCTCACCTTCCGGCCTTGTTTTCGCCTGGCTTTTCATTTTGGCCTCTTTCAGGCGATCATGCCGATCATGGGCTGGTTGGCCGGGATCACGGTACAGCCTCTGGTCGCCGCCTGGAGCCATTGGGTCGCCTTTCTTCTCCTGGCCTCTATAGGAGGACGCATGATGTATACGGCTCTGAATGGTGAAAAAAAAGGGGCGCAGACTGTCGACCCGAGCCGAGGCCTGACCATGGTGGCCCTGGCGGTGGCCACCAGCATTGATGCTCTGGCGGTGGGATTGACCCTGGCTATGCTCAAGGTGGCCATCTGGATTCCTGCGCTGGTGATCGGCCTGGTTACCTCAGGATGTGCGGTCGCAGGACTCTTTCTCGGTGCTCGGGCTGGCCAACGCTGGGGCAGGTGGGTCGAGGTGGCTGGGGGCGCTATCCTGATCGGCATTGGCCTTAAGATACTGCTCACCGCCCTCTTCTTCGAACAGGCAACCGCCGGAGTGGGGATGAACCTTCCCTTGCAACGATTGATCTCGCCTGAGCGACTGAGCGACTGCCCTCATCCTGCGCCAGACAGTCACAAAGAAGCGTGGACAGATCTTTCACGGAAACTTCCTTTGGTGATGGTTGCTATGCGATAGGTCGCCCCTTCATGCACGATCCGTCCCTTGATGGGAGACAGACGGCGCAAGGGGCTGCCGCAACGGCATGGCCCAGGCAACAGGGAGGCCACATCACCTGTCCGGTAGCGTATGAGCGGCATGGCTTCGCGCGTAAGCGTGGTGATAACGATTTCACCCGCCTGGCCTTCTGGAAGAGGCTGACCGGACTCGATGGCGACGATTTCAACGAAAATATCCAACTCGCGCAGATGATAGCCGTCATGAGCCGGGCATTCTACCCCGCCGCCGTAACCGGTTTCGGTCATACCGTAGTGGTCGAGGACCAGGAGACCATAGCGGTTTTGCAGCATGCGGGCGAGTTTTGACGGCAAGCTCTCCGCGCTGGCAAGAATGCCGCGCAAGGCGAGTTGATCAACGTCCAAAGGTTCTTTGCCGGACAAAAGCGCAACCAGTACGGCAAGCTGCCGGGGCGCGGCAATGATGACGTGCGGATTGTACCGGATGATTTCCCGGCGCAGGTTCTCCGTATCCGCCAGCGGCTCCCCCATAAAGACCGTAACCTTCTCTTCGACAAGCGCCTCGCGCAAGAGGGCGCTCACTCCATGCGGACGCTGCGCCCCTGGCCACAAGGCCAGCCCCCTGTCGCCTTTTTGCACGAGCTGTCCCATGCCGACCCGGAAAAACTCCTTGGTCGCGGCCAGGTCTGCCGCGCTAAACGCCAAGCGCTTCTCGGGGCCGCTCGTGCCCGAACTTTCCAGGGTGACGACGCGCTCCACACTCCCCTGCGAGACACACAGAAAGCTCTTCCAATCGAGAATATCCCGCGCCGTGGTGAACGGCAGAGCGGGCAGATCGTTCCAGGAGAACCCTTTTGCGGAAAAATTTTTCAGGCGGTCGCGATAAAACCGGCTGCGGCCTCGCGCATACGCCAGTTGGGCGCGAAGCCGCGCCAACTGCTCTGTCCGCACCGTTTCGGCCAAGCCAGCGGCGCCAGGTGTACATTTTCCGGCAAGCCACGCATCTAGGATACAGGGCATGTCAGTCCTTTCTGTAGAGCGGGACTCCCGCGATGGAGGTCATATTGTACATACAAAAGGGCATGAGGCGCTTATCCTGCGTCACAATGTGGATATGACAGCGCCGCACCCGCTCCAGATCGAGGTTGTATACGTCCTGAAAAGCCATGGCCGAAAGCGTGAACCGCTGCCGGAGGCTTGACGCGGCAAGAAAGGCGTCGAAGCTGTCCATCCGGTTTTGCGGCTTGGCCGCAAAATCCAACAGCCGTCCCCAGTGGTTTGCCACAAAGTCCCTGGCTTGGCTCGCCTCGGCATGGGGGGAACAGCAACAGCCCTGCTCGCTGGCAATGGGCGCCAACTTGTTCTCCCCTCTGCGCTGATACACAGCGCTGAAAGAACACAAGGCGTGCTCCGAGTTCGGTGGGCGAAAATCGCCTGCCCTGACCATGCCGCCACTTTGCCTTTCCAAAGCCTGCATGAGCTCAGGCAGAGTCAGGCGGGGAGATTTGCCCCCATGCCAGGGATAACGTCCGAATGAGGCCACGGGCTGTAAATGCAGCCCCCGTACATGTGAGCCAAAGGACAGCGCCTTGTGGAGTAAATCGCCCAGTTCACTGTCATTGACGCCGCGTACGACCGTCGCCACCAGAAGTACGGAGAGTCCGGCATCAATGCAATTTTTCGCCGCACGCTCCTTGTCGGCCAAGCAGGGAGCGCCGCGCAGAGCCGTGAAGGTGCTTTCACGCACGCCATCCCACTGGAGATAGACCAGATCAAGTCCGGCTTCGTGCAGCCGCTCTGCATAGCCCGCTTCGTGCGCAAGGCGCAGACCGTTGGTGTTCAACTGTACGAAGGGAAAACCTCTGTCATGCGCAAGACGGATTATATCCGGGAGATCGTCGCGTACTGTGGGCTCGCCGCCTGAAAGCTGTACATTCGCCCGACCGCCGCACGCCGAGAGCGTGGCGAGCATATCCGCCACATCGGTAAGGCTCGGATCGTAGCTTGCACCGCCCGCCGAGGCGTAGCACACGGGGCAAGCCATATTGCACCGCCGCGTTACTTCGAGCAGAGCGCAGCACGTCTGCTGAGCGTGTTCCGGACACAGGCCGCAGTCAAAGGGGCAGCCTTTTTCGGATGTGGTGGAAGGCGCTTGCGGGTAAGTTGGCGGCGTCTTATTCTGCCACGTGGCAAAGCGTTGCGGCGCACCGTGCTCCACCCATGCGGGTACGCGGAAAATCCCATGTTCCGGACAGCTCTTTTCCAGATACACGGCATCATCTCCCGAGACGTACTGCGCATCGATTACACGCAGGCACTCGGGGCACAGGCTTCGGGTGCGACGCAACACGCGCATCAGCGCGGCTCCATGGCGATGCCGTACTCTTCACAGAGCAAGAGAATCTTTTCCCAGCACTCAACAAAAAGACCGCCACACAAGGATGGGTTGGGCTCTTCGCCCTTGGCGGGATGGACCACTCCGGTTTCGGCGCTCAAACCCTGCATCACCTGAAAACAGTCCAGGCCGCCGTATTTCTGTGTCCGTTCGGCAAACCACCCCTGGTAATCATTCACCAGGGGGACAAAAGAATGGTGGGCGTTCTCGCCGTCTTTGCCTCGTCCGGCAATGCAGCCGAGCACGCAGGCCCCGCCTGTCAGCAGTCCGCAGGGACCTTCAGAGCCGCCCATACCGTGGCACAGGCCGTGCATGGCGCGGATAAGCTCCGGGTTCTCGTGGCCAATGCTTTGTACAAACAAGAGCATCAAGAGTTGACTGCAACAGTAACCCTGGCAGACAAGAGGGAGAATGTCCAGGAGAAGCGGATTCATTGTCCCTCCTTGTGTGCGATCCACAACCCATACCCCAAAGCGCGCCAAGGGATATGCCTGCCGCAGGCGGCATGCAGCCATGAAGCGACATCGCCAGGCGCATGCCATGCAAGTTGGCCGGCGAACTCTTGCAGGGCGAGGGAACAGTCTTCAAAGTACGCCGCTCGCCATCCCGCATCGCGCAAGACGCTTTCCAGCTCCCGGCGTGAAAAAAGAGCTGCGAACGATACTTGCCCACAGTCTCTCACATAGACGTCTGTCAGCAAAAGGCGGCCACCAAAGCGGCATGCCTCCCAAAATCCCTTAACAACCCGTTCGGGGTTTTTAAGAAGCGAGAGGACGCATTCGCACACAATGCCATGCAGGCTCTCCCGCGCCAGGGGCAGAGCCTCGGCCTGAGCCTGAACCATGGGGAAATCTCCCGCCTGTGGGTGCACATCGATCCCCGTACACAGATAACCCGCTTCACGGAGCAGGCGCACGCTGGCCCCAGCGCCCGCTCCTATATCTACGATCCGGGCACCCTTGGGAAATCCGCAAAGGAACAAACCACGCCGCGTCAGCTCCAGCCCGCCGGGATGCAGGCCCCCCCCCATCCGCTCGAAGCTCCCCTGTTCACCCAGCATTTATTTGTCCTCGAGAAGAGCCTCTACCTCAAGCATCTTCCCTTCGGCCAGCGACTTGGGGATCAGGATACGTTTACACCTGGGGCAGGCGGGCAGGGATACATCAAAAGCGCTCTCAAGGTAGAAAACCTGGACTTTTTGCTGTTCCAAAGGACACGCGCAGGCCTCGCATATCCAATCACCATCGTCTGGCGTGTAATTCGGACTCATACTCATGGCAGACTCCCCGGACGACCGGCATCCGGCACGGTCATGCGATGGCACCAGGCGTCATGGAGCACATAGGTTCCATCGGCGTTGGCGCTGTAGCGTACCCAGAAGGTGACTCTGCGCGGACGCCATGACCCGACATAGTGCCCGCTCCGGCGTTCACAAAACCGCGCCCCGGCCGCTTCAATAGCCAAAACGCTCCGCTCGACATCCTCGCGCAGAATATGCTTCCGTTCAAGTTCAACGAGAAGTTCCGGCGCCATGGTCACTCGATAGGTGACGGACAAGGCAGTCCCGCCCAGATATGTAACGCGTACCCGCCCGGCTAAGGCGGCCCGGTTCGCACGGCGGGCGGAAAGCCCCGGCGGGGCCGCGAGTGCCGCTTTTGAGCCATCGTCTGTTTTTGAAAAAGGCAAAATATCGAGGAGGTGCAGACATTCTTTACCGCTTGCGACCAGTCTGTCGCGGCACATGATGCACGAGGCCAGCGCGGGCTTATCCAACGCATCCGCCTTGTGGCGCGCGGCAACGGCGGCCAGTTCGGGCTGTGCGTTCCACATCAATCCGCCATAGCCGCAGCAGGCCGTTTCCATGCCTGTGCGCCGGGGCTCTTCGAGGCTTACGCCACACTTGGCGGCAAGGCTCCGCACGGCTTTCTGCCAGGCCTCATCATGCCGGGCTGCGCACGGATCATGAATGCAATACGTTTTTTCCGCCGGCTTTGTTGGCATGTCCATCAAATGCCCATCCAACATTGCCCACAATGAAACAGTGGGGATACCCGGCGCAGCCTCACCAAAGGTCTTCAAACAGGAGGCGCAGGCCATGATAAGCGTTGGTCTTCCTGCTCTTTCCCATTCCGCTCGGATGCGCGCCAGGCCGCTCTGAAACTTTTCTTCACTCCCTGCCCAATGCGCTGGCACGCCGCAACAGGACAGGAACAACCCAACGCCCTCACCACTAGGCAGGGCGTCGTGCAAAAATTCATACGTTGCCAACACCTGTTCCCCACGAGACGCCGCAAGCTGACATCCGGGGAAAAACGCATACACGGTCTTTTTGCCGCCCGGATCGCCCATGAACAAGGCGCAGGTCTCGCTGTTTGCGCTTTCCATGTCTTCCAGGGCGAATTCATGAGCCGAGGCAGGCATATATCCACGAGTGACCATATCCTGACGCGCCGAAAGGCAGAGCTCGGCCATGGAAAAACGTTCCGGACACAGCTCCGTGCATTGCCCGCACAACATGCAGCCGTTTATGAGCGCATTGGCAAGATGCCCGCCTTTGACAATGGACGCGTTGTTGTAGATCTGCCGCGCATAGGTGCGCGGGTAGCCACCGTATTTCTGCAGGTACACGCATTCTCTGACACAAGCCAGACACTCGCAACGGATACAGCGGGCCGCCTCCTGCATGGCTTCTTCCGGCAAGTACGCATCGCCTTGCGGCAGAACTGGAGCCTTGGGCATAACACCATCCAGCGGAGTATGAAGGGGAGTCTCCCGGGTCAGCTCCGCGCCGCGTTCGGCGGTGAGAGAAACGCCTGTCACAAGGCGTTCAAGCGTCACCGCCGAACGCCTGCCTTCGCTCGCCTGCTTCGAGCTTGAAGCATAGAGCGCCCCGGTCGGGCTTTGTGCCAACATGCCTCCGGCGCAAATATTGCCCGTCACAAACCCGGTAGCGGGATCAGGCGCGGCGCCAAGACCGGCGAAAAGACCGGCCGCTGCGTCAGCATCCACAAAGACCGCCGTGAAGCCACTTCTCGCTTTTTCAAGAAGCGCGGCGTCAAGCACCCGCTCGGTAACCGTGCAACCCGCTTTGAGCAGCCCCTCATATTCACGCGCAACATGCTCCTGCGCAAGCGATGAAAAACGCTGCAAAAGAGTCCCATGCGCCTCGCCTTCATGAAATATCGTGACTGGATAGGCTTTTCGGGACAGTTCAAAGGCAACGACAAGACCGGCCAGGCCGTTACCCAGCACCGCGATGGAGACCGCCTTGGGAGCGCGCGGAAAACTTTTGCTCTGCTTGTCCGCATTGCCTATGCAAAAGGCTTCTAGGGCGCCAATGGCCAGACTACCGCCCAGATCGCGGCGCAGACAGTGATCTTCACAGGGATGATCGCAAATGCGGGCCATGATTTCCGGCACCGGCAGATGGAGTTCCAATACTTTTCTGGCTTCACGCAGCTTACCGTCAGCCATGTGCTCCATGAATGCGCGCACGTCCATACGCAGAGGGCAGCGTGCCCTGCATCGCGGCATGGCCTCCTGCGTACAACGCGCCTCAATTTCGCGTAGTTTGGCTTGATCCATTCAGCCTCCCGGCGGACAAGCGAGCCTGCCCCAGTTTCTACCGCCTGAACAGACGAACCTGATGCGATAAAATTGCATCAGGTTGTAGCCCAAGTTGCCGGGCAGGGTGCACTTGATTGCAAGAGAATCTTCGAGTGAAAATATGGTCGTGGGCTGTTTGCAGATGCTGTGTGGTGTTCAGGGGAACCGGGAAGATACAGCCTTCCCGGTTCCCCTGCGTACACTATTTTTTCAAAGCCGCCAGAACCTTTTCAGGATAGGCGGGCAGCCGACGCACGCGCGCTCCGCACGCGTTGGCAATGGCGTTGATAATGGCCGGATGCGGTCCACAGAGCGGGATCTCGCCCACACCCGAAGCACCGTGCGGTCCGTCAGGACGGGCGGTCTCCACCAAGATAATTTCGATATCATCCGGAATATCCTCGATAAAAGGAATGCCCGCGCCAGCGATGGTACTGTGCTTTTTGATATCCTCATAATCCTCGCTGAGCGCCAGGCCCACGCCTTGGGTCAGGCCGCCATAGATCTGCCCCTCGACAATCACGCGGTTGTTCACTTTGCCGATGTCGGTCACCATGGTGAGCTTTTCCACCGTGGTCTTGCCGGTCGCCACAACAACTGCCACTTCGGCCATAAACAGACCATACATGTAGCAGCAGAAGGGAGCGCCTTTGCCTTTTTCGTCACAGGCCACGGCCGGAGCCGTCCACACACCTTTCTGACGCGGTTCGCGGCCGGCATCCTTCATTCCCTGGTGGTCATAGAAACCTCCGCCGGGTTTGCGCATGGCCTCAATGAGCGCTTCACAGCCGACACGGATGGCGTTGCCGACCACGACCTGAGAGCGGGAGCCGCCTGCGGGTCCGGAGTTGGGAGCCTTGCTGGTGTCGTTCATCACCAAGCGGATTTTATCCATGGGGATGTCCAACGGCCTCAGACTTTCATGGGCAGTGCCAAGAACTCCGGCATCAGCGCCCTGGCCGTGATCTTCCCAGCACGCGTAGATCGTGACGCCGCCGTCGGGGTTCAGTTCCGCCCACGCTTCCGCGTTGTCCGGGCCGTCAAGACCGGAACCGTACACGCCCACAGCGACACCCACGCCGCGCTTGACGGCGGCGGTGGATTTCGCTGCGGCATCCTGCTTGGCCTTTTGGTACTTGGGGCGCAATAAATCAAACATTTGCGGAAAACTGTAGACTTCCGGCTTTTGCTGCGAGGGATTGGTGTCGCCGGGTTGGTAACAGTTCGCGGCACGCAGCTCAAAGGGATCCATGCCGAGTTTTTGCGCCAGTTCATCCATCAGCGATTCGGAGGCGAATTCGATTTCTGGACCGCCGTAACCGCGGAAGGCCGAACCCCAGGCATGGTTGGTACATACGGTGCGTCCCCGCCCGCGCAGGTTGGGGATGCCATAACCCGCGCCAATGAACTGCGCGCCGCGCAGGGTGAGCAGATCGCCGAACTCCGAATACGGGCCGTGATCGACGATCCAGTCGGCTTCGAGCGCCATGACCTTGCCTGTTTTCTTGTCAGCGGCCATGCGCACCGTTGTCCAGAACGGCGAGCGTTTGCCTGTGTACTGCTGTTGCTGCTCATAGTTGTAGCGCAGATGGCAGGGGCGGCCCGTGGCCAGAACCGCCACGCCGACAAGCGCTTCCATGGTTGGACTGAACTTGTACCCAAAGGTGCCGCCCGCGGTATTTTGCACCATGACCATGTCGTTACCGAAGTCCAATCCGAGGCCGGGCGCGATCATAAGGCCATGCAGGTGCAGACCGATAGATTTTGAATGGAGTACCAGTTTGCCGTCTTCATTCAAATATCCGTAGCCGACATCGGGTTCAAGGGGCAGGTGGGGCTGACGCTGGGTGTAGTAGTCGCCTTCGGCCACAATCATATCGTTTGAGGCGAAGATCGGGGCGGTATCGGCGCCTTTTTCCAGCCCCTGCTCAAAATAGACGTTAGGCGTGCCGGGATGGATTTCCAGCGCATCCGGGGCCATGGCGTCCGGGGCGTTCATGTATTCCGGCAAAAGCTCCAGATCGAGCTTGACCTTTTCCGCAGCGGCACGGGCATGGCACTCAGAGTCAGCACAGACTATGGCCACGGCATCGCCATATTGGAATATCTTTTGGTCATTGAGGATGGGACGATCCCAGCCGTCGCCCTTGTTGGTGGGAAAGGTGATGAGGCCGGTGATGCGGTTTTTGCCCTTCACGTCCTTGTGCGTCAGCACCTTGAAAACGCCGGGCATCTTCTCCGCCTCGGAGGTGTCGATACCTTTGATATTGGCATGCGAAACCTTGGCCTGAGCCAGGGCAAGGTGCAGAGTGCCGCAGGGCATGCGCAGGGCGGCGTCCGCGCCGAACTCGGCCACGCCGGTCACCTTGGCATGAGCGCTTGGCCGCGTGAAGCCCGTACCCCAGATCCGCCCATCAGCCGGAACCTTGTATTGGATGTCCGAGAGATCCTTCTCGCCGCGCAAGACAGCAGCGGCGTCCATAACCGCATCCACCAGCGGCTTGTAACCTGTACAGCGGCAAGCGTTCTTGTTTTTCTGGAACCATTCGCGCACATCGTCGCGGCTGGGTTTGGGATTTTGATCGAGCAGGGCCTTGGCGGAAACAATGAAGCCCGGTGTGCAGAAGCCGCATTGCGCACCGCCGTGGAAAATCCAGGCATGTTGCAGGGGATGCAGGTTGCCTGATGTGCCTATGCCTTCGAGCGTGGTGATCGCGGCATTGTCAGGCACGCGGCTCATCTTGGTCATGCAGGAACGTACCAGTTTCCCGTCAAGAATCACCGAACACGCGCCGCACTGCCCCTGCCCGCAGCCAACCTTCACACTGGTAAGCTGAAGCTGCTCGCGCAGCACATCGGAAAGCATAGCGTCCTTGTCTACCAGCAATTGTCGAGGGACACCATTGACCACAAACATTTTTGTGAACATCCTTGTCTCCTTCTATTTACAGGTTGGGAAGATGGTCTTTTGCGGCTAATCTACCCTTTAAACGAACGCGCCGGATACCGACATTCGGCACAAAGCCGTGCAGAATCCGTCATGCCCAAGCATGGCTACACCGTGCCGGGCCATTCTGTTCCGTGTCCCCTCACACTCCCTTGCTGTTTGAGGCCTTACGGTTTGGGCATCGGTTTCCAGCAACTTCTGATACTCGAATAATACCCAAATTTTGGTTGGATGCAATGGGTCTGAAATGGACGTTGGGAAATAAAACTACTTGATAATGACTGACAATGCCAAAGAGTATTTGAGGCGGGTGGATGCCATGATACCCATGTTTGTCGCCCTTGCCCGGAATGAGAGGTTTTGCCGCGAAATCCCTTTGCAGGCACCTTATTTTCTTGTATTAACTATTTTCTTCTCTGGCGTGACGTGGTGCTCCAAAAAGCCCGATGGTGGGCGTGTGTTATCCGTGCCATGCCGTTTTCGGATCCCCCTTTGGATAACGTCGTTATGAATGACCATTTGCTGGCCTTGGGCGACTTTTCACAGGCAACATTGCGTTTTTTGATCGATCGGGCCCGCGCGCTGAAAGCCGACCGCGGGTTGGGCGTCCGCCGGCAGCTCCTTGCCGGCCGCACCATCTGTCTCCTGTTTGAAAAACCATCGACCCGCACCCGGGTGTCCTTCGAGGCCGCTATGTATGGCCTTGGCGGACAGGTGATCTTCATGTCCACCAAAGAGTCCCAACTGGGGCGCGGCGAGCCGCTCAAGGATACGGCCCGGGTGCTTTCCCGCTATGTCGACGCCATTGTGGTCCGCACCTTCGGTCAGGAAGTGGTGGAGGAGTTGGCTCACTATGCCACGGTTCCGGTGATCAACGCCCTGACCGATCTCCACCATCCCTGCCAGGTCCTCAGTGACCTGATGACCGTGCTTGAGGTGAAGGGCACGCTGGACATCAAGGCCGTCTGGATCGGTGACGGCAACAACATGGCCAACTCCTGGATCGAAGCGGCCTCGGTTTTCGGCTTCCCGCTGACTCTGGCTTGTCTGGACGGTTTCGATCCCAACGAGGCCATCCTGACCAGAGCGCGGGCACGCAGTGACCTGCCGATTACCATTTTGCGCGATCCTGCCGAAGCTATCCAGGGGGGCGACGTGGTCAGCGTCGATGTCTGGGCCTCCATGGGGCAGGAAGCAGAGCAGGAACGGCGGCTTGGTTTGTTCCAGCAATATCAGCTTGATGCGTCTTTGTTGACCAAGGCGGACCGGGAAGCCATTGTCCTGCATTGCCTGCCTGCCCATCGCGGGGAAGAAATCACCGATGAAGTCCTGGAAGGCCCGCAAAGCGTGATCTTCGAACAGGCGGAAAACAAGATGCACATCCACGCGGCCATCCTGGAACATTTCATCCTGAATAGAAAAATCGCCTAACCGTAAATCATCCATCAGGCCCGCGCGGCCTGACAGAGCAAATCTATGAGCGTGAAAAAAATCGTCCTCGCCTATTCCGGCGGGTTGGATACCTCGGTCATCCTGAAATGGCTGGCCAATGAATACGGCTGTCCGGTCATCGCCTATTCCGCCGACATCGGCCAGAAGGAAGATTGGGATGCGGTCCGGGCCAAGGGGTTGGCCACCGGTGCGGACAAGGTGGTCATTTCCGATCTGCGCGAAGAATTTGTGCGCGACTATATCTTTCCGGCTTTTCGCGCCAACGCCATCTATGAAGGGTCCTACTTGTTGGGCACCTCGCTGGCCCGGCCGCTGATCGCCAAGGAACAGGTGCGGATTGCCGCCCAGGAGAATGCCGACGCAGTCAGCCATGGCGCCACTGGCAAGGGCAATGATCAGGTTCGTTTCGAGCTGAGCTATATGGCGCTCAATCCAAAACTGACCATCATCGCTCCCTGGAGGCTCTGGGATCTCAACTCCCGGCAGAAACTGGTCGCCTTTGCCAAGGAGCACGGCATCCCGGTGCCGGTCACCAAGAAGAATCCTTACAGTTCCGACGAAAACCTGCTGCACATCAGCTTTGAAGGCGGCCTTCTGGAAAACCCCTGGAACGAGCCTGACGAGGAGATGTTCAAGCTGACCGTTTCGCCGGAGCAGGCGCCGGATAAAGCCACCTATGTCGAGATCGATTTCGAGCGCGGTACGCCCGTGACCATCAACGGCGAGCGGCTTGCTCCGGTGGAGCTGATGACCGCTCTCAACAGATTGGGCGGAGCCAACGGCATCGGCCGCCTCGACATGGTTGAAAACCGCTTTGTCGGCATGAAGTCGCGCGGGGTCTATGAAACTCCCGGCGGCACCATCCTCAGGGCCGCGCACCGGGATCTGGAGACCATCACCCTGGACCGGGAAGTGCTGGGCATCCGCGATTCCCTGGTGAGCCGTTATTCGCAGCTTATCTACAACGGCTTCTGGTTCTCGCCGGAGATGCGCATGCTGCAACGCACCATGGATGATGCCCAAACCACGGTCAACGGCACTGTCCGGCTCAAGCTCTATAAGGGCAACTGCATCCCCGTGGGCCGGAAATCGGCCAATTCGCTCTATTCCGAGTCGTTTGCCACCTTTGAGGAGGACGAGGTCTACAATCAGGCCGACGCCACCGGCTTTATCCGGCTCAATGCCCTGCGCCTGCGTATCCAGGCGCACCAGCGGATGAACAATGGCGGCTGAAACGAACAGACCCTCGGACAAGATGTGGGGTGGCCGCTTTGCCGAAGCCACCGCCGCTTCGGTGGAGGCCTTTTCCGCCTCGATCCAGTACGATGCCCGGCTCTACCGGTACGATATCATGGGCTCCATGGCCCATGCCCGGATGCTGGCCCGGCAAGGGTTGATTACGAATGAAGAACGGGATGCCATCCTGCGCGGCCTGACCGAGATCGAGGCCGAGATCGACCGGGGCGAGTTTGTCTTTAAGCCCGAGTTGGAAGACATCCACATGAACATCGAGAAGGCCCTGACCGACCGGATCGGAGCAGCCGGAGCCAAGCTGCACACCGCTCGCAGCCGCAACGACCAGGTCAACCTCGATTTCCGCCTGTACCTCCGGGACGAGGCCGACGCCCTGGACGCGTTGCTTGCCAATGTCCAGCGAGCCTTTGCGCGGCAGGCCCGGAAACACCTGGGAGCGGTCATGCCTGGCTACACCCATCTCCAACGGGCGCAGCCGGTTCTGCTTTCGCATCATCTGCTCGCCTACGTGGAGATGTTTCAGCGCGACCGGGACCGGCTGACCGACTGCCGCAGGCGGATCGACATCATGCCGCTGGGCGCGGCAGCCATGGCTGGCACCGGTCTGCCCATCGATCGTCATTGGGTCGCGGCGGAATTGAAGTTTGCCGCCATCACCGCCAACTCGATGGATACCACCGGCGACCGTGACTTCGCCCTGGAAACGCTCTTCTGCCTCAACCTGATCCAGGTACATCTCAGCCGGCTTGCCGAGGAGCTGGTGCTCTGGTCGACCAAGGAGTTTGACTTCGCCCGCATCGGGGACCGCTACTGTACCGGTTCGTCGATCATGCCGCAGAAGAAGAATCCCGATATCCCCGAGTTGATCCGCGGCAAGACCGGCCGGGTCACCGGTGCCCTGATGGCCCTGCTGATGACCGTCAAGGGGCTGCCCCTGACCTATAACCGCGATTTACAGGAAGACAAGGAACAGGTCTTCGATGCCTTGGACACGGTCAAGGCGAGCCTAGCCATCACCGCCGAGCTCCTTGACCACACCGAGTTCAAGACGGAGCGGCTGCGGGCGGCTACCGGCGGAGGATTCATGACCGCCACCGACTTGGCCGACTACCTGGTCCGGCGTAACCTGCCTTTTCGTCAGGCCCATGGCGTGGTGGGTCGGATCGTAGCGCTCTGCCAGGATCGGGATTGCGAACTGGCCGATCTTCCCTTGGCTGAATTGCAACAATTTTCAGCATTGATCGAAGCGGATGTTTTTGATGTCCTGACCGTGGAAGGCTCGGTGGACAGCAGGCTGTCCGCCGGAGGAACCAGCCGGGTCAGGGTGGAGGAGACCTTGGCCGGAGTGGAGCGTTTCCTGGGAATACCATCATGAACAGATGCGGCAACCGGCGATCGGCTTTGCTGATCCTCGCTCTCCTCACACTGCTGAGCCTTGGCGGTTGCGGGTTCAAAAATGCGCCTGTCCCGCCCCGCCACGTTATACCCGTAGCCATCCAGGATCTTCGGGCTGAGCTGGACGACAAAGGGGCGACCCTTTCCTGGACCTACCCCAAGAAAACGCTCACCGGCAAATCCGTCGAGGAAATCGGCAGCTTTCTGCTCTACCGGGCCGAAGTGCCGGCTGATTCATACTGCCCGACCTGTCCCGTCCCCTATGACTCGTGGATGACTGTATCTGGCGGCATCCTGGCTTCGGGTGAAGACAGAACCGCAACCTGTGAGGTCAGAGGGCTGCGGCCGGGTCAGATCTATTTTTTCAAGGTGCGAAGTAAAGCCGGCTTATGGATCGAGTCCCAAGATTCCAACGAGGTCACCTTTTTCTGGCAAACGCCGCCCGCAACCCCTGACCGGATCAGCGCTGTCGGCGGCGATGGCAAGAATGTTATACAATGGCAGCCGGTTGACGCCGGCGCCACCAGCCCCCAACCCCTGGCATTGCGATATCAGTTGTATCGCGGTGTCGGTGTCGGTCCGGTGACGCAGATCGGCGAGCCGGTGGAGGCCGCTTCGTACACAGACACTGCTGTCGAGAACGGCAAGGTGTATGTTTACCGGGTCCAGGCCATCAGCACATTTACGCAGGGCTCGGTCAAAAGCGGTTTGAGCGGCACCGCCGAGGCTCGGCCGCTCAAGCGGACCGCGCCGTCGGTTCCCGACCGGATCGATGGACTCAGAACCGAGGTCGGCGTGAAGATTTTCTGGGATCATGTCAAAGATGAAGATCTGGTGGGTTACCGGGTCTACCGTCGGGCAGCGGGTGAGGACAAGGCGATACGGGTTGGCGAGGTCGAGCTGCCTTACAATATGTTCATCGATACCAAGGCGCCCAATGTGCCGCTGTTTTATTCGATCTCCAGCATTGATGGCAGCGACCCGCCCAACGAAAGCGCCCGCTCGGCGGAAATCCGGATCGACAGGTGAGGCGCAACCGCGGAAGCATGCGATGAGAAATATTTCTTTGCCGATTCCCTTCTGGAAAATGAGTGGAGCGGGCAACGATTTTATCATCATTGACCATCGCCACCCCATAATGCACCCGGAGCAAATGGCCGAGTTTGCCCGTCTGGTCTGCCGGAGGAAGTTTTCGGTGGGCGCGGACGGATTGTTTCTGATTGAGCACTCGGACCGGGCTGATTTCAAATGGCGGTTCTTCAACGCCGATGGGTCCGAGGCGGAAATGTGCGGCAACGGCGCGCGATGTGTGGCCCGTTTTGCCTACATGCAGGGGATCGCGGCGGCGAGGATGCGGTTTGAAACCTTGGCCGGAATGATTGATGCCACCGTGGCTGACACCCAGGTGACAGTCCGCATGACTCCGCCCCATTCGTTCCGTTTCGATCGGCAACTGGAAGTGGCCGGTCAGATGCTCATGGTGCACGGCGTGGACACCGGCGTACCCCATGCGGTGATTTTTGTCGACGACATCGACACCCTTGACGTGATTGGTTTGGGGCGACAGATCAGACGGCATCCCGCTTTTGCGCCGGCAGGCACCAACGTCGACTTCGTCGGCCATGCCATGGAAGGCTTCCGGATCAGGACCTACGAACGCGGCGTCGAAGACGAGACCATGGCTTGCGGCACCGGCGTGGTCGCGGTGGCGCTGATTGCCGCCGCCAAGGGATACGCCGGTTCGCCCGTGGAAATCGTCACCTCGGGGGGCGTTGCCCTGACGGTGTATTTCAACGGAGAACAAGTGGAAGGAGCGAATCAGGTGCTGCTCAAGGGACCGGCGCATCTCATCTACCAAGGGGAACTCACTGCCGAAGCGCTCGTTGAATGACGAACGGAGAGGTGTGATCGATTCATATCGCCGTGCTACCCAGCTCTGCCTGGATAACCGACGGAAACCACGTACCGAAGGAGGAGAGCACAATGAAACGATTTGAAGGCGCCATCACCGCAATGGTCACCCCCATGCGTGACGGGAAGATCGATGAGCAGGGGTTGATCGATTTGATCGAATTCCAGGTTGGCGGGGGTATTCACGGGCTTGTACCCTGCGGGACCACCGGCGAGTCCGCGACCTTGGATTTCGATGAACACAAACGGGTGATCGAGCTGACCGTCAAAACCGTCAAAGGGCGGGTGCCCATCATTGCCGGAACGGGCGCCAACAGCACGCTGGAGGCCATCGAGCTGACCGAGTCGGCCAAGGCCAGCGGCGCCGATGCGGTGCTGTCGGTCGTTCCCTATTACAACAAGCCTAGCCAGGAAGGGCTGTTCCAGCACTTCAAGGCGATCGTCAAGGCCGTCGATATCCCGATGATCCTCTACAACGTGCCGGGCCGCACAGTGACGAACATACTGCCCGCAACCGTGGCCCGGTTGGCCGCCCTGCCCAATGTGATCGGGATCAAGGAGGCCAGCGGCAGTCTCAACCAGGTCAGCGAGGTCATCCAACTGTGCCCGAAAGATTTCATCGTGTTGTCCGGCGACGATTTTACTGCCATGCCGACGGTGATGATTGGCGGCCGAGGCGTGATCTCCGTGGTTTCCAATCTGGAGCCGGGCAAGACCGCCTCCATGATCGAGGCGGCTCTCCGACTCGACGTGCCCAAGGCCAAGGCGCTCCACTACGAACTATTTTCCTTGATGGGTGCGATGTTCTGTTATCCGAGCCCTGCTCCGGCCAAAAAGGGTCTGGCCTTGATGGGCCGGATCAAGTCGGATGAGGTCCGGCTGCCCATGACGCAGATCGATGCGGCCGGTTTGGAGCGGCTGAAAAAAGACATGGCGGCCGTGGGATTACTGTAACCGATAACCGGGAGGGAGTGATGACCAGAGTGATTGTTGCCGGTGCGGCCGGCCGCATGGGACAGCGAATCATCCACATGGTGCATGCCCATCCAGGGCTGCGCTTAAGCGGCGCCTTCGAAAGGTCGGG
Source organism: Desulfobulbus sp. (assembly GCA_009780825.1). Taxonomy (GTDB): domain Bacteria; phylum Desulfobacterota; class Desulfobulbia; order Desulfobulbales; family Desulfobulbaceae; genus Desulfobulbus. Next base: position 17,096 of record WQZH01000007.1, on the reverse strand, counting down.
TAGTCCGGCTATCGGCAAAGATGCGGGCGCGATCAGTGGCTTGGGGGAAACCGGGGTGGTGATCACAGAGGGGCTGGCTTCGGTTATTGACCAGGCCGATGTGCTCGTCGATTTCACCTTCCACGAGGCCACCATCGACTTTGCCAAACAGGCTGCTACCCGTGGTACGGCCATGGTGGTCGGCACAACGGGTCTGTCCGCCGCTGAATTGGCGACCCTCAAGGCATTGGCCGATGCGCATTTCCCCTGCGTCCAGTCGCCTAACATGGCCGTCGGGGTCAATGTCCTTTTCAAACTGGTGGAGAAGGCGGCGGGTATCTTGGGTGATGCCTACGATGTCGAGATTGTCGAGGCGCATCACCGCATGAAAAAAGATGCGCCTTCGGGCACGGCCCTCAAGCTCGGGCAGTTGGCCGCTGCTGCCCTCGGTCGCGATTTGGCGGAAGTCGGCGTCATGGAGCGCAACGGCATCATCGGCGAACGGACTAACCGGGAGATCGGCATCCAGACCGTCCGGGGCGGGGATATCGTTGGGGAACACACAGTCTATTTTGCCGGAGCGGGTGAACGGCTGGAAATTACCCACCGGGCAAGCAGCCGGGACAACTTCGCCCGGGGGGCAACCCTTGCCGCCACATGGGTGACCAGCAAACCAAACGGGCTCTACTCCATGTTCGACGTGCTGGGGCTGAATACCTTTTGAAAATCTCCTGCTCCCGACTGTTCCGAACAAGGTGAAATCCTGCCCAGCCGAAGCCAGCGGCGGCCATGAAGCCGCTGTTGGCTTCGGGTCCAACCTGGGGCAATCCCTTGTAATTCTTGCTACAGCCTGGCAGGAATTGGCGGCTTGCCCCGCTTTGACCCCCATAGCGCTGTCCTCTCCCTATCGCAGCCAGCCGCTCGGCATGGCAAGCGACAACTGGTTTGTCAATGCGGCGGCGTTGGTGCGCACGACACTGCCTCCGGATGTTCTTCTGCGATTCTTGCACACTGTGGAGGCTCGGCATGGCCGGAACCGCGGGCAGGTCTCCGCCGTCTGTCAGGACCGCACCCTCGATCTCGATCTGCTGCTGTACGACGACCTGACTCTCATGACCGAGCGATTGACCGTTCCCCACCCACGTATGGCCCAGCGATTGTTTGTTCTCGCTCCGCTGGCGGAAATTGCCGCTGACCGCATTCATCCCTGTTACGGCAAAACGATTGGCACTCTGCTGGCCAACCTGCAACAGACCAGCCATGGCCAATTGATCGAGCGGATTTCCTGGTGAAGGCGACCTGAAAAGCCAGGGTAAAAAGGCGGCGGCCGAGACAAATCAGTTAGACATTTCATTCACCCCAGCTATAATAAAATCATGCTGAACAGGGAAAACAACACGTACGCCTCGGAGTTGCGCCGGTCTGTATGATACCGTTGCGTCTGTTGATTATGGCTCTGCTGTTGTATGCTGGTTGGCGTGTCCTCCGGGGACGATTGCCGAAAAAACGACCTGACGCCGCTTCGGGCGATGATTCCGCGCCACAGGATGTGCTGATCGAAGATCCGGTCTGCCACGTCCTGATCCCAAAACATCAGGCCCTGCGTCTGCGCAAGGATGGAAAAACCTACTATTTCTGCAGCGAGCAATGCTGTGATCAATTTGCCGGCAAGCCGGAACAAGAAGGAGATGTATGAAGTTTTTCATCGACACCGCCAATATTGAAGAAATCAAAAAAGGGCTGGAACTTGGTATGGTTGACGGCGTGACCACCAATCCGTCGCTGGTCGCCAAAGAGCCTCGCCCTTTTGTCGAAATTCTAAAAGAGATCTGCGCATTGGTCGAGGGACCGGTGAGCGCCGAGGTCGTCAGTCTCGATGCGGACGGCATGGTGGCCGAGGCTAAGGAATTGGTCAAAATTGCCGATAATATAGTTATCAAGATCCCCATGATCGAGGAGGGATTGAAAGCGGCCAAGCGATTGGCAGCCGAAGGGATCAAGACCAATGTAACGCTGATTTTTTCCGCCGCTCAAGCCTTATTGGCGGCAAAGGCCGGAGCAACCTACGTCAGCCCATTTATTGGCCGCCTTGATGATATTTCGGTAAACGGTCTTGATTTAATTGCCGATATAATGACGATCCTGCGAAATTACGGTTTTGCCACCGAGGTGATTGTCGCCTCGGTTCGCCATCCGATGCATGTGGTCGAGTCGGCTTTGCTCGGCGCCGATATTGCTACCATTCCCTACAAGGTGATCGCCCAGCTCGCCAAGCATCCGCTAACCGACATCGGTATGCGGCAATTTTTAGCCGACTGGGAAAAACGTCAGCAATAACAACAGAGCCTCTATGCCTTTCCGCCTACCAGGACTTCTTCTTGCCATGCTTCTGCTGCTGCCTGTTTCGGCAAGCGCAGCAATGTACGCCTATGTTGATGCCCGGGGAATTTGCCATTACACCAATGTTCCCGGTGATGGGCGGTATAAGCTGAATGAACGGACACCACGCCGGATTGATTCTCCTGAAGATCGCCTCATAAAAACCATCGCCCGCCGTTCGAGCAGCGGACTGGCCCGCATGGGAATGGAAGGGAGCGATTACTATAACAACGGATACTACAGGCTGTTCAAAACCACGCCACCGGTCTTGGACCGCTACATCAAACTGGCCGCCGCCAATCATCAGGTTGACCCGCTGTTGATCAAAGCGGTCATCAAGGCCGAATCCAATTTCGACCCCAGTGCGGTTTCCCCCAAGGGCGCCCAAGGGTTGATGCAGCTGATGCCGGGCACCGCCAAGGATCTGGCGGTCCGCAATCCCTTCGATCCCCTCCAGAACATCAACGGCGGCACCAAGTATCTCCGGTATCTCCTTGACAACTTCAACGGAAATATAGAATTAAGCTTGGCGGCGTACAATGCGGGGCCGGGCAACGTCGCGCCCTACGGTGTAGTGCCCAATATCCCGGAAACCCAGAATTATGTGACCAAGGTCATGGAGACCTATCGTTCCTACCGCAACAGCAGGCCATCACTCTCCTCAAACATCAATGTCAGGCAATTGGTAACCGTTCATTGAACCGCTGTGCAAAAATTTTTAATCTGCCCAACCTCATTACAGGCAGCCGGTTTTTTCTCTCCGGTTGCCTGATGTTGCTTTTGCTCCAGGAGCAGACCACGTGGATCAGCTTGATTGCCTGGTTTGTTTTTGCTGTTGCCGCTGTCTCGGATTGGATCGATGGATATTTTGCACGAAAATACAAAGAGATAACCGTTCTAGGCCAACTCATGGATCCCCTGGCCGATAAAGTGCTGGTGGCCACGGCGCTGGTCATGCTGATCCCCATCGGCAGGATGCCGGCCTGGGTGACCCTCATTATCCTGTGCCGGGAAATTGTGGTGACCGGACTACGGAGTGTCGCCTCCTCGTCCGGCATTGTCGTCGACGCCAGCAACATGGGGAAATGGAAATCAACCATCCAGTACATCGGGTTGGGAACCCTGATTTTTCCCAATGACGTCTTGCCGATTCCTTTCCTGCACCAGATCGGCCTGGCTATTGTCTATGTGGCCTTGGTGCTCACGGTCTGGTCTGGCATCGACTATTTCTACAAACTGCGAAAAATTTTTCTTGAAGACGAGCAGGTGTGAGCCTGTTGATGCGTGCACACACCGTTGCAACTCACCTTTAGGTGTGGGCCACTTCGCCGCAGTGGCAGGCCATCCCACGATAGTCGTCTATTCTCAAGAAAACCTGCTTGAATTTTGTCCTGCCATCGGGTAGCCTTGGCTCAATTTTTTTTAACCTTGCCCCTTAGTTACAGGCACGTACGTGACAGCAAAAAAATCCGTCATCCGGGAAAACATTGAGGCGATTGTCATCGCCCTCTTGTTGGCCCTGTTCATCCGCACATTCATCATCCAAGCCTTTAAAATCCCTTCCGGTTCGATGCTGCCCACCTTGCTGATCGGTGACCATCTCCTGGTGAACAAGTTCATCTACGGCATCAAGATGCCCTTCACCGGCACCACCCTGATCCCGATCAACAACCCGAAGCCCAACGATATCGTCGTATTCGAGTATCCCAAGGACCCGGAACTCGATTATATCAAGCGGGTGATCGCGGTTGCCGGCGATATTGTCGAGATTCGCGACAAACACATCTTCATCAATGGCAAGCCGTTTGACGACCGGCACGGGGTCTTCCGGGACCCGACCATTCACCCGGCCGCGCTTGATCCGCGTGACAATTTCGGCCCGGTGACCGTACCGGCGAACAAGATTTTCGCCATGGGCGACAACCGCGACAATTCCTTTGACGGCCGTTTCTGGGGTTTTGTCGATCTCAAGGCGATTCGCGGCAAAGCCTGGGCCATCTATTGGTCTTGGGACGTGCAGACCCCTCTGTTCTCATTGGAGCGACTCCGGTCGATCCGTTGGAGCCGGATTGGCGATTCCGTTCACTGACCTGCGGAGGGCAGCATGGCATCGGGCAAGGCCTTTGCGCATCATCACATCTTGGGCATGGAACAGTTTTCGCGCGAGGATATCTCCCACATTCTCGCCACCGCCGACTCCTTCAAGGAAATCTCGACCCGGTCGATAAAAAAAGTGCCGACCCTGCGGGGCCATACAGTCATCAACCTCTTTTTCGAACCATCCACCCGCACCCGCCTTTCCTTCGAGGTGGCGGCTAAGCGGATGAGCGCTGATACCTTCAACATCAGCCCCACGACCAGCAGCACCACCAAGGGCGAAACCCTGGCCGACACCGCCCGCAACATTTCGGCCATGCACCCGGACATCATCATTATCAGGCACCCCTGTTCCGGTGCGCCCCTGCTGCTGACCCGTTATGTCCAGGCGGCGGTGATCAATGCCGGCGACGGTGCTCACGAGCATCCCTCCCAAGGATTGCTGGACCTGATGACGGTCAAGGAGCACCGAACGACACTCAGCGGACTCAAGGTCGCCATTGTAGGCGATATTGCCCACAGCCGAGTGGCGCGATCCAACATCACCGGCTTCACCCGCATGGGTTCGGCAGTGTATGTCTACGGTCCGGCGACCCTGATTCCCAAGGGCATCGACCAACTGGGCGCCACCTTGTGCGGGTCGTTGGAAGAGGCGGTGCGCGACGCTGATGTGGTCATGACCCTGCGTATCCAGCGTGAGCGCCAGAACGATCCCCTGCTGCCGTCCCTGCGCGAGTATGCCCGTCAGTTCAGCATTTCGCAGCGCATCCTCGAACTGGCCAGACCAGATGCCATCGTCATGCATCCCGGTCCGGTCAACCGGGGAGTGGAGTTACCGCCCGAGGTGGCCGACGGCCCCCAATCAGTGATTCTCGACCAGGTGACCAATGGGGTGGCGGTACGGATGGCCCTGCTGTATCTGGTGATGGGAACCGCTTGACGACTGTCTCGCCGAATCTGCGCCGATGCTAATCCCTTTTTTCGAGGTGTGTTGCCAATGAGCGCTTCCTGGTGCATCAAAAATGGCCGGATCATCGACCCAGCCAACAAGATCGACCGGATTGGCGATCTGCTGGTGCTCGATGGCTGTATCGCCAATCCGAAGCAGCCAATCCCCCCAGGTGTGCCGGAAATCGACGCTCAAGGGCTGTGGGTGGTGCCGGGCCTGATCGACATGCATGTGCATTTGCGCGAGCCGGGCGAGGAGTATAAGGAAGACATCCTCTCGGGAGCGAGGGCGGCTGCGTCCGGGGGATTTACCGGCATGGCCTGCATGCCCAACACCAAGCCGATCAATGACTGCGCTGCGGTGACCGCCATGATCGTAGCCCGTGCTGCCGAAGCGGCAATCCGGGTCTATCCGGTAGGGGCGATCAGTCTGGGTTGCGAAGGCAAACAGCTGGCCGAATTTGGCGAGATGCGGGAGGCCGGGGTCGTGGCGGTGAGCGATGACGGCCGGCCGGTACGCGACAGCCAGTTGATGCGCCGCGCCTTGGAGTACGCCTCGGATTTCGGCCTGCCGGTGATTTCCCACAGCGAAGAGGCTTCCCTCAGTTCCGGGGTGATGCACGAGGGGCCGGTGGCAACCCGGCTGGGCCTCAAAGGCATTCCCGCCGCTGCCGAAACGATTATGGTGTACCGGGAGATCGCCCTGGCCGAACTCACCGGCGCACAGGTGCATATCGCCCATGTCAGTACCGCCATGGCCGTTGAACTCATCCGGGCGGCCAAGGGACGGGGGGTGCGGGTGACCGCCGAAACGGCACCGCACTACTTTACCCTGACCGACGAGGCAGTGGCGGGCTACGACACCAATGCCAAGATGAATCCGCCGCTGCGGTCCGCCGCTGACCGGGAGGCGATCAAACAGGCATTGGCCGACGGCACCATCGACGCCATCGCCACCGACCACGCCCCCCATTCCATTTTGGAAAAGGAAGTGGAGTTCGATCTGGCCGCCAATGGCATCATCGGCCTGGAAACAGCCCTGCCGCTCACCCTGGCCCTGGTGCGCGACCATGTCATCGATGAGCGGCGGCTGGTGGAACTGCTTGCCGTCATGCCGGCGACCATCCTTGGTCTCGCCAAGGGAACGCTGCATCCCGGCGCGGTGGCGGATATCACTCTGATCGATCCGCAGCGACAGTTTGCCTATTCCGCCGATCAGGTCGTCTCCAAGAGCCGCAACTCACCCTTCCTCGATTGGATCCTGCAGGGCAGGGCCGTTCTCACCATGGTCGGCGGCGCTATCCGTCACAACCTGTCCGTCTGAAGGCGATCCGTTTTTCCTCTCACCGGACATCATACAGGGCCGGATCTGCCAAGCCGGCCTCACGGAACCCGTGCAGCCGCAACCGACAGGCATCGCAACGACCACAGGCCCGGTCGCCAACCGGGTCATAGCAACTGTGGGTCAGGCTGTAGTCCACGCCAAGTTCCATTCCCTTCAGAATGATCTCCTGCTTGCTCAAATACATGAGCGGCGCGTGTAAACAAAACGGAGTACCGGTGACTCCGGCCTTGGTGCCCAAATTGGCCATCTTGGCGAAGGCATCGAGAAATTCGGGGCGGCAGTCCGGATAGCCGCTGTAGTCAATGACGTTGATGCCCAGAAAGATATCGGCCGCCCCCAATACCTCTGCCCAGGAGAGGGCATGGGCGAGGAAGATGATATTGCGGCCGGGAACATACGTGACAGGAATGTTCTGCTCCATCTCGGCGGGAGACCGGTCTTTGGGCACCTCAATGGCATCGGTCAAGGCCGAGCCGCCGATGGCGCTCAGGTCGATGTGGAGCACAAGATGCCGGGCAGCGTCAAAACGCCGGGCAATGGTCCGGGCCCGCTCCAACTCGATGGCTTGACGCTGACCGTACTGGAAGCTGAGACAGTTGCAGGCAAACCCCTGGGAGCGGGCAATGGCCAGAACCGTGGTCGAGTCGAGGCCGCCGCTGAGCAGTACCACCGCTTGCTGTGCGTTCATATCCTCTCTGCCGGGTATCCTGAAGGATAAAAGGGTATCTTTGCCCGCACCGTGATGGCGTGCGGGCAGACTTCCGCACGGTAGGCGAGAAAGCGGACCCCCTGGCCGGCTGCCCAAGCCACGGTTTCGGCGTACACCGGGTCGATGCCGGCTGCCGGCGCGCACCGGTCGGCATCGCTCCGCTGGACGCAAAACACCACCGCGGCGCCGCATCCGGTCGCTGCCAGGCGAACCAGTTCATGCAGATGCTTGGTGCCCCGGTCCGTGACCGCATCGGGAAATCGGGCCACCCCATTTTCCGCCAAGGAACAATTTTTGACTTCCAGGTAGACTGTGCCGCCTGCGGTTTCGAGGCGGAAATCCAACCGGCTGCCAACCGCGACTCGCACCTCCGGCCTAATCGAGCCCAGAGTACCGAAATCGTCGATCACGCCGTTTTCCAGCGCCTCCCGGACAAGTTGGTTGGTCCGTCCGGTATGGACCCCTATCCATACGCCCTGCTCCTGGACCATCTCTAGCGTCCACAGATATTTTCTCCGGGAATTGCCGGAGCGGCTGATCAGCACCGGGCTGCCCGGGGTCGAGCAACCGCGCATGGAGCCTGAATTGGGACAGTGTACGGTCAGGGATTGTCCGTCGGCCAATAGGACGTCGGCGAGAAACCGTTTGTACCGTCGCACCAGGGTGCCGGGTTGGCAGGTTGGCGGCAGACGCATGGCAGCCTCAATATCGGAAAAACAGGGCTGACTTGGGTGCAGGACTGGAAATTTTTGCGCAGATCATGTATTTCTTTAAAGAAGAAAGAGTGTTGGCGAGAAAAACGGCAGAGGTGCAACCCCGCCGGGAAGCGCTTTGACCTTTTCTTTTTTCGATGCATGAGCCGCATGCATGTTTGCCAGTCTGCTCAAGCAGACGTGCAAGATCTTATCTTTCCGGCATATAACAATTTCTTACATATAATCCAACCGCAAAGGAGCATCCTCTATGAAACTCGGACTCAATGGTCTCGGACGAATCGGCAAGTTAACCTTATGGAACCAGGTTTCCCGGCGGTATTTCTCGGAAATCGTCGTCAATCTCGGCCGCAATGTCGGCGGAGGGCTTGAGGACATTGCCGCCGCCATCGAAAAAGATTCCACCTATGGGCGACTGGGCATGTATCTCCATGGGTTTAAAGGCGGTCGAGTGATCGAGAATCTGAACGAGGAGAAAGGGTCGCTGACCATCGACGGCATACCGGTGACCTTTCTGCGCAAGGCGCGCAACCCCAAGGATATCGACTGGAAAGCCAACCAAGTGCGGCTGGTTGTCGACGCCACCGGCACCTTCAAGGACCCCACCGCCGATCCCAACGAGGGCAAGGGAGCGGCGCGTGGCCATCTGCTGGCCGGAGCGGAAAAGGTCATTGTTTCCGCCCCATTTAAGATTCAGGCCAAGGGGCTTGATATGCCCGAAGATGCGGTGACGGCGGTGATGGGCATCAACGACGACGACTATGACCCGGCCCGGCACAGCATCATCTCCGCCGCATCGTGCACCACCACCTGCCTGTCCTATATGATCAAGCCCTTGCTCGATCATTTCGGCGCCAGCCGGATGCTGTCCGCCTCCATGGTCACGGTGCATGCGGCCACCGGCTCCCAGGAGGTGCTGGATCGCCTCCCCGCTGCCGGTGCTTCGGACCTGCGTAAAAACCGGTCGATTCTCAACAACATCATCCTGACCACCACCGGTGCCGCCAAAGCTCTGGGACTGGTCATTCCGGAAATGAAAGGTATCGGCTTCATTGCCGAATCGGTGCGCATCCCAACCTCCACCGGATCGCTGATCGTTTTGGTCCTCAACCTTCAGGATGAGCTCGAAAATCCGATCAAACGCGGCCTGATCAACTCGATCTACGAGGAGTACGCCAAGACCAGCCCTTATCTGGTCTTTTCCAAGGAACAAAACGTGTCGTCCGACATCATCGGTATGCCCAGGGCGGCAGTGGTGATCGAATCCACCGAAATTCATACCAGGACGGCCGCCATCAGGGTCAATCTGCAGAATCTGAAGAGCTTCAAATTCGAAGCAGGCAGCACTCCACCCATTTTGGAGGTGCCGCTGACCCAGGCTGTCATTTACGGCTGGTACGACAATGAACTGGGCAGTTACACCAACATGCTTGCCGAGCTGACCGTTTCAGTGGCCGAACGGATGATGTGATCGTCCGGCCTCTGCTTCCTGAAGATGTGCCCCAGGTAGAGCGGATCGAGCAGCAAGCTATGTCTTCGCCTTGGAGCAAGGCGCAGATGTGGGAGGAAATCAGGGCAGCCGACGGGTTTGCTCTGGCGGCAGGGTGCGCAGGGGCGTTGTGCGGTTACGCTTTTCTTCGGACCTTTTTCCCGGAGAGCGAACTGCTGCATTTGGTTGTCGCTCCAGAGTGGCGGCAACGGATGGTGGCGACGGCCCTGTTGGCCCATGCCATGGCCAGATTGGCCGATCAAAGATACACGGTCTGTTTCCTTGAGGTCCGGGCATCGAATATTGCGGCCCGGCGGCTGTACGCCCGGGCCGGTTTCGTGCAGACAGGCACTCGCAAACACTATTATAGCCAGCCGGTCGAGGATGCCCTGCTTCTGACCAAAGACATTCCACCGGCACGGGAGGAACAAAGATGAGGACACTGCGGGATATTGAACTGACGGGCAAGAGAGTGCTGGTGCGGGTTGATTTCAATGTACCCATGAACGAGGCCGGTGATATTACCGATGACCTGCGTATCCGTACCGTGCTGCCGACCCTTCAGTATCTGCTTGGGCAACAGGCCCGGGTGATTGTCTGTACCCACATGGGACGGCCAAAAGGACAGCGGGTGGAGAAATACTCGCTGGCACCGATTGCGGCACATCTAGCCCAACTCTTGGGGCTTTCGGTGCCGCTGGCTGCGGATTGCATCGGGGCGGCAGCGATTGAGGCGGCTGGCGCGCTCAAAAACGGCGAGATTCTCATGCTGGAGAATCTGCGCTTTCACTCCCAAGAAGAGAAGAACGATCCCGAATTTTCCCGCCAATTGGCAGCACTGGCGGATGTGTACGTGAACGACGCCTTTGCCGTTTCTCACCGTGCCCATGCCTCTGTGGTCGGGGTCGCCGAGTATGTCAAGGAAAAGGCGGCCGGTTTTCTCCTCCAGCAGGAAATGGAATACTTCCACCGTTCCATCGACCATCCGCAACGACCGCTGGTGGCTATTGTCGGCGGCGCCAAGGTCTCCGGCAAGCTCGAAGCCTTGCGCAACATGCTGGAGCGGGTCGACAAGATGATCATTGGCGGGGCCATGGCCAACACGTTTCTCAAGAGCCAAGGCTATGGCGTTGGTGCCTCCAAGGTCGAGGATGACCTGCTCGGCACCGCCGCCGAACTGTTGCGCCGGGCCAAGGAACGAGATGTCAACATTTACCTGCCGGTGGATGTGATCGTTGCCGACCGTTTTGCTCTGGATGCGATTTGCAAACAGGTGACCATTCAGGATATTCCAGACAACTGGATGGCATTGGATATTGGCCCGGCGTCGGTCATCTGCTTCAATGAGGTCTTGGCCGACGCCAGGACCATCGTGTGGAACGGACCCATGGGAGCCTTCGAAATGGCCGCGTTCGCCCGCGGCACCATGGCGATAGCGCACACTGTGGCGGCCTCGCACGCGCTGAGCGTCACCGGCGGCGGCGATTCCAATGCCGCCATCACCCTGTCTGGCGAGGCGGACAATATCTCCTACATGTCTACGGGCGGCGGCGCCTTTCTCGAGCTGATGGAAGGCAAGGTCTTGCCGGGCATCAAAGCCCTGGAATAAAGCCAGAGACCCTGGCCACCCGTCCGAAACCCATACCGATCATCTTCTGCACCAGGAGCTTGCCATGAACAGGCGTCCGCTGATTGCCGGCAATTGGAAAATGCATCTGACCGTCTCCGAAGCCGTGCGGCTCGCGCAGGCTGCCGCCCAAACGTGCGGCGCCTGCCCGGATCGCGACGTCATGGTGGCGCCCGCCTTCACCGCACTCACCAAGGTTCGCGAAGCACTCAAAGATACCTCCTTGCTGGTCGCCGCGCAAAACGTCGCCTGGGAGAGGGAAGGCGCATATACCGGCGAGGTTTCCCCGGTCATGCTGCAGGATATTGGCGTCCATTTCGCCATCATTGGGCACTCCGAGCGGCGTCAAATTTTCGGCGAGGACGACGCCATGATCAACTGTCGCCTGCGCGGCGCTCTGGCCGGCGGCATCCAACCTGTGCTGTGTGTCGGCGAAACCTTGGAGGAACGGGAAACGGGCCGCACTATTTCCGTTCTGGAACAGCAGATGCGACAGGACCTGCAGGGAGTGTCAGCGGACAAGATGCATCAGATCGTCCTCGCCTACGAACCGGTCTGGGCCATCGGTACCGGCAAGACGGCCACCACGGAACAGGCGCAGGAGGCGCATGCCTTCCTGCGGCGATTCCTTACGGAGGAATACGAGAAAAATATTGCCGATGGTGTGCGGATATTGTATGGTGGTTCTGTTAAGCCGGAGAATATTGACAACCTGATGGCGCAACCGGATATTGATGGGGCGCTTGTTGGGGGCGCGGCTCTGCAAGCCGAATCTTTTGACAGGATCATCCGTTTTCGATGACAACCCTACTGATCGTTGTTCATGTTATTGTCTGCCTGTTCCTGATCTGCATCGTCTTGTTGCAGCATGGCAAGGGCGCGGATATCGGCGCGACGTTCGGCGGATCGAGCCAGTCGTTGTTCGGCACCGAAGGTCCGATACCCTTGTTGAACAAGATCACGACATTTGCCGCGATTGTCTTTATGGGAACATCGATCACCTTGGCCTACCTCTCTGCCCACAAAAGTTCGGGCACAATGATGAAAGACTCTCCGGTGGTGCATGAAGAGCAGGCGCCGGCTCAACAGACACCGATCACTGTGCCGATGCCCACCGCTAGCCAGCCGACAACAAATGAAGCTCCGAAGGGGGCAGAACAGCCAGCTAAAAAATAAAGCAACACATCGCCGAAGTGGTGGAATTGGTAGACACACTATCTTGAGGGGGTAGCGGCCCACGGTCGTGCGAGTTCGAGTCTCGCCTTCGGCACCATTTAATAATTTCATAAAGTTTTTTCTCGTCCCGTAAAGGCCAAATTCCTTAATAAAAACAAGGAATTTGGCCTTTTTCTTTGTCTCGAGCAGTTCCATGCCATCTCTTGACTTCCCACCTGCTTTGCTGTTACACCTGCTGTTATTAACACCTAGCGGGAAAATCCGTAACAGCAAAGCTATTTTTTATCCGCTCCAGAAAGCAAACATTACTAGATGTCGTCTCGTTATATAAACGTTAAATCAACGAGTTATTTGGTGGTATTTGGTGGTGTTGCTTTTCATGCGTCACTCGTTTGATGGTGGCACCGCGTAACAGCATGGTAGCAGGGCGTAACATCATTTTGTGAAAATTATGGCTAAAATTAATATGTTAACCGAAGTGGCTATCAGGAATGCCAAGCCGAAAGAAAAGCCCTGCATGATGCCAGACGGCAATTTGCTGTATCTTCTCGTAACACCAACTGGCGGAAAATTATGGCGGATGAAATATCGCTTCAAGGGGAAGCAACAGACGCTTGCCTTGCAGAAGGCGCTGGGCGGGTCAAGCGCTTATCCGGAAATTTCCCTGAAAGAAGCCCGCCAGCTTCGCAATGATGCGAAAAAGCTCTTGGCCGCTGGCATAGATCCAGCAGGGACTCGACGGGAAGAGAAGATCGCCGAGCAGGAAAAGGAAGCACACACATTCCGCAATATTGCTGAGGAATGGTTTGCGATATGGCGTGTCGCTAAGGCCAGAGTTACCGTTGAGCATGTGCGGTCGCGCCTGGACAGATTCATCCTGCCTGGCCTTGGTGATATGCCGGTGGCCACGGTCAAAGCGCCGGATGTACTGGTGGTGCTACGCCCGATTGAGGCCCAGGGGCTGCTCGATACAGTGCAGCGAGTCAAAACGGACGTATCGCAAATCCTGGAATACGCCATTGCCGGCGGTCTGCGCGAATTGGTTAATCCCTGCCCTGCCCTGAGCAAGATATTAAAGAAGAATGTGGTCAAGCATCAGGCCGCTATCCTCGAACCAGAAAAACTGGCGGAACTGCTGCGGGCGATTGATGGCTATAAAGGCCAGTCAAACTTTGTTCAAGCCGCCCTGCGTTTGCTGCCGCTCCTGTTTTGTCGTCCCGGTGAGTTGATTACTATGCGCTGGGCCGACGTCGATCTCAATTGCGGCGAATGGCGCTACATCGTCAGCAAAACAAAAAAAGCACATCTTGTGCCGCTGGCTAACCAGGCTGTGGAAATCCTCTCGGAATTGACGGGCTATCGCGATGCAGGTGCTGTATTCGTCTTTCCATCGCGTAGCCGTCGGGGTGGTCATATGTCGAATATGTCCATCAATCGGGCGCTTCAGGCGATGGGCTACGACACACAAAATGAAATCACCGGCCATGGCTTCCGTCGTACCGCTTCGACATTTCTAAACGAGCAGGGGTACAATTACGATTGGATTGAGCGCCAACTAAGCCATGGTGAACGCGATAAAGTCAGAGACACATATAATGACGCCAAGTATCTGAAACAGCGCAAGACAATGATGCAAGAATGGGCGAATTATATGGACCAACTTAGACAGATTTCTTAGTGTCCCAATAAGTCCATTATTTATGTAATTTCATCTTATTATCTTGCTTTACCCTCCCAAGAAGTCCCACAAAATCCCTTGACAGCTAACATAAATAGGGGTCTAGTTAGAGGGCTGGCTGATTTTTTAGGGGTTTTATAAATTGGAGGTAAGGCTGTGGCAAGGCTGATAAAACCGCTTACAGTTACACAGGTCAATAATGCCAAACCTAGGGCAACCATGTATAAAATGTTCGACGGTGGAGGTCTCTTTTTACAGATAAATCCTTCCGGTGGCAAGCACTGGAAAATGAAATACCGTAAGGACGACGGCAAGGAGGGGCTGCTCACCTTCGGCAGCTACCCGGCTGTTACTTTGGAACAGGCCAGAAAGAAAAGAGAGGAAGCCAGGGCGCACAAGGCGGCGGGGGTTGACCCCGGTGAAGCCAAACGCAGGGAAAAGCTGGAAAGGACGGAACGGGCCAAAAATACCTTTGAAGCTGTAGTGCGGGCCTGGATGGAAGTACACAGCACCAAGGTCAAACCGAAAACGCTGCATATTTATATGCCGGTACTGGAAAAATTTGTCTTTCCCATTATCGGCAGGATGCCGGTCAGGAATTTGAAAGCTCCTGATTTTCTTGAGGTGTTGCGGCGCATGGAAGACCAGGGCCATTTATACACGGCAAAACGGGCCAATATTGTCTGCGGCATGATTATGCGTTTTGCCGTTGCCACAGGATTGGCGGAGCTTGATCCCCTACCCTCGTTACGGGGCAGCATGAAGGCATACAAGGGAAAGCACCTTGCGGCCATGACCGACCCCAAGGACGTGGGGCGGCTGTTGCGGGCCATCTGGAGCTACCATTGTCAATAGGCGTTTAAAAATGACCCAGTGTAGGCACGGAAAAGTGACCCACCTGATTTGTGGTTTTTGTAGTATTTTTTTGTTATGGGTTCAAGTTCTGCGTTGTTTGCCTTTCACTTGTCCGCTGGAGTCTCTTCGCGTTTCTGATTGTGCTTGAGTCTCCAGCTTTGGTTGCCGGTTTCAATGATGTCGCAATGGTGAGTGATGCGGTCCAGAAGGGCCGCGGTCATCTTGGCGTCACAGAAGACCTGGGTCCATTCACCAAACGACAGGTTGGTGGTGATGATCACCGAGGTGGTTTCATAGAGTTTCGACAGTACGTGAAACAGCAATTGCCCCCCGTTTTTGGAGAAGGGCAGGTATCCCAGTTCGTCTATAATGACGCAATCGAAACGGCTCAATTGAGCGGCCAGGCGTCCCCCTTTCTGAGCTATTTTTTCCTGCTCCATTACGTTGGTCAAATCCACCGCGTTGAAAAAGCGCACCTTCTTGCGTCCGCGCAAAATTGACAGGCCAATGGCCGTTGCCAGGTGGGTCTTACCGGTGCCGGAGCCGCCGACAAACACCACATTGGCATGCGCTTCGACAAAATCACCCTGACAGAGTTGTTGTACTCTGGAAGAGTCCACCGGGCTGGCTGAGAAGTCGAACGTCTCCAGTTCCTTTTGTACCGGAAAGCGGGCCTGGCCCAGACGGTAACGGAGGCTTTTGCCCTCACGCTCCGCCATTTCCGCTTCCAGAAGCGACCATAAAAATTTCTCAGGGCTGTCCCTCCGTTTCTGAACCCCGGCCATAAGTTCGTCATAGGCGCTTTTCATACCGGCCAGGCGCAGTTCCGTCAGAGCGTCCACAATTCGCTCACGCAGCATCCCCGCCTCCCAGCAGCCGGTCATACACACCGCAATCAGCCTTTGGCTCGATCCGTAAGACCAGTCTCGAAGGAGGCTGTACGTCTTTGATCTCTGGCTCCTCCGTCAAGCGGGACAAGTGGTTCAAGACCACGCTCTGATTGACCACTCCAGACTCCAGCGCCGTTTCGCAGGCCACGCTCACCGCCTCAAGGCCGTAGTGGGGAATGGCCGACAAAATATGCATCATCTGACGGTCCCAGTCAGGATACGACTGAATCCGTTTCTGGACCGCCTCTATCGGACCAGGCAAGTCCCACTCACGGAACGGACGCCCGTTTCTCAAAGCCCCAGGCTTGCGCTCCAGCAAGGCCAGGTAGTGCATGGGGTTCAGTACATGACGCCCTGTGCCGAACTCGCGTGCATGTTCGGCAACCGCCCGCCCGTCCACCGCCAACACCAGCCGTTCGGCGTACACCCGTACAGACACCAGCTTGTTGGCATACTCACACGGCACGCTGTAGCGGTTGCGGTCAAAATGAACCAGGCAGTCCGAGCTGACCCGCCGCTCCTCGGTCAGATAACTGCCAAAAGGCGCGGATTGCTTTCTCAGGTAGGCACGCTCTTCCTCGAATACTTGCCACACCGTCTTGTCAGCAAACTCAGGATGCCGGTTATTGTGGGCCTCCACTATCATCTGCTCAGCCAGATGCGCGTTCAACTCGGACAATGACTCAAAACGCAAGCGCGGTACAAACACACTCTGACGGTTGTTCTTCACCTGGTTCTCTATCTGCCCCTTCTCCCAGCCAGATGCAGGCGTACAGGCCTGGGGCTCGAACAGATAATGAGAGGCCAACTGCAAAAAACGCTGGTTAAACACGCGCTCCTTGCCCCGGCCTATCTTGTCCACCACCGTCTTCGCGTTGTCGTAAATGCCACGCAGGCACAACCCACCAAAAAATCATACGCCTTGACGTGCGCCGCGATCAGCATCGGCAGCTCCTGCCGGGCAAAGGCCACGCAAAAACGCATCCGGCTATGGCAAAGACGAACCTGTGCTACCTGAAGCTTATGGCTGACTCCGCCAAGCTCCACCGTCTCCTCGCTCCAGTCAAACTGGAAGGCCTCTCCTTTGGCAAAAACCAACGGCACATAGGCGGACGACAGCTTACTACGATGACTCTCCTTCCAAAACTTGACGTAGCGCCGTACCGCATCGTAGCTGCCCTCATACCCTTCGCTTCGCAACTCCTCAAACA
>WQZH01000006.1 GCA_009780825.1 Desulfobulbus sp. | reverse complement strand
TCAGGTTGCCGGCATCGACGGCAATGGCGTAGTCCATCACATCCCCGTATCCGGCGCGGAGGTGGTGCCGCCGCCCGGCTCGATGCCGCCGTGGGCGTGGCCGTTGTAGATGGTCCGCATCTGCGCCATGCTCTTGCCGCCGGACTCGCAGCGGTCGATGATCTCGCCGGTGGCCTCCACCAGCGGTGACTCGATCCGCACCTTGGTGGCGGCCTTAATCACCAGGGTCTCGGTGACGATCTCCGCGATCCGGCCGCGCTTGAGATGGATATGATCGCCCTCGTCGGTGTAGATGGCCACCTCGCCGCTATCTATCCTGATCCGGTGGCGGCGGTCGTCGGTGGCCACCATGATATAATGGTTGCCCCGCTTGACCAGGATGCCCTCGGCCCCGGGCAAGGGGCTGGAGGTGAACCCGTAGTGCTGGAAATACTCGCGGCCGGTGAATCGCTCGCCGATCCGGCCGGTGGCGGCGAACAGCTTGATCGCGGACTCGCGGACCGATTGGAGGATAACCCGGATCACAGCACCACCCCGGGCTTGCCCAGCTTGAGCGTGGTGGTGGTGCCGCCGGTTTTCGAGCGGCGGAAGGTCCGGCCATAGATGAGCAGCACCTTGTCGCCCCCGAGGTCTTCGTCCTGTACCTGGCACAGTTGGTTGATCTGCCAGTTGCGGCCCCGCTGGCTGTGGCCCTGCACCGTGTAGGTCAACTGGTAGCCCTCATGGAGCTGGCGGTTCATGATGAACCGGGCGTGCAGCTCCGGGCTCTGGGCGTCATTGTTGTCCGTGGCCACGTAGGGCTTGTAAAAGGGGAAGTCAGGGTCCACCACCTCGCCGTGGGTGTTGATCTTGATCGGGTCATCCTCGTCGCCGATGCCCTGCTGCTGACCGATCACCACCACCTTGCCGTAGCGCTTGCTGATGTCGTTGTTTTCCTCGCCGGTCAACACGTTGTTGCCCTGGCCGCTCTTGCGGTTGGTCAGCTCGTAGACCGGCTCGCCTTTGAGCGTGGGCCGGCCAAACACAAAAGTGCCGTCCGGCATGGCAAAGAACATCAAACCCCGGCTGGCGCTGTAGTTCTTCAGCACCTCGAACACGGTCATGCCCGGCTGGATCTGGCTGAGCTTCTGCGGGGTGTCCATGAAGCCGTCATCGGGATCGTCCATGGTCTTCTTCTTGCCCTTGAGCTTGCCGACCACATCCTCCTGGTACACGATCGCCTCCCGGTTGATGAACGGCACATCCTTGAGCAGCATCCCGGCCAGTCGCGACAGCTTCTTGCCCTGGACGGTGACGAACTCCTCGCAGTAATGATCGACCAAGAGCCCCATCAGGTCGCGGCCCTCGATCCGATAGGTCAGGCCCTGCTTGTCGACGCGCCGCGAGCAGCGGTCGATGATCCCGGTCAGTTCCAAACTGCCGTTGACGTACAGCTCGCATTTCTGGCCGGGCTCGATGGTGATTTCCGGCCGGGCCACCTCCAGGGAAAAGGCGTCGGCGGCCACGTAGAGGTCGGCGTCGATTTCATAGGAGAGAAACCGCTCGATCCGGCGGCCGGCCACTTCCAGGCAGATGTTGTCAGTCGGCATGCAATGCTCCTCCGAATGTAACCGGGTCGCCACCGAAGGTGACCGCCTCCCCGCCGAACAGCACTTCTTCGCCGTCAAGGGTGACTTCGGCATTTCCAGCCGCGCCGGCGACAGACACCATGGCGGCCCGGCTGCCTGTCCCGGCCGGCATCACGATCCCGCCGCTGACCTCGTTGGGGTTGCGGATCCGGTTCACGGTCAGCAGCCGCTCGGCGGCGTTGTAAGGCAGGCTGTGGTGCAGGCAGATCAGATGCAGGGGCAAGGAGTGGCCGATCGTCACCACACTCAGCTTGTCGCGCTCCAGTTTCACGGTGTTGACATGGGTCATCAGGGTCAGAGCCAACCGCTTCAGGCTTTCCGACCCCCGGTCCAGGTCGATCGCCGTCTGGATCCCCGCCCGTACCACCGCCAGGGTGATCTCCAGTTCCTGCATGGTCATGGGCTGCGGGTCTGAGGCCGCGTATTCCGGCGGCGTGTAGCGGCCCAGCACATCAAAGGCCGCTCGGCCTTCGGCCCGCCGGCGGGCGCGCCGCAGCTCTTCGTCCGCCTTATAGACAGAGGCGGCGTTCAGGGCCATCTGGCTGGCCGTGCCCAGCCGGACGGTTTTGGCAAACCCGCCCGCTTGGGCG
Source organism: Desulfobulbus sp. (assembly GCA_009780825.1). Lineage (GTDB taxonomy): Bacteria > Desulfobacterota > Desulfobulbia > Desulfobulbales > Desulfobulbaceae > Desulfobulbus. Next base: position 125,203 of record WQZH01000006.1, on the reverse strand, counting down.
CTCAGATCGTCGGACCAGGTTGCCAGCGATTGGATGGAGCGGACCGGCGGGGTCGATGGCCCCAGCGAGAGGGTATACCGTTCGGCGCACCGAGCCAGGGCGCCGATCACCCGGCCCGGCAGGTTGGAGCCGTAGCTGATGAGCGCCATCAGGGAGTTGGCCGGATTGGCCACCAGGTTGCAGGTGGCCTCCAGGCTGCCGACAAAAGACTCCACCTGCTGCAGGTATTGCCTGGCCGCGCTGCTGATGCTGCCCAACTGCTCGACAATGCCTTTGGCCGGGTCCAGGACCGTGGAGAGGATTGCATTGGCCTCCAGGCCGATGGCGGCCAGCATGTCGGCCCCGAACGCGGCCTTCTGCTCTTCGATGGAATCGAGCCAGGCGGCCTCGGCGCTGCCCTCCACATCTTCAAAGGCGGTGTCGTCGGTATCCTCGATCAAACCCTGGGTAAAGGTGAGGTCGATTGCCGCATGGCGCTCGCTGTCGTCGTGATGGACGGCGACGGACTCGATCGAGCCCCGCATCGGCCCGTACTTGGGATGGACCAGCTCGATGGTCTCCATCTGATCGAGATGGTCCAGCAGATCCTGGTGGGCCTCGTAGGTGTCATCCCAGAAATGGCACTTGATCTTGACCGTCCGGGCATGCTGGCCCATGTCTTCCAGCAGCGCCCCGTCGCGGTGGGGATACTCGTGCTTGGTGATCGCCTTGGTGATCTCGTCATCCAGGGTCTCGATCGCCAGTTCGATGCCGTCGATCTGGGCAGGGTAGAGGTCTGGCATCAGTCCTCCGCGGTCGCGCCGTAGCTGCCGAAGCGGCCCCGCCGGTCGACATTGATCTGGGTCTGGGTGTTGGCATCATTGGTGCTGGATGTCACCCGGCCGTCCTTGTCGATGGAGATGTTCATGACCACCTCGTTCTTGATTTCCTGCTCCTCGGGATGGATCAGGTCGTAGATCAGATTGCCCAGCCAGCCTTCGCCGCCGTATTTGCCGTCGGTCGATTCACCGGCGACATGTCCGAGCACCTGGTTGATGCCGGTGCCGATGGCATAACCGCCGGCAAAGGATCCCACCAATTGCCCGGCCTGGCCGAGGCGGCCCATGACGCCGACCTTGCCCGCGGCTGGAGCTGGAACCGAAGTTCCGGCTGACGGCGCTCCGGGCAGATCGCCAAAGCCACTGCCCGGCATATTGACCACGAACACCGGGGTGACCCCGGCCATGGCTTGCAGGGCCTTGCCCTGCCCAACTCCGGCGGCCAAGCCAGTGGCCCCGGACAGCAACTTTGACACCGCCTTGCCGCCGTACCGGGTAAGCGCCGCCACCCCGGCAATGCCGCCCGCGCCCCAGCCCAGCATATCCTTGCCGTCCAGCCCCAGCCCGCCCTTGTCCTTGCCGTCCTGGGTCCACTTGAGCAGGTTATTTAAGGTGTCGTTGATCGGCTGGGAGAAGTCGTCGGCTGCCTCGCGCAGCTTAACCTGGATTTTGGCGATCGTGCCGGACAAGGTGGAACCAGCCTCGCCCAGATCCCGATTGATGGTGCCGCCGGCACTGCCGAGCTGCTTGCTGATCTCCGTCATTTTGCTGATGCCGTCGCCCTCAAACAGTTTTTTCAGGGCAAACTCGGAGTCTTCATCGGCGCGGCCAAAGGCCTTTTGCAGGAACGCGGTCCGCTGCTTATCATTCGCTTTACTGTCGTATTTCTTCTTGAGGTCGGCGAGGACATCCGTGGCGTCACGGCGCTCGCCCGTCTTCTTGTCGAAGAATCTCACGCCGGTGGCCTGCTGGGCATATTTCATGTAGCGCCTGGAAGAAAACACCCGGGTGACGCGGCCGGTCAGGGCTGCCAGCCGTTCCGGGGCCTGCTCCGCCTGCGACAATCCCTCGATGAACCCCAGGGTCTTGTCGAAGGAGAGGCCGGCAGTGGCCGCGGCCCGCCCGAACTGGCTGAAGATGGCGGCCAGATCCTGGAGCGGGGACTGGCCCTTGTCGGCGGCCACAGCCATCTTGTCGAGCATCTCCACGGCCTTGCCGGGTTGGGCCAAATCGATATTAAAGGCCTGGGCCCCGGCCGCGAAGGCCTCGTTCATGGTAGCGATCTCCGCGGTGCGGGCGGTGGCGCCGATATTGCCTGCCCTGATCGACTCCATGGCCTGTTTCCAGTCCAGCCCCTTTTCCAGCAGGTTGTCGAAGCCGGCCTGCAGTTCCTCGAGCGGTCTGCCGGTTGTCCGGGACATGCCCCACAGTTCTTTACGCAAGTTGGCCATCTCCCCGGCAGTGGCGCGGGCAAAGCGCCTGGTGCGGGTGAGGTCCTTGTCGAGCCCCGCCGAGGCGGACAAGGTTTTGAGCGCGCTGAAGCTGACGCCCAGGGCGGCCAACTGGCCGGTGAGCGAGCCCATCGTGCCCCGCAGGGAGGCAAACTCGCTGCGGGCAGCGGAGGTAAAGCGGCTGACGGCGCTCTTTGAGCTGTTCAGCTCGCTGCGCAGCCCGTCCGACTTGCCCATCAGCTCCAGATAAGCCCGCATGTTCTCAGCCATCGCCCTTGTTCCTCAATACCTTGTACCGCTTCTTTTTCGCTGTATTGCGCAGTTCCCGATGCGCCTCCAGCCAGGCCATGGCCACGTTTTCCGGCATGGCCGCGGCCGTGGCCTCGTCAAACCCCAGTTGCATCAGTGCCAGACAGAGCATCCGGCGCGGCTTGAGCCGCGTCTCGAAACGAGTCCCTTTTGGCCATCGTTGCTTGGCTGGCCTTGACCAGATGCGCGAAATCGCTGGTGGTCATAGCCATGATCATCGCCGGGGCCACCGGTTTGCCCAACCCGGCCAGGGTGAGCCTCCGAGCCATGATGCAGGCGCCGAAAAAGGAGTCGTTCTTGGCCGCCCGCGGCCCGTCATCCGACTCCAGCACCTCGATCTCGTCGCCAACGAGTTGCTCGCGCAGCTCAAAGTCACGATACAGTACGCCATCGATTACGATGCCTTGCGGCAATTGTCCGGTTGTACGCATCATCCCACCTTGCCCGTGGCGCCTAATGTTATGGTCCGGACCGCCTCGTTCTCGCCGTCATACTTGGTGGCGCCGATCTTGAGGGTGGAGACGCCGGTGTAGGTGGTCCGGACTCCGTTCTTCTTGTCGATGGTCAGGGTGCCGTTCTGCACCGACTCAAAATTGAACTCGGGCTTGTCCGCCGGCACCACATAGCTCACCTCGACCGTATGCCGGGGCGTGGTCTTCCCGAAACCGGTGGTGTTCATCAGGTTGATCTGCTTGGCGACCTCGTGCTCGCCCTCGCTGACCTCCTTGAAATCCTCGATGTTCTGCCCGTTGACCTCAAGCAGGACGCTCAACACGTATTCAGACATGGTTTAATTCTCCTTTAACGGCAAGATTTCTCGTTGCTGCGCTCCTCGAAATGACAGGAAGCCCCTACAGCAAGAGGTCGATGCGGCCGGCAAAGACATGCAGGCCGTTGACCACGTCGGCGGGGATCTTGGCATTCAGCCGGTTGGGGTCCACGAGATCCCGCTCCACCAGCAGCCCGTCCTTGTTGGCCATCACCTCCTCGACGATCTCCAGCTCTTCGAGCTTGAGCAGCACATCCAACAGCTCGGTCCGCACCTTGTCGGCGGTGCGGGCAGACAGCTTCTCCCGGGGGAAGCGCAGGCTGATCCGATCGCGGCAGGCCTTGCGCACATAGTCCAGGGTGCGGATGGTGGTCAGGTCGAGCAAGGCGATGTCAATGATCCCCTGGGGATCGAGGGTATAGGTGGTGATGGCCCGCACGATCTGCGCCAGCTCGCCCGGGCCGACCTCCAACGGGGCGATGCCGTTGTTCAGGCAGCTTTCCTGCTCGGTCCGGGAGAGGCGCTGGTCGATCGGCGGCGCGGCAATGCCTGTCAAGGCCAGGGTGTTGAGCGGCCGGGCCGGGTCTTCCTCCCAGGCCACCATCGCCGCATAGGCGGCGGCCAGCTCGTAACCGGGAGACCTGGTGCCGCGCAGATAGGCGATCAGGATCCGGCCGGAGTTGATCTGTCCGGCCAGAGTGGTGGCCATGGCCAGGGCGGTGTCGATTCCGGCGATGCCCACGCCCGGCCGCAGTTCCAGCGGACCGGAGACCTTATCGAGATGGGTGCGCAGGGCGGTCAAACCGGCCTGGTCGGCGTAGGGCGTGCAGATCACATCGTACTGGGCGCCAAAGACCGCGGCCAAGGCGTCGGCGATGTTCGGGTCAATGACGCCGCCGGACAGGGTCGGGCCGGACAGAGTCACCACCATGCCCTTGGCGGTCAGCTCGCAGGCCAGGCCGATCCGATTACCCACCGTGCCTTGGTGCAGCGCGGTCAGGGTGAGCACCGATTCCGAGACCCGCGCCGCAGCCGGCAGGTCGGGCTTGCCGTCCAGGGCGGCCTTGAGCGCGGCAGCCACCGCCGTGGCCGGCTGGCTCGCGGTCACGGCGATCTCGATGCGGTCGTTGCCGAGCCAGAGGGCGAGCGTGCCCGATTCCGTGCATTCGCCGACCAGCCCCACCGTGCCGACGGCAGCCGTGCCCGCGGCATCATCCAGGGCGCAGACCGTGAGCTGCAGGTAGGGGTTGGCGGTGATGGCGGCCCGGCACATCCGGTGGGCCATGCTGCCGATCCCAAAGGCGTCGGCGGCCTCTTTATCGGCAAAGATCCGGGTCGGGGTCAGCGCCGGCACGCTGCCGGCAGCCAGCCGCTGGGCGATGATCAGCATCTGCTGCTGGTTGGCCGGCAAGGTGCGGACCGCCAGCCGGGTGTTGAACTCGAGATATTTGCCCGGCTTGCGGATCGAGGCCGGGATGGCGTCAAAGGTGATATTTTTCGAGGCCATCAGGCACCTCCCTTGGCTTTTTTCGGGGTAACGACAACCAGGGAGCCGTCTTTGATCAGGCGCAGGATGTAGGCGGACTCCGCCACCTCGATCCCGGCCGGGTCGTCCGTGATGTACTCCCTGGGATTATGCTCCATCGGGCAGCGTTGCCCGGGCGCGGCTTTGACGCGGATCATGGTCATACAAGACTCCTTCAATCGCCGGACAGGGTAACCAGGTCGACGGCGTCGGCGATGTCGTCACCCGGGGTGAGATAGTAGTTCAGGCCCACGGTCAGCAGATCCGGCGCGGCCGCCTCCTCGTCGCTGGCGGCGCGGCTGATGGTGTAGGAGGTGGCCAATTCCAGGGAAAAGGCGAGCAGCCCTTGCTGGCGCAGCTCCTCGACCGTGGTGTTCCGCCAGTTCTTCGGGACCAGCGGTTTGATGGCCAGGCCGAGATCCTGCAACAAGAGCGCCTGGAGCACGCCCTCCAGGATCAGGTAGATCCCCTTGCGCCGGTTGGCGTCATCCGCGCCCCGGTAGGAGAAGACGATGTCCACATAGATGGTCAGCTCATGCTTGTAGCTCGAGAAGGTCACCTTCTCGAACCGGCCCGCCTCGGTGGAGACATAGACCGCCGGCTGCGGGATGCCTTCCACGCCTTTCTGCACAGCCACCTTGCCGGCCGCGGCCGCGAGTTTTGCCTTGATCAGGGCGACGATGGCGTCTTCAATCTGGTTGAGCATCAGTAGTCTCTAAAAGCGCGCTGCTCACTGAACATTGTTTTGTTCTGTCATTTCGAGGAGTGCAGCGACGAGAAATCTGTTCCCTGGGAGATTTCTCCCTGCGGTCGAAATGACAAACGAAAGATGCAACAAGGACGCATGGCCGTATCAGTAATCCCTCAAGGTCTCCTGGCTGAACACCCGGCCAGAGGTTGTGAACCGCGGTCCGCCGGTCGCTTCCAGCACGCCGCCTGTGTCCGCGCCCAGCGCCACCTTGCCGGCCTGGATCAGTTCCAGGAGCTTCAGGGCGTTTTTGTACCGTTCGGTCACGGTCTCGGGCGGGGTGAGCCGCAGCCGGCGGGCATAGAGCCGATACACAGCAATATCGGCGGCCAGGGTGTTGAGCAGCCCGGGCACCGGCGAGAGCGGCAGCCTGTAGCGGCCCCGGAGATAGCCGTCGATCAGCTCGCCGGCATCCGAGACCGCCCGGTCGACCACCGCCACCTTGACATCGGCCGGCGGGATGGTATCGTCGGTCAGCTCGATCAGGTCGGTTTCCGGCATGATGGTCAGGATATCGCTCGCAGCGCAGTACATGGCTACCCCCCGATCTCCTTGCGGCGGGCCGCAATGGCATCGAGCACCGTCTTGCGGGTCTCGCCGGCGGCCAGGTTGTCAAGCGCCCCCACCGAGGCCGTCTGTTTGACCACAGCGATCAGGTCCGCGGCCGCGGTTGGCTTGTCGGTTCCGGAAGAGCCGGGGCTCGGGGAGCCGGTCATCTCCCCGACCACCCCTGATTTGAGCAGCCAAGCTCCATCCGCTTCGCCGAGTTCCACCATCTCTCCTGGCTGGTAAACGCGGTCGGCGGCCAGCGGTTCCAGCACCTTGTATCGAGTCATGGCGGCCTCCTACTTGATGCCCTGGATCAAAAAGCCCGAGGTGATGCCGCTCAGGACCGGCGCCCGCTCGAAGCTGACGCCATAGACCCAGGACTTGGCGTTGTTGTCGTAATACGGCTCCTCGACCAGCGGGTGGCCGTTCATGGTGTAGGTGTAGCCGTAGGACGGCACCTCCATCGATGTGGGCACCTCCGGCACGTAGGCCAGCACCGCGTTGTTGCCCCAGACATCGGAGATCGTGCCGGCGTCATCGGAGAGCACCGCCTCGCCGATCACCAGCCGCTTGAGGTCAAAGACCCGGGCCAGCATGTCGACGGTGAGGCTGTCGGCGGTGGTGTACTTGAACTGCTCCCGGATTTTGGCGTTCGTCTTGGCCGCCGAAAAGGCCTGGGCCGAGAGCAGCAGGGTGTTGGGCCGGATGCCGACACTCTGGCGGATGGCCTCCTTGTAGCTCTCCATCTGGGCGATCGGGTCAGAGGCCGGGTCGCTCCATTTGGAGACGCCGGCCAGGGTGATCTTGTGGCTGGCGTCATACTGCGCGGGGTCCGTGGCCAGGGTCGCCTGCGCCACCTCCAGAGCAAGGAGCAGGCTGCGCATGACCAGGTTGACGGCCCTCTCCCCCAGGTCGAGACCCGGCATGACGCTGGCGTCGCGCAGGAACTCGCGCGGCACCGGGGCCTCGAGGGAGTCAATGGTGAGCGCGAACGGCTTGCCCAGGTAGCCGAACGAGATGCGCTTGGTCGAGCCGCCGGGAGCGCGGCGGGCGTTGTACAGCTTGAAAGACTCCTTGCCGAACTCCAGGATCTGGCCGCCGGAGATTTCTACCGGCACCCGGGGAAAGAGAGCGGAACCGACCAGGTCGGCCTGCAGGTAGCCTTGGGCGATGGTGCTGAGAATCGGGTTGATGACCCGGACTCCTTGTGCGTTCATGGCCATGTGAAAATCCTCCTTAAGGAAAAGACGATGTGACGTTTAGTTTGGAATGAGCAGCACTTCGATGAACTGCCCGGCCGCGGTGGCGGCCTGGCCGGGCAAGACCCGCGCCACTGCCGGTCCGGAGTCATTGGTCACCGCCCGGCCATTGGCATCGGTCTCGACCAGGGCGCCTTCGGCGATGGCTCCGCCTGTTTCGACCACGGCGGTGCCGATGGCATCGACCGGGATGGCATCGCCGATGGCAGCGGCCATCCGGGCCACGCCCAGGGTGTTGGCCTCCGCGCCGGCCTGAGCGGCGGCGGGACTGACAAAGCGGTATTCGCTGATGAAGCCGGTGGCGATAATGGTGAGCGCCAGCAAAGGCAAAGATTGTCGTGACATGATGATCCTCCTCGTTGGTTATTGAACGGCCCGGACTGCGGCCATGTATTCGGTGCCGGGATGCTGGCTTTGATAGGCCACGGCCCTGGCATGCAGCTCGAGCGCTGCCGCGTCCACCGTGTAACCCGGGGCGGCCGCGAAGGCGACCTGGCCCGCTGTGCCTGCTTCCGGCTTGGCGATTTCGCCGAACTCGACGATCTTCGGCTGAGCGGCGAGAAACGACTTGAGCGCCTCGCCCATGGCCAGGGTCTTGCCCTCGCCGAACTCGACCACCTGGCCGCCCTCGAGGGTGGCGGCGCAATCCAGCATCGCCACTGCCTGCTCCCTGTGTGCCGGCAGCAGCCGGCCCTCTTTGATCAGGCCCTCGGCAAAATCCAGGTGCTCCCGGTGGAGCGCCGCCCGCTCCTGTTGCTGCAGCTTTGCCTCGCGCTCGGCGAATGCCGCTTCCTTCTCCCGCAATGCCGCTTCCTTGGCGGCCAGTTGTTCCGGGGTCTCCATCCCATCCTCCTGTGTGTGTTGCGTGCCCTCGGCGTATGCCGGCATGGCCGCGGTTGCCTCATCATTCTGCGCGTCCTCCTCCTGCACCGCGTCCACCTCCCAACCCGGCAGGGCCTGGTCCGCATCCGCCAGGCCGAACTTGCCGATCATCCATTCCCGCAGCTTGCGGAACAGCCCGGCCTCGACCCGGTCAGCCCAGTCGCCGAACTCCACCACCCCTTGCTCACTGGCGGCGAAGCTGGCATTTTTCAACCCCTTCACCGCCGGCGGCTGGGCGCCGAGAAACCCAACATGGCGCAGGTAGTACACGCCCGGAGCCGGGTTGTTGGGCGCGTCCGGCAAATAAAAAGAGCCGGAGATTTTTTTGAACCGGCCGGCGTTGACCATCTCGGCAAAGGCCGGATCGACCTGGCCAGGTTCGGCGATCATGACGCCATCGGCAAAGGCCAGTCCCTTGACCCAGCCGTATGCCGGGGCATCGAGGCCCGGATGGCCGACCACCAGGGGCGCCTCGTGCTTGTCCGGATCATAGGCGTCGACCGTGGCCCGCAGGTCGGCCTCGCTGAACTCCAGCACCTGTCCGCCCAGGGCGGTGTGTCTGCCTGTCTTGAATATCTCCAACCGTGCCATGTGTCCTCCGCATGAACCGCGTTTAAACTGCCTTTAAAATTTCCTGTATTCGATTGGCCGGGACCGGTCCGTCCTTGGGGGCGGACTGGAACAAAAACGCAAATCCCGGCGTTTTACGGCTTCGTCTCTTGCGGAGATTTCTCCCTCCGGTCGAAATGACCAACCACTCAGTCATTTCGAGGAGCGCGGCGACGAGAAATCCGGGCCATTACGGCTTCAGATGGTCGGCGATGATCTCCAGGATCCGGTCCTTATCCTGCCGCGAGATCCCGAGGAAGGGCCGCGCCGGAATGTTCGATCCCGGATGGTTGACGCTCCGCACCGGGTTTCTGGCCCCTGGCCAGGACAGGGCTTTTTTGTTTCTCGGCCTGATCACATGCGGACTGGTCTTCTTCCCGAACTGGTGGATACCGCCGTAGACCATATTGGTTCCGATCCGCACCCCGCTGTCGTCGGCCTGGTAACGGATGAGATCGGCCAGGTAGCCGCGCGCCCGCAAAATTGACGGACTGTGGCCCCGCGCCGCCTTGGCGGCCACGGTCGAGGCTTGCAGGGCCTGCCAGGGCCGGTCGTCCGGGTCCACCTGGTCATGAAACCGCTGCTGGGTCGAGCGCAGCAGGTGCTCGCCGATGTTCTTGAACACCGACGCCATCCTGCCACTCTGGGCCTGCAGCCGCTCCAGGGCCGCGAGGATCTCGCGGTCATCAACCTTGACGCTGATTTCGATTGCAGCTCCCGCCATTTGACAAACCCCGCCTTTCCGATTATATATTCAGGCACGATGGTGCCGGTTGGGCCGCAATCCCAACAGCCGACACCGGGAGCCCGGGCTGATGCGGCAGCTTGAGGCCCCACCCGTTCACTCCCGCCCCCACAACAGTTTCCCGGCCCGCTGGTTATCGAGATACCCGATCTTCGACGTCGGGATCATGGTCCACGCCTCCAGCAGCCCGTTTCTCGCCTGAGCCGTCACCAGCAGTCCGCGCTCCTTATCCAGTTGCACCATCTTGATCAGCCGCTGCCGCAGCTCCACCTTGTTGGTGGCCCTGTGCTGCTCGAAGGCAAGCCAGATCTCGTAGGGATCCTCCAGCACCTCCGGCAGCAGCGGCAGATACGGGCTGCGGTCCAGGTCGAGGTGGCTGGCCAGGGTCGTGGCGTTCACCAGGACCTTGCCGCCCGTGGGCAGAGTGTAGATGCGCTCGCCGGCGCCCATGATGCGGGTCAGGGCCTGAGCCGCTGCCATTGGTGTCGTCAGCTTCGGCCCGACCTCGGCCTTGGGCTGGTCGGCCGGCAGCCGTTCGGGCCGGCCTGCGCTCTGCCAATCACCGGGCGTCAGCCGCTGCCAGGCCTTGCCGCCCTGTGCCCGCCAGGCATCCATGACCTCGGCGGACAGTTGTCTGCCGAAGGCGGCCTAGCCCACGTTATAGTCCCAGCCCTTATCGATCCCGGCCGGCTCGCCGGTTGCCGGATCGATCGTGTCCGGCGGGGCGTCGTCGGCCTCGTCCTTGCCGGCTCTGTTCATGTCGCCCCGGGAGAGCGGCACCACCTTGCACTTGCAGCCCCAGCCGTTGGGCGGGTAATGGGTCGACCACCAGGGATCGTCGGCGTCGAGCGCCATCCCGTTCCAGGCCAGATGCTCCGGCCGGGGATGGCGGCTGTCGCCGTGGCAATATTGCCAATAGGGCCGGGAGGCCAGCACGTCCGGGTCGGTCATCTGCTGGTAGCGCCCGGCCTGGTAGGCGGTGCGCAGGTTGGTGTCGTAGATCACCCGGGTGCGCCAGCCCTGGCCGCCGTTGTAGCTCCAGCCGTACCTGCCCACGATGTCGTTGAAATCCCCCCCGGAACTCCTCCAGGGTGGTGCCCCGCTCGATGGCCTTGGCAATGGCCTGGCGGAAGTCGCAGAGCAGGTCGTCGCGCATGCCCCCGGCGATCATGAAACCCCGGGCATGCTCGCCGCGCTTGAGGTCATCCCAGCGGCTGGTGGGGATGTTGATCTTGCCGCGGAAGAACGCCTCCGCCTGCTCGAAGGGCAGGCTGCCGTATGCGGCGGTCATCTCCGGACCTCGTCAAGGATCTCGGCCCGTCCGGTCAGCCCGGCCTGGAACATCCGGTTGCCCAGGGCGGTCCCGGTCGGCTCGACCGGGATCCGGTCGTAGGTCTCGAGCAATCGCTCCTGCGCCTCGTCCAGGCTGCCGCACTGGGCCAGGAGCCGCCAGACCGCGTCCACCATGCCGGCGCCGCCGGCCTCGGCTATGGTTTGGTCAGCCAACAGGTCCACGGTGTCAGCTGGCTGTTCGGCGAACTGGGTGGCCTCCGGGCGAAAGCTGCCTGGCGGCGGGAACCCGCCCGCGCGCCGCCGCCAGGCGCCGCCGTAGGTGGCGTTGATGTAGGCCTCGTCCGGCTCGAAACCCATGTCGCTCAGGTTCTTGTCGGTCTCCGACCGCATCTTGAGATCTTCCCCCTCGCCAAAGTCGCGCCAGACCTTGGGCGGGTTGGCGCCGGGCACATTCAGCTCCACCATCCAGCGGATCAGGGTCTCGTTGAGGGTGGCGGACAACAGATCCGAATCGCCCTTGGCCAATTCGAGCCGCACCTCGTTGTGGGTGTTGGACGCGGCCAGGCTGCCGGAGCTGCCGATGTTGGTGGAGAGCGTCTCGCCCAGCACGCACTCGCTGATCTGCTCGTCCATGTAGCGGGCCAGATGCTCGTAGGTGTCGATGCCCGAGCGGGCCGCCTCCAGAAACCGGACCACCATGCCCTGGGGCACGATGATCCCGCCCTCCTGGGAGATGGCCGCCAAGGAGGCCAGCAGCTTCCGCTGATCCGCCTCCGGTGTTCCCGGCGGGTATTCGCCCATAGCGGTGGGCGAGGCAAACTTATCGACAAAGGTCAGCCAGAAGGTGATGCCCTGCCGCTTGAAGAACACCGGCCAGAACAACTGGTGCCCGAGCCCCAGGCCATAGGGGTTGTCGTCGTCTTTGGCGCCGCACCGGTGGACGATGAACTTGCGCGGCGGCAATGGGTTGCCGGGAAACAGGTTGTCCAGGGTGACCAGCCGGGGCTGCTGCTCCTCGTCGAAGAGAAAGCGCCGCTGCGGCTTGACCTTGATCCTTGCCGCCACGATCTCGGACCCGTCGATCGCCCAGATGATCTCGCCGACGCTGTAACCCTTGAGGGTGGCGTCGAGCAATTTCAAACACACCTGATCGAACTGGAGGTTGGCCAACTGCGTCCGGACCAGGTCGGCGGCGCGTTGATCCAGCCTTCCCGACGAGGCCGGATCCACCTGCCACTCGCGGGCGATGATCGCGTGCTTGCGCTTGGAGAGCACCGCAAAGGCGTGGCCGTCGCGCTCGATCTCGTCGTAGATCGCCAGACCCTTGCCGCCGCCCCGGGTCAGGAGGGTCGTGTCCTGGTTGCGCAGCACCCCGCCAAAGGCCGGGATTATCGGGTCCGAGGCGATGGTGGCAATCTCGTGGCGCAGCTCTGTGGGCAAGGTCGTCATTTAATACCCCATGGTGTCACGCCGGCTGACCACGCCGGTGAAATCAGCGGCCACATGCCGCCGTTGGCCGGTTGAGCGCACTACCGGATCAAAGGCTCCGCCGCTGGCGGCATTGACTGCCAGAAACTTGGCCCAGGTCCGGTCGGCATGGCCGGCGCTGTCAGACTCGGCCACAAACCTGGGCGCTCCGGTCGGGCCGGTGATTTTCTGCAGCTTGTGCAGATCCGCCCTGAGTACCGTGTCTCCCATAGGGATGCGGCACTTGCGGTCCTCGAACTGCTCCTTGCCCATGGTGGCCATGACCAGTTTGTTCGGGCCGGTGAACAGCACGCCCTCCACCCGGGAACCATGCCGGCGCCGCGCGTCCTCGACCGGCTTCTCGCCCATGCCGGTCTGGTCCATGCAGCAGCGGGCCACCTGGTAGCGGCCGAACACTTCGGCCAGCAGCGCATCCTGCTCGGCAAAGCTGATCCGTTTCTGGGCGATGATCTCCCGGCACCAGGCCACGTCGCCCACCATCTCGTCCACCCAGATCACGAACAGGTCGTGGCGCGAGCCGATGTCCACGCCGACAAAGCAGGGGCCGCCCTGGTACTCTCCGGGCCGGCCGGCCATCTCGTCTTCGCAGGAGTTGATCAACTCGAAGGATAGCCAGGCGCTTGCCTCGTCCAGCCATTGCAGCTCGTACTCCTGCGCCCAAGCGTCCTCGTCGCCCATGCCAGCCCGCAGTTCCGCAATATCGCGCGGCAGGCCGTCGGCCACCGCCTGATAGATGTCGGTGGTTTGGCGATACCAGATCTCGTCCCTGCCGGTCATCAGGTCGTAAAACTTGTTGCCCTTGCCGTTGGGCGTGCTGACCACCCGCAGCTTATGGCCGGCGGAAATCACCGGGAAGAGCGCGGTCCAGATCTTGCGGCTGTCCAGATGGAAGGCGAACTCGTCGAGAAAGACATTGGCCGAAAAGCCGCGGGCTGTGTCCGGGTTGGCCGGCAGGGCGGTGATTTTCGCGCCGGACGGAAACTCGACTTCCAGGGCGCGGTAGGCGGCGCCGTCGGTGCGCACCTCCTGCTCGACCGTCCGCACCAGCGAGCCCAAGGCCTGACAATGGCGCTTGACTCCCTCTTCGATCGCCTCCCTGGCCTGGCGCTCGCCCCGGCTGAGAATCACCCACCGCTCGCGTTTGCCGGCAAGGTCGGCCAACTGGCAGTCGCGGGCGATCTCGAAGGTGGTGCAGAAGGTCTTTCCGGTCTGACGGGCGAACATGCCGATCTTGAACCGGTACTCGCCCGCGATCCATCGCTGCTGATAGGGATAAAACAGTTCAGACCCCATAAACCTTGCGGATCGCCTCCTGCAGTTGCTCCGGCGTCATTTCCCGGGACCTTTCCCCTTCTTTGAACACCGCCTCCACCACCTGCTGGGTCCGCTCAATCTTGTCCCAGCGCTCGAGCAGGCTGCCCATCTTGGAGAGGGTATCCATCATCGGCGCCGACCGTTCCGCGGCCGACACCCCTTCCAAAAACTGCAGCTGATCCTCGAACAGATCGCGCAGCCGCTGAATGTTCGACCGCTTCTGCATCCTGGCCCGGTCCCACTCGTCCATCCCGGCCGAGGGGATGCGGCTCTCCTCCTTCCAGCGGCTCAGGCTGGTGACCGACACCCCCAGCAGGGCCGCGATGTCGGACAGTCCGCGGCCGTCGGCATACAGCCGGATGGCCTGCGGTTCGAGGTGCGCCCGGTCGCCTTTCCTAGCCATACAACTCGGCGCTGATCGAGGCGATTTTGGCGCTGACGTTCAGCAGCTCGGCCTGCTGCACCACGATCTCGTCCATCAACTGGGCGGCCTCGGCGATCCGCATCTCGGCCAGGTCGCTGATCAGCGGGTTGACCAGCATGCCGACCCGCTCGCAGTTGCCACGCATGGCAATCGCCAGCCGCTTCTTTTTCTCTTCCAGCTCGGCCAGGTGGCCCTTCATGATTCGGCGTTCCATCGTCTCCCCTGCAGCCCCTCCATCCTGGCGGTCGCCAGGGTGATGGTCTTGGTGTTTTCCTTGATCACGTCGAGCACGCCGTCGGTCATGGCCTGGTAGTTGCGCACCAACTGCTGGTGATCCTTCACCAGCAGGACGTTGTTGTCGTAGCGGACGCCCATTTCCCTGGTGATGGCCTCAACCCGCGCCATGCCCTTGATCATGACGCCTTCGAGGGAGCGGATGGTCCGCACTCCCAGGACCATTGACATAAATCCGAGCAGCGGCGGCACGATCAGGGCGCACACCAGCACCACATCGATGCCCCAGCCGCCCATCTCCCGGAGCAGTGAGAGCACCGCGATGGTCAGGTTTGTTTCGTTCATCTCGCCTCCTTGATCGCGCGTTCCGCCGCCGTCTGGCAGCTCACGCAGTTTTGACAGCCGGGCATGGCCTGCCGGCGCTCTTCGGGAATTGGGCCGCCGCAGGTGACGCATTGCCTGGCTGCCTCGCCCCTGGGCAAGGCATAGACCCGGGCAGCGAGCAGCCGGCGCAAATGGGCATCCTGCAGCTCCTGGGCAACATCGACCTCATCCATCAGTTGGTTTTATTCTCCGCGCCATTGTCTGTCCCCTGATCACCCGTTAAACGGCTCGGAGTTGTAGAGCAGTTTGTCTTTGGTCTGGCTTCCAGCCGTGCTGCCCAGGAAAAAGGTCACGGCCGCTCCCAGATAGCCGCCCACCGTGCCGATCGCCATGTTGAGGATCGAGCGCGTGGCCTCGGACAGGGGCTCCATGCGCCCGGCGAACATGGCCCAGATGCAGGAGGCAAATATGGCGGTCAGGACCAGGGTGATGACCACCTGCATCGTGACCCCGGTCCGACCGGCCAGATCGCGGGCGCTGGCCCGGTCTTCCTGGGCGATGCGTTCAAGGTCGACTCCGGCCTGGATCAAGGTCTTTTTCAGGCCGGCATCGACCTCCTTGATCTTCAGCATCAGATCAGGCGTCATTCCGAGCACGGCCCGCTCAATATCAGACTCGGTGGCGGCGTCACCGAGTCCAAAGACCCCAGCCAAGGTCTTGACCGCCACACCCGCCAGCGGCCCGCCGATCATGGACGCGGCCACCGGGGCCACAGTGGCCAGCGCATCGATCCATTTTGCAGCCATCAGTCCACCTCCCCATCCCCTGAGAAAAGGCCGGTCAGGTCAAATCCCATCTCGTTTTCCCTCTTGTTGTCGTTTCCATTGCCAGATCACATGCAGCCCTTGCAGCCAGGCCACCCGGTCCGTCTCGCTTCGTTTTTTCGGGCGGGGCGGCTCCGCGGCCGGGGCGTCTTTACGCCGCTTTCGCATCTGGAACTCCCCTGGTGTTTATGTATGAGCGCAAATCTGCGGTGCGGTTCAGCCATCCCCTCAGAAAAGGCCGGTAGTCCCGGCCATCGGGATACGGCGAACTGGCAGCCAGCATGGAGTGGAACACCTCACGCATGCCCACACAGGACAAGGCCAGGAGATGATCGGTGGTGACGAACGTGACAGCCCCGTTGACCCGGGCGCGGGTTTTGGGACCAAGCACGCCATCATCGACCAGACGCTCGCCCTTCAAGGCGTTGCAGGCTCGCTGTAAAAATTTGACCGCCTGCCCTCTGCCAACGTTCACCGCCGCGTCATATACCGCCATGGCCGTCAGCAGCGGCAGCTCGTCGAGGCGCAGCCAGTCCCAGAAGGCGATCCGGAAAAGGATGGCCGCCTGCTCCGGCGTGAGCGCCTTGATATCAAGGATGTCGATCACTCCATCGGCGTTGTAGTCAATGGCAAAGGGCAGGGTAAACTCGAGGTCAATGCCCTCGGATTTCAGCCAACGCAGGGACACGCCATGATTGGTCGCGCCGCCAGGGTCGTTCGGATGGTTGACGAAGCCACCTTCCCAACGGGAGGTAAAGGCGTGTGCGGTTGCAAAATTTGTCATATTCACCTCCAATAGCGCATCCCGATGACCCAGGCCGCGTAGGCGGCCAGCGCGCAGGCGACCAGCGACAGGACGGTCTCGCAGCATCCAATTGCCCCGCCCAGTACCAGCCACGGCCAACCATGGTACAGCCACTCAGGAAGCCAGATCCTCATGGCGAGGTCTCTCGCTGCCGCCTGGCCTGCTCTTCCAGGTATCGTTTTTCTTCCAGGAGCTTGCCGACCGGTTCACAGGGGAACATGGTCGGCCGGCAGTCGCGCCAGGCCTGTTCGCAGTGGTAGCGCTGGCGCAGGACACTGCTGACCGACAGGGCGGCGATGACGGCCAGGACGAGCAGCGCTGTTCTGATCATGGCGATCTCCGGATGGGCAAACTCAAAAAGGAGCGGACTGTGCGTCCGCCCCAGCAATGGCAGTGTCAGGCGTGGCGAGCCCGTGGTGGAGGTTGTACCGCATGGCAAGACTCAAGAAGAGCCGTAACGGTACGGAACAAAAAAGGGGAGACCTGATGGCCTCCCCTGGGAAACGGCGCTGATCAGCGCCGGGATGATGGATGGTTAACAGGCTGCTACAGCTTGGTCAAGGCCGTTTTGAGGTGTTCCTCGATGTCGCCGAGGATGCAGCACATGCCGTCCGTGTCCTGATTGTTCAGGGTAATCGCTTCCCTGGACTCTCCCAGGATGGTGCCCAGGAAATGCACCATGGCGTGCGCCCGGTCGATCAGGTCGGCCGGATGGGCCGTGGGATCGATGGTCATGGGGTCACCTCCCCAAAAGCGCGGCCATGGGCGAGGGCGCGTCCTGCCGGGCCGCCGGGCCGTAAGGCATGGCCAGGACGGATTTATGGCGGACGGCCACGCGCATTCTGGCCAGCTCCCGCTCGGTGGCGGGCCAGAGCAGGCCGCAACGGCTCATCTCCCGCATCTGCCGCCGCAGGGCCTTTGGACTCAGCTTGACCAGGGTGGCAATGTCCTGGCAGCTGAGACACTTCTGGTGGTAGGCGCGGATCTTGCGCCACAGCGGCACCTGGGCCAGCAGTTGACACTGCATCTGCCAGATCATCTGCTCGGCCTCCTGCCTGCACTGGGCGCATTGCCGGAGGGCAGGGCCGTCGGCGGCGGTGATACGCTGGATTTCGGCCATGGCGAAGAAGGCCAGGACCAGGGCGATTTTGAACTTGCGGACCACCTGGCTGTTTCGCATGTAGGTCAGCAGGAGAGTGGCTTGGCGCTCGTTGAGGATGGCGTACTCTTGTTTTTGCTCGCCTCCAGCGGTCATAAAGGGTCGCATTTCAAATGCGACCCCTCCGAACTGCTCAAAATCGCGCTGATGTTGCCGGACAAGCTGGATCACCCCGTGGTGCGGCCTGCCCACGCCTTTGGCGATGATCAGGGTGGTGGTGCAGGGTTGGTCGCCGATGCGGGTGACCAGAACATTGGTTTCAGGCTTGGTTTGATCGTTCATGCTGTTTCTCCTTTGGTTGAGATCAATATCCCGCCTTTTTGACGCCAAACAAAAAGGGCGGTGACTGGATGGGTTGGCGTACCGGACCAAAGGCAACCGGCGGGCCGAAGCCCCCCATCCAGCACCGCCCAAGAGGGTCGCGCGCTGAGGCCGGACACAAAAATACCGCCTTCCGATAAAGGGCAGGCGGCTTTGTGTCCGCCTTTGGTGTTTCGGGACGCCAATCCCGGCAGCCGTTTTGTGCGGCTGCGTGGGTAGCTTTGCCCAAACCATTCCGAATGTCAACATCTTTTCATTTTCCCACAGGCTTGTGATACAGTACCGTCAACAACCATCAACCCTTGCCAAGGAGGTTCCCATGCACCACGCCCGTTTGCTGCTTATGGCTCTGCTGCTTTCTATGATCTGCGCCTTTGTTGTCCACGGCAAGGGCACTGAAATAAAGATTGATGCCACGATTACGGGCGGGGCCAAGCCGGTAATCCACGGCACAACCAACCTTCCCGAGGGCACGGAGCTAACCGCGACCATACAATCAGCCAAGGGTAATCAATATTTCTGTTATGAGACTGATGATGTTGAGGTACAAAACGGTTCATTTACAACCAGACCCTTTCCCAAGAACAATAAAGATTTACTGAATGGCAAATATACCGTTGAAATTTCCCTGGGTTTTGATTTGTCCGATGACGATGACGGAGACGACAATGACGTACAAAAAAAGCTGAAAGGGATGCGGCCCCTTAAGGGAAAGCATGTCAACAAGGCCGGTAACCAAATAAAGTTTATTAAAAATTTTGAAGTAAATAATTCCACCGCCACACAAAAAGACTATGCCTTTTATGATGAACACGCCCTCAAGCGGGAGTTCAAATCGCTCTACACTGAGTTGCTCGGGTTCAAAGATACGCAACGTTTTCGTGATTATGTTCAGGTCTCTATGTTGTAGAGATCGATGTTCTTGTCTCAAAAATCGAGTCTGGAAGTCTTCTTGAAGACTTACTTGTACGAATTGTTTTTGCTACTCCTGAAAATTACGAAAAAGCTAAAGAGGTCGCTGCTGCTATGTTCGAGGGAAACAAAGCGCTGACCGCAATTGTTGGCGTAGGTGTATTGGCCTATATTGGTTTTGGCGTTATGAATGCAATTCAAGGAAAAGGACCGACAACTCACATTGAGGCCCATCAAGGCTCCATTGTCCAGACTGGCGGGACGATGAATATCTCTGAAAAAGCAATCGATCGAATTTTAAACAAGGTCAGTGATAAAAAAACACTGACCAGAGAAGCTATCTCGGCCCTGGCACCAGCTCACCTCGAAAGTGATGCGTCAATCGAGTTTAATGAGTCTCAAGACCTGAAAATAACCCCTGATTTTATTAAAGAAACACCGGAGGAATATAATCCTCCTGAGTTGGATGAGCAGAATGAAGTGCTGAAAAGAATGAATGTTGAGATTTGGGCGAGCGATAGAGAAAGTAATACCAGATCCTGGGCAGGAACAGTGCCTGGTAAGATAGGAAAACGCATTAGATTTTCATTAGATAGCTCAATCCACCCTGACGATGTTCATGGAAACAGAAGCATTGTTGCTGATATAATGATCGTTAATGTTTTTGATAAGACAAAAAAAGAGTACGTTCCAAGACGAGTTGAAATATTGCGAGTCTATAAACCAAGCGAGTTGGACCCAAAAGAAAACCATTGATGCATCAGATTCTAATCTCGTGACATTACATCAGGCAGCAGCCTTTTGGGATTAAACAGGTTCTAAAGCAACCGCTAATTCAAAATTTGGCATCCCAAAAGTTTCAAATCTCCTGCAAGACGCCTATTTTATTCAAACCCACCTCCAGCCAATTTTTTTCAAATAATCTCAAACCATTCTCGAACTATTTGAATCAGAATCCACCATATCCCGAGGTTCTGAATCAACTACCCCCTTACAGTGGGGCCAGAGGCTCCAGGAATGGCGAATCCGGTTGGATCCTTTCCACAAACCCGGCCTCCAATGCTGGGTTCAGGGACGTGGTCCAGAAGTTTTTCGCGCTTTTCAATCCCAAAGCCCGCATAAGCTCTCCGGCACTTTGGCTACCATTTTGAAGGACGGCAAGCAGGCGTCTGACTTGAGGGCTTACTTGAGTGGTTTCTTGGGTCGTTCTTGGGTAGTTGCCTGGGCGTCAGCCAGAGTGTCATTCAATGCCTGAAGCATGAACTCTATGAATCTGGTCGCCTCTCCCTGGATATCCGCCTGCCCCAGGCTGGCATAGTATTCATCTTGCCGGTTGCGGACGATGGTTTCAACCGGCATGTAGGCCAACACCGGTCTCCATTTGCTCAGGATAAGCGTCTGCCAGAGTCGTCCCATGCGGCCATTGCCGTCACTGAAGGGATGGATGCCCTCAAACTCGTAATGGAAAACGCAACTGGTGATCAACGAATGCTCATCCGTGTTCTTCAGCCATTGCAACAGTTTTTCCATGTGCCCATGCACCAGCCTGGCTGGTGGGATCATATGGATGAGACTTTGCTGCCTTGGAGCACGCCAACGTCTCCGGTGCGAAACCTGCCGGGATTGTCCACAAGATCGTGCATGAGCAATGCGTGGGCAGCAAGCAAATCTTTCAGGACGCATGGCTTCCAGGTATCCAGCTTTTCGTATGCCGCGACAGCGCCCCGCACTTCCTGGATGTCGCGTGGTGGGCCGATAACCGGCTTGCCGTCAATGATGTCTGTCACCTGTGCCAGGCTGAGCGTGTTATTCTCGATAGCGAGTGAGGCGTGAATGGTACGGACGTGGTTTTCCCTCCGTAGTTGCGGGGAGAGAGGCCTGGCATAACGCTTTGCCGGGCTGTGCATGTCCGGTAAGGGGCCGCCTGGGGTATCCGTTTCTATGGCGGAAAGGAAGGCGAGCTGTTCGCTGATGGCCGCCACAAGTTTCAGTACGGTACTGGTGATGGTATAAGGCGGATAGCTCATGCTTTTTTCCCGGGCTGGCGTTTCTTGCTATGCAGTATTGTTTCTCTCGTCTTAGCCGCTTCTTGAGAATCTTGCGTACTCTCTATATTTTTTACCGCAGTGAACAGCGTTGCGGCTACACTGGATGCCTTGCGTAAGGCGTCATCGTGCAGGTGCGCATACCGTTGCGTCATCTGGGGGCTAGAATGCGTCAGCAGTTTTTGCAATTCATACATGGACACCTGCCCGGAACTCGCCAGCCAGGAAGCAAAAGAATGCCGCAGACCATGCAGCGGGCGGAAGGATTCCGGCAGCCCGGATTTTTTCCGTATCCTCTTGAGAATGTGGGTAATGTTGGTGCGAGGCCGGTCGTTTTGGCGTCCAGGAAAGACATATGGACTATTGGTGCGAGGCAGACTGTTCAGGATAGCCCTGGCCTGGTCGTTCATGGGGATGGTTTCAGTTTTTTGCTTTTTGGCCACATCCCCGCGCAGAGTGATAAACCCGCGCTCAAAGTCCAGATCGTCCCATTGCAGATTGAGAAGCGCACCCCGCCGCATTCCAGTAAACAGGGCCAAACGTACCAGCGAGGCAATCACCTGATCCGCTTCTTCATCCAAGGCTTGCAAGAGTTTTTGCGCCTGCTCCGGGGTGAGATTCTCTGTCACCTTATTATCTATAGTCGGCATAGCAATGTGAAGCGTGCCGGGGATGAAATCCACATAGCCTTTGCGCAGGGCAAAATTCAGCAGACGCTTGACCAGGGTCAGCACATGTTTGACCGTTTGGGGAGATTTTCCAGCTTTTTCCAGCTTTGAGCGGAGTTTGTCGATGTCGTGGACAGTCAGTTCCGGGATACTTTTTGTACCTAGGGCAGGGGAGATGTGTAGGTTGAAACGGATACGGTCATCATTGATGGTGCGGTTGGTGTTTTTGGCCTCTTCAAAAAGGCTCCACAGTTTATTGAATGAATAGCGGGATTCTTCCGCAATTTTAGCGGCACGGACAGCGGCGCGTTTTTCACCGTTAGTGGATTCTTTGCCTTCCATGCGGACGCCGCGGATACTTGCGGCCTTGGCAGCGGTCATATTGTCGCGGTACTGCCCGCCTGCCTTCTCCTCAATAAGCTTTCCCTGCTTGCGGTAACGGATATAGTAGACTTTCTCGGTGCCGTATCCGGTAGCCCTTGGAATCTCTACAAAATATACACCCGCATATCCGCTCACCGGCTGTCTTTTTCTGCTCGCCATATCGCCTTTGATCTCCTTTGGCTCGATTTGCCCCACACATGTGGGGCAATATGTGGGGCAACATCTTGATAACGGATGAAAAAGCCGTTTCCATCTGCCCCACACTATACCCCACAATTGGCATAAAGTCCAATCGAAGTCAGCGGCTTTTTATGCGAGAAAAATTGACGTAATTTATTGAAATAACAAGACTAGAAAAGGTGGGGTAAAGGCGGTAAAATTGACCTTAGCGGCCTTATAAGCCGTAGTCCGCAGGTTCGAATCCTGCCTGGAGCACCAATATGCAAAGGCCAATGTCCCTATTTTTATGGGATATTGGCCTTTTTTCATTGCTTTTCCAACCTGCATCAACATACCATCAGAAAGATACATGTATGCAAAGAGAGTGATAAACCATATAGCCCCGCTCCGTGTGAAGGCGTTGCTCGTCCTGCTGTTTTTTGCCCCGGCGAGTTGTGCTGAACGCGGAGATTGGAGCAACACGTCAAGGCACATTCAGCCGTCCCCGGTTCCCCTTTCCAAGAGAGCGATGACATGGCGTATACGGAAACAACATCAGTAAGTTGGCTTGAGCGTTTGGGCTCGTCTTTTCGTAACATAGGCGTCGGCATCGTCTTGATTGTTGCCGGCACCATACTGCTGTGGTGGAATGAAGGAAATTTTGTGGCGACTCGAGATGCCCTGACAGAGGCGCGCGCCGTGACTCAGGAGTTGGGGGACATAACCCAGCTGGACACCGCGAAAAACGGGCAACTTGTCCATGCCGCCGGCGCGGTTGAAACCAAGGATATGCTCAGCGATCCTGTCTTTGGTTTGTCGATCAACGCCATCCGTCTGGAACGCTCGGTGGAATTTTACCAATGGGTGGAGGACTCCAAATCGGAAAAGAAGAAGAAACTCGGGGGCGGCGAAGAAACGGTGACCACCTATACCTATGCGGCGAAGTGGACAGCCCATCCGGTAGATTCGTCCGGATTCAAAGATCCCAAGGCACGCACCGAAAACAGGAATGTGGTTCTCGCCGCGATGGAGAACTTCAAGGTCCAGGCCGCCAACGTCTCCTTCGGCGCTTACCGCCTGCCGGATTTCATGGTCAACTCCATAGGCGGCGGGGCGCCTGTGGCTGTGGCCCTGCCTGAAGCGACGAAAACCGCTTTGAACAAACAAATGACCCTTGCCGCGCAGCAGGCGAAAGCCGCTTTGCCCCAGGTCCAGCGGCCTGAAGGCGTGGATCTGGTTTCTGTCAGCGGTGACACCGTGTTTTTGGGCGCCTCCCCCGGCATGCCGCAAATCGGCGACGTGCGCGTCAGCTTCAAGGAAACCAAGCCCGGGGTGGCGAGTATTCTCGCCCAGGTCAACGGCAACACCTTCGAGCAATATCACGCCAGGAATGGGAAAACGGTCGGCATGCTCTCCATGGGTACGCACAGCCTGGAAAATATGTATGGGGACGCCCAATCCGCCAATGCCACCATGACCTGGATTTTGCGTCTCGTTGGTCTGTTGCTCGTCGTCTTCGGCTTGAAAATGATAGTGGCGCCTCTGGAGGTATTGGCCAGCTTCATCCCTCTCTTGGGCAGTATTGTCGGCGCGGGTACAGGTCTTGTCAGCGCCTTGTTGGGGTTTTCCTGGTCGCTTGTCGTTGTCTCCATAGCTTGGCTGCGCTTCCGGCCGGTTGTCGGCATCGTCATGTTGGTCGCCGCCGGCGTCTTGATCGGGCTGCTTCATGGCAGAGGGCGAGCGCGTAAAGCTGCCATTGCGCAAGCGGCGGCAACAAAAACAGCAGGCTCAGCTGAAAACTGAACGCGCGCATCGTTGACCGCACCGGCTTTTGGCTTCCATGACCAAAATCCGGTGCGATGCGATTGCTGCCCGCAACGCCTTCGGGTTTCTTGCTGCACAATACCGTGAGGAGGAACTATGTATAGAAACAGAGCGATCAGCAGTGTGGCCTCGCTCCGGGTTAAGGTGTTGTTCGTCCTGCTGCTGTTTGTCACGGCGTGTTCCCAGATCGGACCGGACAAACCTGCGGCCCCCCCTTCCGCCGATTTTGCACTGACCGTGCTGCATACCAACGATACCCATTCCTCGTACGGCGGCACAACCGATAAAGGCCTTGCCTGTTACGCGGCCCTGTGCGAAGGGGGTCGAGGCGGGTATGTCAGGCTGGACCAGGCTGTGCGGGCCATCCGCAAGGATAATCCGGACGCGCTGTTTTTGGACGCGGGCGACATTTTCCAGGGAACCCTGTTCTGGACTCTGCACAGGGAGCGCATGCCCATGGTGCTTGTGGACAAGATGGGGTATCAGGCGCTCATTCCCGGCAATCACGAGTTTGACGCCGGCTGGCCAGCTTGGCTCCGCCTCGTGGAGAGCTTGAAAACTCCCGTGCTGGCGGCAAACGTTTCGTTCGATCCCCGCCCGGTCTCGCCGGCGGTGGACAAGATCCTTCCCTACAGCATAATTGAACGGAACGGCCGTAAAATCGGCATAATCGGCCTGGTGACCGAGGAAACGCCCGAGAAATCCTCTCCTGGTCCCGGGATTCGCTTCAGCAATGCCCAAAAGGCCCTTGAAGCCGCTGTGAAAGAGTTGAGTGCCCGGAAGGTGAACATCATCATCGCCCTGACGCATCTTGGCCTGGAAAATGATCGGTTGCTCGCCCGGGCGGTGGATGGCGTGGACATCATTGTGGGCGGGCACAGCCACAGCCTACTCTCCAATGTCCGTGACCGTGCGGAAGGCCCATACCCGGTTGTGGAAAAAACGCCGGACGGCACCCCTGTTCTGGTGGTCACCGCGTCCACGGCCTGCATCTATCTGGGCCGGCTGGATGTCAGCTTTGACGACAACGGTGTTGTCAAAAAATGGCGCGGCGAACCTGTTGTGCTGGACCAGGCTACCCTTGCGTCGCTTGAGGCGCCGAAGCCGGACGCCGGACTGGTCCAGCTTATCGACGGCTTCGCGGCCCCTGTGCAGAAAATGATGACCGAGCCCATCGGCGCCATTCGCGCAACCGGCAAAGAAGGCAAACCATTGGAAGAGCCCAATGTCATGGAGTGCCGCCGGATGGAATGCCTTTCCGGCAATATCGTGGCGGATGCGTTACGTACCGTTCCTTTCAAGAAAGCCGACATCGCCCTGGTCAACAGCGGCGCCTTGCGCGTTTCCCTGCCCGGAGGCGACGTCGCGCCGGGCCATGTCCTTGGGACGTTGCCGTTTCAAAATACGCCGTTACGAGCAAAAATGTCCGGAGCAATTCTCTTGCAGGCCCTTGAGCATGGCATCGCCAAATATGGAGAAGGTGAAGGAAGTTTCCTCCAGGTTTCAGGGCTGCGTTACGCCTTCAGCCCCGCCGGGCAACCCGGTCAACGTATAACCAGCGCGGAGGTGCGGAATAAGGACGGCCGTTGGCGGCCGCTGGACAAGAAGGCGATCTATCAGGTCGTTACTTTGGACTTTGTCGCCAAAGGCGGTGACGGCTTTGCCATGTTGCCTCCGTTGCAATGGGAGGAAGGTGACAAACTGGCAAACGATGCGCTCAGAGTCTACTTTGAGCAATATTCCCCGGTAGAAGCCAAACTAGAGGGCAGGATCGCGGTTCAGCGCTGAATTTTTTCGTCAGTCCAGATGCACCATTGAGGGTGATGAATACGGAGAATGAAGGCCTTATTGCCGGCGGAGAATGATGCGGGCAATTTCAGATGGCACCCCGAGGCGGCAAGAAAATCCGCCCCATACGCCTGTGCCCGAACTGACGTACAGCTTTGAACCGTTCACGTCATAGAGTCCATCGACCAGACCGCCATTGAACAAGGCTACCAGCCATTTGAGAAAAAACAGTTGGCCTCCGTGGGTATGACCGGAAAGCTGGAGAGCGATGCCATCGTTGCCTGATCTACCGGAGGGCCGGTGTTGGAGAAGCACGCGGATGCCGGCTGGGAGCGTGTGCAGAAACCTGTAATCCGGTCCGGCCTCTTCGAATCTCGACGCCACCGGATCCGTTACTCCGGCGAGCACCAGGTTTTTCCCCTGTATCGAAAAAGTACGGTAGGCATTCGGCAGCATGACGATGCCGAGATCCTTGAAAGCCGATAACCATTGGTGGACGCCAAAATAATATTCGTGGTTGCCGGCAATGCCATATACGCCATATTTGGCGTGCAGTGTCCGAAGAGGAGCGATGTCTCGGTGCAGAGCTGCCGGTGAGCCGTCAACCATGTCGCCGGTCAAGACAATGAGATCAGCGGCAAGCCCGTTCGTTCTTTTGACCACCTCCTGCAGCCATGCGCCTTTTTTCAACAGTGGCCTCATATGGATGTCGGACAGCTGGATTATTGAAAAACCATCCAACTCCGCCGGCAGTCCGGGCAAAGGAATTTCCACGGTATGCACCTCGGGCACCTGCATGGATTGCCAGGTGCCGAACAAGGAAAGCGCGAGGGCCATACCGAGCAAGCCCCTTCCTCGTATGGCCGGAGTAAACGGCAGGTGCCAGGAGCTGCCCAACCACCGGCTCACGAGCAACAGCAGGGCCAGGCAATCTTTGACCAGCAGCAGGAACGCGAGGATGACCATGGCGTTGTACAAAAACTCCATGATCAAAAGCAGAAAAAGCGGAAAGTCCGGGGCAATGAACGACCCGCCGATCTTCTCGTACCAAAAGAATTTGAACCCGACCGCAAACAAGAGGCAACTGGCGGCGGTCTTTACCCATGGCCGATAGGGCAGCCGCCAGATCAGGCTTGCGACGATATAGACAAAGAGAGCAAGAGCTGCGATGGTAAGGCGCATAGGTGTTCAAACCATTTGTCTGAAGAATCTGTGTCGGCGCGACTGGTTCCTTCTGCCGGCAACGGGCGTGGGCAGTTTACGCCCATCGACGCTATCCTTTCTCATCGCTGATCGCCATACATTTGCAACTGGGCCATGAGGAAATCAACGAAGGCTTTGTTGGCATGGGAGAGATACGCGCCTTTCTTCCAGGCCAGCATCAGATCGAGGTGGAGCGGCGGGTCAAAGGAGACGGCAGAGAGATCGTGGTCGTCCTCGGCCACCATCCTGAGGAGCGTGGCAACGCCCAATCCCCGCTTGACCAGAGATTTGACCAGGGAAAAAAGGTTGGTTTCGAAGACCACCTGGGGCTGAACGTCGGGGATTTTGAGGAAAAACTCCAAAAGCATTTCCCGCTGGTAGTATCCCTGGTTGAACATGATCAGCGGTTGAGCGGCGAACTCTTGGATGGTGATCGATTGCCGCATGGTAAAAGGGTGGCCGGCCGGGATGCACGCCACTATCTCCTCGCGCAGGATATGGCGGACCTCTAAGCTCTCCGGAGCCTGTCCACCGGCAATCACGCCCATGTCCAGATCCCCTGAGTTGATCTTCTGTTGGATATTGCCCGTTCCTTCCCCCAAAACCGTCAACTGTAAGTGAGGGTGCATCCTGTTGAACTCAAGGATAATGGACGGAAAGAAGTAGGTGCTCATCATCGGCGGGATCCCCAGACGCACTTCTCCCTTTTGCAACCCCTTCAGGTCCGCCATCTCCATGGATGCTGCCTGAAAGTCTTCCAAGATACGCTTGGCGTGGGCAAGGAGCACCACCCCTTCTGCAGTCAATGACACCTGCCGATTGCTCCGGTTGAACAGGGTCAACTCCATCTCTTCTTCCAACTGCCTGATCGCCATGCTCACTGCGGGCTGGACGATGTTGAGCGCTTCTGCCGCCTTGGTGAAATTTTTGTGCCGGGCGACCTCGATGAAGAATTGCAACTGGCGGATATTCACGGGTATTCAGATAATATTTGGTTATCGAAATGATAATTTTTATATATTTTCCTTATATCAAAGAGAGAGTATATTCAAGCGCCAATAAGAAGAATGTCCTGTTGAGGCGGGTCAGGCACCATGAACAGCCCACGCATTCAAAGCGGATCCATTGCATTTCGCAAGGTCAATCTGGCGCTTTTTGCCGCTGGCTTCGTCACCTTCATCACCCTGTACGACGTACAGCCGTTGCTGCCGGAATTCGCGCGCGAGTTCGGTATCCGCCCAGCCTGGGCCAGCCTGCCGCTCTCGGTTGCCTGCTTCACTTTGGCGGTGGCCATGTTGCTTGCCGGCACGCTGTCGGAGACGTTGGGCCGCAAGCCGGTGATGATGTACTCCCTGTTTCTGACGTCGATCCTGGCGCTGTTGAGCGCGTTCAGCTCTTCGTTTTCATCCCTGGTGTTGCTGCGCTTTGTCCAGGGAATAGCGCTCGCCGGTCTGCCGCCTGTGGCCATGGCGTATCTGGGTGAAGAAATCGAACCCGCCACCGTCGGCACAGCCATGGGATTGTACATCAGCGGCAATGCCCTTGGCGGCATGTCGGGGCGGCTGTTCACCGCCGCGGTGACCGATTATTTTTCCTGGAACACGGCGTTGGGGTTGGTGGGCGGGATCTCTTTAGGGCTCAGCATCTACTTTGCCTGGAATCTTCCGCCCTCGGCCAACTTTCGCCGCCGCTCATTCGAGAACCGTTATTTCTTTACCTCTGTGCTCCAGCAGGTGCGTGACCCGCATCTGCTGTGCCTGTACGGCATTTCCTTTACGGTGATGGGAAGCTTTGTCACCCTTTTCAATTACATCACCTTCCATCTGCTCGGTGAGGAGTACGGGTTGAGCCAAACTGCGGTCAGCCTGATCTTCCTCACCTATCTCTTGGGCGCCTACGTTTCTTCTTCGGTGAACAAACTGGTCAATCGCTTTGGCCGGTTTCGCACCATCCGGGTCTGTGTGGCGATCATGCTCACCGGTATCGTCATTACCCTGGCAAGACCACTTGCCCTGGTGATTGTAGGAATCGCCGTGTTTACCTGTGGTTTTTTCGGAACGCATACCATTGCCTCGACCTGGGTGGGACGACATGCCAAAACCGCCAAGGCCCAGGCCGCAGCGCTCTATCTCTTTTTCTACTACCTCGGTTCCAGTATTGCCGGCACTGCCGGTGGATTCTGCTGGGCAGACGCCGGCTGGCAGGGAGTGATCGGGTTCATTGGCCTGCTGCTGTTCGCGGCGCTGGCCTTCGTTTCGGTGTTGGCCCGGCTTCCCACCAAGCAGGATCATCCGGTCGGGGACTGAGGGGCTATCCGCGATCCTGTGCATCCCTAAAAGACGACAATCGCGATAACCATATCAGTGGCGCGGGACGTGGTAACGAAAACATCACAATGAGACGCCTGAGATCGTCAATCTATTTTGGTTCGGTCCCGCAATACAGTACAATATCCCTGTGAGAGTTCCACATCCATCGAACTGCCCTGATCCCGGCAAGATTCAGTGTGTCCGCTTCCTGAAGGTATCCCGCATGGCCCGCAGCACATGTCCGGCCCCTCTCTTCTACCGTGTTGTTCCGATTGTCTGTGCGCTCGCGTTCCTGCTCGTTTCCCAACCCCTTCAGGCGGATAGTCGAACTGTTCGTGTCGGGCTCCATGAAGTCCCGCCGAAGATTACCATTGATTCCTCCGGCAAGCCTGCCGGCATCTATGTTGAACTCATCGAAGACATAGCGAGGAAAGAAGGATGGCATGTGCAGTATGTGGTCGGCAAATGGGCGGACAATCTGGATCGTCTTGAGCGGGGCGAGATCGACCTGGTGGCCGACATAGCCCGTACAGAAGAGAGAGCGCGACGCTACGCCTTCCCTGACGTCTCGGTTCTGTCATCTTGGTTCCAGTTGTATACGCCGCAATGGCAACGCATTCATTCCGTCGTGGAATTAAACGGTAAGCGCATCCTTGTGCTGGCGCAATCGGCACAGGAGCAGTCGTTTATCCGGCTGAGTCAAGGTTTCGAGTTGAACGTCACCCTGATCGCCGTGCCCGATTATCCTACCATGTTTGCCATGATTGCGGACGGCAAGGCGGATGCACTCATCACCAGCCGGTATCATGGGAAGTGGAGTGCAGGAAAATACCATCTCAAAGAGACGGATGTGCTGTTCGATCCCATCCCCCTATTTTATGCCGCGACCAAAGGTGACCCCAAACAACTGCTGGCCGCCATCGACCGGCATCTTGCCGAGTTGAAAAAGGACCAGAGGTCGCTTTATTACGACGCGTTGCATCGCCTGGCCAATGGGCCGACCACGTTTTCCCTGCCGATCTGGGTGCAGATCGTGGGGGCGGGCATGCTTGGTTTTTTGCTGGTCAGCATTGCTGTCAGTATGATTCTGAAGTGCCAGGTCAACGTCAGAACTCAGGAACTGAAGCGGGAAAACACGGAAAGACGGGCACTCCAGCAGCGGTTTATGGACATCATCGATTTTCTGCCCGACCCGACCTTTGTCATCGACGAGCACAAGCGGGTCATTGTCTGGAACCAGGCATGCGAGGCGATGACCGGGGTCAGGAAAGACCAGATCATTGGCCAAGGGGATTATGCCTATGGCGAGGCGTTTTTTGGCAAGCGGCGTCCGGTGCTGATCGATCTGCTGGATCAGCCCGATGCTGCGATTGAAGCGACCTATACCCGTTTGTATCGCACGAAGAATAGGACCTGCGCGGGAACCACATACTCCAAGCCGAGCGCCAGTCAGGGGAGCTATTTGTGGGGAGTGGCGTCCCCTCTGTATGAGCAGGACGGCAGGCGGAGCGGCGCGATTGAAACCTTGCGCGACATCAGTGAACAGAAAAAGACCGAAGAGGCGCTGCGGGCAAGCGAACGGGAGTATCGGGAATTGGTCATGCTGGCCAATTCCATCATCTTACGGTGGCTGCCCAATGGCCGGATCACATTTCTCAATGAATTCGGACTGCGGTTTTTCGGCTATACCGCCACGGAACTCATCGGTCGGCACGTCGTCGGCACCCTGGTGCCGGAATGCGGAGCAGATGGTCGCGATCTCCGAACATTGATGGATGAGATCACCGACAACCCGCAGAGGTTTGCGCGGAGCAGTAACGAGAACATGCGCCGTGACGGCGAACGCGTCTGGATCGACTGGACCAACAAGATGGTGACGGATGCCGGGGGAAAAGTGAAAGAGATCCTCAGTATTGGCTCCGATATCACTGAACGCAGGCAGGCGGAAGAACAGATTCGTCTCCTCAATGAACATTTGCGCCGGCAAGCTGAAACCCTGGAGCAGCGGGTGGCCGAACGAACAGCGGAACTGGCGGCCGTCAACGACGAGCAACGCGCCATTTTCGAGTCGGCAAGTGCTGGCATTGTTCTGCTCAAGGAGCGAATCATCCACCATTGCAACCGGAAATTCGAGGAAATGACCGGCTACCCCTCGGGAGAGCTTATCGGGAAGCCGATCAGCATGTTATATACGGATGAGCAAGAGTATATCCGTTTCGGGCAGCAAGCGTATACTCACGTAGTCAGCGAGAAGGCCTGTTACAAGGAAGAAATGCAAATTGTCCGCCAGGACGGTTCGCCGTTTTGGGCCCGGTTGAATTTGTGCGCCTACGATTCCAACGAACCCTTCAAGGGGATGGTCGGAATCATTGAAGACATTACGGATGAACACGAGGTCATGGAGAAATTGCGGCAGGCCTTGGAGGCAGCCCAGGAGGCCGACCGGGGCAAGTCGACCTTTCTCGCCACCATGTCGCACGAACTACGCACCCCCCTGAACTCGATCATCGGTTTTACCGGGATCATGCTGCAAGAATTGGCGGGACCGCTCAATCCCGAACAGCACAAGCAGATGGGCATGGTGCAGAAGAGCGCCCGTCATCTTCTGGCTCTGATCAACGACGTGCTCGATATCTCGAAGATCAGCGCCGGCCAGTTGGAATTAGCCATCACCTCCTTTGCCTTGAGTGCATCGATCGAAAAAGCGGTCAAACTCATCGCCCCTCTGGCGGAACAAAAAGCGATCGAACTGAGGATGGAGATCGAAGACAGCGCTGGCGAGATCGTTGCCGATCAGCGCCGGCTGGAACAGGTACTGCTGAATCTGCTCAACAACGCGGTCAAGTTCACCGAACAGGGATGGGTGAGCATTGCCTGCCGCGAGGAAAACGGGGACTATTTGCTGTCGGTCACCGATACCGGCATCGGCATACAACCGGAAAAGATCGAACATCTTTTCCGGCCGTTTTACCAGATTGAGTCCGGGGTGGCCCGCAAGCACGAAGGAACTGGTCTCGGTTTGCCCATCTGTCAGAAAATGGTCGAATTAATGGGTGGGTCCATTGCTGCAACAAGTCAATGGGGGCGCGGGAGCACCTTTACCATACGCTTGCCTCACAGATATCAGGAGGTACGGAATGAACAACCGCTTGCTGATCATAGAGGATAACGAACAGAATCTGTATCTGATGCGGTTCTTGCTGGAAAAACATGGATTCTCCGTTATCGCGGCCGGGGACGGCGAAGCAGGTGTCGCCATGGCCCTGCAATGCGATCCACAGGCCATTCTGCTGGATGTTCAATTGCCGAAAATGAACGGATACGCCGTGGCAGCCGCATTGAGGAAGCGTCCGCGCTTCGATGGGGTACCGATTATTGCCGTGACCTCGTACGCCATGGTTGGCGACCGGGAGCAGATTCTGGCCGCCGGCGCCACCGGTTATATCGAAAAACCGATCAACCCCGATACCTTTGTCGCCGAAATCAGGCGTTACCTGTCGGGAAATATGGAGACAGTCGATGAGTGAACACCGCATCCTCATTGTGGATGATCATGAGGAACACCGTTATTTCGCCGAGGTACTGCTTAAGGGCAATGGCTATGCGGTACATTCCGCCATCAATGGCGCCGAGGCATTGATTCAACTTGATTCCATGGAATTCGACCTCATCGTCAGCGATATCCTCATGCCGGTGATGGACGGATTCGAATTGTGCCGCACCGTGAAAAGAGACGAAAAATGGTGCCGGATTCCATTCGTCATTTATACGGCCACCTACATAGGTCCCCAGGATGAGATGTTGGCCATGAAAATAGGCGCTGACCATTTTCTGGTTAAACCTTGCGAACCGGAGGACCTCCTTGCCGTTGTCCGCGAGGCGCTGGCAGCGCATTCGTCGCCGAGCGACTCTCTTCCCGATCTCATTCCTGACGAGCAGGTGCTCAAGCTCTACAACGAGCGGCTCGTGCGTAAGCTCGAAGAGAAGATGCTGCAACTGGAGGCGGAGACCAAGGCGCTGCGGATGACGGAAAAGGCGCTGCGCACATCCGAGTGGAAGTTTCGTCAGTTTTACGAGAGCATGACGGAAGGCGTGTTTGCCATCGACATGCAGGGGCGCATCCATGAAAGCAATACATCTTTTCAACGGATGATTGGTTATACGGCCGAGGAACTGCGGTCTGTCACCTATATCGACCTGACGCCGGCAAAGTGGCATGTGATCGATGCGATCATGTTGCGGGATCAGGTCCGGGCCAAAGGATTTTCCGAGGCCTACGAAAAAGAATACCAACGGAAGGACGGCAGTCTTTTCCCCGCCGAGATGGAGGGATTTTTGCTGTATAACGATGCCAGGGAGCAGGAAGGTGTCTGGTGCGTCGTTCGGGATATCTCCGAGCAAAGAAATGCGCAACTCATGCACAAGAAACTGGAAGAACAGCTGAATCACGCGCAGAAAATGGAGGCCATTGGCCGTCTGGCTGGCGGAGTGGCGCACGATTTTAACAACATGCTCACGGTCATTCTCAGCTATGCCCAACTGGGTCTGGCGGAAACTGATTCCGCTTCCTCTCAGTACAGTTTTTTCCGGGACATTTTTGATGCCGCGCAACGTTCGGCCGGTGTGGCCAGAAAACTGCTGGTTTTCGCCCGGCATCAAGTCGTTGTCCCCAAGGTGCTTGATCTCAACGAAACCGTGGCCGGTATGCTTAAAATACTGACCAGGCTGATCGGTGAAGAGATTCGGTTGCACTGGTGCCCCGGATCGGATATCTGGCCGGTCAAAATCGATCCGACCCAGATCGATCGGATTCTGGCCAATCTGTTAGTCAACAGCCGCGATGCCATCATCGGCATGGGCAACATCACTATTGCAACCAGGAATGTTTGTTTTGATGCGGACAACTGGGGCAGCCAGTTAGATGTGATCCCCGGCGAATATGCGTTGCTGACGGTTAGCGATAATGGTTGCGGCATGGACAATGGCATTCTCGGCAAGATTTTTGAACCGTTTTTCACCACCAAGGAGGACGGTCGCGGGGTCGGCATGGGATTGGCGACGGTCTACGGAATCGTGAAGCAAAATAACGGTTCGCTTGACGTGGAAAGCGTGCCGGGCAAGGGGACGACCTTCAACATCTACCTGCCGCGTGCCCAGGAGAGTGTATGTGTATCCGAAGATGGACCGGAGCAGGCGGCGGCCATTCCGCGCGGCCGGGGGGAAACCATTCTGGTGGCCGAGGATGATCAGGCCGTCCTCGAAATGGCCAATATCATCCTGACAGGGCTGGGCTACGAGGTGCTTCCCGCCGCCAATCCCATGGCAGCGATCCAGCGATCCATCAGCCATGTCGGCGAGATTGATCTCCTGCTCACCGATGTGGTCATGCCGACCATAAACGGCAGAGAATTGTCTGAGCTGCTTTGCAATTCGCGTCTCGGGATGCACACCCTCTACATGTCCGGATATGAGGATCAAACGGTTGTCAGGCCGGAGCAAGAGGGCGGCAACATTCATTTTCTCCGCAAGCCTTTTACCGTCAGGGATTTGGCGACCAAGGTCCGTGAAGCGCTTGCAAGGTGAGACAGTACGGGCTGACAGAGAAGGAGGGTACCCGGGTTGGAGCCTTGGCGGGCTTTTGTGACTCTCGGGCCGGGAGGTAGTGGGAAATCGTTGCAGAATGATCGCGGAGGCACTCCGGAAGGTGATGGGGCCTGCATCGTTTTCCCGATTTATCCATGCGTACCAGGAAACCGCTCTTTTTGCCGCGAATTGGCAGGTGTTTTCGCGCTGTCATCGGTCAAGCCGAACAACTGGCGCAGCCCTGTTCTGGTGTGCGCCGTCCTGAAGATCAATCGGTTTTGACTCCGCGTGCCTCGGTCTGTATTGCCTTTCCGGGCAGAATGGTTATATAGTGAGACATTGAGCCCACCTCTCGTTATTTATTCATCAAGGAGAAGGCAGTAATGCAGACACAGATTGAAATGCGCGACATCACCTTGGCCCAGGCCAGGCAGCAGGCTTCGACCGTCTTTTTGGCCAAGGTCTTTAACTGGATGGCCGTTGGCCTCGCCATAACCGGCTTCGTGGCCTATTTTGTCGCTGCTTCGGGGTTGGTCTCGGCCCTGATTGCCAGCCCGATTTTCTTCATCCTGGTGCTGGTCGAACTCGGGCTGGTCTTCTTTCTCTCCGCCAGGATCGGGCGGATACAACCAGGCACAGCCACCGGACTTTTTGTTGGTTATTCGGCCTTAAACGGTGTGACCCTGTCGACCATCTTTCTCGTCTACGCCAAGGCTTCCATTGCCGCAACCTTTCTGGTGACCGCCGGCATGTTCGCGGCCATGGCGGTGTATGGCATGGTCACCAAACGTGATCTGTCTGGTCTGGGGTCATTCATGTTCATGGGGCTGATCGGCATCATTTTGGCCTCACTGGTGAACATTTTCTTGCAGAGCCCCGCTCTCTACTGGGCTATTTCAGCCATCGGCGTGCTGGTTTTCGTTGGATTGACGGCCTATGACGTGCAGAAGATCAAAAATATCGGCGAGAATGGCATCATGACCCAAGGTGATGCCGCCATTCGCAAGGGGGCGATCATCGGCGCCTTGACCCTCTATCTTGACTTCATCAACCTCTTTTTGATGTTGTTGCGTTTTTTTGGCGGCAGCCGAGATTGATTGTTCCGCCTTTCTGCCCGTTGCGTCCCAAGGGACCGGTCGCCCTTATTTTGTTGTTTCTGCTGAATTGTCGGGCGTGGCAGGGGTTTCCCCTTTTTCTGCTTGACGCATATCAGCGAACATTATAATATCGTTCAATTTTATTGTTTCCGGCCCGTAGGTGGTCCGGGGGAAAAGAGAAGCGCACATATTTGTTATGTGTCATTGAACAAGTTCTGGGAGGGATTACGCTATGTCTGTTTATGTTGTAGGCCACAAAAGTCCGGATACCGATTCTGTCACCTCTGCCATTGCCTATGCCGAGTTGATGAAGGCCAAAGGTCAAGATTATGTTCCCGCCGTATCGGGCAAGCTGAACCCCGAATCCGAGATGGTGCTCAAACAGTTCGGTTTTGCTACCCCTGCGCTTCTGACCGATGCCACCGGCAAAAAGATCGCCTTGGTTGACCACAGTGATTTGACCCAAGCCCCGGACAATCTCAGCGCTGGCGAGGTTGTGGCCGTGGTCGATCATCACAAGATCGGCGATGTCACCACCAACCAGCCGATTTTCTTCTGCAACCTGCCGGTCGGCTGCACCGGAACAGTGCTCAAGATCCTCTATGATATGGAAGGGGTAGCCGTGCAGCCCAAGGTTGCCGGTTTGATGCTGGCTGCTATCTTGAGCGATACGGTCAACTTCAAGTCCCCGACATGCACCGATGCCGACAAAAAGGCTGTGAAAGAACTTTCCGCCATCTCCGGGGTCAGCGATACCGAAGGCCTGTTCATGGAAATGCTCAAGGCCAAGAGCGCCGTAGCCGGCGTTCCCGCCATGGATCTGCTCCATCGTGATTACAAAGATTTCGACATGAAGGGCAAGAAGGTCGGCGTTGGTCAGCTCGAACTTGCCACCCTGGATCAGGTAGCCGACATGCGTGAAGCTCTGTACAACGCGATGAAAGAGCAGAAGGGCGGCGAGCGCCACTCGGTATTGCTGATGCTCACCGACGTGGTCAAGGAAGGCACCGATCTGATGGTTCTCTCCGACGACCCGGCTTTGATCGAAGGCGCCTTTGGCGCGAAATTGTCCGGCAACTCCATGTGGATTGACGGCATGATGAGCCGCAAGAAGCAGACCATCCCCAACCTGCAAAAGGCGTTTGGCTGCTAACTCGCCACCGCGTTTTCAAGCATAACACAAAAGGCTGCCCGCACCGGGCAGCCTTTTTCTTTTTTGTTCTTCAGGATGGTCAAGCCGTCACGGGGTCCGAGGCTGCTGCAGCCGCTCGATTTGCCGCTGGGTCTGCTGAACCAGCGCTTCGATTTCCGGGGCAGCAGGCAGGGATTGATGGAGGGCAACGAACCGGTTGGCGTAGGTGGAAACCGGCTGTTTCTTTTCCTT
The DNA here is from genome assembly GCA_009780825.1 of Desulfobulbus sp. Taxonomy (GTDB): domain Bacteria; phylum Desulfobacterota; class Desulfobulbia; order Desulfobulbales; family Desulfobulbaceae; genus Desulfobulbus. The sequence continues at coordinate 87,997 of WQZH01000006.1, read as the reverse complement.
GCCCTGCAATGGCTGCCCGACCTCGCTCCATGCGTTGCGGCCCTGCCAGTCGATATCGAGAATCCCCACGTATTTGCCCCGGATGTCGGTTTGGGCAAGCAATGACCTGTTGACCGGGATGGGCTGCATGTTGCCGGTGACGTGGCCTGTTTGGAGAATCAGGCCGATCGAACCGTGTGCCCAGGCTATCTTGAGGTTTTCACTGTAGGGGTAGTTCGACAGCAACAGGATGAAGTCAGCCTCTTGTTCCGCCTTGACCAGGACTGGGGGTAAGGCGGTGCGCCAATCCACGGCCTGGAATTCCCGGGAATCATTGGCCAGAGCGGTATGATCGGTCAGCGCCAGGACAGCGATTCTGATGGCGCCGACCTGACATCGGATCATGGGAGCGAACAGTGGCTTGCGCGTCGTGGGATCAACGAGATTGAGGGAAATCCAACTGAAAGTCGGCGGTTGGTGGGATGCCTTGAGGAAGGCGCTACCCGCGGCCAGGTCGCGGACACCGACACCGGCAAAGGTGGCGCCCATTTTCTGGATGGCCTGCAGGACGCCATTGGCGGCTATTTTTGCCGCTCCTGCGCTGCTGGGCGTTAACTGCTCCCGCTCGAACAGCAGATTGCCTCCGGTGACGACCAGTGCCGGCCGCCGGGGATCGTTGCTCTGTTCCCTGACCAAAAAGGCCTTTCTGGACAGACCGCCCAGTTTGCTGTCGCGTCAGCCGCAGCCGTCGAGTTCGCCGAGATTGTCGTTGCCGTAGATTAGGCGGAACGAGGCGGCCTTGACACCGGATGCGGTGAGCAGGACCAGCAGCGGCAAGAGCAGAAGCAAGATGGTCGGTCTATTCCGTGTTTTTTTTGTGCGCATGGTGCTGGGCCCGTTGTTTGAGGATTTGTTTCCATTTGGTGAGCCGATCCTTGATCACCGCCTCATAGCCGCGATTGGTCGGTTCGTAGTAGATGGCGCCTGTCAGCTCCGGCGGCAAGTGTTTTTGGGCAACGAGCGCGTCGCGATCATCGTGGGCGTACTGATATCCCTGTCCATATCCGAATTCCCGCATCAGTTTGGTCGGGGCATTGCGCAGGTGAAGGGGGACCGGGAGAGAGCCGGTGCGCTGGATGTCGGCGCGGACTTTCGCAAAACCGGCGTACAGGGCATTGCTTTTCGGGGCGGTGGCCAGATAGGCGGCGGCCTGGATCAAGGCCAGGTCACCTTCCGGCGATCCGAGCATGTGATAGGCATCCCGGCAGTTGAGGGCGACCGCAAGGGCATGAGGGTCGGCATTGCCGATATCCTCGGAGGCAAAGCGGATCATCCGCCGGGCAAGATATATGGGGTCTTCGCCGCCGGCCAGCATCCGCGCCAGCCAGTACATCGCGGCGTCTGGGTCGCTGTCCCGCAGACTTTTATGCAGGGCGGAGATGAGGTTGTAATGCTCTTCGCCGTCGGCATCGTAGCGCAGGGTTTTTTGTTGCAGGGTCTCACGGACGCAGGCGGTGGTGATGATCCGTTGTTGCTCCCCGCTAGCCGTATCCCGGCATGCGTCCAAGACAAGGTAGACGGCAGTCTCCAGGTAGTTCAAGGCCCGGCGGCAGTCACCATCCGCCGCTTCCGCGAGCAGTCGCAAGGGTTCCTCTTCAATGATCAAGTGCTCTCGGCCCAACCCGTCGGTGTCGTCGGTCAAGGCCCTGCGGATAACGTGCGCGATATCCGCAGGCCGCAAAGGCGCAAGCAGCAGAACCTGGCAACGGGAGAGCAGAGGGGCGGTGATTTCAAAAGACGGATTCTCGGTGGTTGCCCCGATCAGGGTCAAGAGGCCGCTTTCCACATGGGGCAGGAAGGCATCCTGCTGGCTTTTGTTGAACCGGTGAATCTCGTCGACAAACAAGATGGTGGGCTGTGTGCTCTGCTCCTGGAGGATCTTGGCTTGTTCGACGATCTGCCTGATTTCCTTGACCCCGGAGATTACGGCGGAAAAGAAGACAAAATGGGCGGAAACCGCCTGAGCGAGGATGGTGGCCAAGGTGGTCTTTCCGGAACCGGGCGGTCCCCAGAAGACCAGAGAAGGAATGGTGCCCCCTTCGATCAGTTGACGGAGAAATTTCCCTTCGCCGACCAAATGCTGTTGGCCGACAAAATCATCCAGACGTTTGGGGCGCATCCGTTCAGCGAGCGGACTGTGGCGCGGAGTGCGTGGAGGCATGAAGAAGAAAGTATACCCTACTCCCGAGAAAATAAACAGGCAGGAAAAAGCCTTGTTATAGGGGGGGCTATCCTGTCTTTTTCAGATCTCTATTTCGCCACTATGCGCTGTGAGAGGGCCAACAGTTTCGTGCGCTCAGGTCCGCTGGCTGTGGCCCCGCCACCATGCGGCCCGCACTTCCTGATCCTTGCGCAGGGCTACCAGCAATGCCTGCATCTTCCCATCTCCCGGGGGCTCGATACATTCCACCCCCATCTTGAACGCCCTGATTGTATCCTGTTGGAAAGCGTTCAGCCATACGGGACGGGCGGTCAGGATATGATGGCCGATATCCGGCGGTTGGTCGATGATGAGCTGGAGTACGGCGCCTGCGGTGTCGCGGGTAGAGTAGAAGACGTGAAAGGCATGGCTCATGACCTGGGTCATGAGCAGGCAGGCCCCGTGGGACGAAATGTCGATGATCCTTCCGGAAAACGGGCCGGCGAGTTCCTGGCCATCCGGTGCATGCACCACGCGGATTTCAAGGGGCAGAAAATCGGGGACTCGTTCGTATATTCGTCGTTCAGCGGTCATAAGTTTCAGTTTCAGCCTTTTGTTGAGCCTATGATCGTGGATGAAAAAAACGGCAGCCCGGTGTATGGTAGGGACCGCTTCCTGGTAGAGTAGCACATGGCCGGGGGATTGCATATTGTTTTCACATGGACAGGCAGCAATGCTCTCTTGCCGACGTGCTGCCTGTTTGCTGTTATTGTACGGGGGAGGAATGGAACTCGGTCGAAAGGAGCTGTTGCGCTCTCAGTGTTACGTCAACGGCAAATGGGTCGGCGGCGACCGGGACGACCGGATTGTCGTTTCCGATCCGGCGACCGGTGCGACCGTTGGCACGGTGCCGGCGTTGGGGAGCAAGGAAACCGGTGCCGCCATCGAGGCTGCCCACCGCGCCTGGCCAGCCTGGCGAGCCTTGACCGCCAAACAACGGGCTTTTCTGCTGCGCCGCTGGTATGAGTTGCTCATCGCCCATCACCGGGATCTGGCCGTCATTATGACCATGGAGCAGGGCAAACCCTTGATCGATGCCCAAGAAGAAATCCTGTACGGCGCTGGATATATCGAATGGTATGCCGAGGAGGGCAAGCGGGTGTACGGCGACACCATCCCCATGGGGCAGCAGGAAAAGCGGATCATCGTTCTCAAGGAACCGGTGGGCGTCTGCGCCGCCATCACCCCCTGGAATTTCCCCTCATCCATGATTGCCCGCAAAGCGGCCCCCGCCTTGGCGGCCGGTTGCCCGGTGGTGGTCAAGCCGGCGAGCCAGACCCCCTTGTCCGCCCTGGCCATGGCCGCGCTGGCCGATGAGGCTGGCATCCCTCCGGGTGTTTTCAACGTGGTGACCGGTCCAGCGGCCGCAATCGGCGCCGAGATGACCGCCAATCCCCTGGTCCGCAAATTGAGCTTTACCGGATCGACCGCCGTGGGCAAACTGCTGATGCGGGATTGTGCCGCCACCGTGAAAAAGGTTTCCCTCGAACTGGGCGGGCACGCCCCCTTTATCGTGTTTGACGATGCCGATCTCGATGCGGCGGTGCGTGGAGCCGTGGCATCCAAGTATCGCAACTCCGGGCAGACTTGTGTCTGCGCCAACCGTTTTCTCATTCAAGAGAAGGTGTACGAACAGTTTACCGCCAAGCTGGTGGAAGCGGTGCGCGCGCTCAAGGTCGGCAATGGCTTTGAGGCAGAGGTGCAGCAGGGGCCATTGATCGATCTCGATGCCATCTGCAAGGTCGAGGAACAGATCGCCGATGCCGTGGCCAAGGGGGCCCGCATTGCCTGCGGCGGCAGGCGGTTGGGCGACTCCGGCTTTTTTTTCGAACCCACGGTGTTGCAGGGCGCCACTATCGAGATGCAGATCGCCCGCGACGAAACCTTTGGACCGGTAGCCCCGCTCTTCGTGTTCAAAGACGACAACGAGGCGGTCGCCTTGGCCAACGACACTTCCTATGGCTTGGCCGCCTATTTCTACAGCCGAGACATCGGCCGGATCTGGCGGATAGCCGAAGCCTTGGAATATGGCATGGTCGGCATCAATACCGGCCGAATGTCCTCCGAAGCGGCTCCGTTCGGGGGGGTCAAAGAATCGGGGATCGGGCGGGAAGGCTCGAAGTACGGGATAGAGGAATACTTGGAGCTGAAATATCTTTGCCTGGGAGGGCTGGGGCAACGTCTCTGACGGGCGCTCAGCCGCTGGAATCGACTGCTCTGAGGTCGCGGCTGTCGACCAGGGCGTAGGCATTGTGGTTGTGGATGGACTCGAAACTCTCGACCCCCACCGAAAACCAGGCAATGTCGGCGTGGGCCAGGGCCTTTTGGGCAACCTTGCGGGCCACGTCCTCAACAAACATCGGTCGGGCGTATGCCCGTTCGGTCACATATTTTTCGTCGGGCCGCTTCAGGAGGGCGTACACCTCGGAAGAGCCGCAGGACTCGGCCATGGCGATCAGATCCTCCAGCCAGATCAGCTCCAGCGGACGGACAGTGAGCGTGATCTCGGCCCGCTGGTTGTGGGCCCCGGCCGCGCTGATCTCCTTGGAGCAGGGGCAGAGCGTGGTGACCGGCACCACCACGGTGAGCAACGGTTCTCCGCTGGTTGCCGAGGTGGCGGTAAAGGTGCATTGGTATTCCATCAGGCTCGTGGTGCCGCTCACCGGCGCCTTTTTGGCGATGAAATAGGGAAAACGCATGGTCAGCCAGGCTTCGGTGGCCTGGAGCTGCCGGCAGACCTCGGTCAACAGTTCCGGGAAGATGCCCGCATGGATATCCGGCAGGAATCGGGCCAGGAGGGCGGTCATGGTTCTGACGCAGGATTCGAGCCGGCCCCGGGGTACCCGGGCCTGCAAGTCGATGGTGGCTACGGTGTGTTGCATGCCGCCGTCCTTTTCAGGAATGCGGACAGGGCAGGTGAATTGGTTGATGCCGACGGTGTGCAAGGACATAGGGAGCGTTTTGGGGAGAATGAGCATGTCCCTTACTCCATTTTCACGGTTTCGACAACTCCCTTGGTCCCGCCGGCCATGCGGGGGCGGCGCAAGGAGGCGCCGGGCAGCGGCCAGGGCCTGCTTCTTTGTTTGATCGATCCAGACAACTGTGGTATTTTATTAAAAAAGAAGGGATGTCGGCGGCAGACATGGAGCAAGTGAGGATCGATAAATGGCTGTGGGCGGCTCGGTTCTTCAAAACCCGGTCCCTGGCCGCCAAGGAAGTTGGGGCCGGTCATGTGGCGGTCAATGGCGCCAGGGTCAAGCCGGCCCGCATGGTGCGCGCGGGCGACCTGTTGACAATCCGGCAGGGCTTCCTCGAAACCTCGGTGTGTATTCAGACGGTCAGCGAACAGCGCGGACCAGCGGTGGTGGCGCGAACCTTGTACGAAGAAACCGAGGAATCGCGGGTCAAGCGGGAACAGATGCTGGCTGAACGCAAGGCCTTGCAACTGCACACCGAGCAGCCCGACCGGCGGCCCGATAAGCACGAGCGGCGGCAGATTCGCCAATTTTTGAAAAAAGAATAAGCAGGGAATCGAGCGCAGATGAGACGAGTGGAGCGGGCCCTGGTCAGCCTGACCAATAAAGCCAAATGCGAGGAATTTGCCCGGGCCTTGGTCGCCATGGGGATCGAAATCCTGTCCACGGGCGGCACGGCTCAAAAGCTGCGCGCCAGCGGCCTGGCCGTGACGGATGTGTCGACGTTCACCGGTTTCCCTGAAATGCTGAACGGGCGGGTGAAAACTCTTCACCCTTTGGTGCATGGCGGCATCCTTCACCAGCGCGACAACGCGGAACACCAGGAGCAGTGCCGGCGCTACGGCATCAAGCCCATCGACATCGTGGCGGTCAACCTCTACGCCTTTGCCGAGGCTGTGGCCGTGCCCGGTTGCACCTTGGTCGACGCCATCGAGAATATCGACATCGGCGGCCCGACCCTGCTGCGGGCATCGGCCAAGAATTTCCAGGATGTCACCGTGATTGTCGATCCGGCCGACTATGCGCAGGTCGTAGCCGAATTGCAGGACCAGGGCAACACCACCTTGGCCACCCGGTTCCGTTTGGCCCGCAAGGTTTTCGAGTTGACCGCCGCCTACGACGCCGCCATTGTCCAATGGCTGCGTGACATCGATCCGGCTGCCAACCCCTATTTTGCAGGAGCCGAACATGCGTAAGATGGCGGTTCTGCTTTCCGGCAGCGGCAGAACGCTGGATAATTTTCATGAGCGGATAGCGGCCGGGACCCTGCACGCCCGGATTCAGGTGGTGATCGCCAACGTTGCCGGCGTGTTGGGACTGGAAAAGGCCAGGCGGTACGGATATCCCGCTTTTCACGCCGCCGGCAACGACGAGATCAATAAGGTCATGGCGAATTACGAGGTCGATCTCGTTGCCTTGGCCGGCTATCTCAAACTCTACGCGCCGCCTGAACACCTGCGCCGTTCGGTCCTCAATATCCATCCGGCGCTCATTCCTTCCTTTTGCGGAAAAGGGTTCTACGGCCATCACGTCCATGAGGCCGTCAAAGCCCGAGGTTGTACAGTGAGCGGGTGTACCGTCCATTTCGCCAGCGGTCTGTACGATCAGGGGCCGATCGTGCTGCAACGCTGTGTGGGCCTGGATGACAGCGATACTCCGGACGACATCGCCGCCCGGGTGTTCGCGGTGGAGTGCGAGACGTACCCCGAGGCAATCAATCTGGTGGATGCCAGGGGGGAAAACTATTTTTGGGAGAGAGAGGGGCAATGGACACAAGAACCATCATGATCGGCAGAGATATCGAGCGGAGTCTGGACCGTATCAGCCTGGAGATCGTGGAGCGCAACCACGGTGTGGCCAATCTTTCGATTGTCGGCATCCATACCGGCGGGGTGTATCTGGCGCAGCGGATCAAACAGCGGATCGAACTGCAGGAAGAGATCGACCTGCCTGCCGGTACGCTCGATATCACCCTGTACCGCGACGATTGGAGCCTCATCTCGCAAAATCCGATCGTCAAGAAGTCGGACATCGGCTTTCTGCTCGAAGATAAGCGGGTCGTTCTGGTTGATGACGTTATTTTTACCGGCCGGACTATCCGCGCCGCCATGGATGCGATCATGGATTACGGCAGACCCCTGTCGATCCAGCTGGCGGTATTGATCGACCGGGGCGGCCGGGAGTTGCCGATTCAGCCCGACTATGTCGGCATGGTCATTGATCCGGCGGACCGCGAACGGGTGGATGTCCTGCTTTTGGAAAAGGATAATCGCGATGCTGTGGTTGTCACCAAGCGATAACATCCGGTGGCGGCGGTGCTGGTGGAAATCCTTTGATCACAGATGCCTATGAATAGCCAACCGACCAAAGCACCCATTCCGCCCGACCTGGAAGCGGTCTGTCAGCGCGTCTGGGAAAAGGCGAAAAGTTACGAACAGTATAACTTCTCTCGAGGCCGCAACGATTTTCTCAAGGCCTTCTTCGATCTGTCTCAGGAATACGACTCCTTAGATGATTTCTACCGGATCTGCGTTTCCGTTCCTTTGGCTCTGGCCGGCGTCACCAGTGGACTGTATCTGTGCGAGAATCGCGAGCGTGGTCTGCAGTTGGTTTGCTCCAGCGAGGATGGGGTGCTGAGTGAACCGAGACCGGCGGGTTATCCGGTTCAGATGCAGGAGACGCCCTACGATCTGGGCGAATCCTATATTGTTCCCATTTTCAGTAAGCAGCCTTTTTCCAGTGAAATCGAGGACCGTGTTCCTGGACGGCAGATGCGGCTGTGGGATGATGTCCGGGGATTGTATGGCTACGACCGGATATTGGGAATGTTCGAGATCCGGCGAGAAGAAGGGCTGACCGAGGTCGATAAGTTTTTTTTCACCAAATACGCCAACCGGATCGGCTACAACCTCGACAACCGGCTGATCGCCCGGCAGAATATTGAACGGCTGAAGTTCATCAATACGCTGGTGATCGATATAGAGCACAATATCATTGTGCCCAATATGTATTTCCGGCATCTGTTTAACCTCTTGAAAAAGAAGATCGGTTCGCTTGAGCAATTACGGCGTGAAATCAAGGCGAGCCAAGACATCGCTTCGCCGCAGTGCGGAAACTGTTGCGACCGGTTGCAGGCCCTGCAGGAGGAGCTGGTCAAATATCACCAGGAAATCGTCAAGCACCATGCCAATATGAGTCTGTTCATCGAAAGCCTGTTCCGCAGGGAACATTTCGAGCGCGGGCACCTTGTGCTGCATCCCAGACGGTGTTTTGTCGAAAAAGAGGTGATCATACCCCAACTGGACCACTATACCAGTCGTTTGCAGGCGGCCAATGTGACGGTTGATCGGCCACAGAACATGTATGAGGAAGAGTTTCCGATCATGGTTGACATCGGTCTGCTGGCCCAGGTTTATGCCAATCTCTTTTCCAACGCCGCCAAGTATAGCAAGGAGGTTGTCGACCACCGGGGGCAACCACGAAAAGCCATGGCCTATGGCCGGGAAATCGTCGATGATTTTCAGCAACCAGGCAAGAAAGGGATCAAATTCAACGTTTTCACCACGGGTCCCAACATGTCGGTGGAGCGGGGCATTCGGTTGTTTCAGGAAGGGATGCGCGGTGACGATAATCTGAATATCCCCGGTACAGGGCATGGCCTGTCGTTTATCCGCCTGGTGGTCGAGATGCACGGCGGCAGCGTCGGCTATGAACCAACGGCGGAAGGCAACAACTTTTATTTTATCCTGCCCTTGCCGTCGGTCGATTATCCGCTGGCCCCGTACCGTCCCGTCGAGTAGTCCCTTGCGATCCGGCTATCCCACTCCTGCCCCGGCCCAGCGCTTTTTGTCTCCTGCGAGCGTTTGATTTTTTGGGGCCCTGTTCAGTCATGATTCCTCCCACCCCTGCCGTTACCACCATGGAACTGCTGGCACCAGCCGGTACGCTGGCTGCCTTTGAAGCCGCCTTGGAGGCGGGAGCGGATGCGGTGTATGTCGGCGCGCCCGGACTGAATGCCCGCGCTCTGGCGCGCGATTTCACCTTGGCGGAGATCGCGGCCATGACCGCCCATGCCCACGAACGCCAAAAAAGGCTGTATGTGGCCATGAACAGCCTGGTCAAGGAAGACGAGATTCCCCTGGCTCTGAAAACCTTATCTGTCCTCGCCGGAATTGGGCCTGATGCGCTGATCATTCAGGATTTGGGCCTTCTGTATCTGGTGCGGCGGTTTTTTCCCGGATTGCAGGCGCATGCCTCGACCCTGATGACGGTCAACCATGCCCTGGCAGCGAATTATTTCAAGGAGTTGGGATATACGCGCGTTGTTCTGGCCCGCGAGTTGAGCCTTGACGAGATCCGGGCCATCCACCACCAATGCGCGATGGAACTAGAGATGTTCATCCACGGGGCCATGTGTTTCAGTTATTCCGGGCTCTGCCGTTTTTCCAGCCTGTACGGCGGTAAATCGAGTTTGCGCGGACGGTGCGTGCAGCCTTGCCGCCGCCGATACGATTGGTTGCCTTCCGGCAAGCGGGCGGGATCAGGCCAGGGTGGCAAAGGCGGCGGGTATTTTTTTTCCATGAATGACCTCAGCGGCATCGACCATTTGGCCAAGGCAAGGGAAGCCGGTGTGGTCAGTCTCAAAATCGAGGGCCGGCTCCGGTCGGTGGCCTATGTCCGCAACACGGTCCAGGCATATCGCCTCGCCCTGGATGCGCTTGATGCCTCCCCAGCTCGGCAGGACGAGATGCTGGCCGAGGCGCACCGGCTTTTGGCCGCATCCATGGGCCGGAAACATGGTCCTGGATTTTTGCTCGCCGGTCAGGAAAATCGGCTGATCGTGCCCAGGCTTTCCGGGAGCACCGGTGAGGTGGTCGGCAAAGTGGTCCGCCTGGACATAGCCAAAGGCCCGGCAGCGGATCGGACCACGAATGCGCAGGTGGTCTTGCAGGCATCGATCCGCTTGGGCGATCGCTTGCGGCTCTACGAGGAGCGGAGTGGAGACCGGATGAGTTTTACCCTGCGCACCCTGGCGATCAAAGGCAGGAAGGCGGAGCAGGCGGAGGCGGGGCAAACGGCGACCATCGGGCTGGGCGGCGTGGACCCGGGACGGTTGCGGCAGCCGTTTCAAGGGGTCCTGTTCAGGGTGGACGTGAGCGGGCGCGATGAGGGGAAACGTTCGGCCCTGGCACGGACAGCCATGCGCATGACCGTGCCAGAACCCGACCCTGCGGCTTTGGAGCGGCTGTTGGCCGATCTCGGCATCATGGATTCGGGTACCCGCGGGCCGGCCACTCCGGGCCGGCAGGCGGGCAAGGAACCTCGGGCCGGTCACGGAGCAGCGAGACGCGGACGGTCGGCATCTTCGGAATGGTGGCTCAAAGTCAGCACGCCCGAAGCGATGACGCTCCGCTATCCCTTCAAGGTTGCCAGGGTACTGGTCGAACTCAACAAAAGGACATTGGCGTGGGGGCTGCAAGCTAAAGGGCGACGATCCGGGGAGAGACCGCTGGTCTGGGCGCTGCCAGCGGTGCTCCGTGAAGAACACCTGCCCTGGTACCGTGCAGCCATAGAACAACTCCGGCAACAGGGAACAGCGTGCTTCCAGATCGGCCATATCGGCCAGGCCGGCCTGTTCGCCGATAGCAGCAGACAGCCGCCGACCGACCGTGCGCTTGAACTCTACGGCGACTTCAGCTGCAATGTTTTAAACAGTCTATCCCTGCGCATGGTTGCGGCGCACGGCTTGGCGGGCGCGCAGTTTTCCTTGGAGACCGACCAGGCCACCCTGGCCTCGGCCCTGGCCGACTTTTCCCGGACTGTCCCCGGGCCGGAGACTCAGGCAATGAAGGTCGGGTTCACCGTGCACGGCCATCCGCCGCTTTTCACCGCGCGCCTTGACGCCCCTCATTTCCAAGGCCAGCGGTCTTTTGCCAGCCCGCGCGGTGAACGGCTGTATCTCGACCGAAGGGACGAGGCCGTCTATGTACATGCCCATACGGTCTTTTCTCTGCTGCCCTATGCGGACGAACTGGCGCGGATGGGTCTTGACTATTTCGTCGTGGATGTCAGCTGTGGCCAGCCGAAAAAAAACGTTGCCGAATTGACCGCCTTGTTGAGTGGCCGGGGTGAATTGCCGCCTTACTTTGCCGGGAACTATGCTGGCTTCCTTTCCTAAAATACGGTAAAGGCAGAACGACACCTGCAAGATGTGCAACCGTTCGAGGCAGTGTCGCTTCGCTCTTCGGGCGGAAGAAAAAAGGTGGTCAATGCCCGGTGATGAGCGTGCTTTTGATCATACCCAACAAATTGTTGCGGATGTTGTTCTCTGCTCACATACTTTTCCTGCCTCGATCTACTCCTTACTTTCTTGTACCTGCTTATGACGAATAAAGAGATTATTGTCCGCCTGATGGCGGTGCTCAAACCTCACAGAGCCAAGCTGATGATCTCCATGGTGGCGATGGTCGCGGTGGGAGGATTCAACGCGCTACAAGCCTACTTGGTCAAACCGCTCTTGGATGAGATCTTTTTCAAACAAGAGGCGAGCCTGTTGCATCTCCTGCCCCTGGCGCTCTTGTTGGTCTTTTTTGTCAAGGGCATCTTCTATTTTGTCCAATCCTATTTTCTGGAGATGGCCGGACAGTGTGTCATCAGGGACCTGCGCACCATGGTCTATACCCACATCATGGATCAACCTCTGCGGTTTTTTCATGCCACGACGACGGGTGAGCTGATTTCCAGGATCATCAACGATGTCAGTATCGTCCAAGGTTCGATTTCCTATACCCTGATCCGTTCCTTGCGGGATCTCTTTTCAGTGGTGGGCCTGCTGGGAGTGATCTTTTACATGGATTGTCGCCTGGCGTTGATGGCCCTGGTTTTTTTGCCCTTGACCTGGGTGCCGATCGTTATCTTCGGCCGTAAATTCAGGAGGATCAGCACGAATTATCAGGTGAAGCTCGGCCAAGCGACCAGTCAGTTGCACGAGACCATCGCCGGGGTGAGCATCGTCAAGGCGTTTTGCATGGAACCGTTTGAGAAGAAACGATTCGCCGACCGGACGCAAGACATCATGAAAACGCTGCTTTCCGAAACCTGGTACAGCAGCCTCTCTCACCCCTGCATTGAGATGCTCGCCGGCCTTGGCATAGCCGTCATCATCTGGTTCGGCGGCGGACAAGTGCTGACGGGCCAAGCGACACCAGGGGCGTTCATGTCCTTTCTCGCCGCCTTGCTCATGCTGTATGAACCGATCAAAGGGGTGAGCAAGGTCAATTCCAATATCCAGCAGGGCATTGCTGCCGGGTACCGCATCTTTACCTTGCTGGATATCCGCTCTGATGTCGGAGATGCGCCCGATGCCGTGGCCATGCCTCCGTTTCGCCGGCGTATCGAGTTCGCTGACGTCACCTTCGGCTATGACCAGGCTCTTCCGGTGCTTAAGCAGCTCACATTTCAGGTGAACCGTGGGGAAGTGCTCGCGGTGGTCGGGCCGAGCGGCGGCGGGAAAACTACCCTGACCAATCTGTTGCTCCGTTTTTATGATGTCGATGCAGGGGGGTTGTTGATTGACGGTGTCGATGTCCGCAATTATACGCTGGCCTCCCTGCGCGGCCAGATGGCTGTGGTCACCCAGCAAACGGTGTTGTTCAACGACACTGTGCGGAACAATATCGCTTACGGTCGTGGCGACTGCTCGGAGGAGGAGCTTCTGGCCGCGGCGCGGGCGGCCCATGCGCTCGATTTTATCATGGCCATGCCCCAGGGATTTGAGACGGTGATCGGCGAATCGGGCTTGCGGCTCTCAGGCGGGCAACGGCAGCGGCTTGCGATCGCCCGGGCGCTGCTCAAGGATGCTCCCATCCTCATCCTCGACGAGGCAACCTCAGCGCTTGACAACGAGTCGGAACGCGAGGTGCAGCAAGCCCTGGACAACCTGATGCACAACCGGACCACGATCGTCATCGCCCATCGCCTGTCGACCATCCAGAATGCCGATCGGATTCTGGTCATCAAGGAAGGACAGTTGGTGGAGGAGGGAACGCATAGAGAGCTGCTTGCCTTGGGCGGAGAGTATAACGCCTTGTATCAGTTACAATTTTCTGAAACGAATACGATCAGGGCCAATGATGATGCGGGCGTGCGTGACGACCTGGCGTACCAACCCGAAGCGCAATGATTTGATGCGGATTCCACGCAAACGCATACAGGCAGTATGGCTGCCGTTGCTGGTACTTGGTGCCGGATTGGCTGTTTGGCTGGTTGCCCTCGCGCAGATAGCCACCATCAATCCGGACGGTATTTTCTATATCCAGCAGGCCAAAGCGATAGCAACCGGGCAGTGGCATCTGTTGGAGCATTCGCTGTCCTCTGTTTTTTTGTACCCGTTCCTGATCGCATTCCTACAATATTGCATCCATGACTGGATATTGAGCGGTCAACTGGTTTCCCTGTGTTTCGGCATGGGCATGCTGCTGGTGGTGTATCGGGTCCTGCGGCTTTTTTCTGTTCCTGCTGTCAGTTGCTTGACAACGCTCCTGTTAGCCCTAACCCCAGTATTTGCCCTGTACAGTGTGGATGTTATGCGCGACGCGCTCTCCTGGTTTTTTTCCTCCCTCTCTCTCTGGCTCGTCCTCCTATCTACCCGTTGTGCCACGAGCAGGATCAAGCCCTCTGCCCTTTTGATCGCAAGTAACTGCGCCATCTTGCTGGCTGCGTGGAGCCGCACCAAGGCCATTGTCCTGTTGCCTACCACCTGCCTTTTCTTCAGTATGCGCCCGAGGTCATCCAGAATTCACCGAGCCTGTAAGTGCCTACCACGCGCTCAGGGGTGAATTGAAAAGGGTGGTCGATGGATATGGTTGATCCCTGCTGGGCAATTATCTGCAAAACAGCTATCACACGATGTGGGTTACAGCCTGTTATAACTAATGATTTATAAAGGGAAAGTATAATAGAATGTCGAGAGGGAATGTCAGAAATATAGGGGGAGCGTGTTTTGGCTGCAGCGCATGCTTAGACGCCTGTTCGAATGCTGCCATTGCCATGCGAAGAAATGGTGAAGGTTTTTTATATCCCGTCGTTGATACGGAAAAATGCGCAAGCTGTGGATTATGTGTGCAGGTTTGCCCTGCGCTTGGCAGATCATTCGTCCCGGAAACGAAAATGCCGACTTGCTTCGCAGCATATTCCGACGACGACACAGCAATGCAAAGTTCCAGTGGCGGCGTATTTCCGGTTTTGGCGGACGCAGTGCTTGACGCGGGCGGTTCTGTCTGCGGTGCGGCGTTTGACAAGGATTGGCTGGTCGCGCATAAAATCGTTTCCGACAAAGCCGGTTTGGGTGCTTTCAAAACGAGCAAGTATCTGCAATCGGACACGAAACTTGTCTTCCGCGAGATGAAAAAATTGCTGGACGGTGGCAAGTCCGTTCTGTTCTCCGGAACTCCGTGCCAGGTCGCTGGACTTTACGGATTTTTGGGCAAAGATTCCGACCAGCTGCTGACAATTGACGTGTTCTGCCACGGCGTGCCTTCGCCCGCCGTTTGGGAAAGGTATTTGCGGGAAACAACCAATCGCGGCGCTATTGTGTCTGTGAATTTCCGCGACAAGTGGGCGGCAATTCGTTCCTGTGCAGAGTTTAACACGACAATTCATTGGGTGGAGGGACCTTCAGATAGCAGAGAGGCGGGAGAAATGGCTGCCAGGACCTTCTCGCAGCATTTTTCCGACAACACGTATATGAAGGGTTTCCTGCAAAATCTCTATCTGCGGAAGAGTTGCGCATCCTGCCCGTTTGCAAGGACCCCACGCGCAAGCGACATTTCGCTTGGTGATTTTTGGGGTTATGATCGAGTGGATAAAAAGTGCAACACCAGTCGCGGAATCTCTGCGGTGCTGTTGAATTCTGCAAAGGGAGAGAAGTTTTTCAATGACATAAAAGACAGATTGCAATTCCTGCGTCCCGTCCCGTTCAAGCCAGTTATCAGGGGCAATCCTGTATTGAAAGAGCCAAGCAAGCACCATCCCAACCGCAGAAAGTTTTTCGACGATTTCGCGAGACTTGAACAAGAAGACGGCGTTTCAGATTTGATTGAAAAGCATCTGGGCGGTAGAGATATCGGAATTATGAACTTTGCCAGCATATCCGACCATAACTTCGGTGCTGTGCTGGTCGGATATGCGATGGAGCGCGCTTGTTACAAGCTTGGCTATAACCCAAATACCATACATGTTATCCCCAGAAATGAATTATTTATGAAATCTGGCGACAGTGTCTTTTCTGACTTCCGAAAGAAGTTTTTGAATATGACGGGCATTTGCACAAGTAAGGTAGAATTGAAGGATTGCGTCAATGACCTGTTTGACAAGTTCGTTATCGGAAGCGACCAGATAATCCGCACACCTTGGCATCGAGATTTTATCTACTACCTTGACTGGGTGGGAGGGAAAAAGACGCTTTGCGCCTATGCCGCCAGCTTTGGTGTATCCGAACTGGGAATGAATCGGCGCGAGAAAGCATACGCGAAAAGGTGTCTCGACAGGTTTGACGCATTCTCGGTGCGCGAGCATAGCGGCGCAAAGATTATGCAAAACGAATTTGGAATCAACAGCCCTGTCGTGTGCGATCCAACGCTGTTGCTGACTGCAGATGAATATCAGCCGATTATAGATGCCTATGACTGCTTGCCGGTTGAGGATGAATATCTTGCTTATTATTTCCTCGATGAAAGCAGAGAGGTTTTGGCGAATTTTGCAGAAAAATATCCGATTATTGATGCTTATAGAGATGAATGTGGGAACTTCCGCAGCTTCGGCGAATGGCTGCATATCATAAAAAACGCGGAATATGTGATAACGGACTCTTTCCATGGCTGCGTATTCTCAATGATCTATCAACGGCAATTTATTGTGCTGACGACCATGGAACGAGGGAATGATCGGCTGGGAACATTGATGCAGATTCTCGGTCAGAACAGATTGGTCGCAGACCGAAAAAATCTGAATGAATCCCTTTTTGCAGACAAGATTGATTATGAAACGGTAGATCGCAATGTAGGCGAATGGCGCACAGCAGGATATGAATACCTTAAAAACGCGCTGGCTATTGCTCCGAGCGAGAAGCGCGCAGTGGTAAAAAAAGCCGGATACGTTTTTAATCTGTTAGAGATTTTGCCAATCGTAAAAATAAGACCAAAGGGATACAAGACGCTGGTACGCCTGTTCGGTTTTATTCCATTCCTCAAAATTAAGCATGGAAAGGTCTATTTGTTTGAATTCCTGAAAGTTGGGACGATAAAAGGTTGATCATGACAGATAACAAGGAGGCAACATTTGGTAACCCGCCTGCACTCTCAATCATTGTGCCGGTGTATAATGCAGAGCCTTGGCTGGCCCGCTGTCTGGATTCCCTGGTACATCAACCCATCAGAAACATTGAAATTATCGTTATCGACGATCAATCAACGGATGGCTCGCTGAACATCGTGCGGGAGTACGAAAAGAAAGACCCGAGGATACAAATCATTGCGTTGGAAAAGAACAGCGGACAAGCGGTTGCCCGCAACGCAGGGCTTGCGGTTGCGGCCGGAGAATATATTGGATTTGTTGATTCTGACGATTTTGTTGATGTAGATTTTTACGAGAAACTGCTCGCTGCTGCTGGTAAAACCGATGCGGACATCGTTATGGGTGGGTATATCCGAAAAGAAGGCGCACTTTCGACTCACAAAAGAAGCAGCGTAGATGGTGTGGTAAGACAACTATCAGATAAAATACTTCGGCTAGTTAACGGTTCATGCTGCGACAAAATTTTCAGGGCCACCCTTATAAAAGAACACAAGTTGCAATTCCCCGCTGGTCTGTATTTTGAGGATAATGTTTTTCTTGTCCACGCTGTTTATTATTCCGATAAGATGGCATTTGTTTCGGATGCATTCTATAATTATTTCCGCAATCCTGCAGGAACCACCAGCGCAAAAGGATTTGTGCAAGAAGCGAAGCGCAAAGCCGATAGGTTTGTAATAAGCGAAGAGATTATGCGCTTTGCCCAAGTAAAGCATTTTGACAAAGAAGCGATGATAGGACTGCGTAACTTCTTGATGCGTAGCATCATGACCAGAAAAGATTTTAGAGGATGGGACAATTATGATCGCCTTTCCCACATATTCGGCAGTTCATACACAATTCGCACAATGTTCTTTTGCAATCCGATAGTTTATTTCTTTTACAGAGATATAGTGAACGATGACGGGGCACGGATAATTAAGATTTTCAAATGGATACCTGTTTATCAAGTCAAAGAATGAGTTGAAAATGTTTAAGGAAGGAAATGAGCGGCAGTATGATCAGCGTCAGGTTATTCAACTTGGCTCCACTGCTGGAAATCAGCCAGAAGGACAAAGGTGATTACTCGTAGGTCTGAATCACCGAAGCATCCCTTGTTTCGTCATTTAGACCGTAGGGAGAAATCTCCATGAATTGAAGAGAACTCACGGAAATATTTTAAGATTTCTCTTCGCTGCGCTCATCGAAATGACACAAAAAGATATGACCAATGTTTGGTGACAAACATACTTGTTGATATTACCGCTTGTTCTTCTTCCTTCCCATCATGAAAAAGACAACAAACAAATGACCGATACCAATCAAACACCTGATAACCCGCCAGCGCTTTCCATCATTGTGCCGGTGTACAATGCAGAGCCATGGCTGGTCCGCTGTATGGATTCCCTGATCAACCAGACCATCAAAGGCATTGAGATAATCGTTGTTGACGATCAATCAACAGACGGCTCGCTCAACATGATACGGGAATATGAAAAGAAGGATCCGCGGATCAAAGCCGTTGCGCTGGCAACAAACAGCGGAGAATCGGCCGCTAGGAACGCAGGGCTTGCGGTTGCGGTGGGCGAATATATCGGGTTTGTTGATCATGACGATTTCGTGGATGTGGACTTTTACGAACAACTGTACATCCGAGCTCAAGAGACAGGAGCCGATATCGTCAAAGGCGACGCCCTTGAAGTGACATATGACGGCAAGAAAAGATACTATGGCCCGCGCGCTGCCACCATCAGAAAAAACAAAGTTGCGTTCACGCACGCTTGGTGGACGGCAATTTATCGGCGTGATTTCCTTACTAGAAACAAACTGGAACTGCCGGTTGACCTGATCCTGACGGCAGATGTCGTTTTTCTCCTGAAAGCAGTGATTCTTGCCAATGCAATCGAATTGGTTGAAGGTACATATTACCATTACCTGCGTCGGGAAGATTCGGGGGATTCCAAGATCTTGAGTGCAGAAAAATTGCAATCCAATGTCGATGGAAGAAACATGATGGTGGATTTCATCAACGAGAAAATTGCCGGCGACAGGGAAACATACAATCTTATCTTCCAAAGAGAATTTATGTACATCCTTTATTCGCTCTATGACCGAAGCAGGTCATTTGCCGGACAGCGGGCGGTCATTCGCGGAGCGATTGGGCTGTATGCCAAATGTCGGTACAAAGACGACCTGGACAGGGTGTTGAGCAAAAGGCACGCAAGATTTTTATCAGAAGGCAATGAAGACGAGCTATGTGCAGATATACATGAAATGACAGTGACAAGAGGAGGAACTGAGTATTTCAAGCTGGTTCATTGTATCCCGCTGTTGAAAATTCAGTATGACGGCAGCAAGATCAACGTCAGGTTGTTCAACGTGATCCCGCTGTTGAAAATTAGAAAGAAGGGGACAGGCGTGTATTACCTCTTGTTTTTCTTCCTTCCCATTATGAAAAAGACAATAGTATGACAGCAGACACGCCAGGGGTAGGTGCAGGATTTGACCTGGATTATTAATACGGTCATTAATCACCGAACAACAGCCCTTGTTTCGTCATTTCGACCAAAGGGAGAAATCTCCTTGGCTTGCGCGAGAACTTACGGAGATATTTATAGATTTCTCCTCGCTGTGCTCGTCGAAATGACAGAAAAAACTCTGGTCAGTGCTTGGTGAATAACGTACTCATTAATATTTTCTCTATGGCGAGGATGTCGATCTCGGCTTGAGGAACCGCAAGGCCGGATGGCCCTTGGGATATTTTATACCTGCAGCGCATCTCATCCATCTGGAAGGGCAAAGCGAACGGACCACACCCCACGCAGCTGTGTTCGAGAAGAAATTGCGCGGCGAACTTCTTTTTTATACGAAACATTATTCACCCAAGATTATCCAGCGCATCAAGCGGATTCGCGGAATTGAGGCGCAATGGCGCATTGCCTGCCTGTGGCTGGCAGCGCTATTTGTCCGGGAAGACGAGATGAAACGCACAAAACGGATCAAGTACGCTGTGGCCGCCCGGCGCTATCGATGAAAGGTGATTGTCCATGCGGATAGCTTTGGCGCATACCAATTTGACCAGGGGCGGCGGCATGGAAGCCTACCTGTGTTCTCTGATCAAGGGGTTCAGGCGACAGGGTGACAGCGTCACTGTCTATGCGTGTCGGGTGGATTGGGATTTGGCCCGGGAACTCGGATGCTCGGTGCACCAGATTCGCCCTCCGTGGCCCCGAAAAATGCGCGAATTCCGCTTTCTGCATCGCTGCAACAAGCTGCCGTTGCGGCGCGACTACGATCTTGCCCTCGGCACGGCAAGGACCAGCAGCCCGCATGTGACTGTCTGCGGCGGTGTCCATGTGGAGACCATCCGACATATCCGTCGGACCGCACTGTTACGCTCTATGTATGATATGTTTGAAAATAAGTACGAGCAACAGGCGTTTTGCCAGGCTCCCCACATCATGGCCCATTCCGGCACCATTGCCAGGCAGATTGTGGCCCACTATCAGGTTGATCCGGCGAAGATCAAGGTGCTCTATCCGCCCATCGATACGGACAGATTCCTACCGATGGACCGCACGACCCGCGCTCGCACCCGAGCCGCCCTGGGGATCGTTGACCACAGGCTGTCCCTGCTGTTTGTTTCCTGTGGCCATCAGCGCAAGGGCTTGGATCAGTTGTGCAAAGCCTTTGTCGAATTGGACCCCATGCGCTATGAACTGTTGGTTGCCGGCAGCGCGATTACCGCGCCGCATCCAGGCAATGTCCGGTATATCGGATATGTGAACGATCTTAGTCCGGTGTATGGCGCGGTCGATTGTACGGTGCTGCCATCCTATTACGAACCATTTGGATTGGTTGTTCCGGAATCGCTCCAATGCGGCACGCCGGTGATGGTCACGCAAAACGTGGGAGCCGCGGAATTGCTGACCGGCCAGGAGGCCGTACTCCTCGGCGACAATAACCCCAAAACCCTTGTCGCGGCCATCAGGCAGCTCGAACGCGGGGTTCGGGTTGAAGCCGGATTTGCCGGTCGGCATGGGTTGACCATCGATCAGCATATCCAGGCGATCAAAGAAACGTTTTGCTGAGGCCCGATCTCCCTGCAAACCAGGCTGGCTTCCCGGTGTTCTCCCCCCTATTCTGCCAGAGTGGGCCCGCGGAAACCGTCATGCCATCTCGCCTGACCGTATCATGAACTTCTTCCATTTCAAATCAAGTACGATATGGAGCAGTGAGACTTGGCAGAAGAGTGCGTCCTTAGCGGGAGTATTGAAGAAGGGTTAAACGTGAGTGCAGAGCAGAGAGCGGAACGGTATTGTGAGCGGAGCGAACAATTACCGCCGTGGCAAGAACTCGCTGTGGGCAACAGGTTCTCGTCGCCCGGCTCAGCGGCAACGGGGTGAACACCCTGCAACACCATGATCGTTTGTCATATCGACCGCAGGGGGGAACTCGCCGGTCATAATGCAATTTCAGCGGGTTGGCCTGTCCAGCCGCCGCCCGCTGCGCTGGTCGCAGTGACCCCAAAATATACCGGGCTCTTGTAGTGGAAATGGATTTAAACGACAAACACATCCTGTTCATCAAGCAAAGCTCTCTGGGTGATATCGTGCACACCCTTCCGGTGGCGCACGCCCTGAAACGATGCTTTCCCAGGTGTCATGTCGGATGGATCGTCGAGCGCGGTCTGGAAACGATCTTGGAGCGCGACAGGTCAATTGAGCGCATCCACCCCATTCATATTCCGTCGACCAGCGAACCGGGCGCTAGATGGTTGGTCTATTTCCACGCCTTGTCAGCCACTATCGGCGCTTTGAGGCAGTTGCGAAGCGATTTCCGTCTTCAGCCCTACGATGTGATTCTCGACCTTCATGCCTCGTTCCGGAGCGGCCTGTTCGCCCTGATGAATCCTGGCGGCCTGCGGGTCGGGTTCAGCGATGCCAGGGAATTGAACACCCTGTTTCAGCACCGCATACTTGAAGTGGCATCCCAGTCGATGCATGCGGTGGAGAAAAATCTGCTGTTTTGTTCCTTTTTGGGGTGCATGCCTCAAAAGGAGGATTTTTACCTGTCCACCAGCCAAACCGACGAACAGCAGGCTGCGGAGTTCCTTGGCGCGTCCGGGGTCAAACCGGGACAGCGCTTCCTCTACATCAATCCGACCGCGCGATGGCAGTCCAAATTTTGGATCGCGGCGCGCTGGAGTTCGCTCTGCGATCGGTTGGAGGCGGAGGGGGTGCGAACCGTCTTTGGCGGTGGGCCCGGCGATCTCGCCCATATCCAATCCATCGTGGACACCATGACCCACGAGGCGTGCATCGCCGCTGGCCGCCTGAATTTGCCCGCCTCAATCGCCCTGATGAAAAAAGCGGCGGCGTATGTCGGGGTCGATACAGGCCCAATGCATATCGCCGCCATGGTGGGTACGCCGGTGGTTGCCCTGTTCGGCCCTACCCATCCCGAGCGGGTAAGGCCGTATGGGGTGCGCCATGCCGTGGTCCGGGCAGATGGGCTGGATTGTCTTTGCTGCCGGAAAAGAGACTGTAGCCATCAGCGATGCATGGAAGGGATCACCACCGACATGGTCTACGATCGGATCACGGCCTTGATCGGGGAACCTGTCACTCTCCGGTGATACGCGGCAGCGGCGGGGAAGGAGGTGGGCTCCATTGGGAGCGCAGTTCGTGGAACTTGGCGTACTTGTAGAAGGTGGACTCGAAGTTGTACAGGGCAATGATGAATCCCGGCCAACCGTCCAGTACACCTCGTTTGAGAAAATACATGTGGCAGAACGACCAGATGCCGTGGCCCAAGGCGGTCCACAGCGAGCAGTTGCGGCGGCCCGGCAGGGCCAGTTTGTCGGCGCCGAGGGTGGAATATTTGTTGGCCTTGTGCATCAACTCGCCCAGCCGTTTGAAAGGAAACTGCCAGATCGCGTTGCGCAAATAGCCTGCCGGCCGGTTGGAGACCACGGTGAACTCTTCATGGACCGGGTCGTCCTCCTTGAAGACCAGAGAACCTTTTTTGAAAAGCTGGGGCTGACGGTAATCGGGATAGTACCCGGAGTGACGGATCCAGCGGCCCATGAAGAAATTCCTTCGGGGGACATAATAGGCATCGGCCTGGGGGGTTCGCAGGCAGGCTAGGATTTCGTCCCGCGCCTCGGGCGTGCAGCGTTCGTCGGAATCGAGCGAAAAGATCCAGTCGTGGGTACAGGCAGCCATGGCCCGGTTGCGCAGGTCACCGAACCCTCGGAAGGGAATCTGTACGACCCGGGCGCCTAGCTCTTCAGCCAGGGCAACCGTGTCATCCTGACTGTGGGAGTCGGCCACCACGATTTCATCGGCCCAGAGCACCGAACGAATGGCGTCCTGGATCTTGTCGGCCTCGTTGTAGGCTATGATATAGACGGAAACCTTGGTCATGCTTGACGTATTACCTGAGGCGGGCGGAGCTTGGTGGCGCTGGCGAGCTGGACCACGATACGGTCGGTCTTGTGGAGTCGTTCCACCAGGGTCCGGAACAGATGCCTGGAGACATCCGGGTACTTTTCGATTAGTTCGGACAGCTTGTCACCCGGGAAGCGTTTGATGGTGCACCGCCCCATCGAAATGATGGAAGCGGAGCGCGGCTCTTCCAGAATGGCGGCCATTTCGCCGAAATATTCGCCCGGTTCGGTGATCTCCGCGATCTTCTTGCCGGAGCGGAGCACCGCGACCTTGCCCCTGATCAACTTGAAAAAGTCTCTATCCTTGTTGCCTTCCTGAATCACCACATCGCCGTCTTCGTATTCCTCGACATCTGGATTGACCAGATAAGCGGGCAGGCTGTCTTCGTGAGCCACCGTCCTTTTCAAGACTTCTTCCAGACTGGTGACACCTTCGCGGGCTTTCTGCAGGCCGGCTTCACGGAGGGTGTACATGCCTTCCTGAATGGCCACCTTACGGAGTTGCTCTTCGGATACCTCGGCTTGAATGGCCTGGGCTACAGGTTCCGTCACCTCCAGGAGTTCGAAGAAACCGACGCGGCCTTTGTAGCCGCGGCCGTTGCATTCCGAACACCCTTTGGCCTTGAACAGTTTGAGTTCGCTCAGTTCACTCTCTTTGAATCCGGCGTTGAGGAGCGTCATCCGGTCATATTCGGCCGGAACCTTGCATTTCTGGCAGAGCTTCCGTCCCAGGCGTTGGGCAAGCACCATGGTGAGCGAGGAGGCCAGGATATAGGGCGCGATGCCGATATCCACCATACGGCTGACCGTGGCCGGCGAGTCGTTGGTGTGCAGAGTGGAGAACACCAAATGACCGGTCATAGCCGCTTTCATCGCAATTTCAGCCGTTTCAATGTCGCGGATCTCGCCGACCATGATAATGTCCGGATCTTGGCGGAGAAAGGCCTTCAGGGCTGCGGCAAAGGTCATGCCGACCTCGGCGTTGACATTGACCTGATTGATGCCCTTGAAGTTAAACTCCACCGGGTCTTCCGCGGTCAGGATTTTGATATCCTCGTTGTTGAGCGAGTTCAAGGCGGAGTAGAGGGTTACGGTCTTGCCGGAGCCGGTCGGTCCGGTGACCAGGAGCAGCCCCTGCGGCCGGTTGAGACATCGCCTCAGCGCAGCGAAGGTATCCGGGGTGAACCCGAGTTTGGTCAGGTCCACATTGAGGGAATCCTTGTCCAGAATACGGAGAACGATGCCCTCACCGTGGAGGAGCGGCAGGGTGGAGACCCGGAAATCGACCGCCCGGTTACGACCCAACCGGATCTTGATGCGACCGTCTTGGGGCACTCGCCGCTCGGTGATGTTGAGGCCGGCGAGGATCTTCATGCGGGCGGCCATGGCGTTTTTGATGGTCAGCGGCAGGTTCATCGACTTGAACAGGGCGCCGTCCTTGCGGTACCGGACCTGCATGGTTTTTTCAAAGGGTTCGATATGAACGTCGCTGACCCCCTCCTGCACCGCCTTGACCAGAATGCCGTTCACCAGCTTGATGATGGGCGCGTCTGAAGCGGAAAACTGTTCGAAGCTGCCTTCGTCGATTCCACCGCTTTCGAATTCAAAATCCTCGGCGGCATCGGACACCAAGGCGCCAAAGTCATCAACCTGGGAAACCGATATCTCTTCGGTATCGACTTCGAAATTGAAGAAGGCCTGATATTCCTCGTCATTGATGTGATAATATTTTTTATACCCGTCGATGATCTCCTTGGCGATGGAGACGCAGACATTGAGGTTCTTTTGGACAAGATCCTGAAGTTGCTCGACCTCCGTTGCATCGGTGGGTTCGGCCATGGTCACCTGCAGGGTGTTGCCGACGACCCTGAGAGGAAAGCACATGAACTGCTTGGCGGTTTCGTAGGGGATGAGCTGCAGGGCCTCTTTGCTCGGCGTTTCCTGGTCGAGCGTAACCAAGGTGTAGTTGTGCATGCGGTTGAGGAAGTTGGGGATCGTATCCCGTTCGATGATGCCGCTTTCCAGCAAAATCTTGCTCAGCCGATCACCGGTCTTCTTCTGGACTGCCTTGGCTTCTTCAAATTGGGTCAGGGTGATATATCCGGCCTTGCTTAACAGTTCGCCGATCTTGAGCTTGCCAGCACCCGATTGATCCTTGACCGTCTTTTTTATCAAATTTCTTTGGGCATCCGATGAGGATTGTCCTGACTTAAGAGCCATAGCTGTGCTGGTATCCCCGCAAATAGGAGTGGAGTATAACGTATTCTCAGCACCCTTATTATATAATAAAGGAACGGAAGGGTCAAAAAAGAAGCAACATGTTCAACAAGAAGAGGATGGAAGAAAGCAAAGAAGGTGGCAAAACAGCACGGGCTGTTGCCGGGAGAATCAACGTGACGGCCGCAGATCCCCTTTCGTTTCTTCGTCTGTCAGTGGCAGGTCAGCAAAACACAGCTGGGTAACGGCGCCCCAATTCCTGGGCCAAAGGGATCATGACCTCACGCATCGACGGCTCGGCAGCGGGCGAAGTACGGAGGGAGAGAATATGCTTCCATTCGAGGAGATTGGTATACACGATGATTTCTGTCTTACAGGAATTGGGCAGCACGGTCCGGGCCGCTTGCGGCGAGGAGGTTTGCAGCAGCCGGAGATATTGGGCTTCCATGGCTGCCATTGATTGCTTCCAGAGAGAGAATTCTTCGCTTTCTGCCTCGAAAAAGACCGGCTTGATGAAGGTGACTTCATTGCCGAACTTGTCGGCGGAATAGCGGCAGTAGCGCTGGCTTTCCTGGAGAAACGAACAGGGGCGGTGTCGGACCAGCTCATGGGTGACCGCCCGGTTGACGATGAATTTAACCGCCAGAAACCGATGTTTGGCGCAGATCGGCGGGGCAAGCTGTTCCACCTCGTCGAGTTCCATTTTTTCGACGGTCACGCCGTTGGCATCATTAAGTGGTGCCGTCGTTTCGAAAAAATATGGATGACGGCGGGAGAGAAACCAGGCGCAGGCCCGCGAGATGTGATCAGGAATGGAAGCGGCGCGGTACACCTCGAGGAAGGCGCGAATGGAGCCGGTGATCAGCAGTTGATCGACCCTCTTCCAATCGATGTGCAGAAATTTCGGTTGGTGGGAGAAAAAAATTCCAATGAGGCGTGGATCGCAGGTGGCGACCAGGGTGGTCACCCCCATCTCCAGGACGGAATTATGTCCGTTAAAGGCCATCTTTCTGACAAAGGGGATGGCTGAGTCGCTGTCGATCCGGTGTTCGCTTTTGTAGCAGATTCGACCGCAGTATTCGATGCGAACCGGGAGGGACTGCCGGTCAAGTTCATCAAGGATGGTGAAGCTTGGAGCAATGATACGCATGGCGGCTCGACGCGAAGGGGTGGATAGGGGACGGCGCCGCTGGCGGCACCTGAACGAAGATGGTTTACTTGTCCTCCCAGAATGGGGACAGGGCGCGCAGCTTGGCGATGATGTCCGGCAAGGTCGCCAAGACGAAATCGACTTCCTGCTCGGTATTGTAGATGGAGAGGCTGAAACGAATCGAGCCGTGCGCCGCGGTGAACGGCACGCCCATGGCCCGGAGCACATGGGAGGGTTCCAGGGAACCGGAGGTGCAGGCTGAGCCGGAGGAGGCGCAGATGTTCACCTGGTTCATGTGCAGGAGAATGGCTTCGCCCTCGACGTACTCGAAACTGATGTTGGCGGTGTTGGGCAGGCGCTGGCTGGGATGGCCATTGAGCAGTGACTTGGGAATCGTGTTCAGCAGCCCATGTTCAAGTTTGTCCCGCAAGGCCCGCACTCTGGTGTTCTCCTCGGTCATCATCTCGGCCGCCAGGGTGCAGGCCCGTCCCAGGCCGATAATCGAGGCGGCGTTCTCGGTGCCGCCCCGGCGGCCGTGTTCCTGGTGGCCGCCGTTCATGAACGGGATGTAGGGCGTGCCCTTGCGGACATAGAGGACCCCTATCCCTTTGGGGGCATGCAGTTTGTGGCCGGAAAAAGAGAGAAAATCGATGGCTGTTTCCTTGAGGTTGATCGGAATCTTGCCCACCGCCTGCACCGCATCGGTATGAAAGAGGATGCCCCGTTCCCTGGCGATCCGGGCCATCTCCTCCACCGGGAAGAGCACGCCGGTCTCGTTGTTGGCCCACATCACGCTGGCAATGGCGGTGTCGTCGGTGAGACTGTCTTTGAACCGTTGCAGGTCCAAGGTGCCGTCGGAAGCGACCGGCAGGCGGGTGACATGGTATTTGCGGCCGGTGAAGATTTCCAGATTGTCGCACAGGTTTTTCACCGCCGGATGCTCCACTCTGGTGGTGACCAGGTGATTCTTTTCCGGGTTGGTCTGGATGGCGGAAAGGATGGCGGTGGAGTCGCTTTCGGTGCCGCAACTGGTGAACACGATCTCGCTGGGATCGGCGCCGATCAGGTTGGCGGCCTCCTCTCGGGCCTGGTTGATCGCCCGCCCGACCTGACCGCCAAAAGTGTGCATTGAGGAGGGGTTGCCGTAGAATCGGGTCAGATAGGGCATCATGGCGTCCAGCGCCTCGGGGGCAATCCGGGTGGTGGCGTTGTTGTCCATGTAGATGACCTGCTCAGATAGCACAGTCATTATTTGTCCTCCTCGACGACCAGGCTCTCCAGAACCTGCTCGCGCAGTTTTTTCTCCACATATTCCTTTAAGGTCGTCCGCGAAGAATGGCAGTTGGCGCACGCCCCCCGCAACGAGACGGTGACGAAATCGCCGTCCACATCGACCAATTGGATGTCGCCGCCATCCTTTTTCAGGGTGGGTTTGATCTCTCGTTCGATAACCTCTTCAATCTTTTTGATTTTTTCCAAGGAGGTCATCCGCTTTTTCTTGACCACGCTGGGAGGATGACCGGCTTCTCCCGCCACCGTCTCTGCCAGCAGGGCTCGCAGCTTGTCCTCACACTTGCCGCAGCCGCCGCCGGCCTTGGTGAAATTGGTGATGTCTTCCACCGAGGTCAGCGAGTTTTCCCGGATTGCGCGGATGATTTCCAGATCAGTGACGCCGAAACATTCGCAGACCACTTCGCCTTGCGCCATGGGCAGAATGGCCCCGGTATAGTTGGCGATGGCCGCTTCCAGGGCTTCGCGGCCCATGACCGAACAGTGCATCTTTTCCTTAGGCAGGCCGCCCAGGGCCTTGGCGATGTCGTCGTTGGTCAGCTTTTTGGCGTCTTCCAGTTTCATGCCCTTGAGCATCTCGGTGAGCATAGAGGAAGAAGCGATGGCCGAGGCGCAGCCGAAGGTCTTGAATTTGGCGTCGGTGATCACCTGGTTCGCATCCACCCTGATGGTCAGCCGCAGAGCGTCGCCGCAGGCAATGGAGCCGACGTTGCCCACGCCGTCGGCATTCTCGATCTCGCCGACATTCCTGGGATTGATGAAATGGTCCTGAACTTTATCGGTATATTCCCACATGGCTCTTCTCGACGGTGATGGTTGCTGATGCGTGCGCATCCCCTGTGGCTGTGGTCAAGGGGGCAGGGAAGGAATCCATCGGACTTCCCATTGCATACATTAGGGTAAGAGTCCTGTTTCGGCAAGCATCGTTTTGGCACTTTTTACCAGCAGGGATGTTTCTTCCAGACTCCTGGCCTCGACGTAAAAACGGACCTTGGGCTCAGTGCCCGATGGGCGGATCATGATCCAGGAGCCGTCGTCGAGGATCATCTTCCGTCCGTCGATATCAATCACCTCGGTGATGGTCCGCGCGGTCCCGCCGACCACGAGTCGGCTGCCGGGTCCGTATGCGCGCAGTTTGTCCAGACTCTGCAACAGGCTCTCGCCCTGCCGGGAGACAGTGACGCCGTCACGGTCGGGATAGTAGTGGCCGAATCGGTCTTCGATTTCTGCCAAGTATTGTCCCAGCGGCTTGTTTAAGGACAGCGTCATGTCGATGGCCAGAATCAGGCCGATGAAGGCGTCTTTTTCCGGCGTGTGGCCGATAATGGAAATGCCGTCTGATTCCTCGAAAAAGACCAGGGCCTTGTCGATCACCGGCTTGAACTCCTTGAAACCGACCCTGGGTTCGAACACCTCCTCGCCCAGTTGGGCGGCGAGGGCGTTGGCCAGATTGCTTGAGGCCACGGTCTTGGCGACCATGCCCCGCTTGCCCTTGATCTCGTGGAGAAAATGGTAGGCCATGGCGCCGAACTGATTCATCGAGATTTCGACTGTGCCGTCGGTGAAGCGGATGCGGTCGCCGTCAGGATCGATGATCGCCCCGATTTTGAGCGGTTCGGGCCGTGCCGAAAGCGTCGCCAGTACCGGTTGCATGTTGGTTGAGGAAGGTTCCGGCGCAATCCCTCCGAAGGTGGGGTCGGCGGTGGCCCGAAGCAGCGTCAGGCGTTCCGGCGGCGGATTGTGCAAAAGGCGGTGCAGGTAGCCGCGGGCCGCCCCGTGGACCGGGTCGACGCACACGGCAACGCGGCTATTTTGCGCCAGGTCGGCCAGCAGCCGGTCGTAGTCGATGCCGTGGAGACGGACGTTGCCGCGGACCAGTTGCTGCCAGCTGGCCAGGGCGTCCTCGAAAACGACGTCAGACAACTCTTCCAGGGGGGTGTCGAGATCGAACGTGGCCGGGATGAGGTCCGCGGCGCCCGATTCCATGTATTCCCCGGTCAGACGGGTGATGGTATCGGTGAGGATCGGGGCGGCCGGACCGCCATCGGCGGCGTTGTACTTGAAGCCGCCGTATTCCAGAGGATTGTGGCTGGGGGTGAGGTTGATGGAAAAGGCGGCCTTGCGGATTAGGACCGAAGCCGAAAGCGCCCCGGTGGTGGCTTCGCCGGCGTAATAGATCTTCACGCCGTTGGCACGGAGGACGGCAATCGCCGTCCGCGCCAACAGAGGGCCGCCGAAACGGTTGTCGAAGCCGATCACGCAGCCCCGCGTCCGCATCGCGGCGAAATCCGCCACGCCCAAGGCGCGGGCAAGAGCCTCGTCGCGCTCAGCCTCCCGGTACATGCCGAGGATGGCAGCGCTGACCACGGCCACTGAACGCACGAACAGATCCTTGCCCAAGGTGCCCCGCCATCCCGAGGTGCCGAAGGTAACGGGTTTGGCGGGGTTGCCTGTCCGGGTTCGCATCTCATCTTCGATCAGCCGGTATATCCGGTCGATTTCGCCTTGCCATTGCAGTCGCTCCGCGGGTGACGCCGCGTTCCGTCCCGCGACCAACCGCTTGATCGCCTCGAAATAACGGCTTTGGTCATGGTTTCCAGTGACAATGCAGTCGGCGCTTATGGCGAGGATCTCATGGGCGATGGTCATGGCGGCTCCGTTCCTGTACACCTGATTGATAGGAAAAAAATAAATATATCCATCAATATAGCCAGTTGAGGCGATCTTGGCAAGGCTCTGTGGATGTGCCCGTCTGGAGACTGCAAGTTGAGCGGTCACAGCACGGAGTTTCTGTTGACCGGAATACACTTTTTTTCTACAATCATAGCCTTACAGACCATTCGTCGGTTGCCGACAACGAGGGGTTGCCAAGGACCCGGCCGACGGCTTTTTTGAGGGAGTAGGTCATGAACAGCACACACGAAACAGCGCTCATTCTCTGGTTTGACGAAATCGGCATCGAGGATGTACCGCGAGTGGGCGGCAAGAACGCCTCCTTAGGAGAGATGCACCAGAAATTGACCTCCAGGGGAGTGGCGGTTCCCAACGGTTTCGCCATCACCGCCTATGCCTATCGGTATCTGCTCAAGGAGGCCGGGGTCGAGTCGGCCATCCGTGGGGCATTGGCCGGGCTGGATACGCATGATTTGTACAACCTGCAGGAGCGCGGCGCCAAGGTCCGCGAGATCATCCGCAACGCCGAGTTTCCGGATGACCTGCGTCAGGCGATTCTCCTGTCCTACCAAAAGATGGAAAAGGACTATGGGCCTGACGTCGATGTTGCCGTCCGTTCGTCGGCCACCGCCGAGGACTTGCCCGATGCCTCCTTTGCCGGCCAGCAGGACACCTATCTCAACATTCGTGGACCCGAGGCCCTGATCGACGCCTGCAAGCGTTGTTTCGCCTCCTTGTTCACCGACCGCGCCATCTCCTACCGCCACGACAGGGGTTTTGGCCAGTTCGATGTCTATCTTTCCATCGTGGTGCAGAAGATGGTCCGTTCCGATTCCGCCTGCTCGGGCGTCATGTTCTCCATCGACACCGAATCGGGCTTCAAGAATGCGGTTTTTTTGACCGGCGCCTGGGGTTTGGGCGAAAACGTGGTGCAAGGCGCGGTCAATCCCGACGAGTACTACATATTCAAACCGACCCTGAAGGAAGGCAAGCGGCCCATCGTCGGCAAACGGGTGGGGACCAAGGAAATCAAGATGATCTACAATACCGAACCCGGAGCCGGGGAACCGGTGAAAAACGTGGAAACCACCGCCGAAGAACGCGGCTCCTACATCCTCAGCGACGACGAGATTCTCCAGTTGGCGCGCTGGGCCTGCATCATTGAGGAACACTACGGCCGCCCCATGGACATAGAATGGGCCAAGGACGGCGATGGCGCGACGGTGGGGACAGGCAACCTGTTCATCGTCCAGGCCAGGCCGGAAACCGTGCATTCCCAGGCCGGCAACAAGCGGACCATGGAGACCTATGTGCTCAGGGAGAAAGGCGAGGTGTTGGCCAGCGGCCAGGCTGTGGGGGCCAAGATCGGCCAGGGCGTGACCCGCATTCTCCACGATGTCAGCCAGATCCATGCGTTCAGGGCCGGTGAGGTATTGGTCACCGACATGACCGATCCTGACTGGGAGCCGATCATGAAGACCGCCGGCGCCATTGTCACCAATCGCGGCGGCCGCACTTGCCATGCGGCGATTATCTCCCGCGAACTCGGCATCCCCTGCGTCATCGGCACCGAAAATGGCACCCGGGCCATCAAGGATGGCCAGCAGGTGACGGTCTGCTGCGCCGAGGGGGAAACGGGCCACATTTATGATGGGTTGCTCAAGTTCGAGATCGAGGTCCTCGATCTGGACAATATCCCGGCCACCCGCACCAAGGTGATGATGAATGTCGGCCTGCCGGAAAAGGCCTTCGTCGAAGGACAGCTGCCCAACGAGGGCGTCGGTCTGGCCAGGGAGGAATTCATCATCAACTCGCACATCGGTATCCATCCGCTGGCCTTGATCAACTACGCAGAGCTGCGGGAACGGGCCGATGACGACGATGACATTTTCGACATCATCCAGGACATTGACGCGCGCACCACGGCCTATCCGGTTGACAAACAACAGTATTTCATCGACAAGCTGGCCGAAGGCGTGGGCAGGATCGCCGCTGGTTTTCACCCCAAGGATGTGATTGTCCGCCTGTCGGACTTCAAGTCCAACGAGTATGCCAACCTGATCGGCGGCCATCTCTACGAGCCCGAGGAATCCAATCCAATGATCGGCTGGCGCGGGGCGTCACGTTACTACGATCCCCGCTACCGGGTGGCCTTCGACCTGGAGTGCAAGGCCCTGTTAAAGGCACGCAACGAAATGGGACTGACCAACATCAAGCTGATGGTGCCGTTCTGCCGCACGCCGGAAGAGGGGCGCAAGGTCATTGCCGTGATGCGGGAAAATGGATTGGTGCAGGGTGAAAACGGACTGGAGGTCTACGTGATGTGCGAGATCCCGTCCAACGTCATCGCCGCCGATGCCTTCTGCGATGTGTTCGACGGATTTTCCATCGGCTCCAACGACTTGACCCAACTGGCTCTTGGTCTTGACCGCGATTCCGACTTGGTGGCGCACATCTACGATGAACGGAACCAGGCGGTTAAGACCTTGATTAAAATGGTGATCGCCACCGCCAAGCGGCGTGGTCGCAAGATCGGTATCTGTGGTCAGGCGCCGTCGGATTTTCCGGACTTTGCCACCTTCCTGGTGGAGGAAGGGATCGACTCGATCAGCCTGGTATCGGACACCGTGGTCAAGACCCGCCTGGCCATTGCGGCCAAGGAGCGCGAACTGGGCATTGCCCCTTGACGTCCGGTCCGGGCGGATACTATGGCGAGGCCGGCAAAACCGCATGGTGTTGCCGGCCTTTTCGCTTGTTTATGGTTTGGTTTCCGCCAGCGGCTTGGCCTCGTCGATCAACATGATCGGGATGTTGTCGCGGATGGCATAGAGGAGTTTGCAGGCGCGGCAGACAATGCCGTTTTCATCGGCGGTCAGTTCCACCGGCCCCTTGCATTGGGGGCAAGCCAGGATGTCCAGCAGTTCTTTCTTGATCATCGATCTCTCCCAAGATGCGGATGCAGGCGCCAGTTGTGCAGGATGTGTCCGGGCAGGCGCGCTGTGTCCGGAGTGGAGCATGGCGAGGTGCCTCCTGCCCTTGGCAACGTTGTAGCCTGTTCCCCATTTTTTTTCATGCCGCATTTACCAGGGAGTAAAAAAACATTTTTCCTGCCGCGGGCATCGCATGACCTGTGCGGCAGACTGGTGACAGCCATCACGCCAAGGCTCGGCAGGCTGCGTCTGATTTCGTTGGCAGGAACAGGCGAAGATGCCTATGGTGACTAACTCAAATGACTCACTCAAGCCGGATGTGGCGCTTACGGGCAGAACGGAGCGAACCAAGAGGACAATAAGCCAATATGACAGAGAAATTACGAAAAAATATGGTTCCGGTGGAGGAGTCCGTGGGCATGGTTCTGCCGCACGACATTACCGAGATCGTCAAGGATCGTTTCAAGGGGCCGGCTTTCCGGAAAGGCCACATCATCCAGGCGGAAGATGTGGCCCATCTCCGCCGGCTGGGCAAGGAGCATATCTATGTGCTGCACCTGGGTCTGGATGAGATCCACGAGAACGAGGCGGCTCTGCGCTTGGCCGAGGCCTTGGCCGGAGAAGGGGTCGAGTATTCCCAGGAGGTCGTCGAAGGCAAGGTCGGCCTCAAGGCCGCCGTCGATGGCCTGCTGAAGATTGCCCGGGAGAGGTTGTATCGCTTCAACCTGTTAGGGGAGGTCATGTGCGCCACCCTACAGGACAACACGCCGGTCAAGCGGGGGGAGCAGGTGGCGGGCTTGCGCCTCATTCCTCTGACGGCGCCGCGCCGGGTGGTGGATGAGGCGGTATCTCTTGCCCGCTCCGGTGGTCCGGTGGTGCGGGTCCTGCCGCTGCCCACGGTTCGGGCCGGTTTGGTGATCACGGGCAATGAGGTTTTTCATGGACGGATCGAAGACCGGTTCGAAGGGGTGCTGCGGGAGAAGCTGACCGCTCTGGGCTCGACTGTGGGGCCGGTGCGATTCGCGCCGGACGATCCGGAGCTGATCGCGGCAGCTATCGGCGCCTGTCTGGAGGAGGGTGCGGAACTCATCGTTACCTCCGGTGGCATGTCGGTGGACCCTGACGACGTCACCCGTCTGGGAATCGGGATGGCTGGCGCATCGGCCGTGGTGTACGGCACGCCGGTCCTGCCGGGCGCGATGCTCCTGGTCGGGCGGATTGGATCGGCATCGGTGCTGGGCGTTCCGGCCTGCGGCATGTTCCATGCGGTCACGGTGCTGGATCTGGTGTTGCCGCGCATCCTGCTTGGCGAAACCATCGGCCGCGAGGAGTTGGCGGCGCTCGGGCACGGCGGCCTGTGCCGTCAGTGCGCCCGCTGTCAGTATCCTGTGTGCAGCTTCGGCAAGAGCTGATATGGGCGTGGATGGAATCTCAAGCAAGAGGCTGGGATGTACCGGAAACTTTCGTTTGTTCGGGTGGCATGCAGGAACGAACGCCGGGGGCGTTCTTCATTAACTGGACACGATCATGGAGGAGCTTTGAGCGCGGGCGTGCGCAGCAGACCTGTTGCGACAGGTGAATGGAAAAAGTTGACCTGGACAGGGGAAAATTGTTCGCCAGTTTGGCAAAGAATGGCGATGTCCAGTTGGTTAGGTATCTTCCTCAACAGCATTGAAAGGGTGCGAAGCAGCTTTCTTGCCCCAGGGCATATCTGGGTTCTGCACACAATATCTGCCTCCACTCGCTTCAATGCCACAGCCGGTGATGAAGCTGGCGAGATCAGAGGCGAGAAAAAGCACAATTGGCGCAATTTCTTCTGGCATTCCAGATCGGTGTTGCGCAAGTTGCGTCTCTATCAGATCCTTTTCAGAATCCGTGACATGGGCGGTGAGATCGGTGATCACAAAACCCGGCAGATAGGAAACCACCCGGATGTTGTCGGGCGCAAGCTCCGCGCCTAATACCCTGGTCATGTGCTGAACGGCAGCCTTCGTTATGCCGTAGGCGCCGCGCCCAGCCGTAGGAATGTGAGAAGCAAAAGAAGCGGCATTGATGATCACTCCCTTGCCGCGTCTGCGCATATAAGGAATGGCGGCCCTGGAGCCGTAAAGTACGCCGTCCACGTTAACGTTGAAAGTCCGCCGCCATTCTTCCAATGGCATATCTTCAAGCTTGCCCCTGGGGTACATGCCAGCGTTGTTTACCCACACGTCAATTCCGCCAAAGGCTGTAGCCGCGTTTTCCGCCAACTGTAACATATCGTCCGGGTTCGCGACATCTGCCTTGAATGCCAACGCGGGTCTACCTTTATACTGAGCTGTGAATTCATCCAGTTTGCTTTGCGTCCGGGCGCAGATGACCACCCGGCTCCCTTCGAGCAGGAACGCGTCCACACAGGCCTTGCCTATGCCGAGGGTCCCTCCGGTAATAACTACAACTTTTTCTTGTAAATTCAGGTTCATATCAGCTCGTGCCTCTGCGTGGAAGGTAAAAGCGTGCAATCTCGCTTACGGCTACACACTTGACGCTCTCAGTCATGTGTGATCGCAGATCTTGACAAATTCCGGACAACCAACTTCCCGTGGCCACAGTACATTTACGATCACTTCGTCCTTGATGGTGGTGGGCTTCGGCGACAGCATAAAAATGCTTGTCGCGGCAGGCTCCAATTGTCTGCCACGGAAACCGGTCTGTCAGTCTCAATATCGAAAAAAAATTACATCCAACACAACAAAAAGA
Source organism: Desulfobulbus sp. (assembly GCA_009780825.1). Lineage (GTDB taxonomy): Bacteria > Desulfobacterota > Desulfobulbia > Desulfobulbales > Desulfobulbaceae > Desulfobulbus. The sequence goes on along the minus strand of WQZH01000006.1, from coordinate 52,005 downwards.
AAAGCGATTCATTGCCGTCAATGAAGGCAGAAAAAACAGGTTCATCCGGCAACTGCGTACCTGGAATCCATATTCAGAAAAAACAACCCAAAAAAACTTAAACAAGGTGGGTCATTTTTCAATGCCGATTGCCAGGCAAAAGTCCTCACATCTGAAAGAGAGAAGGGAGTCGTCAGGACGCATGAGGGATGAACCCGCTTTGATCGTCGGGCAGAGGAAGAAAGAGGCGCTTGTTCTTTGGCAATAACTACTTGCCGTCATGGGAGAAAGTGTCATATAATTTCGCTGAAAAATACAGCGGTCGCGGAAAAATAATCTATCTGTTTTCCTGCGGTTTTTGCCCCTTGAGGAAGGAGTTGCACATGGATTATCTCACAGGCAGATGTGCCCTCGTCACTGGCGGCAGCCGCGGCATCGGGCGTGCCATTGCCTTGGCGCTGGCGGCGGCCGGCGCTGACATTGCCGTCAATTACCGCGAGCGCCAGGCTGACGCGGAGGCGGTCGCATCCGAAATCAGAGCCTGTGGCCGACGCGCGGCGGCGCTCGCCGCGGATGTTGCCTCGTCGAGCGAGGTGAAGAGGCTGGTGGCGGCCGTCGAGTCGACACTTGGGCCGATTGACATCCTCGTCAACAATGCCGGCGTCGCCTGGCCGGTGACGCTCGACACGCTCGACACCTCGGTGTGGGACGACACCATCGCGATCAACCTCACCTCAGCTTTCCTGGTGACGCAGGCAGCCCTGCCAGGTATGCGCGCACGGCGCTGGGGTCGCATCGTCAATATCTCCTCGACCGCTGCGCAGATCGGTGGAATCATCGGGCCGCATTACGCCGCCTCGAAGGCGGGCATGATCGGTATGACTCATGGCTATGCTTCATTACTCGCGGGCCAGGGCATCACCGCCAATGTCGTTGCGCCGGCGTTGATCGAGACCGACATGCTGCGCGGCAACGATCGCGCCCGGCCAGACATCGTCCCGATCGGCCGCTTTGGCCGCGTCGAGGAGGTGGCCGAAGCAGTGGTTATGTTGGCGCGAAACGGCTACATGACAGGCCAGACGATCAACGTCAATGGCGGCGCCTATATGAGTTGATGCCCCAGGTTTGCTGACAAGTAGCGTCCGAAGATTTGCCTGCGTGCATCTGTCGGGTACATCTTGTCGAGATCATCCCACCCCACACGAAAACCCCGCCACCGGCCTTCTGGATAGGAAATCCGGAAACGGGAGCTTGGACATAGAGCCCCGTTGTACTCACAGCGACACTCTCGGGTATCCGCCACAAAATTGTCCAGATCATACCTATGGACTCCTGCGCAGGATGCAAAAAACATGGCAGGCTCTTCAGTCAAGCGGCTGACGACCATCCCCTGCACAAAGACGTTTTCTACGTCTGATATCAAGATAAACCGCCCGACCTCTTGCCAATCCCCGCCGTCGGCTGCTCAGAGGCCTGAAGTCGCTGCTCGCCGACAAGGACATGACCTTCCCACGATTCCATGATCGGCGGGCTGTGTGCAATGCAGGCCGTCAGGATACCCTGTAGGTTCAGTAAGGGTGGCGCCCGTACAAGATGGGGAATGGGAGAAAAACGGCTTGGCAGGGGATGAGATGGAACAGGGAGGGTACACAGAGGCCGTGGAGGCCGGGCTTCGATTGCTCCGCCTCCACGGCTCGGAAAACATTGGGATTTACATCCTTTGCAACTCCCATTCGCCGTAGGCGTTGCGGCAGGCGGTGCTGTAGGTGCGTTGCGGTTTGCCATCAATCACCGCGGTAACTTCAGCCCTCCGGCAGACTTGGCCGCTGGAGGGGTTCTGGTAGGCGGGCTGCGGGGTCACCGCATACTGGTTGCCGGAATCGGGATTCACCCACTCTGACCGCCGGTTCGATAGGCCCCGTTCGTAGACGTTGCTCATTCGGTCGCGGTCATACTTGTCCATTTCGTTGCCGAGCATGTATCCCAGACCCGCGCCCACCGCCGCGCCGATCAGTGTGCCGCCGGTACTGCGCCCGATCGCCTGCCCAATGAGCGCGCCGCCGGCGGCGCCGCCAAGCGCTCCGGTTTGGGCTCTGGTAGCGCAGGAAGAGAGGGCAGCAAGGGCAAGCAGGGCAACAATGACATTCAACTGTTTCATAATTCGTTTCCTTGGTTCAATAAGATTACACCTGACCGCACTCCGGATTACCAGCCCGGCTGATACCCGCAGGGGCCAGTCGTATATTCCTTGACCGGTTGACCGTACCGGTCAAACATTGTTCTGCCGTATCCGTCCAGCACGTACCGCTCCCACCGGCACATTCCCGGAGAAACCCGGGGCTGATACGAATAAACCGGCGGCGGCGAGTCGGCATATACCACTTGCTGAACTGGCGGCTGCATGGCCGTGGCGACTATGGCCGAACCCAAGACAAGGCCGCCCAATCCCCAGAGCCACGCACTCGGTCCCCATCCCCGGTGGCCACCGTAATACCCATAGCGCCCGTAGCCGTAGGAATACGGACGTGGACCTCCTCCGTAGTACCGCCCGCCCCCGTAGTATCCGTAGCTCCGACTCATTCCCGTCGCGGGCACCAAAGGCATTGCCAACATAGAGACCAACAGACCCATAGCTATTTTTTTTACCATATCTTTGTCCCTCCTGTCATGCGTGACAGAATTATTTCGTTGATGCATCCCATGCTCCCGATCCGCCTCAACCGTGGCGGGGACAACAAGCACAGCAGAGATGCCCATTTATAGCATGTACTGTGCCAGTTTGCGTGGCAAAATTTCCCGTTAGCGCGAAGTGGATCCACAGAATGCCCGGCAATGCTCGTCTCCACAGACAACTACTACGGCGCCCACCAAGCACGGGCGAGGCAGGCGGTCGTTGCAATATGCGGCGGCAATCCCGTGCCCCTGGTCGTCTCCGCATCCTTGCATACTTTTTACTCACTCCGACATAATCGTGTCAATGCATCTTTTATTTATCCCCTTGAAATAGCAAGATGATGATAAAAATGCGCACAGCCTTTATGATCATGGTTACCCAGGCAATCAAGCCCTCACAGGTGGATATTTTTTACCCAAATGACGGGGAAAGGGCAGGCTCACCATGACCCACACCCAAGATAACGTCCTGCCACAGATGGGGAGCCGTGGAACCGGCAACGGCGTAAGCGGGGATAGCAGGGAACTCCGTGGCGAGGATACCCAACAGGGTTTCGCAGAACCCACTTGATGTGCCTTTGACCAAGAAGACCATATTGACCAGGTGCAAGGGGGAAAGGCACGAGCATCTTCCCTTGAGTGAGTTCGGTGACACCATGGTCGAGATGAAGAATGGCCGGCGTTTTGGAGTGCTTCGAGTACCCAGGGGGTGGCAAGGGCAATGGAGCAGTAGCCCAGGCTGCAAAACGCACGATCCGGCCGAGCAGACAGGGAACCGGGAGTTGCTCCGCCAACAGACCGCCCACCATGCCCCACGACTTGAGGCTGGCCAGGATGATGCCGATCAATCAGTTCGATAATCACCAGAATCGCTCCGCAGAAAAAGATATGGCCATGGAGCATGCTTCATTGTGTGTGCTGTGCGGTCACAATCCGCCGATCAAAACATGTCGGAAACCGTTGTGCATGGCTGGAAACTCTGGCAGAATATGCATGTGCGTCATGCCCAATCCCCCAAGCCAAAGCCGCGCACAATATGCGCTGGGCTGGATCTGCGGCTGCCGTACAATCCAATGGTCTGCCGTGGGATTGAGCCTGCGGCATTTTGCCTGGCCGTGCCCTTTTTTCCTTTTTACTCAGGTGAACCCCATGAAGATCCTTGCGCTTTATGCCAGCCCCCGCGCCCAGGGCAACTCGGCCCAACTGCTCAACGTCCTGCTCGAAGAGGCCGGACGTCTCGGCGCAACCATCAGCAGATACACGCTCAACACCCTGCAGTTGAAGGGATGTCAGGCCTGCTACAGTTGCCGCCAGCCCGGCAAAGAAAAACAATGCGCGATCAAGGACGACATGCAATCCATTCTGACGGATCTGTTCGCAGCCGATGCGGTGGTCCTGGCCTCGCCGGTGTACATGTGGCAGATGACCGCCCAGGCCAGGCTGTTCACCGACCGGTTGATGCCGGTGCTCAAACCTGATTACACCTCCTGGCTGAACGGTCAACGAATGCTCGTGCTCTACACTCAGGGGCAGCCGGACCTTACCCGGTTCGCCTCCTATTTCCAGTACGTCAACGACATGTTCGCGTTCCTTGGCTTCCGCACCTCAGAGCCACTGGTCTTCGGCAATCTGCGTGGCCTCAACGATGTGCAGCGGCAACCGCACCATTTTGAGCGCGTCCGCCAGGCCGCAACAGAACTTGTCCGCAACGGCTAAGGCTTTCAACGAAAACAGACCTCTCTGCCCTTCGTCCTCTTTTCCGCCTGGGCGGATGGCTGGCGGATGCCTTCCCCAAAAAGCTGGTCATCGTGCGCGCCAAGTACCTGGAGCTTGGCGCCATGTTCCTTGGCGCTTTCACTCTCTGCGCCACGGGTTTCATCGCGCACTGGTGGGGCACGGTGGCCGTGGTTTTTCTTATGGGCCTGCAAGCCACCTTTTTCAGCCCGGCGCTCGACGGAGTCATTCCTGAAAATTTCCCGGCCCACGAAGTACCCAAAATGAATGCCCTGCTCAAACTGGCCACCACCGCCACCATTTTGTTGGGTTTTTCCCTGGCCGGAGTGGTGCTTAAACTGACGGCGCCCGCCTTCGTGCTGACCCTGCTGCCGGAAGAGCCTCTGGTCTTCGGCCGTGTGGCCATAGGAGTCTTCTCGATCTTGGTGGCCGTGATCGGTATCCTGGCCGCCTCTGGCATACGCAAAAGCCGGGGAAAAGAGTGGACAAAGGCCCCCTTTCCCTGGCTCGGCCCCGTGGATTCATGCCGCTACGCGCTGGAATGCCGGCGCAACGGCAGTCCCCTGTATCTTGCCCTGGCTGGAGAGGCATTTTTTTACTGCATTTCCTCCTTTGTGCTCCTCTGTCTCCCGAACCTCGGGGTAGGTCTCGGTTTTACCCTCACTGTCACCAGTTCGCTTTCCGTGGCTCTCACCGTGGGCATCTGCATCGGCGCCGTTCTGGCCGGGCGGCATGAAGCGGGAGTCCGGCGGCGTTTTATGCTCCCCGCCGGGACGGGCATGGCATTTGGGATCGCCGCGGCAGCCTTGGCGCCACTGATGCCGGCCGGCCTGCGCCTGCCTTGGCTCCTTATCGCCTTTATCCTTGCCGGCACCTGCGGCGGCCTCTACCTCATCCCTCTGGTCAGCTTCATCCAGATCCGGCCTGCCGCTGAAGAGCAGGGCAAGGTGCTCGGCATTTCCAACTTCGCTTCCTTTTCCGGCATTCTTCTCTCTGGCCTCGTCTTCGCCCCGCTCGGCTTCCTGCATCCTGCCCTGTTGCTGGCCGGCACCGGCCTGGTCATCCTTGTCTTTCTGGCCTGGACCGGGTGGCGGCTGCATTCCCTGCCGGAAAAAACCCTGGCGGACACGCGCGGCAGTCTGCTTGGGCTTTTCCTGCGTCTGGGCGTGGGGCTGCGTTACCGGGTGACAACACGCGGCCTGGAACATATTGCTGCGCCAGGCAAGGATGCCGCCATCCTTTTCCTGCCCAATCATCCAGCCCTGATGGACCCCATCATCGTCTATTCCCAACTTGCCGGCGCGCGGCCCCATCCTCTTGCCGACGAGCACCAGTTGACGGGACTCTTCGGCGGCCTCGTGGCCAGGATCATCGGCTCGGTGAGCATCCCTGACCTGCGCAAAGACGGCTTCAAGGCCCGCAAAGCCCTGGAAGCGGGCATGACTGCCATCTCGGATGCCCTGCGCCATGGCGATAGTGTACTGTTCTATCCCGCAGGCCGCATCTACCGCGCAAAAAAAGAAAGTATAGGCGGCAATTCCGGTACGGCGGCCCTCCTGAGCAGCCTTCCAACCGTGCGAGTGGTGCTCGTGCGCACCACAGGACTGTGGGGCAGCGCCTTCAGCTATGCGGCCACAGGCAAGGCCCCTTCCCTGGTCAGGGAAATTGGGCGCGGTATCGCCACGGTGCTCGCCAACCTTGTTTTCCTTACCCCGCGCCGGGAAGTGACGGTGGAATTCATTGAACCGGAAGATATTCCCCGCGACGGCGACAAACACACCCTCAACCCTTGGCTGGAAGCCTTCTACAGAGAGGCCGAACGCCCAGCCATGGCTGTGCCCCGCTTTTTCTGGCAAGGGCGAACCCCCTATCCCATTCCTGCATTTCCCGAATGCGACGCGGCGCACGGGGATCTTGCCGTTTCCGCCGCTGTGCGCGAAGCCGTCTATGCGGCTCTGCTCGAAGCCGCCGAGCTCCCGCCAAACCACCCCATCAACGACGAGATGGATATTGCCGCCGATCTCGGTCTGGACAGCCTGGATCTCATGGCGCTCAGCCTCCGCCTTGAAGCGGTGCGGGGCATTCCTGTTTCCAGCCTCGAATCCCTGACGAGTGTGCATGATTGCCTTTTGGCCGCTTGCGGCAAGCTCGGCGGCGAGGAACAGCAAGGCCCCGTGCCTGCGGGTTGGTTCTGCCCGCCAGCCCGCGAGCATCTCGTTTTCCCTGTTGGCTCAGCCACCATTGCCGATGCCTTTCTCACCCTGGTCCGCCAAGCGCCTTGCACGCCGCTTTGCGCCGAACGGGCCTCTCTGCGCACCCGGCGCGCCATCCTCACCGGCGCCCTTGCGCTCTCGGGCCGCCTCCGCTCCCTGCCGGGAGAATATATCGGCATCATGCTTCCTTCCATCCCGGCGGTGCCCGCCGTGTGGCTGGCCTCTCTGCTGGCAGGCAAGGTGCCGGTGTTCCTCAACTGGACCGTGGGGGAAGCCAACATGCGCCATTGCGTGGCGCTCGCCGGAGTCCGCCATGTGCTCACCGCCTCAACCCTGCTTGCCCGGCTGGAACGCCAGGGTTTCGAGCCGGAAAAGATCCCGGTGGACTGGCTCCCCTTGGAAACGCTGACAAAATCCCTCAGCTTCACCCACAAGATCGGTACCGCGCTGCAGGCCCGTTTGCTGCGCTCCTTTGCCGGCTACCCCATCCCCAAAACAGCGGCGGTGCTCTTCACCTCCGGCTCGGAATCCCTGCCCAAGGCAGTGCCCCTGACACACACCAACCTCATGACCAACGCCAGAGAAGCCATCGACGCCCTGCAGGTGAAAGGTGGCGACACCGTGCTGGCCATGCTCCCGCCCTTCCACTCCTTCGGGCTGCTGGTGAACATTGTGCTGCCGCTCACCTGCGGCCTGCGCGCGGCCTATTACCCCAACCCCACGGAATCCGGACCGCTCATCGTCATGGTGCGAGATTTCAGACTGTCGCTTTTGGCCGCTCCCCCCACCTTCCTGGATGCCATGCTTGAACGCGCGCGCGGCACCAAGGATCTGACCTCCCTGCGCTTTGCCTTCGTAGGCGCGGAAAAGTGTCCCGATCGCGTCTACCATGCCTTTGCCTGCCAATGTCCGGAGGCAGCCCTTTGCGAAGGATATGGCATCACCGAATGCTCCCCGGTGGTTGCCGTCAATCGCCCGGAAGAGGTGGTTTCCGGCAGTATCGGTCACGCCCTGGCTTCGGTGGCAACCGCCGTGGTGCACGAGGAAGAGGGCCGCATTCTCGGCCGCGCCCAAACGGGCGAGACTGGTATGCTGCTGGTGCGCGGTCCCAGTGTCTTTGCCGGCTATCTCGGCGATACCCCTTCTCCGTTTGTGGCATTTGAAAACAAGACCTGGTACCGTACCGGCGACCTGGTCAGCCGGGATGAGAACGGGCGTTTCTTTTTCCGGGGCCGCCTCAAACGCTTTGTCAAGATAGGCGGGGAGATGATTTCGCTTCCCCAGATCGAGGAAACGCTGCTCGCCGCTTTCGCCAGACGCGAAGATGCCCCGACCGAAGGCCCGGTCCTGGCCGTGGAGGCCACTCCGGAAGAGAGCGGCCCGGAAATCGTGCTCTTTACCCCCATGACGATTGCCGTTGGGGAAGCCAACGCCGCCCTGCGCGCCGCCGGACTCTCAGCCATCTATTCGGTGCGCCGGGTGGAGCGCGTGACGGCAATCCCCCTCCTCGGCAGCGGCAAGACCGATTACCAAGGGCTCAAGAGGCTGCTGCGGGAATGATTGAGAGGGCGGTGCTTTTGCCAAAGAACAAAAACACCAGCCGTTACGCACGCCTTATCGAGCGCATTGAATGCGCAACCTGTTGATCACAGAGACAATGACCCCTTATTTTTCACTCTGGAATTTTTCGAATAACAGGTTTATATTACGCTAAATTTTTGCATAAACTAGACGCCTTCGAGATTCTCCCCTGTTCAACCTCTGCCTCTGGAGCAACGCCCCATGCACATCAAAAACATTGCCGATGACATCTATCGTCTGTCCGTCAATATCGAAGACAAAAGCTATCTCTTCGAAGGCATTTGGCCGATTCCGCACGGTATTTCCATCAACGGCTATCTGATCAAGGCGGAAAAGAACGTCATGATCGACCTGACCCAAGATATTTTCGATTTTCCCCGGGAATTCACCCGGCAGATGAGCGACGTGTCCCTGAAGGTCGAAGACATCGACATCCTGGTGATCAACCACATGGAGCCCGACCATTCCGCCTGGTTGCGCGAGTTCTGTAAGCGCAACAGCAAGGCGGTCATCTATTGCACCAAAAAGGCCGTGCCGCTGCTGAATGCCTTTGCCGGGGTGCCGGCCGAACGGGCGGTCGCCATCACCGACGGCATGGTCCTGGAGGTGGGGGATTACGAGCTGCAATTCTTCGAAACCCCCAACATCCATTGGCCTGAGACCATGATGACCTACGAGCGCAAGCGCAAGATCCTGTTTGCCTGCGACGCCTTTGGCTCCTACGGCAGCATCGACGAAGATGCGATCTTCGACGATCAGCTTTCCCAGGAACGACATGCGTTTTTCGAGCAAGAGGCCCTGCGCTACTACGCCAATATCGTGGCGACCTTCTCGTCCTTTGTCCTCAAGGGCCTGGAAAAACTGGGCGGACTGGAGATCAAGGTGATCTGCCCCTCGCACGGCATCATCTGGCGCGATAATCCCGCAGTGATCATCAAGTACTACAAACGCTACGCCGCATACAGCAAGGGGCCAGCCGAGCGTGAGGTGACCGTGGTCTGGAGTTCGATGTACGGCAACACCAAACAGATGCTGAACCTGGTGCTTGAAACCCTGCATAGACGCAACATTCCGGCACACGTCTTCCAGATGCCCGGTGACGAAGTCGGCGACATCCTGGCCAGCGCCTGGAAATCTGCGGGGCTGATCTTCGGCATGCCCACCTACGAATACAAGATGTTCCCGCCTATGGCCCACGTCATCGAGGAATTGCTGGTCAAGAAGGTGACCAACAAGAAGGTGTTCCGCTTTGGCTCATTCGGCTGGTCCGGCGGCGCCCAGAAGGATTTCGAGGCCAAAACCGAAAAGGCCGGTTGGGACCGCCTGGGTCACTACGAGTGGCAAGGCGCGCCCACCGAGGCGGACAAGACCGCCATGGGGCAGGCCCTGGAAGCCTATTGCGACGCCCTCATCGCCTTTACCCAGTAGCCTCTTGGATCAAGACAGCTCCATTGCCTCATAACGAAGGATATTTAGGCACGTTTCGCGTACGGTCAGGAGTTGTGCCAGGCTGTTGCCCAACTCCCGATTACCGTGATGCCCCTGACCGGCAGGCTCCACTACTGCCCCATACTGAATGGGGCGATTACCAAACAACTCTTTCGGAGGAAGACCATGAGAAAACTGCACTTGTCCCACCTGATCGCTACGGGAATATTGGCTTCGGGTCTCTTGTTCATATCCGCGCCACATTCGGTATATGCGGCACCCTCTGCCATCACCAAAACCCAGACATATATGTCGGATTCGGCGATCACCACTGCGCTCAAGTCGAAATTCCTGGCGGAAAAGGGGTTGGACTCCATGGATATCAAGGTGGAAACGACCAAAGGGGTCGTCATCTTGCGTGGACAGGTGGTCAAAAAATCCCAATCCGTTCTGGCCGAAAAGATCGCCCGGAACACGGATGGCGTGCGCAAGGTGGTGAATAAAATCTCAGTCATGCCATGAGACGGGGGCGTTTCGATTTGACCTGATAGTTACCCTTGCAAGTGAAGGGTCTCCGTTTTGATGGCGGCATGAGAACACCATCAACAGGGCGCCGTGCCTGCGGAGTATTCCCATGGGTGCAAGCACAACATCATCAGGCGCAAGAGCGGACTTTTGCATCGCACCGCCCAAGCTTGGGCAATATCTCCAGGGCCTGCCTGTTGTTCGGGCAGGCCTGTTGCATCATGGGTTGTTCGCGGGAACCGTTTTTCCAGGATCAGGCAGCGCGAAACGCCAGGGGCATGGAGACGCTCTTTGCGCACCAAACCTAGATGCAGACCCGGAGCGTACAAGGCAGGATGACGAGGCCCGTTGCCCAGAGTAAATCCAGGGGCAGCGCTGGGGCGAGATGGGCGAGGATGCCCGGCGGCTTTGCTTCCGCAAGCCGGGCTGTTTATCGTTTTCAAAGCGAAACCGTGCCAGCCAATAGGGACCATAGCGTCACACCGTGAAAACCACAAACAACGAAAGCGCTGTGTTACGCTATCTTGCCTTGCAGCGTAATAGTCTTCAAGAGGTTTGTTGGTGAAGAATCTCACGGACCCTGTCTCGCTGGACGCGAAGACCCTGCGTATTATCCCCTGGATAGTGGCCATCGCCTTTTTCATGCAGACGCTCGACACGAGCATCATGAACACGGCCCTGCCCGCCATTGCCACAAGTCTGCACGAAAACCCGCTGCACCTGCATTGGGTGGTCATCGCCTACATGCTGACCGTGGCGCTGCTCATGCCTGTATCTGGCTGGGTGGCTGATCGTTTCGGCACACGCACGGCGCTGTTCGGGGCAATTCTGTTTTTCATGGCCGGTTCGCTGTTCAGCGCCGCCGCCCCTTCACTCAACGTGTTGATTACCGCTCGGGTGGTGCAGGGCATGGGCGGGGCCTTTATGATGCCTGTGGGGCGGCTGGTGGTGCTGCGGATGTACCCACGCCAGCATCTGGTGCAGGTTTTAAGCTTCGTAAGCATACCCGGCATGGTCGGCCCGCTGCTCGGCCCGACCGTAGGCGGCTTTTTGGTGCAGTATACCACCTGGCACTGGATATTCCTGATCAACCTGCCGGTTGGTCTTATTGGCTGCGTGGCGGTACTGCACTACATTCCGAATTTGCGGCGGGCGGAGTTGCCGCGTTTCGACATCCGGGGCTTCGTGTTGTTCGGTGCGGCCATGCTGCTCATTTCCTTCGCCCTGGACTCCGCCGGGCAGGGGAGCCTGCCCGCACCACTGGTCCTGACGCTCACGGCCGGGGGAGGTTTGTGCATAGGGCTGTACGTCATCCATGCGCGCCTTCGCCCCAATCCCCTCTTCCGACTCTCCATCTTACGCATCCGTACCTTCACGGTCGGACTGCTCGGCAATATTTTCGCGCGTCTGGCCAGCGGCGGCATGCCGTACTTGACGCCGTTGCTGCTCCAGGTGCTCCTGGGCTATTCGCCGGTCAATGCCGGACTCATCATGATCCCCATGGCCCTGATGGCGATTTTCAGCAAGGCCCTGGCCACACAACTCTTGAACAGCTTCGGCTACCGGGTGGTGCTGTTCGTGAACACGGTGGCACTCGGCGGCATCATCGCCCTGTACTCCAACTTCTCGCCTGGCACGCCGCTGTACGTCATGCTGATCATCTTCGGCGTCTTCGGCGCGGTCAACTCGCTGCAGTTCACAGCGATGAACACCCTGACGCTCATCGGCCTGCCGGATGAAGAGGCCAGCAGCGGCAACAGCCTGCTTTCCGTGATCATGCAACTTTCCATGAGTCTGGGGGTGGCAGTGGCCGCGTCGCTCATGGCCATCTTTCTGCCGGGTGGAGCAACGCATTCGGCTAGGCTGGAACTCGCGGCGGGATTTCGCTCCACCTACCTGTGCATAGGCGGCATCAGCGTGATCGCCGCCTTGATTTTCTTATGTACACCGAAGGGGTTCGGCAAAGGCGCGTCTCAGCGCATGTAAATTGCTGCCCTTCCGCATGCTGTTCAGCATGCAACTGTACATTGAATCACATACTCCATCAGAGGCAAGCGGATCAATTTCCGGATATGCCCATGGACGCTCAAGGCAATGCGCAGTGAAAACCGAAACAACAGACCGGAGCCCGGCGGTTGCGCCTGTGGTGGCGGTCAGATCAAGGAGAATTGTCATGTCCCATCCCATGCGTCGTCAAGACCGGCAAATTTCCTCTGAAGAGGCCCGCGAGCTTTTTGCCGGCGGCGAATATCTTTTCATGGCCACCGTGGGCCAGGACGGCCGCCCCTACGGCGTGCCCTTGTCGTATGTTGTCATGAGCAATGCCGTGTATTTTCACTGCGCAACCGGTGGACGCAAGCTGGACAATCTGGCCGGCTGCCCCTGGGTCTGCCTGAACGTCGTCGGCCCTACCCAGCCCGTATATGACGGCGGCTTTTCCACCTACTACGAAAGCGCTCTCATTGAAGGTCGGGCCAGACTTGTGACGGATGAGGGAGAAAAAAACAGCGCCCTGCTGGCTCTGGCTCAAAAATACCTGCCGGAGCATATGGACAACAAGGCGGAAAAAGACATTGCGCGTTCCTGGCAGCGCACCTTGGTCTATGCCGTTGCCATCGAGTGCATCAGCGGCAAGGCGAAGCGAAGCAAAGCGGCAATCAACAACAGGTAACCCTGCTGTCTTCTACCGGGTTGATTGCCACTTGAAATGACGAAAGAAACGGCGAAAAAGAATCATGCCTTCCGGGTATTGACTTCGTCCAATTTGACCACAGCCCGTAACAGCGCCCGCTCAAGCGGCATACCGGATGCCCAGCCCTCGTCGGCTGGAAGCAGCTTGTTTGCCAAAATAGCAGGCTCCTTCCAGGCCAGCATTTGCGCCAGCGCTTCCATGTCGGTCTGGCCATCTGTCGTTGTCGCTGTGACCAGATAGCCATTTTGCACGGTAATGACGCCAGCCAGACGTGAGGCAGAATCAGTTATCTCCAGGCGCGCAGAACTGTTTTCACTTGCTATCATCTGCAACAAGCCCAGCAGTTTGACAAAGTCGGGTACAGATATGGACTCGTTGTTTCTGTAGAGGTTGTCCGCGATCCTGACAACATCATCGGCATGAAAAGGCTTGCGCAGAACGGCAGAGGCCCCGCCATAAAGCAAAGTCCGCTTGTACTCCTCATGAATTTCAGTATCACTATACAGCACAACGTGAACATCAGGATAAGCCTTACGCACCCAGAGAAGCAAATTAATGCCACTTTCTCCAGACAAACTGATATTAACCACGACAAGGTGGACAACAAATTTTTTCATGACCGTCATAGCTTGCGCTGAAGAAGTTGCAAATGCAACCTGATAACAGGCTGAATGAGCAGAAAATTCCTTTCTAATCGCATGAAGAAAAGTGTTGTCTATATCAATAATCAGTATATTTTTACGACGCTCCATAACTAAGAATAGTATATAACGTAAGAATCATTCAAAATAATCTGGCAATACTTCTCCTTCAGGAGTAAGTATGTCATATACAGGAATGTTTCTATCATTGAGTGCTTTTATCAATATCAGATTTACTTGCTCTTCATCTCCCGATCTTACTTTATCTCGAAGCAATCTGATCAATGTCTTCAACGCATTGATCGGATCTGTTTTAAAATTTTTAATTCTTTCGCCGTCAAGATCAAAAATCTTACTGAATGAACCATCACTATCCCAAGAATCAAGCACCTCTTTAGCCGATACAATCATATTTTCATGCTGCAATTCAGCGAGTATCTGATTAGCCAGTCCCAGATAGTTATCTGATAATTCGCGGTGTTTGAGCAGATCCAGACCGACATCCAGGTTATACATTCTGTATAAGAATTCCGGCACCAGATCCCCGGTGATAATGGAACCATGCTGAGGCGCAATTATCAGGGGGGCGGGTGAGAGGTTCCGTATTGTGGACACAGCCAACTGGACGGCATCTTTGGAGGGCATGTATAACTGATGGAAAGCCTTGATGCCTTCCCAAGATTCCTCTGTGGCGTAGAGATCCTGTGAAAAAGACAGGCCGCCGAAAAGATCTCCTGAAAAAAGGATCCGGCTGGCTACATCGTAATACATTATGGCACCGCGAAAATGGCAGAAGGGGGAAGGAACAAATTCCAGTTGCTGCCCTCCTGCCATCTTCACGCGACCGCTCTTGTAACTCTGCACAGCCCTGAACCGTTTTTCACTGAGTCCGAAAAAACGGATCAGACGCCATGTGTCTTCCGAGGCAACGACCTGAACCTTGGGGTTCAAGCGCTGAATAGCCGCAGCGTTCGGACATACATCAGGGTCCTGGTGATTAATCAGAATACCGGTGATTTTTTCCAGGCCGCCGTTGACCACAGGTTGTATCGCCGCTTTGAGTGGCTCAAGCAGAGATTCCGGGCCCGGATCCAGTATCAGGTGATCCCAGCCACGTTTTGCGCTGTGGTAGGAAAGAAGGTATACATTGAGTTCCAACAGTGATTCGGAACGATTCAGCAACCACCAAACATTTTTTGCAATCTCAACCGGTTTCATAGGTTCCTCATGGTTATTGGCATTTGAGTTGAAAAGGCATGGTTCATTGATCGGCCAGGTTTCTGGCAGAAGAAGCCTCCGGGGCATCGCTGACAATCTCAAGGCCCAAGAGAAGCGATTCTATCGTCGGTAGACGCACACCACCAAGGCAGCATTACTGGTAAATGACCTGAGAACCAACTCCGTCTCTCTCTACGCCCATCTCATATTGCCCTATCTTGTATTCTAAGTCAAATTGGGCAGCCCCGTGCAACAAATTCTTCGCCTAATACACCTCATGAAAGATTTTATCGGCTTTTCAAACTCATACAAGACAAAATACTGTTTATTCACAAATTTTACCACAAGAAAAACTACGAAATAGCAATAAGTTGTGCTGCGGATTTTTTGTTTTTCTTGCCGGAATTTCAACTTTCTGATTTGTCTTAACCTGTTGTGATTATGTTGTTAAATCGGTTCAATTTTTCTCCTGTGTGCAGCATATCAACAAAGTTCATGATTGTATTGTAAACAGGTTGTAAACGCGGTTCCAAACCTCGCGCTAATTGGTTCCAAACCTCGCGCGAGGCTACAAGGCGCATTTCGCGCCAGGGTAGCAATAGGGTAGCAAAAAACAAGATCGGCATGTTACCCTCTGTGCGGATAACATGCCGATTTTATTGGTGGGCCGTTAGGGATTCGAACCCCAGACCAATTGATTAAGAGTCAACTGCTCTACCAGCTGAGCTAACGGCCCAAGTCGAGAGATTAAAGAAGGGGCAATGCTGCGAAGGCAGGAATTGCGACCGCATCTAATAGCATACCCGTTCCCCAGCGTCAAGAGGGAAGCGCCAAGAAAACCGTATCGGTGGCGCCGGCCGCCGCGTCAGCGGTCGCGGCACAGGGGATGCCCTGGAAACCGGGCGAAATAATCCTTGACTTCCTGCCCTGTTAGCCTACTTTCATACCATTTGATCTTTTTTGTGCATGGGGAGATTTTTTTTGTATGGAACATGTGGAGTCGCCGTCGCTTGGCCCGGCGCCCTCTGGAGAGGAGCCTCCGAGTAAGTCGTTTTTTGAAAAAGTCAAATCAGCCCTTGGGTTTCGTGGCGGCCCGGACACCACCGAGGAGTTGGAGCACGAGATTCAGGAACTGCTGGAAGAGGGCGAAGAGCAGGGGCTGATCTCGGTCCACGAGGAACGGCTGATCAATTCCATTTTCGATTTCCGGGAGACCATCGCCTCCGAGATCATGACTCCTTCGGCGGAAATGATCTGTGCCGAGCTGCATACTTCCGTGCCAGAGCTCATCCGGCTGATCAACGAGGAGGGATATACCCGGATCCCCATCTATGAGGATACCCTCGACCAGGTGGTCGGCATTCTCCACGCCAAGGATCTGCTGCGCATCTGCGCCCGCGGCTCCGTTACCCAGGTCGATCTCAAGGAGTTTCTCAATCCCGTCACCTTTATTCCCGAATCCAAGCCGATCACCGAACTGCTGCGTGAATTCCAGTCGAAGAAGATCCACATGGCCATCGTGGTCGACGAGTTCGGTGGAGTGCGGGGTTTGGTGACGTTTGAGGATGTGATCGAGGAAATCGTCGGCGAGATCGGCGACGAGCACGACGAGGAAGTCAGCGAATTGCGGGTGGTGGACGAGCGTACGGTCATCGTTGATGCCAAGATTGACATTGAGGAGGTGGAAGCGCACTTTCGGCTCCATCTGCCGGAAGGGCCGTACGAATCCGTGGGCGGATTCATTATCCACCGTTTGGGCAAGGTACCGCAGTCCGGTGCGCTGGTCCAGGAAAGCGGTTTATCCTTCAAGGTGCTTGGGGCCGACCCGCGTCGGATCAAGAGTGTCCGCATCGTTCGCAACGATGAGACCGAGCCGCAAAGCTGACGGCCTCGTTGCCCTGGCTCCGGCCGCTTTCGCGTCCGCTGGCCTGCTCGCCGCCGCCATGCCCGGCCGGATCGGCTGGTGGCCGCTGCTGTTTGTCGGGCTGACCCCCTTGCTCTTTTCGGTGCTCCATGCCCGTCCCGTCCGCAGCCTCCTGGCCGGATGGTTATTTGGCCTGGTGTATCATCTGGCCCTGCTCTATTGGATACTGATCGTGCTCGGCCGCTACGGGGGCCTGCCGTTGAACCTGTCCCTGCCGGCCTTGGTGCTGCTGGCCGCCTACATGGCCTGTTTTCCGGCGATGGGCTGCTTTGTGATGGGACTGGCTGTCAGTCGCCATGGCAACCGGCATTATTCGGCGGCCGCGTTGGTATGGACCGCGCCGGTGGCATGGGTCGGATGCGAGTACCTCCGGGCGGTGCTGTTTACCGGATTCCCATGGATGGACCTCGGCTATGGCTTGTTTGGCCAGCCCATGCTGATTCAGGCGGCCGATCTTGGCGGCCATCATCTGCTCACTTTCACGTTGGTGCTGACCAACAGCCTGGTGGCGGCTGGTCTCGACCGGCTCCGCCGTCCAGCCTATCCTTCCCGCCAGGCGCGGTGGCCACTGCTGGCGGCCATGGCCATGCTGGTGGCCACCAGCGGCTATTCGTTGGCGCGGTATCAGGCGGTGGACGCGGCCCTGGCCCAAGCGCGGCAGGCCAGGGTGGCCGTGATCCAGGGTAACATTGACCAGGCCGTCAAATGGTCGCAGTCCACCAAAGCGGCCACGGTCGACACCTATCTCCGGCTCTCGCAGCGGGTGGTGCGGGAAGAAGACGCCCACCTGGTGATCTGGCCGGAAACAGCCCTGCCGTTTTATCCGCAAAGAGACCCGCTGGCGAACCGGCTGACCGCCTTTACCACAGCCGACAATGTCTGGCTGCTCACCGGGACGCCGTTGATCACCGTGGCTGCCCGGGAAGACGGCGCCGAACAGGAGCGGTACTGGAACGGCGCCCTGTTGCTGGGACCCGGCGGCCAGGTCGGCGGAGAGTACGCCAAGCGGCATCTGGTGCCCTTCGGCGAATACGTGCCCCTGCGCCGTTGGTTGCCTTTCTTGCAGCCGCTGGTGGCCGATATCGGCGATTTCTCGGAAGGGGCCCGGCAAAAGCCGCTGATCCTGGGCGCGATGCGGCTGGGGATGTTGATTTGCTACGAGTCCATCTTTCCCGATATCGCCCGCGAGAGCGTGGATCAGGGTGCCAATCTCCTGGTCAACATCACCAACGATGCCTGGTACGGACGGTCGAGCGCCCCGTACCAATCCATGGCCATGACCGTGCTGCGGGCGGTGGAAAACCGACGAACCCTGGTCCGTGCCGCCAATACCGGCATCAGCGGCTTTGTCGATCCCCTGGGCCGGATCACCGCCCAGACCGAACTCTTTGTCGAGGCGGCCCAGACCGCTCCGGTGCCGCTGCTTGAACTGGACACGGTGTTTGGCCGGGGCGGCCATTGGTTCGGAATGATCTGTGCCGTACTGGCATTTCTGCTGGTGGTTGTCCGCCGCATGCGCCGTCTGTGAGTCACAAGGACGGAGTGCAGATTGAAGAGAACCGGGGCACTGTCCGAAGCCCCGGTTTTTCTGCATCGGCGGGCCTTTCTCTCTTGAGACTTGCATCGATTCTGTTTAGTATACGTTTTTCTGAACGAACCGTAACGAGGCGCCCCAGGGCGGGCTCGTTTCTTTTTTTGTTTGCACACAGCGAGGTGAATCATGGTCGATGTGACCGAATCAGCGGAATCGCGACAACTGCTTGAGAGCCTGAAGGGCCGGATGCATGTGCTCAAGGAGCATCTTTGACTTGGATGGCAAGCGTGAGCAAGTCGCACTGCTGGAGCGGCAGACGGTCAGCCCCAATTTCTGGGATAATCAGGACGAAGCCAAACGGGTACAGCGGCATTTGGGCCAGCTTCAAGATCTGATCGGCATCTGGGAAAAGAACTACAACGACCTTGACGACGCCGGCATGCTGCTCGACATGGCGGTCGAGGAGAACGACGAGGAGACGTACCGGGATGTCGTCTCCGGCCTGGCCGAACTGCGCCGCCGTATCGATCTGGTGGAGCTGGAATGCATGTTTTCCGGCGAGCACGACGCCAACAGCGCCATCCTTACCATCCATGCCGGCGCCGGCGGCACCGAGGCCCAGGATTGGGTCGGTATGCTGCTGCGCATGTATCTGCGCTGGGCGGAGAGCAAGGGCTTCAAAGCCGACATCCTCGATCTGCTGCCCGGCGACGAGGCCGGCACCAAGAGCGTCACCATCCTGGTCAGGGGCAGGCACGGCTACGGGTATCTCCGCTCCGAGGTGGGCATCCACCGGCTGGTGCGCATCTCGCCGTTTGACGCCAGTGGCAGGCGGCATACCTCCTTCGCCTCGGTGATGGTCATGCCCGAGCTGGACGACGATGTGGCCATCGAGATCAACGACAAGGATATCCGGATCGACACCTTCCGGGCCAGCGGTTCCGGCGGCCAGCACGTCAACAAGACCGATTCGGCCATCCGCATCACCCACTTCCCCAGCGGGATCGTGGTGCAGTGCCAGAACGAGCGCAGCCAGCACCGGAACAAGGATATGGCCATGAAAATGTTGATGGCCAGGTTGTTCGAGCGGGAGAAGGAGGAACAGTTGCGCACCCAGGAAAGCATCCAGGGCGACAAGAAGGAAATCGCCTGGGGCAGCCAGATCCGTTCCTATGTGCTCCAGCCCTATCGTCTGGCCAAGGATCACCGCACCAACACCGAGGACGGCAATGTCGATGCGGTCCTCGACGGCCGGCTCGATCCCTTCATCAAGGCCTTTCTGCTCTGGCAGCCCTGAGACCGGTAGCGAACGTTGCACGTCATGACCAACACCATCCGGGAACAGCAGGAAGCGCGGGAACAGGTGATGCTGTCGCCGTACGCCTGCCTGAGCAGCCGGTCGCAGGGGCGGATGACCGAGGAGGACCCCTGCCATCTGCGTACCGCCTTTCAGCGCGACCGGGACCGGATCATTCATTCCAAGACCTTCCGCCGGCTCAAGCACAAAACGCAAGTGTTCCTCGCCCCGGCCGGCGACCACTACCGCACCCGCCTGACCCATGTGCTGGAGGTGTCGCAGATCGCCCGCACCATGGCGGTCTGCCTGCGGCTCAACGAATACCTGACCGAGGCCATCGCCCTGGGCCATGACCTTGGTCATACCCCCTTCGGCCATGCCGGCGAATTCAGCCTCAACCAGTTGCATCCCAAGGGATTCAAGCACTATCAACAGAGCCTACGCATTGTCGATTGCCTGGAAAACGACGGTCAGGGCCTCAATCTCACCTGGGAGGTCCGCGACGGCATCCTCAAGCATTCCAAAGGGTACGGCGCGATCCTCCCGGACGACACCACTGAGCTGTCTGCCACCCTGGAGGGGCAACTGGTGCGGGTGGCGGACATCATGGCCTACGTCAACCACGATATGGATGATGCTCTGCGCGGCGGCATGCTCGCCAACAACGACTTGCCCGCGCACCTACGGACAGTGCTGGGCGACCGTTCCTGGCAGCGGATCAACGCCATGGTCGGCGACCTGGTCGCCACCACCCTGGCGCGCGGCGACGGCCGGCTTTATCTGAGCGCGCGGATGAACGACACCATCAACGAATTGCGCTCCTTCCTCTACGACAACGTCTACCGTAACTATCGGGTGCATAACGAGTTCGAGAAGGCGCAGCGGATCATCCGCGACCTGTACGGTTATTTTCTGGAACACGAGCTGCCCGAAGACGGCATAGGCAACTGCTGCCGTCCACGCCGTCCGGCACAGACGGAAGAAGATGAACAACAGGACCACCGTCAGGTCTGCGATTTCATTGCTGGCATGACCGACCGCTACGCCCTGGCCCTGTATACGCAAATTTTCATACCCAAACCCTGGAGCGTGCTGTAGGGCGATTCATGCACGATAAGGCTGTTGGAGCCCGTGATTTCCGGAAGATGAACGGCGAGGCAAGCCCTGCCCGCTCGGCCGACGCCGCTGTTCAGCGGCGCGGAAGCGCCGCCATCGGCCGCGATGCCCGCCAGGATAGCCGGCATGCCTTCCGCCCGGATTCCGGGAAACATTTCATCCTCGCCAATACAGCCGCCCATAAGGAGGCGGCACATCGGATAGCTATGCAAGCGACAGATTCAGACAATCCCAAGAAGAACGACCTGCCCAAGGCCTACGAGTTTACCGAAGTGGAACGGCGCTGGTATGCCCGCTGGCTTGCGGAGAAAACCTTCAGCGCCCGCATGGACGAGGGCAAGCCGGCCTTTGCCGTCGTCATCCCGCCGCCCAACGTCACCGGTGTGCTGCATATCGGCCACGCCCTCAACAATACCCTCCAGGATATTCTGGTCCGCTATCATCGGATGCGCGGCGACAATACCCTGTGGGTGCCGGGTACCGATCACGCCGGGATCGCCACCCAGAATGTGGTCGAGCGCCAACTGGCCAGCGAACAGTTGAGCCGCCACGCCCTCGGCCGGGAGAAGTTTATCGAGCGGGTTTGGGCCTGGAGGGAGGAGAAGGGCGGCACCATCATCAACCAGCTCAAGCGCATGGGCGCCTCCTGCGACTGGGACCGCGAACGGTTTACCATGGATGAGGGACTGTCGCGGGCGGTGCGCGAGGTGTTTGTCCGCCTGTATCAGGAAGGGTTGATCTACAAGGGCGACTACATCGTCAACTGGTGCCCACGCTGCTACACAGCCCTGGCCGACGACGAAGTCGAGCATGACCCGGTCGACGGCAAACTCTACCACATCCGCTACCCCTACGCCGACGGTTCCGGCCATGTGGTGGTGGCCACCACCCGCCCTGAAACCATGCTCGGCGACACGGCGGTGGCGGTGCATCCCGAGGACGAGCGCTACCAGCACCTGGCCGCCGTCGGCATCAGCCTGCCGCTCACCGGCCGCACCATTCCGGTGGTCTTCGATCATCATGTGCAGCGGGAATTCGGCACCGGCGCGCTTAAGGTCACCCCGGCGCACGACCGCGACGATTACGAGATCGGTCTGCGTCACGACCTGCCCCGGATCAAGGTGATGGATGATCGCGGCGTGATGAACGAGGAAGCCGGCCGGTATGCGGGCCTGGACCGGTTCGTCTGCCGTGGGCGGATCGTGGCCGACCTGGAAGCGCAGGGTTTTCTGGAAAAAATCGAAGAATACCAGCACGCGGTGGGCAAGTGTTACCGCTGCGGCACAGTGGTGGAGCCCACCACCTCCAAGCAATGGTTCGTCAGCGTCCGGCCCTTGGCCGACAAGGCGGCGGCCGCTGTCCGGGAAGGGCGGATCAGGCTCTATCCCAACACCTGGTACCGCACCTTCTACAGTTGGATGGAAAACATCCGCGACTGGTGCATCTCCCGGCAGATCTGGTGGGGCCACCGTATCCCGGCCTGGACCTGCGAGGGCTGCGGCCAGCTGACCGTTGCGGTCAACAGCCCGGATATCTGCCCTTTTTGCGGCTCCACCAACCTGCAGCAGGAAAGCGACGTGCTGGACACCTGGTTCAGTTCGGCCCTGTGGCCTTTCTCCACCCTGGGCTGGCCGGAGCAGAGCAGGGAATTGGCCACCTTCTACCCCACCTCGGTGCTGGTCACCAGTTTCGACATCCTCTTTTTCTGGGTGGCGCGGATGATGATGATGGGGCTGCACTTCATGGGCGAGGTCCCCTTCCACGAGGTGTATCTCCATGCCCTGGTGCGCGACAAGCACGGCAAGAAGATGTCCAAGTCCACCGGCAACGTCATCGACCCGTTGGTGATGATCGGGCAGTACGGCACCGACGCCTTCCGCTTCACCCTCACCGCCTTTGCCGCCCAAGGCCGCGAGATCCGCATGGACGAGGAGCGCATCGACGGGTATCGCCGCTTCATCAACAAACTGTGGAACGCGGCCCGGTTCGCCCAGATGCATCTTGCTGCGGCTGATCCGGCGATCACTGCCCTGGCAGCCGATCCCAAACAACTGGCGTGCGCGCACCGCTGGATCTTGAGCCGGATCAACGCTGCCATCGGCGCGGTGCGGGCGGCGCTGGACGAGTACAACTTCAACGAGGTGGCGCAGGCCAACTACCACTTCATCTGGCACGAGTTCTGCGACTGGTACCTGGAATGGATCAAGGCTGACCTGTCCAGCGAGGACGCAGCGGTCCGCGATCAGGCCAGAGCGGTGTTGCTGGTCGTCCTGGAACAGATCCTCAAGCTGATGCACCCCATTACGCCGTTCGTCACCGAGGAGATCTGGAGCCAGTTGCCCGGCACGCGCGGCTTGATCATGGTCGAGTCCTTTCCCGAGATGAACCCGGCCTGGGAGGATGGCGAGGCGGAGGGCACGATGAACCTGCTCATGGACGTCATCTCCGGCCTGCGCACCATCCGCACCGAGGCTGAAGTGCATCCCAGCGTCAAGATCGAGGCGACGCTCATCTGTCCTGATCCGGCCAAGAGGCGGATATTGGTCAAATTCGCCCCCGGTATTCAGGCCATGGCTCGGTCCGGTTCGCTGGTCATCGTGGAGAGCGGCGCGGTGCCGGACGACGCCGGCCACGGGCTGGTGCAGGATGTGGAACTGGTGGTGCCGCTCAAGGGGCTGATCGACGTGGCCGGTGAACTGGACAAACTGGCCAAGGAACAGGCCCGGCTGGAAAAGGAATTGGAACGGGTGGCCGGCAAGCTCGGCAACGAGCAGTTCATGCGCAACGCGCCTGCGGCGGTGGTGGCCAAGGAGCGGGACAAGGAGGCCGAGATCCGCGCCCGGCTGGCCAAGACCATGGAATCTACCGAACGTTTACGCAAATTGAGCTGATATGGATACCTTTCTTCTCGATACCCTGTTGCGCCATTTTCTTGTTGAGGATTTGGAGCACGGCGACATCACCACCGAGGCGATTTTTTCGCCGGCGGATCGGGCGCAAGGCAGTTTTGTCGCTCGCCAGCCCATGACCGTGGCGGGCATGGAAAGCGTGGCTGCGCGGGTTTTCCGCCTGCTCGATCCGGCCGTGGTCTGTACCGGAGCCGTACCTGACGGCAGCCGGGCGGGCCAGGGCAAGACGCTGCTGCAGATCAGCGGCGCTACCCGCACCCTGCTGCGGGGCGAACGGGTGGCGCTCAACCTGGTGCAGCGGCTCTGCGGCATCGCCACCATGACCGCGGCCTTTGTGGCCGAGATTCGGCACACCAGGGCGAAAATCGCCGATACCCGCAAAACCACTCCTGGCCTGCGGCTTTTGGAAAAATACGCGGTGCGGGCCGGCGGCGGCCATAACCACCGGTACAGTCTGAGCGACGGCGTGCTGATCAAGGACAATCACATTGCCGCCTGCGGCTCCGTCACCGAGGCGGTGCGCCGGGTGCGGGCCAAGGCGCCGCACACCATCAATATCGAGGTCGAGACCGACACGCTCGCGCAGGTGGAGGAATGTCTGGCCTGCAAGGTGGGGGTGATCATGCTCGACAACATGGATCTCGCCACCATGCGGCAAGCGGTGGAACTGATCAACGGCCGGGCGATCATCGAGGCCTCGGGCAGGGTCAATCTGGAAACCGTGCGCGCCATTGCCGAAACCGGGGTGGACATTATCTCGGTGGGCGCGCTTACCCATAGCGCCCGCGCCTGCGACATCGGCATGGATTGGCGCGAGTGATCCGTCTGCATGAACAAACGGCTTTTTATCGCCATCGATCCGCCAGGGCCGACACGGGAACAACTCGCCTTGCTCTGCTGCGGCCTGCCCGATGCCCGGTGGGTATCCCCTGACCAGTTGCACCTGACCCTGTGCTTCATCGGCGAAGTCGATGGTTCCACGTTCCTCGACATCCGCGAGGCTCTGGCCGGGATCAAGGCCGCGCCATTTACGCTGCGCCTGCGGGGCGTGGGTTTTTTCCCTCCCAGGGGCGGCCAGCCCCGCATCATCTGGGCAGGGGTCGAGCGATGTGAGCCGTTGATGGCCTTGCAGCGCAAAATTGTCACCCGGCTGGCCCAAATGGGCATCGAGCTGGAAAATCGGAAATATGCGCCGCACATTACCTTGGCCCGCCTGCAGCGCACACCCGCCACCAAGGTCGGCAAATACCTTGCGATCAACGCGATGTTTGCCAGTGCTCCGTTCCCGGTGGCGGACTTTTCCCTCTATGCCAGCGTGCTTGGCCGCATGGGAGCGGCACATCGGGTGGAGCAGACCTACGCGCTTTGGCGTATCGGAACCACCCCTGGCTTGTGCGAATTGTGATGCCGAAAATCCGGAAATATTTCTGCCGCGCCGATCAGGTCGGCATCCGCCATGATAAGATTGCTCCCTTTGGTCAAAATGACAAAGAATCATGGTGTTGCAAGATGTCGGCATCGCTGCCGCTGAGCCGGACGACCGGGATCGTCTCAGCGGCCGGGCCGCCTTTCTTTTGGCGCCTGTCGCTTGTTCGCTCCGCTCGCAATATATCTTGACCAGCCGCTCCCTTCGCTCCACCCAAGTTCCCCCCTTGCCGGACTTCGCCCTTATAGGCGCATCTCTGCTGCCACATTTCGCCGTGCAAATCACAGCGCGCTTGATTGAGCAAGGGGATTCCTCCCGCGTTTGGCTTATCGCCCGCACATCGGCCGAGGGGCGTAGCCCATCTCTCGCATCAATCCATGGTGTACAATTTATGCTTTTCTCCGGTCGCCCCAAGCAAGAGGAAGAGCTTGGCGCCCGTATTGTCTCGGGATGACACGGGAAGCAATATCGTTCTTTAATATTGATATATTTATATATTTTTATTTATTGTTCATGTATTCGGAAAAATAATCATACTCTTCCGTTATGTAGAAAAATTGTCACATGAAGAGAGCCACACAGGCAGGAAATAGAGCAGGAGCGGCCTGGTTTCGGTGTTGATGCCGTTGTGCCAGTGTTGAGTCATGTATAAAAATATTTTTATATCAATATGTTATAATAATAATCCTAAAAAGATGTAGCCTGCTCGTATTTTTCTGTTTTTGGCTCGTATTTTGCTTAAAGGGGTGAAAAGATGTAGGCAACGGAAGACAGGTGTAAACAGGGCAGAGCAGTCAACGGACATATTGGGGAGGGCAGGTCATGAATTTGAGAATGGTTGTTGGGTTGACGGTGTTGTTGATGGCCACGCAGGCGCATGCCTTTTCCACGGCAGATGTGACGTTGAATGGGAGCGATGCCACCGCGGTGAGCGGTCAGATCAGTACAAACGGTACGAAGGGTGGTCTGGTCGACCCGAGTGATTTCAGCGCGGCATTCGGCGGCGATGCCTTCACCCTGCTCGGACAGGCCGGCAAAGGCACCGCCTCTTTTTCAAACGACGATCCACTTTCCGGCATATTGTTTGACGTCTCAGGGAGTTGGACTGGCATTTCCGGGACATGGGCCCTGGCCTGGAGCGGCAATGATACGCCGGTAACGGCTGACTTTGTGGTGCTTCTCAAGGCGGGGAACAGCTACGTGGCGTATTTTTTCGATGACGTGACCTTGGCCGCGGGAGGAGGAAGCATGACCGCGGAGACTACCTGGCAGATCGGATTTCTGAACAATGGCGGCAATCCTGCCAATTTGAGCGACATGCAGCTGTATGTGGGGGATGTGACCGCTCTCCCTCCTGTGCGGGATCTGCCCCCCTCTTCGGAAGTTCCTGAGCCTGCCGCCATGCTGCTCTTTGGCACCGGGCTGCTCGGTTTGTCCGGTCTCATCCGGCGAAAAAGCTGACCAGCATCAATCCTCGCAAGACGGGCGAGAAAAGGCAGGGCAAATAGCCCTGCCTTTTTTAATGTATTGATTTGTATAATTTTATTTTCATTTTTCCTGAAAATCGAACATTTTTTTCGGAAATGTGAAGAAAAATTGCGGCAATGGCGAAAATGGATAGGAAAGAAACAGAGAAAGAGCAGAGCAAGGGCAGAGGAAATGGTGGAGGCCAGATGGCGGGGAATCGAGGCGCAGGCAGGGTTCCTGGCCAGTATTATTTCGGTTTTAGTAAAAAATATTTATGAATGTTGGAGTGGTAGCGTTTTTTTACTCAAAATGGATCGCATTTTGCTTTCTCTTTTGCGCAAGATAAAAAAGGATAGATATTTAAACAAGATGCAGTGGCTACAATAAATATTTTTTAGGAGAGAGAGCTATGAAGCTGAAATTGGTTGTTGGATTGGCGGTATTGCTGATGGCTACACAGGCATATGCTGCGAGTGTGGATGTGAGCGATGTGACGATGGACGGGAAAGTCGCGAACAGCGTTGAGCAGGCAGGCAACAAGAACGAGCTTACCGACATGCTGGGGACGGAGATGGCGTATATAGGTGAGGTAAATGCAGTAGGCCAAGTTGGCACGGCCACGATCGACGGGATGACGTATACCTTTACCCTTACCTCCGTTGTCTCGCCAAAGGGCGGTCTGTCTACCGGGACATGGGCGCTCACCTGGAGCGGCAATACCGAGGACTTGCTGGCTGACTTCGCGTTGGTTTTAAGCGAACAAGGCAATCTCGTGAAGTATGACTTCAACAGCGTGACGCTGGCTGCGGCATCTGACGGCTATCCCGACAATACCTTTCTGATCGCCATTCCGAACGGTAGCGGTGCCAGTTCGTTCAATGCCATGGACTTGTACGTTGGCAATGTGAGAGGTGTTGAGCCGACTGGTGGTAACCCGAGTCCAGTCCCCGAGCCCGCCACCATGCTGCTGTTCGGCACCGGCTTGCTCGGTTTGGCTGGTCTGTCCAGGCGGAAGAACTGATTAGCATCAATTCTCGCAAACAGGAGAGAAAAGGCAGGGCAAATAGCCCTGCCTTTTCTTTTTAATGTATTGATTTGTATAATTTTATTTTCATTTTTCCTGAAAATCGAACATTTTTTTCGGAAATGTGAAGAAAAATTGCGGCAAGGGCGAAGATGGGTAGAACAGAAACAGAAAAAGAGCAGGGCCAGGGCAGGAAAAAAGGCGGCGGCCAGGTGGTGGAAAATCGAGGCGCAGGCAGGGTTCCTGGCAAGTATTATTACGGTTTATTAAAAAATATTTGACGGATGTTGGGGTAATGGCGTTTTTTTCGCTCAGGATGGCTCGTGTTTTGCTTTTAGTGGAGATAGATATAAACAAGGTGTAGTGCTTACAAATAGAAAACAGGTACTCTTGGAGGGAGAGCTATGAAACTGAAATTCGTTATTGGACTGGTGGGATTTTTTCTCGCGACGCAAGCATACGCTGCTCCGGTCCCTGCCCCGTCTCTGGATGATGTGACCTTGGATGGGCAGAGTGCAGATCAAATGAGCGATCAGGTTAAGACGAACGGCAACAAGGGCAGTCTGATCGATCCCGCTAATATTAGCGCGGCATTCGGCGGGGAGGCATTCACGGATCTTGGACAAGCCGGCTTTACCAACGTCAAAGATCAGGTTTCCGGCATACTGTTCAGTGTAACGGTGAATGGCAACGGCACCACTTCCGGGACATGGGATCTGACCTGGAGCGGCAATGTAACGCCGGTAACGGCTGACTTTGTGGTGCTCCTCAAGGCTGGCAACGGCTATGTCGCGTATTTCTTCGACGACGTGGCATTGGCTGCCGGGGGAGGCAGTTATACCCTGAATTCTTGGCAGATTGGTTTTCCGAACGGCGGTGGCCAGGCTGGCGGCTTGAGCACCATGGAGATATATGTAGGAGGTGTAGGTGATCCTCCTCCCTCGACAGTCCCCGAACCCGCCACCATGCTGCTGTTTGGCACCGGTTTGCTCGGTTTGGCTGGTTTGTCCAGGCGGAAGAACTGATTAGACAGCGTTCTGCACCACCAAAAAAGGCAGGGTCATTGACCCTGCCTTTTTTTTGTCTCCTTGACCGCAAGGGCGCCATCGGCTACATACCAATACCGTGTAGCCGGGGAGATAAAAAAAGCGGTCGCCGGGAACCGGTGACCGCTTACATTTTTTGGAGGCGACGAGCGGATTTGAACCGCTGAATAATGGTTTTGCAGACCACTGCCTTACCTCTTGGCTACGTCGCCACAATGTGCGGCACATATACCACAGATTTTTTTTTTGACAAGGAGAAATCAAAATCCATGGCAACCACGCTCACGGCCCTGATCCAGGACAACGAGGAAGGGTTGCAGGAGCTGCAGGAGCGGATCGGATATCAGTTTCGTGACCTGCGGTTGCTGCAACGCTCTCTCATCCACAGTTCCTTTGCCTTTGAACGGCTCGACGACGGCCGCCACAACGAAACCCAGGAATTCCTCGGCGACGCGGTCCTCGACCTGACCGTTGGTTTTGTCCTCTTCACCCGTTTCCCCGAGATGCGGGAGGGCAAGCTGACCCGCATCCGCTCGGCCCTGGTCAACGAGGGCGGGCTGGCCGAGCGGGCCCGGGAGATCGGCCTGGGCAATCACCTGTTGCTGGGCAGAGGCGAAAGCGCTGCCCATGGCAACGGCAAACCATCGATCCTGTCCTGCGCCTACGAGGCACTGGCGGGGGCGATCTTCCTTGACGGCGGCTACGATGCGGCCCTGGCCTTTGTCTGCCGTTTTTTCGAACCGCACATTGACCGGCACCAGGAACAGTTGGTCAGCGTCGATGCCAAGAGCGCCCTCCAGGAGCTGTTGCAGGAGCGGTTCAACGAGGGACCCGAATATGTGCTGACGAGCGAGGAAGGGCCGGCCCATGCCCGGTTCTTCTCGATCATGGTGCGGTTTAAGGATGAGGAGCTGGGCAACGGCAAGGCTTCTACCAAGAAGGAGGCGGAGCAGCAGGCCGCCCGCGAAGCTCTGATTGTCTTGCAGCGGCAGGCTGAATGAATCATCCGGCGCGGAAGGACAGGATGGCCGCAAGGGTGGGTCCATGGCGCTGGTGATTCCTGTTTTCATTCCCCACGAGGGTTGCCCGCACCGCTGTCTGTTCTGCAACCAGCACCGCATCAGCGGCCAGGCCGGGCCCCCTTGCCCTGGGGCGGAGGTCGGGGCCACGATTCAGGCCTGGCTGGCGCGGACGCGGCTTCCGCGGCGCGCCCAGGCCGAGGTGGCCTTTTACGGCGGCAGCTTTACCTGTCTGCCTGCGGCCCGTCAGGCCGAATTGCTGGTTGCGGTGCGCCCTTTTCGGCAGCAGGGCCTGGTGCAGTCCATCCGGCTTTCCACCCGGCCCGACGCCATTGATGATGAGCGGCTTGACCTGTTGGCCCGCCACCAGGTCTCGGTTGTTGAACTGGGAGCCCAATCCTGCGACGACGAGGTCCTTCGCCGGTCCGGCCGCGGCCATGACGCCGCCGCCATCGCCGCCGCCTCTGCCCTGATCAGGGAGCGGGGCATGCGCCTGGGGCTGCAACTCATGCCGGGCCTGCCCGGCGAAGATTTCCGTTCGCTCCGGCGCACGGCAGATGCGGTGATCTGCCTGCGGCCGGATTTTGTCCGCATCTATCCGACCCTGGTCCTGCGCGGCAGCGGCCTGGAACGGCTGCACCGCCTGGGAAGATATCGTCCGCTCAGCCTCATCCGGGCCGTGGCCTGGACGGCGTATCTGAAAAAACGGTTTGACTGCGAGGGAATAGAGGTGGTACGGATGGGTCTGCAACCTTCGACGGAGCTGACGCGCGCCTTGGTGGCCGGTCCCCATCATCCGGCCTTTGGCGAGCTGGTCATGGCCCGGTTGATGTTCAACCAAACCCGCAGCCTGCTGGCCGGGATTCCGGCCTCAGATACGGCCGCCCTGGTGATTGCCGCCCAGGACCAGTCGATCTTTCGCGGGCCGAGGTCCGCCAACCTGCGCCGGCTGCGGCAGTTGGGACTGCTTGCGCGCCTTGTCCTGTGGACCGACCCTGCCCAGCCGCGGCAGACGTTGCGGCTGCTGGCGGAGGTGCCGGACCGGCGGAGCCCGGATGGCAGGTCGGCGCCATGCCCACCGGTCGGCCTTCGGCGGACCGGCATTGCCTTTGCCGACTCTACGGTGCCAACCGCCACAAATCATTCCGTCCGTAATCGCCCATGCTCAACGTCAACGGCCTGAACCTGCAGTATGGCAGCAGACACCTGTTCCGCGATGTCTCGGTCCAGATCCAGTCCGGCGACCGGGTAGGGCTGGCGGGGGTCAACGGAGCGGGCAAATCGACCCTGCTGAAGGTCATGAGCGGCGAGCAGGATGTCGATCCCGGCACTGTCAACCGGGCATCCTGGTTCACCGTGGCCTATCTGCCCCAGGAGGTCAGTGCCGACCTTGGCAGCCGCAGCCTCTTGGTCGAGGCGGAATCAGCCTTTGACGATATCCTGGCCCAGCAGGAGGAACTGGAGCGGTTAAGCGAGGAACTGGCTTTGATCGATGCCGGCGATCCCGCCATCGACGGCTTGCTGGCCCGGCAGGGCGAACTGCAGCATTTGCTGGAGGGGAGCGATGTCTTCCGCATCCGGCCCCAGATCGAGCGGGTACTGTTCGGGCTCGGGTTTTCCGCCGCCGACCTCGACCGGGAAGTGAACAGTTTTTCGGGCGGCTGGATCATGCGGCTCTTGCTGGCCAAGCTGCTGCTCAAACGGCCCTCGCTCCTGCTGCTGGACGAGCCGACCAACCACCTCGACCTCGACTCGCTCACTTGGCTGGAGGACTTTCTTCTCGGCTATCAGGGGGCGATGATCATCATCTCGCACGACCGGGCCTTTCTCGACCGGATGACCTCGATCACCTGGGAGCTGAGCCTGGGGGCGCTGAGCGTTTTCCGCGGCAACTATTCCCACTATCTGGTGGAAAAGGCGCAGCGGATGGAGCTGGAGCGGGCCGCCTACGACAACCAGCAGGCCATGATCCGCCAGTCCGAACGGTTCATCACCCGGTTCAGGGCCAAATCGACCAAGGCCCGGCAGGTGCAGAGCCGGGTCAAGCAGTTGGAAAAGCTGGAACGGATCGAACTGTCCGAGACCGACCGCACCATCCGTTTCACCTTCCCGCCAGCCGTGCCTTCGGGCCGGGATGTGCTCCATCTGGAAAACGTGCGCAAGAGCTACCACGGCAAGCCGGTCTTCGATGGCGTCGGCTTTTCTTTGCAGCGCGGCGACAAGCTGGCGGTGGTGGGCGTTAACGGCGCCGGCAAGACCACCTTGCTCAAGATCCTGGCCGGTCAACTGCAGGCCGAGGGCGCGATCAAGCTCGGCCACAACGTCATTTTCTCCTATTTCGGCCAACATCAGGCCCAGGAACTGGCCGGCGAACTGACCATCCTCGATACAGTCTATCATACCGCCGTGGACATGACTATCACTCAGGTCCGCTCGCTCCTGGGCGCCTTCCTGTTCACCGGCAACGAGGTGGAAAAGCAGGTGCGGGTGCTCTCCGGCGGCGAGAAATCACGGGTGGCCCTGGCCAAGATTCTGGTGCGTCCAGCCAACCTGATGCTGCTTGACGAGCCCACCAATCACCTGGACATGCATTCCCAGGAGATCCTCCAGGAGGCCATGGCCCAGTACGAGGGCACGATCATCGTTGTTTCCCACAACCGTTTTTTCGTCAATTCCTTCATCAACAAGGTGCTGGAGATCCGAAACGGCCGCGCCACTCTCCACGAGGGCAACATTGATGATTACCTCGAATGGCGGCGGAAGATGGAGGCCCAGGCCGGGGTCGCGGCGGAGCAGCCGTCCCGGACGGAGGCGGTATGCGCCAAAGCCGGGACAACCGATCCGGGCCCGGTGATCGACAAAAAGACCCTGCGCCGGCAGCGGGCCCATGAGCGGCAGCAGCTCAACCAAAAGCTCGGGCCTCTGAAAAAGAAAAGTGACGAGGCCGAACAAGAGATCGGGCGGCTGGAGGAACGCAAAGCCGAACTCGAAATCCGGATGGCAGATCCTGAACTCTACGGCGAACAGGAGCAGTGGAGCGCGGTCAGCAAGGAGTACAACCAGGTGGAACGCCATCTGGAGCGGGCCTATCAGCGCTGGGAAGAGGCCCAGCAGGCCATTGAGGCCGTCGAGCGGGAAGTGGCGGCGACGGAGGAGTGACCGTTTCCGGGACACCGGGTGAAAACGGCCGCATCCTCAAATTTTATCCTATGAACGGAGAGAGCGTATGAAGAAGATTGTGGGCATTGTCCTTGGTCTGGCGGTTGTTGTCGCCATCGGTTTCACCATCCTGCGGCTTGGCAAGACGGAAGGCAACGCCTATGCGCGTTTTCTGCCGCCGGATGTGGTGGGCACCGTCAATCTGTCCCATGGCAACACGCTCATCGATAACTTTGCCGCCTCACCGTTGGGCAAAGTGTTCACCAAAGATACCATTCATGCCATTGTCCAGGAAATGGGCGGCCAATCCCAGGGTATCGCCGAGTACGACCGCGTGTATGACGCGGTGGCGAAGATGGCGCACGATCCCGCCATCCGCGCCGTGTTCGGCGACGACGCCACCCTGGCCCTGTTGCCGCCGGATCGCAAGATTCTGGCCGACAAGCCGGCGGAGGCGTTACGCGACTGCCCGGTGGTAATCGCCCGGACCTCGGTGGCTGGCGCCTTGGACATGCTGAGCCGACTGATGACGAATGCCCAAATCAGCCGGGAGACGGTGGATGGGTTGGATCTGGTCAAGATCGGCACGGGGCAGGGGCAGGTGTTCTACGGCTATACGCAAGGACAGACCGTGTTTCTGGCCCTCTCGCCAGCCGCCATCAAGGCGTGCCTCGCCGCCGGCAAGGGCGAAACGGCTCTGGACAAGGCGCCCGCCTTCAAAGAAGCGGCGGCTTTCTGGCAAACCTTTCCCGAGGAGACGACCTATTTCCGGACGTATTTCAATACTCCTGCCGTGGCTGAGCTGCTTCAGCTCGCCCCCGCTCCTGAAATCAAGGAAGCCGGGGAGATGCTGGCTGGAGTCGGCACCATGTACTCGATCGACTACGAAACCAGCCAAGGCATGGAAAGCCGGGGACGGGCCGGCCTGACCTATGACCGGTTGCATTCGGCGATGAAAAATCTGCTCGATGCGGCGGCCAAGGGCAATCAAACCCTGCACCTGTTGCAGGAGCAGGTTCTGGCCTACAATTGGGCCGCATCGCTCCAGACGGAACAGATTCTCACGGCCATGGCGGCCAATGAACAAGAGTACCAGGAGGTCGATCGCGGGGTCCAGCAGAACCTGGGAGTTTCCTTGCAAGAATTGGTTCGGGCCTTTGGGCCTCGGTACGGCGCCGTGCTCGACGACATCGTCCACACGCCCCTGTTCCCTTGGCCGAAGATGATCCTTTTCGTCGAGATCCGGGATCGCGCGATCGCCGAGAAGGCACTGAACGGGGTACGGCGTCTTGTTGCCGATCAAGGGATAAGCACCGAGAAGCAAGAGCAGGTGGAAGGGCTCACCGTCTACTCCTGGCCGATTATGCCTGGTGAGGCCCAGCCGGCGGCGGTGCTCACCGCGGACATGCTCTATCTGTCCACCAGCAAACAGGCCCTCAAGACGATGCTCGCCGTCAAGAGATCTCCCAATGTCCTGGCAGCGCCGGTGGCCGCCCAGGTAGGACAAGAGCTGAGCACTC
This sequence comes from Desulfobulbus sp., assembly GCA_009780825.1. GTDB lineage: Bacteria > Desulfobacterota > Desulfobulbia > Desulfobulbales > Desulfobulbaceae > Desulfobulbus. The sequence continues at coordinate 17,880 of WQZH01000006.1, read as the reverse complement.
GGTTGCAGGCCGCCAATTTCAGCAATTTCATTGTCTTTCCCGCCCGCATGGCTCGCCAGGTCGGTGAGACCGTCGACTGGCTGGGAGCCATCCTGGCCTCTTCCAAGCATATCAGCCTGGAGCGGTTCAACCGCGAGCTGGTGCAGTTGATGCAGTCCACGGAACTGGTGGCAGTGACCTCCCAGGTCACCAAAGAGCGGGTGGAGTGGGCCGCGACGATCGCCAAGGCCAAAAAACCGGCTGCCGGCGCCGGCGGGCAGTGAGCGGCCAGGTGATGCGGCCGGTGGCAGGGACAGGAAAAAGGGCTTGCCTAACCGTTGTCATTCAAGGTATTGGTGTCCACTTATCGGAAGAACGCGGGGAAGGCACAACGAGGTGATGCTGCTGTAACCTGTTGGAATGATATGCGATAGTGGACGAATTGCGACAGAGTTCCATGAAGATTACCAAGGAGGAAGGACGTGGCGTTTGATAACGAAACAACATTGTGGCTCTCCGGTAACGAGGCGATTGCCCTCGGCGCCTGGGAGGCAGGTGTCCGGGTGGCATCGGGTTATCCGGGCACGCCCTCGACCGAAATCATGGAGAATCTTTCCCGCTACGAAGGGGTACACGCCGAGTGGGCGCCCAACGAGAAGGTGGGGCTGGAAGTGGCCATTGGCGCCTCTTTTGCCGGCGCCCGGGCCTTGGCGACCATGAAGCATGTCGGCCTCAACGTGGCGGCGGACCCTCTGTTTACCGCTGCCTACACCGGCGTGCGCGGCGGCCTGGTGATTCTCAATGCCGACGATCCCCAGATGCACAGCTCCCAGAACGAGCAGGATAACCGCAACTACGCCTTCGCCGCCAAACTGCCCATGCTCGAACCATCCGATCCGGCCGAGGCCAAACAGATGATCGGCCGGGCATACGAATTGAGCGAGCAGTTGGATGCCCCGGTGATCATACGGATTACCACCCGCATCGCCCACGTCAAGGGCGTGGTGGAGAAAGGAGCCCGCCGCGGGACGCCGGAGCCTTCGATCGAGAAGTCGCCGGCCAAGTTGGTCATGCTGCCCGGCAACGCCCGGGTACGGCGGGTGGCGGTGGAAAAACGGATGCAGGCTCTCCGCGACCTGGTCGAGACCCTGCCGGAAAACCGGATCGAACCGGGGACCGGCACGCGGGGGTTCATCACCTCCGGCGTCCCGTACAACTATGTCAAGGAGATCTTTCCCGACGCGCCGGTGCTCAAGCTCGGCATGGTCTGGCCCCTGCCGGAAAAGATGATCCGCGCCTTCGCGGCCACCGTGGGCGAATTGATCGTGGTCGAGGAACTCGATCCCTTTATCGAGACCCACCTCAAGGCCATGGGCATCCCCTGCCGGGGCAAGGATCTCATTCCCAACCAGGGTGAACTCAATTCGTTCATCGTCCGCAAGGCGATTGTCCCGGAAACCATCGGCGAGATCTTCGCCCCGCTGGATCTGCCGATGCGGCCGCCGAACATGTGCGCCGGATGCCCGCATCGCGGCTTGTTTTACGGGCTGTCGCGGATGAAGGATGTGTTCGTTTCCGGTGACATCGGCTGCTACACCTTGGGCTTCCTGCCGCCGCTGTCGGCCATGGACTCCTGTGTCTGCATGGGGGCCTCGATCGGCGTGGCCCACGGCATGGCCAAGGCGCTGGGCAAACAGGGCGAAGGCAAGGTCGTGGCCGTGCTCGGCGATTCCACCTTCATGCATTCCGGCATCACCGGCCTGCTGAACATGGCCTACAACGGCACCTACGCCTCGGTGATCATTCTCGACAACCGCACCACCGCCATGACCGGGCACCAGGAGAATCCGGCCTCGGGCAAGTCCATCCTCGGCGAACCGGCGCTGGCCCTGAATATCGAGGAATTGTGCCGGGCGCTCGGCATCAGGCGGGTGAGTGTGGTCAATCCGCACGATGTCGAGGCTACCCGCAAGGTGCTCAAGGAGGAGATCGAGGCCCCTGAACCCTCGGTGATCATCAGTCGGGCCCCCTGTGTGCTCCTGCCCGAGGAGGTCAAACGCCAGAAACCGGTCTATTTCACCAATCTCGACAACTGTACCGGCTGCTCGCTCTGCGTGCAGATGGGGTGCCCGGCCATCAGTTGGACGCCGCTTGCTCCCGAGGAGGCGGTAGCCCGGGGGTATCGGGAAAAACAAAAGGGATTCGCCCGGATCGCCGAAGTGCAGTGCAACGGCTGCGGCCAATGCGCCTGCGTGTGCAAGTTCGAGGCAATCACGAAAAAGGAGGCCAAGTGATGAAACAGAGCGGCAATATCCTTTTTTCGGGCGTGGGCGGCCAAGGCATTCTGCTGGCCAGCGAATTGACCGCCCATGCGCAGTTGGCGGCGGGCTTTGACGTCAAGAAGAGCGAAGTGCACGGCATGGCGCAGCGGGGCGGCTCGGTCGAGGCTCATCTCCGCTACGGCAAGAGGGTGTACTCGCCCCTGATCGAACCGGGCGCCGCCGATATCCTGGTGGCCTTCGAGATCCTGGAGGCGGTGCGCTATCTGCCGTACCTGCATCGCAGCAGCACCGTGGTGGTCAACACCCGGAAGATTCTGCCGCCGGCGGTGGCGCTCGGCAAGGCGGCATATCCCGAAAACATCCTCGACGAGCTCAAGTCCCACCACATCAAGGTGGTACCCATTGACGCCTTTGCCGTGGCCGAGTCGGTGGGCGAGCTGCGTACCGTCAACGTGGCCATGGTCGGGGCCATGTCCAATTTCCTCGCGGCCGCCCCAGCGATCTTCCTCAAGGTGATTGACCGTGCCGTCAAGCCCCAATTCGCCGAAGTCAACAAGAAGGCATTCTCCGCCGGCCGGGCTGCGGTTCGCGTCTGAACCGGCGATATGAACAACAAGGTGAAAAGATGATGTGGGTTGAGGAAATCGAAACGCTGCCCCGCTCCGGCCTGGAATCGATTCAGCTCAAGCGGTTGCAGATCCTGGTCCATCGCGTGTACGAGAAGGTCGCGCCCTACCGGGCCAAGATGGACGCGGTCGGAGTCAAACCCGAGGATATCCGGTCGCTTGCCGATCTGCGCCATCTGCCGTACACCAGCAAGGACGACCTGCGCGACAACTATCCCTTCGGGTTGTTCGCCACCCCCATGAACGATGTCATCAGGGTGCATGCCTCCTCGGGCACCACCGGCAAGCCCACGGTGGTCGGTTACACCCGGGCGGATATCAACCTCTGGTCCTCGGTGATGGCCCGCTGCCTGGCCATGGCCGGGGTGACCAAGGACGACATGGTCCACAATGCCTACGGCTATGGCCTGTTCACCGGCGGACTCGGCGCCCATTACGGCATCGAGGCGCTTGGGGCCGCCGTGGTCCCGGTGTCAGGAGGCAACTCCAAACGCCAGGTCACCATCATGCGCGACTTCGGCTCCACCGTGCTCCTCTCCACGCCTTCCTACGCCCTCAACCTGGCCGACGCCATGGCCGACGCTGGCATCAGCACCGAAGAACTCAAGCTGCGGGTCGGCGTCCACGGCGCCGAGCCTTGGAGCGAGAACATGCGCGAGGAGGTGGAACGCAAGCTCGGATTCAAAGCGGTGGACATCTACGGCCTGTCTGAGATCATCGGGCCCGGGGTGGCCATGGAGTGCCTGCATGCCCAAGATGGCTTGCATATTCTTGAGGATCACTTCCTGCCCGAAATCATCGATCCAGAGACTTTGGAGCCGCTGCCCCACGGCATGACCGGCGAACTGGTTTTCACTACCTTGACCAAGGAGGCCTTCCCGCTGATCCGTTTCCGGACCAAGGACATCTCCCGGTTGATCTTCGAGCCCTGCGCCTGTGGCCGTACCCTGGTCCGGATGGAGAAGATCAAGGGCCGAACCGACGACATGCTGATCATCCGCGGGGTGAACGTGTTCCCGTCTCAGGTCGAGCATGTGCTGATGGGTATCGATGGGGTTGAGCCCCATTACCAGATCGAGGTCACCCGCGACGGCAGCCTTGACGTGATGTCGGTGCTGGTCGAAGTGAGCGAAAATATCTTCTCTGACGAGATCAAGGCGCTGGAACGCTTAAGCAGGAAGATTCAGGCCGAAATCAAGGATATGCTCGGAGTCACCTGCAAGGTGAAGCTGGTGGAACCGCGCTCCATTCGGCGCTCTGTGGGCAAGGCCCAGCGGGTGATCGACCATCGCAAAATCTAACCACAGGAGGATCGTATGCGTGTCGAGCAAATTGCGGTTTTTCTCGAGAACAAATCGGGCCGTCTGGCGGAGATCACCAGCATTCTGGCGGAGAACGGCATCAATATCCGGGCGCTGTCTGTGGCCGATACCGCCGATTTCGGCATCCTGCGCCTGATCGTCGACAAGGTTGATCTGGCTAAGGAGGTTTTGCGCGCCGGCGGCTTCACGGTCGGCAAGACCAATGTGGTGGCGGTCGAGGTGCCGGACCGGTCGGGCGGCTTGGCTGGCGTCCTCAAGGTGGCTCATGAGGTCGGCCTGAATGTCGAGTATATGTATGCCTTTGTCAACAAGAGTGGGGCCGATGCGGTGCTGATTTTCCGCTTCGATGAGATGGACAAGGCCATCGCGGTGTTGCAGGAGAGGGGGTTTGCCCTGTTGACCGGACAGCAGATCTGCGGCCTGTGAAAGGGGTTTGGCCGGAGGCCGCCGCCAGGGACATGGTTGGTCTCCACGGCCTGCTGGCGGCGACAGCGGGCTTGCCCTTGATTGCTTTGTCATGATCAAAGGCTGCTGGCTCGTTTTACATCATGGCGATCAGGCCGGCGCCAGAGGGTTCCGATCATGGTTCCCCGGCGTTTCTCTTCCGCATTCCGCATGAATTTCGATCTTTTTTTTCAATATCTCGTTGCCGGCATCACCTACGGCTCAATCTACGCTATCGTCGCCATCGGCTTCAACATCATCTACAACGCCACTGGCATCATCAACTTTGCTCAGGGCGAGTTCGTGATGTTGGGCGGCATGATCGCCATTTCCCTGTTGGAGCATCTGCCGCTGGGTTATGCCATCGCGGCGGCGGTGCTGGTGACCATGGGCATCGGCGCGGTCATCGAGATTCTGTTCATCCGTTGGCTGAAAAGCCCCTCGGTGCTGCAGATGATCATCATCACCATCGGCATCTCCATCCTGCTGCGGGAATCGGCCCTGCACATCTGGGGCGAGTCCATCCGCAGCCTGCCCTATTTCTACGGCAACGAGATCACCACCTTTACCTTGGGCAGCGTGCATGTCTCGCCGCAGGTAGTGTGGGTGATCGCCGCCTGTACAGTGATGATGGGCGGGTTGAGCGCATTCTTCAAATCCATGCCCATCGGCCGGGAGATGCGGGCCTGCGCGGCCAATCGCACCGCTGCCTCGCTCTGCGGCATCAACATCCGCAACATGGTGACCCTGTCCTTTATGCTCAGCGCCGGCATCGGCGCTCTGGCTGGATGCGTGATGTCGCCGATGACCTATACCCAGTACGATTCCGGCACTTCGCTGGCGATCAAGGGTTTCACCGTGGCCATCCTGGGCGGTCTGGGCAACTCGCTGGCTGCAGTGGCGGCTGGTATTCTTTTGGGGATCGTCGAGGCGTTTTCGGTGTCGCTGGTGCCGCTCGCCTTCCAGGACGCCATTGCCATCGCCATCCTGTTGTTGATCCTCTTCGTCAGACCGCACGGGATTTTTGGCTCGAGCGAGATGGCCCACCTGCAGGATTTCTGATGCGCATCAGGAAGAATCTCTCCTTGGCGGCCCTCTGCCTGGCGACTGTCGGCCTGCACCTGCTCATCGTGGCGACCGGAACCCAGTTTTACCTGACCCAACTCACCATGGCCGCCTATTATGGCCTGGTGGTGATCGGGCTTGGGGTGCTCATGGGCTATGCCGGCCAGATTTCCCTTGGCCATGCCGGCTTTTTCGCCATCGGCGGCTATCTGGCCGCAGCGCTGACCACCCGGAATTTGCAGCCGTTTCAGGAGGCGTTGCCGGTGCGGATGCTGGATTGCTTGGGCTTGCTCGCCACCGGGCAGGACATCTACGGTGCCGCACTGCTCACGGTGACGCCCTGGGCAGCCTGTGTGCTGGCGGTGCTGGCGGCGGCCCTGGTGGCCCTGGCCATCGGGGTGCCCGTGCTCAAACTCAAGGGCCATTACCTAGCCATGGCCACTCTGGGATTCGGCACCATCGTCTACCGGATCCTGCTTGCCTCGGCCTATTTCGGTGAAGCGGACGGCATTGTCGAGGTGCCCGCCTTTCCCCTGCTGCCCGCCGTGGGCAGATTCGGCCCGGTGGTGATCAGTGGCGATGCCGATCACCGGATTCTTAATTTCTATGTGGCCTGGGGCATACTCATCCTGGGCATCGCCCTGCTGCTCAACCTGATCGGTTCGCGGGTCGGCCGGGCCCTGCGCTCGCTGCACAGCGCGGAGGCCGCCGAGGCTTCGGGGATCGACACCGGCCGCTGCAAGCTCCAGGTTTTTGTTCTGAGCGCGGTTTACGCGGCGACCGCCGGGGTGCTGCTCACCCATTTCAACGGCGGCATCGGTCCCGGCGAAGCCTCGGTGATGAAATCGGTGCGCTATGTCGCCCTGGTCGCGGTTGGCGGCATGACCAATCTCTGGGGCACCCTGATCATGGGCGTCGGTCTGACCTTTCTTTCCCTGCGCGGCGTATTCGGCGCATACGACGACGTGGTTTTCGGGGCGATCCTGATCGCGGTCATGCTGTTCGCTCCGGGCGGTGTTTTGAGCTTGCGTCTGAAGGAATTTGCCTATCGGTTGATCCCGGGTGGACGGTCATGAGCGGCGTTGACCATGGTCAGGATCAGGAACCCTTGCTGGCTTTACACGATGTGCACAAACGGTTCGGCGGCCTGCATGCGGTCAATGGCATCAGTTTTGCGGTGGCAACGGGCAGCATCAAGGCGGTCATCGGTCCCAACGGCGCCGGCAAGAGCACCTTGTTCAACTTGATTGCCGGCAACCTGCCGGTTTCATCTGGCGCCATTACCTTCAGGGGGCAAGAGATTCAAGGGAAGAAAACGCATCAGATCGCTCGCCTGGGCATGGCCCGAACTTTCCAGAACATCAAGCTCTTTCACGGCATGACCGCCTTGGAGTGCGTCATGGTCGGGCGGCATGTGCAGAGCCGGAGCGGTTTTTTCGCCGGTCTGTTCAATCTGCCTGCCACTTGGAAAGAGGAACGGGCCATCCGGATACGGGCCATGGAACTGCTTGATTTCCTCCAGATCGCCGATTTGGCCCACGTTGAGGCCAGCAGTCTCGCCTTCGGCCAGCAGCGGGCGGTGGAGATGGCCCGGGCCCTGGCCGCCGAACCGAAACTGCTCCTGCTCGATGAACCGGCGGCCGGGCTGAATATTTACGAGACCGCCGAAGTCGCCCGCCTGATCGCTACCATCAGGGACATGGGCATCACCGTGCTGTTGGTCGAGCATGACATGTCGCTGGTCATGGATATCTCCGACGAGATTGTGGTTTTGAGTTTCGGCACCAAACTGGCCGAGGACATCCCGGCAAGTATCCAGAAGAATGCCGAGGTCATCAGTATCTACCTGGGAGAAAACAATGAAGATTGACTCCCGCCACTTTGTCCTCCGATGGTCGCCATGCTGAAGATTCGCAATCTCGATGCCGGCTACGGCAACCTTCGGGTCTTGAAAAATATCTCCCTGCATGTCAAGACAGGGGAGATTGTGGCCATGATCGGCGCCAACGGGGCCGGCAAGACGACCCTGCTGCACACCATCGCCGGGCTGATCCGGCCGATGCGCGGGGAGGTGATGTTTCTTGACCAGGTCAATAGCCGCATCCCGGTGGGGCGGATCGTGGCTTCAGGATGCGCCTTGGTGCCGGAGGGGCGTCAGGTTTTTGCCCCGATGTCGGTGGAAGAGAACCTGCTGCTGGGCGGCTTCATCCTGCAGAAGGAGCGGGGCAGGGCGGCGGTGCTCAGGGAGTTGGAACATCAGTATGAGCTGTTTCCCATCCTGCGCGAGCGGTGGCGGCAGTTGGCCGGGACGCTATCCGGCGGTGAACAGCAGATGCTGGCCATGGGCCGGGCCTTGATGTCGCGGCCGCGACTGGTGATGATGGACGAGCCGTCCACCGGGCTGGCGCCGCTCATCGTCCGCGACATCTTTCAGCTCATTGGCCGGCTGCGCGCAGAGGGCAACACGGTGCTGTTGATCGAGCAGAATGCCAAGGCCGCCCTGAAGATTGCCGATCGCGGCTATGTGCTTGAGGTGGGCAAGGTCATCCTTCAGGGGGCCGCCGCAGATCTCCTGGCCAACGCCGATGTGCAGCGGGCCTATCTGGGACGGGAAAAAATAGCGTAATCGCAGGGTGTTGTCATCCTGGCAGACCAACAGAAGACAGAGCATACACTTATGTACTGGGAAGCGGAACGAGAATGCATGGCCAGGGAGGAACTGGAGCAGCTCCAGTTGGAGCGACTGCAATCCATGTTGTATCGGGTGGGAACCCATGTCCCTTTCTATAAAAAGAAATTTGATCAGCTCAAGTTCAACTACGACGACATCCGGTCTCTGGACGACCTCCAGAGGTTGCCGTTCACCGAAAAGCAGGATCTGCGGGACAACTATCCGTACGGTCTGTTCGCCGTGCCCCTGCGCGACGTGGTGCGGATACATGCCTCATCCGGCACCACCGGCCAGTCCACGGTGGTCGGTTATACCCGCAATGACATCAAGACCTGGTCGAATCTGGTGGCCCGGATCATCACCGCCGCCGGCGTCACCAAAAACGACGTCATCCAGATCGCTTTCGGCTACGGGCTGTTCACCGGCGGTTTTGGTCTCCATTACGGCGCCGAGCTGATCGGAACCTCGGTCATCCCCATTTCCGCAGGCAACACCAAACGCCAGATCCAGATCATGCAGGACTTCAAGACCACGGCCCTGGTCTGCACGCCCTCATATTCGTTGATTTTGGCCGACACGATGATAGAGATGGGCATCAATCCCAACGGACTGTCCCTGCGCTACGGCCTGTTCGGCGGCGAACCCTGGTCTGAGGGCATGCGCAAGGAGATCCATCAGAAGCTGGGCATCATCGCCACCGACAATTACGGCCTGTCCGAAGTCGTGGGGCCGGGGGTTTCCGGGGAATGTTTGCAGTGCAACGGCCTGCACATCAACGAGGATCATTTTCTCCTCGAAATCCTTGATCCCACCACCTTGGAGTCGGTGCCCGAGGGCGAGGTCGGCGAGCTGGTGATCACCACCCTGACCAGGGAGGCCTTTCCCATGCTCCGCTACCGGACCAGGGATCTGACCCGGTTGATCGTCGAACCCTGCCCCTGCGGCCGGACCATGAAGCGGATGCATCGCATAATGGGCCGTTCCGACGATATGCTGATCATCAAGGGGGTTAATGTGTTCCCCATCCAGATCGAAAAGGTCCTGTTCGAAGTCGAGGGGATCGAACCGCATTACCAGATTGTGGTCGAGCGGGAAAATCATGCCGACAAGATCACAGTGTTGGTGGAAGTGGTGGAATCGATTTTCTTTGATGAGATGAAAAGGCAGCGCGAGGTGATTGAGCGGATCAAAGGCCGGCTGGCCTCGGAACTCGGCATCGGGGTCGAGGTGAAACTTGTTGAGGAAAAGACCTTGGAGCGCTCTGAAGGCAAGGCCAAACGGGTCATTGATAAAAGAAAATTGTAAAAGAGGCGCCACTTCGCATAAAAAAGTGGACACCGGGCCAAAAAGGATGATTAGCTAACCAAAAGCATGGCGCATGTCCGCGGACGGTATCCCTGGCTGGAATTCCAGGCCTGTCGTCCGCACGGCGTTGCCAATTCTGGTTTCCTGGCCGGTCAAACAAAAACCCTGCCGACCGCGAATACCTTGTATTCAGTCAACCATTACGAAAGGAGATGTGTATGAAATGGTATGTGCCTGGGCTGCTGGCCCTGCTGCTCATGGCGAGGCCGGTCCTTGCTGCCGATCAACCAGTTGCGTTGCAATCCGATGAGCAGAAATTGAGTTATGCCATGGGGCTGGATCTTGGCGAATATTTCAAAGGCCTGGAGGAAAAATTCGACCTTGGGGTGCTGCAACAGGGCATCAATGACGGGTATAACGGCAACAAGCCATTGCTGAGCGCCGAGGACGCGGCTACCATTCAGCAAGCCTTTGCCAAGCGGCAGCAGGAAAAACAGGTTCAGAAAACCGTGGTCATGGTTCAGAAAAACCGCAAAGCCGCCGAAGAATTCCTCAAAGCCAATAAGAGCAAGGAAGGCGTGATCGAAACTAAGTCAGGCCTGCAGTACAAAATCATCAAGAAAGGACAGGGGGCCAAGCCGACTCCAGCCGATACCGTCAAGGTGCATTACAAGGGAACCTTGCTGGATGGCAAGGAATTCGACAGCTCGTACAAGCGCAATGAGCCTGCCGTGTTCCAAGTCAACCAGGTCATAGCGGGCTGGCAGGAAGCTTTGCCGTTGCTGCCCACCGGCACCACCGCCGAGTTGTATATTCCGCCGGATCTTGCCTATGGCGATCGTGGCGCCCCCCCGGTGATTGAGCCTGGCTCCATGCTGGTGTTCCAGGTCGAGCTGCTTGAGATTCAACCGCCCGCCAAGGAACCGGGGAAAGGCGGCAAGGAATAATGTTTCGCCGCCATGGTCAGGCGATGCGTTGTGCATGATCAAGGGGTGAATACCCGGAAGATCGGGTGTGTCCGTACTACCTGCCGATGATCATCGAGGTGCGTCATGGGAAAGGGCAAGAAAAAGGGCAAATGCTGTGAGGGGTATCTGAAAAAAGGCAAGAGATGCTCCGATTGTCCGTTGGCCGGTACAGATAAAAAGAAGGAAAAGGACAAGGGCCCAAAGAAGAAAAAAAAGACATAGAACGGATCGGCCTTGTCTTTTTGGCCGCTGGTTTTTGAAGGCCGGGTGTCGCTATGCGATGTCCGGCTTTTCTTTTTTCGGGCGGATAGATGCCGCGGGCTCCGAGTCCTGCCGCAGGGTTGCCAGCAAGCCCTCCAGCAGGACGAACCGGCCCAGCGGATGGACAGTGCAGGGAAAGCTGGCGACAAAGAGAGGGTTGGCGCAGAGACCGCCGGAAAGAAAGATCTCTTCCGGTTCATGGGCGAAGCGATACGCATTGAGGGCGATGCCGTGGACGAATCGGGCCACCGCTTCGGCTTCTTCGATGCCGGCGATCACGGCGTCGAAGATATGGCTCATGCCGAGCACCCCGCAGGTGACGGAAAAACCGGTTGCCGGTGCGGGAATGGCGGCATAGTCGAGCCGGTAATATGTGGCGAGCAGCTCAATGGTAAAACCCATGGAAGCGCCGCATTCGGCATTCCAGCCCATGTCGGCCACCCTGCCGTTCTGAAAGCGGACGAATTTGATGTCGCGGCTGCCGCAGTCGAGAAGAACGAAATCCGGGCGGCCGACTAAGTGGAGACCGCCCCGGGCCAAGGCGGTCAGTTCGTTGATGCTGCGCGCGCTTCTGTGGGTGGCGTTGTGGCCGGTGGCCAGGTCGGCCCGGAACGAGCGATCCAGGTCACGGGTGGAGACAATGCGCGGGCCGCTGTTTCGGTGCGTGTCCAGGATCTTGCAGTAGCTGGTTCCAAAATCGGCTAGGAGCATCAGTCGTTGTTACGTTGACCGGGCACAATGCCGGATAGTTCGAGGAAGGCTTCAATCTTGGCGCGGGTGGAACTGCTGGCGGTGACGTCGCAATCCACGGCAATGGCGCGAGGATGTTTGGCCGCCAGGTGTTTGGCCAAAACCGACTTGGCGCAGAAGGACTGCGCAAAGAAAACGGTAGGAATGGCTGGATCGAAATGGTGTTCCAGCTTCAGATCGGCGGGGGTCTTGTTTTCCATGCACCGCGTCCAGCCGAAGACATGGGTCGTGTCGGGAAAAAGCGCCAGCAGGGAGAAATCCCTGGGCGGAACCCCCCAAAAGCCGCAGCTTGGTCGGCAGGACTCCATGGGCGGATAGGGCGTAGCCGATTGCACCCCTTTGACGATGCGGAGGAATTTATCCACCAGAGGCAGTCTGCTCGTACAGAGCGGATGACCGAAAGCGCGGGTATCCTGATTGCGGGTGCGGATGACCGGAACCGGCAGCATGTCGGCGATAACCTCAGCCACGTGGAGAGCGCAATCGCATTTGCCCGGACCAACGTCGATGTAGATGCACTCCAGCTGCAGATGGAGACAGTTGAGCACCACCGTGCGAAGAATGGCGCAGTAGGCGCGGGGGATGCGGGCCGCGCTCTGGTCGATGGGGGCCCGCACCTGCAGCTCATCGAGGTCGACGATCGCATCACCTGCCCGGGTGATGGACTCGATCACCGCCAGAGGCGGCACGCCGACGATACCGACCTGCCGCGGCATCAGGTATCCTCGCGGACCAGAAGGAAAATTCCCAGGCCGCTGACCAGCAGATGCACCGATGTCGCCGCTGCCAAGGGCGGGATATAACCAGCTTTGGCCAGGGATTGGAGCGTTGTATACAGCCCCCAGCTGACAAAGGCCATGCCGCAACTTACCGGAATGGCCAGCGAGAGATCCCTCCCCCATTTGCGGTAGACCAGCAGCAGGAGCGGCAAGCCCAGCAGCAGCAGGGGCAAGCCCAGGAAGGTGTAGGAGATTCGGCCGTAGAATTCGGCCCAAGCCTTGGCGCGCGCCTCGTCGGAATGGTTGTGCCGGGTTTCCCGGTAGAGTGCGGTGAGCGAAAGCTCCATGGCCCGGTAAGGCGGGACGAAAAATGCATCGGGCTGCTCGGGAAATGTATAATTCCGTTCCTGGAGGACCTCGGTGGTGAATCGTTCGCTACCTCTGACCGTTTGGACCTGACTGTCGTGCAGGGTCCAGATTCCCTGATTCCAGACCGCGGTTTTCGCCGCGATCAGGGTATGGACCTGATACCTCGGATTCCAGGTCGTGTAGGAAAAGTTGGTAAACACATTCTTCTGGGGATCGGGCCGGGCAAAGGAATAGAAACCATCTTGACCATGGTAGTAATACCGGCCATTCCGGTAAATTCCTGAGGAGGTTCTGCCTTTGACTTCACGATTCCAGATGTAGTTGGTGGCGGAGACGGTGGTGGGGAGGACCGTTTGCGCCATGACCAGGAACAGCATGATGCAGGCCAGGGCCGCGCCGATGATCGGCTGAACGATTTTTTTTAACGGGATGCCGCAGGACTTCAGCGCAATCAGTTCGTTGCTGTGGTTGAGCATGCCGAGGGTGACGACACCGGCCAGCAGAATGCAGACCGGACTCATCATATCAATGATGAAAGGGATGTTGAACAGAAAGAACTTGGTAGTTATCCCGAAGGAGATGCCTTTTTCGAGGAAATCTTCGATTTTTTCGAAGAAATCGATCAACAGATAGATGCTGACGAAGCTGGCCACGATGAGGATGAGGTTACGAATGTAGTGGCTCAGGATGTAACGGTGGAGCAGGATCATGCAGTGGTCGTTGGTGGAGGAGCGTCAGTGGAGCACGGAAGATGGTACGATGTCGCACCCGGAATCCGGCCGCAGGCGGATCGACATCATCAGTCTTGATGTACCCTCTCGTCCCGTTTCCGTCAAGAAATACGCGGACGAGGGGCGGGCCGGTCGGCTTCGTTGCCCAGAAAGAAGGGGCTTGCGCTTCTTGATGCCACTGTGTAAATTATTTATCCTCTATTCTCTGAGGCAAGAAACGCTGAAGAAGTCTTTCCCTGGAGATGCCCTGTGAAATGCGCTCCGAGAAGAAGCTGCCCGTGGTGCGGGCAGGCGTTGGCCGATGTGATGTTCGTTTTCAGCACAGAAAGACCATTCGCTGTGCTCGCTTCGAGACGGCCCTGTCTCTTTATTGATCCCTGTCTATGCAGAAACGACTTGAAAAGATCGCGAGCGACAACATAACCAGACGTGCCGGCAAGAATTCGGCTATCGCCCGACTTAACGGACTCTGGGCCATTTTCGATCGGAACGATACCGTACTGATCATCATCAACGCCGACCCCGACGCCATTGCTTCGGCCATGGCGCTCAAACGGCTGCTCAGCTATCGAGTGCAGAACGTCACCATCGGCTATCCCAACGAGATCAGACGGCTGAACAACCTGACCATGGTGGAGCGGCTGAAGATTCCCATCGAGCGGCTCCATACGCTGCCGGTGAAGGACTATAGCAAAAAGATCCTGCTCGATTCCCAGCCCAACCATCTGGCCTGCTTCGAGAAGCTGACGTTCAATGCGGTCATCGATCATCACCCGGTTACCACCGGCTGGGATGCGGCCTTCATCGATATCCGCCCGGAATACGGTGCCGTTTCCTCGATCATGGTGGAATATCTCCGCGCTGCCGGCATCAAACCCTCGGTTGCTCTGGCCACGGCCCTGTTTTACGGCCTCAAGGTCGATACCCAGAATTTTCAGAAGCAGAACATGCAGATATCCGACGGCATCTGTTTTCGGTATCTGTTCAACATCGCCAACCTCAACCTGGTGCGCAAGTTCGAGCTGACTGAGCTGCGCCGTTCCGAACTCCGTTATTTCCGCATTGCCCTCACTGAAGTCAAGGCGAGCAATCGCCGGGCCTATGTGCACCTCGGCAAGGTCAGCACCCCGGATATTTTGGTGATTATCGCCGATTTCTTCAACCGGGTCGATGGGTTCGACTGGGTCATCGTCTCTGGTATCCACGGAGAGAAACTGGTGGTGATTCTCCGCTGCGACGGATACCGGAAACACGCCGGCAAACTCGCCAAGACCTCCTTTGGCCGTTTCGGCCCCGCCGGCGGCCACCGGGAGGCGGCTCGGGCCGAATCGCCCCTCAAGAATCTGCCCTTGCGGGAGAACCAGGAGTTCACCACCAAGACCCTGATCCGACTGGTCACTCAGCACGTTAAATAAGCAGTTTATCGCTGTTCAGTCCGTATTGCCTGCCGAGCGGCCGCTTTTCTGCGGCTTGGCAAGATATTGCTTGCACCTCGTCAGAGGTCAGGCATATTATGGGATGAAGCAGTTCATTGTTGCCAGGCGCTGGCGGACAAGGCTTTGTCGCAGCAAAACGGGATCTTTCTTCTCTGGACGGTGTTCTATGCAAAGACCTTCGACCTTGGCGATGATCTTGGCGGGTGGCCGTGTCGACGAACTGGGCGTGTTGACCCATTATCGACCGAAATCCGCCATTCCTTTCGGTGGGTTTGCCCGGGTCATCGATTTTCCCCTCTCCAATCTGCTCCATTCAGGCATCGAGCGAATCGCCATCCTCAGCCAGTACCGCTCCTATTCCCTCATCAATCACATCGGCACCGGTGCGGCGTGGGACATGATCGGCCGGAATCGCGGTATCTCTATCCTGCCGCCGTTCAAAGATTATGACAACCCCCACTGGTATCGGGGATCCGCCGACGCGGTCTATCAAAATATAGATTACATCCAGTATTATGGGCCGTCAGTGATCCTCATCCTGTCGGGCGATCATATCTATCAGATGGATTACCGCCGGATGATCCGCTATCACAATGAATGCGATGCCGATATGACGGCAGCCTTCATTGAGGTGGCGCCCGAGGCGGCTTCGCGGTTCGGCGTCGCCGAAATCGCCGATGATTCCGATGAAGGCGGCCGCATGCTCTCCTATGAGGAAAAGCCAACCATGCCCAAGGGGCGCTGGGCATCGCTTACGGTTTTCTGTTTTCGGCCTTCGGTTTTATTTGAGGTATTGAAAAAGAACCAACGGGATACATCCTATGAATTCGGGCGCGACATCATTCCATTGATGATGCGAGGAAAATACAAGGTGCATGGGTATAAATTCCAAGGCTACTGGGGCTATACCCGGACCATCGACGAATACTGGCAAACCTCGATGGATCTTTTGGGGGCGGATCCTAAAATCGATCTTGAGGCGTGGGGCATCCGCACCAACCTCGTGCATCGCAGCATTGCCGACCGGCAGCCGGTGAAAATCGGTCCCCGGGGTTGTCTGGACAATTCCATGGCCTATAACGGCTGCATCATTGAAGGCACGGTGCGCAATTCCATCCTGTTTCCGGGTGTCCGGGTCATGCCTGGTGCAGAGGTCAACGATTCCATTTTGTTCTTTGATAATATCGTCCAGGAAAAGGTTCGGCTGAACCGGGTGGTCAGTGACGTCAACACGGTCTTCTGCCGCGATGTCGTGGTTGGGGCGCCGCAGTGTGAAAAGCCGAGCAGCGTGAGCGTCATCGGCTGGGAGAACACGGTGCCGGAAGGTCTGCATATCGGTTGCGGATGCCGGATCGCGCCCCGGATCGATCCGGAAAAATGGCCTAAGAGCAAGCTGGATGACGGGGAGGAACTGCAATGAGAGAAAGCGGCGATGCCTTAGTGCTTCTGCTTGCCGGCGGCATAGGCAGTCGGTTGAATCTTCTGGTTGGGCACCGGGCCAAACCTGCGGTGCCGTTCGGCGGGATATATCGGATCATCGATTTCAGCCTGTCCAACGTGATGAATTCCGGCTTGACCAGAGTAGGCGTGCTGACGCAGTATAAGCCGCTTTCCCTGATGGCCCATATCGGCGACGGCGCAGCCTGGGATTTTACCGGCCGGACCCGCGGCATCAAAATTTTGCCGCCCCGGACAGGCGAAAAGGATGCCGACTGGTACAAAGGCACGGCAGACGCCATCCGCCAGAATATCGACTTTATTCTGGCCAACCCGAGCGAGCAGGTGGTGGTGCTGTCTGGAGACCACATCTATCGGATGGATTTTGCCGCCATGCTCTCCTATCACCAGTATAAAAAAGCCGATATCACGATTGGCATGATGGTCGTGCCCAAGCGCGATATTCACCAGTTCGGCGCTGGCATCATCGACAGCGCGAATCGGATTGTCGATTGGGAAGAAAAACCCAAGGTGCCGAGGACCAATCTTGCATCCATGGGGATTTACATCTTCGATACCAACTACTTGCTGCGAACTCTGGCCCAAGACCGCAACGACGTGGATTTCGGCATGCATATCATTCCGCGGGCCATCAATGAAGACCGGGTGTACGCCTATCCCTTTTACGGGTACTGGCGGGATGTGGGGACCATCCAGTCCTACTGGGAAACCAATATGGATATTATTCGGGAACATTCCGGTCTTGAACCGGAAGCGTGGGAGATTCGGCCTAATCCCGAATGCTCGGGGCACTCGACCGACAGGCCGCCGGTCAGGTTCCAGCACGGTTGTACGGTCACTTCGTCATTGATTTCTTCAGGATGCGTGATTGAAGGCACCGTGATCAATTCGGTGTTGTCACCCGGGGTGTGGGTGCGGAGTGGGGCGGTGGTTTCCAATGCGGTCGTCTTTTCCGACAGCGTGATCGAGGAAAACGCGGTGGTCGATCTGGCGATTCTCGATAAACGAGTGCAGGTCGGTGCGGGTGCGGTGATCGGTTACGGTGATGATATGACAGTGGTCAACAAGGAATATCCCAAGCATCTGTATACCGGCATCTCCCTGATCGGTCAGGAAGCGCTCATTCCGCCCGGTGCGCAAATCGGTCGCAATTGCATCGTCCGGTTCGGTTATGATGGCGAACCCTTCGCTGGTCGGAATGTCCTTGCGGATGGTCAGTCGGCCTGACCGTGATGGGTCAGGAATTGCTTGCGCGGCTATGGTGAAGTGAGTATTTTCAGCGCCCGAAGATGGGCCTGCCGGAACTAGAGCCGCGATACCGTCTTGTCGCAAACTTCCTGCAATGCTCCAGTAGCTCAGGTGGATAGAGCACAGGATTCCTAATCCTGGTGTCGCAGGTTCGAGTCCTGCCTGGAGCACCAGTAAAAACAAGGGGTTAACCGGTATTTTCAACTGGTTAGCCCCTTTGTTTTTGCGATTTGTTCCACTGGCGAC
>WQZH01000005.1 GCA_009780825.1 Desulfobulbus sp. | reverse complement strand
TGTTGAGGATTTTGGCGAATCCAATGTATCAGAAAGCAAAAGGCTTTTCACGTTTAACTTGCAATTATTTCAATATATTAATCGATTATCCGTAACCAGATTTATCAACTCAGAAACTTGAGAACATAAAAAAACAACACCAAACAATCAACCGAAACGGTACACATGTTTTCGCCTGCAGCGGGCCTTGAGCAACACAGCGCAGACCAACAGGCGCCTCCCCTGTCGCCGGCTTTTCTCGCTACCGTCAGCCATGGACCGGGTGTCTATCTGATGCTCGGCAAAAAACAGGTCCTGTACGTGGGCAAGGCCCGCGACCTGCGCAAACGGCTGAGCCAATACGCTCACTTCTCCGGGCCTGCCTATGCCAAGACCTCGGTCATGCTCACCCATGTCCAACGGGTGGAAACCATTCTCACCACCACCGAAAAAGAGGCGCTCATCCTCGAAGCTTCATTGATCAAGCAACATCAGCCGCGTTACAACGTCATTCTTCGCGACGACAAAAACTATCCCCTGATCAAGGTCACCATCCGCGATCCCTGGCCCAGGATCACAGTCACCCGCAAGCGGCTGCGCGACGGCAACCGCTACTTCGGCCCTTATGCCTCGGGCACGGCCATGCGCGCCACCCTGCAACTGCTGCATGGTCAATTTCCCCTGCGGCGTTGCGCAACGGTCCGCAAGCGATCACGCCCCTGCCTGAACCATCAGATGGGCCGTTGCCTCGCGCCCTGCACCGACCAGATGCGTCCGGAAGCATACCAGACCATGGTGCGGGATGTGCTCTTGATTCTGGAAGGAAAGACGGGCGAGGTCATCAAGGAGCTGACCGCGAGGATGGAAGAGGCCGCCGCGAACCTGTGCTTTGAACAGGCGGCCCGCCTCCGTGACCAGGTCTATGCCGTGAGCCAGACCATCGAATATCAAGCCGTGGCGGCTGACCATCATCTCGACCAGGACGTGTTCGGTATCCACCGACAAGAGGCCGCCGTTGGCATCGCCCTGCTCTTTGTCCGCAGCGGCATGATCACCGGCGCCCAATCCTTTTTTCTCGCCGATCCCCTGGGTGAAGACGACAGCCTGCTCGCCCAGACCATTCTGCAATACTACTCGCCCGAACGCCACCCGCCAAGAGAGGTGTTTTTACCCCTTGCCCTTGAAGATCAGGCGCTGTTGGAAGAACGGCTGTCCGAACTGCGCGATGGGCCGGTGTCGATCATCTCGCCACAACGGGGCAAACGGATGCAACTGATGCGGATGGCCGCTGCCAATGCCGCGCAACTCCTTGAGGAGAAAGCCAGAAAAGAACACTCCTGGGATACGCTGGCAGAGTCGCTCCAGGCCAAACTGCGGTTGAACAACCGGCCGGAGCGTATCGAATGCCTCGATATCTCCAATCTCCAGGGAAAGCAGGCGGTTGGGTCCCTGGTCTGCTTCATCCAAGGCGAAAAGGCCTCTGGCCTGTATCGACATTATCGGATCAGATCGCGGGAAACCCCCGACGATTACGCCATGATGCGCGAGGTGCTGGAACGGCGGATGAGCAAGGGCGTGCAAGAGGGCAATCTGCCCGACATGCTGTTGCTCGATGGCGGCAAGGGGCAACTACAGGTTGCGGTGGATGTGTTGCAGCATTTCGACTGCCTCCAACAAATCGACCTGGTGGCCATCGCCAAGGAAAGGGCGGATGAAGGAGAGAAGCTTTTTCGGCCGGGGCGCAAAAATCCGCTGCTGCTGCCGGCGCACGCTCCGGCTCTGCTCTATCTGATGCGTATCCGTGACGAGGCCCATCGCTTCGGCATCACCACCCACCGGAAACTACGAGACAAGGAGCAACTGCACTCCCGCCTCGACCTCATCGAAGGGATCGGACCGAAACGGAAGCGAATCCTGCTGCAAACATTGGGAAGCTATAAACGTATTGCCGAAGCCACCATTGAGGAACTAGCCGCCATTCCCGGCATCGGCCCGGAACTGGCCCGGCACATCCACGGACAGGTATGCGGAGAAAACAGGCATATTGCCGGATGAACGGATCAACGGCGTTGCCATCAATCACTGCACCGTTCCCTGAGCCGGTTGTGTCCGCATCAGGCGCTGGTTCCAAGTTCCAACCATTCCTTGGCGGAACCTTCAACAGGGACTTCCACCGCCGCGCGCAAACCAACTGCCTTTGACCAACAGGTACAAACGTGCCGATTATCCGAGCAAATATTGCGCACGCCCGCTTGCCGCGTATTCATTCAGGTTGATCCGGGCGCCTGGGCAAGGCCGACGGGCATTCCATTATTTTCCCCAAAAAACGATGTATAAACGGTAAGATATGAAGTTGATCGCCAGCATGCCGACACAACCGGCAATCGTATTGTTTTTTTTATTTCATTTTGAATAGTTACATCACAGATAGCTCCATAATGAAATTGTTTTCTTGTCTGATGATCCATATAATGATATAGTTATCACCACTTCAATGACAGGATTGCTATGAGATCAAGGAGTCTTTTATGCAACAATTGCAAGAAACTGTTACAAAAATACTGGATCAGATCCGCCCGACCTTGCAGCGGGATGGCGGTGACGTTGAATTCGTCAGCATCGGTCCGGACCAAGTGCTCAAGGTGCGGCTTACCGGGGCCTGCCAAGGTTGCCCCATGTCGCGCATCACCTTAAAGGAGGGAATCGAGAAGTTTGTCAAAAGCGAACTTCCGACCATCCGGGCCGTAGAGGCGGTCGAATAATTTATGCCCATTGGTTTTGTCGAAAGTCTGTTCTGGCTCAGTCTCAATATCTATCACGAATCTCGCGGCGAGCCGGAAATCGGACAGCTCGCCGTGGCTCATGTCACCCTGAACCGAGCCTTGGAAGATAACAAAAGCATCGCCGACGTCATCTTAGCCCCCAATCAATTCAGTTGGACCTTCCAGAAAAAAAACTATGCTCCCTTGGAAATCAACCCATTCCAAGAGAGCCTGCGGGTGGCCCTCAAGGCGATGACCACCCCAGATTTCACCAAAGGATCGACTTTTTATCACCATGTCGATATCGCACCGGGATGGGCCGCGAGCAAGGCCTATATAGGCCGGTACGGCGCGCATAAGTTTTACCGCCAGAACGACGCGGCCATCTCGGCCGCTTCCTTTTAAGATCCCCGCCTGCTTGGTCTCAACCTCTGATCGCCTTACGCGCTCATCGCGTGGTTGACAAATCATCATGTCTCGCGTATAGACAATCAATCGCTAGGGGTGCAATCCTGCTGAGAGGAAACCATCCAACCCTATGAACCTGATCCGGGTAATACCGGCGAAGGGAAGCGGACAAGACAACGAGTATCCGGGATTTCCTGGTTTGTTCGACCCGTAAGCCGCTTGCCCTTCCTTGTGAGAGCAATCGGCTTTTTTTTTGGAGAGACGATATGGAACTCATTGTCAACGGCACAGCGGAAACCGTCCCTATCCGCACCATCGCCGAGCTGGTTGCCTACAAGGGGTTAGCGTCCGGGGCGCTGATCGTGGAATTGAACCAGCGGATTGTCAAACAGGAACAGTGGCCGCAGACCCGGCTGCAAGCTGGCGACAGACTGGAACTGCTCAGTTTTGTCGGTGGAGGCTGAACGATGATGACCGATGACGATGTGCTGCAACTGGGAGGCGCATGTTTTACCAACCGCCTGTTCACAGGCACCGGAAAATTTGCCGCCAATGCCCAAATCCCCAAGATGCTGGCCGCCAGCGGCTCGCAGATGATCACCGTGGCCTTGCGGCGGATCGACCCCCAGGCCGGGCAGGGGAACATCCTGGCATACATTCCCAAAGAGGTGACCCTGCTGCCCAACACCTCGGGAGCGCGGACCGCCGAGCAGGCGGTGCGCATCGCCCGCATTGCCCGCGAGGCCGGCTGCGGCGACTTCATCAAGATCGAGGTGATCACCGACATGAAGTATCTGATGCCGGATAACTGGGAGACGTTGAAAGCCACCGAGATGCTGGCCAAGGAAGGATTTGTGGTCCTGCCGTATGTCCTGCCTGACTTGCCGTTGGCCAAACGGTTGGAAAACTCCGGCGCGGCGGCGGTGATGCCGCTGGGCTCCCCCATTGGCACCAACCGGGGTCTGGAGACCAAACCGCTCATCGAGATGTTGATCGAGAACTGCACCGTGCCCGTCGTGGTCGATGCCGGCATCGGCCGGCCATCTCAGGCTGCCGCCGCCATGGAAATAGGCGCTGACGCCGTGCTGGTCAACACCGCCATTGCCACTGCCGTCGACCCCGAAACCATGGGGCGGGCTTTCGACTTGGCGGTCAAGGCGGGCCGGACCGCCTATCTCGCCCGTTTGGCCGAGGAATCGTCCCTGGCCCGGGCCTCGTCGCCGCTCACCGGTTTTCTCGACGACTGAACCCCGTCGTGCAGGAGCAGAACATGTCCTTTTTTTCGACCGTCGACCACTACCAGGGGTTTGATTCCGACCGATTCTTCGCGCAAACGACCGACGCCGATGTCGAGCGCGCCCTCGGCAAGGACAAACCGGGCGCCATGGATTTCCTCGCCCTGCTCAGCCCCACGGCCGCGAGTCATCTGGAGGCCATGGCCCGCAAGGCGCACCAGTTGACGGTGCAATATTTCGGCCGCACCATCCAGATGTTCATCCCCCTCTACATCTCTAACCATTGCACCAACCGCTGCGCCTACTGCGGTTTCAATCACAACAACCCGATTCTGCGCCGCAAGCTCAGCCTGGCCGAAATCGAGACCGAGGCCCGCGCCATCGCCGCCACCGGCATGCAGCACATCCTATTTCTCACCGGTGAGGCCCCGCGTTACACGCCCATGGAATACCTGGCGGAGGCGGCCCGCCTGCTGAAACGGTATTTTGCCTCGGTGGCCATCGAGGTTTATCCGCTGCAGGTCGAGGAATATCGTCATCTCCAGCAGGCCGGGGTTGATGGAATGACCCTGTTTCAGGAAACCTACGACCAAAAAGTGTATGGACGCGTCCATCCGGCCGGCAGGAAGAAAGATTACCTCTGGCGGCTCAACGCGCCGGAGCGGGCCGCCCAAGGCGGCATGCGGGTGGTCAATATCGGCCCCCTGCTCGGCCTGGCTGAACCACGCCGCGAGATTTTCCTTACTGGCCTGCATGCCCGCTATCTGGAGGACAATTACCTGGAAACCGAAGTGGCCATTTCCCTGCCGCGCTTCAACGCGGCCGAGGGTGATTTTCATCCTGATTTCCAGGTGGACGACAAAACGTTCGTCCAGTTCATGACCGCGCTACGCATCTTTCTGCCCCGCGCCGGACTGACTATCTCCACCCGGGAAAGCGCCGCCTTTCGCGACCGCATCCTGCCGCTGGGCGCCACCCGCTATTCCGCCGGTTCCAGCACCGGGGTCGGCGGCTACACCAAAATTCGGGTGGAACAGACGCCGCAGTTCGAGATCACCGACGACCGAGGCATCAAGGAAGTGGCCGCAGCCATCGTTGCCCGGGGTTATCAGCCAGTCTACAAGGATTGGGACCAGATCGGATGACGAACGCAAAAATCGGCATCGCCGGCGTGGGCGGTATCGGTTCCAACGTGGCGGCCAATCTGGTGCGCAGCGGCATTGGCCCATTGAAAATCGTCGATTTCGATCGGGTGGATGGTTCCAACTTAAACCGCCAGTATTATTTTGCCGACCAGATCGGCCAGCTCAAGACCGAGGCGCTGGCCCACAATCTGCACCGCATCCGGCCCGATCTGCGGATCGAAACCGTGACCGCCCGGATCGATGCCGGCAACTGTCCGGCGATCTTTGCCGACTGTGATCTGATCGTCGAAGGCTTTGACCGCCCGACGGATAAAAAAATGCTGGCGGAACTGTTGGGCATGGGCCAGATCATGGTCTCGGCCTGCGGCATCGCCGGCAGCGACCTGGCTGCCGTCCGCACCCGGCGGCTCGGTTCCTGCTTCATCGTCGGCGATTTCGCCACCGACTGCGCCAAGGAGCCACTTTTTGCTCACAAGGTCGGCACCATCGCCAATCACATGAGCGCAATCATCCTGCACCACCGAGGTATGACCCATGACGCTTCCATCCGCTAAACCAGCTTTCCCCACCGGCATCTACGGCATCACCGCTGAAAAGTTTTCGGCTGGCCGCACCAACATCGAGGTGGTGCGCACGATGATCGCCGGCGGCATCCGTCTCATTCAGTACCGGGAAAAACGGCCGGCAAAAAGTTTCGCCGAAATGCTGACCGAGTGCCGGACCATTCGGACATTGACCCGCGAGGCCGGAGTGCTGTTCATCGTCAACGATTATCCGGACCTCGCCCTGCTGGTCGACGCGGACGGCGTTCATGTCGGCCAGGATGACTTCCCTGTGCCCGAAGTGCGCCGCCTGCTCGGCCCCGACAAACTGATCGGACTCTCCACCCACGAGCCCGCGCAGGCCGCCGCCGCGGTTGCCGCCGGCGCCGACTACCTCGGGGTCGGACCGATTTTCAGCACCCAGACCAAAGAAGATGTTTGCGCTCCGGTAGGACTGGAGTATCTTGACCATGTGGTTCGTACCTGTCCCCTGCCCTTCGTGGTCATCGGCGGCATCAAGGAGCACAATATCGGCGAGGTGGTGGCGCGGGGAGCCACCACGGTCAGCCTGATCACCGAGATCGTCGCTGCCGCCGACATCGCCGCCACCGTCCGGAGATTGCAGGCGGCTTGCCTTGCCCCCATCAACGCTTAGCATCCACACAAAGAGAATCGATATGCAACACGCCACCCAAATGACCGCCGCCCGTCGCGGCGAAGTCACCCCGCAAATGCGACAGGTGCTTGCCGATGAAAAAATCCATGAAGCCGACCTGCTGACCCGGATTGCCGAGGGACAGATCGCGATCCCGGCCAACCGCAATCACAAGGCCCTCATCGCCAAGGGGATCGGCTCTGGACTCACCACCAAAATCAACGTCAATCTCGGCGTGTCTGAAGACTGCTGCAATGTCGAGGCCGAACTGAACAAGGTGCGCCGTTCGATCGAACTCAAGGCCGATGCGATCATGGATCTCAGCACCTTCGGCGACACCCGCGCCTTCCGCCGCCGCACCGTGGAAATCAGCCCGGTGATGATCGGCACGGTACCGGTCTACGATGCCGTGGCCCGTTACGGCAAAGCAGTGGCGAGTATCTCCGTGGACGACTTTTTCGATGTGGTCCGCATCCATGCCGAGGACGGGGTCGACTTCATGACCATCCACGCCGGTCTGACCCGAACGGCGGTGGAACGGTTGCGCGCCAATCCCCGCTTGACCCATGTGGTCAGCCGGGGCGGCTCGCTGCTCCTGGACTGGATGATCACCAATGACCGGGAAAATCCCTTTTACGAACATTTCGACCGGCTGCTCGATCTCTGCCGGCAATACGATGTCACCCTCAGCCTGGGCGACGGTCTGCGGCCCGGCAGCCTGCATGACGCCACCGACGCGGCCCAGATCCAGGAACTGATCGTTCTGGGGGAATTGACCAAGCGCTGCTGGCAGGCCGAGGTGCAGGTCATGATCGAAGGCCCGGGCCATGTGCCGCTCAACGAGGTGGTGGCCAACATGCAACTGGAGAAGAAACTCTGCCACGGGGCGCCGTTCTATGTGCTCGGGCCGATCGTCACCGACGTGGCGCCGGGTTACGATCACATCACCTCGGCCATCGGCGGCGCACTGGCCGCTGCCTCCGGCGCCGATTTTCTGTGTTATGTCACCCCGGCTGAACACCTGCGGCTGCCGGATGCGGACGACATGAAAGAAGGGATCATCGCCTCGCGCATCGCCGCCCATGCCGCCGACATCGCCAAGGGCATACCGGGAGCCATGGCATGGGATAACGCCATGAGCCAGGCCCGCAAGGATCTGGATTGGAATCGGATGTTCGACTTAGCCCTGGACCCGGAAAAGGCACGGGCCTATCGTGCCTCTTCCAAACCCATCGACCAGGAGGTCTGCACCATGTGCGGCGATCTGTGCGCGGTCAAGCGCAGCCGCGCCATCCTTGAGGGCAAATAACTCCGCCCGAGGTCCCGAGCGGACGCCTTGCCGGCAAGCGGGTCACTGGCGGACAGGTGACCCGCATTGCTTGAGCGTATCATGCTTGCACCGAACTGACTCTTCACTCCGGAGAGAACACGCTTTTGTCCGCACTGCAAAACAGGGCATACCCAATCGTCGGAAAGATCCTTCCATGCAGCGTCCGGCGCGATGCCGCCAGCGGCAGCCTCCGGCCTCAGGGTCATCCCATAGCCGCAGACACCACAAACGTACTTCCTCATCCATACCCCACTTGCCGATATAGACATTGATCATGTGACGTCCTGGTTTGCGCTTTCCTCTCCGCTGCTCCGTATCAGGTCGTAAATCTGTTCACCCAAACGGCAAAAGCGGCGGCGAATCGCGTCAGGAAATCCTGCACCCCTTTGTCGGACACCCCATTTGCGTCCACGGCGCTGGCAATGCCCCCAATATATGCCTCGGGTTGCTGCATCAGGTAGATGTTCAGGCAGGTTGCCGTCTGCCGCAGATGATGATTCGCGCCAAAGGCCCCTGTTTTCCCGGGCGAGACGCTGACAACCGCGCCGGGTTTGCCGCTCCAGGCGTTATCCGTATAGGGCCGTGAAGCAACATCCAGCGCGTTCTTCAACGCGGCGGGCATGGATCGGTTATATTCCGGCGTGGCGAACAGCACGGCGTCCAGCGCCTTGACCTCATGGCGAAATTGCCGCCATTCTTGCGGCGCATCGCTCTCATTGTCCAAATCCTGATTGTACATCGCGAGATTGGCGATATCTAAAAATTTAACGTCAAATTGTTCCTCCAGTAAGCCCGACAGATATTGAGCGACTTTTCTGTTGAATGAATCACGGCGCAGACTGCCGACTAAGATGCCTATCGTCTTTTTACTCATATGTTCCCCCCCATAAGATCAATGCGGAACTTTGTGGATTCCCCAGAAGATATTTCTGGCCCGTGCAGCACGTCAGACAAATCAACCTTCCCGTTGCAAAAAAAAATCACTCCCAGTTCCTTGAAAATTGTGATTGTCTTTTTGGTTCATTGGCTGTCAGTTAACCACCGGTTACGTTAAGCGCCATACTGACTCCTCCTTTTCTACCTTATCTCAACTTATTATTATTTCAAATTTCCAGCTTGACGACATTGATGAAGATACCACCTTTCCCGTCAAGAGCGAAAAGCAAAATTTTCCATTAAGTCGAACGCAAAGACTATGGGCAAAAACTGCTCGCAGGATCATTTCAACGCCCACTATTGAAGACATACATCACCGGTTGCCTCTCCTGGAGATGTCAGGCAGCCATACCTTTTCATCGCAAGGAGGGACGATGAACGCTCAGTCTAGCTTAGATGCCAAAATTCTTGAAGATGTCGCCGATGCTCTTATTTTTTCGGATCGTGCCGGGGTCATTGTGCGCTGGAATCGTGCGTCCAGCATTCTGTTCGGCTTTTCCGCCGAGGAAACGGTTGGCCGCAACCTTGACATCATCATTCCCGATCATCTGAGAGCCGCTCACTGGAAAGGGTTTCATGCGGCGGTTACGGCCGGCACCATGAAGCTTGCGGGGCGGCCGACCCTCACCCGGGCGCTGCACAAAAGCGGCCGCAAGCTCTACATCGAGATGACGTTTGCGCTGGTGAGGGGTATCGATGACGAGGTGCTGGGGTCGGTTGCAATGGCGCGCGACGTAACCGAGCGAGTCGAACGCGAACGGGCGGCCAAAGCCCATGCAGCGGCACCGCAAAATACCTGATGCAATGCCGTGTTGCGCATCATGCCGCCCGGAAACAATCTCTGACATGCCGGCGCCATCGACCTTATACAGAACATCATCCTGATTCTCGATAAGACCGATGGTATTCCGGGCGAGTTCTCCGAGCTCACCCGCAGCTACGTCCGCATGGATGTGGTGCAGGCAACCACGCCGCCACCTCTTAACATCGGATAAAACCAGATCTGATGCAAGCTGGTATAATTTGACACCACACGTGGTGAATCGAATATTGACGCAGGCGTATGCACCGTGTTCGGAGCCGATGTGAACGGCTTTGGGCAAACGATAGAGCGGATGACTTCCTTCTTTGCGGCGGCAATCACCTTTTGCCCAAGCAATACCTTGCTGTCACCACAACTGAGACGATGTCTAGCGTCCTCATCATCGATGATCGGGGAGGGGGAATAGCGGCCCGCTTTATGTTGGCGGTG
The DNA here is from genome assembly GCA_009780825.1 of Desulfobulbus sp. Taxonomy (GTDB): domain Bacteria; phylum Desulfobacterota; class Desulfobulbia; order Desulfobulbales; family Desulfobulbaceae; genus Desulfobulbus. The sequence continues at coordinate 125,932 of WQZH01000005.1, read as the reverse complement.
CGGGCGACGGTACGTTGACCATTGCAAACGGCGGCCTGGTGGGTGCCACCCTCTTTGCGCGGGCCAGTCCATCCGGCGAAACCGGCATCATCAATATCAATGCCGCGCAAGAGAACTCTCCCGGGGCGCCGGGCATTTGGACACTCCCGCCCGCCTGAAAGGCGGGGATTTTGAATCTTCTTTTGTGGACGAATCAACAAGTAAGGACACTCAACTCCAGGAAAGATTTCTATCGATATCTTTTAGTGCGCATTAAAAATGATACGGTTTATGACGTTTTTAATATATATTAAAAACGATACCGTTTAAGGTATCTTTTTTTTCATTTTCCTTCGTTGAGCAAGGTACGAAGCGCTGTACAAAAGATACCAGATAAACGACATAGTCTTTTGTCCATATCCTGTCTAGACGACATCATAAGGAGGATTTTATATGCGTAAGGCTCCCGCCAAGCCGGATTCCATGGAACAAGTCCGCGAACTGCTGCTAGGCACCCAGATGAAAGATGTGGAAAACCGGTTCCAGCGCTTGGAAGAACGTTTCCAGCAAAATCTCTCTGACCTCAGGGATTCTGTCAAGAATCGTATTGAGTCCTTGGAGAGCTTTATGAAAAGTGAATCCACCTCTTTTCTGCATCGCTTGCGAGAGGAGCAGGAAGAACGGAGCGCAGCTCTCAAAAACGAGCAGCGGGAAAGATTGGATGCCTTCAAAATGGAGAAGACCGAACGCCAGGAGGCATTGAAAAACGAGCAGCGCGAGCGCAGCGAAGGCTTGGCCCAAGTAACGCGCGACCTGGCCACACTGGAGCAGGAACAGGAGCGGAAACTCAAGGCCCTATCCGGGACACTGGACGCCGCGGAACGGGAACTGAGGCAACTCTTGCTGTCGGAAAATGCCAGACTTTCTGACAAGGTGGAGCAAAAGTACAAAGATGCACTGAATATTCTTGCCAAGACCGCCGCTCAAATCCGTCATGATATGGCGACCCGCTCCCAGATTTCCAGTCTGTTGACCGAAATGGCGGTGAAGCTGAGCGGTCAATGGACTGATACGGCGTCTGCCTCCGTTGATGCGGAAATGATTGAAGAGGAGAATAGCGAGGAATACTCCGAGTCGTCAGAATGACGGATACCGTGAACGCTTCTCCATTCTCTCCAGAGGGTAGAGAAGCGGAAAGCCTTCATGCCAGTCCCATGCCGGCAGCCCAGACGGACGAAGACTCCCGGCCCGATACGGATACCGGTGCCGCGGACACTCCTTCCATGGAGGGAGAAGACAGCGTTTATTCCGCCAAAGACGTGGCAGCGCCTTTTTATGACCGCGTAAGCGAGGCGCCATCTGTCTCTTCCGGTCTGTGGAGCGACCTTCCGGAACTCCCGGATGACGAGGAGCTCAACAGGTTACGCGCATTGTTGTTCCAGCGCGAGCTGACCATCATTCAACGGCTGAAAGACGGCCTCAATGATCCTCGCCAGAACGCCAAACGGGTGAGCGAGGTAATTGCCGAGGCCCTGCTCCTGCGCGGCGACGACGACCGCCTGAATACCGCGCTGGAACCCACAGTGAATGCCATCCTCAAATCTTCGCTCAACCGGCATCAATCCGACTTTGTGGGCGTTCTCTTTCCCCTCATGGGGCCATCCATTCGCAAATCCATTGCTGAAACCTTCCGGTCTATGCTGGAAAGTTTCAGCAAGAGCTTGGAAATGTCCTTTTCCTGGAAAGGGGTGCGCTGGAGAATGGAGGCCCTGCGCACGGGCAAGCCATTCAGTGAAATCGTCCTGCTGCACACCCTCGCTTATCGGGTTGAACAGCTTTTTTTCATTCACAGCGAGACCGGGCTGGTCCTCTCACACCTGACCAATGAAGGGGTGGGAACGCAAGACGCGGATATGGTTTCGGCCATGCTGACGGCCATCCAGGATTTCGTCCGTGACTGCTTTATCAGCAACTCTGAGGGTGAGCTGGAATCTTTGCATCTGGGAGAGTTCACCATTTTCATCGAAAAATATTCTCAGGCCTATCTGGCCTGTGTCCTGCGCGGCACGCCACCAACAGGTTTCCGGGAAGGTCTGCGCGCTACCTTGGAAACCATGCTCATTGAATTCGCCGCCCCCCTGGAATCCTTTTCCGGTGACACCGCTCCTTTTGCTGGAGCTGCCCGGCACCTTGAGCCCTTCCTCATTACCCGCTACCGGGATGAAGGAAAAGACCTTCCCTGGTGGGGCAAGGCCCTGCCGCTGTTCGCGCTTCTGATCCTGGTCGGGGGTATCGGCTCTTTCCAGTATTATGCCCGCGAACTCAGGCAACAACAGTCGGCCCATGTGGCGCTCATGCAAAAAGGGCTCAGCTTTTTGCGGAATGAGCCGGGATTCATGCTCACCCATGTCACCCAGGCTGCGGACAGCCCTTGGGAGGTCATGCTCCTCAAGGACGATCTGGCGAGGACGCCGGATGACGTGCTGCGGGCTCACAGCTTTCAGCCGGATGCCTTTACCTTTAAAATCATCCCCTATGTTTCATACGATCCTTCCATTGTCGCCAGAAGGGCTGAAAATGCCATCGACTTGCCGCCAACCGTGACGATCCGTTTCAGCCATGGCACGTTGGTGTTCACCGGCACCGCTCCCCTGGCCTGGATTGCCGGGGCCAAGGATACGGCCCGCACGCTGCCGGGCGTCAAGCATGTGGATATGAGCGGGGTAAAAGACCCACTGTTGGATCGTATTACCGCCATGATTCAATCGATTGAAAGCGCGGATATCGAGTTTCCTCTAGGGAAGGCTATTCCGGTGCCAACGGATACGCCCAAGCTTGAAGCGGCGGTGGACACGTTGGTGGAATTGGAAAGACTCGTCAACGATGTGGGATTCGTCCTCACGTTGACCATCTACGGCCACGCGGATGCCATAGGACTGGAAAGACGGAATTACGAGATCAGCCAGGAGAGGGCGCGCACGGTCGCGGCCATGCTGTACGCCAGGGGCTCCAGCATCCCCATCGCCATGTACGGCATGGGTTCTCAATACCCCAAAGGGGAAAAATCCAGCGGCCAGGCCGTGTCAGCGCCCAAGGAAGATCAAGCCAGCCGGCGGATTGAATTGCGCGTGCATATTGCCCGGCCGGCAACCTCTGGGGTCGATATTTTCACGCAATAATTTCCGGTTAAAGAGAGCCGCCAACACCAAACAATGTCTCGCGCCTGTTTATCCGTACCCACTAACCTCTTAAGGACACGCCCGATGCGGGCTGAATTTTTCGTAGAGTCATGATCAACAAAAAAATATGTATGCTCGGCGCCTTTTCCGTGGGCAAAACATCCCTGGTAGAACGGTATGTACATTCTGTTTTTTCCGACAAATACCTTTCCACAATTGGGGTAAAGATCAGCAAAAAAATAATCACTGTTGCCGACCAGGAAGTGAGCATGATTCTATGGGATATGGAAGGCCGGGACATTTTTACAGATGTCAATATAAATTATCTTCGCGGGGCTATGGGATTTTTTGTTGTCGCTGACGGAACGCGGGCGGAAACCCTGGACACGGCGTTGGAACTGCGCGCCCTGGTCTTAGGCAAGATGGGCACGATCCCCAACGCCCTTTTGATCAACAAGGATGACCTGGCGGATCAATGGGAAATCTCTGAGGATATGCTTCAGCAGACCGCAGCCGAAGGGATCACCGTTTTCCGTACTAGCGCCAAGACAGGCCAGTCGGTGGAAGAGGCCTTCCAGTCCCTGGCCAAAGCAATGCTGAAGGTTGGGAGAAACGTTTGAAGACCAAGGAACATCTCGCCCTACAGGTTCTGCACGCGCTCGATATTGCCCTGCTCAGGCGTGTAGGCGTTAAAAAATATGAATTTTTCGGGCAGGCCCCCTGCTTTTACGACAACCTGTTCCCTCCTTCCGAAGATGGGCCCTGTGTGGAACCGTGGCACCACTCCAACATGCTGGAGATCTTTTTTGAGGAAGTGGAACACTTTTTCATCAATCAGGCAACAGACGTCTTTTCCTCGGGTATCTGGCAGGAAGAAGGCAAAACCGGGGATGAGTCCGCTCTCATCGCCATAGCGCAGACTTTTGGCTGCGAACAGGTCATCATCATCCGGCTGCTCCAGGATGACTTCAATGAGAGGTCGGCGATTTTGGGCAAGGCCCGCGCTCAACTACTGGAAAACCGTGTCTTGACCCGCAGCCTGGAGCTCTACAAGGAAAAATCCCAGCTTGACGGCCTGACCAAGGTGCTGAATCGAGCCACCTTCATGGAGTCGTTACCGGTGCAAATCCGCAAGAGCAAATCCGCAGGCCATCCGCTTTCCGCCATCATGCTTGATATTGACGACTTCAAGGTCATCAACGACACCTTGGGCCATATCACGGGAGATCAAGTGTTGCGGACCCTTGGCCGGATACTGCGCGCCAATCTGCGTCGGGACGATATCGTGGCGCGTTACGGTGGGGAAGAGTTTATCATTCTCCTGCCAGCCTGCGAGCTGTGGAAGGCCTTGGTCATTGCCGAGAAGCTCCGGGAAACCATAGAAGGCCATGTGGCGGATGGTGTGCCGCAATTTACCGCGAGCATGGGATGCGGCCTCTACCGGGCGGGGGAAGCGCCGGATAGCTATATCCAGCGGGTGGATATAGCCATGTATGAGGCAAAGCGTAACGGCAAAAACCAGGTTTGCATGTGCTGATGCCTGGCTGATTGCTTTTCCGTCCAGACTGAAATAATTTTACCAAAAAATTCCCACAAGCTGGGGAGATAGGGGGGAAGAGAGCGATCTTGTCGCCTGTGAAAAGCCATATTGCATGGCGCGGATAAACCGGTGCCCGTCGCGACGATTACTCGCAACCACACCGGTTTGCCTGGCGAATTGCTCCAGATTGTCGGCAAGAGCCCTGTCCGGATGCCTGGCACCATAAATCAGATCCACCACGCTTTGATCGCGCGCCCCCCCGCCTGCAGCGTCGTGGGCAGGCGAGCGGTACAGCCGCCAACACTCTTCCCCAAAACGCAGCAACCCATCGTTTTCCAGGTGGAAAAAATCGTGAGCGGATGCGTCTTGTCTGGCGCCGGTCAGATTAGATGTGGTTCCATTTATTTGCCATGCCGCCACACCCAGGGAGGAACCGGCCGCTGCTCCCGCCAAATCCCCAGACGATTGGACCTGGCCTTTTCCTCCAGCGCATCAAGCCTGCCGCACAACGGCTGGGTCGTACAGTAATGACGATAGACCCAAGCGAGACCGCGCCCGACCATTTCCGCGTTGATCAGTTGACCCCGAAAACCGACCACAGCCACAGTCCGGCCATATTGATCCGTCGCCACCGGTTCCACCCTGACTTTTTTGTCAAGCACGAGCGCCTTGGCGCCATCCCTGGCTTCTCGCCAGCAGGCTTGGCCATACTCGGGGCTATCGATACCGTACAGCCGGATAGTCACCAACTGATCCCCCCGCTTGATTCGGAGTGAATCGCCGTCGATCACCCGGGTGACAACGCCTTCCCAAACCTCTGTCGCCATTGCGCTCTGCACGGCATACATCATCAAGCCGCAACAGAGCAGCACCATATATCTCCGCTTCATGTCGTCGCCTTCTGTCCTTACCTATCCCAACTTACAACTCGTGGCGTACGTGCATGGTCAATATAATGACACTTTTCACGAATGTCCCTTGTGTTCTTTAGCAGTCTTAGGTACTATTATAAAAATTTGTACCGGGCAGCACAAAAAATTGTACTTTCCAACGTCCATCACTCCCTTCCATTGGCATGAAAAAAAAAGTTGTGCCTGAACAGAGTCTTTCGGAAAGCGAAAAAAAAACAAGGGAGATCATGCTCACTCTTCCCCTGTTCGATGCCTTCCGATCCGATGACCTCGACACCCTGACACGCCACATGCATTTTGCCGAGATCAGGCGAGGCGAACACCTCTTTGCCGAGGGTGACCAGGGAGACTTCATGTGCTTTGTCGTCCGTGGACTGCTCGATGTCTTGAAAACATCCACCAAGGATGGTGATCATCGGGTCATTGCCCGCCTCGGCAAGGGCAATACCATTGGCGAAATGTCGCTTATCGACCAGTCGCCGCGTTCCGCCACCGTGGTGGCGCGCCAGCCTTCAATTGTCATAATCTTGACCAAAAAAAAATTCGAAGTGCTCACCGAGGAGTATCCAGTCCTGGGAGTCGCTTTCCTGAAAATCATCATGCGCCTGCTGAGCCTCAACATGCGCCTGACCACCAGTCAACTTGCAGACCAGCTCCCGGACGAACGCCATGCCCTCTGACGAATTTTACGGAATCATAGGCCGAAGCCCTGTCATGCACCGGCTGTTCAGACTGATCGGCAAACTTGCCGAGGACGACGGGGGCACCGTGCTCATCCAGGGGGAATCAGGAACCGGCAAGGAACTGGTGGCAAAGGCGATTCATGCGCACAGCCCTAGGCGCGAGCACCATTTCGTTCCAGTCAACTGCGCCGCAATCCCGGACGATCTCCTGGAAAGCGAACTGTTCGGCCATACCAAAGGAGCATTTACCGGGGCCACGGGTCCGAAGATCGGCCGGATCGAATACGCCAACGGCGGTTCTCTCTTTCTTGACGAGATTGGCGACATGAAGCCTGTGCTCCAGGCAAAGCTGCTGCGCGTGCTTCAGGAACGGGAATTCGAGCCGGTCGGCGGCCTGAAGCCGATTCCGGTGAATGTCCGGGTCATTGCCGCCACCCACTGCAATCTGGAACAGATGGTGACCGAAGGCAAGTTCCGCGAAGATTTGTATTACCGGCTCAACGTGATTCCCCTGTCTATCCCGCCCCTGCGGGAGCGGGTGGACGATATTCCCATACTCATCGAGTATTTCGTCCAACTCCTTGGCAAGACAAGAAAAAATGGATTATTGGGATTTAACCAGGCCGCTATACAAGCGCTCACCACCTTCCCCTGGCGGGGCAATGTCCGGGAGCTGGAAAATCTGGTGCAACACATGACCATCCTGCATGGCGGCACGATGGTGCGATATCACGATCTGCCGGAAAAATACCGCAACGGCACCTCTCTTGGCATGGCGAGCGGAGAAGAAACATCGTACCAGCGGCTGAGTGACGTCAGTCGGCCCGAGCAGCTCCTCCTGTTTTCACCCGCTCCTCCTCCTGTCGCCGACGAAACATGGCCAGAACACGGCATTGATTTCAATGCGCTGGTGAACGATTTCGAAACCCAGTTAATCGTTCAGGCTCTGAAGCTGACCCAGGGCAACAAAAAGGAGGCTGCCCGCCTCCTGAACCTGAAGCGAACCACCTTGCTGGAAAAAATCAAAAAAAAAGAACTGCTCGCCAGCTGTATGGAAGACGAAGAAGGAGAGCAGGGCTGATCAGACGGTATTTCCCACCATGTTCACCGCCGCGATCTTCTCCCGGATGTCCTCGGGCGAAGCCGGGGTGATCAGGATATCGCAGGCGCCGTAGCGCACAGCCTTGAGCACCAGGGTTCTGGTCCAGGCCGGGCTGGCGACCACCAAGGGGACCGACAAACCCGCACTGCTGATTTTAATCGCCACCCCGAATCCCAACTCGCTGGCCTCCCGCATGACCAGAAAGACGATCCGTATGTTCGGATGCATGACGCTGTGAACCGGTTCCTTGAAATGGAGGACGCGGCAGAAATATCCCATTGTCTCAAGCAGTTCGGCGATGCGGTCCGCCTCGCCGTCGTCGTCGGTAAACAGCAGGATATCGGGATTCCTCTCCGGTTGTTCTCGTAAGCGGCCGGGAGCGGCAGAGGCCGGTTCACCGGCGGACGCGGCGGCCAGGTCGGCTTGTTCTGCGCCACCCGCGCCAGCGGCAGGGGCCAGTTCACCGGCAGGCGCGGCGACCTGCCCCTCATCCTCATCCTCGACCCCGTCGCCCGGCGTCCCGTCCAGGAGCGGCAAATCTTCCAGGGTAAACAGACCCGCAGGAATCAAGAACTGCAACCGCCCCAGGTCGCGGCCGTCGTATCGGATCTGGCCGGCGGCGAGATAATAAGTATGATCAGGGAAAATATTGTTCGCATCCAGATTGATCCTGGCCGGAACAATCAACTCTGTCGATTTCTTGACCAGCCCGAATGCCCCATGCTGCTGTTCTTCGAAGAGCGTCGAGTAGACAGCGGAAACGATATCGGCCACCTCCCCGTAGGCGTCATGGATGTCGTCGTCCATCGCGCCATTCCGGATCATTTCCTCCAGGTCGACCTCCGGCCGCATGATCAGCGTGCCTCCCAGATAGATCGCTGTTTTGTCTTCGACCAACAGATATGCCTCGCCCTGGCTGTCCCCCTTGATTGCCATCCGGGTCATCATCTGTCTTTCGCCGATCTGATCGAGGAACGCTTCCCTGGTGACCGCCCTGTTGCCCTCAAACACAACTTTAAGGACGCCGGTAAACAGGACCCGCAACTCTTCACCCATTTTGGCCATGCCGCTTTGCAGCAGGTGATCAACCAGAGCCTTCCGCCGGACCACCTCCTGCCTGCGCGTGGCCCGTTCCCTGGAAGCAAGGGCTGAGGGGCCTTGCCCATCGGGCGACCGCTGAAACACATCGCTTTCCCCTGGCAACACCGCCGGGGATGCCGGAGTCATGCCTGTCGCGTCCGCTGATACGTCATCACGACTCAATCCGGCCGGCTGCACCGCAACGGCTGCCAAGGCGGAGTCCGGGCTGCCGGAATGCTCAAGCCCCAGCAAGGGAATCGCGGGCAACACCAAGCGCAACGGTCCCAATCCGCGGCCGTTGAGTTGTATGGATGCGGTCATCAAATAATATGGGATATCAGGGATCGGTTGATCTGAGCCGATCTCCACCTCGGCGGGCACAACGATTTCCTGTTCTCCGCTGACCAGCCGCAGTTTCTGGGGAAATTGCTCTGCCAAAACCGCTGCAGAGGCACCGCAGATCACCTTGGCGATTTCTTTGTTCGCGTCCTGCAGCTCCTCAAGGTAGTCCTGGGCGAAAAGAATGCGTTCCAGTTCCGGTTCAGGCAGCATGATGAGCGTGCCGCCGAGGCGGATGGCATCATCGATGCCCACCAGCACACATCCGCTCCCCTCCACCTCTCCTTCCAGGCCGGCATGGATCAGAATTTCCTTCTTTGCAAGCCCGGCAAACAGTTCCTTCTTGCCCGTGTGACGGAATTCCGGCTCTCCCAAGGTGAACGGCTTGCCGAGCAGGGCTGCGATCTCCTCCTGCATCCGATCACAGCAGGCGAGCAATATGGTGTCAAAGTGTTCTCTGGTATCCATCGCGGAAACAAACGAAATATATCAGTTACCCAAAATCTATACAGATCCCGGACTCATTGCCCAGCAAAAGGCGGCCACCGTTGGCGCCGCCGGCCTGATCTTCACGGCAATCATCCTTGCAAGCCGTGCACCATTTTCCCTTGATTCTATTTCGGCGTCTGGATGCAAAGAGTTAACCCATCATTTTCTCTGCGGCGCCTCAAGACCGCCCCGCGGAACCCGCAGAGTCACACAAGTTCCCTTGCCCGAACGGGTGGTCACATGCATCGTGCCGCCGATATCCTGCAAAATTTTCTGCACGGCGACCAATCCCTGCCCCTGGCCGTCACCTTGCACCGGTGGATGAGGCGGCTCCTTGAACAGGAGGGCAATACGCTCCCGGTTGGTCAACCTGCCAAAGCCATCGGCGGTCATCAGTCCACGCCCGGCAAGAAGGTTTTTCACCCGCTCGTCATCAAACCCCCGGCCGTCATCCTCGACACTGATCCATATCTCCTTGTCCTGACGCAGGGCCAGAAGATGCAACCTGCCGGTTCTCCTTTTCCCTGAATGCGTTCTGTCCTCGACGGTTTCTAGTCCATGTTCGACACTGTTGCGCAGCAGATAACACAGGGAGTCGACCAGAACAGCCGCTTCGTCTGTTTCCTGGAGTATCCCGATCCCATCAATCGTGAAATAGACCCGCTTGCCGCTTTCGACAGCGAGATCGTGCACCACCCTGTGCAACCGGCTGGCCAAAGAGGCGAGCATGTCGAGACGGCAGGTGAGCACGACCTCCCACAGTTCGTTCAGGTGCGTCAGATATTCGCCCTGAGGCTGCAAAGCCAGCAGCCGTTCGAGCAACACATACATCCGTTCGAGCCTGCGGCCATCGACGGCCACAGCCAACGGAGCTTCCGGCACCGTCAGTCCCCTGGGGTCACGAACCACTTTGGAGATCAGCGTCCGTTGGTCGTGCTGTTCGCGAAGCGCGCCCTCGACCTGCTCGGGCGTCACCTTCCCCATGTCAACCAGCACCTCGCCCAAAAAGCGCAAGCGCCCGTCCGGAACGGAACGCTGTATCGCCAGGGCTCGATCAACCTCGGTCACATCTACCAGCCCCGCCTCGACCAGCAAGGCGCCGATGGGCCGGCGCATCAACCCCTGTAAATCCGCCAAGTGCTGCTCGACATCAGGCATCACCAAATTGTTATTTGATGGAAAGGCGACAAGCGCCGCCCGGAGCGCGTCGATGCAGCGCAAAAATACCTGTTCCGGATATAGATGCTGAAAATGCTCGCCTTGCACGAACCGATTGATGGTCGAGGACATGGCCAGGCATATCCGCTCTGGATCGTGAAAATCGTACAGGGCGAAACACTGCTTCAACCGGTTCAGCACCCGGGACAGCCCCGCCACCCGGTCCGAATCAAGCAAAATGCAATCCCACAGGGTGCACTCCTGCTCCGCCACATCTATCAATTTCGCCGTTTCCCAGAAAAAAACCTCCCGTGCGTCTTCGGGAATCCCGGAATCCGACCCGTCGTCCAAGAAAGCGCCCTGCTCCTGAAACACGTCTTGCCGAATAACCGCGGCCAGCCCGGAGGCGGCATCCGCCAAGCTTTTGTCGGACTGTTCCTCCCGTACCAGCACCAATCCACGTTCAAGATAGTTGCAGACCTCGGCCAACAGGGCGATGCGGGGCAGGGTCAGCGGCAGAATACCCGATCGTATCCGATCGAGAAGATATTCCATGGCCGCCACCGGTGCCACCAAATGATTGAACCCCAAAACTGCGCCGGTTCCCTCGACGAAATGAAACAGCCGGAATCCAGAGTCGGTGATATCGGGCAGGATATCCTCGCGATCCGGCTGTGCGACCAGGGCATGGACAAAGGGATGCAACCAATGGAGCATCTTCAGGGATGTATCGATAAAGGACTCGATCAGTCGTTGTCTCTCTTCCGTAGCCATCGCTTCTCTCTCCCAACCATGCCGGCCCGCTGGCCGACAGTCGCTTATTGCCATATATCCCGTTTCGTCATATATCCTGTTGTATCCCGTCAGCGGCACGATCTCCTTCTGCCAAAAAAATGACTCCCCTGCCCAATCGCATCGTTGCGCTGCGGATTCATCCACCCCATTCCCAACAGCAAGGCCCGCCCACTGCCATCCTTGCTCTTTCGGGATGCATGGAATACTTATTGCTTAGAACAAACCGGACATCCCCGCCGGCATGGAGCAGGAGGGCGTGTCTTGCCGAGTGACCATATCATGCGCCATATTTTGTTCATCATCCTTTTGCTGTTCGCTGTCAATCCGTTTTTCGATGCCGAAGTCCGGGCCGAAGCGATTCTCAAAACGATCACCCGGAACGATGACTCTATCCACCTGCAACTGACGCTCGAATTCGATCGCCTGCCAGAATTCAATGTCACGACCAACGGCCGGCGGATCAACCTGGTCCTCCAGGATGCTGTTCCGAGCCCCGCGCTGTCCCAGCCAGCCATCGACGACAGAATGATCAAGGTGGTCAGCAAAGTCGAAAAAAACGGCATGTCGCTCTCTTTTTACTTCCGGTATCCCCCACAAAAAGTGACCAACGAAACCACCGGGGACAAAATTGTTCTAGATATTCTGCTCGGCGATCAGCAGTCCGTCATCCGACCCGAACTTTCCGCTTCGCCGCAAAAAACCAACGCGCCCCATGGGAGCAGTGACCAAGCCCCGCCCAATCCGGTCGACACTTCGGTGTTCGCCAAAGATTGGCGTTCGTTTTTCATCACGTACGAGCCGCCGCTGAAACTGTCTCCCCCGCCCAAACTCCATCTGCCGCCCTTTCCCCTGGCGGCCGTCTTGCCGCCATCAATGGCCGTGACCGACTGGTTGCCCGAAGAAATACTGACGCAAGCCCGGAAAAACAACTGGTTCCAGGTCTGTCTACTGCTGCGCGAACAAGTGCGCCGGCAACCTGTAGAACAGATCAAGGAACGGCTCGCTCTGAGCTATGCCGAGGCCATGATCAAAGCTGGGGAGTACGAGGAACCCGCCTTGCTGTTGCAACGGATCATGCTCCAGTACCCCGACACCCCTATGGCCGAGATGGCCGCCATGTTGCAAATCTATCAGGAAGCCAACCATGGCAATCCCATCGACGCCTATTATGAATTGCGCAGCTGGCTGGACAAAAACGGCGCTTCTTCCCTGAGCGGCTCGTACCATCTGCTGCTGGCCGAATTGGCTATCCTGGCCAACCGGATCGAAGATGCGAAAAGACTGCTCGACGATCCATCCGTGACCAACGATCCCTCACTCGCATCCATCAGGCAAATGCGGCAAGCCGACCTCCTTTCGACGGCGCATCAGCAGGCCGAGGCTTTGGCCGCATACGAGAATCTGGCCAGTCAATCGCCGCTCATCGAGGCCGACCCCATGTCGCTTGCCCGTTTCGCCGACGAGCTGTATGCCGCCCAGCAATATGCCAATGCGGCCCGCCGCTATCAACAACTCGCCGACCTGCTCGTCAACCGCCCTCGGCAGGATCTCGCCCTGTTCCGGCTGGCCATGGCTCAGTTGCATGTCCCGGCCACAGCCAAAAAGGCCCGGATCGACCTGCAGCAGATCTATAACGCTTTTCCCGGCACCGAAGGCGGATTGAGATCCCAGATCAAACAGACGGACGTGGATTTCGTTGCCAACAAAATACCTGCCAACGACGCAGAGGCGATATATGGCCGCTGCGCGATCCGGGCTGATTCCATTGCTGTGCGCGAGGAATGCGGATTCAAGCTGGCCCTGGTGCAGGCCCTGGCAGGCGACAGCGCCGCCAGCGTCAACCAGAGCATGCGGCTGTTGCAGGAATTTCAGTCGGGGAAGCTCCGCACTGAGACCATGGCCCTGCTCATTCAACAGCTCCCCGGCGCGATCAAATCGATGGTCAAAAACGGAGAGGACATCAAGGCCCTGGTGCTGGCCGAGCAGAACAGGCATCTTTTTGCCAACGGGTGGCTCGATACCGGGCCGCTGTACGACCTGGCCCTTGCCTGCGATAAACTGGGATTGAGCAAACAAGCCACAGAGATCTACCAGTATCTGTTCGATATCGCTGATGAAGCCGGCCAAGAGAAAATCTATCTGCCTCTGATTCAATCACAATTCGCCGCCGGCCGTTACGTGCAGATCGAAGAATACGCCGACCGCTATCTGGCCCGTTATCCGCAGGGTACCGATCGCCCGGCAGTCTTTACCTCCAAGGTCCTGGCTCTCTATGACAGCGGCCAAACGGACAAGGCCCTCGCCCTGATGGTCGACCAGGCAAACCCGCACATTCCGGAGTTGGAATTGCTGAAGGGCCGGATCTACTTTGAACAGCAAGCCTGGCAAAAGGTGATTGACACCCTGACGCAGCCGGATATCCGGGGAATGGTGGACCGGCAGGCAATGCTGTCTTCCCTGGCCGAATCATACTTCCAGGCTGGACAGAATGAGCAAGCCCTTCCCCTGTTCCAGCAACTCATCGAACGCAACGGCAACGAACAGTCCCGCTTCCGCCTGGCTCAGATCGCCTGGAGAGCAGGCAACAAACCAGAAGCGCTTAAGTTGTTTAAAGAGTTGGCCGAAAAAGGCACAGACCCGCTCTGGACCAAAATGGCCCGCGAAGAAGCAGCCATCCTCGAACTCGATAAACAGTGACGCCGGTCGACGGCAACCGGCATCCCGCATCACCAAAACGGAGGAATTCCATGTCGAGCATTCAACAATTCGACACCACCATGCGACTCTTGCAGAAGGTGCTTGATCTCCGCTCCAAAAACCAGGAAGTCATCGGCTCCAACATCGCGAACGCCGAAACACCGGGATACGCGGCAAGATCCTTGCATTTCGAGGAACAACTGCGCAGCGCCATGACTGACAGCGGTCTGCGGCCGGTGGCAACCCAGCCTCAACACATCCCTTTGGCCCCCACCGATTTCGAGCAGGTCAACGGCACTCTCGCCGTTGCCAAAGACCCCGTCGGATTCGGAGACCGGAACACGGTCAAGGTCGATCAGGAGATGATCAAACTCTCGGAAAACGAGATTCTGTATGAGACGGCGATCACCATGCTCAACCAAAAATTATCGACGCTCAAATATGTCATCAATGGTGGCGCATAATTTGCTTAAAGTATATTGACGCCCCCCATCAAAACAGGAGTCCGACATGGATATTTTCACCACCTTTGACATCGCCGCCTCGGGATTGCAGGCGCAAACAACCCGGCTGAACACCATCAGCTCCAATTTGGCCAATACCGAAACCACCTCGACACCCGAGGGCGGCCCCTACAAAAAAAAATCCGTGGTGTTCCAGACCCAGCCGCTTCCCTTTCAGCGGCAGCTCGCCGCCTCTCTGCAGGAGCAGCAACATTCCGAAGGCGTCAAGGTCGCCAGGATTGTCGAAGACACCAGTCCGCCCCAACTCGTCTACGATCCCTCGCACCCGGATGCCAGACCGGATGGGTATGTGGCAATGCCCAACGTCAGTGTTTTCAAGGAAATAGTGGACATGATGTCCGCCACCCGTTCCTATGAAGCCAATACCACCACGATCAAATCGGCCAAACGCATGGCCATGCAAGCCCTCACCATCGGGAGGTAACAATGGAAGCGATTCAAGGCATCGGCCTCCTGGCCACCCCGGCCGCGCCTGCGGCCTCTCCGAGCCGCCAAGCGGAAACCGCCTTCGGCGACATCCTCAAAACCATGATCGCGGACACCAATCAGCAACAGCACGATGCCGACATGGCCATACAACAGTTGCACAGCGGCGGGGAAAAAAATCTGCATGCCGCCATGATCACCATGGAAAAAGCGGACATCTCCCTTCGTTTCGCCGTTCAGGTTCGGAACAAGGCTCTTGATGCCTATCAGGAAATCATGCGGATGCAGGTGTGATCCGCCCGTGGCGTCATGAAAATCGCTCATACCCGGAAAACAACCAACGCAGGGAAGCATCGCCATGGCTGAACAACCAACAGATGCCACTTCCATCTCAAGACTGAAAAGCGGCTGGCAGGCGCTGGCGGCGACCATAGTTGCCTGGCCTCTGCCCCGTAAAATAGCCCTGGCGGCCGTGGCCGCCCTGACTTTGGGCCTGTTCGCCCTGATCATCGTCCAGTCGCGCACCACGGATTATCAGCTGTTGTACGGCAATCTCGCCGACGCCGACGCATCGGCCGTGATCAACTGGCTCAAAAGCCAGAACATCCCCTACCAACTGGAGAACAGCGGCCACAATGTTCTCATCCCGATCAAAGACGTCCATGAAACCCGCCTGACCCTGGCCTCGCTCGGCTTGCCCCAGGGAGGCGGTGTTGGTTTTGAAATTTTTGACAAACAGTCGTTCGCCCTCACCGACTTCGTACAAAAAGTCAACTATTCCAGGGCATTACAGGGAGAATTATCCCGC
Organism: Desulfobulbus sp.; assembly: GCA_009780825.1. Lineage (GTDB taxonomy): Bacteria > Desulfobacterota > Desulfobulbia > Desulfobulbales > Desulfobulbaceae > Desulfobulbus. The sequence continues at coordinate 110,222 of WQZH01000005.1, read as the reverse complement.
ACCATCGCCTCACTCGGCCCGGTGGAAACGGCGCGCGTCCATCTTGCCTTGCCGGAAAAACGGTTGTTCAAGGAACAGCAGCAACCCGCCACGGCATCGGTCATCATCAAACTCGCTCCGGGCAAACGCCTGAGCGAGCCCCAGATCGAGGGCATCGTGCATTTGGTGTCCAGTTCCATCGAAGGCCTGGCTCCTCAGCACGTCACGGTCATCGACCAGAATGGCAACGTGCTCTCGCGGCTGGCCGAGAAAGGGATGGCCGGCAGCCTCTCCCCCGATATGCTGGAATTCCAGATGCAGGTGGAGCAGCGGCTTGAAGACCGGGCCCAGGCTTTGCTCGACAAGTCTCTCGGCGCCAAGAACGCCATGGTGCGGGTCAGCGCCACGCTTAATTTCGCCAAGACCGAAAAAACCGAGGAAACATTCGATCCCGAAGAACCGGTCATCCGCAGCGAGCAGGTCAACGAGGACAAATCAGGCTCGGATATCGTCGGCGGCATTCCCGGCGTCCAATCGAACCTGGAGGGCAACGCGGCGCAGAGCACCAGCACCACACCGCCTACCAGCCGGTCGCAGCGGACCACCAACTACGAAATCAGCAAGGTGGTCTCGAAAACGATCAATCCGGTCGGCACGGTGAGCAAGCTCTCGGTTTCGGTGCTGGTGGCCGACAAGGCCGTCCCGGCCAAAGACGGGGAGGCTGCCAAGACCGAACCCCGCTCTCAGGCCGAACTCAAGGCCCTGGAAACCATGATAGCCTCGGCGCTGGGCTTGAATCCCGCTCGCGGCGACAAGATCGAGGTCACCTCCATGCCGTTCCTCGGCGCCGCAGAGGACGCCGACAGCGGTGATGGGGCGGGCAGCCAATTGTACCCATACATGCCGCTCATCCGTTACGGCCTCTTTGCCCTGGGCGCCCTGCTGCTCTACTTCGTCTTGATCCGTCCGTTGATGAAAACCTTAAACCGCGACATCACCCATCATTACAAGACCGTGGAACAGATGAGCGCCGAACAGACCCAGGGCTGGGCTGAAGGTTCCACCCCTGGAACGGCGGACGTCCTGATCGGTGGAGCGGCCTACAAGACCGCGATGGAATCACCGGCCATCGATACGATGGAAAGGATCAGAAAGGGTGTGGAAAACGATCCGGTGTTCAGTGCCCACGTGCTCAAAGGATGGATCCATGAGCAGAGCTAGACATCATGCGTACACCGTGTTTTCCCGATCGTTTATTTTTTGTCTTTTACATGAACAGCAGGATGCATGACAGCGGCAGATAAACTGACAGGACTGAAAAAGGCAGCGATCCTGCTTATTTGTCTCGGTGAGGAGACAGCGACCAAAGTGATGCGGGAATTGACTGACGAAGAAATCTTCAAAGTCACCCGATGCATGGCGGATATCGAGCATATTTCCGACGAGGTCAAGAGGCGGGTGCTGGAGGATTTCGAGATGTCCGCCGAGGGTCAGTCCGGCCTGGTGGTCAAGGGGCAGGAATTCGCCAAGAAACTGATCGCGGGCTCCGGCGGCAAAGACCGGGAGATCAATCTGATGCGTCAGTTTATCACCGGCACCGAGAACCGTCCGTTGGAAACCATAGCAAAGATGCATCCCGCCATGGTGGCCGAGCTGCTCGAACGCGAACACCCCCAGACCTTGGCTTTGGTCCTCTCCACCCAGGTCGTCGATCACGCCAGCGCGATCATCGCCAACCTTCCCGAGGAAAAGCGAGCCGATGTCATGTACCGCATCGCCACCTTGGACAAGGTCTCCCCGGCAGTCATCGACCGGATCGAAGAGGCCTTGAGCAAAGAGATCGGCATTGTGGTCGACCCCCAGAAACAGCGGCAGGTCGGTGGATTGAAGAAAGTGGTCGATATCCTCGACAGCATGACCGACAACCTTGATGCGGAAATCCTGGCGAACCTTGAACAGGTTGACCCGGGGATGGTCGAGGACATCCGCAAGATGATGTTCACCTTCGAGGATTTGTGTTCCTTGGATGGCCGCTCGATCCAGATGATCCTGCGCGAGATCAACAACGACTCCCTGACCTTGGCCCTGAAAACCGCCTCCGACGAGATCAAGGCCAAACTCTTTGCCAACATGTCCTCCCGGGCCGCAGATATGATCAAGGACGATCTCGAAGCCATGGGACCGGTTCGGCTCTCCGAGGTCGAGACCATGCAGCAGACCATTGTCAAGATCGCCATGAAACTCGAGGAAGAGGGCAAGCTGGTGCTGGGCGACAAAGGTGGCGGCGATGAATTCGTCTAAGGTCTTCAAGCAGGATCCCCTGTTCGTCCCCACCTCCCTTGTCTGCCGCAGCATTGCGCTTCCCCGGGACGAGGCGCCACCCGCTGTCGAGACAGCCGTTCCCGAGAAACCAGCCATCCAGAGTGTCCCCGAACCAGAGCATCCGCCAAAGGTCGAGGCCGTACCCGAACCGGCGCCAGAGCCGGTCTCTGAGCCAGAACCGGCGTCTGTCATTGATCTTGAAGCGATCCGGCAGGAAGCCTATGACTGCGGGAGGGCCGACCTGGCGGCCCAATTCAAGACGGAACTGAACCAAGCTGTCATGGCCTTTGCCGAAGGATGCCGAAAATTTGACACTCAATACAAAACCATGTTTGCGCGCCACCGGGCCGAGATGATCAACCTGATTGCCCTGCTCAGTGAAAAAATTGTGCGTCATGAGCTGACCACGCCGCGCACCGTCATCGCCGCCACTCTGGAAGCGGCCCTGGACCAAGCCATCGAGAGCGAGGAATACTATGTAACCCTGCATCCCGACGATCTCGCCGTTGCCGAAGCCAAGGCTCCTGAACTGATCGCCTCCATTCGCGGTCTCTCGCATCTCGTCTTCAAGACCGACGCAAGCATGACCCGGGGCGGATGTCTGCTGGAGTCGTCGGCTGGCATCGTGGATGCCTCCATCGAGCTGCAACTGGAAAGCATGAAGGAATTTCTCGCTGAGCAGCCTCTTTTCGTCTCTCCTCCCGACAAGGAAACCGAGACTGCCTTCGGACCGCCGATCGCGGAAACTCCCTCCGAGGCATGAACGAGACAGTTCCCGGCATCGGCACCGTTTCTCCAAACTTTTCCGCCTCCGGCGCCTTGAAACCCGATGACTTCCCTCGCCGCCCGCCTCAGATCGTTTTCTCCCATCCAAACCTACGGCAAGGTGCATCGCATCGTCGGCCTGGTGGTGGAAGGCTCCTGCCCACGTTCCTCCATCGGCGCCCTGTGTGAGATCGCTCCGCTTGAGGGAGGCCCGGAAGTTTCAGCCGAGATCGTCGGATACAGCAATAACCGGGCGCTGTTGATGCCGTTGGGCGAGTTGCGCGGCTTAGGCCCGGGCAGCCGTATTCGGGTCAGGAAAGAACAGGCGGGCATCGGAGTCGGCGATGCCCTGCTGGGCCGGGTCCTCGACGGCATGGGCCATCCCCTTGATCAGGGAATTTCCCTGCATCTGCCGCACGAAAGACCGCTGTACTCCCTCCCGCCTGATCCGATGCAACGTGCCGCCATCGCTCAGCCGCTTGACCTCGGCATCCGGGCCATCAACGGTCTGCTCACCTGCGGCATTGGCCAACGCATGGGTATCATGGCCGGTTCCGGGGTGGGCAAAAGCGTGCTGTTGGGGATGATGGCCAAATTCGCCAAGGCGGATGTTAATGTCATTGCCCTGATCGGCGAACGCGGCCGCGAAGTCAAGGAGTTCATCGAACGCGACCTGGGACCGGAAGGGTTGGCCCGTTCGGTGATCGTCGCCGTCACCTCGGATCAATCGCCGCTGCTCAGGATGCGCGGCGCCTTTGTGGCCACCGCCATCGCCGAATATTTCTGTCAGCAGGGCAAGGATGTGCTCCTGATGATGGATTCGCTCACCCGGTTTGCCATGGCCATGCGCGAAATCGGCCTGTCCATCGGCGAACCGCCGACCACCAAAGGCTATACCCCAAGCGTGTTCGCCACCATGCCCAAACTGCTGGAACGGGCTGGTAATTTCCAGAATCAGGGCTCGATCACTGGTCTGTACACGGTATTGGTCGACGGCGATGACCTGACTGAACCGGTCGCCGATTCGGCCCGGTCGATCCTGGATGGCCATATTGTCCTCTCCCGCGCCATTGCCGCCAAGAACCACTATCCCGCCATCGATGTCATGCTCTCCACCAGCCGGGTCATGCGCGACATCACCAGTCAGCGGCATCGCGAACTGGCGGGGAAGACCCGCAGTGTCCTTGCCGTGTACCGGGAGTCAGAGGATCTGATCAACATCGGCGCTTATGCCGCGGGCAGCAACAAAAAAATCGATTACGCCATTGCGCGCATCGATGCCATCAATACCTTCCTGACCCAAGAATATGACGAGTCCTCCAGCCTGGAGAAAACACTCGCCGCCATGGGGGATCTGTTCAGCGACCGTCAGGCTGCCGACCGGAGACGAATGACCAGACTTGATCGCAGGAAAACCGACCAGGCCGAGGACAACGAAGCGTGAAGCCGTTTACCATGCACGCGGTACTCAAGTACCGCCGGCAGCTTGAAGACTTGGCGCAACAAGACTTGTATCATGCCTTGGAACTGGAGGCGCAACTTCAGAAAATGCTGCAACAGACCGAAAAGGAATTGACCGATCTGTACGCCGACCTGCAACGAGACTGGGAAGAAGGGACTACCGTCGACCGACTGCGCCTGTTTGAATCCCGGATCGATCTGGTCCGGCGAGAACTCGAGTCGCGCCGGGTCAAACTCATGGAACAGCAGGACCAGGTGACCAAAAAACGGCAGCTCTTGGTGAAAAGGAGCAAGGAGAGAAAGATCATCGAGAAGCTGCAGGAACAGCAGAATGCGGCCTATGCCAGATTTCTGGAGAAAAAAGAACTGACCATGCTTGATGAAGTCGCCGTGCTTGCCCATGAACGCAAACAAGGTTAGTGCCTGCCAGGCATCCCGCCCTCAACATCGTCTGGAGCGCCCATGAACAAATTATTTCTTCTTGCCGGACTCATCCTTTTTTCCATTCTGTGGCCGGCACTTGCCGAGGAAACACATGTCCCTCCCACTCTGCAGCCCGCCCAAGAGCAACAGTACGGCTCCGTGGAAGAGCGCCGGATCATAGAGAGACTTAAGCTCAGGGATACACCCATTGCCCGTGAGCACGAGGAGTTGGAAAACAAGAAAAATGAATTAAAGAGATTGGGGGATGAGGTCGATAAGAAGATTGAAGAACTCAACCAGCTCCGGGTTCAGATTGAAAAACTGCTTGAACAGAAGCACGCTGAGGAGCAGAAACGGGCTGGAGAACTCGCCAAGATGTACGAGAAGATGAGTGCCGAAAAGGCCGCCACAGTGTTGAGCGCTGTGGACCAAGAGTTGGCGATTTCCATCCTGGGCAAAATGAAAACCAAATCAGCCGCCAAAATTCTCAACAGTATGGACAGGGAGAAGGCGGCCAAGCTGACCACCGTTTTTTCCACCTCGAACATTCAATAATGCCCATGCCAGCACTTGCAATCATTCCCACCGACTTGATGTCATCCGCTCCCAAGTCAGCGACATCGCCCAACACGGGCAACGAGGGGCTGTTCGCTTCCCACCTGAAAAACGCGACCGACCAGCGGACCACCACTCCATCGTCCCCAGCCGATGTCGCCCCGAAGCAGCCGCGTAACCGCCCTGCCCAGAATGGATCTCAGGGTGCGAAAAAAATCAGCGCGGCACCGCCCAGCGATGCTCCTGTGGCGACTACCAACCCAGATAAAACGGTCGAAGCGGCGATGCCGCAACCAGCGCCGGCAACGTTGACCGGCGCAGCCCCACCAGACAACATGCCGACCAATCCGTCAGCCGCCGGCCAGCAGCGCGAATCGGCCGTGGCAAGACTGCTGGCCGACTTGACCGCAGGAACCACCGCCGGTGGCCCGCCGGTGGCCCGGCAGACGATCGTGCAGCCATCTCCGCCCCAGCTCGCCGACGATGCCGCCATGGCAATGCCGGCCGCATCCGAGATGCCAGACAATCCGACCGCACCTGCCGCTTCTGTTCAGACCGCTTTCCAGACCGCTTTCGGCAAAGAGGCAGGCACAGCAGCGACCCCGATACCCACGGCACGTTTTGCCGCCCACCATGCCGTACCGGGTACGCAACAACCGCAAGGAACTGTCGTCTCCCCAGCCGATCAGCAAACGGAAGGGCAGATCCAGACCGGCAACACCATGGTCTTCCAAAGCAAATACGGCCAAACTATTACCGTCCAGCAGGAACAAGTCGCCGAAGAAATAATCAGCGACAGCAGCAGTCGTCCGGGATCGGCCGCAACACCCTTGGATACCCGCACGATTGACGTGAACGGCAACTACATCCGTTCCCGCCTGCCCAAGGCTCCCCCCATGCCCACTGCATCGGAGCCGGACGAGAATCCTCAGGTGGAAGACAACACGTTGCAAGAAACCAAGCAACAGAAGCCGGTGTACGCCACCGGTTCGATGCAATCCGCTGCGGACGACGATACCCAGAAACCGCAATCATCCGTCGGCCAGGAGACCCCTCCCCTGCTCTTTGCCCACCAACAGCAAGGCGCAGGACAACAGCCGGTCACGATCGCTCCGCCCGCCTCTGGCGCCATGCTGCTGCCCTCCGGGACGACCGTACCCGACACTGCGGCCGTTGACCAAATGCTCGCCTATTTTTCGGCCAACAGGCCGCTGGAAACCGGCACGGTCGCGCTCCGCCTTCATCCGGAGGAGTTGGGTGAATTACGGATGGAAATCACGGTGGCCCAGGACATTATCAGGGCGCACATCGTGGCCCAGACTTCCCAGGCCCAGGAAATGATCCACCGTCATCTGCCCCGGCTGCAAGAAGCCCTGGAACAACAGGGGCTGCATCTGCAGCAGGTGGAAGTATCGGTCGCCGCGCACAATCATCCCGGCGGCGAACGTTTCCAGGAACGCAATGCATGGCAGCAATCATCTCCATCTACACGTCATGCCAGCGGCCAATCGGAGCTTGCTCAGGAACTCGATGAAACCACTGGCGGCGATTCCGCCACCAACATCCTCAGCGTCCTTGTCTGAGTCAGGAGGAATATATGCCCATCAGCGCAACCAATTCTGTCGCTTCAGCCGCAGACACAGCGAGCAAGACCGCAAAGATCAACGCCCTCGGCCAGGAACAGTTCCTTACCCTGCTGATAGCTCAGTTGAAGCACCAGGATCCGCTCAATCCCTCCGATCCCACCGAGTTTACCTCCCAGTTGGCCCAGTACAGCCAACTGGAGCAACTGTTCAATCTCAACGATTCGATGAGTCAACTGACAGCCGCGGCCAACAGTTCCGAGCGATACAATGCCTTGGGTTTGATCGGCCAGGAAGTGGTGGTGGAAGGCAACACCTTTGCCCTCGGCGACGGCCCGGCGCAGGTCGGTTACAAGATTGACGGCATGGTGGCCGGAGCCAGCGTGACGATCAAAAACTCGGCCGGCCAAACCGTGGCCACCCTGAAGGCGACCGATCTTTCCGAGGGGAACCATTTTCTGACCTGGGATGGAAGAGACAGCAACGGCAACAGCATGGCCCCCGGAACCTACTCAATCTCCATCAACGCCACCAATATGGACGGCACCAACGCCACGCTCACGCCCCTGGTACACGCCCAGGTCACCGGCATTGATCTGAGCGGGCCCGAGGCGAGAATCATCACCTCGTCAGGAGAATACAAGATTTCCGCCCTGTACGGGGCGTTTGTCAAAAATCAGAATGCAACCGGCAACACTTCCGGTTGATGCCAAGTAATTGCCTGCGGCTCTGCGCTGGCGGCAATGATCCCGATACCAACGGAATGGCAATTATCGGGAAACAGTTTCATCTCTGGGCAACGGATGGCGCGGGGATAATTGAGGAGAGCGACAGGACAGCCTCTCCATTCGGCTGGCCGACATCGCTTCATTGAAGTCATTATCATCAATTATTCATATCTTCACGCAGGAGGTTGTCATGGGTATTCAGAGTGCAATGTATAGTGGCGTTAGTGGTCTCAACACCACTTCCCAGGCGATGAGCGTCATCGGCAATAACCTGGCCAATACCGGTACCACCGGGTTCAAGGGTTCGCGCACCCTTTTTTCCGACGTGTTATCGAGCAACGTGTACGGTTCCGGGGGGGTATCCCAGGTAGGCCGCGGGGTGGGGCTTTCCACCATCGACGCCGTTTTCAGCCAGGGCACCTTCGAATCCACCACGTCAGGCACCGATGTCGCCATCGAGGGCAACGGGTTTTTCATCCTCAAGGTGCCGGGCGACAACACCGCCTACTACAGCCGGGCCGGCTCCTTCCACTTCGACAAGGATGGCTATCTGATCAGCCCGGAAGGTCTGCGGGTTCAGGGCAAGGGGTTTGATCTCGTGGACAACACTGCATTGCTCCCCAACGATGCCACGGACATCCGGGTGTCCAGTATCGGCCTGATTGGGGCCAACCCCACCTCGGATCTGACCTTCAACACCAATCTGGACGCAAACTCGAAGGTCATCGACACAGCGACCTATCCGACAATCGATCCCACGGTCCGGCAGAGCTACACCTATTCGGCCTCGAGCGAGGTCTTCGATTCTCTGGGCGTGGCCCATCTGCTCACCGCCTATTGGCGCATGGTCGACGATGTCAACAATGTCTGGGAGGCTGCCTACAGCATCGACAACAGCACCACCGCCACTCCATTGCCAGACATGCAGTTCACCAGCACCGGGCAGCCGCCCACCTATCCCGATCCCTTTACCGCAGTCACCGCGCCGATTGCCTGGGGGAACGGCGCCGCCGATTCCACCATTACCCTGAACCTCGATTGCACCCAATATGCCAGTGCGTCCTCCGTCATCGGGACAGCGCAGAACGGGTATGGCGCAGGCGAACTGACCAACGTCGCCATCAACAACGATGGCGTCGTGGTGGCCGTCTATTCCAACGGCCGTCAGATCAATATCGCCCAGTTGGTCCTGGCAAAGTTCCAAAATCCCGGCGCCTTGCAACAGGCCGGAGCCAACCGTTTCACGGCCTCGTCCGATGTCGGCATCATCAGGGTCGGCGTGCCTGGGCCGGAGCTGGGCCGACTGTTCACCAACGCCCTGGAGCAGTCCAACGTCGACATGGGACAGGAATTCGTCAATATGATCGCCACCCAACGCAGCTTTCAGGCCAACTCCAAAATCATCACCACCGTGGATGATATGCTGAACGAACTGATCAACCTCAAACGATAGTCATCTGTCAATATTCCGTCACACGGCTCCATGGTCATCCGATCATGGAGCCGTGCCATGTATAACCAAGCCGTTCTCCTTCCTCTCGTCCTTCCTTCCCCTCTCTCCTCGCCCCCTGGCATTTTACTTGCATATCCTGTTGTGCATTGGCGAGCCGAGGCCGATATTCCGACCTCCCTCTCCAGTCGGTTTGGCAACAGTACTCACAGGCACAGCGATCGACCCTTGCCTGGGGTCCAGGCATTCCACAAGACCGTTCCCACCTTCCTGTGAACAACTCAGCTTTAAGAGGAAGACCGTATGGCGGAGAGAAAAACTGAACAAACGAGCGGACAGAAAAAAGGTGGGAAACAGAAGCTGATCACCATAGTGGTGGTGGTTCTGCTTCTTCTGGGTGGCGGTGGCGGCTACTATTTTCTGTACAAACCGTACCAGGAAAAAATGCAGCACAAACAACCGGAAGAGAGCAAAGCAGCCGGCCTGATCAAACCGATCACCCCTGAAACGAAGATTGGCCCGATTGTCGAGATCAAGGAGTTCGTGGTCAATATCATCAGTACAGATGTCCAACATTATGTCAAGGCATCGCTCTCGCTCGAATTGGACAGGGACTCCGCAGTGGACGAGGTCAACAAACGCATGCCGCAAATCCGCGATACCATCTTGCTGATCATCAGCAACAAAACCCCCGAGGAAGTGCTGGATGTCCAAGGGAAGAATCAAGTGAAGGCCGAGCTGAAGAGCAGTATCAATTCATTTCTGAAAACCGGGAAGATCGAGAATATCTATCTGACCGATTTTGTAGTGCAGTGAGCCCCGTGGAACCGATACTCACCAAACGGGAAATCGCCGAACTGCTGGTTGCCGTCAAGGCGGGGCAGATCTCGACGGATCTGATCGAAAACAGCCCCACCAGGTCGCCGCGCCAAACCATGCCGGTGTCGAGCCTCGACCTGCTCAAGGTCTACGAACAGGTTCAGAGCCGTGCCGGCAGCAAGCGCATCCCCAATTTGGACATCGTCCTCGACAGTTTCGCGCAAAGGTTCTCCGCCAGCCTGACCAATGCCATGCTGCGCAAATTCAGCGTCGAGCCGGCCGAGATGACCGTCACCGTGTTCCAGCAGAGTCTGAGCGATCTCAACAACCAGGGTGCGGTGGGCATCTACAGCATCTCACCGCTGCGATACGGCTGCCTGTTCCATTTCGACACCCTCATGGCCTTCACCCTGCTGGAGATCATGCTCGGTTCGCCTCAATCGAGCGAACCCTTTGCCCTGGATCTGAACCGTGGCCTGACCATCATCGAGATCTCTTTGCTGAAAGCCATCATGATCGACATCGGTAACGAACTTGCCAATGCCATGCGACCGGTCCTCGATATGCAGGTGTCGTTGAACAAGGTGGAAAACAATTTTCGCCTGGTCAATATCGTCGATCCAGACACCGAGGTGCTGGCGGCCCGCTTCAACATCCACCTGGGCGGCGAGTTGTGTGGTCAGATGCGGTTCATCATCCCTTATCCCATCCTTGAACCGCTGCACGAAAAATTCAAGGCCCTGGTCGCCATTGCCCCCAAAAGCACGACTTGGACCGAGCAGATCGCCCATGAAGTCCTGGAAACTGAAAGCCTGGTGGTCGCCCGCGCAGGCCATGTCAACCTGACCATCAGGAAAATTCTCAACCTCCAGCCGGGCGACATCGTCGAGTTGCAGTACAACCCCGATCAGCCCCTGACCATCCTGGTCGACGACCAGCCGCTCTTTCACGCCATCGCCGGAAAACGAAACGGCAAGAAGGCATTTCATGTCACCGGTCGCCACAGCAACCGATTAGGAGGCATCCATGGCAGTACCTGACGCCCCGGAACCGCAGCAATTCAACCCGCTTGATCCCGAAGAGACCGCCGAACTGCTGCAGGAAAACAAGGAAGGACCAACGCATCAGACGGCCAATCAAGGGAACCTGGTCAGGGATCTGGAATTCTTGTATGGCGTACCCTTGCAAGTTTCGGTCGAAGTCGGCCGGGCGCGGATTCTCATCAGGGATCTGCTGCAAATGGGCGAGGGATATGTGGTCGAACTCGACAAGCAGGCCGGCGACCCATTGGATCTGTACATCAACTCCCGCCTGATCGCCCGGGGAGAGGCGGTCAAGGTGGGCGACAAGTTCGGCATCAAGTTGACCGAAGTGGTCAGCCAGTCGGACTTGATCGAGAACCTGGGATAACGCCATGCCATGGGTACCCGTCCTGCTCCTGATCCTCTGGCCGGTGTCAGCCTGGGCCGCGGAGCCGCCAGACATCACCTCGGCCCTGCTCCGAACCGGCTGGGCCCTGTTGGTGGTGATTGGCCTGATCCTCGCCCTCTATGCCCTGTCAAAAAAACGTCTATTGCCCGGCACAAGCGGCACCACGGCCATCAAGCTCATCGAAATGCGGCCTTTACAGCCAAAAGCGTCCCTCGCCCTGGTGGAAATCCGTGGCCAGGAATTCCTGCTGGGAGTCAGCGCCGACTCCATCCATCTTCTGGCCGATCTGTCCGCCAACCCTGTCAGGAAGCCGACGGATTGCCCAGCCATCCCGGCGGAGCAGCCGTGAAGTGGCTTTGCCTCGGTCTCGGCCTGCTCCTGTTGCTGGCGCCGGAACTGGCCCTGGCGGTCAACCTGCCCACCCTTTCCCTGGGGATCAAGGAGGCCAACACCCCGGCCGAAGTCTCGACCGCGCTGCAGGTGTTGCTGGTGCTCACCATTCTCACGGTTGCCCCGGCCATTCTCCTGATGACCACCGCCTTCACCCGGATCATCATTGTGCTGGGATTCGTCCGCCAGGCCATGGGAACCCAGAACACCCCACCCAACCAAGTCCTGCTCGGGCTGGCCCTGTTTCTTACCTTCTTTGTCATGGCCCCAACCTTCAAAGCCCTCAACGACCAAGCTCTGCAACCGTACATGCAGGAAAAAATGACCCAACAGCAGGCGCTGGACCGTTCGGTGGGCATCATGCGCGACTTCATGTTTTCCCAGGTCCAGGAAAGCGAACTGCAGTTACTGATCGACATCACCAAAGAGGAGCAGCCTGCCGATAAGCATGAGTTATCCTCATTGATTCTCGTCCCGGCGTTCATACTCTCGGAGTTGAAGCGCGCCTTTCAGATGGGCTTCATGATCTATGTTCCTTTCCTGGTGATCGACATGCTGGTGGCCTCGGTACTGATGTCCATGGGCATGATGATGCTGCCGCCAGTCGTCATTTCTCTACCGTTCAAACTCCTCTTGTTCGTGCTCGTCGATGGTTGGCAATTGGTGGTCGGCTCTCTGATGAAGAGTTTCGGCTGAACGCGCCTTCTTGTTTTCCACCCGCAGGAGATCCATGTCACCTGAAACCGTCGTCTATATCGGCAAAAAAGCTGTGGAAACCATTCTGCTGACCTCGGCCCCGATGTTGCTCACGGCCCTGGTGATCGGCCTGCTGATCAGCATCTTTCAGGCCGCCACTCAAATCAACGAGCAGACCATGACCTTTGTCCCCAAAATCGTGGCGGTCTTCATCACCCTGCTGATCTTCGGCCCCTGGATCATAGATCTGCTGGTGACCTTCACCACCGGCATCATCGCCCAGATCGCCACGGTCGGCCAGTAGGTCCGGGCAGCGCGCGCCCATGGACCTGCCATCTATCTCCCTGCAGCAATTCCAGAATTTTCTTCTCTGTCTCGCCAGAATCACCGCCCTGATAGCATCCATCCCCGCCTTTGGCAGCGACCAGATCGCCGCACGGAGCAAAATCGGCTTGGCAATGGTCCTCACCGTGCTCCTTTTTCCGGCCATGGCGCCCTACACGCCTCAGACTCCCCTCTCCATGGTCTGGTTCGGCGTGCTGCTGGTCAACGAGGCCCTGATCGGCATACTGATCGGCCTGGTGGTGCAGATGGTCTTTGCCGCCGTAAGTTTCGGCGGCACGGTCGTCGGCTATCAGATGGGGTTTTCCGCCGCCAATATCTTTGATCCACAGACCTCCCAGCAGCTTTCGCTGATGAGTCAGTTCGCCAATATCCTCGCCCTGCTCGTCTTTCTGACCCTGGACCTGCACCATTTCTTTTTCCGCGCCATCGTCGAATCCTTTGCGCTCCTGCCGCCCGGTCCCCTCGATTTCTCTCCCGGCGCGTTCGACAACCTCATGCGTCAAGCCAGCCACATGTTCGTTCTCGGCGTCAAATTCAGCGCCCCGGTCCTGGCTCTGCTCCTGCTGGCCAACCTGGTGCTCGGCATCTTTGCCCGGGTCTTTCCTCAGCTCAACGTCTTCATGCTTTCCTTTCCACTCAATATCGGCATTGCCTTTCTGGTCATCGGCCTGACATTCCCCGCCATCTCCTCCATCTTGCGTCGTGAATTTGACAGCATGGGAGAAAACATTCTCACCCTGCTGCATCTTCTTAAATAAACATTCACATATCGGCTCGTTATCCAGATAAATCCATCCTCGGCATAATGCCCCTCTCCTCAGGTGCATTTGTTGCATTTGCTCCCTATGGGATTGTCGCATGGGGCGGCATCCCGATCTGAACACGACGTTCGCCCTGCGAATGTCCGTACGCAATGACAAATCATGGCTGAAGAAACCAGCAGCGGGGAACGGACCGAATCCCCATCGGCGAAACGACGCGCCGATTTTCGGAAAAAAGGGCAAGTGGCCCAAAGCAAGGAGGTGCAGACCGCGGCCCTGTTCACCGTGCTGCTGCTCTTCTGGATGTTCTACGCTCCTACCTTCTGGAGCGCAATCAAGGAGATACTCGTCACCGTCTGGCAAACCAGCGGAGAATACACCATTACGCCCAACTCCATGATGAAACTCGCCTATTACCTCGGGGCAGCCATAGCCCTGATTCTGGCGCCGCTGTTTCTCGTTGCCCTGCTCGTCGGTTTTTTCTCCACCTTCGCCCAGATCGGCTGGCTGTTCACCACCGAACCGCTCATTCCCGACCTGACCAAGCTCGATCCCATCAAGGGAATGGCCCGTTTCGTCTCCAAACGTTCCCTGATCGAGGTGATCAAATCGCTGCTCAAGGTGGGGGTCATCGGTTGGTTCTCCTACAAAACCATCAAGGGCGAATTCGGCCAGGCCCTGCTGCTCAACGAGATGCCGGTCGATGTCACCATCCTCTATCTCGCCAAAACAGCGGCCTTGATCATGGCCAAGGTGGTGGGGATCATGATCGTCCTGGCCATCCTCGACTATGCCTTTGTCCGCTGGGAGATGGAGCAGAAGATGAAGATGACCAAGCAGGAACAGAAGGAGGAAATGAAAGAAACCGAGGGCGACCCGTACATCAAGTCAAAAATCCGTTCCATCCAGCAGCAAATGGCCCGCAAACGCATGATGGCCGCCGTACCCACGGCCGATGTGGTCATCACCAACCCCACCCATATCGCCGTGGCCCTCAAGTATGAATTCGGCAAGATGGAAGCGCCGATGGTCCTGGCCAAAGGGCAGGAGATGCTGGCGGCCAAAATCCGCGAGATCGCGCGGGAACATCGCGTTCCCCTGGTCGAAAATCCACCGGTGGCAAGGTTATTGCATTCCAAGGTTGAAGTGGGGCAGACGATCCCCGAAGAGATGTTCAAGGCCGTGGCCGAAATCCTGGCCTATGTCTATTCACTAAAGGGCAAAAGATAAATGGAAGCGACAGGAAACACGACGCTGTTTGGCAGGATTCGGCCAGCCGATCTCCTGCGGCGCAGCGACATCATGGCCTCGGTGGGATTGATCGGCATCCTCATGCTGATGATCATCCCCCTGCCGCCATTGGTCCTCGACCTGTGCCTGTCGCTGAATATCACGATCGCCATCCTCATTCTGATTATCAGCCTGTACACCGAGAAGGCGGTGGAATTTTCGATCTTCCCGGCCCTCCTGCTGATGACCACCCTGTTCAGGCTGTCGCTCAACGTCGCGTCCACCCGGCTGATCCTGCTGCATGGCAACGAGGGGATGCACGCGGCCGGCGCGGTCATCGAGGCGTTCGGCCAATTCGTGGTCGGTGGTTCTTACGTGGTCGGCATGGTTATCTTCGTGATCCTGGTAATCATCAACTTCATCGTCATCACCAAGGGCGCAGGCCGGATAGCCGAAGTCGCGGCCCGTTTCACCTTAGACGCCATGCCGGGCAAGCAGATGGCCATCGACGCCGACCTCAACGCCGGTCTGATCGACGAAACTACGGCCCGTAAACGGCGCGAGGAAATCGCCAACGAGGCCAACTTCCACGGCGCCATGGATGGCGCCTCGAAGTTTGTCCGCGGTGACGCCATTGCCGGCATCATCATCACCCTGATCAATATCGGCGCCGGATTCATCATCGGGGTGATCCAGAAGGACATGCCCCTGGCCGAAGCGGCCAAAAACTATACCATCCTCACCGTGGGTGACGGCTTGGTCGCTCAGGTTCCAGCCCTGATCATCTCCACCGCCGCCGGCATGCTGGTGACCCGTTCGGCCGGCCGCGACGATTTCGGCTCGGAACTCAAAACCCAATTTACCCGCTACACCAAGGCTCTGTGGGTCGTGGCCGCGATTCTCATGGGTTTCGCCTTGATTCCCGGCATGCCTTTCTTCTCCTTTCTCATTATCGCCGCGCTTCTGGCCTATGCCGCCTACAGTCTCGACAAGGCCGAAGCCACGAAGAAAACCGAGGAAGCCGAGACCGAACGGCCACAGCCGGTGGTCAAGCCGGATCAGGATTACGAAAAGATGCTCAACGTTGACCTGGTAGAGTTCGAGGTCGGCTACGGCCTGATCCCCTTTGTCGATGCCGCCCAGGACGGCGAACTGCTCACCCGCATCCAATCGATCCGCAAGCAGTTTGCCCAAACCACCGGCTTCATCGTGCCGCCCGTACACATCAAGGACAATCTTCAGCTCAATCCGAACCAATACACCATCAGTTTGAAGGGTGTGGCCATCGCCACCGCCGAGATGATGCCCGGTTACTATATGGCCATGGACCCGGGACTGGTCACCGAGACCATCAAGGGTTTGCCGACCAGAGAACCGGCCTTTGACCTGCCGGCCATCTGGATCACCGAAGACAAACGCGAGCACGCCCAGATCGCCGGCTATACCGTAGTCGACTGCATCACGGTCATGGCCACGCACATCAGCGAGGTGATCAAGAAGCACGCCCATGAACTGCTCGGCCGCCAGGAAACCCAGGTCTTGCTCGACAATCTGGGCAAGACCTATCCCAGGCTGGTCGAGGAGCTGATGCCCCAGATGCTCAGCCTGGGCAGCATAATGCGCGTGCTCCAGAATCTGCTCCGCGAGAACGTCTCCATCCGCGATCTTCGGTCTATTCTGGAGACCATGGCCGACTACGCCCCCATGACCCAAGATACCGACGTCCTCACGGAATATGTCCGCCATGCCCTGTCGCGGTCGATCTCCGCCGCCCATGTCCAACCCGACGGCACCATGCCGGTCATCACCCTGGACCGCTCCGTGGAGGAGTCCATCCAAACCGCCATCCAGCATCGGGAACGGGGCAGCTACCTCGCCCTGGACCCCAAGACGGCTCAAAAGATCCTCGAAAGTCTCAATAACCTGATCGTCTCCCAGGCCGTCGGACAGCAGCCGGCACTGCTGGTGCTGCCTCAGATCCGTTCCCATTTCCGTCGGCTGATCGAACGCTATTTCCCCAACATAGCAGTACTATCGCACAACGAAATCACCTCGCAGGTTCGCATTCAATCTATTGGAACGGTGACCATCGATGCAAGTTAAGGTCTTTGAAGCACAAGACATGGCCACTGGCCTGAAAATGGTCAAGGAAGCTCTGGGCCCCGATGCCCTCATTCTTTCCACTCGTACTATCCGCAGCGACTCCTTCGGAATGCTCGGCAAACCGATGATGGAAATCACCGCCGCGGTGGACAACAACTGGCAGGAACCGAGGCCCAAATCACCGGCACCACGGACAACGAGATACACTCAAGCCATCCGGCCGCGTAGCCAGGATTCCGTTCAGCCCGATCTGACCTACGACGAGCTGTGGCGCCAGGACCAACCCAAGCGTCAGCCCCCCTACCCGCCTTCCGGCCGCAGCAATGTGCCGTCGGCCGGTCAGGATGTCCAATCGGAATTGGCCGAGCTGCGCGCCCTGGTCAAGGGCCTGGCCAACCGTATTTCCGGGCTGGATGCTCCTGCGCTGCGCAGTCCCTACGTGGAACCTGAATTTGCCGCCCCTGCCACCTCTCCCGTTCCCATGGACCCGGTAACCGGGCTGCTCACCGGCTACGGTATCAACCAGGAGACCGCCCTGGTGATCGCCCGCTTTGTCAGGGAAACCATCGGCCATACGCGCCACCTCGACGACACCGGCCTGAACGCCATTCTCAAGGCTGCGATCGCCCGGCTGTTCAATACGGCCCAGGTGCTGGACAACCGGCCCGCCCGGCAGCAACGTCTCAGCCTGATCGGACCGACCGGCGTGGGCAAGACCACTACCCTGGCCAAGATCGCGGCCCACTTTCTCAGCCGCCACGGCGGGAGGATCGGGTTGATCACCATTGATACCTACCGGATCGCGGCGGTGGAGCAACTGAAGGTCTATGGCGAAATCATGCGGTTGCCGCTTGAAGTGGTGATCGCGCCCCAGGACCTGGAAGCGTCCCTGGAGAAATTCCGTGACTTTGACCTGGTTCTGATCGACACCGCTGGACGCAGCCCGAAAAGCGAACTCGAGATCAGGGAATTGGCGACTCTTTTCCGCCCGGAGTTAGGGATAGAAAACCATCTGCTCCTGGCGGCGACCACCAGGGAACGGGAACTGGAGGAAACGATCCGACGCTTCTCAGCCCTGCCGATCAGCAGTTTCATTTTCAGCAAGATCGACGAATGCGACCAATTGGGCGTACTGCTCAACATCCATTACAAAAATGACACGCCGATCTCGTTTCTCACCAACGGCCAGAGGGTTCCGGAGGATCTGCTCATGCCCGCCCCGGCGGATATCGCCGCCCTCATCCTGAATGACCACGGGAGCATGCAGCATGGCTGAGCACGCATCACGATCCACCGATCAGGCCCGCACCCTGCGGGCCATGAACAATCCGGAGCGCGCCAGGGTCGCCGAGTCGAGCCAGGCCGCGACCCGGGTCCTGTCTGTCACCAGCGGCAAAGGCGGGGTCGGCAAGACAGCCGTCGTGGCTAACCTGGCCGTCCTGCTCGCCCGTATGGACAAACGGGTGCTGATCCTCGACGCCGATCTCGGCCTGGCCAACATCGATGTGGTCTTCGGCCTGGCGCCGAGCCACAATCTCAACCACTTTTTCACCGGTGAACAGGGGCTGGAATCGATCCTCGTCGATGGTCCCGAAGGCATCAAGATTCTCCCGGCCGGCTCCGGAGTCCAGCGATTCACCCGGCTCGACTCCCAGCAGAAGATGCAGCTTCTGGAAGCGCTCGACTCGATGAACAACGATTTCGATTTCGTTCTCATCGACACCGAGGCGGGAATTTCAGAAAACGTCACCTACTTCAACACGGCGGCCCAGGAAATCCTGGTGGTCACCACCCCGGAGCCCACGGCCATCACCGATGCCTATGCCCTGATGAAGCTGCTCTCCAACCAGTATCACGAAAAGCACTTTAACCTGATCGTCAATTTCATCAAAAACGAAGACGAGGCCTTGGATGTCTACCGCAAGATGACCATAGTGGCCAACCGGTACCTGGACATCTCCATTGACTATATCGGATCGATCCCCCACGACAGATTGATGGTGGACGCCATCCGCAAGCAGCAGACCCTGGTGCAGCTCTTTCCCGATAGCCGGACCAGCCATGCCTTCGAGGCCCTGGCCCGTACCGTGGTCCAGGAGCCCCAGACGCTCGGCCCCAAGGGGTCGATTCAATTCTTCTGGAAACGTTTGCTTGAGTTCGGCGCAAAATGACCGCACTGTCTGTTTATTGACTTCTAACCACCGAGAATCGCTATGTTGCCTCTGGTACCGCCGCTTGATGACCGTTCCCAGCTGATCAGGAAGCACATGCCCCTGGTCGAACTGGTGGTACAGCGCATGACTCCCCAGGTGCCGAGTTTCATGACCAAAGAGGATATGATCAGCGCCGCCATGGTCGGACTGATCGAAGCTGCCAATAAATTCGATGATGCCAAGGGAGTAAAATTCAAGACCTTTGCCGAATATCGCATCCGTGGCGCCATTCTCGACGAAATGCGCAAGCTCGACTGGTTTTCCCGGTCGATGCGCGACAAACAGAATCAGTTGACCCAGACCATGCTCCGGTTGGAACGGCGCTTGGGCCGCTCACCGGAGGAGGATGAGATGGCCGCCGAGATGTCCATGTCTCTGGACGATTACCGCAACCTGCTCTCCGAAGTCAGCCATTTGGGTTGCGTCAGTCTCCATGAAACACTTGATCACACCGAGGATGGCCGAAGCTTTCTCGATAACCTGGAGGATATCGGCGGACCCGCCCCTTCCGAACTGATCGAAAAGCAGGAGATGACCCGGCTGCTGGCCGAGCTGTTGGAAGAACTTTCGGAAAAGGAGCGGCTGGTCATCGCCCTGTACTATTACGAAGAACTCACCCAGAAGGAAATCGCCGAGGTGTTGGGGGTTTCCGAGGGCAGGGTTTCCCAGCTGCACAGTCAATCCCTGCTGAAACTGCGGGTCAAGCTGATCAACTCAGACCTCTACGAACCCTGAACTTCCGAGGCCATCATGCCGCAACTTATCCCTATACTCATAGGCAGCGTCTTGGTTGGAGCATCCCTTTGCCTGTTGTGCTGCCTGGTGCTGACCGGACGCCAACGGTCCAGGCGGCGGCACCAGACCGAAAGGATTCTAGCCATCCAGCGCAAGATCGATGCTGTTCTGGCAGACGACAGCGCCATACCACCCCGGGAACCGTTCAGCACCAGCCTGAAGGAGGCGACCTTGACCACCAACCTCCAGCGCCCGCGACTGGACGCCATGGCCAAAGTTGACCGGCAGATCCCAGAAAAATATCGTATCTTCGCAAAAATAGCAGAACAAGGCATGGATAGTGCGCAGGCCGCGACCATCCTCGGGATCTCACGGGCCGAAGCCGCTCAACTGCTCAATATCTTTCACATGGCCAAAATCAGCCATTAACCGGCGGGCAACGGTCTTTTGCCGTAAAGAAGCACCAGCAGGTTTCCGAAAAGAACAAACAACTCAACGATTGGCATATCATCCGGACAAAGCGCCATGGTTTCAGGAAAGTACAGTGCAGTCAGCGGAGCGTTGACCAGGGAACAGGCGATGAGCAACATCGCCTCGAATCTGGCCAATGTCAACACCACCGGGTTCAAGAAGGATCGCATCAGTTTTTCCTCCGTCTTGCAAGGGGCCCAGCAGATGCGGGCAACCAAGGGCATCAACTATGCCCGCACCCGCACCATTGACACCGATTTCAACCAAGGCGCCATGCAAACCACCGGCAACCCCATGAATGTGGCCATCGATGGACCCGGATTTTTCAAGGTCCGCAAAGGAGAGGAGATTTTTTATACCCGTGCCGGCCGGCTGACCCTTGACAGCAACGGCACCGTCCTGACCAACGACGGCTATACGGTGCTGGGGGCTGGCGACGAACCCATGCAACTCGATACCTCCCAAGGAAAGGATGTGGTCATCGCCGAATCAGGAAATATTTCCGTCAACGGCGTACAGAGCGGCGCTGTCTTGCAGGTGTTTACCATCCCCGAACAGAGCAGTCTGGTCAAGACGGGGCATTCCCTGTACAGACTGACGGCGGGCGGTGACCAACCCATGACCGGCTCTCGTGTGGTGCAAGGCCATCTTGAAATCTCCAACGTCAACATGGTCGAGGAAATGACCGCGATGATCACCAGCCAGCGGACCTTTGAAGCGCAGACCAAGGTCATAGAAAGTTATGCGAAAATCGACGACAAGCAGGATGAACTCGGCTCAATCAGTTAACCAGTAACACGTTGACGGCGGCAACGCCGTACTCGGAGGCTCACACGTTATGATGCGATCACTTTGGACATCGACCACCGGCATGGCGGCTCAGACTCTCAACATGGACGTTATCGCCAACAACCTGGCAAACGTTCAGACCGCTGGATTCAAAAAAAGTCGGGCCGACTTCCAGGATCTGCTCTACCAAATCATGAAGGTCCCTGGAGCGCCGACCTCCGACGACACCACGTCACCGAGCGGCATCCAGGTGGGACTGGGCGTCAAGCCCGCCGCGGTCACCAAGATCTTTACCGAAGGCGATATTGTCCAGACCGGCAATACCCTTGACATCGCCATCGAAGGTTCCGGATTCTTCCAGGTCAACTTGCCTGACGGCAACACGGCCTATACCAGGGCGGGAACCCTCAAGCTGGACGGCACCGGTCGGATCACCACCTCCGACGGATATCCCATTCAGCCGGAGATCACCATCCCCGAGGATGCGCGCAACGTCACCATCAGCGAGACCGGAATAGTCAGCGCCATCGTTGGCGACAGCACCACCTCGACGCAACTGGGCACTATCGATCTCGCCGATTTCGCCAACCCGGCCGGTCTGATCGCCATCGGCAAAAACATGTTCCGGGATACCGACGCTTCCGGCGTCGCCTTGATCGGCACCCCGGGGTCCAACGGCATCGGCACCCTGCTGCAGGGATATGTGGAGAATTCCAATGTCAACATGGTCGAAGAACTGACCCAGATGATTACGTCACAGCGTGCCTTTGAAATCAATTCCAAGGTGATCACCACTTCAGACGAAATGATGAGAACCGTCACCAACATGGTGTAGATATTTTGCGTTCTATCGGATTCATCCTGATCGCCTGCTGGCTGTTGCTCTCTCCGCTGTCTGCGGCCGCCCAGGTCACGGTCAGTTTCAAGGCCAATGCCGTGGTGACCGGCCCCAGGATCGTCCTGGCCGATATCGCGATCATTCAACCCCCGGGCAGCGCAACCGAGGCGCTCGGGCAACTGCCGGTGGCAACGGCGCCTGCTCCGGGGAAAGCAAAGGAGTTGTCCATCATCCCCGTCATCAACGGTCTGCGCAACCGTCCCGAGACGGCAGATGTCGATTGGCAGGGGAGCCAGACGATTGTGGTGGAACGCGCGGGCGTGCCCTTGAGCCAGAAACAGATGCAGGAAATGATCGCTGCCTATCTCCAGGAAAATGCTTCGATTCTGCCCAAGGCGGAACTCCGTTTCTCTTCGATCCAGACCCCGGAGGACATGATGCTGCCGTCTGGCGACCTCTCCTGGAAAATCACGCCGTCCCGTCCCGGCATCGTGGGCAGCACCAGTTTCACCATTGCCCTGTCTGTCGACGGCAAGCCCGCCGGCAACTGCACGATCAGGGGACGGCTGGAACTCGTCGCCGAGGTCCTGACGGCTGCGACCACCTTGCGCAAGGGCGATCTCGTGACCGGGGAAAATGTCGGGCTGCAACGCCACAACATCAGCGGCATCGACAACCCATTGTTTGTCAAGGAAGAGATCCTGGGCAAGCAGGTCGCCCGCACGGTCGCGCCGGGCACAATCCTCAGGGCGGATCATATCGTCCTGCCGCCAGTCATCAAGGAGGGGGAGATGGTTAAAATCTCAGCGCAAAAGGGTTCCTTGCATCTCTCCACCAGCGGTCTGGCCAAAAACGACGGCCGGGTGGGCGAGACCATCTCAGTCAAGAATATCAGCTCGAACAAGATGATTCATTGCCGCGTCGATGGACCAGGCATGGTTTCCGTGGAGTTTTAGCGCGATGAAATACACAACATTCCCACATGTTATTTCAGATCGTCCGATCAACCGCTGGCAACGCCTGGCCTGTCTCCTGCTCCTGCTCGCCGCCCTGACCGGTTGCGCCCCCCGGGCGCAAGAGGTGACCGCTGCCCACGAACCGCTGGAAGAACCCGTGGCAGCCAATCCCAAACCCCAGTCGCCCGGCACCTTGTGGAATGGCGATGAGGGCAGTTGGCTGTCGGATGTCAAGGCCAGGCGGGTAGGCGACATCGTCACGGTGACCATCAGAGAACAGGCCACGGCATCCAAGCAGGCGACCACCGACACCTCACGCGGCTCCGGTATTTCCGCAGGAATTTCAGCGCTTTTTGGTCTGGAACAAAATGTGGCGGACAGCACCAACATCAACCCCTCGTCCATGATCGCATCGAACAGCAGCGATTCCTTTAGCGGCAAGGGGCAAACCACGCGCTCGGAAAACCTGACCGCCACCCTGACCACCCAGGTCGTGGAGGTCTATCCGAACGGCAATCTGAAAATACGGGGCGGAAAATCGGTGGCCGTCAACAATGAAAATCAAATCATCTACCTGACCGGCATTGTCCGGCCCTACGATGTCACTACCGACAACACCGTGGACTCCGGCAGTATTCTCAACGCCCAGATCACCTACACCGGCAAGGGGATCGTTTCCGACAAACAGAAACCTGGTTGGCTAATGCGGATATTCGACAACGCCTGGCCATTCTGACGGTGCGGCTGGGACTTCGGGAGAAACTGTTCATGCACTATCGACTCATCACCGCTCTTGTTCTGATTGGCGCGGCCTGGTTGGCCGCTGTACCCGCACAGGCCACCCGCATCAAGGATCTCGCTGCCGTCGAAGGGGTGCGCGAGAATCAATTGATGGGCTATGGCCTGGTGATCGGGCTGAGCGGCACAGGCGACGACATCACCAAATCCGTCTTCACCAGACAGGCCATCATCAACATGACCAAACGCATGGGCTTGTCGCTCGGCAGCGACGTATTGCGACAGATGAGAACGAAAAACGTCGCCACCGTGATGGTCACGGCACAACTGCCGCCCTTTGCCCGACCGGGGTCAGCCATCGATATTCATGTTTCTTCCGTCGGTGACGCCACCAGCCTTTCCGGTGGCGCCTTGTTGATGACCCCGTTGAAGGGGCCGGACGGCAACACCTATGCCGTTGCGCAAGGACCGTTGGCGGTGGGTGGCATCTCCTTTGGCGGCAAGGCGGCCAAGGCGCAAAAGAATTTTTCCACCTCGGGCCGGATAACAGGAGGCGCGATTGTCGAGCGGGCGGTCGATTTCGCCCTGCCTCCCTCAGGCGATATTGTCTATCAATTGCGGGAGACCGATTTCACCACCGCAGTGCGCATGGTTGACGCCATCAATCACCGTTTCGGTGCGGGAACGGCTCAACCCGTCGACTCCGGGACGGTGAAGGTGATGAAACCCAAAAATTTCTCCGGCGACATGGTCACGTTTATTGCCGATTTGGAAGGCCTCGACGTGACCCCTGACGGTCCGGCCAGAATCGTGGTCAACGAGCGCACCGGCACCATCGTCATGGGACAGGATGTCCGGATCTCCACCGTGGCGGTATCGCACGGCAACCTCAACCTCATCATCACGGAATCGACCCAGGTCAGCCAGCCCAACCCTCTGGCGCCAGGCACGACCACCCAGACGCCGGCGACCACCATCAAGGCGACCGAAGATACGGGGAATCTGGTGGTGCTTCCCATGGGGGTCAGTCTCGGAGACATTGCCCGGGCACTGAATGCCATTGGCGCGACCCCGCGCGACCTGATCGCCATTTTCCAGGCGATCAAGGCAGCGGGAGCACTGCAGGGTGAACTGGTCATCCTGTAGCAACATCCCGACTTTTCCTTCTTCATGGGGCACGAACATGACAACGAACATTGACGCTGATCTGCTGCTGCATACGACCACGCAGACCACAACGGCGCAGCATCCAGCCAAGGACAGGGCAGCCTTGAAAAAAGCCTGCCAGGACTTCGAGGCGATATTCATCCAATCCGCATTCAAGGCCATGCGCAAGACCGTTCCGGAAGGCGGTCTGTTCGCCAAGAGCAACGCCATCCAAATATTTGAAGACATGTTTGATCAAAATATTGCCGCCGGCATTGCCAAAAACCAATCCATGGGTCTGGCCGAGCAGATCTATCGGCAGATGGAAAAAAATATGCCCACAGACAAATAGACCCTCTTTCCGTTTTGTTGAAAAAATACTTTTAGGGTAAAGTTTTTCCCGATAACCGCCGATACAATCTTAACAAGAACTATCATTTCTTGTCATAATGGGCCGGGATGGTCTGAATTGCCGCATGGAGGCGGAACAATGATAACAAACATCGATCAGAATCAACTCGTCGGCATCTTGTCGGCTTACCAGAACAACAGCTCGGATGCAGCATCCAGATCGTCCCTGTCCGCCAAAAACAGCGGACTGCCGACAATCGCAGACACCGTCAACCTGCAAAGCGAATCCACCTCGCCTGCCACCTATTCCGGCGGGATGCGACTTTCGGCCAATGACGGCGCCAGACTCGGCATGCTGCAGAATTTGGTGGTCAACCTGTTGCAGCAACAGGGGGTCAATTCCAAGATAGCAGTCGGTGACAGCACCATCGACCTTGCCACCATCACCCCCAAGGAAGCACAGGATCTGGTGGCCGAAGACGGCTACTTTGGCGTGGAGAAGACATCTGAGCGGATTGTTCAATTTGCCGTGGGCGTCGCTGGCGGCGATCCTGCCCGCATCGACGCAATCAAGGCAGGAATCGACAAGGGTTTTGCCGAAGCGAAGAAAGCCTTTGGCGATTGGCTGCCCGATATCTCGTATAACACCTATGACGCAGTGATGCGTAAGCTCGACGAATGGGTGGCGGGAACGACGGCTGCGGCTTGAAACTTTTACCCTAGGTGACCGTGATGACTGTAGATTTTTTTGGAATACAAGGCATGGGACAACTCGGCGGTCTCAATACGATACAGACCGTTGATGCGCTGAGAACGAGGAAGATCGAGAGCAAAGACAGCATTCCTTTTGCTTCGACCCTGCAAGGAGCAATCATGACTCAAGGCGCCAGCAAGACCGACGATGCTCAACGTATCGCCCGAGTGCAGGAACTCAAGGCCCAGGTCGCCAGTGGTCTGTATGAGCCGGACCTGAACAAGGTTGCCTCCAGTCTGTTGCGCTTCTTGGTTGAGGCTTGATTATGGACCAGACCTCTGTCCACAATTTACTGATCCAGCTCCGCGATACTATCCGCGACGAGCGCGAGCACGCCAAATCGCTTGATATCGACGCCATGATGGCGGATGTGCAGCGTAAAGAAGTGCTGATCCGGGCACTGAACACCGTCACGGCCCTGCACCCCGATGACCAGGAGATTGCCCAGGAAATCCGGATGGAAAATCGGAAAAACGCGTACCTGTTCCGGTCAACTTTGAACTGGATTCAAGAAACCATGGAATTTTTCGGTCGCAAGACCGTACCGGTCACCTATGGCCAGAACGGCCTTTCGCAAAACAACCTGATCAACGGTCGCCTCCTTTCCGGCCGCATCTGATCCGCTTCTTCCCTCTCTGTCCTTCCTTTCAGTGCGCTGCGCCCCGCAGTCCGCACGCCTTTTTCTGCCTTGCCCCATGGACAGGCGGCGGCGACCAGTCGCCAACGTGCAAGTTTCTCGCAGCAAAAGCTAAACTCAATCCCCGCTTCTGCCGATAGAAATAGTAACGTAACAGTGTGTTGGCTGCGGAGTGCATCCTCACCGCCCCACCTGCTCTTCCACATAGACCACCGGGCACCCCGGACAACAGGGAGAACGATCCCATGACCAGTTTGCTCAATGCCCTTAGTTCCGGCAAGACCAGCCTGCTGACCAACCAGAAGTCGCTTGAGATCGTCGGCAACAACATTTCCAACGTCAACACCCCGGGCTACTCCCGGCAGCGCGCCCGATTGACGGATATTCCGTCGATCAGCTACGGCAATTTCTTCATCGGCCAGGGTGTGACCGTTTCTGATGTCAGCCGCGATTACAGCCTGTTCATCACCAAACAGCTGCAAAACAAGACCGTCGATTATGGCGAGGAAACCGGAAAATCAAACATCTTGCAGGAACTGGAACGTATTTTCAACGTGTCTGAAAATAATCTCGCCTCGCAGATCAATAATTTCTTTGATTCCTGGCAGAGCCTGACGACCAACCCCAGCGGCCAGGTAGAGCGGGATATGGTGATCCAGCAGGGGCAGCTGTTGGGCCAGTCCTTCAACAGCATCACCGATGAGCTGGATACGCTTGAGCGGAACATAAACGGAGAAATCACCACCGGAGTTGCCGCCGTAAACGAAAAACTCGCGGAGGTCGCCCGGCTCAACGACCGCATCAACCTCATCGAATCCTCCGGGCAGTCGGCCAATGCGGCCCGTGATCAACGCGATCTGCTCATCCAGGATCTCTCGCAAACGCTGGGAGTTCAGACCTATACCGATAACCGGGGCATGCTCTGTGTCCAGCTGCCCGGCGGGATTCCCCTGGTCACGGGGAGCACGGCGGCGACCATCAGCACGGTCACCTCCGGAACAAATGTCAACCTCCAGGTGAACATCGCCGGCGCCACCCGCGCCGTCGATCTGGACAGCATGGGTGGACAGTTCAAGGGCATGTTCGAAATGCGCGATGTGTTCATCAAGGGTCTCCGCGATGATCTCAATACCTTGGCTGTTGACCTGACCACTGCCGTGAACGAGTATCACGTTGATGGTTACGGTTCCGATGGGGAGACCGGACGCCTCTTTTTCAACGACCTCAGCGCCCTGCCTCCAGATCAGGTGGCCAGCCGCAACGTCATGGTCGCCATCACTGACGTCTCCCAAGTGGCAGCCGCCGGCAATCCCGCCGCCGCACCCGGCGACAATGAGAATGCCTTACGTATCGCGCAGCTGGAGACCACGCACCGGGTGGGTACCACCAACAACACTTTCGACAGTTTCTTCAGTCAGATGGTGGCCACGGTCGGCGTCGAGGCAGCCCGCAACAACTTTGCCCTGACAGGCGCAAGCGACGCGGTCACGCAGCTGCAGATCATGCGGGACGGCTATTCCGGGGTTTCCCTGGAAGAAGAGATGATTGATCTTATCCAATACCAACGAGGTTTCCAGTCCTCAGCAAAATATCTCTCCTCTGTGGACGAGCTGATGACTACACTTCTACAAATGAAGAACTAAGCCATGATGAAAGCGACGCAAGGAACAACCTATCGTATGCTGGGGTCCCGGCTGAATGAAGTCGCCCTCCAGTTGGAGAAGTTACGCCAGATCGGAGTGACCGGCAAGAAACTCAATGTCCCCTCCGATAACCCCGCTTCGGTTCGCCCGGTGTTCGACACCCGTAAGCAGATCTCCAATGTCGACCGCTATCTGGATACCATGGGCAAATCGCTTGATACCATGCAGGCGACCGATAGCCATCTCGAGCGTGTGGAAAACATCATGCAACGGGCCAAGGAGATCATGACCAACGCCATCAACGGCTCCCTCAACGATCAGGACCGGACCACGCTCGCCGATGAATTGGCCAATCTTCGCCAGGAGCTGTTTGCCACCGCCAACAGCATGGTGGATAATAAATATCTGTTTGCCGGTTACCAGTGCGACACACCTCCCTTTGCGGAGAACCCGGCCTATGACCCGGCCCTGTATGATCCCAACGATTCGTCAACCTGGCCGTACCTCTATCAGGGCGATGAAAACGCGACCTCACTGGAGATCGGCACCGGCGAGTTGATGCAGGTTAACCTGACAGGCAACAATCTCTTTTTGGGCACAACGACATGGGACCCGACCGACCCGGCAAACAACAGCACCGATCCCGGACGCTATGATCTCTTCCTGGGACTCACCCAGGCGGAAGCAGCTGTCCGCAACAACGATCAAGCCGCCATGCAAACCAGTATGAGCGACCTTGAAGGCGCGGCCGAGCAAAACCGGCGGCTCCGCGCCCAACTCGGCAACAGTGCCACCCGGGTTGAAAGCTCAATGAACTATCAACAGGGGGTGCGCATTGATTTGCAGCAAATTCTTTCCCGCTACGAAGACGCGGACGCCCTTGAAGTGTTCAGCAATATCATCCAGCAGGAGACGGCCTTTCAAGCCGCCTTGGACGTAACTTCCAGGGTTTCGCAGATCTCGATCCTGGATTATCTCTAATACCATTTTCTTGCGCCAGGGCAAACATATCAAAGGGTAACCTATTGTAATTTCATAAAAAAACTGAGAAGACGTTTTGCATTATCAATAGGAAATGGTATAACAACGCGCCAACTCATTAAAGCGATTGATTTTTCCGATCTTTTGCCGGATACTGTTTAAATAAAAAAAATAACACTTCCCGGGAGCGCCACCCTTCCTTTCCCGGGGAGTGAGCAACCGCTTTGTTCCCGCTTCCTCCGAACCGTTTGTTCCACGTTTTGCTACAGGTGCGATTATGCTGGTGCTGACCAGAAAGCCTGGTGAAGGCATTATCATCGGCGACAATATCACGATCAAGATTATCGAACTGAAGGGTGGCGGTATCCGCATGGGCATCGATGCCCCCAGGAATACAAAAATCTACCGCCAGGAAGTCTATGACCGGATTCGCCAGGAAAATATTGATGCGGCAGCGGATTGGAATATGGCAGACCTGGATATCCTCAGTGACAAACTTGCAAACAGGACGCTAAAAAAATGAAGATCATGCAAACCCGTTTTGGCGAGGTAGAGTACGATCCGGCCCTGATCCTGCACTTCCCGGAGGGATTGATCGGGCTTGACCAGTTGCGACATTTCATCGTGGTGCCGAACAAAAAGCCCGGACCGCTGTTCTGGATTCAATGCGTTGACGATCCGGCCTTTGCCTTTGTGCTCACCGATCCTACCAACTTCTTCCTCGACTACATTATCCAGCCCAACGACAATGAGCGCCAGAAGCTGGGTATCGATGCCCAGAGCGATTGCTTCGTGGTAACCACTGTTTCCATCTCCGAGGAAAAGGAGATCACCCTCAACCTCGCCGCCCCCATTCTGTATGCCCCGACAACCAACAGGGCATTGCAGGTCGTCCTCGACGACCCCCGTTACGACACCAGGACTCCGCTACCGAAGATAGAAAATAAGGCGTCTTGTTGACCGTTTTCAGGCCCGGCCGCACGATTGCAACATCCTGCGGCCTTCTCTTTTTATCCGAACATGCCCGCTGTTGTGAGACGCCCCGGTCGTCCGGCTCAGCGGCAATGATGAGATAAACTCGGAAGCTCCGGCTACATCAAGACGGCGCGCATATCCGTCATGTTTTGTTTTCCGCCGACCAATATCAGCGTGTCTCCAACCTCCAGCAGAGCCTCGGGTTTGGGGTTGAACAGGAGATTTCCGTCCGCTTTTTTGATGCCGATGACAATGACGTTGAAGCGCTGCCGGAGTTGCGATCCGACCAAGTCCTGACCCGCCACAGGCGACTGCGGGGAGACAGTCATCTGTTCCATCTGAAGATCTTCGATATCGCCGCGCATGGCCAGATCCATAAAGCCGAGTACGGTGGGTCGAAGCACTGATTGCGCCATGCGCATGCCGCCATAGCGATGCGGGAAAAGGACCAGGTTGGCCCCCGCGCGGTTTAAGCGCTGGGAATGCTCGGGCGAGTCGGAACGGGCCACGATATGAATGTCGGGATTAAGCTGCCTGGCAGTCAGGGTGACATACACGTTGGCCGCTTCGTCGCTTAGGGCCGATACGAGTGAACTCGCCCGGAGCAGACCCGCCGCCTCAAGTATCTCGTCTTTGGTGGCGTCGCCCGCCACATGAGGGATATGCTGGAACTTCAGTTCCTCGACAAGCTGCGGGGAACGCTCCACCACCACCACGTCATGCCCTTCGCCCATGATCTCCCGCGCCACCACCGAGCCGATCCGCCCGAATCCACAGACAATGACGTGTCCTCGCATGTTGTCGATGCTCCGCTGCATAAAGCGTCTCCCAAACAGATTTTGGAGGTGCCCCTCCATAACCATTTGCACAATGGCGCCAGCCAGATAGAAAAACGAGCCCACTCCGAAGAGAATGACCAGAGCCGTTATCACCTCGCCCGGCCTGCTCAAGGGATGCACTTCGCCGTAACCCACTGTGGAGAGGGTAATAATCATCATGTACATGCTGTCAAAGAGGCCCCAGCCTTCGACCAGCATGTAGGCGGCAGTGCCTGCCACAAAGATTATCGCCACGGCGGCAAGGCCCACAATCATAGGCCGCATGGCGCCCAGCCTTCGCTTGAGCTTTACCAAGGGAGACGGAGTGCGATCAAGAGGCTTGCGCGTCACGGGCTTTCTCCTCTTGCCGGTTTTGCCTTGGCCGCCGCCCTATTATGCATGCTCTTCTTGCCTTCACAGAGACGAAACCTGGATAAGCTATGCCCGATGCAACAGGCTCGCAAAATCGGAACCATGACGGACCCGGTCAACGATAGACCTCGCTGCGGGCCACACTTGCGAATTGACTGGCGACTTTGGTGAAAATGCCCACCAACAGAGGATCGAAATGGGTAGAGCTGCCGCTCTCGATTATGCGTTTGGCCTCTTCAGTGCTCATGGGTTGTTTATAGGGGCGGACAGAAATCAGCGCGTCATAGACGTCGGCGATGGCCATAAGGCGCCCCTCAAGAGGAATGTCCTGCCCCTGGAGCCCCAAGGGATAACCGGTGCCGTCCCATTTTTCGTGATGGCTGCCAGCTATCATCCGGGCGTGATGCAAAAAAGAGATGTCGACCGATTCCCACTCCAAATCGCTTTCTATCCTACTGATGGCGTGTACGCCTATTTCGACATGCTTTTTCATAGTCTCGAATTCTTCCTGAGTCAGTTTGCCGGGTTTATGCAAAATGGCATCGCTGATGCCGATCTTCCCTATATCGTGCAACTGGGAAGCTGCGACAAGCTGCTCCAGGCTCCACTCAGATGTTTCCTCCGCATAGATCCCTTCCTCCAACATTTTTTCCGCCATCAACCGCATGTAGGCCTGTGTCCGGATAATGTGGCCACCGGTCGCATAGTCCCGGAATTCGACCAGGTCGGTCATCACGTTGATGATGGAATTCTGCAGGCTCACAAGCTGAGAAGTCTTCATAGCCACCATATCTTGCAGGGCGGTATTAAAATGTTTGAGCTGTCCGTTCTGCTCAGCGTTCAGGAGATGGTTCTCGATACGCTTGATGAGAAGTGAAGCCGAAAAAGGCTTGGTGATATAGTCCACGGCACCCATGGACAACCCTTTCAGTTCACTATCCTCATCGGCTCTCGATGTCAGAAAAATGACCGGAATGGATTCCCACTTGGGATTGTTTTTCAGCATGGTGATGATTTGATACCCATTCATGTCCGGCATTTCGACATTCAACAGGACCAGGTCGGGTAAGACATGATCCAAAAGTTCCAGAAGGATTGCACCAGAGAGAACCGGATATACCCGATAGGCATCTCTGAGTATTTCCTTGCCAGCAGCCAGGATGACCGGGTCGTCATCAACCAGCATGATTTTTTTTCGCCCGAGGACTGTATCTGTATCCATTTGTTTTTCCAATTCAATATACATTCATCTTCACAACGATCGGTTTTTCGTCAAGCGCTCGGCAATCCCCTTGAAATCCAATAGATGGGCCTTTTCTTCCAGCCAGGCTACCAATTCCGCCCCTTCGCCCGGATTGTATGTATAGCTGGTCAATGACTGCATCGTCTGGTCCATCCAATCGATATCAAAGATTGCGCAGGCTTGACACAGGGTTTCCAACATCTCCGGGTCCGGTTCATCTCGGTGCGGTTTTGGGTTCACCGAGGCTTTCAGTTTGGCTGAGAGCGCGGCCAGAAGTCTTTCCGTAGTCTCCAGAAAGAGCGGGTTGTGGGCCTGGACAAAGGCGAAATCGCCAGCTTTGGCCGCCTGTTCCAGAGTTTCGGCCAAGTCCCCGACATCCTCGGCCCCGAGAGTGCGGCTGCTGCCTTTGATGCCATGCACAGTGATGCTATAATTGAGCAGCGTCTCCGGGGTGACGGCCCGGATCTTTGCTAACTGGGCCGGAGTATGATGGACGTACGACTCCACGATCCTCAAATAGCTTTTCATATTGCCGCTGAATGTCGCCAGGCCTTGGGTCACATTCAAGCCGTCAATCTCCCCTGCGGTCCAGACCGGTGTGGCCTTAACCTTCATTTCGGGATCGAAGACTGTATCCGGAGCATCCAGACGATCAGTTGTCGGGGCGGGAAGCTCAGTGTCCAAGTGCAGGACAGCCGATCGAGGAGCTTGTTCTGGGTCAGACTGCTCGTCCTGTATCCACCTGCGGATCACCGAATCGAGCTGCATGACGTTGATGGGCTTGGAGATGAAACCCTGAAAGCCGTGCTGGAGAAACATTTCCTTGCTGCCGACCACGGCATTGGCCGTCAGGGCGATGATCGGCACTGTCCGGGCGTAGTCGGAGTCTATTTCTTTCCGGATGACCCGCACGGCCTCGACCCCATCCATCTCCAGCATCATGTGATCCATGAACACGACATTGTATTGCACCCTGGCTTCCCTGATCAAGTCGATGGCCGCCTGACCGCTTTCAACGCAGTCTATCTGCATGCCATAAGGCTCCATCAAGCCTTGGGCCACATCCAGGTTGGTGGGCACATCGTCCACCACCAGCACTTTGGCATAGGGCAGGTATATCCGGGACAATTTTTTGTTATGGCGCACCTGGACAGTGGCAAAGTTGAAATTGGCCAGGCTGTCCGCAATTTCTTTGCCAATCGGCTGTTCGCTTACCGCTTTCTGACGTATCTGGGCCTGGAACGTGCTCCCTTGCCCATACGTGCTTTCCACGGTGATTGATCCGCCCATCATCTCCACCAAACGCTTGGTGAGGGGCAATCCCAAGCCTGTACCTTCGATTTTGCGATTGGCTTTCGTGTCGACTTGATAGTAATCGTTGAAAATATTCTCCACATCCTCTGCCCGGATGCCGGTACCGGTATCTTGAATGGTGAAGAACAGCCAGACATCGTCACTTTCCTTCTGTTCGCAGGAGACGTTCAGCGACACTGTGCCGGCACGGGTATATTTAAAGGCATTGGACAAAAGATTGTTGAGGATTTGCCGGATCCGAAGATCGTCGCCGAACAGTCTGTTGGGAATGCTCGGATCGACCCACAGCTTTAGTTGGATGGGCTTGCTGCCGATGCGGATCATGTTTTGATTGACGACGTCATGCAGCAGAATCGACAGGTTGTAATCCACCGGGGCGATTTCGAAATTGCCGGAGCTGACCTTGGAAAGATCCAAAATGTCGTTGATTATGCTCAAAAGCGTGGACCCGGCATTGAATACCTTTTGTAAATTTTCAATATGTCCGGATGGATGGTCATGTTCCGTGTGCAGCATCAGTTCGGTCAAGCCAATGACGGCGTTCAGCGGGGTGCGCATCTCATGGCTCATATTGGCCAGGAAATGGGTTTTCGCCTCGTCGGCGGCCACGATGACCTCGTTGAGTTCCTTGAGACTCTGGTTTTGCTTCTCGATCAGGATAAAGGGCCGGGCCGCGTAGCTGGAGAAGAAAAATGCGGCGACGATGCAGATCCCCAAGAAGATGGCGGCCGCCAAAAGCAACATTTTTTTGCCTTCGGCCACAGGGCTGTCCTGGAGCGGAGCGAAAACGCCCACCACCCAGCCTTCCGTCCTCTCGGTCATGGTTTGCCAGGCTATTAAGGCCTCCATGTCTGGATCGGCGTATTCGGTGACTCCTGCCTTGGTCTGGATCGCTTTTGCAAATGTATCGTTCCACTTGATCTGCCCCAGGTCGGGATCAGGATTGTGGATGTCATAGCGTCCCAGGACATGCTCCAACTTGGGCGAGGCAATGACCGTGCCGAATTCATCCACCATGAAAATCTTACCCCGGTGCCAGAGCTTGAAACTGGACAGCATATCTTGGAAGACCAAGCCGTTGATGGTCACAGACAGGATCAGGTCGTCGTTTATGGGCGTACAGAGATGGATGACCATATCTCCGGTCTTGGGATCCTTACGGGGCCGGGTGATGACTGTTTCGCCTTGGAAGGCCTTCCGGAAATATTTGTTGGCCACCATGTTGTACTCGACCAGCATGGGCGGATTACCCCAGGTGGTGACTATGCCTTGACGGTTGAATATCTTGAAGGCCAGGAAGTCCGGATAATGATTCCGCACTTGTTGGAAAACTTCCGGCAGCTTGTTGGGCGGAGCGTTGGCCAATTTCGCCGCCACCGTTTCCGCATCGGCTTTCAACAGGGTGATTTTCGTACCGAAAAAGTCCCCGGCTATCTCGACGACCGCCCTCAGATCATTCCGTGTCATTTCCTCGAGGCTGTTTTGGGTCAAAAGAATGCTTGTCCCGGTCAGGGCCACCGTGAAGACGACCACTATGCTGATGATGACCAAGGCCACCTTAACAGGAATGGACATGAGGTTCCTCCTCTCGCAAAAGGCTGCAATTACAACCGACCGCATTGACCCCGACCTCTTCTCGACCACTTTCGTCTGAACTGATGAGCCGTTGGAACTCCAACCGCTTCTTCCCACATTGAGGCGGTTTGGGCCAAGAGTACATTAATTATTCCGCTTTCTGGGTCCTGATATCGTCCTGATGGAATCAGAGGGCGAACAAGTCATGAGCCACGCTATTATGCACAGGACATATCCGGTCCAACGGCATCATTTGAAGATTGACTAGCATACATTATTGCTCGCAAAAAAACGAGAAGCCATTGCATGTATCTAAACGCATTGTGCGCATACATCTTATGGAAAAAACGAGATAAACAAGGACGGCATAGTACGTATGGCAATGATTCCGGCGGACCTGGGGCCGCTCTTCCCAGTCGCGGCCAAGCACAATGCCATGCACAATTACGGCAAAGAAAAAAGGCGATTCAAGAGGGTATCTTGAATCGCCTTCAAAATTTCTGGGGTGAGCGATGGGACTTGAACCCACGACCTCCGAGGCCACAACCCGGTGCTACCACCAACTGAGCTACGCTCACCACGCAAACGTGCGCTTGTATACTCGTATACCCTCTTTTTCGCAAGCAGAAAGTCAGGTTGCGAGATCTCTCCGACAATGCTTGCAGACCGTGGCCCTGGCCTTGATCAACTCGGCGCAGTACGGACACTCTTTGAGAAAATGGCTGACCAGGATCCGGCCGATGGCCAAATTGACCTCCTGTTCCAGATGGGGGTCCTTGAAGACGTGGTTGCGCAACGGCTCGACACAGGCGATGTCGTTCAAGGAAATCAGCAGGCCGATGGCCCGCTTGCGGTCATCAATCTGGACTGATTCATCCAGCAGGATTGTCAGCACCGGCGCGAGTTGCTGCCGCTCCAGGCATGTATCCAAGGCGGCCAGGGCTTCCTGCTGACATTGATAACGTTCATTCTGGCGTTTGATCGTCTCAATGTCGACAATGCTACCGGTAAAGGCATCCCTGGTAATCACCATCATGCTGTAGCTTTCCTTGGAGTTGGGGAGCTCCATGTAGCGATAGGAACCGACATGCCCATACTGGTTGGCAATGTAGTCCCAGCCCTTGATAAAGAGCGGGCAGGAGTCGTTAAGGCAGATGAAAAGATATTCCGATCCCCAGCCCAGACCATCTCCCACATGAATGGGCGGCGCATGGCACAGGGTCAGATCACCGCTGCAATGTGGGCAGTAGTGTTTCTCTTCGATATATTGCAGCAGGCTGGAGAGCATAAATGTTTTGACTCCTCAATGAGGTTGAACAGGGTCCGCTGACTGGGGCAGAGAGTGTGATACGCCGCCGACCGGCGGCTCGGGAATGGGTCAGCCGCCGGAGCGCTTGACCGGTTTCAGCAAGGCAAAGGCGCACCCCAAGAGAAGGGCGAGAACCAGCAACGTAAGTTTTCGATTTCCGCAATCAAACATATCGGCAAGAGACCATTTCGTTTTCAGGGATCAGGCATTTCGGTAGAGTAACCATTACCCCGGACAGGGTCAACCTCTCCCGGTCAAATC
This sequence comes from Desulfobulbus sp., assembly GCA_009780825.1. GTDB lineage: Bacteria > Desulfobacterota > Desulfobulbia > Desulfobulbales > Desulfobulbaceae > Desulfobulbus. Next base: position 73,062 of record WQZH01000005.1, on the reverse strand, counting down.
ATCCGTCCCAAGACCTCGTCGACAGCCTTGGCCTGTTGCATCCGGGCCTGGAGAAATGGTTCGCTCAAGTGCGCGGCATTGGTGTCGATCAGGGCGCAGAGATCGGCGATGGAGGCGGCATCGGCCATGCCGATCAGCCGGTCCAGATTCCTGGCGAAATCGGCAACGATCTTACGGCTGTCTCCCGTGGTCGCCATGATCTCCGCGTAGGTGCGCGCGTTCTGGGAGTGCACCCGCGACATGGCGAGAATGGGATAGAGCGAGGTCAGGGTGCAGTGACTGGCGATATCCTCGCTGGTGATCTTGTTGTCGTGCAGGGTCATGGCCAGGGCGACCGAAATCAGCGTGGGCAGTTTTTGCCCGATACCCATCAACAGATCGTGCTTGGCAGGAGAATCGTGGTAGATGTCCGCTCCATGTTTGTAGAGGAATGCCTCGAATTCGCCGCAGAACATACCGCTGCGCGAAGTCCGCACCACGATGGCGTTCTTGTCCTTCATGGTGGCGGCCTGAGGTCCCCAGAGGTTATGCACCAGCATGATCTCGACCTCCTCATGGGTCGAATCCAAGGCGGCCTTGATGGTTTCCTCCGATTCTCCGGCAAGCAGGACCAGGGCCTTGCCAGGCTCGATCAGCGGGCCATATCTGCGTACCGTCTCCGAGGTGACGGAAATCGGTACGCAGATCACCACCACATCGACCCGTCGCACCATCTCCTCCGGCCGCAGAGCGGTGGAGCGGCCGGTGGAGATGACCTCGTACCCCTCGTTTTCCAGCCGGTCGGCAAACCATCTGCTCATGGAGCCCGTACCGATGAAGCCAAATGATTTGATGTACTTGGTTCGCATATCGACCCTGGAAAAACTGCCCAAAATGCGGATCATGCCCCGCTGTTGGATGACCCGGGACTCGATGTGCGCCAGGGCGCTGGCCAGGATGTCGGTTTGAATGTGTCCTTCCGTCTCAAGATAGATGCGGAGTTTCTGGGTCTTGGTATCGTTTTCCGTGCGCATGTCGGCGATGCTGATCCCGCGGCGGGAAAATTCGCTGAGGATGTCAACCAGGATCCCCACCCGATCGTCCAGCGGTTCGGTGATCAGCGTGGTGGCGTCGTAGCCGGTCATGGGCGCGAGATCATGGCCGAGCACGGCGTAACGGGTACGGTTATGCGGGGCGACCTCGCGTTCGACGATCCGCAGGCCGAGGGCGTTGAGGGTTTCAGCGCTGTCGAGCACCGCCTTGCCCTTGACATCACCTCCCCGCCGGATACCAGCCACGGTCTGCGCAATATCCTTGACGCTCATCTCGGTGATGCCGGGCATCTGGTTTTCGATGAACTCCTCGCATTGGTTGAACGCCTCGCGCTTGCCGATCAAGAGATGCAAATCCTCAACGGTCGTTTCCTCGTCAAACACGCCCAAGGACAGGGTGGAATGCAGGATGACGTTATCGACCCAGTAGCCGGATTTGATCTGATCGAAGAAACGGAAATACTGTTTCTTTTCCCCTTCGCGGGTATTATACACCGGCAGCACGGCGTACTCGACCTCGCGGTTGGCAAAGGCATCGAGCAGGGCCTTGACATGTGGATAGAGGCGGATGTCCGCCTCGCTGTCGTACTGCATGGTGGCCTGCCACGGCTGGGAATGTGCTGGGCCAAGGGTGGCGATTGTTTTCATTGTGCACCGTTCCTGCACTATTTGAGCACTATTGTCGCGCCGGTCGGACCGGTCACGGAGAACGCATTGGAAAAATCGCGGCGCCAGCGCCTGCGCCGATGCGCCGTTGGTAGATATTTCAGGAAAGAAAAGCGCGGCATGCGGGATAACTCCTGAAAATAACTGCAACAAGGTCCATTACATTCTCGATGGCTGATAGGCAAGGGTTTTTTCTTCCATGATGCAATCAGAAGCCAGCAATCCCACCCTGCACCAGAACATCGGCACAGTGGAGGAGTATGTCGCCGCCCTGAAGGCATCGGGCACATTCGGTCCCCAGGTCGTGGCCCATCGGACAGTCGCGGCTGTGGAACCGGTCACGGTGCCATCTGATCAGCTGGTCGGGGCGCTTCGACAACTCCTGTTCGACATCGGCGTACAGGGGCTTTATACCCATCAGCAGGAGGCCATCGCCCATATCCTGGCCGGCCGCAACACGGTGGTGGCCACACCCACCGCCTCGGGCAAGAGCCTGATCTATACGCTGCCGGTGTTGCACACCCTGCTCAGCGATCCGGCCGCCAAGTCCCTGTATCTCTTTCCCCTCAAGGCCCTGGCCCAGGACCAGCTCAAAACCGTGGACAGACTTTGGCACCTCCTGCCGGAGACCATCCGGGGCAGCCGTCCCATCGCAGCGATTTACGACGGTGACACCACCAGCCATCATCGCAGAAAAATCAGGGAGGCAACACCTCCGGTGCTGATCACCAACCCGGACATGCTCCATCTGGCAATGCTCCCCTACCATGACCGTTGGGGGAGTTTCTGGCGCAATCTGAGGTATGTGGTCATCGACGAAGTCCACACCTACCGGGGCATCTTCGGCTCGCACGTGGCCTGGGTGCTGCGGCGGTTGCAGAGAATCTGCCGCCTGTACGGCGCCGCCCCGGTGTTCATCCTCGCCTCGGCCACCATCGGCAACCCTGGAGAACATGCGCGACTGCTGCTTGACGCGCCGGTCGCCGAAGTCGTCCATTCCGGAGCGGGCCACGCCGCCCGCCATATCCTGCTGCTCAATCCGCTCGGTTCGGCAGCCACCAGTGCCACGCAGATGCTGGAAGCGGCGACCAGTCGGGGACTGCGCACCATCGTCTATTGCCAGTCGCGCAAGATGACCGAGCTGATCACCATGTGGACCGGACACCGGCTCAAAGAACGCAAAGAGTTGATCGCCTCGTATCGCTCTGGATTTCTGCCGGAAGAACGCCGGATTATCGAGGGAAAACTGGCTGACGGCAGCCTGTTGGGGGTCATTTCCACTTCAGCCCTGGAATTGGGGATCGACATTGGCAACCTCGATATCTGTATTCTGGTCGGCTATCCTGGTTCGATGATGGCCACCTGGCAGCGGGCGGGCCGGGTTGGCCGAGGCGGCCGGGAATCATTGGTGGTGTTCATCGGTCACGAGGATGCCTTGGACCAGCATTTTATGCGCTGCCCCGATGATTTCTTCTCCCGGTCGATAGAGCCCGTGACTATGAACCCCGACAATCCCCATATCGCCGGCCAGCAGGTGATCTGTGCCGCAGCCGAACTACCGCTTACCGCGACCGAACCCCTGCTGCAATCCGCACAGACCAGCACCTTGATCGCCCAACTGACCAGTTCTGCTCGCCTCCTCCAATCGGCGGACAGACTCACCTGGTTTTCACCGCAAACCTATCCCCAACGTCAGGTCAATCTGCGCGGCGGCGGTTCCACCCTGATCATCAGGGAACAGCCCCAACGCCAGCCATTAGGCGAGATCGACGGCCACCGAGCCTTGCGGGAATGCCATCCCGGCGCCATCTATCTGCACATGGCCCGGACCTACCACATCGACAGTCTGGATATGGAAGGCCGGGAAATCCTGGCCACACCGGTCACTCCCCCCTATTTCACCCGCCCGCTCACCGAGAAAACCACCGAAATTGTGGCGGTACGCGAGAGCCTTCTCCTGGGAGAGGCCCGTATTCGCTTCGGGACGCTGCGGGTGACCGAGCGGATCACCGGCTATCACAGAATCGCGCAGGGCAGCCTGAAGATCCTCGCCCGCATCCCGCTGGAGCTGCCGCCACAGTGCTTTGCAACCGAAGGGTTCTGGATCGAAATTCCTGCCCGGCTCCAGGCAGAAATGGAGGCGGCGCGCCTCCATTTCATGGGCGGCATCCATGCCATGGAGCATGCCCTCATCGGGATGATGCCGCTTTTTGTGCTGTGCGACCGCAACGACCTCGGCGGCATTTCCCACCCCTGGCACCATCAGGTCGAAGGACCGGCGGTTTTCGTCTACGATGGATACGCCGGCGGCATGGGGTTGACCGCCAAGGCCTTTACCCAAATGAAGTTGCTGCTGGAGCAAACCCGCAGGGCTGTCGCCGGTTGTCCGTGCGAGTTCGGCTGCCCTTCCTGTGTCCATTCGCCGAAGTGCGGTTCCGGCAACCGTCCCATTGACAAACAAGCCTGCCTTTTTCTCATGGAACGGCTGTCTCGGGGCCGTCCAGGAGAAAAACTGTCCCCCCTCGCCCGACCTGCCATGCCAGCCGCCATACCTGTGCCGCATGATGAACCGGTTGACCGCCCGTTTCTCCTGCCGGAGAATTATGGTGTCTTTGACGTGGAAACACAGAAATCAGCACAGGAAGTAGGTGGCTGGCACCGGGCCGATCTGATGCGGATCAGCGTGGCCGTACTCTTTGAAGGGGCCGCGCAACGTTTTACCGTCTTCGCCGAAGACAATATCGGTGCCTTGATCGAGCGGCTGCGGGGGCTCGATCTGGTGGTGGGCTTCAACAACAAGCGCTTCGACAACAAGGTGCTGTCGGCCTATACCAACCACGACCTCGGTCTGTTGCCGTCGTTTGACCTGCTGGAAGCGATCTCCGGGCAATTGGGCTATCGCCTCAGCCTGGACAGCGTGGCGGCGACCACGCTGGGGAGGCGAAAAGAAGGTGACGGTTTGGCGGCGTTGCGCTGGTTCAAACAGGGAGAGATGGATAAGCTGGCGGCATATTGCCGGAAGGATGTGGAAATAACCCGTGATCTTTTCCTGTTCGGACTCCGGCAGCAATACCTGCTGTTCCGGAACAAGGCGGGACAGGAGGTACGGCTGCCGGTTGATTTTGCCAGGTCGATCCGAACGGTTCTTCAGCGGCAAGACGCGACGATCAGGGCCAGACGGAATTTTTGTGGACCCAGCCGGTCAGGCTGGGATGCGTCACCTTGATCCAATCCCCCTTTTGTTCCACTTTCTGCAAAATAACATCCTTGACCCCATGACCGATCACTTTTTCCTTGGCCCCTGGCCCGTTCAATATCTTGCACTCTTTGGCCTTGACAATGACATAGGGGGTTTTACCGACCAGTGACTCCTGAATATACCCTTTGTCGCCTTCGTAGTCGCTTACCTTGAGCCATTGTCCATCCTTGCCGATAACTTCAAGAGGATAGCCCAGCGGCAGTTCGAACAAAATCCCGGCAGTGGTGCCAGGGGCGGAACGCAGATTGACCCCGTTCTTCGTCACGCTCACATATTCGGCTGCAACAGCGCCGGTTACCAGCAATACCGTTATCAGCATCCCCGACAAGACGCCTCTTCCCAACGATCGCACCATCATCTTTCTCCTTCTTCCTCGGTTTTCCTTTCTTTTTGTACAAGGCCGGATGGACCGGTCAACAGCATGAAAAATTCCTGATTGCCCTTTGCTCCCCGGACAGGGGCAGCAACCATGGCCGCACAGCGCAGGCCGAGCGCTTCTCCGAATCGTTGCACCATGGCAAGCGCCTGCCGGTGCTGCTCAGGGTCGCTGACGATACCCCCTGCCCCTATTGCCTCGCGCGGCAGTTGAAATTGCGGTTTGACCAGGGCAAAAATACGGATAACATCGCGGAAGAGCGGCAATAAGGGGGCAAGAAGCGGCTCAAGGGAAATAAACGAGGCATCAATCACGGCCAAATCGAGGGGATCGGCAATCTGCTCTCTCGTCAAATGGCGGGCATTGGTTCGCTCAAGCACAACCACCCGTTCGTCTTGCCGCAGCTTCCAGTCGAGCAGGCCGTAGCCGACGTCCACACTGTATACCTTGCGCGCCCCGTGCTGCAGCAGGCAGTCGGTGAAGCCGCCCGTCGAACAGCCGATATCGCCGCATACCCAGCCATCGGGATCGATACCGACGGCACGCAGGCCGCCATCAAGTTTTTCCCCTCCCCTGCTGGCAAATCTTCCCCGGACTGCCTTGACCGTGAGCCCGCTGTCTGCCGCAACAAGCTGACCAATCTTGTCGCAGACCTGAGTACCGACCAGCACACTGCCTGCGCCAACCAACCGCCGTGCCGCATCCAGATCAGCCACCAGTCCCTGCTCGACCAGCAGGGAATCGAGCCGCTGTTTCCGCTTCCCCAACGACAAGGGCCTCTCTTACAGCTTGCCGAGCCGCTCCTTGGCCTGGGCGGCTTCGGAGCTGCCGCCGTAGTCGTTGATCAGTTTTTTGTAGATGATCTTGGCTGTCTCGTGATCGGTCAATTTTTCGAAGGACATGCCCTGTTTCAGCAAGGCGCCCGGAGCCAGAGCGTCTTTCCCGTGGTTGGAAATCACTTTCTGGTAGTCGAGGATGGCCAGATCGTATTCACCCTGATTATACAGACTTTCCCCCATATAATAGAGTGACTTGGCAGCCTGGCTGCCATTGGGGTTGGCGGTGAGCGATTGTTCAAACGACTTGTAGGCGTCTTTGTATTTCTTGTCCTTGAATTGATTCATGCCGCTTGCAAACGGATCGGTCGACGACGCGGCTTTCTCGGCCGGGGCTTTCTCCGCTGCGGGAGGGGGAGGAGCGGCAGGCTGCTCCTTGGGAGCTGCTTCCGATGTCTTTCCTGACGGTTTTGGTGCGGCAGGGGCAGGAGCCGCAGCGGCGACCTTGGTCTTCTTGCCGCTCGGACTCACCTGGATCACCCCGGTGCTCTGAGAAGCGGGAGGAGGAGGAGGAGGGGAAGCGGCAGCATTTGCCTGTGTGGCCTTCTGCTTGGCGGCTTCGGCCTTCTGCGCGGCGGCCTGCGCCCTTTTCTCGGCCTCTGCGACCCGATCCTGCTGGGCTTTGCTGAAATTCTCGCTCACCATGGCCAGCTTTTCTTCAAGCACCGCTATCTTCTGGTTCAACTCGACGATTTTGGCATCCTGGCTGGATTTGGTGTTGTCCACTGAACCTTGCAACTTGGCGAAATTCTGGTTGACTTGATCGCGGAACTGCGTGTTCTGGCTTGTATTTTCTTCGATGCTCGATTTGATGCGCTGGGTTTCGTCTTCGACCTGATCGAGTTTGCTCACCGAACTGGCCTGTCGTTTCTGCATCTGACCGACCGCGTTGCTTCGTACATCCTCAACCTTTTGATTGACCGCACGAAGTTGACGTTGCAGACTTTGAACATCGTCTTGGGTTGCGCACTGGGTCAACAGGAGCAGCGAACAACCGGCCGCAGCGATATGTTTCAGGGTTTTCATTACACTCACGCTCCCTTTGTTGCCAAAGATGACTGCTGTTCTGATCAGTTAAACGAGACCACCGAATAATCCCGCGCGGCTCAATCATCCGGTCAGGGCTGCCGGCCGGACCATTGTGGATAGGTTTGGTTGCCTTTCATCGTGAAAAGCACCCGGATATCTTTGCCGTTCTTGCTCACCACGCAGATCTCCGATCGACTGCCGCTCTTGCGGGTAACAGCGATCATCCGGCCGTCTGGCGCCCAGGTCGGCGATTCATAACTCCCGCCGCCGCTGCTCAGCTGCCGGACATTGCCGCCGTTGCGGTCCATCACAAACAGTTGATACACGCCCCCCTGCAGGCCGGTAAAGGCGATCTCATCCCCTTTGGGCGACCATGCCGGCTCGCTGTTCTCGGTAAACTTGAAGGTCAATCGTTTGCCCTGGCCGCCATTCACGTCCATGACGTACACATTGGGTTTGCCGCTCCGGTCGGAAACAAAGGCCATGCTTTGCCCATCGGGCGAAAACGAGGCCGAAACATTGATGCCGGCCCCGGAAGTCAATTGTTTGAGAATGTCCCCTTGACGGCTCATGAGGTACAAATCGGGATTGCCTCCCTGGCTCAGGGTGATCACCATACGCTGGCCATCGGGGGTGAAGGCCGGGGCCAGGTTCAATCCCTTGCGCCGGGAAAGCGAGGTGGTGCTGCTGCTCTGCCGCAGATCGGTAATGTAGAGATCCTGATTGCTGTGATGATAGGTCGAATAGGCGAGGAAATTACCGTCCGGGGTAAAGCGGGGGGACACGCACAGGGCACGGTGGTTGGTCACCTGCCGGGGATGACGTCCCAGAATATCGCTGACATAGACCTCTTTCCGGCCGGTGGCATCGGATATATAGGCCATGCGGGTACGCGCGACCCCCTTTTCACCCGTGAAATCCTCGATCAAGGAGTCGCACAGCCGCAGAGTCATGTCGTCAAGCTGATCGGCACTTCCTTTATATCGGCGGCTGACCAGCAGTTTGTTGCTGACCACATCGAGAATTTGCCCCTCGATGACCATACCGGCCGGATCGGCTCCCATCTTGCCCATGACCACAAAGTCGGCTCCCAGGCTTTTCCAGTCCGCATCCTTCCCGCCGCCGTAACGACTCGGATCAATGACGCTAATAAAAGTGTGCAAGGCCAATCCCTTGCTCAAAAGCTGCGTCACCGCCGCTGTCTGCCCGTCACCGGAAAAGCCGGGAACCGCCACCATGATTTTCCGCATCTCGGAGGCGGTAATGTCAAAGTAGGCGGGTTCAGCTTTGCTTTCCCTGCTCAGCGCACAAAGAAAAAAACAAGCGACCAGCGTCAGGGCCATCGCACTATGTCGTTTATACACCATAACCGTTCACCGTACAAAAAAAGGGGGAAAAAGAGCGGGCAAGGCTTTCAAGGTTTTCCAGATATACACGATCTCTCACATGTTGCCAAGTTCACCGGGTCTGAATTTGAACCCGACTTCCGTTGTTTCTTGCTGCATCAGCGCCGGGAAAGACGGCATCGGCGAAGCTTTTTTGATCGTTTTCTCCACCAGTTGATCAAAGAGCGGATCCGTTGAACGCTGGTCGAACCGGATACTGGTGACCTCGCCGTTCTTTTTGATAGTGATCACCACCATGGCCAGCAGGTTCGGTTCCCATTTGCTTTCCGGCAGCGTCCAAAAACTTCTAACCCGTTGCGCCACCGTTCCCCAATAGGTCTGCTCGACAATCGACTGGGCCTGCTGCCGCCCGGAGGTGCCGCCGGCCACGGCACCTTGCATGGCCTGCGTCCTGCGGCTCGCATCGGCGCGCACCGCATCGGCGGCCGCCTTGGCGGCATTCGCCTGGGCTGCCAGTTTGCGGGCCTCATCAGCGGCGGCACGCGCCTCGTTTTCCGCCTTGATCTGCTCAAGCCGTGCCTGGGCAAGGGCCTTTTTCCGTTCTTCCTCGCGCTGCTGCGCTTCCTTGCGCGCGGCTTCTTGCTTGCGCTCCTCGATCTTTTTCAGGAGTTCGCGTTCCTCCTTCTCCCGTTCTTTGGCCTTCTCTTCTTCCAGCCTGGTATCCTGGGTTTTCTGGATCTTACGTTTCTCGGGCGCCAGAGAAATCGGATTTTTCAGCTCAATGGGCTCAGGCGGTGCTGTTTCAGGCTGAACCGCAACTCTCTCCTTGGGCGTTGGAGCAAGCTGCTCGGGAGGTGCTATCGATTCCGGAGGTTTTGGCGGAGTAGGTGGTGGTGGCGGAGGTGGAGGCGTCTCCACTTTTTCGACAGCCGATTTGGCAGGGCCAGCGGGGGGCGCAGTGGAAGCGCCTTCGACCTCGGGCATGGCCACCAGGCTGACTGAAACAACTTCTTCAACAATCGGCCTGCTTGTAAACAGCGAGGGCATGAACACCAGTGCCGCCGCAACAGCGCCATGGACACAGAGGGCCAGCAAAAATGCCAACCACCAGTGTTGCTCAGCCTCCTGCTGGAGGAGATACGATTCCGTCTCGGTATACTGCACGAAAATCCAGCCAGTCTCTTTTACTTGTTTCTTTCAGCCGGGACAGTGATCATTCCCAGTTTATCGAAACCCGCGGCATGAATGTCGGCCATGATCGACGTCACCACACCGTAGGGGACATTCTTGTCGGCACGGAGATAAATACCCTCTTTTTTCACTTCAGGGGACATGGCCCGCAACTGCGCCTGCAGGGTGACCGAGGTCATCTTTTCCTTTCTGAGATAGACATCCCCTTCCTTCTTGATGGTCACCACCAGGGGTTCTTCCTGCTGGGGCAATGCCTTGGTCGTCGCCTCGGGAAGGTCGACCTCCAGCCCTTGCGTCATCATGGGAGCCGTGACCATAAAAATGATAAGCAACACCAGCATGACGTCAACCAATGGCGTCACGTTGATATCGGCAACCAGCCTCCGTTTTCCCCTGCTGTTTCCTAGCGGTCCCATACGATCACGTCCTGGTGAGGATATCCCGCTCGATCAGATTGATGAAATCGGTGCTGAAACTCTCGACATTGGATTCAAACACGGCGACCTTGTCGGAAAAATAGTTAAAGAAGATAACGGCGGGGATGGCCACGGCAAGACCGGCGGCAGTGGCGATGAGCGCTTCCGATATACCAGGAGCGACGACGGCCAACGAGGCCGACCCCCTCTCGCCGATGCTCTGGAAGGAAGCCATGATCCCCCATACCGTGCCGAACAAACCGATAAACGGGGTGGTGCTACCGGTGGTGGCGAGGACCGAAATCGAGCGGGCCAGACGGTCGGATTCCAAAAACTGTGCCTTGCGAACCGCCCGCTTGAGATTATCCATGGTGGCCAGCTGCGTCTCCAGTGTGGTTGGCGCCTGTCCACTGCTGCGTGAGGCGCTGATCTTTCTCAGCTCATTATACCCGGCGACAAAGACTGTGGCCTCAGGGCTCATCGGGTACTCGCGTGCCGCCTCGTACGCTTCATTGAGTGTTTTGCTTTCCCAGAATGCATCGAGAAAATCCAGGGAAGTAATCCGGATTTTTCTGAAAACGATGAATTTCATGATGACGATAGACCATGAAAGCACCGAAAAAACGAGCAAAATGAGCATGATCAACTTGCCCATCATCCCGGCGTGCTTCATAATTTCAAAAATAGATAAATCCACGACGTTCCTTGTTGTTGATGTTTATCTTGTTCTGGGTCTGGCTCAAGCCGGGCCAGCTCAGACCGCCAGTTCACTGCGGAGCTTCGTCCTGAAAAGGCGCTAAAAGACACAACCCGCTTCGCAGCTTATACCCTGGCGTAAGCGGCACATTCTGCAAGCGGGCCTGAGAGAGGACATTGCGCTGCTGCTGGTCTGCCTTCGACGCAGAGGCCGCACCGACAGGAGAGGCTGATAACAATAACCTTTAATTATATACGAAATCAACAAATCTGTCGACCTCGATCTGGAGATAAGGTACAAATCGTTGCAAGACTATACACGCCGACAACTATAACGGCTCGCCCGGTTTTTTTCCCCTCTTTTTCACCATAGGAGCAACACATGTCCATCCAGACATACGATGTTGTCATTATCGGCACAGGGCCTGCCGGCATTCAAGCCGCCATCCACGCCTCCAGAAGGAAAACCAGCGTCCTGATGCTGGGACGTATCGAAAATTCGGCATTGCACGGCGCCCACATAGAAAATTACGCCTTTGTCCCCGGCGTTTCTTCAGGGGGCGATCTCCTGCGGCTTGGCGTGGAGCAGGCTCAACAGTTCGGCGCCGAAATCTCCTCCGAGGATGTGTTGAGCATCACCCAGTCGGAGGAACTCTTTCAGCTAGCGCTGGAAAGCGGCGCAACCATTGGTGCGCATGCGCTCATTTTCGCCATGGGCGTCTCGAAGAAAAAGCTCAATGTCCCAGGTGAACAGGAATTGTCCGGTCGCGGGGTTTCCTATTGCGTGGACTGCGACGCCAATTTCTACCGGAACGCGGTCGTCGCGGTCACTGGCGACCGCAGCGCCGCCGTGGATGGCGCCCTGACCCTCCTCGACTATGCGGCCAAGGTCTATCTGGTCGCGGAAGACCTCAAGGTCTCCGCAAAACTGCTCAACCGGCTGGAAACGAGCAAGGTGGAGCGCATCCCCAGCGCGGTCAAGGAGATCATCGGCGAGCGCAATGTCCATTCGCTGCTGTTGACCAACGGACAGACGTTGACCGCCGATGGCCTTTTTATTGAATTGGGTTCCAAGGGCGCCCTTGAGCTGGCCACCCAGATCGGCGTTCAGTTGGATGCGGAATCGCTCAAACACATCGCAACCGATCGGCAGCAGGCCACCAATATTTCAGGGGTGTACGCAGCCGGAGATATTGTCGGCGCGCCATATCAGATGGCCAAGGCGGTGGGTGAAGGATGCGTCGCCGGCATGGAAGCGGCCGCCTATGTCCGTAAGCGGCGGCAAGAGGGCTGACCCGGAGTTCGGCGGTCACAGCGGTGCGTCCGGTGCGGGAAGCAAACCTTTATTGCGCATGGCAATGAGAAAACAGAGGCGGGTAACAGACGAGCCGGTGCGACATGGCTGCCTGGCCTATTCCTCTTCGGAGCGGCGGCTGTTGGTGCGTTGCCGCATCTCCTGGACGGACCGCAGGTAGCGGAAGATTTCGCGGCTGTAGCGGGGGTTGCGGGTACGGGCAAAGAGGGAGGCCAGCCGCAAAAGAACCAGAGGATCGATTTCCGGCATTTCGGCCTGCAACGCGGATACGCTCTGACTTGGCCATTGTTCTTCGCAATTGCTGCCTGCTTGGCGGCAGCGCTCCTGCTGCTCCAGGGCCTCGTCGATCAAGGCGTCGCGGTAAAACTCCAGCGTGTGCATCTGTTTCCGCGCCGCCAGCGCATGACCGCGATGCCGGCTGACCAGATCGTACAAATTCTCAAGCGGGTATTGCTGCGCCACCTTGGTCAGGTATTTGATCTGGCGCTGCCGGACGCTTCCCCGCAACGCTGCCGCAGCGAGGAGTTCCTGTCTGAATTCTTCCGGAACCAGGGCCTGGCTCAGGATATGCGGCGACAGGCTCACCAGTTCAGCCATAAGCCGCTCTATTTCCTTGACCCTTCTCTTCTGTTCAGAACGGCTTATCTGCATGAGCGTGTCGGGATTCGTCCCTTCTATATCCCGGCCGGACCACTGCGCAACTGAACGACCGCATCCCAGATCCGGTCGGCGGTTTCCTCTTTGGAGAGCAACGGCAAGGCGACAGATCCCCGGCAGTCAACCAAGGTCACCTGGTTGGTCTCCACATCGAATCCGGTCTGTACGCCCAAAATATCGTTGACAACCATCAGGTCTGCATTTTTTTCCCGCAGTTTTCTCTGCCCCTCACTGACATGATCCTGGCTTTCGGCGGCAAAGCCGACCAGAATCTGCCCCAGAGGACGGTGTGCACCCAATTCTGCCAGAATATCAGGGTTCTTCACCATATCGAGGTGCCCACCGTACTGCGTCTTCTTGATTTTATGGCCGGCAATGGCCGCTGGCCTGAAATCGGCCACCGCTGCGGATTTGACCACGACATCCGCCACAGCGGCCCGGCCAACGACCGCCTGCCGCATTTCCTCGGCCGTCGTCACTCGCATCACCTCGATCCCAGGCGGATCGGACAGTTGCACCGGACCGGCAACCAACACCACCTCAGCGTCCCGGCGCCGGGCCGTGCGCGCCAGGGCAAATCCCATTTTGCCGCTGGAACGATTGCTGAGAAAGCGGGCCGGGTCCAAGGCTTCCCGAGTCGGACCAGCCGTGATCAGAACGGTCATTCCTTTGAGATCATCGGGTTGAAACAGAGAGAGCAGCGCTTCCCTGGCCGCATCCCAATCAGCCAACCTGCCGTCGCCGACCTCGCCGCAGGCAAGTTCGCCGCTGTTCGGCTGAACGATACGATACCCGAAGGACTCCAGGCGGCGGATGTTGTCCTGAGTGGCGGGATGGTTCAGCATGAACGAATTCATCGCCGGACAGATGACCACGGGAATGCGGGCGGCAAGGATGGCTGCTGTCAGCAGATTATCCGCCATGCCATGGGCAAGCCGGGCAATGGTCTGCGCCGTGGCCGGCGCGACCAGAATGGCGTCCGCCTCCCTCGACAGATTGATGTGCGCCATGACCCGGTCCGGCGCCTCATCGAACAGGTCGCGGTGCACACCATGGCCGCTCAGGGCGGAAAAGGTGAGCGGCGAGACAAACCGTTCGGCAGCCTCGGTCATGGCAACCGTCACATCCGCCTCTTCCTTAACCAGCGAGCGGAGCCATTCCACCGCCTTATAGGCGGCGATGGAGCCGGTAATGCCGAGCAATATTCGTTTGCCGTGCAGGCCTGGCATGCGGAAAAAAAGTTATTGCGGAAAGGTATCGCTCGTCGCGTTGGCGCTGCCGCCGGTCTTATCGATGGCCACATACAGCTTGAGCTCTGCCTTGCCAAGAATGCCATCGGACATCACCATCATGCAGGTCTTATTGGGTTTGACAAAAGCAAGCATGATATCTTTGGAGGCGGTTTCACCCACCAGCCGCCATTTGTTATCCTGCATGGAGGCGACCATGTAGTCTTTGAGCGACGTGAGCTCCACCCGTCCCTTATATGTAAAAATACCACCTCGGAAGGATTCGGTTTTGATCACCATTGAACCCTTTCGGTCCCATTCAAGTTCGGCCGGGACCGTTATATCTTTAATGTCATCCGCAAAGTTACTCAGTTGCGGCAGCCCTGCGTTGTCATTCCCCACTGTCTTGTTCTGAGCGCAGCCGGCGAGCATAAACGCCAACATCATGCCGAGAAAAAGAACCCATTGCATACCCTTACATTTCTGCATCTGTCTCTCCCTTCAATTCAACAAGGAAACAACATCGGCCTCTTGTCAAGGCTGCCCTGTACCCAGAACATGCCGCGACCACCTCTTCTCCTTCTCGATCTTCACCTGGTTATTCCCTGTTGCGGACTGAACTCGATTCCGGCAATCGGCACAGTCAGCCGACATTGGGAACGGAGGTTCAGGTGGTTATCTTTTGGGGTCCGGGCGAAAAAAACGGAAGGAAAACCCATGACAACCAGTTGTAAAAAATAAAGGTTTTAATGTCAATAAACATTCACTATGATGCATGCTCCACCGCCCGCCGCCTCGGCGCATAGAGACGCAGCGAGCGCGCTCGGGCTTCAGCCCCAACATTGCAAGCAGAAAACCGCCTTGTGCATCTCCCATGCAGCCAGCAGCACCTAACGAACCGCTTCCCAGACTTGCAGCGCAATCAGAACTCGTTGACACCCATTGTCACCTCGACATGGCCGACTATTTGTCCGATTTGGATGAAGTCCTGCGATCGGCAGCCAGCCACGGCATCAAACGTGTCGTCACCATCGGAGTGGACATGGCCAGCTCCCGGGCCGCCGTCTCACTTGCCGAACGTATTCCCAACATTTTTGCCACGGTGGGCATCCATCCCCATGACGCGCGCCAGGCTTCGCCAGAGAATCTCCGCCGACTCGCCGACCTGGCAGCGCACCGACTGGTGGTCGGATATGGAGAAATCGGGCTTGATTATGTCAAGAACTATGCCCCCCGCGAGGTGCAGTTGCGGGCTTTTGCCGAACAACTGCATCTTGCCAGAGAACTCGCCCTGCCCGTGGTGATCCATGACCGTGAGGCCCATGAAGACGTATGCCGCCTGATCAAGGAATCCGGCCCCTTTCCCAAAGGAGGCGTCATGCACTGCTTTTCAGGAGACCGGCGGCTGGCCGAAACCATGGTCGATTTCGGCTTCTTGATCTCGATCCCCGGGGTCGTCACCTTTGCCAATGCCCACGCATTGCATGAGGTTGTCCGCACGCTTGATCTCCGGCATCTGCTGCTGGAAACCGATGGCCCTTACCTGGCTCCAGTCCCATGCCGGGGCAAGCGCAACGAACCGAAACTGCTCCTGTTTACGGCACAGAAGGTGGCTGATCTCAAAATGATGCCCATAGACGAGGTGGCCCGGACCACCACCGCCAACGCCGTCCGGCTGTTTCGGCTTACCCGTGGCAACCATGATTTGCGATAACCTTGCCCATATCCAAAAAACCATTGCCCGATCGGCCCACAAGGCCGGCAGAGGACCTGGAACGGTCAAACTGGTTGCGGCCAGCAAAACGGTGCAACCGGATGCAATGCTTACAGCCGTTCGTTGCGGGCAGATGGTTTTCGGCGAAAACTACATCCAGGAAGCCGCCGATAAAATGGTGCGCCTGCCAGTTGCCATCCACTGGCATTTCATCGGCCATCTCCAGAGCAACAAAACAAGGCAGGCGGTCGAGCTGTTCGATGTCATCGAAACGGTTGACCGGTGGAAAGTGGCGGCAGCCCTGGACAGCCACGCCCGTTCTTTCCATAAAAACCTCTCAATCCTGCTGCAGGTCAATATCGGCCGGGAACCGCAGAAATCAGGGGTGCTTCCTGAGGCGGCCGAGACATTGCTGCGCAAGATTGCCGGCGAGACCAGTCTCCGCGTCCTCGGCTTGATGACCATGCCGCCCTACTCCCCTGAGCCCGAACGCAGCCGCCCCTATTTCAGAGCCCTGAGCCAATTGGCCCAACGGCTCGCTGCCCTTGGCCTCTTTGCGGACAACGACCGCGTCGATCTTTCCATGGGCATGTCCAACGATTATCAGATCGCGATCGAAGAGGGCGCGACGCTTGTCCGGGTGGGGACAGCCCTGTTCGGCACGAGACAACCGTAGGCTGCCATCCTGTTGCCGCGCTGTTTATCGGGAAAGACCTTGCCATCCCCGGCGACGAACGAACAGGGGACGCAGAAAAAATACGCCCCGCCCTGATTGGATGCTGTCAAAGTGGGATGAGGCGTACTAAAATGACACCATTGCCCAACATTCTCGTTTTCCTATCACACACCAAGAGATCACGATGACCGCACCCGATCGCATTCCTTCAAGAACCGCCGGCCGGTTGAAGTATTTGCTGGCGCCGTTTTCGACACTGCGCTGGCTGTTTCGCCAAATTTTCGGTGAACTGTCCTGGCGGCCGCCGCGCTGGGCGGTTTATGCCGGGAGAGGCACCGGTGCCACGACAGGGTGGGTCTGGCGCCACCCGGTCCAGTCGACTGGAGGCATAGTGGTGCTGGTGGTGCTGGCGATGGGCTGGGTATGGTGGCAGGCGCAACCCAAGCCCGTAACCGTACAGTTGCTGGTAACGAATCCGGCGCGCACCGACCTCGAATCCGAAACGCCGACGGTACATCCCCTGCAGATTTCATTTTCGGCGCCAGTGGCGGCGTTGGAGAGTGTCGGCAAGGAGGTGACGGAGGAGGCCATCACGGTGTCGCCGGAGTTGAATGGGACGTGGAAATGGAATGGCGATACGGTACTGACGCTGCTTCCGAAAACCGGCTGGCCCGTGGGCATTGAATACACCGTGACATTTTCTCCGAAGATGTTCCGCCCGGAAGCCCGCTTCGGCAGTTACAAAACGACGTTTCAGACGCCTCGTTTTAAAGCGAGTTTGCTGGAAGCGCGTTTCGATCAAAGCCCGACCGATCCCAAGGATAAAAAAGTCGTGGCAACGATTCATTTCACGCATCCGGTCGACACCGACGACTTCGAGAAACGGGTGAGTCTGACAAGTCTAGTTAGGAATGAACAAGGCGCCTTGACTGCCAGCGGCAAAAAAACCGCCTTTCAAGTGCAATTCGATGACAAGAGACTCCACGCGTATATCCATTCGACGCTGTTGCCGATTCCAGAGAAGCCACAGACGATGCGCGTGACGATTGACAAGGGCGTGCGTGCCGCTGTCGGCGGCAATGGGACGGATGAACAGTTGACCGCGACGGCGGATATCCCAGGACTCGACAGCCTGGAGATCACCAGTCTCGCGCCGATGGTCGTGACCAACGAGAAAAAAAATCAACCAGAACAGGTCTTGATCCTGAAGCCGTCGATGCTGGTGCAGGGGCAACAGGCAAAAGACGCGGTCAAAGTCTGGCTTTTGCCGAAGCAGCCTCCGGCAGAAGGGCATTGGGGACATGATCGGCTCAACCCCGACAGACCCTATTCCTGGAGCGATACCGACATCGCGTTCATCAATTCGACCCTGCTCCAAAACAGCGAAGCCGTACAACTGGAAGCCTTGCCGAGCGAAAATGATGTGGCCGACACGTTCAGCTACCGGTATCAGGCAACGCCAGGGCGGTATCTCTACGTGCAGATACCGAAGGGGTTGACCTCGTTTGGGGGATACCGTCTCGGCAAAGACGTCATGTACATTGTGCAAGTGCCCTCCTATCCGGCTGTGGCGCAGGTTGTGTCAGGAGGGGCGCTCTTGTCGCTGGCCGGCGAGCGCAAATTGTCGGTGATGGCGCGCGATGTCCCGGCGATCCGCTACAAGATCGGGCGGGTATTGCCGCAGCAGTTGCAATATCTGGTGAGCAAGGGCCTGAGTTACACCAACAACTTTGCAACACCGTATTTGTACGGTATTACCGAATCGGATATCGTCGAACGGTTTGAGAAGATCATTGAACTGCCGGTGGCGGAGCCCGGCACCCCGCAGTATCGAGCCCTGGACCTGGCCGAATACCTTGCGGCGCGGCGCGGCGTCTTCCTGCTGCACGTGCAGGGTTACGATCCGAAAACCAAGCGGGTTGTCGGCCAGGAAGA
The DNA here is from genome assembly GCA_009780825.1 of Desulfobulbus sp. Classification (GTDB taxonomy): domain Bacteria; phylum Desulfobacterota; class Desulfobulbia; order Desulfobulbales; family Desulfobulbaceae; genus Desulfobulbus. The sequence goes on along the minus strand of WQZH01000005.1, from coordinate 54,690 downwards.
CGACCGGCTGGTGATGGTGAGCGATCTGGGGCTGATTGAAAAGCAGGGCGCCGATGGGCGGCATGAGCTTTTTGTGCAATCGATTTACCACGGCGGCCCGGTTGCCGGCGCGGCGATCGAAGTGCTCGGCCGCAACGGCTTGCCGGTGCTGCAGACACAAACCGATGCCGGCGGACACGCGACGTTTCCCAAGCTTGTCGACGCCGACTTCAGCGACGAGCGCAAGCCGACGCTTTTTCTGGTCAGCAAGGATGGCGACAGTAGTTTTCTGCCGTACAGCCTCTCCAGCCGTAGCCTGAATTATTCACGCTTTGATGTCGGCGGCGCGGTCAATGCGATCGAAGCCCGGCAACTGTCGGCGTATCTCTTCTCCGACCGCGACATTTATCGACCAGGTGAGGAAATCCGCGTCGGGATGATCGTGCGGGCAAACGACTGGGCGCAGCCGGTGGCAGGCCTGCCGTTGGAGTTGGAGGTGGTCGATGCGCGGGGCCTGACGGTGCGCCGTGACACAATCACGCTGCCGGAGAACGGTTTTGGCGAACTGCGCCATCCTACGCTCGACACCGCGCCGACAGGAGCATATACCATCAATCTGTCGCTGGTCAAGAAAGACCGCGCCAATACCCTGATCGGTTCCACCACGGTGCGCGTGCAGGATTTCGAGCCGGATCGTCTGCGGATGAACGTGCATTTCAATGAGGCGTCGAGCGATGGCTGGGTCACGCCGGACGCTTTGGCAGTGCAGGTCTCGTTGCAAAATTTGTTTGCAACCCCGGCCGAGAACCGTCGCATACGCGGCTTTTTGTCGCTGTCACCGGGTGTGTTGAAATTCCCGGGCTACAAGGATTATCTCTTTGACGATCCACAGCGCGCCAAGGAGCCGGTATCGGAAGAGTTGACCGCGACGACGACCGATGGCAACGGCATGGCGACGTTGCAGCTCGATCTGCAACGTTTCGCGCGGGTGACGTACCGAGCGCATGTCACTGTCCAAGGCTTCGAGGCCGATGGCGGCCGTGGCGTTTCAGGCGAGGCGACGGCGCTGGTGTCGGGGCTCAATTACCTGATCGGCTACAAGCCGGACGGCGGGCTCACCTTCGTGCGCCGCAACAGTGCACGTACGGTCAATCTGCTGGCGATCGGCCACGATGGAAAGCAACGTGCGGTCGATGGATTGACTCTGCAACATAATGAACACCGGTTCGTGTCGGTGCTGACCAAACAAAATGACGGCACCTATCGCTACCAATCGAAGGAAAAGGAAATACTGCTTGGCGAGACACCGTTGACGATTGCAGCCGAGGGCCAAACACTGACCTTGGAGACCGGGACGCCGGGCACGTTCAGTGACGTGATCCGCGATACGGACGGGATGGAGTACGCGAGGATCAACTACAGCGTTGCCGGCGAGGCCGATTTGACCCGTTCGCTCGACAAAAATGCCGAATTGAAGCTGACGCTCTCAAAAGGCGATTTCACGCCGGGCGAAGAAATCGAGGTGCAGATCGAAGCGCCCTATACCGGCAACGGCCTGATGACCATCGAACGGGATCGGATCTATGCGTACCACTGGTTCTCCACCACCACGACCAGCACGGTGCAGAAAATCCGGTTGCCGGAAGACATTGACGGCAATGCGTATCTGACTGTGACCTTCGTGCGCGATCCGGGATCGAACGAAATTTACATGAGCCCGCTGTCCTATGGCGTGGCACCCTTTTCGGTCAGCCGCGAGCGCTACCGGTTGCAGCTCGACGTGGCTGCGCCGGACAAGGTCAAACCTGGCGATACGGCGACATTTACGGTGAAAAGCGCCAAGCCGGCGAAAGCGGTGGTGTTTGCCGTGGACGAAGGCATTTTGCAGATGGCTCGTTACAAGATGGCCGACCCTCTCGGTTATTTCTTCCAGAAGCGGGCGCTCGAAGTATCGACCAGCCAGTTGCTCGACCTGATCCTGCCCGAGTTTTCGCGGGTACTGGCCTCTGCCCCGGGAGGCGATGCCGAAGAAGGCAAGCTGGGCCGCTTCCTGAATCCGTTCAAGCGTAAACGCGATCCAGCGGTGGCGTACTGGTCAGGCATCGTCGATGTCGGGCCGGACGGTAAAACGCTGTCGTGGCAAGTACCCGAATCGTTCAACGGCAGCCTGCGGGTGATGGCGATGGCAGTGACTCCACAGGCGGTCGGCGTGTATGAAGGGCACACCATCGTGCGCGGCGATTTTGTGCTGTCGCCGAATGCGCCGCTGTCGGTGGCGCCGGGCGATGAGTTCGATCTGCCGGTCGGCGTGTCGAACAATCTGGATGCGTCAGGGGATGACGCCAGAGTGAAGGTGACGCTCGATGCCGGAGAATATTTTGAAGTGCTCGGCGGCCGAACCATGGAAGCGCCGATCGCGGAAAACCGGGAAGGCGCCGTGCATTTCCGTGTGCGCGCCAAATCGTTGCTGGGCTCGGGAGCCTTGACGCTGACAGCGGGTATCGACGACAATAAGACACGCCTGGAAACACCGGTCAGTGTCCGGCCGGCCACACCGTATCGTCAGGAATTGCAGGCCGGGACGGTAGCGGCCGGAAAGGAAATTGAGATACCGATTACCCGGCGCCTGTTCGCCGAACACCGTAAGCTCAATGTGGGCATTTCGGCGTCGCCGTTGGTGATGGCCGACGGGTTGACAACCTATCTCGACGAGTTTCCGTATTCATGCACCGAACAGATCGTATCGCGGGCGGTACCGGCGCTGGTGTTGAGTCATCGACCGGAATTTGGCGAGATCAAAGTAAAACGCGGCGCGACATTGGCCGGTTTGATAGCAACGTTGCGGGCCCGGCAGAACGCCGAGGGCGCGTATGGCCTGTGGGCAGCGAACGCTATTGTTTCAGAACCGGCGAGCGTGTGGGCGCAGCAGTTCCTCGTCGAAGCGAAAGATCGCGGCGATGCCGTGCCGGCAGACATGCTGCAACACGGAAATGACTGGTTGCAGAATCTCGCGGCGAATGAAGGCAATGCTCTCTACGCTGACCGAACGCGGGCACAGGCCGTGTATGTATTGACGCGGCAGGGGATGCAGACTTCGTCCCTGGCGGCAACGATCCAGAAACGCCTTGAGACGCGCGACGCGAAAACCTGGAAGAACGACTTGGCGGCTGTCTATCTGGCGGCGACGTACAAGATGTTGAAGCAGGATCGCCTTGCCGACAACGTACTGGGCGGTTTCCGTTTTAACACCAGCGCGGAAAGCAAGAAAACCGATGAACGCAATGATCCGCTTGGCGATGCCCGTGACAACGAGTGGCGGCTGTGTGACGATTTGTGCCGCGACGCCGGTGCCCTGTATCTACTGGCGCGACATTTCCCCGAACGCGCCAAAGCGTTGCCGGCAAGCGCGTTCACGACGATGCTCACCGCGTTGACGATGCACCGAAACACATCCTTCTCGTCAGGCCAGCTGTTGCTGGCGCTCGATGCCTGGACAACTCTGGCGGAATCGTCGAACAGCGCGAAGTTTCACATCGATGAAATCCTGACTGATAAGGCGAAACATGAGCTGGCGTTGTCGTCCGGGGTGGTACAACGTGCCCCGTTCGCTCCTGAAGCAGCGAAACTGGCTGTTCGCAATCAGGGCAACATGATGGGTTTTTATGCCGCCGAATCTTCCGGATTCGATGTCAGACCACCGGCAGAGGATCTGCGCGAAGGCGTTGAAATCCTGCGCGAATACACCGACGCCTCCGGTAAGATACTGGCTTCGGTGATGCAAGGCGATGAAGTGTACGTCCACCTCAAGTTCCGCGGATTGAACCAGACATCTGACGGCAATCTCATGGCCGTTGTCGATTTGCTTCCGGGTGGCTTTGATCTTGTCTTGAACCCACCGAACGTGACGGCGAACAGTAACGAGTCGCAGCAGGCGTTGCGGCGCGCTGAACCTTCGGATGACAGCGAAGCCGAGAGCAGCGGCGACGGGCAGCAGGACGAGGAAGAAAGCTGGCTGCCTCCGTTCGGCAATTCACCGACCAATTGGTCTGCCCAATACGCCGATATGCGCGAGGACCGCATCGTGCTGTATGGAATACTGGAAACCAAGACCAATGAATTTGTCTATAAAATCCGCGCTACCAACGCCGGAACCTATACCTTGCCGCCAGCCTACGCCGAAGGGTTGTACCGCCGTGATCTCCAGGCACGCAGTCTGCCAGGAGGAAGGCTGACGGTGCTGCCGGCGCGGAAGTAGGCAAAGAGAACAAGGGGTGATGCGCCTGCGTCACGAAGAGCGCACACCCCTCGACAAGGCTGACAGATCAATACTCCCCCTTTCCAGGCTGATTGCGTCACCTGGACAACAGATCGACACCAAACAACATGAATGGGATATATCGCGGTCGTCTGTTCCACCAGTTTGTCCGTATTGGACTGATTAGCTGTGTACTCTTCCTTGCCTGCCTCAGCGCCAGCGGTTGCACGGATGGGTTACCCACTGTCAATGAAGGCGACCTCATTTTTCACACTTCGCGTTCGGCGCAAAGCCAAGCCATACAACAGGCAACCGGTTCGCGCTACAGCCACATGGGCCTCATCCTGTTCCGACGGGGCAAACCCTATGTCCTGGAAGCAGCCTCCACAGTGCAATACACCCCGTTGGCCGAATGGATCGCCCGCGGCGCAGGCGGCCATTACGTGGTCAAGCGCCTGAAAACCGCCCCACAGACGCTGACGCCGGATGCCTTGGAAAAGCTGCGCCAAACGGCTGACACCTTTGTCGACAAACCGTATGACCTAACGTTCGAATGGACGGATGACCGTCTCTACTGCTCGGAACTGGTTTGGAAAATCTATGACCGCGCACTCGGTATCCAGATCGGCAAACTGCAAAAAATCAGGGAATTCAATCTCGATGCGCCGGCAGTCAAGCAGAAGCTCCGGGAACGTTACGGCAACAAGATCCCGCTGGAAGAAACCGTGATTGCGCCGCAGGCAATGTTCGAGTCGCCGTTGTTGACGGTCGTGGCCGAACGATAGGCTGACGCCAGAGAGCATATCTTCCCAAGAGTGGCGGAGTTGTTCGGCGAGCAGCGTCAAGAGAATATTGCGGACAATCTTTTGATACCCAATCTTTTGATACCATATCCGGGCGTCGGGCGCGAAGGTTTGGTTGTGCCTGACGCCTCCACCATAATCACATGATGATGCTGACGGGTATGTCGTTTCTGCGCGGCCGCAGTTCACGTGTTTGCCGAATGTGCTGTGGCGTGGCGTTGGTAATGGCTTTTGCCGCTGTCGCTGTGGTCATCGTTCGCCACCAGCCGAAGCCGCCGTTACGCGACATGATTCCATCGTCGGTGGCGGTGTACGATACCCGCGGCGCCTTGCTGCGGCTGACGCTGGCGCATGATGGGCAGTACCGCCTGTGGGCGCCGCTGGCCGAGATCCCTCCGGAGCTGGTCGAGGCGGTGCAATTGCACGAAGACCAGTATTTCAACTCTCACCCGGGCGTCAATCCGTGGGCGCTGCTGCGCGCCGCGACTCGGACCTACAGTGGCGGCACGCGGCAAGGCGGCTCGACCCTGACGATGCAGCTGGCGCGGCTGCTCTACAAACTCAATACGCGTACCCCATGGGGCAAGCTCAAACAAGCCGCCTGGGCGTTAAGCCTGGAGGCGCGTTACAGCAAGAAAGAAATCCTTGAGGCATATCTCAATGCGGTGCCCTATGGGAAAAATATCGAAGGCGTCGCCGCCGCCAGCCTGATCTATTTCGGCAAGCGTCCGCAGGCGTTGAGTCTGCCGGAAATCCTGACGCTGGCGGTGATTCCGCAAAGTCCTCTGTCACGAACGCCAAGCGACAAAGCCCAGACACAGCTTTCCGCAGCAAGGATGCGGTTATTTGTACGCTGGGCGGAAAAACATCCGGAAGTGCAGGCGCAGGCCGGTCTGGTGGCGGCGCCATTGCATGTGCGCGATACCACGCAACTGCCGTTTGCGGCGCCGCACTTCACGACCATGCTGTTGGCTGAAAATACCCGTTCGTCAACGGCCATCCAAACGACGCTCGATTTGCGGTTGCAGAAACTGCTGGAGCGACAGATGCGCCACTATTTGTCACGGGCAGAGCGACGCGGATTGAACAACGCCAGCGCTCTGCTGGTCGACTGGACGACGATGGAGGTCAAAGCGTGGCTCGGTTCGGCGGACTTTTTCGCTGCCTCCTTGCAGGGCCGCCAGGTCAACGGCGTACTCGCCAAACGTTCGCCGGGATCGACACTGAAACCATTCATCTATGCGCTGGCGCTCGATCAGGGCATCCTGCATCCCATGACGGTGCTGAAAGATGCCCCGCAAAGTTTCGGGCCATTCACGCCGGAAAACTTTGACGGAAAATTCGTCGGGCCGATCAGCGCGCAACAGGCGCTGATCCGTTCGCGCAACATTCCGGCCGTTGCGGTCAATGCGCAACTGACACGACCATCCCTCTATGCATTTCTCAAGAGCGCGCATATCGCGGGCATGGCGAGCGAAGCGCATTATGGGCTGGCGCTGGCGCTGGGCGGCGGCGAAGTGACGATGGCCGAACTGGCGGCCCTGTATGCGATCCTGCCCAATCAAGGGCGCTGGCAGCCCCTGGTGACGCGCAAAGATACCGCCGGACTGCCCGCAATACCGGAAAAACTCCTGTCGGAAGAAGCCGCGTTCATCACGCTCGACATGCTGGAGAACAACCCACGCCCCGACGTTGCCTACGCCAGCCGGGTGGAGCCGTTGCCGGTGGCCTGGAAGACCGGAACCTCCTGGGGTTTTCGTGACGCGTGGACAGCGGGCGTGTTTGGTCGGTATGTGCTGGTGGTCTGGCTCGGCAATTTCGACGGCAGCGGCAACCAGGCGCTGGTCGGCGTCGAGGCGGCGGCGCCGTTGTTCTTCAGCATTGTCGATGCCCTGGCGACGACCGATCATGCGATCACCGTGGCGCGCCGGCAACCGGAGAACGCGATCCGGCTCGACGTTTGCCAGGCTTCCGGAGAGTTACCCAATGCTGATTGCCCGCGCACCATCAAGACTTGGTTTATTCCGGGCGTGTCGCCGATCAAGGTGTCCGAATTGCACCGCGCGGTGATGATCGATACGCGCAGCGGCAAAATGGCATGCCCGCCGTACGATTCGCATTTCGTCAAACGAGAGATCTTTGAATACTGGCCCTCTGATTTACGACGGCTGTTCGCACAGGCCGGTGTGCCGCGACGCTTGCCGCCGGCATCCGTCGATTGCGGCACAGGCAATGCCGACGCGGCTGGTATTGCCCCGAAGATCATGTCGCCGCTCACCGGTGTCACCTATCAGCGGCGGCTTTCCCTCGGCAAGAATGAGGACAACGATGGGATCACGCTGCAGGCGGTTGCCGACGGCGACGTCGAAACGCTGTACTGGTTTTGCAATACCAGCTACCTCGGCACCAGCGCGTCCGAAAAAGACCTACTGTGGAAAAACGCGCCATCCGGCCGCCATACGTTGCGCGTGGTCGATGATCACGGGCGGGCGGATACGCGAACCGTGGCGGTGGAGTTGGCGCCGTAGGGTTTTGCTGTTTTGATTGGTCGAAAAGCAGCAACGCGGACATGCTCATCCGCGCTGAGTTGTCATAAAGAGGCAGGTTACAGCGTGGGGAAACGATTTCTCGTCATCTGGCGTGGAGCATGGAGAAGCGAGCCCAGTCCACATCAAATGACGAGAAGGGATAAGCGCTATTTCCGGCGGGATGCCCGTTTTGCCGCCTTCAGCGGGTTGACGCGGATCTTCACCACCTTGACCTCGGGTTTTGCATGCGTTGCAAAATTGCAAATGCCCAAGCGCCACTTTGCGGCCGGATTCGTGTAGGTGTCGCAAAACCGTCCACCCTCCGCATCAACGGCCCGTTCACATCCGCTGCACTGTTCAATAACCGGTAGAAACGACCCGTCGGTAAATTTAGCCGCATTCCTCACTTGCATATTGCCAACTCCTGAAAAAAATAAACTTTTTCTTGAATCAGAAAAAAATCTTCCCTACAATTAACTGATCTTCAGCATCATCCTCATGATGCTTGAGGGCAATATCTATAAAGACTATCACAGTTTCTGTCAACAGCTTATCCACCTGCTTTGTACAAACCTTCAGAAGTTGCCCGGAGATTTTTTCATGCCTATTTACGTTTGGAAGGGAAAGAATAGCTTTGGCGAAAAACGAAAGGGCGAAATCGAAGCCGTTGATGAAGCAGGAGTACGCACCCAACTCCGCCGGCTGCGGATCGAGAATCCAACCATAAAACCGAAACCAAAGGATCTCCTTGAAAACATCAAGCTGTTCCAACCCAAGGTTACCGGCAAGGATATCGTCATTTTTACCCGCCAGCTCTCCACCATGATCGATGCGGGCCTGCCGCTGGTTCAATCGTTGCAGATTTTGGGAAAGCAGCAGAGCAACCCCACATTCAAGGCCGTTCTCACCACCATTCAAGGCGATGTCGAAACAGGTACGACCCTTGCCGATTCCATGCGAAAACACTCCAAGATTTTCGACAATTTGTATGCCAATATGATCGAAGCGGGCGAGTTAGGCGGTATTCTCGATACGATCCTGTCGAGGCTGGCCACGTTCAAAGAAAAAGCCATGGCTCTGCAAAAAAGGATCAAGGGCGCCATGACCTACCCGTCGATTTGTCTCGGCATCTCGCTGATCATCCTGGCGGTCATTCTGATCTTCGTAATCCCGGTCTTTGAGAAGATGTTCAAGGATTTCGGCTCAGCGTTGCCTGTACCGACCCAGATGGTCATCAACTTGAGCAATTTTGCCCAAGCCAACATCATCTACATCATCCTCGCCCTCGTTGCACTTTTCTGGATCATCAAGAGAATATACCGCACCGAAAAAGGCCAGTTGAAAATCGACAACATGATTCTCTGGGCGCCGGTCGTAGGGCCTCTGGTCCGCAAGGTCGCGGTCGCCAAGTTCACCAGGACCTTGAGCACTCTGCTGCAAAGCGGGGTTCCGATTCTCGATGCACTCCAGGTGGTTGCCCGGACTGCGGGCAATAAGGTCATTGAGCGGTCTGTTATCCGGGTTGCCGAAAGTATCGCCGAAGGACGGGCTATCGCTGAACCTCTCGAAGAATCCGGGGTATTTCCCAACATGGTCATCCAAATGATCAATGTTGGCGAATCGGTGGGCGCCTTGGATGTCATGTTGGAAAAAATTGCGGATTTTTATGACGAGGAAGTCGATCAAGCCGTTGATAACTTGACCTCCATGATCGAGCCTTTTATGATGGTTTTTCTCGGCGGCATGATTGGCGGGCTGGTTGTTGCCATGTATCTGCCGATATTCAAAATTGCCAGCGTTGTTGGGTAACAAACCATTCACCAATTCGGAGACAGTGCATGAGTGAAATCACCGGCATCCTTGCCAGGGAAATCCTTGATTCCCGGGGTAATCCAACAGTCGAAGTCGAAGTATACCTTGAAACCGGCGCCATGGGACGGGCAGCCGTTCCATCCGGAGCGTCCACCGGAACACGGGAGGCTTTGGAATTGCGCGATTCGGATGATCGCAAACGTTATAACGGCAAAGGCGTGCGCAAGGCGGTCGAGAATGTCAACGAACGTATCGCTCCGGCCCTGCTTGGCTTTGAGTCCTCGCAGCAGGTGGTGATCGACAGCACCATGCTGGCGCTTGACGGCACCGAGACCAAGGAAAACATGGGGGCAAATGCCATCCTCGGAGTGTCCATGGCGGTAGCCAAAGCGACCGCCGCTGAACTGGAATTGCCGCTTTATCAGTATCTCGGAGGGGTCAACGCCAAGGTGCTCCCCGTTCCGATGATGAATATCCTCAACGGTGGGGCGCATGCCGACAACAACGTCGACATCCAGGAGTTTATGATCCTCCCCGCCGGCGCCCATTCTTTTGCCGAGGCCCTGCGCATGGGCGCCGAAACCTTTCATGCCCTGAAATCCGTCCTGAAAAAGAAGGGGCTGCAAACCGCTGGAGGCGATGAAGGCGGATTCGCTCCGAATTTACGCTCCAACGAAGAAGCGATGGAATCCATCCTCGAAGGGATCGTGCAAGCGGGCTATTCTCCTGGCAAGGATGTTTTCATCGGGATCGACGCTGCGGCCAGTGAATTTTATTCCGCCGACGACAAAATCTATGTCTTGGGAGCGGAAGCCAGTCCCAGGAAGACATCAGAGCAGATGATCGCCTTCTATGCCGATTGGGTCAACAAATACCCGCTCATCACCATTGAAGACGGGCTTGACGAGTCGAACTGGGAAGGATGGCAACAACTGACCCGGGCTCTCGGCAACAAGATCCAACTGGTGGGTGACGATATCTTCGTCACCAACACCAGCATCCTCAAAAAAGGCATTGCCCAGAACATTGCCAATTCCATTCTGATCAAACTCAATCAGATCGGCTCGGTGACCGAAACCATTGATGCCGTTGCGATGGCGCACCGGGCATCGTACACAGCCGTTATTTCCCATCGTTCGGGCGAAACGGAAGACGCGACCATTGCGGACCTGGCCGTTGCCCTGAATACCGGACAAATCAAAACCGGAGCGCCCTCGCGCAGCGATCGGGTGGCTAAATATAATCAACTCTTGCGCATTGAAGAAGAATTGGGATCAGCCGCCCAGTTTGCCGGTCTCGCCGCCTTTTCCTTCCTGCATAAACAATGTTGACAACACGCTGTAATTCCTTTATATTTAAGTAATGTTCATCGTGCTGCTCGTTTTGTGGCGGGTTATCTTAGGGGTAAAAATATGACTCTGACAAAAGCTGATCTTGTACAGCAGGTGTACAAAACCCATCCGAACCTGACCAAGGCACAATCAACGGATTCCGTTGAGATGTTTCTTGCTCTCTCCAAATCTTCTCTGATCACTGGCGAAGATCTCTTGCTGAGCGGGTTTGGCAAGTTCAACATCAAGGATAAAAAATCACGTCGGGGTCGCAACCCGCAAACCGGAAGCGAATTGACCCTTGAGGCAAGAAGGGTAGTCACCTTCAAATCATCGGGGATACTGCGCTCCCGCATCAATTCCAAATAACATCGTTCCCTTATCAAGTGCTCTCCAAGGCGCCCGCGCGTAGTAGGCGCCTTTTTTATTGATCCTGGCCGCCAAGTTTTCCCGTGTCCGGCCTCCCAAACAAACTCTCCTGTTTGCCGCAATGTTTGCCGAACCTCATTTCCAAACGCTCAGGACCGAGTGCATCGAATGCACCGATCCATTTCTGCTGTCCTTGGCCGATGAACCGCCCGACCCAACCTTGGTTGACCGCATACGGCGATTTGGTCAACCAACCCCTTTGCTCGTTTGGGAAAATCAGCCGGGACGCTACCTGCTCCTTGCGGATTACTTTACGTACCGGACGCTTGCATCCCTGGCGATCGCATCTGTCTTCTGCCGTGTTCTTGCCCCGACAGCGCCCGCGTCTCTCCGTTATTGTCTGCACATTCTCCACGGACAGGCGATTTCTCCCCCATCAAGTCCAATCATGCACGCATACCTGATCCGGCAGGCAAGCCAACAGTTGAGCCGAGACGAACTGCTGTCTTTGCTCCCTCTCATGGGATACAAAGCACAGTACCATGTGTGCGAGGAATTGATGGCCCTGCTGGATCTTGCGCCTGTCGCTGTCCGCGCCATACATCAGGGCATTCTCGCCCCAAGGACCGGGAAGTTGCTCACATTGCTCTCCCCTGAAGACCAGACTTCTTTAGTCGGCTTGATTAAGACCTATAGGCCCGGAGGATCGAAACAGTTCAAATTGGTTGAGATGGTGACCGAACTGTGCCTGCGGCACAACAGATCAATCGACGAGCTGCTGGGCGCATGGGAGCAAACAGGACACCAGCAGGACAACCATCCGCAACGGTTGCAGAGCATCCTGCACGATTTGGCCGCATTGGTCTGGCCGGAAAGGACGAAAATGGAAAAGCGCTTCCAACGCTTCGCCGACGCCATGCTTCTGCCGGACGGGGCGACACTGGTGCCAAGCACTTCTTTTGAGGATGAAAGCGTAGAGTTACGCCTTCGCTTTGCCAACAGCGATGTCCTGCAGCAAAAATGGGAACGAATCAGGGAAGTTTTTCAATCATGACGGCATGCTGCTGTCAACGCCCTGACCAGGATATCGTTGCCGAGTACCTGCAGGGAGACATCACGCAGAACCGCCGGGATAGACCGGCTGCTCTCCAACCGGTAGCCACGCACCAGGGGCGTACCGCTGTCGCCGATGATGAATGGCGCATACAACAGCGCCACCTCGTCAACCAGGTGTTGACCATAAAAGGTGCCATGCACGCGGGCGCCTCCTTCAACGAGCAGGGAGGTGATGTTGCGGGCACCCAAAAGTGAAAGCATGGCTGGCAACGCTACCTGCTCCGCTCCATCGACCGGAACGCGGCATATCCGTGCCCCCCTGTCGGCCAGACGGACCTCCTTCTCGCGGGTCGCGCCTTCACCGCAGAAGATCCAGGTTTCAGCAGTGGACTCCTGGTTCAACAGGCGCGCTTCCGGCGGCAGACGCAAGGAGGTGTCGAGAACGATGCGCACCGGATCGCGGGTCTCTTCGCCTCCTGCAAGCCGGGTGGTCAGACTGGGATCGTCGATGATCGCCGTCTCCACGCCGATCAGTATGGCGTCAACCTGATTACGGAGTCGATGCACATACTGTCTGGCTTCAGGACCGGTGATTGCCTCTCCCTGCCGGTGCCGAAAGGTGATTTTACCGTCGAGACTTAAACCGGCCTTCATCAGCACCCACGGCAGCCCGGTGGCACTGTGCTTAATAAACGGACGATTCAGCGCGCGGCACTGCTGTTCGAGCACCCCGCTGTGCACATCGATCCCCTGCGCGGCCAGATACTGTGCCCCACCTCCAGCCACGCGGGGATTGGGATCAGCCATGCCGATGACCACCCTGGCGATGCCGCTCCGGAGGATAGCCTGGGTGCAGGGAGGAGTGCGGCCGGTATGGTTGCAGGGCTCAAGCGTTACGTAGAGCGTGGCTCCAGATGCCCGGGAGCCGGCATCCATCAGCGCATTGACTTCGGCATGGGGCGTTCCGGCCTTTTTATGGTATCCACGGCCGACGACCTCGCCGTCCTTGACGATCACCGCGCCGACCGCCGGATTCGGCGTAGTCCGCCCCAATCCTTTGCGGGCCTCTGCCAAGGCCAATTCCATGTATGTGATATGCTCGCTCTGCATGGGATGCGCGATTTCAGTGTTTCCCTTTTTCACCGAGGAAGTTCTTCAACTCATCCATGAATTCATTGACATCCTTGAATTGGCGGTACACCGAGGCAAAGCGGACATAGGCGACCTCATCCAGCACTGGCAGGGCGGCCATCACCCATTCGCCGATCTGGCTGGTGGGAATTTCCTTGCCGCCATAGTCCTGGAGCTTCAGCTCAATGGCATCGACAAAGGCATCGATGTCGGTCATGCTGACCGCCAGCTTCTCGCAGGCCTTTTCCAATCCGGCAATAATCTTGCCCCGGTCCCAAGGTTCCCGTCTCCCATCTTTTTTGATGAGCATGGGCAAGGTCAGTTCGATGCGTTCATAGGTGGTGAATCGCCGCTGGCAGGCATCGCACTCCCGGCGGCGGCGGATAATGGTCTTGTCCTTGCTGATCCGGGAATCGATCACCCGGCTATCCAGATGGGCGCAATAGGGACATTTCATGATACACCACACAGTGTAGGCAGCGGGAAAACGATGCTGTTTGCATAAAAAAACCGGCAGGTTGGACAACGAAGTCTGCCGGTTCAAATAATCTCTTGAGAAAAATAACCACCTATCTCATCATTTCGATCCTGCGAAGATGACGGCCGCCGGTGAATTCGCCTGTCAACCAAACCTTGACAATAGTCTGCGCGAGCGCAGTTCCCAACACCCTGCCCCCCAAGCACAATACATTGGCATCGTTATGCTCTCTGCTCATGCGGGCGGTAAAGGACTCATGGCACAGAGCTGCCCGGATATGTCGGTGCCGGTTCGCGGCGATCGACATGCCGATACCGGTGCCGCAGATCAAAATGCCACGCTGGCAACGGCCATCGCCGATGGCTGCGCAGACCCGATCGGCAAACTCGGGATAATCGACCGATTCCTCCGAGAAACAGCCCAGATCGACGACCGTGTGTCCCATTTCTGTAACGAGAGGGGCGATCGCCTTCTTCAAGTCAAACCCTCCGTGGTCGCAACCAATCGCAATGTTCATGCCCTTCTCCTGCCCTGATCAGGAAAAACGTCGGAAGATCACTACGCCATTGGTGCCGCCAAAACCAAAAGAGTTGGACATGGCGGTTGTTATTTTTTGCTCCCTGCTCACCAGAGGAACGTAATCCAGATCGCACTCCGGATCAGGGGTATGCAGATTAATGGTCGGCGGCAACAGGCCATGGTGCAGACTCAACGCGGTAAAAGCCGCCTCAACGCCACCGGCGGCGCCCAGCATGTGGCCGGTCATCGATTTCGTGGAACTGATCGCCAATTTGTAGGCATGGTCACCGAAGACGGTTTTGATTGCCTGGGTTTCGCACTTATCGTTGAGCGGGGTGGACGTCCCATGTGCGTTGATGTAATCGATGTCCTCGGGATTGAGGCCGGCATCCCGCAATGCCGCCGACATGCACCGAGCCGCCCCCTCGCCGTTCTCGGGCGGCGCCGCAATATGGTAAGCATCGCTGCTCTGCCCGTAGCCGATAATCTCGGCATAGATGGTGGCACCGCGCCGCTTGGCCGACTCCAGCTCTTCCAGCACCATCATGCCCGCCCCTTCAGAGATGACAAACCCATCCCGGTCCCGGTCAAAGGGCCGGGATGCGGCGGTTGGATCATCATTACGGGTGGAAAGCGCCTTCATGGCGCTGAACCCGCCCACGGCCAGCGGACAGATGACCGATTCAACCCCTCCGGTGACCGCCGCGTCGCAATCACCATGGGCAATATGGCGGAAGGCCTCGCCCACGGCGTGCGTTCCTGCCGCACAGGCCGTGGTCAGACACAAATTGGGACCCTTGCATCCCAGCCGCATGGAAATATGCCCCGAGGGCATGTTGGGGATCACCCTCGGGATGAAAAACGGCGTAATTTTACGGGGTCCCTTCGCGACCAGGATTCCATGGTATTCTTCAATGGTGGGAAGCCCGCCCATGCCGCAACCGGTGATGACCCCGATCCGGTCGATGTTGTTATCGGTGACCGACAGGCCACTGCTTTGCCAGGCAATGTCCGCTGCGGCCAGCGCATATTGCACAAAAAGGTCGAGATTTTTGGCTTGCTTTTTCTCAAACCATGCCTCGGGGTCGAATCCTTTTACTTCTGCGGCGATTTGCGACGCATGATCAGAGGCGTCAAAGCGGGTGATCAGTCCGATCCCGCTCTGTCCGTTGACCAGCGCATGCCACGTCTGTTCAGTTCCGATCCCCAGCGGGGTGATCAAGCCGATCCCTGTCACCACGACCCGTCGTTTCACACGTTTTCCTCATTTCACTTTTGGATTTTGTGTACAAAATCGATGGCATTCTGGACAGTGAGGATTTTCTCCGCCTCTTCATCAGGAATCTCGATATCAAATTCCTCTTCCATGGCCATGATCAGCTCGACCAAATCCAAGGAATCGGCGCCGAGATCATCGATAAACGAGGCGCCCGGCACAACTTTGTCGCGGTCAACACTGAGTTGCTCGACGATGATATCGATCATTTTATCTTCAACAGCCATTGTTCTTCTCCTCACATAAGTGTTGTTGTTTTATTGGACAAAACAGTGTCCGAATATGTAGATACTCGGGCATTGTTTGTCAATGGCCCATATACATCCCGCCATTGACATGCAGCGTCTGGCCGGTGATATAACTCCCGTCAGACGACGCCAGGAAAGCGACCGCAGCGGCAACATCTTCCGGCGTGCCCAGTATCCCGAGCGGAATCTGCGCCTTGAGCGCGTCCTGAACGTCTTCGGTGAGACCATCGGTCATGTCGGTAACAACATAGCCAGGCGCAACACAGTTCACGGTGATGTTCCGCCCTGCCAGCTCCCGGGCCATTGCTTTGGTCAAGCCGGTCAAGCCCGCTTTAGCCGCGGCGTAATTGACCTGACCACCGTTCCCGACAAAACCGACCACCGACGAAATGTTGATGATCCGGCCCCATCGTTTCTTCATCATGGCCCGCATCACTGCCTTGCTGCAGAGAAACGCGCCCTTCAAATTGGTATCGAGGACGCTGTCCCATTCCTCGTCTTTCATCCGCGCCATCAGGCCATCGCGGGTGATGCCCGCGTTGTTGACCAGAATATCAATCTGACCATGGCTGGCGATAATCTCCTTGATGGAGTCCTGGACCGCTTCGGCATCGGCCACATTGAAGCGAACGGCAAATCCCCTGCCGCCCGCGGCTTCAATCTGGCGCAGCGTCTCTTCGGCAGCGGCCGGATTGGCCACGTAATTCACTCCGACCACCGCCCCCATGGCGGCCAGCCTTACAGAGACAGCCCGGCCGATCCCCCGGCTACCGCCGGTGACCAAGGCAATTTTTCCATCCAGCGTCATCCCCTGCTCTCCTGTAAACGTTGTATCAAACGAGGCACCACTTCATACAGGTCGCCAACCACGCCATAAGTGGCCAGGTCAAAGATAGGCGCATCCTTGTCGCGGTTGATGGCAACCACAATTTCGGCTGATTGCATGCCCACCGCGTGCTGCACCGCTCCTGAAATACCGCAGGCGATGTACAATTTCGGGCTGACTGTCTTGCCGGTTTGACCTACCTGATGCGGATATGGAATCCAACCGGCGTCGACCGCGGCCCTGGACGCGGCCACAGCCCCGCCCAACTCGGCGGCCAACTCCCGGATCAATGCGAATCCCTTGGCTGAATCCAACCCGCGCCCGCCGGCAACCAGGGTTTCGAATTCCTGAATGTTGACGTGGTCCTCGGTATTGACCACCGTCTCGATCACGTCGATGTTGGATTGCAGAAGTTCCGGGGGAATCTGTATCCGAATCACTTCTCCTGAGCGGGAAGCATCGGGTTCGGCAGGAGCCATGACTTTAGGGCGGACCGTGGCCATCTGCGGCCGGGTCTGCGGGCATTCGATGGTGGCCATGATGTTGCCGCCAAAAGCTGGCCGGGTCTGCAACAGCATGCCATCCTCTTTGCGGATTTCCAGGCGTGTGCAGTCGGCCGTCAGACCGGCGCCAATGGCGGTAGCCACGTACGGAATCACCGAACGGCCGATGGAGGTGGCGCCGGCCAGCACCACCTCCGGCCTGCGCTCCCGAATGACCATCTCCAGTATGGAGGCATAGAGATCCTCGCGAAATTGCTCCAACATGGGATGTTCGGCAAGGAGCACGACATCGGCACCGGCAACGATCAAACTTTGGACCAGCGTACCCACCGAACCGCCGGGCAGGACAGCGCTGAGGCCCACCCCGCGCTGGTCCGCGAGTTTGCGGCCAATACCCAAGAGTTCATAGCTGACCGGCGCGATCTTGCCGTGACGATACTCGACAAAAACCATGACCCCTGCATATTCGCTCAGATCAGCCTGAAGTTGTTTTTCAACGGTTGCAATCCGCAGGGCATGTTCCGGGCAATTCTCCACGCACGCGCCGCAGAGCGTACACGAATCGCTGGCCACGGCGCAATCGCCCCGGACGCTGATGGCCCCAAAGGCGCAACTGCTCTCGCAAACGCCGCAGGCGGTGCATTTGTCGCTGTCAATGATCAGCATGAACCTCTCCGGTGGAAAAAGAAAACGATCTGCGCCTAGATAAGCGCCTTGAGACAGGCCACCAGCTGATCAACCTGTTCGTCGACACTGCCGGAAAAGATCGTGCGATCGCCGCGGGGTTCCGGCGAGAACACCCGCACAACCTTGGTCGGCGATCCGGTCAACCCAATACATTGCGGGTCTGCGCCGATGTCTGCGGCAGACAACTGCCGGATCTTTGCCTGCTTCGCCCTCATCTTGCCTTTGAGGGAGGCCACCCTCGGTTCATTGATATCCTTGACCACAGTCAGCAGGGCCGGCAACGGCAAGCGGAGGACATCATATCCGTCGTCCATCATCCGTTCAACCTCGATGGCTTGGGCGGATACCTGACGGGTTTTCTGCACACAGGCCGCATACGGCACCCGCAGACGGCAAGCCAAACCAGGCCCGACCTGGGCGGTATCGCCATCAATGGCCTGTTTGCCGCATACGATCAGATCAAAGCCGCCCAAGGTCTCCACGGCCCTGGCCAAAGTATAGGATGTGGCCCAGGTATCGGCGCCGGCAAAGGCACGGTCCGAAATCAACACGCCCTCATCGGCACCGCAGGCGATGGACTCACGGAGTACCGTCTCGGCCTGGGGTGGCCCCATGGTCACCACGGTAACCGTTCCGCCCTGGCTCTCCTTGATCGCCACCGCCTCTTCCAAGGCATGGCGATCATAAGGATTCATGATCGATTCCACCCCTTCCCGCGCCAGCGTGTTGGTCTTCGGGTCGAGCCGGACATCCTTGGCATCCGGAACCTGTTTGACACAGACAAGTATCTTCATCATCGATCAATCGTTCAGGAGTATTCTTTGTTCAGTTCCTGGCCGACGACATTGCGCTGGATCTGATTCGTGCCTTCATAGATCTGCAAAATCTTGGCGTCGCGCATCATCTTTTCCACCGGATATTCCTTCATGTAGCCGGAACCGCCCAAAACCTGAACGGCATCGGTGGTCACTTTCATGGCCATATCCGTGGCAAAAACCTTGCACATGGAAGAAACTTTGGACATGTCCTTGGGGTGATTGTCAATGTGCTTGGCAGCGGCATAGACCAAGGCCCGGCCGGCTTCAAGCTGGATAGCCATGTCGGCCAGCATATGCTGCACGGCCTGGAAGGAAATGATCGGTTTGTCGAACTGGACGCGCTGCTTGGCGTAGGTGACTGCCTCATCCAAGGCGGCCTGCGCCAACCCGATCCCCAGAGAAGCGATGCCGGGCCGGGACATGTCGAGTGTCTTCATGACGGTAATGAACCCTGTCCCCCGCCGGCCAACCAATCTGTCCTTGGGGATTCGGCAATCCTTCATGATCAATTCCCGCGTAGAGGAGGAACGGATCCCCATCTTGTCTTCCTTCTTGCCATAGGAAAAGCCGGGATCCCCGTCTTCGACCACGAAAATGGAGGCGCCCCGCGGCCCTTTGCTTGGGTCGGTCAAAGCGACGATGGCATAAATCTGTGATTCGCCACCGTTGGTAATCCACTGTTTGGTTCCGTTCAACACCCAGGAATCTCCGTCTTCCACGGCAATGGTCCGGATGCCGGAGGCGTCGCTCCCTGCACTGGCCTCGGTTAATCCAAAGGCGGCCCAACGGGTGCCGCTGGCGATCTCCGGCAGGTATTTTTGCTTTTGCTCCTCACTGCCGGCAAGCAGCACCGGGAAGATGCCCAAGGCACTGGCGGCGAAACTGGTGGCCACCCCCACACAGCCCCGAGCCAGCTCTTCCAGGGCCAGCACGACTTCAAAACAGCCGCCGCCCAAACCGCCATACTCCTCGGGGATAAAAATGCTAAACAGATCAGCCTTGGCGATATCCTGAAGAATTTCACGGGGAAACTGATTTTTTTCGTCAAGTTCTGCCCGTACAGGAATAATCTTCTCATTGGTTATTTCCCGGGCAGTATCGATGATCATCTGTTGTTGTTCAGTAAAAAAATAATCCACAAATGCTCTCCTTCATTCTTACCAACGCATGAGCAATGAACCCCAGGTGAGGCCACCGCCAAAGGTACAGAACAGCACGATATCCCCACGGGCCATCCGTCCCTGCCTGCAGGCTTCATCCAAGGCAATGGGAACACTGGCCGCCGAGGTGTTGCCATACTGACTGAGATTGATGAATACCCGCTCTTCAGCGATCCCCAGTCGTTCGCGCAGGTTGTTGAGGATACGGATATTGGCCTGATGGGGAATCAGCAAGTCAATATCGTCGATGGTGAGGTTGTGTCGCCGCAAAAGGGTAGTCACCGAATCTTCCATCAACCGCACGGCATGTTTGAAAACATCGCCGCCGCTCATCCGGATGAACGCCCCGTGCCATTCTTCACGCCGCAGGTCTGGATTGCAGCTTTCCGGACTGTCCATGCTGAGCAGGTTCCCCAATGTGCCGTCGGAACGCAGATTGCTGCCGAACACCCCTCTCCCGTCGGTGGCTCCGGAAACGACCACCGCTCCCGCACCGTCTCCGAACAACACGCAGGTATTCCGGTCTTCCCAGTTAACCCGGGCGGAAAGCGTTTCCGATCCGATCAACAGAATCTTCATGTCCGGGCGGTTTTGAATGTAGTTCCTTGCCAGATCCAGCCCATACGTAAATCCCGCGCAGGCGGCGCTGATATCGTAGGCAAAGGCGTTGGCCGCACCTAATTCGGCCTGCACGAAGCAGGCAGTCGATGGCATGAGCATGTGCGGCGAAATAGTCGCGACCACGATCAATTCCAACTCTTCCGGGCTGATATCAGCCATCGCCAGAGCCCGGCGAGCGGCCTTGGTCGCCAATTGATAGTTCTGTTCACCGGCGCCGGCAATTCTCCGCTGACGAATTCCGGTACGCGTGGCGATCCATTCGTCGGAGGTATCGACCATCCGTTCCAGGTCGGCGTTGGAGACCGTTCTCACCGGGAGACAGGATCCTGTGCCAAGAATAACGGCTTTTGCCATGCGATCCATCTGATCAGGCAGTGTATTCGCCAAGGGCATGCACAATGGCCTCGTTGACCCGGTTACGCACCATGTTGGCGGCAACTTCGATGGCATTGCGGATGGCAATGGCATTGGAGGCGCCGTGGCAGATAATGCCTGTTCCATCGATGCCCAAAAGCGGGGCGCCGCCGTATTCGGCATAATCCACCTGCTTTTTGAATCCGGCCAAAGCTTCGCGGATCAAGAGATATCCGACTTTGGCGCGCCAGGTCTTCATGATTTCCTGTTTAATCATCTGCATGGCCGCCTCGGCCAACCCTTCGCTGATTTTCAAGGAAATATTGCCGACAAACCCGTCACAAACAACCACATCGACATCACCCTTGTACACATCGCGGCCTTCGACATTGCCGATGAAATTGAATGGACCCTGTTTGAGCAAACAATGGGTTTCCTTGACCAGGGCGTTGCCTTTGCTGGTTTCCGCACCAATGCTCAACAATCCGATACGAGGATGGTCGTAATTGAGCAACAGGCGCGTGCAGGATGAAGCCATGACGGCAAATTGATAAAGATGCTGGGGCCGGCAGTCGACATTGGCCCCTATATCCATCAGCATCACCGGTTTTTTCACTGTTGGAAAAAACCCGGCAATGCCTGGTCGGGAAATCCCGGGAAGCCGGCCAAGTTTTTTGATCGCCGCCGCCATGGTGGCACCGGAATTGCCGGCGGATACCAAGGCATCCGCTTCGCCGTTTTTGACGAGATCAAAGCCAACCATGACGGTCGCTTCTTTCTTCTTGCGGACCGCTTCAACCGGCGAATCGTCCATGGTGATGACTTCCGGGGCGTGCTGGACAGTTATCCGTTCCCGCAGTCCATGCCACCCCGACGAATGGCCGGCAACTTGTTCTTCCAGCAGGGTGCGGGGGCCCACCAAAATGACATGGAGATCGTTTCTCTCCTGAACCGCGGCAAGCGCACCTTGGATCGCCATTTCAGGTCCCCGGTCGCCACCCATGACGTCAAGGGCTATCCTCACAGCGGGACCTGCTGCTAATCTTCCTCGAGATTAAGGACGCTTCGTCCCTTATACGTACCGCAGCCACCGCACAGTTGATGGCGCATTTTGGGTTCTCCGCACTTAGGGCACTGTCCGACGCTTGGCTTGGTCAAGGCGTCATGCGACCGCCGCAACCTGGTCCGGGAATGGGAATGTCTACGTTTCGGTAAAGCCATTGTATTCCTCCATTGGTCCAGCAACATACCTGCACACCTGTTTTCCTCGTAAAAACGGGCGTTCCCTGGACATCTGTCGCTATCTTTTCAATTGGGCGAGAGCTGCGAACGGCGAGTTCTCGTAGTTATCGGCGCATCCGCATAGCACCAGGTTGCGGTTCGCTCCGCATCTGGAACAGATGCCTTTGCATTGGGGCGAACAAAGGCTTTTCATGGGAAGCGCAAGATACAATTGCTGCCGGATGACATCATCAAGATCAATAACGGGTTCATCCAAGATGATTGTATCCAGATCGGGTATCCTGTATTCCAGGTCTTTTACTTGCCAGGCAGCGTCGGTTGCAACTTCAAACAGCATCTGCAAGGCAACATCCACTTCCTGCTGATACGACGCAAGACAGCGGTCGCAATCCAGAATCAAGGCGCTTTTCAGCCGCCCCTGCAACTCCACCTTGGTCTCGCCTTTCCGCATGAGGGAGCAACGAGCTTCAAGCAGGTCGCCGACGACCAAACCGGGCAAATCATCAAGTCCTTCGATTTTCCGGATGTCGTACTGACTGCCATGGGGAGATATTTCACTGAACCGGACCAGCATCGCCAACATGCCTCGTCAACCATCTCCAGTTTTTAACTGGGGGCAAAGAGAGAATTATACAGAAAAAAATATTATTCGCCAAGTAAAAAGAAAACCCAACGGTGTTGAGACAGGGGGATCAGTACCCTCGCCCCTGCTCGCTGAAGATGCAATACAGCGGGCCGGCAGAGGGCACAGGCAATGAAACGAAGGGAGCCCGGCCACAGGCAAGGTGTCGATCAACTCTTGGTGAGGTTTTTCTCCAGGCCGGCAACCTTCTCTTTGAGCTGCTTGACAAGGCCGGGGTAGCCATCTTTGCGCAGAATCTCATTGAACTGCTCCATATAGTTGCGGACCAGGCTCACGCCTTCCGCCACAACATCATAGATCATCCACTGATCATTCCGCAGCAACGCGATGTAGGAGATGGGGATAGATTTATTCTTGTCGACCAGCAGGGTTTGCACTTCCGCGCGATCTCCCTTGACCCTTTGCTGGGTGAACTGGATCTGCTGGCCGGAATACTCATCAATCTTACCGACATAGGCATACTGCAACAGCCGGGTGAACAGGTGCTCGAACTCATCCTGCTCCTTGTCCGAAAGGCTTTGCCACTGCCGGCCGACCACCCGCTTGCTCATCTCACGGAAGTCAAACCGCTCCCGGATCACGCTGATCATCCGGTCGCTCTGTTCCTGCCTGGTCATCTTCTTCAATTTGGGATCTGCGAGAGTCGTCGTCACCTTGTCAAGGAATGGGCGGAGCTGCTCGGTGGGATCAGGCGGTGCCGCAACACCCGTATGGCTGTTCAGGACAACCAGCGAGAACATGAGGGCGGCATAAAGAAACGGGGTCAGAAAATGATTACGTTGCATACTGCACCATACATCCAGCGAGTGGGCATGTTGATTCGTTGAAAAAAGCGTTCACTTTGTAGAATTGGAATGATCGTACTGCTTGCTGCGTATCTGATAGTACCCGTTACGGAACGCCACATACGCATCAAAGGTCAAGGATTTAATCTCCTCGTACTCGCCGATATGCAGGGAAGCGCGGTTGACTGTCCGGATCCCTTGCACGGTGATGGTGGTGATGGTGTCGTCGCTCCATGGCGCGTAGGTGGTCGTAGCGACACCATCAACCAAGGTACCGGAAAAATCTCGCAGGGTCGAGGGCCCGAGCAAGGGGACAACCAGGTAAAAACCGTCCCCTATCCCCCAAACCGACAGCGTCTGGCCAAAACTGGCGTAGACCGGTGCGATTTTAAAATCCTTTCCGGCAGCATCGGCCAAGCCGAGCACACCGCAGATACTGTTGATGACAAAACGGCCCAAGGTCCGGCCAGCATCACGGAATCTTCCCTGCAAGAGGCTGTTGGCCGACCGGACTGGTTCGCCGAGATTATAAAAGAAATTGCCGATACATGTCCGGAGACCGCCAGGCAGAATCTTGCTGTATCCCGTGGCCACCGGCTCCAGCAACCAAATGTAGAACTTGTCGTTCACAGCGAACATCGCCCTGTTAAAGGGCTCGATGGGATCGGCAACCTTCACGTCGGCCGTTGGATGCTCATAGCTTTCATCACTGAGAAAATCAACGGTGCCGACCGCCTGTTCAGCTCGCACGTTATCAAAGAGGTCCGCAGCGGCGGCGCTGCCCCAGAAAAATGCCATTGTTGCCACCATGGGCAGCAGGTAAAAATGACCAAGTCGCCTTGCCAGGCAATGCAAGCGGTGCGCCATGGCTACTTCACCTGCCCGAAGGCGAACTTCGAGATCAGAGATTCCAGGTCAACGGACGACTCGGTGTCAACAATGGTGTCTCCAGGTTTATAGGGCGTGTTATCACCTCCAAGGGTGATCTGGATATATTTATCGCCGATGATTCCTTGTGATTTAACAGAAGCCACGGAGTCAACCGGGATGGCAATGGAGTGATCAATCTGCATGACGACCACCGCCTGCTTGCCTTCGTTCAGCGAGATCCGGCGGGCTTTGCCCACCACCACGCCGGCGATTTGCACGTCGGCGCCTACCTTGACGCCTGCAATATTGTTGAATTCCGCATTGATCGTATAGGACTGCGATTCAGTTATCCAAGGGATATCGCCCAACCGTAGGGCCAGCCAGCCCAAGGCGAGAAAACCGCAAATCAAAAACAAGCCAACCACTATTTCCACACGGGAATTGCCCATATTCTTCCTCCTTATTCCCCCCTGGCTTCCAGTCCCATGACCTGTCGAGCGAACTCGCGGATGTTGGGTTGAGTAGAATAGGGTATCTGGGAAGCCTCAGTAAACACGTCCAGCTCCCCCTTATTCAACAAAATAATTTGATCGGCAAGAGTAAATATCTGGGGAATGTCATGGCTGACAATCACCGCAGTATACCCCAATCGTTGCTGGGTTTGGCTAAAAAGTTCGTAGATCTCCTTGGTCATGACCGGGTCCAGGCCGGTCGTGGGCTCATCAAACAACACGATCTTCGGGGCTAGCTGCAATGCCCGCGCCAGTCCGACCCGTTTTTTCATGCCGCCGCTGAGTTGCGCCGGAAACTTTTCCTCGTGACCAGTGAGTTCGAGTTGATCGAGGGTGGCGGCGACCTGCCGCCGTATCTCTTCGTTGGAAAATTTTGTTCTTTCCCGCAAGGGCAAGGCGATATTTTCAAAGACGGTCAACGAATCAAACAGTGCCGCCCCTTGAAAGAGGACGCCAAACAACATGCGAACCTCCTGCAACGCCCTGTATCCCATGGCGACAATATCCTGCCCGCCAACCAACACCTGCCCGGAATCTGGTTTGAGCAAGCCGAGAATCAGCTTGAGGATCACGCTTTTGCCCTGTCCACTCCCGCCGGCAATAACCGTGGTCTTGCCCTTGGGCACCGAAAAGCTCACTTTATTAAGAACAAGATGGCGTCGCGCCCGTTCGCCAAACGACTTGCTCACCGCTGCAAAACGAATGGCGGCGGGTTCTGCCTCCGGGAATACCGTGTCTGCCTTGCTCATAACAAAACCGCGGTGAGCAGAACGTCAAAAACCAGAACGGCTATCGATGACATGACTACCGCCTGGGTGGTGACCATACTGACGCTTTCGGCTCCAAATCCGGCCCCCCGGATCTTCTGGACAAAATAGCCGCGACCGGTGCAGATCCATACAAGCAACAGACCAAACACAAAAGATTTCACCACTCCCAGTCTCAGGTCATGATTTGTGACGCTTTGTTGCATGCCAGCAAAAAAAGCGCCGCTATTGGCACCCATCAGTTTGACGCCCGCCAAATATCCTCCCCAAATGCCAACCACGTCAAAGACCGCGGTCAGCAACGGAACAGAGATCAAGGCCGCTAAAAGCTTTGGCGAGATGAGATACCGGAACGGATCAATCGCCATGCACTCCAAGGCATCGATCTGTTCTGAAATCCGCATGATCCCGATCTCGGCGCACATGGCCGACCCAGCCCGACCCGCCACCATCAACGCGGTCAGCACCGGCCCCAGCTCCATGATCAGGGTGAGGGCAACCGCAGAACCCAGCATCCCCTCGGCGCCGAACTTGTGCAAGGAATAATACCCTTGCAATCCCAGCACCATACCCGATGAAAGTGAGGTAAAGAAGATGACCGTGATTGATCCCGCCCCAATAAATCCGACCTGTTTGATCAGTTCTTTGCAGCGAAAGGGATGCCTGCACAATCCCAGTAAGGAAAAGTACAAAAAGATACCCATCCTGCCAAGGTCGGTGAGGATGTAAAGGGCCTGATCGCCTATCTTGCCAGCGAGGCGCAGAACTGCCGGTGCGTGTTGTTGTTCCTGGTTCATCGTGATGCAGCGGTCACGTCGGATTCGATCATCTCCGACAAACCGGCTCTGCCAACAAGCAAAAGAAGTTCTTCCCCGGTTGTGGGAAAGAACTTCTTTTGCTCTTTTTTTATTTTAAAGTTATCAGGCTGAAGCAGCTTTGGGGACAAAGTCCTCAAGAAAACGTTCGGCTACACCTATCGGATCGTCAGACGAGTATAACACCATGGTTTGGAGAAACATGAAACTGTCGTCCTCCATACTCGTGAAACTGATGCCAATGCCATCTTTCGTTGCCCTGCGGACTATACCACGGAATTTGAGGATGAGGCTGGAGCGGTGACCAGTTTCACAGAGTTCCAGATGACAGTCCTGCCCCAGGGAAAGATTGGTCACACCTTCGACAAAGAGTCCTCCTAAACTGAGATTCCTTGCCGGAAACTGACCCTGAAGTCTTCCTTGGCTGAATACCTTGACGGTCCGGGTAAAAATCACCCGTACATCCTTACGCTTTTCAGGAGTGAAGATCAGTGCCCCTGCATTCGTCATATCCAGCCCTCTATTTTTTTTTTACGCCTCTCTGCGTCTAGTATCGCATCCATGCTCAAATCTGGCAAGCAGAATCCATTTTTTACCAACAGTTTCCCTAACCTTGCAACAAAACTCCATCCCTTCGCATTCAAAAAAGCCCTTGCCGCATCGGCCCGCCCCGGTACAATATATTTTCGTTATTCTCCGGCGACCCTCTGGGTATTCTTCACCGCAAAAACGAGCAAGGCAGCATGGCGCCCAGCATTGGCGGAATCAGCGGCGGATACAGCCGAGAAAGCGTCACCTGAAAAATCGCAGGCCCACGGCGGCTGGAAAATCGAAAAGTCCCGCGGTTGGCGCTCAGCAACCTTCGCCCCGGGCAGCCGCGCCTGTTGACCACTATCTCCCCGCCAGCCTCAAGGACATCTGCGCCGAGACCACCTCACACTCAATGGCATCAACGATCCGGAACACATCATCGGCGACCTCCCCTGTTCAGGCCACCCAACTTCCTTTGGCTGACAACGGCCCCTGTCTCGACATTGTCCAGCTCGCCCGGTTGGAGCAATCCTTCCGCCACTGGGTCTACGAGACCCATCGGCGTGACATCCGGCTATCCCGTAACCGTATCTTACTGATTTTTCTTCTGATCCGCTATACCGGCGCCAAACTCAGCGAGATCCTTCAAATCGATCCCTTCACTGACATCGACCGGCAAACGGTTTGCATCCGCGACTGCGCAACCGGGGAATCGGAATCCTGCGTACGCTCCATTGTCATCGCCGAGCCGCTGGGCCGGGAGATCGAGACAGCGCTGCTCACCCCCGAATTCCGCCAAACCTTGACCAATGGTTTTGCCGTGGACCCTGCCTTTGTCCGGCGCAAATTTTATGAGCGCGCCGAGGCCTGCGGCTTTCCTAAACATCTGGGCGGGCCTGAAATGATCCGCCGAGCGCGGATAGTGGAATTGATGCGCGCCAACATGCCTCTGCCTGCGGTGCAAAAATTGCTGGGCCATGCAACCCCCAGCCTGTCCGCTGTCCAGGTATCGTTTTCAGATGAGGAACTGCATCAAGTCACCCGGCTCTTCATCAAGAAAGAGTCCTCGCGCAAGACAAGCGCCAGAAATTCCTTTTTCGGCAAAGTCATCGCCATCGAGCGGGGCGACGTGCAGGCCCGTATCACCCTGGTCAACCTCGGCGGTCATCAGGTGGCCTCGATCATCACCTGCGAAAGCCTGGATCGGTTGGGACTGCGACAGGGGCAGTTGATCACCGCCGAGGTCAAAGCCCCCTGGATTATGCTGCAACGCGGGCAAACGATTGCTGGATGCAGTGCCGACAACTGCCTGCAGGGAGAAATCGCGCGGATCAACCGGGGTGCGGTCAGCTCGGAATGCGTAATCCGCCTCGATGATCACACGGAACTGTGCGCCCTTATCTCCACCAGCGAAGGGGATGCTATCGGCTTTGTCGTCGGCGAACAGGTCTGGGCCGTCTTCAACGGCTTTTCAGTCATCCTGCATACGGACGATTGAGCAGCAAAGCAAGGCGGGGCAACACGTCCGGGCAGTACGCCGGAGAAATCAACAGGATTCATCTGCCCCGGCCCTCAAACGTCGAACTGCAGGCGGCGATACTGAATCGCCTCGGCCACGTGGGTTTGGTTCGGCATGTCGGCGCCGGCGAGATCGGCGATAGTCAGGGCGATCTTGAGGATGCGGTGGTAGGCCCGGGCGGATAGGCCAAGCCGGGCGATCGACTGCCCGAGCAGGTCGGCCGGGGCTGGATCGAGGCGACAGAACTTTTTTATTTCCCTGGCATTCATCTGAGCGTTGCAATACAAGCCGGCTGTGTCGGCGAACCGCTGGCGCTGGCGGCTCCGGGCCCGGTTGACCCGCTCCCGGATCACGGCCGACGGCTCTCCTGCCGGCTGGCCAAGCAACTCCTGTACCGCCACCGGCGGCACCTCGACATGCATGTCGATGCGGTCCAAAAGCGGTCCGGATAAACGGCTGCGGTAGCGCTGTACCTGGATCGGCGTGCAGGTGCAGGTCCGGAGGCGATCCCCCAGAAATCCGCACGGGCACGGATTCATGGCAGACACCATCATGAAACGGGCCGGAAATCTGAGGCTGGACGAAGCCCGGGCGATGGTCACTGTGCCGTCCTCCAGCGGCTGACGCAGGACCTCAAGCACATGTCTCTTGAATTCCGGCAACTCGTCGAGAAACAGCACACCGTTGTGGGCCAGCGAAACCTCTCCGGGACGTGGCACTTGGCCACCGCCGATCAGACCCGCATCAGACACCGTGTGGTGCGGGGACCGGAAGGGACGGGTCGTCAGCAGCGGCGCCTGTTCGGGCAGCAGGCCGACGGAAGAAAAAACCTTGGTGGTCTCAATGGCCTCCTCCAGACTCAGGTCGGGCAGGATGGTCGCCAGGCGGCGGGCCATCATGGTCTTGCCGGTTCCCGGCACACCGATGAGCAAAACATTGTGCCCGCCGGCAGCGGCGATTTCCATGGCGCGCTTGGCGTAATCCTGTCCTTTGATGTCAGCAAAATCGACCGAATACTGATCACGATGCCGGGCGAACAGTTCAGCCGGATCATGCGTCACGGGCGTGAGTGCCGTCCGGCCGACAAGAAATTCCACCGCTTGCTCGAGCCGTTCAACCGGGTACACTTCGACCCCCTGGACGATGGCCGCTTCAGAGGCATTGCCCGCCGGCACCAAAAAACGGCAGATTCCTTCCTGGCAGACCGCCAGAGCCATGGGCAGCACACCCGGCACCGGCCGGATCGATCCATCCAAGGAAAGCTCGCCGACCATGGCGGTCTGGTCAAGCAGGCTTCCGGGCAGCAGCCCTGCCGCTGCCAAGATTCCCAGGGCTATGGGCAAATCGTAACCGGTCCCCTCCTTTTTCACCGCCGCCGGCGCCAGATTGACCGTGATCCGGTGTTGGGGAAATGTGTAGCCCGCATTTTTGATCGCCGCCCGCACCCGATCCTTGGCCTCGCGCACCGCTCCCTCGGCCAGTCCCACGGTGGAAAAGGAAGGCAGCCCCTGGGCCAGATCCACCTCCACCCGGACCAGGAAACCCTCGACCCCGATTACCGAACAGCCGATCACCCTGGCAAGCATGGCGTTGCCTCGTAGCAGGCGCGCATGGCGGCACTGTAGCCGCCATCTCGATGATGGATGAAAAACGGCGTTAGAATATCGATCTGTTCCCCGCCATTTTTCCGCGCCTCGACCAGAACAAGGCAGGCACAGGCCGCGTCGGGAGAGGAATAGACCGGCAACAGCCGTTTGGGCGTCAGGCGGCGGGCCTGAAAGGCGGCAAGCAGGACGTTGCACCGCCTGGCAGGATAGATAAAGACCACCTGCCCCCGATTTTTGACGGCAAACGCCGCGGCCCGGACAAAATCGTCGATGGTGCCCTGCAATTCATGACGGGCATGGGCCGCCTGAGTATCCCGGTTCAGCCGGCCGGTCTCCCTGCCGCCATAGGGCGGATTGCACACGATCACATCAATGGACTCAGGAGGCACCAAGGCGCCGATGGCGCGAACATCGCCCCGCAGTACGGCAAAACGACTCGCAAATCCGTTACGGCGGACGTTTTCCTCGGCCAGGGCGGCCAGAGCTTCCTGCGACTCCAACCCCGCGACCATGACCTCTGGATGACGAAAGCAGACCAGCAGGCCGATGATGCCGCAACCGCAGCCGAGATCGAGCATCCGCTGCCCTGGTCGCGGCT
Organism: Desulfobulbus sp.; assembly: GCA_009780825.1. Lineage (GTDB taxonomy): Bacteria > Desulfobacterota > Desulfobulbia > Desulfobulbales > Desulfobulbaceae > Desulfobulbus. Next base: position 24,047 of record WQZH01000005.1, on the reverse strand, counting down.
GCACGAAGTGGGCGGCCAGGACCGCATCCATCGAAAAACGATAGCCATCGCGCGGCTGGCGGCAGACCAGCCGGCCGCCGAACAGGGTGTCATCGGTCACGGCATGGCGAGGGAGGTTCGGCTCCGGCACGACTGGCTCCACCGATGGGAGTGAGGGTTGGGCTGGCAAGGCGGACTCGTTCCTGTTACAGTGTGGCGTTGATACCTTGGCTTCCGGGCGACAGATCGGAACTGTTTACCATTCGCACGGGAAGGCGCGCAAGCCGCATTTTGTCGTCCTGGATCGCGCCAGCGCACAAACCCGACGAATGAGCAGTAAGAGAAGAACCATGGACATTTTTATCCGCACCCACTTTTCCGGCGGCCATCACCTGCGGGCCTATCCGGGCAACTGCGAAAATCCCCACGGCCACAACTGGCAGATCAAGGTGACCGTGCGAGCCGAACGGCTCGACCACCTCGGCATGGGCATCGACTTCAAGCAGCTGAAACAGACGGTCAACACGGTAATCGACGAACTCGATCACCGCGACCTCAACCAGCACCCGGCCTTTCGGGAGATCAACCCCTCGTCCGAACACATCGCCATGTATCTCTTCCGCCAACTCGAACCCACCCTGCGCACCGACCGGTACCGGCTCTACAGCGTCGAGGTGCGGGAAACGGAGTCCAGTGGCGTGATCTACTATGGCGACTGAACCGCTGCGCGTCTCGGAACTTTTTTATTCCATCCAGGGCGAATCGACCCGGGCCGGCCTGCCCTGCCTGTTTATCCGCCTGTCGGGCTGCAACCTGCGCTGCGCCTACTGCGACGCCGGCTACACCTGGCAGGAGACGGGCATGCCGATGAGCGTTGCCGAGATCCTTGCCTGGGCCGCACGGATACCAGGCATGCCGATAGAGATCACAGGCGGCGAACCACTCCTGCAGACGGCTGTCTATTTCCTGATGCAGGCTCTGATCCAAGACGGCCGCGACGTGCTGCTCGAAACCAACGGCAGCCTGACTCTTGACCGGGTTCCGGATGCGGTGGGCATCATCATGGATGTCAAGTGTCCCGATTCCGGCATGGCTGAGCACAATCTGCCGGATAATCTCGACATACTCCGTGGGCGGCAACAACGCGGCTGCCGGGACGAGATTAAATTCGTTCTCAGTTCAGAGGCCGACTTCCATTGGGCCCGGGAGATACTTGCGCTGGGGAACTTGCCGACATTGCTCCCTGTCCTCTTCTCCCCGGTCCGCCCCCTGCTTGATCCGGCTGTCCTGGCCGGACTGCTTCTTCAGCACCGGCTGCCCGTGCGCCTGCAACTCCAACTGCACGCCCTGCTCTGGCCGGAGAAGACAAGAGGCGCTTGATTTTTTTCATAAAACACTTCCACTTGGCTTATCGGCGCCCTATACTTCAGCCCATGGGCATCACCAGCACAGACGGGAAAGCTGGCCTGAGATTGGCATGCAGCAAGCAGAGTCAAGGCTCAGAAAGACCATCACATTATTCCTCTATTATTCTTTACCGATGGATTTCTCTCAATTTTCCAGAACTCCGCCGCCGCCGTACTATGCGGTGATCTTCACCTCGCGGCTTTCTTCTAACAATGATGATGGCTATAAGGAGATGGCAGACAAAATGGTCCGGCTTGCTTCTCTGCAATCCGGGTTTCTTGGCTGCGAAAGCGTGCGCGGCCAAGACGGGTTCGGTATTACGGTATCATATTGGGCCAGCAAAGAAGCCATTGCCCATTGGAAAGACAATGTCGAGCACCTCGCCGCACAAGCAATGGGCAAACGCTCGTGGTACGAACAATACGAACTCAGGATTGCGAAGGTTGAATGCGCCCATGGTAAATCGGCATGAGATCCGCCGCCTCTACGGATGCACCATGGTGGACACCTTGGCCGACGGTCGCTACGATGCCGTCATCCTCGCCGTGGCCCACCGCGAATTCGCCGATCTGACAGCCGAGCGACTCCGCCGGATATGCAAACCCGCCTCGGTCATTTATGACGTGAAAAACATCCTGCCCCGCGATGCGGTAGACGGTAGCCTGTAGCTGTTCCTCGCCATTCGGGCAATCCGGGCGAAGCCGATTGCGATAGAGGTTGCCTCACCTGGCCATCATGATCTCGTTGCCTTTTTGATAGGCACCCGCCGAAAATCCAGTGATGCGGTCGTCTGGAATCCGAGGCAGAGGTTTCCAGCCAGAGCTTTTCAAGTTAATCTCGTTATTAGGATCATGGGCATACACATGGTCAGACAGTAAAGCATAGTCAAATTTGTCAGCCATTTATTTTCCCTCCAAATTGGGTGAACAACTGTTGGGGTTCCAATCAGATAGAACACGTTGATACCTTATATCAGCGCTCTGGAGATACCTGTCTGTTTCCTCTGAGGTGACAAGTTCAGGCCCTCCGCCGGAACGCACGCCGGGGAACAAATTGCTCTTCCGGCCCATCAGTCGCTGTTCCAGAAGAATGATCTGCCACGGCCCGCCGTCTTTCGACTGATATTCGACATAGGGCAAGGACGGCCGCCCCAGCAGCTCCCAGCCCTTACAATCAAGATGTGTGGCTACGATGCTCCAGATGTGTTCCTGCGGTTGGTAATCGAGCAGGATCGGCACATATTCCGTGCGCCAGATGGGCGGCAGCGTCCAGTTGGGAGGCAGCTTGCGCATTTCGAGCTTCTCCGATGGCATTCGGAGGAACGGCCTGCCCCGCCCATAGCCGTTCAACCAGTAGGTGGGCACCTCCGGCCCGTAAGTGCCCGCTTCGCCTCTACTGGCTTCCCGGTGGAGGAGGAGTATTGCCCCATCCGCCATGCTAACTTCCTCCTGCCACCAGATCATTTCCCTGCTAACAAAGGGTGAACAGTTATTGTCCCATTTGGCGAGGATTGTACGATACATGTTCCCAGCTCTCCGGTTGCGCCAGTCAGTTTCCTCCGCCGTGACCAGATTTGGCGTTTCCTTGTAATTTGGGATAACTTCTCGAAGCCATTTTGTTTGAGTTCTCCGTGGTTCCCCCTTGTAACTCGGGCCGGTCAACAGATTGGATGTGCGGCCAAACAGCCGTTCTTCCAGAGGAATTACCTGCCACGGGCCGCCATGTATCGACTGATATTCGACATAGGGCAAGGCCGCCCCCCCCAGCAGCCACCAGCTTTTGCACCAGTAAAAAGTGGCGACGACGCTCCAGGTATATTCCTGGGGCTGGTAATCGAGCAGGATGGGCACATAGTCCGTGCGCCAGACCGGCGGAGCCACCCAGTTGGCGGGCAGCTTCAGCACTTCGAGAGACATTTCCTTTTCTTCCCGGCCTTCGGGACCACTCCAATCGCCTCCTTTGAATTGCCCAAACTTGGCCGTCCGGTGAAGGATGAGCATTTCTCCATCCATCATGCGGACTTCCTCCTGCCACTTGATATCGATGCCATAGCAGTCAAAAATAAATGCCGTAATGCCGATGAGCAGAAGCCCGCCAACCGCCTTAAACACCTTCCCTTTCTTGATCTTTTTCATCTCACTCCTCTTCAACATCCTGGCTTGTCACCGAAAAATCGAAAAACAGAGAGTTGGGATTAATTTTTTGAATTTATCGAGCAGGTTGAATCAGCGACAGGGAGACCTGACTTGCGTGCGCCAAAAGCGACAGCATGGCCGTCGGCCAATGCTGCGTGTTTTTGCCGCAATCAGAACAGAGAGTAGCGAACGTGCCAGCCGCTGGTCAAGACGGTGCCCACAACCGGGGATTTGATCTCGCGGCCATGGAAGGCATAGTCGTCTTCAGCCAAGGCGGCGTAGCTCTCGATGGAGTCGAGCCGCTTCATCCGCCCCCGCAGCAGCGGCAGGGGGATACGGAGCCGGCCGGTTTTGACCCGGTCCGGACAGATGAAAAAATCAACGGCGCGGACCCGGTCGTACAGGTACACGGTCCGCAGATCGGCATCAAAGCGGCAGTGCAGTTCGTCGAGCCGGTCCTTGCCCAGCCGGCTGAACAGTTCACACCAGCGAAGCTCCCGGCAGCGCCAGGTAAAGACGATCTTCTTGCGCGTGGCCAGCGCTGCCACCGGGCAATCCATGGCGTTGACACCCAACAGCCGCTGCCGCAACTCATCCGGCGCGACCGGTTCGCCCTGGCCCCGAAAGAACCAGATTTTCCGCAGCAGCATATCGGTCGCGGGCAACAACGCCAGCAGCACCAAGGCCAGCCAGATGCAGATCGCCGTGGCGAATACAGAGCTGTCCAGCTTGGTCCGAAGCAGCGCCAGCGGCGTGAGACTGACCAGAACGCCGACGATCAGCAGGAGAAGGGAAAAAATGGTGCAGGCGAAACGTCGCAGCATACAACACCTTGTTCTCAGGCCAGGATCACCGAGGCGGACAGCAACTCCAGCGCGCCGGCATCCGAGGCCATCTTTGCCTCCACGCCGATGGGCAGAGCCAGATTGCGTTCCCGGTGGCCCACCGGGAAACGGGCCCAGATCGGATATCCGGGCGGCGCCAGTTCCAGCACCCGCGCCCAGACCGCCTCCTGCAGCCACAGGTTGCCCACGTGGTCGCCGCCGAGGTCGAAATCGCCCAGCACCAGCCCGGCCAGCCGAGACAGACGCCCGGCCAGGGACAAATGGGTCAGCATGCGGTCGATCCGGTAGAGCGGTTCGTTCGTATCCTCCAGCACCAGGATGCAGCCGTCCCAGGAACGCTCCCAGGGCGTGGCCAGGAGATGGAGCAGGGAGGTCAAATTGCCGCCGATCAGCCGCCCTCGGCCGGTGCCGCCGCGAAGGACTTCAAGGCCTCTGGGCTTGATCCGCTCTTCGGACGTACCGGTCAGCAATCCAAAGAGCGACGCTCTGCTCCGCTCGTCGCTCCTGGCAAGCGTGCCCGCCATCGGCCCATGAATGGCGATCAGGCCGGCACGGTCCACCAGGCAGTTCAGCAGCACCGTCACATCGCTGAAGCCGACAAGAAATTTGGGGTGTTGCCGGAACAGATCCCAATCCAACCGGTCAATCATCCGCAGGCAGCCGTAGCCGCCGCGAATGGCCACAATCGCCTTGACTTCGGCATCGCTCCACAGCTCGTGCAGATGCGCGGCCCGCTGCTCGTCACTGTCGGCCAGGTAGCCGTCTCCGGGCGCCGCCGGCCCCTGGATCTGCACCATAAATCCCAGATCCTCGATGAGCCGGACGCCCGCCCGCAACCGTTCGGCATCACGAACCGGACCGGCCGGGCAGAACAGACCGATGGTGTCGCCCCGGCGCAATCTGGGCGGCAGAACCGGCTGGCTGCTCATTTTTGCCCCCCGCAGTTCATCTGATAGATCAGGCGCAGACCGGTCAAGGTCAAATCCAGATCGATCTCATCGATGGTGCTGGCATAGGGCTTGATCAGGCCGGCCATGCCGCCGGTGGCGATGGTCCTGGCCCGCTCCTGGCCAGGAGTCAGCTGCCGGCTGAGCACCTGCACCATCCGGTCGACCAGACCGCCGAAACCGTACAAGGCCCCTGAATGAATGGCCTTGACCGTGGTAGTGCCGATGGGATGATCCGGGGTGACGTCGATATCCAGCCGGGGCAGCTTGGCGGTACGGGTGGCCAGGGCGTCGAGAGAAATGCCGATGCCGGGATGGATGGTGCCGCCCACGTATTCGGGCACGCCGCTGACGCAGTCAAAGGTGATGGCCGTGCCGAAATCGATGACGATCAACGGGCCATGAAACCGTTCCCAGGCGGCCACAGCATTGACGATCCGGTCGGCGCCGACCTCGGAGGGATTTTCAGTGGCCACCTTCAAACCCAGCTTGAGGGTATGGGTGACCGCCAAAGGCGGCTGCCTGAGCTTGGTCAAGTAACTGCGGGCGAAATGCAGCCAGCTCGTTTCCAAGATCGGCACCACCGAGGCGATAATGAAGCCGGTAATCTTGTCCGGGTCGATGCCAGCCATCTGGAACAGGCCGTGGTAGCGGATAGCCAATTCATCGGCGGTACGGTCCTGGCGGGACTGTAGCCGCCAACTGCCCATCAATCGACCTTTTTGGTAAATACCGCTCACAGTATGGGAGTTTCCGACATCCACGGCAAAGAGCATGGCGCACCTGTACGGGTTAAAGGAAGAAACAGCGAGGTTTGTCTTTTTGCAAAAGCGCTGGTAAGATAGCCCAATTTATCCGTTTGGTCCAGCCTGAGCTGGAACCGGATGCGCCCTTTTCCCGCATTTTCCGGAGATGAATGCCATGACGCCCTACATCCAGGTGACCACCACCCTGCCCGACCGGGCCAGCGCCGAACGCCTGACCGCCCTGGTCCTGGAAAAACGGCTCGCCGCCTGTGTCCAGATCAGCACATGCACCTCCTGGTATCATTGGCAGGGAGCCATCGAGCGGGAGGAAGAGCAGTTCTGCCTCCTCAAGTCGCGCCGGGATCTTTTCCCCGAACTCAGGGCTCTCATCCTGGCCCATCATCCCTACCAGGTGCCCGAGATCCTGGCCGCACCGGTGGAGGATGGCGGCGCCAGCTACCTCGATTGGCTGCACCGGGAACTGCGGCCCGCCGGGGAATAGGCCAGCCATGACAGATCAGACCAGCAGACCGGCGCCCAACAGACGGCGAAAAAAAGCATTCCGCTGCCATTGCTGCAAAAAGGAACAACCTTTTTGCTGGAACTGCGGCTGCGGCTTTCAGATCTGTCCAGATTGCTTTGCGGAAAACAGGTGGGGCATGAGCAACGGTCCCACCTGGATCTGCCCGGACTGCGAACGGGTGCATATGATGGAATGAGGCGGCAGGACGGGCGGCCGTATGGGCGTCCCGGCCTCCGGCAATGATGATCGTTCCCACGCTCCAGCGTGGGAACGCACCGCCGGACGCTCCCGCATCTTGAATGAACGGAAAAGCGCATGGCCAGAAGTCGTTATGTGATTTTGGAGCCAGATAAGCCCCATTTTCTGACCTGCACGGTCGTCGAATGGCTTCCCGTCTTCACCCGTCCTGATGCGGTTCAGATCCTGCTTGACAGTTGGTCCCATCAACACACAAACGCCGGGTTGCAACTCTTTGGCTACGTGATCCTGGAAAACCACTTGCACTTCGTGGCCCGAGCCCCGCGTTTGGACAAGTGCTTGAGCAGCTTCAAGTCCTTCACGGCCACCCGACTTATCGAACTGCTGAAAAAACACCAGGCGGAGCGGCTGCTGGCTCGTTTGCGCCTGGCGAAACAGGTCCATAAGCACGACCGGAAATACCAGTTTTGGCAGGAAGGTTCCCATGCCGAGATGGTTTTCAGCGAACATATCATGCGGGAAAAACTGGAATATATCCACCAAAACCCGGTGCAACGCGGTTATGTTGACTTTCCCGAACATTGGCGGTATTCGAGTGCGCGGAACTATCTTGGGCAGCCAGGATTGATCGAAATCGACCCATGGGTGTAAACGAAGTGAGGCGCTGGCGCGCCCTGGCCGCGTTCCCACGCTGGAGCGTGGGAACGATCATTTTCCTTTGCGCGATGGACCGAAACCATGGTACGGGAGTTGATCCGGTGGGAGTCGGGAATCGCTTAAACGATGCCGCCCTGGGCCGCCTGCCGCTTCAACCCGGCCCGATGCCTCAAGCTCTTGCCTCACCATATCTTTTTAAATATTCATGACCGAACACCAGTACGACGAATCAAAAATAAAGACGCTCAGTTCGCTGGAGCACATCCGCAAACGGCCGGGCATGTATATCGGCCGGCTGGGCGACGGTTCCCATCCGGATGACGGCATCTACATCCTGCTCAAGGAGATCCTGGACAACGCAATCGACGAGTACATCATGGGGTTTGGCAAGCGGATCGACCTCCAGGTGCGTGAAGACGGCCTGTGCCGGGTGCGCGATTACGGCCGCGGCATCCCCCTGGGCAAAGTGGTGGAGTGCGTCTCGGTGATCAACACCGGCGCCAAGTACAATACCGAGGTGTTCCAGTTCTCGGTGGGTCTCAACGGCGTGGGCACCAAGGCGGTCAATGCCCTGTCCACCCGGTTCACGGTCACCGCCTTCCGCGACGGCCGCTGCAAAACCGCCCGCTTTGTCCAGGGGCTGCTGGCGAGTGAAGAAGAAGGCGACAGCGCGGAGAAAGACGGCACCCTGGTGGAATTTCTTCCCGACCCGGAGATTTTCCCCGACTATCGCTTCGATCCCCAGTATGTGGACCAGCGCCTGTGGCGCTACGCCTACCTCAACGCCGGTCTCAGCCTGGCGCTCGATGGCGATTTGTATCTCTCCAAACACGGCCTGCTCGACCTGCTTGACCGCGAGGTCAGCAGCGAGCGGCTCTATCCGCCGATCCACTTCGCCGACAAGTCCCTCGAATTCGCCCTCACCCATACCGACGACTACGGCGAATCCTATTTCTCGTTTGTCAACGGCACCTACACCAGCGAAGGCGGCACCCACCTCTCCGCCTTCCGCGAAGGCATTCTCAAGGGGATCAACGAATTCACCGGCAAGAAATTCAACGGTCTTGACGTCCGCGACGGCATCGTCGGCATCCTGGCGGTCAAGGTGCAGGAACCGGTCTTCGAATCGCAGACCAAGAACAAGCTGGGCAACACCGACATCCGTGCCGGGATTGTCAATGCCGTGAAGGATGCGGTGGCCACCCACCTCTACAAGTTCCCGGAAACCGCCGAGGTCTTTGTCGACAAGGTGCAGCGCAACGAACGGGTGCGGCGCGAGTTACAGTCGGTGCGCCGCGACGCCAAGGCCAGGGCCAAGAAAATCGCTTTCAAGATTCCCCAGCTGAAGGACTGCAAATACCATCCTGCACGGGGCCACGCCTCCAAGGCTGGCCGGGAGAACATGCTGTTCATCACCGAGGGCCAATCCGCCGCCGGTTCAATCGTCTCCGCCCGCGATCCCATGACCCAGGCGGTGTTCTCGCTCAAAGGCAAGCCGATGAACGTCCTTGGCCAACGACTGGACGTGCTCTACAAGAACGAAGAGATGTACTCGCTGATGCAGGCCCTGGATATCGAGGAATCGATTGCCGATCTGCGCTACGACAAGGTGATCCTGGCCACCGACGCCGATGTGGACGGCCTGCACATCCGCAACCTGCTGCTCACCTTTTTCCTCCATTACTTCGAACTGCTGATCAAGCAGGAACGGGTCTACATCCTGGAGACGCCGATCTTCCGGGTCCGCAACAGGGAAAAGACCTTCTACTGCTACTCCGACCGGGACATGGCAGAGGCCATCGACGCGCTCAAGGCCAAGGGCAAGGGTGACCGCGCCATCGAAACCACCCGCTTCAAGGGGCTGGGCGAAATCTCGCCGCCGGAGTTCAAACAGTTCATCGGCCCGGATATGCAGCTTAAACAGGTGCGGCTCGACTCCTTAAGCGAAGTCGGCCGGGTGCTGCGCTTCTACATGGGCAAAAACACGCCGGAACGCAAGCAGTACATCATGGACCACCTGATTGTGAGGCCGACGACATGAGCGAGATCACCGAAACCCCTCGGGGCAAGCTGCACCAGTTGTTCGACGCCAATTTCCTCGACTACACCGCCTATGTCATCCGCGAGCGGGCCATCCCCGACACGGACGACGGCCTCAAGCCGGTGCAGCGGCGCATCCTGCAGACCCTGCACAACATGGACGACGGCCGCTTCCACAAGGTGGCCAACGTGGTCGGCGAGACCATGAAACTCCATCCGCACGGCGACCAGTCGATCTTCGACGCCCTGGTCAATCTGGCCAACAAGGGCTACCTCATCGACCGCCAGGGCAACTTCGGCAACATCTTCACCGGCGATCAAGCCTCGGCGCCCCGCTACATCGAGTGCCGCCTGTCGCCGCTGGCCCGTGAAACCCTGTTCAACCGCGACCTGACCGAGTTCGTCGACTCCTACGACGGCCGCATGCAGGAACCGGTGCGGCTGCCGGCCAAGATCCCGCTGCTGCTCCTGCTCGGCGCCGAGGGCATTGCCGTGGGCATGGCCACCAAGATCATGCCGCATAATTTCACCGAATTGCTCCAGGCGCAAATCGCCTGTCTGCGCGGCGAGCCCTTTGCAATGTATCCCGATTTTCCCCGGGGCGGCATCATCGACGTCACCGGCTACGACCATGGCAACGGCCGTCTGCGCTGCCGGGCCAGGCTTTCGCAGCCCGATCCCAAGACCATCGTCATCACCGAGCTCCCCTACAACCTCACCACCCAAAACCTGATCGAATCGATCGAAAAGGCGGCCAAGGCGAACAAGCTGAAAATCGCCTCGATCAACGATTACACCGCGGAAAAGGTGGAGGTGGAGATCAAGCTGGCGCGTGGCGTACTGGCCGAGGAGACCATTGACGCCCTCTATGCCTTCACCGATTGCGAGTTGAGCGTCTCGCCCAGCCTAGTGACCATCGAGGACAACCTGCCCCGGCAACGGACCGTGGAAGAGGTGCTCAGGCGCAACACCGACCTGCTCAAAGCCAACCTTGAGAGAGAACTGCGCATCGAGCTGGGCAGGATGGAAGAAAAATGGCATGCCCGCAAACTGGAGCAGATCTTCATCGAGGAACGGCTGTACAAGGAGATCGAGGAAAAAATCAACTACAAGGCGGTCATCTCCACCATCCGCCAGTCGCTGGTCCCCTTTGCCGCAGAGTTGCAGCGCAAGATCACCGGCGAGGATGTGGAACGGCTTCTGGAAATCAAGATCCGGCGCATTTCCCGCTACGATATCAACCGCCAGGAAAAGGAATTGCGGGAGATCGAGAAACAGATCGGCCAGATCAAACAGCAACTGACCGACATGGTCGGTTTCACCATCGGCCACCTGGAAGATCTGATCGCCCGCTATGGCGAACACTTTCCGCGCCAAAGCGAACTGCGCACCTTTGACGAGGTGGACGCCCGGGCCGCGGCGCTCTCCAACCTCACCGTCGGCTACCACCGGGAATCCGGGTTCCTCGGCCACAAGATCAAGGCTGAGGACACGGCCGTTGATCTGGAATGCTCGTGCTCCGAGTATGACCGGCTCCTGCTGATTTTCAAAGACGGTCTCTACAAGGTGATCAATGTGCCGGACAAACTGTTCGTCGGCCCGGATGTCCTTTGGCTGGGGGTGGTGAAAAACGATCTGGTGTTCAATCTGGTCTACCGCCACGGCCCGGAAAACCTGGCCTATGTCAAACGGTTCGCCATGCCCAGATTCATCATCGGCCGGGAATACCGGCTGTTCGAGGAGCACAAGCGTTCGGCCATCCTCCTGCTGCTTCTGGGCCGGGAGGGCCTGCGGATTCGGGTCAGTCTGGCGCCCTCGGCCCGGGCCAGGCTCAACGCGGTCGAACTCGATCTCGACGAGGTGCTGATCAAGGGCGTGGCGGCCAGGGGAAAACGGGTGGCCACCCGTACGGTCCGCAAGGTCACCGACATCACCGGCACGCCGAGAAAACCGCAGGTCACCCCCCTGGAATTGCCGGGAATCGGTTCAGCGCCAGACGACACGGACAAGCAACCCGACGAATAGGCAGGTCAGACAGCATAACCAGGAAACTCTCCAATTGGCTGTCTCTTGCTGGGTAAGGCTCAAAAACACGCTCAAAACCGATCTTACCTGTCCGAGCTAGAGGAACCGCCTTTATGCGTGGGCGTAGTACCCCATCGGGTGCCGCTTCTCACTTCTATATTGACGAGAAACCGCCCTGTTTGCTATAGCTGAGCAGCTTCCGGCATGCAGCCCGGCCTTCCCGCTGCCTGCCGTGCCCATCCGGGCGAGCCGATGCTTGCCCGGAGAACCGCGGGCCGTTCCTTTTCCGGAGATGGAACCATCATGGAACCATCATGGGACCATTTCCCCGGCGGGAAACGGCTCGTTGGGTGGTTGTCTGGACGCCGCGGCCTGCGCCTCGCAAGCCATCATCCGCAATGCACGCGACAGGGTTTGCCATGATAGGAATCTATGCCGGAAGTTACGATCCTCCGACCAACGGTCACCTGTGGATCATCGAACAAGGAGCGCGCCTGTTTACCAAATTCTACGTCGCAATCGGTCAGAACTCAGGGAAGGAATATTGTTTCACCTTGGATGAACGCCTGGAGATGCTTGAAGATCTGTGCGCCCGTTTCGACAATGTCGAAGTGGTGCACTACGAGAACAAATTCCTGGTCAAATACGCCGAGTCGATCGGAGCCGATTACATTCTGCGCGGCATTCGCAACGAAAAGGATTACACCTACGAGCGCGGCATGCGCTATGTCAACGGCAACATGACCAATACCATCCAAACCTTGTTCATGATGTCCCCCCGCCATCTGGTGGAGGTGAGTTCCAGCCTGATCAAAGGCTTGGTGGGCTCTGACGATTGGGAACAGGTTCTCCGTGAATATGTCCCGGACACTGTCTACGACAAAATGTTAAGTAAGTTTGCCGAGTTAAACTTTCAGCACACTCGAAAAATCGCGTTGGAGAAAATCTGAATGGACAGGCTATGTCCGCGCCATTAATCTATTGGCTGCCACAAACCGCCCTGTGCATGAAGGCGGGCAACAGCCACTGCGATGTTTGTTCGCAGAACGACCCGCCGTTTGCCCGCATACGAGAATGCCTGCGCATCGGCCTTGATGTCGTCGGCCTTGTCCACTTGTCTTGTCCATGAGCCACCACGACAATCCGTTTCACCTCCTTCCCCAACCTTGGGACCGGATCTTTCCTCATGTCGCCACAGTTGCGGTCTGGGGCATGTTCTTTGGCGTCATCTTCCTGCTGCGCTCCTTTTTTCTTCTGCTGTTTCTCACCTTTGTCTTTTCCTATATCCAGGCGCGCAGCGTCAACCGTCTTGAAGCCCGCATCAAGAACAGAGTCGTTCGGGTCGTGCTCATTGCCCTCCTGCTCCTCAGCATCCTGACGGCAGCCGGTATTTTTCTGGTGCCCAAGGTAAAAAAACAGACCGAGATCTTTGCCAGCCGATTCACCACCTATCTCAGCCGGGTCGACCAGGAACTGTTCGCTTTGGGCAAGCGGTATCCGTTGCTGGGCGAGTTAGTCCCGGAACTTGCCGACCGGCAGGAGCAGCCCCCACAGGAGTGGAGCGAGAAAAAGGTGTTGAAGCATTCGCCCACCGCCTCCATGTTGCAACAGTTGCTGCGCCTGGACGACCCCGGAGGATTGCAGAACGTCGGGCATGTGTTCGGCGCCCTCGGCAATATCGGCGGCAAGATCGCCTCCGCGACCTCGGCCTTTCTCCTTTCCCTGCTTTTCTCCTTTCTCATCGTGCTCGACCTGCCCGGATTGGGGGCCAGCGTTCGGGGGCTGGAATCGACCAAACTGCGATTCATCTATCGGAGCATGGCGGGAAACATCCGTGATTTTTCGCAAGTGCTGGGCAGGGCGCTGGAAGCCCAGTTGATCATCGCCATCATCAATTCCCTGTTGACCGCCATCGGCATCAGCCTGCTCAGCCTGGCCGACCAAGTGGCCTTTTTGTCGGTGATCGTCTTTTTCTGCAGTTTCTTTCCGGTGATCGGGGTGTTCATCAGTTCCATCCCCATCTGTCTGATCGCCCTGCAGACCCATGGCCCACAGGTCATGTTTCTGGCTATCCTGCTGATCAGCCTCATCCATCTGATCGAGGGGTACATCCTCAATCCGAGGATTTACGGCTCCTATATGCGGATCAACTCGGTAATTATCCTCATTATCCTCACCATTGGCGGCAAGTTGTTCGACTTCTGGGGCTTGATTCTGGGGGTGCCGATCTGCACCTATGTGTTCGGCTATGCCATCCGCATCAAAAACCAGGACAATCCCGACCCGCCTTCGCCGTCCTCCGGGGATTGATCGTCCCCGCCAAGAACCACCGCTGGAGAACGCGCTTTCCCGTGCCGCAATCAGATGCCGCATCGGACCGAAGCTGTCTTGCGGTGACCGTTGTATCCCCGCCACGCCGTTCGCGCCTGCATCAGCGGCCGCCGGTAATCACCCTGAGAGTTCGGGGACAGGCCACACTGAGCAAACGGTGGCAATAAACCAGCACAGCCATCACCAGGATCGGAATTCCCAGATACAGGGCCAGCATGGTGTAGGGACCATCCAGCGGAATATACTTAAAAGCCAGTAAACGCAGGACACCCAGCAGTGGCTCGTGGGCCGCATATACAAAAAAACTGGCATTGCCAAGGGCGAGCAAGGCAGCGCATGTCTTTTGGCTGCGCACGGCAAACTTGGTGAGGTACAGGGTGACGAGCACCCCGGCGATCAGTCCGGTCCGGTGTATATAGACGTTGAACCAGGCGTCGTACCAGATGACATCGGCGGCCAGCAGCGGCAGATACAAGAGCACGATGATGACGCCGAACCGGTCAGCGGCGAAGATATCGCGGCGATGGATGCCGCAGAAGGCGCCAGCGGAGAAAAAAAGCACCCCGACGGCGCCCGGGGCATAGAGCGGCCAGGTTTCAGTCACCCAGCACCCATACATCGCCAGGAAAAACGGAATGGGCACCAAGCGCACGATAATCGCCAGAACAGGGGCCAGCAGCACCAGCAGCATGAGGTCGCGCACAAACCAGAAATGGTAGGCAACGGGATACCCGCCCACGCCGAAGAGCACAGCGCAATACTCTGACAGCGAGTAGCCGGCGATCAGCTTGCCCGCTCCGGTAAAATAGGGCCGGAAAGCCGGGATGGCCTGGACCAGGGCCAGGAAAGCGAGCCCCACGAGATTCCAGAAAATAAAAGGAATGAACAGACTGCGCAGGCGGCTGGCAATCTTGCGCCAGTACGTCCGTTGCGACCAATGGAAGGAGGCAAAAAAGAGATAACCCGACATCAGGAAGAACAGAGGCACCGCAATGCGGGCGATCCCTTCCGAAAGAAAAACCCGCACCCAATGGGTGAGAGCATTGACGTCGGCAGTGCCCAAGATGCCGCCGGCATAGCCGATGGCGGTATTGTAGGCGTGGATATAGATGACGCCGATGATCGGCGGAAAACGCAGGAGTTTGAGGCGAAGTGAAGTTTCCGTGTCGAGCATGGGCAATCACATGGCAATGGCTGGGTGTACCGAAGGGCCACGAAAGCCGGAAAAACCCAACCTGGAAAAAACGATACCCTTCCGACCGGGGCATCCGCGTTCAGAATCAGCTCCTGCCGCCACGGCGGCGCCATCCATGGGCAAGGGTGCAATACGTATCGGGAGCATACAGGCCATAGACGCGGCGACCATCGCCACGCAGCCACTCAGAGGAATCGCCGCCGCAGGCAACCAAAGCCTCCTGCTCCTTGCTGGTCACGCCGACCCGCCAGCACTCACTGTACCATATTCGCACGGCAACGGTCACCGATCTCTTCGGATCGTTCCCCGGTCTTGCCGCCGAACCCCTGGATATCGCCGGCAGAATTTTCTTGAAAAAGTTATTTTTCTGGACTTAGTTCATGCCGTTGTCGTTATGGATTCATGCCTGAATCGCATGACGGATCAATCATACCTCACTAACAGAGCAACTCTTTTCAGGAGCGCCTCATGCAAGAAGCCGTGCGCACCGTTCTGCGGGAGACAGCCAAAGGAACCGGCAGGATAACGATCCTGACCGGAGCCGGAATTTCGGCGGAGAGCGGCATCCCCACCTTTCGCGGCCCCGAAGGATATTGGACCGTGGGTTCCCAAGTCTATCAGCCACAGGAAATGGCTACCTTCTGGATGTTTACCCAGCAGCCCGACGAGGTGTGGAAGTGGTATCTGTACCGCATGGGCATTTGCAGAGCCGCCGAACCCAATCCCGGCCACCACGCCCTGGTCGCCATGGAACAACGCTTCGGCGACCGCTTCACCCTGATTACCCAGAATGTCGACGGACTCCACCTCAGAGCCGGCAATTCACTGGAACGCACCTACCAGATCCATGGCAACGTCAACTTCATGCGCTGCTCCCTCGAATGCAGCAATGCGGTCTATCCTATCCCGCCGGCTGTCCAGCCGAAAGCCAAGGACGACCAACTCACCGACCACGATCGGGAACTGCTCCGCTGCCCGCTTTGCGGGGCACGCACCCGGCCGCATGTCCTCCTGTTCGACGAAAGCTACGACGAATACCATTACCGTTGGCACAGCTCGATCAAGGCGGCCAGTGAGACCGTATTGCTGATCGTGGTCGGGACCGCCGGCGCCACCAATCTGCCCAATCGCGTGGCCCATGAAGTCCACCGGCAAGGCGGGATCATCGTCGATGTCAACATCGAGACCAACCCCTTTGCCCAGTTGGCGGAAAGCGGCGGCCGCGGTTTCTTTGTCCAGCAACCGAGCGCCTCGGCGCTGCCCACCATGCTGGCAGCCATGGCGGATGACTGATCGCCCGGAAACCTGGAATCTTTTTCATCCCAGATCCGAATTCACCCCCCAGTGCGCCGGGTTCCCTGTTTGCTTGCCCAGGCTCCATTTCCGTGATGCGCAAAACCGCTCTGCACTCCTGGCGGCAGCAATCCATTTACCGGCACCTGCTTGCGGCTGCGGGCGGCAAACAGGTGTTGAGAGCGGCATGACCGGCCATCGGAGTTGAGCTGCCCGCGCTAAGAAGGGGTTGACCTGCCGAAGAGGAGGGCGTATTTTGCCGGGATGATGGAGGCAGAAAATGGACATCAAAGGATTGCGCAAAGAATATACCAGTCCGGTACTGACCCGGGAGATGATGGCTGCCGACCCGTTCGATCAGTTCACCGCCTGGTTCAACGAGGCCTGCGCCGCAGCTCTGGCCGAACCCAACGCCATGACTTTGGCCACGGTGGATGCGGCAGGTCAGCCGACCCTGCGCACCGTTCTCCTCAAAATCTTTGACCGCGACGGCTTTGTCTTCTTCACCAACTATCGGAGCCGCAAGGCCCGGCAGATTAGGGAAAACAACCGGGTCGCCCTGCTCTTCCCCTGGGTCGGCATGGCCCGGCAGGTGACCATCACCGGCCGAGCCGAAAAAATCAGCGGGATCGAATCGGGCCGCTATTTTGCCAGCCGCCCCCGATCCAGCCAACTGGGCGCATGGATTTCCCGACAAAGTGCAGTGCTGTCCTCAAGGCAGTTGTTGTTGATGGAATTGGAACGTATGAAAGCCAAATTTCTTAAGGGAGAGGTTCCCTTGCCCGATTTTTGGGGCGGGTACCGGGTTTGTCCGGATAGTATCGAATTCTGGCAAGGACAGACCAGTCGCCTGCATGACCGCTTTCTCTACAGCCGTGCCGACGAGGGGTGGACCATAAAACGGTTGGCCCCCTGATGTCTTCCGGCCCTCATCCGCCCACTACTTCCCGATCTTTTCCGTTTTTGAGAGTGTTGACCATGCGCGAATTTCTCTTCTCCTGCGTGTTTATTCTGACCTGGACAGTGGCCGCCATCGCCGGGACGACGGACACCCCGGGCGCGACACAGACCAAACTGGACAATGCGCCTCCCCCGTTGCTCGCCGCTGCGGTCAACGATACCTTGACAGCCAGGCAACAGGCCTCGCTCTATTACAACATGTTCCCGTATCTCAGGAGGCTCCGTCAGGTGACCGCCTCGCCGCCGCTGCTGCTTGGCATCCGCCCGAAACATGCCGACGCGCTGGCCAAGGAAAACGAGCCGAAGATCGTTTTCAGATCGATGCTCACCAGAAAACTGATACGGCAGGAGGAAGAGCGGCGGTCCAACGAGACCTTGGACATGCTCTCCTCCCTGGTCGAATTGCAAAGAAGTATCAAACAACAGATGGACGTCATCTCGAAAAAACAGGAAGCCAGTACCTCCGAGTCGGCGAAACAGGCCTTTCAGGATGAACTGACCAAACTCGACAAGCAGTTGGCCGACACCGCCGTTGACTTTGAACGGATCGCCACCGGTGTCTCTCCCAACACCTTTGCCGATAAGGAAGCGGTCCATTTTGACTGGAAAAATGAACTGACCGTCCTGCTCGAACCAAGCATCAAGGAACTGAAACAACTCACTGCCCGGGCCCGGCACAAGAGCGAACTCAAAGATACCATCAATGACTACAGCCAGCAACTGGCCACGGCCCACGGTGCCGTGACGCATCTCAACAAACTGATCAAGGATACCGAGTCCACCACCATCAAGGCCTATCTCGGAGAACTGCTGCCCGCCTGGCAGAACGTGGAAAAGCGGCTTGACAACAAACTGGATCTGGTCCAGAAGG
This sequence comes from Desulfobulbus sp., assembly GCA_009780825.1. GTDB lineage: Bacteria > Desulfobacterota > Desulfobulbia > Desulfobulbales > Desulfobulbaceae > Desulfobulbus. Next base: position 5,895 of record WQZH01000005.1, on the reverse strand, counting down.
AATTGTCCAAGCTCGAGGAACATGATGTTTCACTGCTCAGAAGCTCCAGCAATGCGATGCAGACATTCTTCCGCGACCGTGGCCGGTATCTGTTCATTTCCCTGATTGTCTTCACCGCCGTCCTCCTGGCCTTCCGTCTGCTCGCCCGCCTGCTCTTTCGCGTCATTCCCGGCGCCCGCAAGGAGCAGCGTCCATTCCATGTCCGCATTCTCGATATCGCTCTCAAGATTCTTTCGGTGGTCTTCTCCGTTATTGGCCTTATTTTTGTGCTCTATATCGCCGAAGATTGGCTTTTGCTCAGTGCCGCGCTCATCCTGCTGGTCGGCGTCATCTGGACGGTGCGCCAGACCCTGCCCAAAATGTGGAGGCAGGTCCGGATGATGCTCAATATGGGCTCGATCCGCGAAGGCGAGAGGGTGTTCTACAACGGCGTACCCTGGAAAGTGGAGGCGATCAATGTCTTCTGCAAACTGCACAATCCGGCGCTGGCCGAGTATCTGCGCATCCCGATCGAGAGCATGACCGGCATGATGTCCCGGCCCTATCACGCCGATGAACCATGGTTTCCCTGCAAGCGGGGCGATTGGGTCGCCATCGACGGCAAACCCTTTGCCAAGGTGATTAGCCTCTCGCACGAACTGGTGGAGGTGGTCGAAATGGGCGGGCGCAGAACAGTCTATCAGACGAGCACTTTTCTCAGCAAATCACCAACCAATCTCTCCAGCAACTTCAACCTCCGGGTGGTTTTCGGTCTTTCCTACGCCTTGCAGGCCGAAATCACCACTACCGTGCTGACCACCCTGCAAACCTTTTTGCAGCACAAACTGGAAGAACATGGCTATGCGGAAAAGTGTCTCAGCCTGTCGGTCGATTTTCTCCAGGCCGGCCCCTCTTCGCTGGATGTGGCCATCATGGCGGATCTCAAGGGAGAGATGGCGCCGACCTACCGACGCATTGAACGCGCCCTGGCCAAATGGTCCGTGGACTGCTGCAATGCCAATGGGTGGGAAATCCCCTACCCGCAGATGACCGTCCATCTCGCAAAGGAAAACGGCGCCTAGGCGCATGGGACGAACACCAAGCGTATGTTAACCGAGCATATCCTGCAACGATTGGCATCCATCGTAGGCCCGGAACATGTTGCCACCGGAACGGTTGACCGGATCACCCACTCGTTTGACGCCACCCAGCAGCAATTTCTGCCGGATGTGGTGGTTCATCCCGGCACAACCGAGGAGATCAGCCGGATCGTGCAACTGGCCAACGAGGAGCGGGTTCCGATTGTGCCGCGGGGAGCGGGCAGCGGCTTCACCGGCGGCAGCCTCCCGATCCACGGCGGCATTGTCCTGGTGCTCACCCGGATGAACCGGATCCTGGAGATCGATCCCGACAACCTGATCGCTATCGTCGAGCCAGGAGTGGTCACGGGGCATCTGCAAAAGGAAGTGGAACGGCTCGGGCTCTTCTATCCGCCCGATCCCGCCTCCAAGGACTTTTCCACGCTGGGCGGCAACATCGCCGAATGCGCCGGTGGTCCGCGTTGCGTCAAATACGGGGTCACCAGGGATTATGTGCTCGGCCTGACCGTGGTCACGCCCACCGGCAGCGTCATCCACACCGGCGGCCGCACCATGAAAAACGTGGTGGGTTACGACCTGACCCGTCTTTTGGTCGGCTCAGAAGGCACCCTGGGCATCGTTACCCAGATCATCCTCAGGCTCCTGCCCAAACCCGAAGCCCGTAAAACCATGCTGGTGGCGTTTGCCTCCATCGACGGCGCGGCCCAGGCGGTTTCAGCCATCATCCGCGGCAAGATCATCCCCACCACCCTCGAATTCATGGACGGCGCGGCCATCGACTGCGTGCGCCGCGCCGCCAGGATCGATCTGCCCCTGGAGTGCCGGGCGGTCCTGATCATCGAGGTGGACGGAGACCGGGCCCTGCTCGCCGGTCAGGCGCAAAAAATCCTCGACATCGTCCGGCCGCTTGGCGTTCTGGAGACACGGACAGCCGAAACCGCCGAGGAATCGGAGGCTATCTGGAGGGTGCGGCGCAGCGTCAGCCCGAGCCTGCGCGCCCTCAACCCCCACAAGTTCAACGAAGACATCGTGGTGCCCCGCTCGCGGGTGCCGGAAATGATCCGCCTGCTAGAAGCCATTTCGGCCCGGTACGGGGTGCCGATCGTCAACTTTGGCCATGCCGGCGACGGCAACATTCATGTCAATGTCATGGTCGATCTCGATCAACCGGACATGAAAGACACGGTGCGCCGGGTGCTGGACGAAATTTTCCGTACCGCTGTCGGGCTCGGCGGTTCGGTGAGCGGCGAACACGGCATCGGCACCGCCAAGGCGCCCTACATCGCCATGGAACTGGAGCAGCCGACCCTGGCCGCCATGCAAGCCGTCAAGCGGGCCCTGGACCCCAACAACATCATGAATCCCGGCAAGATCTTTCCGCCAGACATTGCGGAGCACACCGGGTGCGCCGCATCCCCGCCACCGTCGCTTGACCCTTACCATGCTTAAAGACAAGGCGCTGGAGCATTTTCAAGACGAGATCGCCCAATGCGTGCGCTGCGGCGCTTGCCAGGCCCATTGTCCGGTCTATCTGGAAACCGGCCGGGAAGGTTCGGTGGCCCGAGGTAAAATCGTGCTGGCGGCGGCACTGTTGGCCGGCGAAATCGGGCTGGACGAACGGTTGCGCGAAGAGATCGGGCTGTGCCTGCTCTGCGGTTCCTGTACGGCCAAATGTCCCAACAAGGTGCCCACCGACGCCATTGTCGCCGCCATCCGGCGGCGCATCACCGAGAATCAGGGCCTCTCCGTGCTGGGCAGAGGGGTAGCCGCCCTCACCGGCGGTTCCAAGCCGCTCCTTGGCGCGCTCGTTAAGGGTGCGGATCTGCTCGCGCCCCTGCTGTTTACGAATATTCCGGAAGCCAGCAGCCTGCGTCTGCGCTTTGCCCCGGCAGCCCTGAAAGATCGCAGCCTGCCGCCGCTGCCCAAACGCAACCTCTTTGCCCGGGTGCCGGAATTTCTGGAAGGCGATGCCACCCAACCGGTGGTCGGCATCTTTGCCGGCTGCGCGCTCACCCACCTGTATCCCCATGTCGGTGAAATCCTGGTCCGTCTGGTGCACCGCCTCGGCTGCTCAGTGTTCCTGCCCCGGACCCAGGGCTGTTGCGGCATGCCCGCGACCTCCTCGGGCAACGGCCCGCTGGTCGCAAGTCTGGCCAAGGCGAATGCCGGCGCCTTTGCCGGACGCGCCCTTGACTGCATCCTCACCGCCTGTGCCTCCTGTCACGCCATGCTCACCGGATATTCCCCGGCAACGGTCCATTGGCCGGCCGCCGAACTGGTCGATATCCATGTTTTCCTCCTGCGGCAAGGATTGGGCAAACAGTTGGCGGCCCGGCCAAAATGGCCCCACCGTTTCCGGGTCGCCTATCACGATCCCTGCCACCTGCGCGCCGCCGGCATCACCCGCGCACCGCGGGACCTGCTCCGGGCCCTGCCGCAGGCAGATTTCGTCGATATGGAGGACAGCGCTCTCTGCTGCGGCCTGGGCGGAACCTTCGCCGCCGCCCATCCCGACCTGAGCCGGGCGATCGGCGACCGGAAAGTGGCGGGGCTCCGGGCCAGCGGCGCTGCGGTGATCGCCAGCGGCTGTCCGGGCTGTATTTTGCAACTGCAAGACATCATCGACCGGGCCGGCCTAGCCGTCCGGGCCATGCATACCCTGGAACTCATCGATCAGGCCCTGACCGGACCGCCGCCTTGACCTTTGGCGGCAGCTCCCTGATCCTGCCGCCGCAGCAAGGCGCCGCCTTCCTCGATTCGAATCAGGGAGAGCACAACCATCGGCCCTGCCTTCTAACCGCTCTATGTTGAACCAAGACGCGGTTTTTCTGTTTAAAAAAATACAAAAACTGTTCACAATAGATTCCGGTCGTGGCTTGCATTCGCCCCAACCTGCAGCGGCGGTCTTGAACGTAATGAACAGAGCTTTTTGTACAGAGACACGGCGATATTGCATTGCGTCAGGATGACGTGTGCACTCATCAAGAAGGGAAGTGCTCCGGCATCTCCCGGCCCAGAGTGATTGGGGCAGACGCCCGCGCTTTTTGCCGGAATCGCGCAACAACCAGTGGTCAAACGAGCCAGATAAGTGAAGGGGAATCAACCATGACATTTCAAGACCTTGCCATGTATGCGCCGGACGGTTTCTGTTTTGTGACGTCGTGTACCATATTTCTTGGGTATCTGTATTTCATCAAGTTGAAATCACGCACCAATCCGGTGAATACCGTGCAGGGAATCTCCTCTCTGGCCCGGGCCATCTGGGTGCGAAGCGTCATGGAAGAGAACAGGGACATCCTGGCGGTGCAGACCTTGCGCAACTCCACCATGGCTGCCACGTTTATGGCCTCTACGGCCATCCTGCTGACCGTTGGCGTACTCACCCTTTCCGGCCAGAGCGATAAGCTGAAAATCACCTGGACTTTGCTGGATTACTTTGGCAATCGGCACGAAAACCTGCTGCCCCTCAAACTGATCATTATCCTGCTCGACCTGTTTGCGGCCTTCTTCCTTTTCGCTTCTTCCATCAGGCTCTACAACGATGTGGGCTACATGATCAACGCCCGCTATACCGAGCGCGAAAAAGTCATCTCTCCCAAAGTGGTGGCGGCTCAGATGGCATCGGCCCAACTCAACCGGGCCGGAGATCACTATCGCATGGGAATGCGGGGTTTTTACGTCATGCTTCCCCTGGTGTTCTGGATTTTTGGTCCGCTTTTTCTCCTCATGGCCACCGTGATCGTGGTCATCATCCTCTATCATCTGGATCGTACGCATACTGTGGAGAAAAATTTTCACCAGGAGCGGATCGAAATGTACTGCTCGCTCGATGAAAATTGCTGCTTGCTTGACAAAAACGAAAAAATATAGAGGGAGTATTTTGGTCAAAGCCACCCAGGCGTACGGTGAATGGACAAGCCAACTCACTGAAATTGCATCATGACTCAAGAATCTGCATTCAACTTACGGCCAAGCTATGCAAGGGAGGGCGGGTAGGAAAAATTTTGCATACAAGTTTTCAATGCAGAAACTTGCGGGGTAATAATTATGGCATTCATTAGATGTCCTGAATGCGGACGTAAAGTTTTAGATAAAGCGAGTGAATGCCCCTATTGCGGTTATTCGATATCAAGAACAATTTCACAAAGTGCAACTCGATGTCCTTTTTGTCAAACTGTCATAAGTATTGACGCCACTGAATGCCCAGGATGTCATGCTTTGCGTGGATATTGTCAAGCGAGGACCGGCGCCGTTTATGGCAAAATTGGGACTTCCATAGTGGGAATCGCAATACCTTTGCTGCTTGTATTATTCATAGGATTCTACATTCCTTTTAATCCCCCGCTCAAATTGCTTGTATGCCTCATGCTATGCATTCCGGTTGTTTTCTATATCTATCGATTGACCAAACCTCCGGTTTGGTATCGCGGAACCTTTTTGAATCGAAGGTTGTTTTAAGACGGCCTCTTAATTGGGCCCTTGGGGAAAATGCTCCACTATCTTTTCCTATTCCCTCTCCATCAGGTTGCTTGGATAGCATCTGGTATTCATTCCATAATTTTATTATTCCCATGGCTGGGTTCATGTTCTAATCTTTCATCTTTTGGTCGAAATGGTAAAAGAAACATGGTGTTGCAATGTGTTCACTCCGTTGGCGCTGAGCTGGACGACGGGGTGTAGAACGGCAAAGCCAAGTCATTAACCACCGGCAAAGCCGGTGGCTTGGAATTGTGAACCGCTCAAAGCGGTCTATGCAACAGATCCTCTGACCACCATTCGGTGGTCACCTATTTGAAAAGAGTCAGTTGCTCGATAC
>WQZH01000004.1 GCA_009780825.1 Desulfobulbus sp. | reverse complement strand
TAACCGGTATTTTCAACTGGTTAGCCCCTTTGTTTTTGCGATTTGTTCCACTGGCGACCGATTTTTTCTGCTTTCTTTTTGTTTTAATTGAGATAACAATGGAACAAAAAGTGGAACAAAAAAATCGGCGAAATCAGGCCGAGAGGAATGAATATGGCTCGAATTCAGACCCGCAAAGGCAAGAAGCGAACCACCTATACGGCGACTGTTCGTGTTAAGGGGCATCCTCCCTTGGCAAGGACCTTCGATACGAAAGGGGAGGCAAAAAGCTGGGCAACCGAAATTGAAAAAGAAATGCGCATGGGGCGGTATCAAGATGTCCGGCCTATCGAAAAAATAACATTTGCTGATGTCCTTAATAGATACCTTGAGCAGGTTTCGATAACGAAACGACCCAATTCTGAGAACCGGGATAAACAGTCTTCAAAAATAATCTTGGATTATTTTGGTCCTGAAATCTCCTTGGTCGAAATTAATCCTCAAAAGGTTGCTGCATACCGTGATTACCGGATGAAAAAAGTTGCAGCTTCGACGATTCAAAAAGAATTCGCTTTAATTTCCCACCTCTTCAATGTTGCTCGTCGTGAGTGGGGTTTCCCGGTCGACAATCCTATCCCTCATATCACGAGACCAAAAATCCGAAATAACCGGACTCGGTTTCTTACTAAGGAGGAAGCGCAACGACTGCTGGATGCTGCAAAAACGAGCAGGAACCCAAAGTTGTATTCTTACCTCCTGGTCATGATGCATACAGGCATGAGGCCCAGTGAAGCCGCTGGTTTAAAATGGGGGGATGTTGATCTGGAAAAGCGGCTCGTTAAACTCCAGGTTACCAAAACCGATATGCGATATGTTCCCCTCACAGAAGGAGCTGAAAAGGTTCTTCGTACCATTCGACCGGATGGTGCGACCAACGCAATGTATGTTTTCCTGCCACCGGCCAGTGGAGAATCCAAACAACTTGTGGATGTCCCTTGTCTTCATTTCAAGAAATCCTTCACCACGGCAAGGATGAAGGCAGGTCTTGAAGACCTTCATCTTCACGATCTTCGCCACACTGCGGCCAGTCATCTCCTTATGGCGGGAGTTGATCTCCGGACATTAGCCGAAATATTGGGGCACAAAACCCTGCAAATGGTCCACCGTTACACGCATTTGCTCAACGACCACAAATTGAAGGCTGTTGATCGGATTAATTCGTTAGGCCTTGAATAATGAGCTATTTGAGATCGTTACGATTTATTTGATGTCAGCCCTGGCGGTTATCAGCATTTTCCAGTTCTGCCTGGGCCGCGGCCATTTCCGGCAGACAGAGAACGAGCTTGTCTTTTGGGTTTTTCACCAGGCTGAAGGCAAATTCCCGGCTCCAGTCCTCACCCCCTTGGTCGCCGATGCTCATGGTGGCTGAGCCTTCCAGCACCGTGCCGCCGCAGCTCACCGGGTCACCTTTTCTGCTCACCGCCGGCATTTTTTTAATTCTCCTCCTGAATACGCACATGGGCGGCATTGTTTCCGCACCGCTCGAACAACTTGAACATCATCTCATGCCGGCGTCCCAGCTCGGCCATCAGCTCCGCCAGGGGGATATCCGCAAGCGGGCGGGTGAGAAACTGTGGACCTGTTCCGGTCTTGATCCACACCGGCGAAACCCCGGAGCACTCCACCAGGGTGATCAACCAACTCGCCGGGATACCCATGGCCCGGCGCCGTACATCCCAGACGCTGGACTGCGCAACGCCCAGCACCGCCGCCAAGCCGAGCTGCGACCTGGCCCCGGCAGCCAGCAACACCCGCTGCCAAGCCGCTTCAAAGTCATACTCATTGCGACTCATGCCGGTTCGAGATCCTCCGGCCGGACGGTAATCCGCAATCCGGAATAAAACTCGATCACCAGCCAGTCGCCGTCATATCCAACAACCACGGCCAGAAAGTACCCCCTGTAACCCTTGGACGTAGCGCACATCGTCGCCGATCTCGTAGTGCATGGCCGCCACCATCAGGTTGTTGAGGATTGATTGTCCAGAAGGCCGGGCAGGCCCTTCGGCCTGGGGCCGCTCGGCACATCCATCGGCACGGGCAGCAACTCCACCGGTAAACCTGGGTATGCCTCGACGATGGCCTGGTAATGGCGCACGGGCATGCGCGCGCCCTGCAGACTTTTATTTATTGTGTCGGCAGTCACCCCGCAGACGCCCGAAATCGACGTGCGTAACGTTGTTCAGGTACATCCAGCGCTGTAAGTCAGCCAGGCGGATATTTCCTTGTGATTGGTTCGCGGTTTGGTTATGATCTTCCATTGTTTCCATACTTATCTCTATTTGTTCAAGAAGAAACAGATTCTATAGGCACCCCATGCCCAAACGCAATCCCACCGGCATGTCCTGGGAAGAACACCGGCAACTGGGCTGCACGTTGAAGCGGCTGGAAGCCAGTGCCGGTGCCTCTCAACGTGATGACCATCACAGCCCGTTCTGGAACTTGACGTCTACATTGAGCAACATGCGGCACGAACTGGACGAATACCTTGCCAAAGATTGCCCTGAGCATGCCTCGGCCGAACGGCATAATGTCTATTATGGCCGAAGCGATATGGCGAAGCGATCAGGGCGATCCGCAAGAGCATGACATCCACGCCATGCTGAAAGACGCGCGGAAAAAAATCATGATCACCAATCCAGCGAGCAAGGCGATACGGCATATCAACAGGATTCTGGAGGTTGACTGGAGGCGGTTTTTGGCCTGAACCCAAAAAATTGCACGGCTTCCGCTATGCTCGACACCTTTTTTCCACCCTCCTCTTGACCAGCAGCTCATTCCCATGGGCATGGTAGACGTTGGTGTACAACATAAGATGGTATTTCCTCCAACTGGGCGTGCGATAGATCTCCGCAACGATACGGATGGCGCATAAAGGCGTTTCGAGATAGTCGCTCAACTGAAAGATCGTGGCGGAGGGATGGGAACCGAGGTCTATGAAACCAAGCGCCGTGAGCATTTCCACCTCCTCGTCCGGGGTGAGAATCGAAGCAGGACGGCTAGGAACCTTCAAATTAAGCACAGTGGTGACAACGAGGGGACAGTCAGATGCAGGCATAACCGACTCCACTTAGGTTTGAAGTCAATGGGACTTGACGAATAAACCTATAAACAAAACGGAGGCTGAATGTCAACAAGTAGATGCAAAATAGATGAGTCAAGCGCAGTTAAAATATCTAATAGATTGGAATTATTAATAAAATTTTTTCAAAAAACAGACATCGACTTGGATGCGTATTCAGGGCTAAAGAGAGCAAGCAAATCTCAATACAAAACACAAGGCAGGCTTCCTTCCTTTGCCACACTCTTTTTCTGGGCCACGGAGTTGGACGTAAATTTACATTGGCTGCTTTTGGGTGAAGGCCCGATGTTCAGGAAGGATATGCAGACCCTGACCCAAGGGGAAATTCGGGATTTGAGAAACGAATTGACGGACGTACTGCGGGAAAATCGGAAATTACAGAACGAAAACCGGATGCTCCGTGAACAACAGGCCATCGAGCAACACGATGTTTTTCCATCACGGGCAAGGGATGCCCGCATTGGCAGCAGTGCTGCCCCTTCACCGCACACAGACATTGAATAAACAGAATGCTTAAGTGTGAATAAAAAGATAATTTTTTACGATAGTACAAAAATCGCCAATCGTCAGGAGCAACGGAAAACGAAGCTGGAAAAATCAGCGACATCTACGCCCCGCCGACGCGTTTGCGGGCCACGGTCGGCTATTATCCAAGGGTAAGGACTGAACATCGCGGGAGAGTGGAGGAGTGAATGACATATAAAGTAGACATCGTCGAAATCGACAGGATCTACCTCGACAATAATAATCCCCGCCATGACCCTATCGACTCAGAGCCAGAGATCATTACGCATCTTCTGCAGGAAGAATCCGTCAAACAACTGGCACGTCATATTGCTTCCATCGGTAGCACCAGCCCACTCGAACGCATTGGTGTAATTTCGCATCCTTCGACCCCAGGTGCTTATGTCAGCTTAGAAGGTAATCGTCGCCTATGTGCGCTCAAATTGCTTGCCGATCCCGACAAAGCAGACTCGGAAAACAACAAAAAATACTTTCGTGAGCTGGCGGCTAAACTTGGCGACATCAGCACGATTGAAGTAGTGATCTTCTCTTCCCTAAAAACGGCACGTCCTTGGATTGCGCTGAGACATGAAGGAGAACAAGACGGTATTGGTACTCGCCGCTGGAATCCTCAACAAAAAGCTCGATTCAATGCCGATGGGGGGAGCCCGAGGAACCCTAATATCCAGGCGACTCGGCTTATCGACTACGCCCGGCGTCACAACCTGCTCCCGGAAGAGGAACTCAATAAGGTAAGCGTTACGACCATCACTCGTTTTCTGAGTAACCCTGTGTTTCGAGACGCTTTGGGGCTACAAGATAATAGGACGCTTACAATCACCGTACCCCAAGAAGAATTCGACAGCACCATTATCCGTTTCCTGACCGATGCGCTCACACCAAATTCTGGCGTTAATTCACGAACAAATTCTGATGACCGCAAGAGTTATGCGGAAAAGCTGCGTTCAGAAGGTGTGACGCCGGAAACACGTGGGGGAGAACCGAACGATCTGGATGCTCCGCCCAAATCAGATTCTCCCCCGCCGGAGAAGAGAGCGCCTCTAAAACGCAACAATAAGAGTCCGGATGACCGAAACATGTTGTTCCCAGGGAGTTTCATGCTCGAATTACCGACAATATCCTGAAGCGCTTATACGATGAGCTCCGAAAGTTGGATGCAGACGATTTCAGTTTTGCGGCCACTTATCTGCTTCGCGCAGTCATTGAAAAAATGACTGTTCTCTTTCTCAGAAAGCAAGGCAGCGGGAATAATCCAAAAGAGTTGCACGTCAAGCTTTCTTTGATGGCGGATACCTTGAAGAATGATGGCTGGAACGATAGGCAACTCAAGTTCCTGCGCATCGTGGCAAGCGACAAAGATAGTCGCTACTCACCAGACAGCATCGGCAACTTTGTCCATGGGGGAGCGGTGCCGACCAAAGAGAATGCAAACAAGATGTGGGATTCTCTTGAAGAGGTGATCAGGCATGTTTTGAAGGAGATCGAATAAAGGGCTGGCCAAACACACCGCCATCAAGTAGAATTTTGCCATGCCTACGACCGACACCCCTCTCCGTTACCCCGGAGGCAAGTCCCAGCTTGCCCCCTTGATGGTTGAAATCTTGCGCAGCAATGCCCTGTTCTATGGAGAGTATGCGGAGCCATTTGCTGGTGGCGCCGGTATTGCCATGACGCTGTTGCTGAATGGGTACGTCGACCGGATTCATCTTAACGATTTCGACGAGTCCGTCTACGCTTTCTGGCATTCTGTCATAAACCAAAGCAAGGAGTTATGCGCCTTGATCAAGACCATCAAGGTGGACATGGATGAGTGGCATCGCCAGCGGGAAATCTATCAGACCTCTGGGCACAGTCTGCTGACACGAGGATTTGCGGCGCTGTTCCTGAATCGAACCAACCGCTCTGGTATTTTGAAAGCAGGTGTCATCGGTGGTTTGAAACAGGACGGCAACTGCAAACTCAATTGCCGCTTCAATAGAGAGGATTTGATTCGTAAAATAAAGCGTATCGCTGTCAACCGAAGACGCATTTGTTTGTCGAGGCTCGATGCGGTCGAATTCATTAACACAATTCTGCCGAAAACAGGACGGAACACTCTGGTCAATCTGGATCCTCCTTACTTCAACAAAGGGCAGGAACTGTATACCAACGCATACCAAAAAGCCGATCATGCCGTATTGGCAAGGGCCGTTCATTCGATTGATCGACGCTGGATGGTAACGTATGACGATACGCCGGAAATTCGCGCACTGTACGCGCGCTGCCCACTTTACAGTTGTCAGTTGAACTACTCTGCTCAGGTGAAGCGCGTCGGTTGCGAGTTGCTAATCCTCGATCCTCGCCTAATACCGCCTCCCCAGCTTACGCCCTTGAATCTTCCCACCGTCGTCAGTGATCTAGCCGCCTAATTTCACTGCCTGTCATTTTATATCAAAGGAAAGACCGATGTGAGATTTTTCTCTCTTGTCCCCGCCGTTTTCCTTCTCCTCTCCACCTCTCTCGCCTTTGCCGGGCCATTGGAGGACTGCGCGGAATACGCAAAGATAACCTGAGATATTGCACGCTCAATCCGGTTCCCGGCGGAGCGGGACATCATTGACAAAAAAAACATTTCACGCTACGCTGTATGCATAAAATATGACGAGAGGCATACAATGTCACAAACAACCTTGAGCATACGCATGGATGCGGACATAAAAAAGCGTTTTGACGCCTTTTGCGCTGACGCCGGCATGAATGCCACCGTGGCCGTCAATATGTTCGCGCGGGCTGTGTTGCGCGAACAGCGGATTCCTTTTGCAATTACCGGCAGCGACGATCCATTTTACAGCATAGAGAATCAGGCCAGGCTCAAAGCGGCCATGGATCAGCTTGAAGCCGGAAAAGGCACGGCCCACGATCTGATCGAGACCGACAATGGTTAAAATCTGGTCGGACGGGGCCTGGGAAGATTATCTGTACTGGCAGGCTCAGGATAAAAAGACGCTCCGCCGCGTCAACCAGCTCCTGCTCGATATTGATCGCAACGGGCATAAGGGCATCGGCAAGCCGGAGCCGCTCAAACATGACAAGCATGGATATTGGAGCCGAAGGATTGACGACGTGAACCGGCTGGTGTACCGGATTGTGGACAATCGGATTGAAATCGCCCAATGCCGCACCCATTACGATGAGCGGTAACAGTGCAAAACACCGGCGCCGCCCCGTTTTTTATTGCTCCGCGCAGTGAGCTTGCTTTTCCATTTTTATGTAATACATGTATTATATGAAATACTGATCAAAGGAGAAACGCATGTTCACCATCCGATTGCCCGAAGAAATGGAAAGACGGCTCACCGTATTGGCCGACACGACCAAGCGCCCAAAAAGTTTTTATGTCCGCGAAGCCTTGGAACGCGGTCTTGATGACATAGAAGACGCCTATCTGGCTGAAGCGGCGCTGGAAAAATTCCGTGTCAGTGGAGAAAAAGCTGTTCCTTTAGAGGAAGTGGAGCGCCGCCTTGGCCTGGCGGATTGAATTCACTCCTGAAGCAGCCAAATCCCTCTCGCGTCTTGAACGCAGCACGGCAACGCGGGTTGCCCGGTTCATGCGCGAGCGGGCGTCCAGGCTGGAAGACCCCCGCAGCATTGGAGCACCGCTTAAAGGCAACACGTTTTCCGGACTGTGGCGGTACCGCGTGGGGATTATCGTGTGCTCTGCGAAATCCAGGACAGGAAAATAACCATCCTTGTTGTGCTGATAGGTCATCGGCGCGAGGTGTACACCTAGGCTGGAACACTTCCAATATCATTTCCGGCAAGGTTATGTCAGAGCAACAGCTTGAACTTGCTCCGGAAAGAGCAAAACGCTATCAAGAAGAAAATGGCTGAGCTGTGGGGGAGGTAGAAAGGTGGCAGATAGGTTTATCGTTGTTGACAATAGAAAGGCAAAGAACTAACCGTCTCATCGTCCTGTCAGTTTATAATAACTCCAAGATACTATGGCCATTATGACGGCGGCTATGAGGCTGCTGACCACACCGGTTACCAAACCTCTGCGCCATTCTTTGCGCTTGCGTTCGGCTGTTATTTCACGTTCGCGTTCGGCTGCTTGAGCTTTTGCCCAACCGACACTTTCATTGAGATAAAACTTCTTGGTAAAGTCGGCACACTCAGCCATAACAACTTCCCATTTGTCGAAAGCTATGTGCCAATGCTCCTCATCGCGGGAATCTCCTTCCGACATCCTGGCCGCACGTCCAAGCTCATTGATTTTCACCCAGCTTGAGAGCATATCGTGAATGAACTTCCCATTGTCAATGATTGAAAGAGTTGAGGATCCTGTTTCTATCAGTTCGTCATACTGTCTGCGTGTCTCAATAAAAATGAGTTTAAAGATGTCGAAACAGCCCCGTTTCAAGTGAGCGCACGCGGCGTCGACCGCCTTCCCCTCATCCTCTTTGTACTTCCAGATGCGGCTCAAATGGTCAAAAGCCGCATTACAAATGCCCCTGAGCTTCCATTTTCCGCATGAGATCCAAAAAATCCGGGGCTTTTAAATTTCGGATCGGCACTTTGCCGATAATGGGAAAAATGAATCTTTCCAGTATCGGCAAATAGGTATGTAGCGTTTTCGGTTTGACCTTGGTGCTGTGTACCTCCATCCAGGCTCTAGCAACGGCCTCAAACGTGTTTTTTGCCCGTTCCGCTCTTTCCGTCTTCTCCCGGCGCTTCACCTCACCAGGGTCAAAGCCAGCCGCTTTATTTGCCCTGGCTTCCTCGCGCTTCTTTCTGGCCTGTTCCAGCGTCACCGCCGGGTAGCTGCCGAAGGTCAGCAACCCCTCTTTCCCGTCATCTTTCCGGTATTTCATTTTCCAGTGCTTGCCACCGGAAGGATTTACCTGTAAAAAGAGACCTCCACCGTCGAACATTTTGTACATCTTTGTCCGTGGTTTTGCATTATTGACCTGTGTGACGGTAAGTGGTTTTATCAATCTTGCCACAGCCTTACCTCTTTTTTGATAGACCCCCAAAATAATATGTCAACACCCCAACTAGACCCCTATTTGAGTCAGTTGTCAAGGGATTTTATGAGATGTCTTAGGAGAATGATTTTAGTAAAATCGTTGAAACAACAAGATTAACAGACGTAGTGGGACATTACGAATTTATCCTGAGTTGGTCCAGGTAGTTGGCCCATGCCTGCATCATCTCCCGCCTCTGCTCAAGGTACTTTGTCCGGTTATAGGCTGTGCCAAGGGTATCAGGTACACGGTGCGCAAGCTGATGTTCAATCACTTCGGGTTGGTAATGCAGTTGCTCGGCAAGCATGGTCCGCGCCATGGCCCGGAAACCGTGGCCGGTGATCTCTGTTTTGGTATCGTATCCGATGGGTTGCAGTGCCTTGTTGATGGTGGCGTTTGAGATATGCCGCCCATGGCGGAGGCTTGGAAACACCCATTCACTGTCACCCGTCAGGGCGGACAGGCTGGCCAGAATCTCCACCGCCTGCCGGGCAAGAGGGACAAGATGCTCCGTTTTGGTCTTGCTGACGGTGTACTTCCACTCCGCCCGCTCAAGATCAATATCGGCCCAACGAGCCGCCTGTAATTCCCCCGGTCGAACGAAAAGCAAGGGTGACAGCTTCAGTGCTGCGCAGGTGGTGGCCGATGCGTGTAGAGTCTCCTTGTAGGCGTCTATAGCCAGTAGCAGCGCCCCTACGTCCGAAGGCTTGGTTAGTGTCGCCATGTGCGTTACCCGCCGGGCCTTGAGGGCCTCTTTCAGATCAGGGCAGGGGTCACGTTCAACGCGCCGCCCGGTGGCGATAGCATAACGCATAACCTGAGAAATAACAGTCTTCACTCGGTGGGCGGACTCAACAAGGCCCTTGCTCTCCACACGCCTCAGCACTTCCAGGACCTCCGGAGCATTGATCTCGGCAACAGGCCTTGTGCCGATCAGCGGGAAGACAAAGTTTTCCAGGCGGCCTTTGACGGTCCGGGAATGGCCTTCCGCCTTATCCGCCGCCCATTGTCCAAACCATTCCGTGGCGACAGCCTGAAAGGTGTTGACCGTGGCTGCCAGCAAGGCTGCCCGCTTTTCCTTTCTCGCCTCGCTGGGATCAATGTCGTGCGCAAGCTGCTTGCGGGCTTCATCGCGCCGTTCACGGGCTTCAGCTAAGCTTATTTCAGGGTACTTGCCCAGGGCAAGGAGTTTTTCTTTTTCCCCAAAGCGGTATTTCAGCCGCCAAAGCTTCCTGCCTGCACGGGTGACAAGCAGGAACAGGCTCTTTTCATCAGCCAATTTGTAGTCCTTCTCTTTGGGCCTGGCGTTCTTAATAGCGGTATCGGTCAGCATGGCGGCTCCGGCTATGGGGCATCATGCCCTCACTGGGGGTATGGAAAACACCCTCAGTGCGACATGCCCCATAATCCTACCCCCACAAAAGGCCAGATGTCAACGAATGAAAGAAGACTGCATAGGACACAAAAAAGGCCGAAATCCTCGATTTCTCTCGGAATTTCCGGCCGTTTCTGGACTGCAAAAAACTATGTTGGATTATCTTGTGGTGGAGGCGCCGGGAGTTGAACCCGGGTCCGAAAATTCTCCCCTCATGTCTCTACATGCATAGTTCCGGGATTGGGTCTCGCATCCGCGTCTCACCCGGAACAGGGATAGTCGGATGCCAGCCTGAAATATCTCGTTATCCGTGCCTCAGGTATGCACGGATAACCAGCCTGTGGAGTCGACGCTCCGAATCCGGTCTTACAGGCGAAAACCGGTGGAACGGCATGGCAGGTTAAGCTGCCAGTGCGTAGTTATAATCGTCTGCGATTATATTTAATTCCGCCATTTTTACGAGCTGACAGAAACTCGGCATGCAACATCAAGCTTCAATATCCCCGTCGAATCCGTTTCGCCCCCATCTGTGTGCTTAGTTGTATTGTGTATGGTCGGCAGGCGCGCCCGAATCAATCGTCATGACGCAAGGAGCGCTCCATCTCACGATTTGATTCCCGTTCCTTGAGTGCCGCCCGTTTGTCGTAGAGTTTTTTGCCGCGAGCCAGAGCCAGTTCCACCTTGGCCTTGCCACTCTCGATAAAATAAATCTTGAGCGGGATCAATGCAATGCCTTTCTCATGGAGCTTGCCGATGAGTTTGCGGATTTCGCGCCGGTGCAGCAACAGCTTTCGCACCCTGAGCGGGTCCTGGTCGACATGGGTGGCGTAAGAGTACGGCGAAATGTGGACATTGTGCAAAAAAACCTCGCCGTCCTTGAGTTGCGCGTAACCGTCGCGCAGATTCACCTTGCCAGCGCGCAGCGACTTGACTTCCGGTCCCGTGAGCACCATGCCGGCCTCAAGGGTCTGCTCAATGTGGTAATCGTGAAAAGCTTTCTTGTTTTTGCTGACGATTTTCTGTCCCATATCCTGCTGGTCGCTCCTTGTTCCTGGTCTGCCGCCACACTATAGGGTCTGCCGATCGGAACGCCAGGAAAAAATCAACCGCCCTCCGTTTCTCCGGTCACCCGCAGAACCTCTTCCACTGTGGTCAGACCGGACAGAACCTTGCGCCAGGCATCCTCGCGCAAGGTAGTCATGCCTTCCCGGATGGCCACCTGCCGCAATTCCGAGCCGTTGGCTTTGGCGGCAATCAGTTTTTTCAGCTGCTCCGACATGGGGAACACCTCGAAGATGCCCAACCGTCCCAGGTAGCCGGTGTTGCGGCAGTGGAGACACCCTTTGCCCTTCTTCAATTCCAGAGAGTCGTGGCTGCCAGTCGGGAAGCCAAGTTTGCGCAGGCTCGCGCCATCGACCGTGTAGGTTTCGATACAATGAGGGCAGTTACGCCGCACCAGCCGTTGCGCCAGGGCGCCGAGCATGGTTGAGGCGATGAGGAAAGGTTCGAGTCCCAGGTCTTGCAGGCGGACGATAGTCGAGACCGCATCGTTGGTATGGAGAGTGGAAAACACCAGGTGCCCGGTCAGCGCTGCCTGAACGGCATGGGTGGCGGTTTCCAGATCGCGGATCTCGCCGATCATGATCACGTCCGGATCTTGCCGCAGGATGTTGCGCAGGATCGTAGAGAAAGTGACGTCGATCTGTGATTGCACCGCGATCTGGTTGAAGTCCTCGTGGACCATTTCCACCGGGTCCTCGACGGTGACGATGTTTTTTTCCGGCGAAGCAATCTGTTTGAGGAGGGAGTAGAGGGTAGTCGATTTGCCGCTGCCGGTCGGTCCGGTGATCAGAACGATACCGTGCGCGGCGGCCATGAACCCGTTGAAGACGATCCGGTCCCGCCGGGAGAAGCCGAGATGGTCCAGGTCCTGGAAGATGACCTCGGGGTCGAGGATACGCATGACCACCTTCTCGCCAAAGGCAACCGGGATGGTGGAGATGCGGAGTTCCGCCTCGCTGTCCTCTTCGCGACGGCCGATTTTGATGCGGCCGTCCTGGGGGCGCCGTTTCTCGGCAATGTCCATCCGGGCCAGGCTTTTGATCCGGGAAACGATGGCCGCATGCACGGCCTTGGGCAGTTTGTAGATGGTGTGCAGCACTCCATCGATGCGGAACCGGACCAGACAACTGTCCCGTTTGGGCTCGATGTGGATGTCGCTGGCCCGTTGCTCCAGGGCATAACTGAACAGATGATTGACGGCCGCCTTGATGTGCTGATCCGTGGAGCTCAGCTCTTTGGTCGAAGACAGGCGCACATACTGTTCGAGGTTGCCGATGTCGATGGTGGCGGAAGAGGTGCTGCTGACGAACTGGGACTCGGCCGCCGTGATCGAATGCTGAAAACCGAAAAATTCGGCCAGGATTTTTTTGATGTCAGTCCGGGTCGACAGAAGCTGCCGGATTTTGACCTGGTTAACCCGCTCTATATCCTCAAGTATTGACTGGACATCGGGGTGGTACGTGACCACATCGAGGATGCCGTTGTTCAGCCCCACGGGCAGGAGCAGATGGTTGACGGCAAAGGACCTGGGGATTGTCTTGGTGACGGTGTCCATGTCCAGTTCAAGGGGATCGAGTTTCTTGAAGGGAATTCTGAGCACATGGCCGACAGCCCGCATGATCTTTTCTTCGGTCAACGGCCCGGGAGCCGGCCCGGCGCTCTCCAACTCGAGCGAGACGATGATGTCCACCAGGTCGGGGTAGCCCTTGTCCAGCCTGGCAGCGTCATCGTGCCGCCGGCCGCCGTGCTGTTTGAGCAGCTTCTGCCGTTGCCGGCTTTTCTGCAGGAGGATCAATTGCCGCTGCTCAGGGGAAAGCAAACGTGCTTTGACAAGTACATCCAGCAAGGCATCGCTATTGAGAAATGACATGGGCGCCGGTGGAAGATATGGGGAAACGAGGTCGCAGCAACCTGCTGGCTCCCACCAGGACGGAGAGACTTAAGGGTGTGCGATGTGTGTGCCGATGGCAAACAGGCAATCCCGCAGGCGCAACAAAGCGCCTGCAGGATCAATCCGGCCTGGGTCTGCCGTCGTGGGCACCGATCAGATCGACGAAGCGGACTTGTTCGATGGTGGTTACCGTGATGTTGCTGTCCTGTTTGTCCACAACCTGCAGTTCCTGCACGTCCTGGCCGCCGACCGGCATGACCAGACGACCGGGATCGGCCAGTTGGGCAATGAGCGGCTTGGGGATCTTGGGACCGCCGGCAGTGACGATGATGCTGTCAAACGGGGCTTCCGCCGGCCAGCCGACAGTGCCGTCGTCGATACGTGAAACAATGTTGTAATAACGGAGCCGGTCAAAGACCTTCCTGGCGCGGCCGACCAAGGCGTCAAGCCGTTCCACCGTGTAGACTTTTTGACACAGGCGCGAGAGAATCGCCGCATGATAGCCTGATCCGGTCCCGATCTCCAGTACCTTTTCAGAACCGGTGAGGTGGAGAGCCTGGGTCATGAGGGCCACGATATAGGGCTGGGAAATGGTCTGTCCGTTGCCGATAGGCAGAGGAAAATCACCGTAGGCATGCGCTTGGATGGCATCTTCAACGAACAGGTGACGGGGAACGGTCCGCATGGCCTCCAGCACCCGCAGCTCGGTGATGCCACGAGGCACCAGCTGCTCTTCGATCATTCGCTCCCGGTTGATGTCAAAAGTCGAGGGCGAAGTCACTTGATCTCTTGATCCCAGGTGAAATCATCTCTCCATGAGCGGTCCGTCAGGCTGAAATTGCGGAATTCGCAACCGGTGACGACATCGTTGCTGGCGGTGATCACGATCATCTCGTAGCCGGATGGTCCGGTCATGGAACCGAGAACCGGCATGGCGCCGAAAAGGCCCGGCCGTTCTTCGTGATAGACGTATTCATTGACCCCGGGGGCCACTTCCCGTCGGCCGTCGGGGTCGCCAAGGTATTTCTGCATCTCCTTGACCGTCGTCTGCCCCGGCTTGATGAGGGCCGCGTCGGAGGCAAGATGGCGGACTTGCTTGGATTGGCAGCCGCCAAGCAGCATAAGTGTGCACACAAGCACAAACAGAGGGTGGCGCATCGGGTTTCCTCCAGGAACACTCCGAACAAATAGAAAAAGGTTGTGTTCATATATCGTGAACACAACCTTTTTTCAAGTTCAGATACTGGTCTTTAGAGAAATGAACAAAAAACCGACGTCTTAGGCGTCTGAGCCGTCACCAGGGCGGCGCGGCGGGTCAGGCGCCATCCGGCGGCCCGCCGGCAGCCCGTTCCAAGATGCGATAATTCCGCCGGACCATCACCATGGGATCGATCAACAGCCCGGCCTGGATCATGGCATTGTCGTACAATTGCTCGACCACATCCTGCGCAAATTCGACTTCACTTTCCCGTAAGCCCGCAAGTTTTTTGATCAAGGGGCTCGCGCCGTTGATTTCCATGTCTTTTTTCGATCCCATGCCGAAGGCTTCGTTCTGGCCGGCGGCCTTGAGAATCCGTTCCATTGAGGAGGTCATGTAGCCGTCGACGTTGACGATCATCGCCGGACTGTCCACCAGGCGACCGGAGACCTTCACATCCTGGACGCGGTCACCGAGCACCTCCTTCATCCAGCGGCAGAGCGAGGTCAGCACGGCGGCTGCCAGTGGTTCGGCAGATTTTTTGCTGTCAGCTTCGTCCGCACCCGCTGCGGATTCGGGCAGGCTCAGGTCGGCCCGGTCGGCGGATACCAGCTTTTTGCCGTTGTACTCGCCCAGATGGTTGAGGACAAAATCGTCGATCGCCTCCAAGGTGTAGAAGATCTCGATGCCGCGCTTTTTGAACAGTTCCACATAGGGGCCATATTCCACCGCGGCTCGGCTCGCGCCGTTGATGTAGTAGATCTTATCCTGGTTTTCCTGCATCCGGCCGACATAGTCATCCAGCGAGATCATGGCGCCTGGCTCGCTGGCCGAGGATTCGAAGCGGAGCAGCTTGGCCAGCTCTGTCCGGTGCTCGAAATCCGAGGTCACGCCCTCTTTGATGAAAATGCCGAAGGTTTTCCAGAAGTCGCGGTAGGTATCGGCATCGCGCCCTGCTTCCTCGGCCAGGAACTTAATGACCCGCTTGGTCAGCACCTTGCGCAGTTTGGACACCAGGGCATTGTCCTGGAGCGCCTGACGGGAGATATTGAGCGGCAGGTCTTCGGAGTCGACCACGCCTTTCAAAAAACGGAGCCACTCGGGCAGGATATTCTCGCTGTGCTGGTCGATGAGCACTTTTTGGCAATAGAGGTTGACGCCGGGCTGCATACGGCCCATGCCCAGCACCTCGAAATTTTCCCTGGGCACGTAGAGCAGGGCATTGATCGCCAGGGGCGCATCTGCGGAGAAATGGAGCCGGTAGAGCGGTTCATCCACCGCGTTGCCGATGAATTTGTAGAACTCGGTATACTCGTCGTCGGTGATCTCCGACTTGGACCTGGCCCAAATGGCCTGAATCGTATTGACTTTTTTCCCCTCCACCTTGACCGGAAAGGGAACAAAGGTGGAATATTGCTGGATGATCCGCTCAAGGGTGAACTTGGAGGCATAGGTGTGGGCATCGTCCTTCAGTTCGATGATGATCCTGGTGCCACGGTGCAGGCCGGAGCAGGGGCCGATGGTATAGGTGCCGCCCCCGTCCGAACTCCACTCCCAGCCCTCGGAACCGTCCCAGGAACGGGTCTGCACCCGAACCGTTTTCGCGGCCATGAACACCGAATAGAAGCCAACTCCGAACTGGCCGATCAGGTTGACGTCTTTTTTGGCGGCCTCGGCCAGTTGCTCGAAGAAATGCTGTGATCCCGAATGGGCGATGGTCCCCAGGTTGGTTTCCAATTCTTCCCGGGTCATGCCGATGCCGGTATCGGTGATGGTGAGGATGTGTTTTTTGTCATCGCCGTCGATGGTGATTTCCAAGGGAACATGGCTGTCGAACTCGATCTTTTCGATCAGGCTCTGGTGCCGGAATTTCTCCAAGGCGTCGGCGGCATTGGAAACCAGTTCGCGGACAAAGATGTCGCGCTCGGTGTAGAGCGAGTTAATCACGATATCAAGGACTTTTCTGGTCTCAGCCTGAAATTGCTTGGTTTCAACCTGTGTTGCTGTCATGGGGCTGTTCCTCTCCGTGCGTGCAAGGGAGTTGTTGTGTGGACCGGAATGACATATTTTCCGGAGATACCAAGGGGATAAAGGGCCTTTCCTTTCTCCGGGCAACATGGTAAGCACGAATAACCGACTGTCAAGATAACTGCCAACAGGCCGCAACCGGCCGACAACATTCGAATATATGCTATGCAATCATCAAGCTGTGACATCGGCATCGTGGGCGGCGGCATCTCCGGCCTGAGCGTGGCCACCTTTGTCCGCGCCTTGAGGCCGGAGATGCGGCCCCTGGTGCTGGAACAGGCGGCCGAGCCGGGAGGCGCCATTGCCACCTTCCATGGATCCGGCTACTTGGCCGAATGGGGGCCGCACGGATTCCTCGACAACTGCGCCGAAAGCCGCGAACTGATCCGTCTGGCCGGCCTGGAAGCAGAAGCTACCGTCGCGCCTTTGGCCACCTTTGTCCGCTATGTCTGCCTGGACGGCCGGCTGCAGTGTATCCCGCAAAAACCGCTGGCGATCCTGCGCCAGCCGTTGATCCCCTGGTCTGCCAAACTGCGGGTCCTGGGCGAGTTGTGGCAAAAGCCGCTGCCGGGCGAGCCCGCAGTGGCGCAATGGGTGGCTCATCGTTTCGGCTCCGCGCTGTTGCCCTTTGCCGATGCGGTCTTCACCGGCACCTATGCCGGCGATATCGAACGGCTGGTCATCGACGCGGTGATGCCGGGGGTGCGGGAATTGGAGCGCTCACATGGTTCGGTGATCCGGGGCGCGGTCGGCAGGATGCGGTCTGCGGGGAAGGAGGGGCGGGGAAAAAAGGGACTGCCGGCCATGACCAGTTTCAAGGACGGCATGGCCGTGCTGCCCAGGCGGCTGGCCGCAGGGCTGCAGGATGCGGGAATGCTTACCTGTGATGCCTCTGTTGCACGTATTTCCCGGCAGCAGGACGGGTGGCGGGTGCATACCGCCGACCGGAGAGAGATTACCTGCCGCCATCTGGTCTTGGCCCTGCCGGTGAATCGCTGCCTGGTTTTGATGGCCGCCGCCCTGCCGGCCATGCCGCCGCCGATGACGGTCATCCCCGAGGCCCGTATCCTCTCGGTGCTGCTCGGTTTTGACCAACGGGCGCAGATTCCCTTCGGTTTCGGCTATTTGGCCCCGGAGCGGGAGCAACGTTTCGCCCTTGGGGCGCTGTTCTCCTCCCATATGTTTCCCGGCCGCGCTCCAGCCGGCTGCCAATTGGTCGAAGCGCTGGTTGGCGGCCGTCGGCATCCGGAACGGCTGGAACTGGCCGACGAGCAGTTGATTGAGGCGGTCTGCGCCGATCTTGGCAGGTTAATGACGCTGCCGCCGCCTGTCTATACCGCCGTGCTGCGGGCCAAGGCAGGCATTCCGCAGCTGGAGGCCGGATACACCGGGTTGCTCCGCTGGCGCAGCGAGATACAGGCCGCTCACCCCGATCTGCATCTGTGCGGTTTTGGCTGGAAGGGCATCGGCATCAACGATATGATTAAGGAGGCCCGGAGGATTGCCGGCGTGATCGGCGCCCAAGCCTCGACGGAGATGGCTGCCGAGGTTAAGCCCGTCTATTTTTGAGCAGGGCAGCCGCGCGAAGCGGCAAGATGGCAGGTTTGCCCGCCGCCGCACTATTTCTTGAGTTTGGCGCAGAGCATCTCCACCTGCCGGCGGACCGAATCCTGCTGCGCCATGTCTCTGGTGATGGATTTGATGGCATGCAGGACCGTGGAGTGGTCGCGGTTGTAGAGACTGCCGATGTCAGCCAGGGACCAGTCGGTGAATTTGCGGGTGAGATACATGGCCACCTGCCGGGGAAAGGCGATGGAGCGTTTGCGCGACCGCGACCGCAACTCTTCGGCACTGATCCGGAACTGGCAGCCGATGAGATCGCGGATGGCTTCGCCGGTGATCTCCTCCATGATTCCGCCTGCCAACTCCAGAACCACCTCCCGCGTCATGGTCAGGTCCGGTGGGACGCCTCGTAGGCAAGACTTGGCCTTGATGCCAATGATGGCGCTCTCCATCCGGCGGATGTCGGAGTGCAGGTGTTCAGCCATGAATCCCACCATGTCCTCGTCCGCTTCCAGGCCGTGGAACTGCATCTTATGGCGGATGATCCGGGCCCTGGTTTCATAATCCGGCGACGTGATCCCGGTGACTAATCCCGAGGTCATGCGGCTGAGGAAGTCGTTGTCGATACCCGTCAGCTTACTCGGCGCCAGGGCCGAGGTCAGGATCACCCTGGTTCCTGATTTGAGCAGGTAGTCGAGGACGGTGTTGAGTTCATTCTGGGTTTTGGTCTTGCCGGGGAGGGTGTGGACATCTTCGACCAGCAGCATCTCGCAGTTATTGATGAATTTTCTCGAAAACTGCTCCATGGAGTTGCTGCGGATACTCCTCACCATCTCGGCGGAAAACTGCTGGGCGGTCAGATACTGCACCCGGGTGGCGGGCGCGGTCCGCAACACCTGGTGGACCACGGCCTGGGTCAGGTGGCTCTTGCCCAGACCGGTGCTGCTGTTCATGAACAGGCAGTTGCCGAAGGTGGAGTCGCCGGCGGCCAAGGCTTTGCAGGCAGATTGGGCCAGCAGGTTCGATTCGCCCACCATGAACTGCTCGAAGGTGAAGGCGGGGTGCAGCGAGTGCAGGCGCGGAGGCGGCAGGGTGCCCGGCAGAAGGAATTGGCCGCCCTTGCCGCTGGTAAAAGAACGGGGCAGACTTTCGCAGACGGTCAGGCGAACTTCCACGACCCCTCCAACCTCGTGGGCCGTGCTGCGGATGAGTTGCAGGTAGTGATCTTCCACCCAGGCGCAGAAAAAACGGTCCGGTCCGGCAAGTTCCAGCAGTTGCCCCCCCTGATGCCGGCACTCAAGCGGTTTGATCCACAGATCGTATTCACTTTCCGGTAAGGTGCTGTGCAGGGATTTCTTGATCGTATTCCACATCATAAGAGACGTTTCCTTTGAGACGCAAGAGTGGTCCCGGAAGTCGGGCAGCCGATCGAATGGCGGCAATCTACTGAAGATCCGGCAACCGGTCAAAAACGGTTTGCGGTGATTTCGCGATGCAAATAGGGAGGCAAGGAGGGGGATTGACAACAGCATGGAACTCTTCGGAGCAATAAGGCGTTACATGATGGAGAGTCGTATAACCCTCAATAACGACGTTCGTTTTGCGGATAGTTTAAAAATATGCAATTAAACTAATATATTATGTTTTAAGTTAAAAAATTGCCAACAAGATATCCACAAAGAACAATCCGCCCATATCTCCATTTTCCTCATTAAATCTCGATAAAGCTCTGTTTTTATCTTGCAGACACCTGTAGCGCATAACCTCCTCTCGTTCCATGGTTTCGGAAGCAGAGCAGGGAAGAAAAAAATATAGGAGTATTTTGAATGCATTTTTTTGAATGAAAACAAAAGGTAAGAGAATGGGGTGCTGGTTGAGCGCTATGTGCGCTGTATTCTGCGCCAATTGGGGACTATGCGCCAGAGGCGGTGAAGACGGGGGAAAAGGACTGGCCGAGCGGCGGGTTGATGCGGATCCCCCGTTGGTCATATTGGATCAGGCCATGCTTGCAGCAGGGAGGGGCGGCTGCCGTGATGCGGCCGTTATTCCGGCCGTACCACGGTCGTCTCGGTAGGGGTAGAGCTGTTGATGGTGGTCGTTGCGACGAAACGATGGCGGTCTTGGGCCGGATTGAAACCGCCCAGGGTCGAGAGTCCGCCGTACAGTTCCGCTTCATTGAGGAACCGGAGCCCGACTGCCGAATAGGGGAACATGGCCTTGGCATCCAAAAAAAAGTTTTCCGCAAGACCGTATCCGCCGCCCAAGGCGCCCTGGATGTTGTTGTTCCCATACAGACCGAGCACTTCTGCGGAAATATTCCAATTACCCAGCACGGTCACAAACACATTCCCTTCGACGCCAACCACCCGATTTCCCCGGTCGGCCCGGGTCACGGCGGATGACTCGACGCTTGAAGTCAAGTTGCCGTCGACATAGGTGTCGGTCACGCGGCGGGTGGTGGTGATGCTGTCTTTCTCCACGTTCGCGAACTGGCAGGTCAGGCCAAGCCTGATGGCAGCGGGATCGAACAGCGAATGTGATGCACTGAGATCGAAGGGGATCTGAATGACGGCACCGAGCCGGATTTCATCGTCCGCCTTGACCGGTTGGGCTGGCGAGGCAAGCAGCAGGCCAGCCAGAAGGCCGGAAAGAACCGGCCCGACATGGAAACAGCGCCCATTCTTTGCTTCGTTCATATTTTTTCGATGTAAGTTGAGTTAGCAAGACAACCTCGATAAAAAATAAATATATTTTTACAATTTTTTCAAGATGATCTTGCGTAAATTGAGATGATTGCCATGTTGAAAAAGCATTTTTATAAACCGCAGGTATCTGTACGGTGTTCCGCCACTCAAATCCTCCACCCCGGAGTGGCTGCCGGAGCCGGAATATGGAGTCGGTGCAATAAGCTGTTGACTGTTCTGCCGCGATTCTCTAATAGAGGCTCGTGCGGCTAGATGATGATTTGCTGGGTGATGTTGGCGTCCCTGAGGCGAAAGAACATCGCTACCGGGGAGTGCTCGTGTATGCGGGGATTTGTCCAGATCTATACCGGTGACGGCAAGGGGAAGACCACCGCCGTCTTGGGGTTGGCCATACGGGCTGCCGGGGCGGGGCTTCGGGTGTATATCGGTCAGTTTGTCAAAAACGCCGACTACAGTGAACTCCACGCCCTGCGGCATTTGCCTGAGGCCATCACCATCGAGCAGTACGGCTTGGGGTGCATGCTCATTCATGCGGTCACCCGCCAGGATATCGACGCGGCGCGTCACGGTTTGGCCACGATCAATGCTGCCATGACCTCCGGCACGTTTGATCTGGTCATTGCCGACGAGATCAACGTGGCCTGTGTCTTGGGTTTGCTGGAGGAGTGCGATCTGCTTGAGCTGGTGGCGCGGCGGCCACCGGCGGTGGAGCTGGTGTTGACCGGTCGGGGCGCTCCGCTCTCGGTTCTGGAGCGCGCCGACCTGGTCACCGAGATGCGGACAATCAAACATTATTACGAGCGGGGTGTGCTTGCCCGCAAGGGTATCGAAGGGTAATCACATGCGGCGCCAAGGGAGTACGCCGGACACCAATGCCGGGAGAGCGCCATGACGCATCAAGCTGCCTGCCTGGCAGTGCTCGGAACCGGGTCGGATGTGGGCAAGTCGGTCGTCGCCACGGCCCTGTGCCGGATCTTCGCCAATCGCGGGTTGCGGGTGGCCCCGTTCAAGGCCCAGAATATGTCCAACAATTCCGGGGTGACGCCCGAAGGGGCGGAAATGGGCCGGGCCCAGATCGTTCAGGCCGAAGCGGCGCGAACCGCGCCCCACTGCGACATGAACCCGGTGCTGCTCAAGCCGGTGAGCGATGTGGGGTCCCAGGTGGTGTTGAACGGCACGGTCTGGATGGACGCCTCCTCCCGGTCGTTGTACGAGAAGAAAGAATACTTGTTCACCGAGAGCCAGGACGCGCTCGACCGGCTGCGCCGGGCCCACGACCTGGTCATCCTCGAAGGGGCCGGATCCTGCGCTGAAGTCAATTTGATGGCGGGCGACATCGTCAACCTCAGAATGGCCGCCTATGCCGAAGCGCCGGTGGTGCTGGTGGCCGATATCGACCGGGGCGGTGTCTTTGCCCAGATCGTCGGTACGCTCGCCTGCATATCGCCCGCGCAGCAGGAGCGGATCGGCGGCTTCGTCATCAACCGGTTCCGCGGCGATCTTGCCCTTTTTCAGCCCGGAATCGACTGGATCGAGCAGCGGACCGGCAAGCAAGTGTTCGGTGTGCTTCCGTGGTACAAGCATTTCCGTATCGAGTCCGAGGACGCGGTGGTGATCGAGAGGTCCCGGCCCTTGCATCCTGAAGGGGATGGACCGCCGGCGATCGCGGTGATCCGGCTGCCCCATATTTCCAATTTCACCGATTTCGATCCCTTGGACAAGCTGGACGGCTGCCAGCTCGTCTACCTGGAGCGGCCACAGGCGCTGCGTCCTTTCCGCGCGGTCATCCTTCCCGGCACCAAAGCCACCCGCGCCGATCTGCAATGGCTTGCCGATACCGGCTGGCGCGATCATCTGCGTAACTATGCGGCCGCTGGGGGCCATCTGCTCGGCATCTGCGGCGGTTATCAGATGCTCGGCACCCGGGTATGTGATCCCGGAGGCATCGAGGGGGAACCGGGCGTCACTGCCGGGCTGGGCCTCCTGCCGGTTGAAACCGTGCTTCAGGCCCCCAAGACCACCACCTTGACCGATTTCAGCTGGGACGGCATCGCCGGCAAGGGATACGAAATCCACATGGGGCGGACGGATGCGCCCGAGACGTGCAGCCTGATGGCGATTCAGGCCCGGAATGGAGGCGCTTGCGCGGGCCGCGACGGATGCGTTGGTGCGAACGGCCGGGTAGTGGGCACCTACATGCACGGTCTGTTCGACACGCCGGCCATCACCCGCCGCTGGCTGGCGGGGATCGGCTTGAATCAGATCAAGGTTGACCGGCTGCACGGTCCGGCGGCCCGCGATCAGGCCTACGAGCAGTTGGCGGCGCATGCCCTGGCCCACCTCGACATCGAAGCTCTGGCGGCACTGCTGCCGGCTAGCCTACAGGAGCGGATGCGATGAGGATCGGTTTGGCGGCCGACTGTTCACCGTGTCCTGCCCGGCGCATGGCGGCTGCTGTTTTGGCTTGGGAGGCGCTATGATCCAGGGGCACGGCGGCAACATTTTTGGTTTGGCGGAGCAGTTGGGTTGCCGGCCGGATGACATCATCGACATGAGCAGCAACATCAATCCGCTGGGCGCCATGCCAGGATTGATCGAGCATCTCAAGGCCCGGATTGACCGGATCCGGGTGTTGCCCGAGGCCGATGCCCGCTCGTCCGCCCGAGCCATCGCCGCCCTGCTCGGTGTGGCCGAGGAGAGGGTGCTGGCCGGGAGCGGGACCACCCAGTTCATTTACACCGCCTGCACGGCCTTGGCGGCCCGGAAGGTGCTGATCGTCGGTCCGACCTATGCCGATTATGCCGATGGCTGCCGGGTCTGCGGCATTGAGCCCGCTTTCTTGCTGACCAGAGCGGAGCAGGATTTTACCCTGGACCAAGAGCGGCTTGCGGCTGTCCTGCCCGATTACGACACGGTTTTTCTCTGCAATCCCAACAATCCCACCGGTCATCTTGTCGACCACGGGGTCCTGCTCGACCTGTGCCTCCGGCATCCTCGGGTTCGCTTTGTGATCGACGAATCCTATCTGCCCTTTGCGGCGGCGGATCGTGGCCGGAGCCTGAGCGACTGCTGCCTGGACAACGTTGTGGTCCTCTGGTCGGTTTCCAAAATTTTTGGCATGCCGGGGCTGCGGGCCGGTTTCTTGGTGGCCAACGCGCCGATGATCGACCGATTCCGCCGCCTGATGCAGCCTTGGAGCGTGAATGGCCTGGCCCAGGAGGCGCTCCGGTTTCTCGGCGCGAACCGGGAACAGGTGACAGCCTTCATCGAGCGCACCCGCGCCTATCTGGCCGATGAAGGGCAGCTTTTCCGGCAGCGGCTGCAAACCGGCAGGCTGACCCTGTACCCGAGCGTCACCTCCTATGTGCTCATCGGTCTGCCTGCAGACCGTACCGCCGCCTCAGTTTGCAGCGCCCTGGCCGAACACAGGTTGCTGATCCGCAACTGCGCCAATTTCCACGGCCTCGACCAAGGCTATATCCGCATTGCCCTCAAGGATGCGGCCACCAACGAGATCGTTGCCCGCCACCTGCGGGCTGCGGTCGGCGCGGTGGACTGAGCAGGCCATGACCTTGGCCGAAGTCCTGCCCTGGCTGCATATTTTCCCGATACCGGCGGCCTTCGCCTTGGATGCTGTGTGCGGTGATCCGCGCTGGCTGCCGCATCCGGTCCGCTGGATGGGATGGACCATCACCAAGGCGGAACCGTTGTTCCGCCGGTGGATTGCCGACGAGCGTCTGGCTGGCCTCGGCTTCGCGCTCAGTTTGATTATCGGCTGGTGGGGAATGAGCGCCTTGATCGTTGGCCTGGGCTGGCGGTTGCATGAGGTGATTGGCTTTGCGGTCGAAACCCTGCTGCTCTTCTACTGCCTGTCGGCCCGTTCGCTCGGCCAGGCGGCCATGGAGATTTACCGGTCGCTGGCCGCCGGCAGGGTCGACCAGGCCCGGTCCGAGGTGGCGATGATCGTCGGCCGGGACGTCGAACGGTATCAGGCCGGCGACATTGCCCGAGCAACGGTGGAGACCGTGGCCGAGAACGTGGTTGACGGCGTGCTGTCGCCGCTTTTTTTCGCGGCCGTCGGCGGGGCGCCGCTCGCCATGACCTACAAGATGGTCAATACCTTGGATTCGATGGTGGGCTATAAAAATCTGCGCTATCTGCTCTTTGGCCGGGCCGCGGCCCGGATCGACGATGCCGCCAATTTCGTTCCCGCGCGGCTGTCCGCGCCGCTGATCGGGCTGGCCTCCCGGCTGACCTCCGGGCTCAACGCCCGCCGCGCTCTGATCACCGCCTGGCGCGAGGGTACCCGCCATGCCAGCCCCAATGCCGGCTATCCCGAGGCAGCCTTCGCCGGGGCCTTGGGGGTGCGCCTCAATGGCCCGAACACCTATCACGGCGTCCTGGTGGACAAGCCCTACATCGGGGACGGCTTGGGGATGGTCAAGATTGTCCACATCCCGTTGGCCTGCCGCCTGATGACCCGCACCGCGCTGCTTGGCTGCTGCGCGGCCTGGATGGGCGTGGTGGCCGCCGCCATCTTCTGAGGCGCTGGCCTGCGCTACGCCCACATCCCACCCGCAACTCGAAAATATCGCTGATCTGGTGACGAGCTTGGCCGCGCCACAGTCAAGGCCGCATCGATTACGCCGGCCACTTAACACACCGCTGGCGCGGGAAAATGCATCTCTCTTTTGTCCATCCAATTTTTTCTGCTATGATGGGGAGGAAAAGGTCAAAGCGGTACCAGGCCGTCTTTACCCCCGAACCTATTTCTTGTGATCTCTCCCCGCCATGGATACCCGGCCAGCAAACCAGCGCCAACCCTCCCCCGGCCAGATAACCGCTCCGACCGATGTTCCGGCCAAAACCATGCAACTGTTCGCCGCCTTGGAGCACCGGCTTGGCGCCCATGTCCTCGGCAAAGAAGAGCAGATCAGGCTGTCTCTGTGCTGTCTTTTGGCCAACGGACATCTCTTGATCGAGGATGTTCCCGGCATCGGTAAGACGACCTTGGCGAAAGCCCTGGCCAAGGTGTTGGGCCTGGAATTCCGCCGGGTCCAGTGCACCAATGACATGCTGCCGGGCGACATTTTGGGCGTTTCCGTCTTCGACCAGCGCAGCGGCTCGTTCTCCTTCCATCCCGGGGCCATCTTCACCCAGATCCTTTTGGCCGACGAGATCAACCGGGCGACGGCCAAGACCCAGAGCGCCCTGCTCGAAGCGATGGAAGAGCGGCAGGTGTCGCTTGAGGGCGAGAGCCGCCTTCTGCCCACGCCTTTTTTCGTCATCGCCACCCAGAATCCACTGGAACAGGCTGGAACCTATCCTCTGCCGGAGTCGCAGCTCGACCGCTTCCTGATGAAAATATCCCTCGGTTATCCCAACCATGAAGCGGAGCGGCGGTTACTGGCGGCGGGTGGGACCACGGTCAGCGATGACGAACAAGCGCTCGTTAACGCCAACGTCGTTTTCCAGTTGCAGCATCAGGTCAGTCAGGTGCGTCTCTCCAAGGCGCTTGTTGATTATCTTCAGGATATTCTTGATTTTTCCCGCAATAGCGGCCGCTTTGCCCTCGGCCTTTCGCCGCGCGCCGGCCTCTTCCTGGCCAGGGCCAGCCAGTCGCATGCCCTGCTACATGGACGCAACTTCGCGTTGCCGGAAGATGTGCACCGCGTGCTGCCCTATATCGCTATCCACCGCTTGAAAACAGCCGATTCCCTGGCCGCCATGACTATCGACGCACTGGAGCTCGCCTTCCGGGCGGTCCCGGTCCCGGCATGACGGCAGATCAGGCGATGAGCAGCCAGGGCGCCAGCCAGGGGAACACGTCCTTCGCCCGCTTTGCCTTGCCCGCCTGCGGCGTCCGCCTGCGCTCGACCGGCCACGGCATCGTCTATGTCGTGCTGCTGGTGGCGTTGTTGGTTGGCTCGATCAATCACAACAACAACCTCGGTTATCTGCTGACGTTTTTATTGAGCGCCATTCTCCTGGTCTCCATCGTCTTGACGCTGCGCAATATCCGCGATCTTGTCTGCCAAGGGCACGGTGAGGCCGCGGTCTTCGCCGGGCAGGCGTTGCCCTTTTCCCTGTCACTTCAGGCCAAAGACGGCCCCTGCTATGGCCTGTCCCTGTCGCTTGATGGCAACAACTGGGTCAGGGTGGAGAGGGCCGATGCGTTGCCGGTGATGTGTCAGGTTTTCATGGCGGTCAGCCGGCGGGGCCGCGTCGAGATGCGCCGGATTTTTGTCGCCAGCACCTTCCCGTTGGGGCTATTGCGGGCGACGCGGGAGATGCCCGTGATTTTGACCGGGTTGGTGTACCCGAAGCCAATCCCGACCCATGCGGGCAGCGAAAAAAAAACAGGCGAGCGCGAGGAGAGCGACAAATTGCCCGTCCGCACAGCGGGCCACGATTTCGATGGCCTGCGGCCCTATCGCCCCGGCGACAACCCAAGGCGAATCCACTGGAAGAGTCTGGCCACCCAGCGTGGTCTCTTCACCAAGTTTTTTGAAGAAGACGAGGGCGGCGGCGCCATTTTTTCCCTGGCCGATATGCCGGGAAAAGATCTTGAGATGAAGCTCGGTCAACTCTGCTATCTCATGCTGCGGGCAGACGGCTACGGCGCCCGCTACGGCCTGCGCCTGGCCCGGCAATTGATCGCGCCTGGCCGGGGCCTGTCCCATAAGAGCCTCTGCCTGCGGGCGCTGGCCCTGTATACATCATCATGACCGTCTCCGCGGGTGCCGCGCCGAGTTTTGCCCCCAGCCGCCAGGAAGCGCATCTGGTACTGTGCACGGTCATCCTCTGTACCTTGCCGCATTTTTTCAATATTTCCGGCTCGGTCATCCTGCTCTGTCTAGCCCTCTGGGCCTATCATTTCGCCTTGCATCGCTGGAGCCTGCCGAGGGTGGGACTGATGATGAGAACCCTTTTGGGTGTCTTGTTGTTCGCGGCGGCCATCGTCACGAACGAGGGCCTGACGCTCGAAGCCTTCGTCTCGCTCCTAACCATGATGATTGCCCTGAAGCTGTTTGAACAGCGGCATCAGCGCGACGAAATAACGGTGGTCATTCTTTGTTATTTCCTGATTGTTTCCGGGATGTTTTTCGATGATTCCCTCTTCTCCACCGCCTATATCATCGGCTGCATCCTGTTCACCACGGCGGTGCTCATCCGCATCCAGTTTCCGGCCCTGGCGCTGACGCCGGCACTCGCTTTGTCGTGGCGGCTCGCATCCCGCGCCTTCCCCTTGATGCTGTTGTTGTTCCTCGTTTTTCCGCGCATTCAAGGCGGTTTGTGGGGGCGGCCGGCCCTTTTGGAGAGCAGCACCGGGTTTGCCGACCAAATTTCCTTTGGCGCCGTCGCCCAACTGGCGGTGCGAGGCACCGCCGCCTTCCGCGCCAGCTTCGAGAATGGATTCCGTCCCACGAAGAACCAGCTCTATTGGCGCGGCGTCGTGTTGTGGGATTGCCGGGGCGATACCTGGAAACAGGGGGGGGCGGACATGCGCCCGGCGGCGCGGCGTATGGAGGTGCCGGCAGAGCGGCTTGGCTATGCCGTCACCTTGGAGCCGCACAATCAACGCTGGCTCTTTGCCCTCGACTTGCCGGTGCGGGTCACAAGTCAGGGAATCTTGTTGCGCGACGATTTCGCCATCTATCGGTCAAGGCCGGTGACGTCGCGTATCAGCTACCAGGCCGAATCAGCCCTTGGCGTCCAGTCAGGGTACCAACCAGCCCGGGACGACCGGATCGGTCTGCAATTGCCTCATGGGAGCAATCCCCAGGCGCGGGAACTTGCGGCCCAGCTCCGGCGGACGGCGGCATCGGATGCAGATCTTGTCGAAAAAGTCCTCGATTTTTATCGGGAAAATCACTTCACCTACAGCATGACGCCCGAGGTGGCGCCACCTGGAACGGATACCATCGACTGGTTCCTGTTCAACAGCCGCAATGGTTTCTGTGAGCATTTTGCCGCCTCTTTCGCTTTCCTGATGCGGGCGGCGGGCATCCCAGCCCGGCTGGTCAACGGCTATTTTGGCGGCGAGGAGAATCCCTTTGGCGGCTACTGGCTGATCCGTCAGTCTGATGCCCATGTCTGGGCCGAAGTGAGAGATGGCGGCGTCT
This sequence comes from Desulfobulbus sp., assembly GCA_009780825.1. Classification (GTDB taxonomy): domain Bacteria; phylum Desulfobacterota; class Desulfobulbia; order Desulfobulbales; family Desulfobulbaceae; genus Desulfobulbus. Next base: position 113,660 of record WQZH01000004.1, on the reverse strand, counting down.
GGCGGCGGGTTGACCCGACCCTGGCCGTTGCCCCGCACCGTGGCCTGGAAAACGCCAGGGTGGCCAGCGGCGCCGAGGAGCGGGATTCGCTCTTCTCCCAGTTCAAACAGAGTGCCGTCGGCCAGTGGGCGGCCAGCCTGTTCAACGCCTGGGATATGGTCAACAGCCGCTGGAACCAGTGGGTCATGGAGTATTCCATCGCCGACCAGTTCCGTTTATTCGCCTCGCTGGGCATCGACCTGGAAAAATTCAGGGGGATTTTCCAATTTCTGCTCATCGCTGCGGCGGTGGTCGGGGCAACGGTGTTCTTTTTTTTGACCCTGGTTTTTATGCGGAAGACGCCACGGGAGGATGATCAAGTGGGGCGGGCCTGGCGGGTTTTCCGGGAAAAGCTCGGGCGGGCGGGCGTCGTTGCCCATGATTATCAGGGGCCTGCCGATCTGCTGGAGGCGGTGGGCGCGGTGCGACCCGATTTGCGGCGCCAGGCGGAAGTCATCATCAACTTCTATATCGCCATCCGTTACCGCGAACAGGCGACAGCGGAAATGCTTGCCGCTTTCCGCCAGGCAGTCAGGAGTTTCCGGCCTGGGAGGCCAGGGCGGAACAACGGAATGACCGGTATCGGTAACGGCAAGAAATGAAGGGGAGAGCATCGTCGCGGCGTTTCGGTTGCTGCGCGGCCTGTCTGGTTGTACAGGCTTTCACCGTCTAGGTGCTGACCTGTGCCGGCAGCTCCTGGCCTGTCCCTGTCCGCATCGGTCCTTCATTGTCCGCAGAGAGCTGGCTGCCTATGGCAGGTCGATCGCGGGCAAGATAATGGTGAAGGTCGAACCCTGGCCGGGAGCGCTTGCCACCTCCACCGTGCCATGATGGATCTGGGCGATGTGCTTGACGATTGCCAAGCCCAGGCCGGTGCCGCCCAGATCGCGGCTGCGCGCCTTGTCGCAGCGATAAAACCGTTCGAACAGCCGGGGCAGATGCTCCCTGGCAATACCGGGGCCGTTGTCGATGACCGCCAGGTGCGCTTTCCGTTCGCCCGCTCCGGCGCCGCTTTCCTGACAGCTCAGGGACACCACCGATCCATGGGGGCTGTAGGCGATGGCATTTTTGAGCAGGTTGATCACCGCCTGTTCCAAAAGTGGCTGATTCATGGCCACCATGACCTCCTGATCGCATTGCACCTGCAAAACGATGTCCTTGGCGTTGGTCAGCACGGCGCAGGTCTGGACCGCACCGGCAAACACCGGGCCCACCTCGCCCGGTTCCAGGGCTATTTCCTCCTTGTTTTCCTGGTTTTCGATCCGGGAAAGCGTCAGCAGATCGTCGACAATGGCATCCAGGCGGTTGGTCTGGCGGACGACGATGCCGAGAAACCGGCGGGCAGTGTCCGCATCGTCGAGCGCGCCGTCGAGCAGGGTCTCGACATATCCCTTGATCGCGGTGATCGGCGTCTTCAATTCGTGGGAGACATTGGCGACAAAGTCCTGACGGATGGTTTCCAGCCGGTTGAGCTTGGTCAGGTCGCTCATCACCAAGAGGACACCCATGCTGCGGTTGTCTTCGTCGCGCAGCGGTACGGCATGGACCTGGAGGATAATCGGATCAGCGCCGCTGAACAAGGTCACCTTCCGTTCCTGCGGCGGATTGTGGCCAAGGGTGCAATCAATCATTTCCAGGAGGCTGGCGTTGCGGATCACCCCTTCCACCGCCTTGCCCTTGACCGTTTCCGCGGGCAGGGCGAAAAGTGCTGCGGCCACCTGATTCATGCGAATGATCTTCTTGTCGGCATCAATGGCGACCACCGAATCAGCCATGCTTGCAAACACCGCCTCCAACTCGTTGCGTTGCTGGATGATGATCCAGATGCGGCGATTGATCTGCTCGGCCATTTTGTTGATTGAGGCGGCCAGACTGGCCATTTCCGCCGACATGCGCCCACTGTCGATCCTGACAAGTTGGTCGATACGGCCCGAGGTCATGTGCTCGGCTCCCCGCTTCATTTCCTCCAGAGGACGACTGATCCTGCGGGCGGAATAGAGGGACAGCAGTCCGGCCAGCATCGCCACAGCCAGGCCGATGCCGACCATTTTTTTGTACAGCGAGGCCAGCATATTCTCGATGGATGTCGCCGGGATGGCCAGACGCAATGCCCCCCGATGCTGGTCAGGGCCGAGTATGACCGGAATGGCGGCATAGAGCATGGTTTCGCCCAAGGTCCGGCTGTGGCGCATGGCATAGCCGATCTCACCGGTCAGGGCCGGCTCCACCTCGGGCCGCCTGGCATGGTTATCCATGAGCAGATGGTCTTCGTCGGAGTCGGCCAGCACCGTGCCATTACCGTCGATCACCGTGATTCGGGTCGCGGCCCGCCGGCCCACCTGGCGGACTAAGTCCTGGAAAGGCCGGTCCTCGCCGCCACTGAGCGTGGCGATGGTGGGCTCGATCAGGAGGGCACGTTCCCGGATTTCATCTTTGAGGCGATCGATGAAAAAGGAGTGGCTGGTGGTGGAGGCCAGCCAGACGACCGCCAGCATGGAGGCCAAGGTAATGCCGATACAGACCGGAAAGATCTGCCAGAAGAGACGGATGTTGCGCATGGGCGGCTCTCGCGAAAATTGGTGGTTGCGTCGGTGGGTTGCCGCGGGATGAATGCCCCTATATTCGGAGGATCTGTTTGGCGGCTATGGCCTGATCCGGTAACCGATCGCCCGTACCGTTTCAATGCAGGCGCCTGAATCTCCGAGCTTCTTGCGCAGGCCAAAAATCTGCACATCCACGGCCCGGGGAGTGATGCTGTAATCGTAGCCGCGAATCCGGTCGATGATCTGCTGCCGGGAAAAGACCCAACCGGGCCGGCCGGCGAGCAGTTCCAAGATGGTGAATTCGGAGGCGGTGAGATGGATTTCACTGCCGTCCACCCGCACCTCGTGCCGGCCGGGGTGAATCTCCATGCCCTGGCTGCCGATACGGATAGACTCGCTCTCCGGTTCGCCTCCGGGCGCCGGCGTCCTTCGCAGGACCGCCTCGATCCGGGCGATCAGCACCCGGGGGCTGAAGGGTTTGGTGATGTAGTCATCGGCTCCGCATCCCAAGCCATCCACAATGTCGTCCTCTTCGCTTTTGGCGGTCAGCATGATGATCGGCAGTCCGCGGGTGGCTTCCTGGCAGCGCACTGCCTGGCACACCTCGCCACCATCCTTGCCGGGCAGCATCAGATCAAGCACCATGGCGTCGACCTGTTCCCTGGCGATCAGGCGCAGGGCCTCCTCGCCGCTGTCGGCGCACAGGACATTGAATCCAGATTTGATCAGGTTGTAGCTGACAAGCTGTTGGATGTCGGCGTCGTCCTCGACCACCAGGATGCTCGGTTTCTTCACTTTTTTCTCCGCTGTGGTACCTGTGTCTGGGGTACTGTTTATGCGCCCCCAATGCGGGGTGCAAGGGAAAAGAAAAAAGCTAACGCGATCTTAATCGGTTTCTAATCTGGTGGTAACGGAGAAACGGTACGTAATAATGGCGTGCCGTGTCTTATCCTTAACACCATCAAATCGGAGGAGTCCCGTGGCGAAGCACATGCATTTCCATCGAGAGATCCATGAACTGAAAAAAGCGATTCTCACCATGGGCACCCTGGCGGAAAACCGCCTGCGGCAGGCTTGCGCCATCTTGAACACCAAGGACCGTGAACAGGCCCAGGCGATTATGACCGCGGATTGGGAAGTCGACGACATGGAGATTCGGGTCGAGGAGGAATGTCTGAAGATCCTCGCCCTCCATCAGCCGGTGGCCCGTGATCTGCGCTTGATCATTGCGATCATCAAAATCAACAACGAACTGGAACGGATCGCCGATATCGCGGTCAACATCGCCAAGCGGATCCTCACCATCACGGCGGTCGCCACCGCGGATTTCTCGGTGGAACTGGATTACCAGCCCATGGCTGCCAAGGTGTTGGCAATGGTGAAGACCAGCCTAGACGCGCTGGTCGCTGAGGATACGGCCCTGGCCCGAAGCATTTTTCTCATGGACGACGAAGTCAACAGCCTGCGCGATGCGGCCTACAAGACGGTGATCGGGGAGATCAAACGCCGCCCGGACAACGCCGCCGCCCTGGTCAACGTCTATCTCATTGCCCGTCATCTTGAACGGGTCGGCGACCGGGCGATCAACATCGCCGAGGAGGTCATCTACCTGGCGGAGGGGGAAATCGTCCGGAGCAGCGAAGATCCGGTCTGACCGGCGGGCCCTCCCTCCCGCTGCGCACTCAACGGAGGTGGTCGCCCAGACAGGTCTCTGTTTCCATGGCGGCTTTGATCCACGGGTGATCGATTGGCACCACCTTGCGTTTGCCGACCACCTCGGCCAAATCCACCACCTCGGTCGATTGACCCTTGACCGCCACCATGCAGCCGTATTGCCGGGCGTCGATGGCTGTGACGCAGGCTGAGCCCAGACGGGTGGCGAGGATGCGGTCGGCGGCGGTGGGCGTGCCTCCTCGCTGGAGATGCCCGAGGATAGTCACCCGGCTCTCCAGACCGGTGAGCTGTTCCAGTTGCGCCGACAATCGCAAGGTGTTGCCGGCGTGATTGGCCTGAAAGGCTTTCAGGCCGGCCGCGGCCTTATGTTGTTTTTTTTGATCCCTGTCCGTCTGTTTTTTTTCTTTGAGCCTGGCCAGCTCCCTGGCGTCCTCCATCGCCAATGCGCCCTCGGAAACGGCGACAATGCTGAAATTCTTGCCCTGATGCCGGCGTCTGCGGATGGCGTCGGCCACCTGATGCACGTCATAGGGAATCTCGGGAATGAGGATGACGTCGGCTCCACCGGCTAATCCGGCGCCCAGTCCGAGCCAGCCGCTGTTGTGACCCATGATCTCGACCACGATGATGCGGTGGTGGCTGTAGGCGGTGGAGTGGAGGCGGTCGATGGCGTCGGTGGCGATCGATAGGGCGGTATCGAAGCCGAAGGTGATGTCGGTCATGGCGACATCGTTGTCGATGGTCTTGGGCAGGGTGATCACGTTCACTCCGGCCTGGGCCAGGCGAAAGGCATTCTTCTGGGTGCCTCCGCCGCCAATGCACACCAGGGCTTCGAGGTTGTGGCGATGGTAGTTGTCGATCATCACCTCGGTCATGTCCTGGACCTTCGAGCCGACAGGCATCTTGTGCGGCTTGTCGCGACTGGTCCCGAGAATGGTGCCGCCCAAGGTGAGGATGCCGGAAAGGATTTCTCCTTCCAGGTGCACGGTACGGCTTTCCATCAGGCCGCGGAAGCCGTCGCGAAAGCCGATCACCTGCATATTGAACGCATTGAACGCGCTCTTGCTAATGGCCCGGATGGCGGCATTGAGTCCAGGACTGTCACCGCCGGCGGTCAGGACGCCGATACATTTTCCCATGGATTTTCTCCGTGATGCGCTCTTGCCCGGGGAGTAGTCCCCGGAAATCAGCGGCAATATGTTCGATATCGTTTTCTTTAATCATGTTACTCCGCTGCGCGCCAGAGTTCTAACGGAAATATAACACTGATCAAATCCGGTTGTAATAAAGCGCCGGTAGGATTTGAGGCAAAGCGGTGAAACGCGGTGAGGCTCTTTGCTCTTCAACAATACTGCCATGTCCCTACCTCTGCTCGTTACCCTGATCCTGCTTCTGTCCTCGTTGACCTACTGGCTGGGTTGCCGGCGCGCCTTCATGCTTGCGCGGCAATCGTTGTCCGGGAAACTGCATTCCCGTCCCTACTACTATGGCGTACTGGCCGGATTGTGGTGCGGACTGCCGTCCTTGGCAGTGGTGGTCGTCTGGCACCTGGCCGCCGAACCGCTGCTCATCCGCATGGCCATGGATGGGGTCGCCGCGGCCAAGGGGATATCCAGCCCGGACCAAGCCAACCTGCTGGTCAATGACCTGCGCAACCTGGTGGCCGGCACTATGATGGCCCACAAGGTCGATCCCCTGATCCAGGCCGCCGCCGACCAGTATCTCGGCATGCGGCGAATCAGCGACCTGGCGCTGGCGACCGTGGCCCTGAGCACGGCGCTGGCCGGCGCCTGTCTGCTGCTGAAGCGGATTCGGCCAACATTGCGGGCCCGCAATCAGGTCGAGCGAGTCATCAAGGTTGTGCTCACCCTCTGTTCCACCTTGGCTGTCTTCATCACTATCGGCATCGTGCTTTCGGTTCTGCTCGAGTCGATCCGGTTTTTTCAGCAGGTTTCCCCGACCGATTTTCTCTTTGGTTTCAAATGGAGCCCGCAGATGGCTATCCGGGCCGATCAGACGGGCAGTTCCGGCAGTTTCGGAGCGATCCCGGTGCTCGTCGGCACCTTTCTTATCTCCGGCATCGCCATGGTCATCGCCGTGCCCTTGGGCCTGATGTCAGCTATCTACCTCTCCGAATACGCCGGTGCCAGGTTCCGGGCCGCGGTCAAACCGCTCTTGGAGATTCTGGCCGGCGTGCCCACCGTAGTGTACGGGTTTTTCGCAGCTTTGGTGGTGGCGCCGGCCATCAAGGATCTGGGCGCCATGGTCGGTCTGCCGGTAGCCTCGGAAAGCGCCCTGGCCGCTGGACTGGTGATGGGGATCATGATCATTCCCTTTGTTTCCTCGCTGTCCGACGATGTCATCAATGCCGTGCCCCAGTCGCTGCGTGACGGCTCCTACGGCCTGGGCGCCACCAAGAGCGAGACCATCAAGCTGGTCATTCTGCCCGCCGCCTTGCCCGGCATCGTCGGCTCGATCCTGCTGGCGGTGTCGCGGGCCATCGGCGAGACCATGATCGTGGTCATGGCCGCCGGCATGGCCGCCAATCTCACCTTCAATCCCTTCAAGGCGGCGACCACGGTGACCGTGCAGATCGTTACGCTGTTGGTCGGCGACCAGGAATTCGACAGCCCCAAGACACTGGCGGCCTTTGCCTTGGGCTTGTTGCTGTTCATTGTCACCCTGGCGCTCAATGTCATCGCCCTCTACGTGGTGCGCAAATACCGTGAAGAATATGAATGAGGAAAAGAGCGGCCAGATGAACGAGCTAGGCGACATGGGCGCCATGGCCTGGGTCAATGCCGGCCTGACGGCCCGCTATCGCAGGGAACGGCGCTTCAAGTTCTTCGGGCTTGCGGCCATTGCCGCCAGCCTGATGTTTCTGGTCCTGTTGCTCGGCGCGATCGCGATCAAGGGATACACGGCGTTTCGGCAGACCCAGATCCTGCTCGACATCCATTTCGCTCCGGCGGTGTTCGATGTCCACAATTTGGCCAGCGCCAACTATGCCGCGTTAGTGCGGGACGCGACGCTGAGCCTTTTTCCGCAGGCGATGGATCGCCAGGACAGGCGGGCCGCCATCAAGCTGGTCAGTATCGGAGCCGCCTATCAACTGCAGGAGATGGTGACGCGCAAGCCGGAATTGATCGGTGCCACCAAGCCGATCTGGGTTTTGGCTGCCGGCGAGGTCGACATGTTCGTCAAGGGACATATTTCCCGCGATGTGACCGAGAACGAGCGCCGGATCAGCGACAAACAGGCGACCTGGATCGATCAGCTGGCCGCCTCCGGCCGGCTGCGGCAAACCTTCAATGCCACCTTCTTTCAGGCGGGTGATTCCCGTGAGTCTGAGTTGGCTGGAATTCGAGGCGCAGTCATGGGTTCCTTTTTCACCTTGGCCGTCACCCTGGCATTCAGTTTCCCCATCGGCGTGGCTGCGGCGGTCTACCTGGAAGAGTTCGCGCCCAAAAACCGCTGGGCCGATCTGATCGAGGTCAACATCAACAACTTGGCCGCCGTTCCGTCGATCGTCTTCGGCCTGCTCGGGCTGGCCGTCTTCCTCAACTGCATGAACCTGCCCCGCTCTGCCTCCTTGGTCGGTGGTTTGGTGCTGACTCTGATGACCTTGCCGACCATCATAATCGCCAGTCGCGCCTCGCTGCGATCGGTGCCGTCTTCCATCCGTGAGGCCGCCCTGGGGATCGGTGCCTCGCAGATGCAGACCGTTGTCCATCATGTCTTGCCGTTGTCCATGCCCGGCATGATGACCGGGGCCATTATCGGCATGGCCAGGGCCTTGGGCGAGACAGCGCCGCTCTTGATGATCGGCATGGTGGCCTTCATCGTCGATGTCCCGCGCGGTTTCAGCGATCCGGCCACGGTGTTGCCGGTGCAGATCTATCTTTGGGCCAATAACCCGGAACGGGCCTTTGTCGAACGAACCGCGGCGGCAATCATGGTGCTGCTCCTCCTGCTGTTGGCCATAAACGCCTCAGCGGTTCTGCTTCGTAACAAGTTCGAACGCCGCTGGTAATGCAATCCGAACCGTTTGCTGACAGGAAGCAAATGAGACGTGTGTAGTGTTCCAGAAACAGACGGGACAGATAGACCGTTCTGGACAGCAACCTTTATCAGGAGACCACCCATGAAGAAATTTGTCCACATCATGACCGCCACCGCCTTGCTCGCCGGTACGGCCGCCTCTGCTCACGCCGCTGATGGCCGCGATTACATCTCGATAGTCGGCTCCTCCACGGTTTCTCCCTTTGCCACCGTTGTGGCTGAGCAGTTCGGCAAGAGCAGCAAGTTCAAGACTCCGAAGATAGAAATCACCGGCACCGGCGGCGGGATGAAGCTGTTCTGCGCCGGTGACGGGGTCGATACCCCGGATATCGCCAATGCCTCCCGTCAGATCAGCAAGTCGGAAGTTGCAACCTGCGCCCAAAACGGCGTGTCCCAGATCGTCGAAATCAAGATCGGCTATGACGGTATCGTCCTGGCCAACAGCAAGAAAGCCGAGCATCTGCAGCTTGGCCGGAAAGATCTATTCCTGGCCCTTGCCAAGGAGGTGCCCAGCCCTGCAGGTGGCGACCAACTGGTGGCCAACCCCTATAAGACCTGGCACGACGTGAATCCCAAATTGCCCGCGGAGAAGATCGAGGTGTTGGGTCCGTCGCCTGTCTCGGGCACTCGCGATGCTTTTGTCGAATTGATCATGGACCATGGTTGCTCAGCATTCCCCTCGATCAAGGCGCTGCAATCGACCGACGAGAAGAAATTCAAGGCTGTCTGCCAGAGCTTGCGTGAAGACGGCGCCTATGTCGAGGTCGTTGAGAACTATAATCTCATTGTGCAGAAGCTCGAAGCCAATCCCAAGAGTTTGGGCATCTTCGGTTTCAGTTATCTCGATCAGAACGCCGACAAGATCCAGGCCTCGACCATTGAAGGTGTGCAACCGGAATTCAAGTCCATTGCTGATGGCACATATCCGGTGTCCCGACCGCTGTTCATCTATGTCAAGAAAGACCATGTCGGCAAGATTCCTGGCATTGCCGAGTTCCTGGCTGAATTGACCAGCGACCGCGCCTGGGGCGAGCAGGGGTACCTGGCCGACAAAGGCCTGATCCCCATGCCGCGAGACGAACAAAAGGCCATGGCGGCCAATGCCAAGGCCTTAAACGTGTATCTGAACAAATAATCGATTCTGACTGCGGGCGTACGAATGCGATGGTGATGCACACGGGCGCTGTCATTGGCGCAACGTGGATGGGGCAATGATCAAACCCAACGGACGGAGGTGCTGCCGTTCGTTGGGTCGCGTCCGTTGAGGCGGGATGAGCAGCAGGGGGCAGACTCGTCTCCGGCGGCAGCCAGAACTATTCCCGGAGAGAAGGGCAAGGCATGACGATGATTCTGGATGTGGCTTTGGGCATGGCTGAGGTGGCGGCGGTGAAAAGAAGCGGAGCAGACATGGCTGTGGTGGCCGAGGTTCGCAAGGTGGACCGCGACCAGCGCCAGACCGTGGGGTTACCCTTTGTCGAGGCACCCCGGATGATCTGCCGGGAGGTCAACGTCTATTACGGCGACAAGCACGCCATCAAAAATGTGAGTATCGATGTCGGCAAGAACGAGGTGTTGGCCATGATCGGCCCTTCGGGATGCGGCAAGTCGACTTTTTTGCGCTGTCTCAACCGGATGAACGACACCGTGGCCGGCTGCCGGGTCACCGGTGACATCTTGTTGGATGATCTCAACATTTATGACCGGAAGGTGGATGTGGTTCCGCTCCGCGCCCGGGTGGGCATGGTCTTCCAGAAGCCCAATCCATTCCCCAAGTCGATTTTCGACAATGTCGCCTATGGACCCAAGATCCATGGCCTGGCCGCCAGCAGAGCCGAACTTCAGGATATTGTGGAGAGTTCTTTGCAAAAGGCTGGCCTGTGGGATGAGGTCAGCGACCGTCTTGACCAGCCGGGAACCGGCCTCTCCGGCGGCCAGCAGCAGCGGCTCTGCATTGCCCGGGCCATCGCCGTGCGGCCCGAAGTCATCCTCATGGATGAACCCTGCTCGGCCCTTGACCCCATCGCCACCGCCACCGTGGAAGATTTGATCACCGAGCTCAAGGCGCAATACACCATCGTCATCGTCACCCACAACATGCAGCAGGCGGCTCGGGTTTCCCAACGCACCGCCTACTTTCACCTGGGCGATCTGGTCGAGGTCGGTTCTACTGATCGCATTTTTACCAATCCTCGCCACCAGTTGACCGAGGACTACATCACCGGCCGATTCGGCTGATCATCGGCATCGCTTACTGGCAGAACAAGGCCGCCACCTCTGCCATGGCTTCGCTCACGGGCAACTGCTGGGGACATTTTTCCTCGCACTGACCGCAGCGTTGGCAACGGTCGGCCATTTCGCCAGGTTCAAGGATCAGATTCCCGTATATGTTCTTGATGTGGGCGCGCATTTTTTCGTTGTCGGTCAGGTGGTAATCGTTGTAGAGCATGAAGTTTCTGGGGATATTCACCCCTTCCGGGCAGGGCATGCAGTAGCCGCAGCCGGTGCAGCCCACCTTGATCCGGCTCAGGAAAGCGTCGCGCACAAAGGCCACGGCCGCTTCGTCGGCATCGGTGAAAGGTTCCTCGGTACAGGCGATGTTCAGATTTTGCTCCACCTGCTCCATGGCGCTCATACCACTCAAAACCACGGAGATTTCCGGCTGGTTCCAGAGCCAGCGGAGCCCCCAGTCCGCCAGGGACCAAGTGGGCCGGACCTGTGCAAGATGGGCGCGCAGGGGCTCCGGCATCTGGTTGATCAGGAAGCCGCCGCGCAGAGGTTCCATGATCACCAGGCCCATGCCTTTGCTCGCCGCCAGTTTCACGCCCTCCTTGCCGGCCTGATAGTCTTGATCCAGATAGTTGTATTGAATCTGGGCAAAGTCCCAGTCATAGCCTTCCACGATCTCTTGGAACACGGAAAAGCGATCGTGAAAGGAAAAGCCCACGTGCTTAATCCGTCCGTCTTTGCGCGCTTCTGCAAAAAAGCCGGCCAAATCCGCCTGCTGCAGGGCCGCCCAATAGCGGGCGTTTAAGGTATGGGCGAGGTAGAAATCGATGTGCGAAGTTTGCAGACGTTTCAACTGGAGATCCAGAGAACGGTTCATGTCAGCCCTGCTCTTAACCAGCCAGGAGGGCAGTTTGGTGGCCACCTTCACCTTTTCCCGCCAGCCGCCCGCCAGGGCTTTACCCACCAAAGGCTCGGAAGCGCCCGGCTCGACAAATCCTTTGGCGCCGTGATACGGCCAAGCCGTATCCACATAGTTGACGCCCCGGTCAATGGCCTTGCGGATCATGGCGATGGCCATATCTTCGTCGATGCAAGAAGGATTCGGGCCGGCAACGGGCAGACGCATGCAGCCGAAACCCAAAATAGACACAGATTCGCCGGTTTTGCCCAATGTGCGCTGTTTCATAGCATATCCTCTCCAGTGTCCGGAAATAAGGGGTGATCCGTTTATGGCGATACATTTCGCTTCCTATTTTTCTACCTCTCCAGGACCGACAATGCAACCGTTATCAGTACGCATGACATGATGCACAACTATTTGATATTACATGTAGATAACAATCATGCCCATGGCGGCCCAGGCGGTTGCAAGGGTGAACAGGAAAGCGGGGAGGCGTGGTTTTGCCATGCAGCGGCAGAAATTGTGCCGCTGGCGCTGATCCGGGTGATAACCAACGGTTTTTTCTGCTCTTTTGCCAACTGGTTATTGTTCTTTATTTTTCAAGTAGATCCAGTATATTATCTCCAGCGTTTGTTCCTCCTAATGCGGTTGCCGGCAGAGCGGCCACCGTGGGATATTTTTTGCATTGCCGATGATATCCATGCACATTGCCACTACCCACCGTAATACCGACTTTGACGGCCTGGCATCCATTGTGGCGGCTACTCTGCTGTATCCGGGTACCGTTGCCGTGTGTCCGAGAAACGTCAATCCCAATGTCCATCGTTTCCTTTCTCTGCACAAAACCGCCTTTGACATCATTCTGAGCGACGAAGTCAACCTGGACGCCGTCACCCGCCTGATCGTCGTTGATACCAATCAGCGGCATCGGCTCGATTTGGGCGACTCGCTCTGGGGGCGGCGGGAGAACATCGAGGTGCTGCTTTGGGATCATCACATGAGTCTTGGTGACATTCATCCCGATTGGCAGTGCGTCGAGAAAGTCGGCGCCGCGATCACCTTGCTGGTACGCGAGATCAAGGAGCTGCACCTGCAGCTCACCCCTCTGCAGGCCACCTTGTACCTGATCGGCCTGTATGAGGATACCGGTCACCTGACCTTCAGTTCCACCACCCCGGAAGATGCCCGCGCAGCCGTCTTTCTTCTGGAACAGGGCGCGGATCTGACCATTGCTGTCGATTTTCTCAACATGGTCTACGGCGAGATGCAGAAAAAGGTGCTGTTCCGCCTGATGCGCGATGCCGAACAGCAGGATATCAAGGGGAAACGGGTGGGGATCGGTGTGGTCCACATCGACAAGTATGTCGAACTGGCCACCGTGGTACAGCTGTACGGCAAGATAGTGAATGCCGACGCGGTATTTGTGATCTTTGTCAACGAAGGCGGCGGTTATTTCATCATCGGCCGCAGTTCAACGCCGGAGATCAACATCAACAACGTGTTGCAGCGGTTTGGCGGCGGCGGCCATCCCGGAGCCGGGTCGGCCACCATCGCTGACGCCAAGATGAGCACTGCTGAGGTCCGGCAAAAGATCATCGCCATCCTGCACGAAATACAGCGAGGCGCTGCCCTGGTCGCGGACGTGATGTCCTTCCCTGTGACCACCGTGCCGCCAGAGACCACCATGCGTCAAGTCAGCCATATTATGGAGAAGGAAAAAATTCGCGGGTTAGTGGTCGAGGAGGACGAATGCCTGCGTGGTATTGTGGTGTTGTGGGACTTGAAGAAGTTGCGGCTAAACAAACAATGGAACAGTCCGGTCAAGGCCTTCATGAATCGCCAAGTCACCACCATCCCCCCCGACGCCCTGGCCAGCGAGGCGGCGGAGTTGATGGTGCAGAAGAACATCGGCCACCTGCCGGTGGTGCAGGGACAGAAGGTGATCGGTATTGTCACCCGCACCGACATCATCAACTATCTGTACGGCATGATGCCGTCCTAGAGCCGGTGCGGGGAGAGGCCGCGGCCGGTTTCAGCCCGGAGGCCAGGCCATGTGACGGCCGCCCAGGATGTGCATGTGCAGGTGAAAGACGGTTTGTCCCGCCTGGGCGCCGTTGTTGAACACGATCCGGTAGTGCGCTATCCCTTCCTTGCGGGCGATCTCATTTCCTACCCGCATCAGCTTGCCCACCACCCGTTCGTCCTCCTCGGCAACGGCCGCAGGACCGCTGAGATGTTTTTTCGGGATCACCAGAACATGAACCGGGGCCTGGGGAGCGATGTCGAGAAAGGCCAGGACATCATCGTCTTCGTACAGTTTATTGGCCGGGATTTCGCCCCGGACGATCTTGCAGAACAGACAATCGTTTGACACGACGGGGACCTCCTCTCTCATGGTTGCTCGGGGAAGCTGCTACCGCCGGGAGCCGATCTGGGGCAGCATGTTAACGATCAGAGCATTATCAACTCCGGCGATGCTGACAGGCTTCATGGTGACGGGAATCGATCCGGAACCGACCTTGAGATTGATTGTTTTCAGGGCATCGAGATCAATCGCGTATTCCCGGCCATTGAGGGCGCCGAGCAGGGAGGGCAGCGCATCTTGGGGAGTACCTGTGCTTTGGGCGGGTTCTTTGAATTGGGGGGAGACGAACAGTTGGCGTTTGGCCGGATCGAACCGGGTCTGCAGGTCGCAGGCAACGGGCAGGCGAACCTCTCCGATCCGCAGCTGGAGATCCTGACCGGCAAGATTGGTGGTCACAATGAGGTTTTTTCCGGAAAGTATGCCGTGCAACGAGATAATGTTGTTGTGGATAACCAGCCGGTCCACCGATTCGACGATGATGTCGCCTTGCAACTGTTGGCTCCGCGAGGGAATGTCCAGAGGCAGAGCCTTTTGCAGGGCGGCCAGCACGGTTTCCGCCGGCAGGGTCAGGACGATGTTTTTCTGACCATCGGCCTTGGCGTTGACGGTCGTAAACAGGCACAGAAACAGGCCGCACAGCAGCCGGAGGATGCGTAAGTTCTTTTGGTTGCGCATTGTCAGTCAAATAAAAAAGCGGCGATGGTGGGGTGTATTCGCCGGCGGGTTCATGATGCACACACCGGCAACGAGGAATCAGGCATGGGCTCCCAATGGCATGGCGATGTCGGCGTGGGCCGGGCATATTGAATCGGCCCGGCATAACCTCTACCAAAATGCTCGATTTTCCCCCCTCTGTCAAGCTGGCGGAAATAAAAAAGGCCGCGCGTCGTCTGGCCGCGATCAGATCAGACCATGACCAGGAATAGCGAACAGACTCCGTGTCTCACGATTGATCGGGAATGCTGTCTCATTGGTGCCCCTCCGTCCTTGATGGCGGCCATCCAGGCCGAACTGACCATCGATAACCCCAAGTACCTGGCTGCCAGGCAGTTCGGCCGATGGATCGGCAAAAAACTCAAGCCGCACCTCTTCTTCTTTCGCGAGGCCGACGGGCATCTTTTTTTCCCGCGCGGTTTCGGTAACCAGGCGGTACGTCTCTGCCGCCGGATCACCGGGTTAACGCCGGTCATCGACGACCGCCGCCGCCGGCTTGCGGAAATCGATCTCCCGTTTCATGGCCACCTGAGGCCGTACCAGGAACAAGCGATGGCGGCAATGTCGTCTCATTCGTTTGGCGTACTCGAGGCGGGCACCGGTTCGGGCAAGACAGTCATGGCCCTGGCACTGATTGTCCGGCGACGGCAGCCGACCCTGATCCTGGTCCATTCCAAGGAGCTGATGCGCCAGTGGCAGCAGCGGATCGCTCAGTTCGTCGGCGTGGAGGCCGGCCTGGCCGGTGACGGTATCTTCGAGGTCCGGCCGGTGACTGTGGCCATCGTCAACACGGCCAAAAAGCATCTGGACACCTTGCCGGACCAATTCGGTCAGATCGTGGTCGACGAGTGTCATCGAGTGCCGGCCAGCCTGTTCACCGACGTGGTTTCGGCCTTTGATTGCCTCTATATGCTGGGGCTGTCCGCCACCGCCTTCCGCCGGGAGGATGGCATGACCCGGCTGATTCATATCTATATGGGCGACCGGGTCCATGCGGTCGACAACCGGATGCTGGCGGCCAGCGGCGCAGTGGTGCGACCGGTTTTGCAGCAGCGGCCGACCGGGTTCGTCTATGGGTATCGGGGCGAATACGCCAAGCTGATCAAGGCGCTGGCCGCCAACGCGCCGCGCAACCAGTTGATCGTTGGCGACATTCTCGCCTTGCTGCGGCAGGACCATCAGGGCACCATCCTGGTGGTGTCGGACCGGGTGGCCCATTGCCGGGCCATGGCCGGATTGCTGGCCGGACAGGGCGTGTCCGCTCCGGTCCTCACCGGGCAGTCTCCGCCCGAGGGGCGGATGAATATTGTCGCAGATGTTCAGTCAGGACGGATAGTTGTCTTGGTGGCCACGGTGCAGTTGATCGGCGAAGGGTTCGACTGTCCCGGCCTGTCCACCCTGGTCCTGGCCACGCCGATCAAGTTCGAGGGCCGGCTGTTGCAGGTGGTGGGGCGGATCATGCGGCCCGCCGAGGGCAAGGAGGCCCGGGTGATCGATTACGTCGACGAGGAGATCCCGGTTCTGCGGCGTTCGGCCGCTGCCCGGCGGGCGGTGTTCTCGGCGTGGTGAGCGGGCGCGCAGCCGCATTAGAGTATAAGCTCCAGCCGCCCGCACCGGATGCGCGGTGGCGTTACGTATACCACACAGCCAGCCAGATGGTGACATCGTCAGGGTCTGTCCACGACACCCTATGCTTGCAATGTGCCGGTATGTTGACGTAATCACCCGCGGACAACGTACAGATGGAGCCGTCTGCAAACTCGACAATCGCCCTGCCTGTCATCACCATGACCCATTCACCCTTATCCTGGTCGTACCACCCATGATCAGGCGAGGCGTGCCCCTTGGAAACGATACGCTCGATGCGTACTCCAGGAACGTGGAGAAGATCTTCGCAGGCTTCGACTGCAAGATGGACAGGCAGCGCATCGCGGATATTTTTAGGGTGCATGGCTTGCAATTCCGTTCCGTTTTTTTTGCGATGCCATGGGCAGGGCCTTGCCGTGGTGGCCGCAGTCTGTTCAGCCCTCGCCGTTGACCGATTACCCTTGGGATGGTGCGCGTCAGCGTCTAGACTGTCTTGCCGTATGGCAGGCGCTGCTCACCGCTGTGGCGGTATCGCTCTTGATAATCCAGACTCGCCGGAATACAGCAGCAGATATACTGGTTGCTGGCGTCGCGCCAGCAGCTCAGAGAGTTTTTCGTTGATAATATCATAAACTTACTGTTATGGAATTGCGAAAAAAGATAAGATGAACATTGCCCACGAGATAGCCGCAACCCCTGTACGCTGAACCGACATCAGGTCAATATGTTCCCGAAACATTCAATCAGATTTGACATTGAGAAAATGAAATTACGAATTGTGCTTTTTGTTTGCCTCGCGCTGCCCCTCATTTCTATTCCGGCGACTGCGCAGATGAAGGATGAAGGTGCTTCTCTGTACGCCCGGACCCTGCTTGAGCAGATCAATCGGTATCGTTATGACCGTGGCTTGGAATCGCTTCGATTCGACGCCAATCTCATCCGGCTCGCCAGACACCACAGTTTCGAGATGTTTCGCCAGAAGATAATGAGCCATCGCAACTTTGACCAACGGTTCCAGCGTTCGGGCAGTCGCATGTGTGTTGAAAATGTCGGCTGGAATTTCAGTGTCCCCCTCAAGCAGTTCGATGCCTGGCGTCAATCGAGGGACCATGACCAAAACATGCTCAAGGAGGGCGTCACCAAGGTGGGCATTGCCGAGGTCGGCAATTATGTCACTTTTTTCGCCTGCAAGTAACCCCGTGGCCTTGGTCAGGAGGCGAAACTCTGGTTCAACTGGGCGATTTCCCTCTATCTTTTTTGATGTGAATTCGATATAACAGCGGAGCGCTGGTTAAACGCTCCCAACCCTTTTTAAATTCGGGAGCTTGTCTCGAAAATGGGAACCAATCCTCCTCGCGTAGCGCCTGTGGGCAGCGAAACGAAGAAGGCTTTTTCACTCTATCTATGGGTAATGCATGGGCCGTATTCTTCTAGTCACCGGCGGGGCCAGGAGCGGCAAGAGCAGCTTTGCCGAACGGCTGGCAGGCGGCCTTGGTCAAAATATCGCCTATATCGCCACCGCCAGAGTCCTGGATGACGAGATGGGCGATCGGATTGCGCAACATCAGCTTCAGCGGCCTGCCACCTGGCGGACTCATGAGGCGCCGGATTGCCCTTCCGCGGTTATCGTTGATGCAGGACAGCGTTGTGATGGGTTGTTGCTCGACTGTCTCGCCATGCTGACTGCCAACAGGATACTCGCTCAGTCCATTGATTGGGAAAGTCCCGCTCCTGCCCGGTTGAACGGGATTGAAGCCTCTGTGATGACAGAGATCGAGGCGATCGTTGCCGCCGCTGCCAACAGCCGTGCGGATTTAGTCGTGGTGACCAACGAGGTCGGCTGCGGCATCGTGCCGGAGTCGGCCATGGCCCGTTTTTTCCGTGACTGCGCCGGCCGGGTCAACCAGCGAATGGCCGCCGCCGCCGCCGAGGTCTATCTGGTGGTTTCCGGCATACCGATGCGCATCAAGGGATAAGGAGTCGCGGTATGCGGGCACTCATTCTCATGATTCAGTTCATGACCCGCTATCCGATCCCGATGGCTGTCGAGTTCACCGCCGAGCGCTTTGTCCAAGGCATGAAATGGATGCCCCTGGTCGGACTGCTGGTGGCCTTGCCCGCCGCCGGAGGGGTTGTGCTGGCCGATTGGCTGCTCGGCCGCGAACTGGCGGCGATTGTCGCGGTTATCTTGCTGATCGGCGTCACCGGCGGCCTGCATCTTGACGGCCTCGCCGATTCCGCCGACGGGTTGTTCAGCTACCGTTCGCGCGAGCGGATGCTGGAAATCATGCGTGATTCGCGGTTAGGCGTCAACGGGGTGATCGCCGTGGTGCTGGCCATCTTGTTGAAATATCTCTTTTTATACGCTATTGCTGCGGACGGAGTCGTTCCTGCCGTGCTCGTCGCGCCGGTGGTGGGCCGGATGGCGCTGGTCTGGCATTCGGCATCGGCCCAGTACGCCCGCCAGGAACGCGGCATTGGTGATTTTGTCAACCAGACCGGATTGATGCAGGCCGGTTCGGCCACCTTGCTTTCTTTGCTCCTGGTCAGTGGGATACTCTTCTTTGGGGGAGTGCGGCTCACCCTGGTTCCATGGCTGACCCTGATTTTCCACCTGCCTCCGATCGCGCTGGCGACAGGTTTTGCCGCCTATGTCAACCGGCGGCTGGGCGGCATCACCGGCGATACCATCGGCGCCTCCATCGAACTTTCTGAACTGCTGTGTTTTTTTGTGGCACTTCTTATCTGGAAATATTGGCTTGTATGAACACCACCAGACTGTATCTCATCCGTCACGGAGAAACCGAACAGAACAAGACCGGCATCCTCGTGGGCAGCACAGACACTCCGCTCAACGATCATGGCCGCCTCCAGGCTCAGGCCCTGCGGGAGCGGATCAACGCCCTTGAAGTCGATGCCATCTTTGCCAGCCCTCTGTCGAGGGCAGTGGAGACGGCTACGCTGATATTTGGCGACCAGGCCCGGATCATCACCGATTCCAGTCTTCAGGAATTTCATTTCGGCGAATGGGAAGGCATGCATTTCTCGGCCATCGCTCAACAATACCCGGAGATTTGGCAGATGTGGCTCACCGACTGGGACAAAACCCATATCCCCGGCGCCGAAGCCTTTGCCGCCTTCAGATACCGGGTGATCAATGTGGTCGAGGAGATCATCAAGACGCACTCTGGCAAAAGGGTTGCGGTGGTCTCGCACGGCGGCTGCATCCGGTCGCTGCTCGCCCATTTCTTCTGCGAATCGGTGACCAAAGGCTATTGGAAATTCAAGGTTGACAACGCCGCCTTGAGTGAAATCGAATTCATGGGCGAGCTGCCCATTCTCATCCGCTTTAACTACAAATAGGGTCTTCATGCAGTTACTCGCCCAAACCCTCAAATCCATTCGGCCCATCGACCAGGCGGCCATGGCCGCCGCGCAACGGGAGATCGACTACTGCCTCAAGCCGCCAGGCAGCCTCGGTAGATTGGAACATATCGCCCGGCAGATCGCCGGCATAACCGGGCAGGTGCACAATGCGATCAAGCGGAAGGCCATTGTGGTGATGATGGCCGACAACGGTATCTATGTCGAGGGGATCGCCATGTATCCTCAAGACATCACCCGCATTGGCGCCGATTTTGTCACGTCCGGCCGTATGGGGGTCAATTTTCTTGCCCGCTACGCCAAGGCAGACATCTTTGCCGTGGATATCGGCATCCAGGTCGATGTTGACCTGCCCAAGGTGATCAAACGCAAGATCCGCTACGGCACTGCCAATTTCCTCAAGGAGCCCGCCATGAGCCGCGAGGAGGCCATCCAGGCGATCGAGGTGGGGATCGAGGTCACCAATGCCGCCATTGACCAGGGGTACGACCTGATCGGCACCGGCGAGATCGGCATCGGCAACACCACCGCGAGCAGCGCCGTGCTCTACGCCCTCACCGGCGCTCCCATCGAGCGGGTGGTCGGGCGGGGGGCCGGCCTGACCGACGAGGCCCTGGAACGGAAGAAGGCGACGATCGTCCAGGCCGTGCGGCATCACCAGCCTGACCTGAACGATCCCATCGATGTGCTGGCCAAGGTAGGCGGCCTCGACATTGCCGGCATAACCGGCACCTATCTGGCCTGCGCCGCCCGGCGGGTACCGGTGGTCACCGACGGTCTGATCTCCAATGTCGCCGCACTGACAGCCATGCGCCTCAAGCCCGAGACCGTGGAATACATGATTCCCTCGCACCTCTCCTGCGAGCCGGGGGCCAAGCTGCTGAGCGAGATCACGGGGCTCAAGCCGATGCTCGACATGGATATGCGTCTGGGCGAAGGCACCGGCTGCGCCCTTGTGTTTGCAATCATTGAGGCCTCGCTCCGTATGATCGAGGAGATGGGGACCTTCGCTGCTCTCGGGAAATCTCGCGATGAAATTGGGAACCACGTCATGGCTTACCGGGGAAAATTTCCTCGATAACGCCCGGTTGGTGGAAGGCCGGGCCGATTTCGTCGAACTCCTGGTCTACACTTGGAATCAGTCGATGCAGGCCAAAGTGACATCCTGGCTCGACGGATTGGCCGCGTTGAACCTGGAATACACCCTGCATCTGCCCACTGACCGGACGGAAAATGCTCTGGCCGCCGCCGAATTTTTTGTGGACAGCGGTTTCCCCCTGCTCAATATGACCCTCCACCCTCTGCCCGGATGGCGCAAGGTGCATTGGCCCGATCTGATGGCCCTGGAAAACCTGATCGACCGGGTTGTCTTCCACAGCCGCCTCACTTTCGACCTCACGCACAGCCTCTTGGGCAGAGCGCTGCCCGTTCATTATCATCCTCACATCGTCGAGTTGCATCTTTCCGGCACGGATGGACACACCGATCATCTCCCCCTGGACGACGTCACCCTGCGGAGAGCTTGTCCTTTCTTGCGCGAGGAGTTGCTGGTCTGTTTCGAAATCTTCGATCCAGAAGACGCCCTGGCGGCGATCGACCGGGTGCGGGCCCTGCCGTTCTGATCAGGAGACAGCAAAATCGGCGGGCAGGTGCTCGTGGAAAAAAGCTAGCGCCAGCCGGTCGATCAGGCAACTGGTCTGCCAGGGAAAGCGGCCCTCGATGAATCCGACATGGCCGCCGTGTTCTTGGATGGCCAAGCGCACTCCTGAACCGACCTGGTCAGCCCGGGGAACATTGTGCGGGTACATAAAGGGGTCGTCAGTGCTGTGCAGGATCAAGGTCGGGGTGGTGATGGCGGCAAGATATCCTATGGAGCTGCATCGGGCATAGTAATCGTCGGCCCCGGCAAACCCGTTGAGCGGTGCGGTGATGTGCTCGTCGTACTCCCGGAGGGTGCGGATCTGGTCGAGATCGACCCGTAACGGCGAGGGGATTGTTTGGAATTTTAGTTGATAAGAACGTTTCAATGGGGTGATCAGGTATTGTTGATAGAGGCGGGAACCGCCTTGTTCCAAGCGTCGGGAGGCGTCGGCTAAGACAAAGGGGACTGAGACGGCCATTGCTGCCCGGAGTTGGGAGGTGGCCCCGGCCATGCCCAGATAGCGAAGCAGCAGGTTGCCGCCCAGAGAAAAGCCGATGGCCGCCGCCACCGGCCGGCCACTGTCCCGCAACAAGCTCAGGACTTCGTCGAGATCCTCGACCGCGCCACTGTGGTATGAGCGGGGCAGCCGGTTGGGTTCGCCGCTGCATCCGCGCAGGTGCATGAATACCGGCTGCAGGCCGGACTGGCGCAAGGTGGCCATCACCGGCAGGGCATAGTGCGAATGCAGATCGCCTTCCAGACCGGGGAGCATCAGCACCACCGGGCCGCTTGCATGTGCGGCCCAAGCCAGATCGAGGAAATCGGAATCCGCCAATTCCAGACGCTCCCGCAACAGCGCCAAGTCGGGCCGTCTGCGGAACAGTTTGGGCCACAGGGTCTGCGCATGGGGATTGCGCAGCCACGGAGGCGGCTGAAATGTGATGGGTGCCCTGTCCATCGTCTTGAATAATTGTGTAAAATTGACCGAGACAACCCAGTAGGTTGCAGACGAAAATTTATCCTCAGTAGACAAATGTGGCCCGGCATGATCAAGAAAAATGTGTCTGCCGGCAAGATATGCTCCTGGCATTTTTCGAACAAGGGAAAAGAACGAACCGCAGACGCTCCGTTTGAGCACTAACCATTTGACATTAACGGAACTTAGTGTATGTAAGGCATGAGATGGCCATCAGAAATATCATTTTTCCGATGGCCATCGGGTTGCGAAAATAACACTGCCGTTGCAGGGGAGGTTCCTTTGATTGGGTTCACGGCTGCATACTACAATGGCTGGATGGCCGTCCTGTCACTGACTATTCCCCGACCGCATACATTCCTCATTTTGCTGGACCGAGCTCTGAACGTGCAGGTGACTGTCGAGCAGGATCCCAGATTTTTTTCCGCTCCGAATGCCCACTCAATGGGAAAATTGACTTAACTCATTATTTTTAAATGTATTTATCTATATTGCCAAGACGGAGTGTGCAATCACATGGATGAGCAATGCCATCATCAAGCCTTGGGGGACCAAAACTGCCCTTGCACCCACTACAAGTGTCCGCGTCACGGCAAGTGCTGTGAGTGCGTGGCCCACCACCGCGTCAAAGCCGAGCTTCCCGCCTGCTACTTCACCCCAGAACAGGAGAAGCGTTCTGACCGGTCCATAGCCTTCTTTGTAGCGTGCCATGGACTCGCTCCCGTTAAACCGGACACCCAGCGGTCGCTGACGGGCGGGTGAGCAAGCCAGCAGTCTCTACGTTTGGCTGGCGAGTTTTTGGGTGAGGATCAGCCGCCGTGCCCGGCCTCGTCCGCGCAAATCCGTATGGTGGGGCAATAGGCCTATCTGACCAATGGGATGATGGACGAACGGAACACAATATTTTCGCTCACTTTCTTTCAACCGCTAAATTAATGCCGGGAATGAATTTTTCTGATTTGTCAACAAGGCGTCGCTCAAGTATTATTGTATTTTCCAATGCAAATTTTCTGACCAAACAGTGTGTCCGCCCTCCGGAATCGATCGGCTGCCAAGGAGAGCGAGGCTGAGCCGATTGGCTGCGAGAGGACGTACGTTTATTATCGTGAACGCGCATGTCACCCTTGTCTGGGAATGTGCCGGTTCCACTATCAGGTAATGCCCATGGATACCCAATACAATACAACTCTTGAAACCTTGGAACGATTACGGGCGGAATCCAGAGATGCCGGAGGCGAGGAGAAGAAATTAGACCAGCATCGCAAGGGTAAGCTGACGGCGCGGGAACGGCTCGACCTGCTTTTGGACAAAGGCTCATTCGAGGAGTTCGATGTGCTCAAACTGGGCCGCGGCGGCAATCTGGGCGCGGAAAAAAGCTACCTCGGCGACGGTGTCATCACCGGCCATGGGTCCATAGACGGCCGCGAAGTCTTTGTTTTCAGCCAAGATTTCACGGTGCTCGGAGGCTCGCTGGGGGAAGCGCATGCCCAGAAGATTTGCAAGGTCATGGATCTGGCCGTCAAGGGAGGCGCCCCTATCATCGGTCTCAACGATTCCGGCGGCGCACGCATCCAGGAGGGCGTCGATGCCCTTGCCGCCTACGGCGAGATCTTTCATCGCAATGTCCGAGCCAGCGGCGTGGTACCCCAGATTTCCTGTATCATGGGGCCTTGTGCCGGCGGTGCGGTCTACAGTCCTTCGATCACCGATCTCGTCTTTATGGTCGAGGATTCCTCCTATATGTTCGTTACCGGACCGAGCGTGGTGAAGACCGTCACCCACCAGGACATCACCTCCGAGGCCTTGGGTGGGGCCAAGGTGCATGCCGGCAAGAGCGGCGTGGCCCATTTCACCGTGCCCAACGACGTGCTCGCCCTGCGCGAGGTGCGGCGGTTGATCAACTACCTCCCCTCCAACAATCGCGTGCGGGCGCCGATCCTCAATCTCAGCGACGCCCCGGACCGGACCGATCCGGCCTTGGATTTTCTCATTCCAAGCAACTCCAGTCAGACCTACGACATGAACGTGCTGATCTTTTCGATCTTGGACGGTGCGGAGTTCATGGAGGTTCATGCCGGTTTTGCCCGCAACATTATTTGCGGTTTCGGGCGGCTCGGCGGGCAGACCGTGGGCCTGGTGGCCAATCAGCCGGCGGTGCTGGCCGGCGTGCTCGACAACGACGCCTCGTTCAAGGCCGGGCGTTTTGTCCGTTTCTGCGATGCCTTCAACATCCCGTTGATTTCCCTGGTTGACGTGCCCGGCTTCATGCCCGGTCCGGATCAGGAGCACGGCGGCATCATCCGCCATGGCGCCAAGTTGCTCTACGCCTTCACCGAGGCCACGGTACCGCGTATCTCGGTGATCGTCCGCAAGGCATACGGCGGCGCTTATCTGGTGATGAACTCCAAACATATTCACTGCGATGTCAACTATGCCTGGCCGACCGCCGAAATCGCGGTCATGGGCCCCAAGGGCGCGGCCGAAGTCATCCATCGCAAGGAAATCTATTCAGCCAAGGACCCTGAGGCCGTGCTCAACGAGAAGATGGAGGAATACCGCCGCACCTTCGCGAATCCTTTCCTTGCCGCGCAGCGAGGGTACATAGACGATGTCATCTTTCCGCGCGATACCCGCTCGCATCTTATCCGCACGCTGCAGATGCTCGACAGCAAGAAGACCAAGGGCCCGGATCGCAAACACGGAAATATTCCCCTGTGAGGCACGCAATGTTCGATAAAATTCTGATAGCCAATCGCGGCGAAATTGCCGTTCGTATCATCCGTACCTGCAACCGCCTGGGCATCAAGACCGTGGCGGTCTACTCCGATGCCGACAGCCGCAGTTTGCACAGGCAATTGGCCGATGAAGCGGTGCACATCGGCGAGTCGCCTTCGCAGAAATCCTATCTCGACATCGACAAGATCATCAAGGCAGCCAAGGCCACCGGCGCCCAAGCCATCCATCCCGGCTACGGCTTCCTTTCCGAGAAGGCCGATTTTGCCAAGGCGATCCAGGATGCCGGGCTGGTGCTCATCGGTCCTCCGGTCGAAGCCATCGACATCATGGGCGACAAGATCACTTCCAAAGAATTGGCCAAAAATGCAGGGGTCCCGGTCATCCCCGGTACCATCGAGGCGATCAAGGATGAGGAGGAGGCCATCGCCGTCGCGGCCGAGATCGGCTACCCGGTGCTGCTCAAGCCGGCGGCGGGTGGCGGCGGCAAGGGCATGCGCATTGTCCGCAAGCCCGAAGAAATGAAGGACGCCCTGGCGGCCAGCCGCAAGGAAACCCTCAAGGCCTTCAACGACACCCGGGTCTTCGTCGAGCGCTACATAGAGCAGCCCCGGCACATCGAGATTCAGATCCTGGCCGATAGCCAGGGGCATGTGGTGCACCTGGGCGAACGGGAATGCTCCATCCAGCGGCGTTATCAAAAGGTGATCGAGGAATCGCCGTCGCCAGCCGTCTCCGCTGATCTGCGTGAGCGGATGGGACGCGCGGCCTGCAATCTGGCCCGTCAGGCCAACTATGTCAATGCCGGCACGGTCGAATTCGTCATGGATGCTCAGCACGATTTTTATTTCCTGGAGATGAACACCCGCCTCCAGGTGGAGCACCCGGTCACCGAAATGGTCACCGGCCTTGACCTGGTCGAATTGCAGCTCCGCATCGCCTATGGCGAGCCGCTGCCCTTCGACCAGAGTGGCATCACCTTCAACGGGTGGGCCATTGAGAGCCGGATCTGCGCCGAGGACCCCTCCCGCGGCTTCATTCCCTCCACCGGCATGATCACCCGCTACGCCGCCCCGCGCGGCAAGGGCATTCGCGTGGATTCCGGCGTCAATATCGGTGGCAAGATCGATGTCTATTACGACTCCATGCTGGCCAAGCTGATCTGTCACGGCGCAACCAGGGAGGATGCCCGCCGTGCGCTCGTTGAGGCGCTGAATGGCTACCATATCGAAGGGGTCTCCACCAACATCGACTTCGTCACCAGCGTGCTGTGCCTGCCCGAGTTCGCCGAAGGCGCTTTGACCACAAGCTTCATCGATCAACACTTCGACGGCGGCGTGTCGAAGCGGTCGCCTTCGCTCCAATATCTGCGATTGGCGGCCCTGGCAGCCACCGTGATCTATCATACCCGCACAGTGGCGGTCCGCGAATCCCTGCGCCACATGGTCTCCGACATCGGCGGCAAACGCGACCTGGGGAGAACACATCAATACAAAGTCCGGTGCCAGGGCGACCTGTTCGAGGTGACCTTGGAAAGCACGCCGGTCAGCGGCGAGACTTGCACCATCCGGGTGGACGGTTCCACCTATCGGGTCGAGGTTCCGACCTTTGAGTTCTTTCGCCGCCGCCTGAAATTGAACATCAACGGCCAAATCTACCGGTTCCGTATCCGTTTCGAGGAATCGTTCATCTTCATGAGCTTCAACGGCATTTCTCGGCTGTTTGAAATTTACACGCCGAAGGAATGGGAGATGATGCGCTATATGCCCGAGAAGGCCGACAGTTCGCTCAACAATATTCTCCTCTGCCCGATGCCGGGCTTGGTGGTGGATGTGTTGGGGCAAAAGGGCGAGCGCGTCTTCCGGGGCCAGAATCTGGTCATTCTGGAGTCGATGAAAATGGAGAGCGGCGTTGCCTCGCCGGTGGACGGTATCATTGCCGAGGTTCTGGTGAATAAGGGGCAGGCGGTGGAAGCCGACGAGGTGCTGATTAAATTCGAGCTGGGGACATGAACCGCCCGACGCCGGTGGCTTCGGGAAGACAGGTGACAACGACATCCGAAAAAAATCGGCGAGACACTCTGCCGGCCATTCCCCTGGTGAGCTTATGTTCCCGGAATGGTCGGCGGCTTTTTATTGGAGCGGTACGACCGTCTCGCTTCTTGCCTCTTGGGGTGTGTTATGATTAAACTCACCAAACTCAACAAGTCGGAATTTTATCTCAATCCCGACTTGATCAAGAGTATTGAGGAGACTCCCGACACGATCGTTGAGCTGATCAATGACGACCATATCCTTATTCGGGAGAATCCCATGGAGATCATTGATAAAATCATTAGCTACCGCGCGCGGATACTCCGACAGTCACGGCAGCAGCTCGATGGCGAAGACGCCGTTGCCGAGGCGCCGCCGCCTTGACCAGAATGGATCGAACATGTCCATTTTCCGCCATCGCACCGGACAGCAAGGGGGTACTTGACCAACCATTCCCTTTTTCGTTTTTTTCCTTTCGCATCCCCGCACCTTCCCCTACAATAATTTCACAATCTTTCCAAGGCATTCGAGTCGCAACAGACCGTCCGCCTCCAATTAACACGCTCAGCAATCTATGGATATCGCAACTATCATCGGCTTGATCATGGGCCTCAGCGCGATCGTCGGCGGCGCCACGCTGGAGGGGTTGCATATCTCCGCTCTCCTGCAACCCACCGCCGCCATAATCGTTCTCGGCGGCACCTTTGGCGCCACCTTCGCCAGTTTTCCGTTAAGTGCCGCCATCGGCGCCTTCAAGGATGTGAAGAAGCTGCTCAGCAACCCGTCGAAGAATGACGATCTCATCGCCGAGATCTGCAGGTATGCAGCCAAGGCGAGAAAAAACGGCATCATCGCCCTGGAGCAGGATGCCCAGACGCACAAGGACCGGTTCATGAGGAAAGCCATCTCCCTTTCGGTCGATGGCGTCGAACCGAAAGATATCAGAGAGTTGATGGAAATCGACCTCGCCGCATCCGAAGAACACGCCAAAATGAGCGCCGAATTCTTCGAGGCCGCCGGCGGCTATGCGCCGACCGTTGGGATCGTCGGCGCGGTGGTCGGCCTGATTCACGTCATGAGCAATCTGGAGGATATCTCCAAACTCGGATCCGGTATCGCCGTGGCCTTCGTTGCCACCATCTATGGCCTGATCACGGCCAATATCATCTGTCTGCCCGCCGCCACCAAGATTAAGCTTCGCATCAAAGACGAATCGACACGCAAGGAGATTATCATTGCCGGCATTGTCGCCATTCAAAACGGAGAAAATCCCCGTTTCATCGAAGAGCGCCTGAGATCATATTTGGGCGGTCACGGCGGCCCGGGTTCACCTGCCGGCGAGGCAGGGGGCAAAAAATAATATGGCACGAAAAAAAGAACCGGAAAAGGCGCCCAATCACGAGCGGTGGCTGGTTTCCTACGCTGACTTCATCACCTTGCTCTTTGCGGTTTTCGTTACCCTCTACGCCATGTCCCAGACCGATAAGAAGAAAGTGGATGAGGTCGCCGCTTCTTACCGGACCGCGTTCGGCGTCACCACCGGCACCACCTCGGGCAAGCCGCAGATCATTAATAAAGCCGACATAATGCCCATCCCGTCGATGCGGATGCAGCCAAAAAACGTTGAAAAACTGAAATCCAAGAGCGACGTTCAGGATAAAGCACAGGCACCCAAGACGCAGGCAACGAAAAATGACTTCAAGGAGATACTGGTCACCTTGGAGAGATTCTTGATCGAGAACAAGGCGCAGGACAAGGTGAATATCGATATCACCAAACGAGGGTTGGTGATCAGCATGAAGGAAGCCGGTTTTTTCAATTCGGGCAGCGCGACGATCAAGCCCGCCTCCTACGATCTGCTGGCCAAGATGGCCGAGATCCTGCTGCCCTACGACAACGAGATCCGTTTTGAAGGGCACACCGACAATATTCCCATCCATTCGGCGGCATTCCAGTCGAATTGGGAGTTGTCGACCGCACGAGCCACCAGCATCGCCCGCTTCTTTATGGACCGGCATGGTCTGGCTCCGGAAAAGATAGCGGTTACCGGCTATGGCGAATACCATCCGGTCGCCGACAACAGCACCGAAGAAGGACGCCAGCAGAACAGGCGGGTAGATCTTGTTTTGTACGGAGCCACCACCGGCGAGGTCGAGGAGCAGAAACCCGCTCCTGCCCCACCACCGCGACTGCTTAGATTCCCTTTTTGAACAGACCTGGGAGGCACCGCCCTCCCCGGAGTGCAGGCCGATCCCGCACGGGAATTGGCTTTGTTGCCAACGCGCCCGGCATCTCTGCCTGACGGGGAGCCTTTTGCATTCCGCCGCCAGGTCCCCGCATCAATCTCCTTGTCTTCTTGTCGTTCTCCCGGTATATAAACTCTCTTTTTCCGTTTCAGGGCCGGTCCGCTTTCTTCTCTGGACATCATGCCGGGCCCACCCGCGAGCAGTTGCCTTCCGGTTATCCGGGACAATCACCGTGCAATATAGACGCCCCAGAGGGGCAGGAGCAGTATGGAACAGAAGTTTATCCGCAATGTCGCCATCATCGCCCATGTCGATCATGGCAAGACGACCCTGGTTGACCAGCTGTTCCGCCACAGCGGCATGTTCCGCGACAACCAGCAGGTGGCGGAACGGCTGATGGACTCCATGGATCTGGAGCGCGAGCGCGGCATCACCATCGCCTCGAAGAACGGTTCCTACCAGTATGGCGACTACCAGATCAATATCATCGACACCCCGGGCCATGCCGACTTTGGCGGCCAGGTGGAACGGGTGTTGCGCATGGCCGATGGCGCGGTGCTGCTGGTCGATGCCCAGGAAGGACCGATGCCGCAGACCTTTTTCGTGGTGAAAAAGGCCCTGGCCGCCAGCCTGCCCATCCTGGTGGTGATCAACAAGATCGACAAGCCGGCGGCCCGTTGCGATTGGGTGGTCGATCAGGTTTTCGGTTTGCTGGACCGTCTCGATGCTCCGGATCATGTCCTCGACTTTCCGGTGGTGTATGCCTCGGCCAAGGCCGGGTATGCGCTGACCGAGCCAGATGCGCCGGTCACGCCGGAAACCGGGATGCAGGCGGTGTCCGAAATGATCGTCAGGCATGTGCCCCCACCGTCGGGCAGCGCCGGGATGCCGCTGCAGCTCCAGATCAACACCATCGATTATTCACCTTACCTTGGCCGGTTGGGTATCGGCAAGCTGACCAACGGCCGGCTCGATCTACGCACTCCGCTGGTCGTGGCCCGCCGCGACGGGTCGATCACCCCGGTGCGGATCAACAAGATTTTCGGTTTCAGCGGCAGCCAGAAGGTCCCGGTGGACAGTGCCTCGGTGGGCGACATCGTGGCCGTGGCCGGCATGGAAGACGTGACCGTGGGCGTCACCTTCACCGATCCCGCCGATCCCCGGCCTCTGCCGCTGATCGAGATCGACCCGCCGACCATTTCCATGAACTTCATCCCCAACGATTCGCCGTTCGCCGGTCAGGACGGCAAATATGTCACCTCGCGCCATCTCGAAGAACGGCTTGCCCGCGAAACCCTTTCCGACGTTGCCCTCCAGGTCGAGCCACTCACCGAGTCCATTGGCTACCGGGTCTCCGGCCGGGGCGAACTCCATCTCTCCATTCTCATCGAGAAAATGCGACGGGAAGACTACGAGTTTCAGGTGACCAGGCCGCAGGTGATCATGCGGGAAGTCGATGGCCGCTTGCTCGAACCCTATGAAGAGTTGTCAGTGGACGTGGACGAGCAATTCCAGGGCGTGGTTATTGAGAAACTGGGCAAATTGAAGGGGGTCCTTGTCGACATGCAGGTGGAGAAGGAGATGACCCGGATGAAGTTCAAGGTGCCGACCCGCGGACTTTTGGGCTATCGTTCGGTGTTCATGACCGACACCCGTGGCATGGGGGTGATGAACTACATCTTCGCCGAATGGGGTCCCCATGCCGGTGAGATCCAGAATCGGATCAACGGGGTGATGATCGTCAAGGAACCGTGCACCACTGTGGCCTATGCCTTGTTCAACCTCCAGGAACGCGGCCGGCTTTTTCTCGGCCCTGGGATCGAGGTCTATCCCGGCATGATCATCGGCGAGCACTGCCGCCCGGCCGACCTGATCGTCAATCCGGCCAAGGGCAAAAAACTGACCAATATACGCGCTTCAGGCTCCGACGATGCGGTCATCCTCACCCCACCGGTTGACATGAGCTTGGAAGATTGCATATCGTACGTCAACGACGACGAGCTGGTGGAGATCACGCCCAAGGCCATTCGGTTGCGCAAGAAGAAGGACGCCAAGATCCGGGGATAGCGCTTTCCCCAGCAAGGAGGTATCATGCAAGAGTTGCTGATGGCCGCAACGGCTATTCTGGCTGGAATCGCCGCCTTTATTGTGCTGCGCAAACGCGCGGACAGCGGTTGCCCATCCTGACTCCTGTTCTACGGTTCCACAGGTGTGGGGCTGGCCATCTACGCGGCTCTCAAAATATTTTTTTGACTGGTGCGCAACGATGCCTGGTGACGCTGCGTTTGCTCCAGAACATCCCGTTTCCCGTATCCGCGCAAAATTTGAGGAACGGCGGGTGCTTGAAGCCCGGTTTCTGCTTCGCCAATTCAGCGACGAGATCGACGCTGGACAGCGGCAGGCGCTGGAACAGGAGGTGAAGCGGCTGCTGGCTGAGGTAGAACGCCTGCGTCATCAGGCCAGGACAGCCGCCGCCGGAAACCGCGAGGAAGCGGTGCAGCTGTACCGCGATATTGAACAGCTTGTGGCGGATCTGCCCGGATTGGCCGAAGAGCGAGCGGCCGTGGCGGGAGCCGAGTCCATTCTTTCCCGTCTCGCGGGGCAGAATACGGGTGAGTGGCAGCCTGTGCCCGCGGATGGGCTGGTTTCGACGCCTGAGCAGCAGGTGATGGAGCGCGATCCTCCGGCGGTTGCCGGGCAAGCCGAGTCCAAGGCGCGTCAGCAAACGGCCGATCCGGCCGGGCAGGAAACGGCAAACCCGCAAACGGCGCGTCGCTGCTGCCGTTCTGCCAGGCTGTGGCTTGCGGTCGTGGGTTGTGCCGGACTGCTAGCCGTGCTCCTGTTGCTGATCTGGCAGGAGCGGATGCACAAATCTCCAGCCATGCCGCCTGCTCCCGTATCGTTGCCGGGGCGCGATGTCGTGACCAGATCGGCAGGGCCCGGCAGTTCGGTCGCCTCGCCGTACCCACCGTCGGAAGCTCCATCCCCCGCAGCGGCCGAACGGACACAAACACAGCCTCAGACACCGTCATGGCCGGTCGAAGAAGCAACACCGTCGGCCGAAAAACCGTCACCGTCGCCTGAAGAACCAGCGCCATCCTCTCCATCCCCATCACAAGCCGAGCCGTCTGCTGATCAGACGGTTGCCCCGCCGCCCGCATTGCAGTTGGGAACATTGCAGGTCGAGGGGTCAAACCGGCAGCCAAAGCGGCGTCCGCACCGGAAGTGAAACCGGATTTTAAACGCCCGTCGATCAGAGGCGCGGCCTGTTGCCGCTTTGCTTGAAGGCGAAATAATCCCGCAGGATGCGTTCGTGGTCAAAGACCAGGGGCGGCAGGTTATCCTGATAGAACACCTCGGCGCGTTGGGCATCGTCCGCCGCCACCGGCTGCCCGCTGGCCGTGGCAATATAGACGGTTGAGGCGGTGTGTTGGCGGGCATCGCGGTCCGGAGCCGAATAGGTGTGGAACTGGAGGGTCAGGGTGACTGTCAGGCTGGTTTCCTCCGCGGCTTCCCGGCGGGCCGCATCCTCAAATGATTCGCCGTAATCGACGAACCCTCCGGGCAAGGCCCAGCCGAAGGGGGGATTCTTCCGTTCAATGAGAACAATGCCGCCCTCGGTTTCGATGATGATGTCCACGGTGGGGGCCGGATTTTTGAAAGGAACGATCTGGGTTCCGCAGGCAGGGCAGCGCATGGATGGCTCTTTTGGAGGGTTTACAGGCAGAGATCGCGGATTTCGGCCCAGGTGCGTACTGTGGGCAGGGCATGGCGGTTTTGGTTCCAGGGCTGGCTGAACACGATAGCCTCGATGCCGGCATGGTGCAACTGCATGCAGGTCTCGGCCCGGTCGTCGATGAAGGCGGATAATCCCAATGCCTTGACGTGTCGGACCTTGTCGTCATGGTCGCCCACGGCTGTCACCTGCATACGTTGCCAGACAGGTTCCGGAAAAATCGTTTGCAGCCAGACCCGTACCGGTTCTGCTTCCGGCCTGGCGGTGACAACGCTCACCCGGCCGTGCCGGGACAATTCGCCAAGCACCTCGACCGCTCCCGGCATGGGCAACAGGCCTGTTCCCACCGAATCACGCAGAATCTGCAGGAAGATCGTCTCGGCGAGTCCCGCCTCCATCGGCAGGCACGACTCCACGGAAAAATGCGTGATCTGTTCCGGGCAGATCCCGCAGTATCCGTACTGTTCGCAGGCGATGCGGATAAAGGCCTCGACCGTGTCGGCAATGACGCCATCGAAATCAAAGCCGATCTCGGCGGGAAGAATCCTGGGCGTATGCGTATGCATGGGCAAGACAAGATGGCCTATTGTTCGACCTTGGCGTCCTCGATGAGCACATCGTACCGGTAGCCTGCGCCGAAATCCCGGTTGGCTGCCAGTGTGCCTTCGATGGTGACCACCGTATCTTCAACTGGCGCCTCTGTGGTGGTGACCACCAGATCGTGATGGTTTTTCAACGGGTTGCCGGTTCCATCCTGGATATGCAGCCAATTCTTGCCCATGATCATCCGCGAGATCTTCATCACCTTGCCCCGGACACGGACGGATTTGCCGTTCAATTCCTTGCCCTGCTCGAAGCATTCGCCCACCGAATAGCTGTTCGGTCCGGTGGCCTTATGCACGTTGACCTCGATCGAAGAAGGCACCACCGCCCCGGCGCTGCCGGTCGAGACACCTTGTCCGCCGACATCGATACCTCCTTCAGGGGGAACATTCCTGGCGCCGGCAGCCTCGGCCCGCAAGGCGGCATCGAATCCGTTCTTCTGAGCGGGTTTGGCTGCGCCGCCTGCGGCTTGAGGTACCGCTTGGGCGCTCTTGTCCAAACCGGGCGCGAAGATGATGCGGTCAAAGGTGCGATTCAGGGTCTTGGAGGTAAAATTGAACATGGTTGTGCCCGACGCGATGGTCAGGATCTGGCCAGCCTTGACCTGGGTTTCGGGGATGGCGACCCAGATTTTTCCCTGGGCGGCATCGATGAGCAGATAGGTGTAGCCGGTGCTGTTCATGGTTTCGAGGACGTTCCCCTGCAGGGATACGCCGTCGAGCGTGGTCCCGGCGACTGTTTCCTGCGGAGAAGCAGCCGGTTGTTCTGCGGCCTGGGCGGAAACCGGGGCGATCAGGGCTAGGCAAAGAGCGGTACGAATCAGTATCTTGGGCGGCAGGAACATATAAACTCTCCAATGTGAGGGGATGAAAGCATTCCGACGATGGTGATGAATCGGGGCGGCCACAGGGGGTGATCAGGATCGCGAATTGGATAATGTAATAAGAAGTTGATGGTCCTCTGTCAATCTCGACTAGCTTCGGGAAACAGGAGCTTCAGGCAGCGGGCGATTTCTGCCCCCCAAACTTGATAACCCCTGGTGCTGAGGTGCACATTGTCGGCAAGAAATCCGGGATGGGTGATGGGCAGACATTGTTCGGAAAAGGGGCCGATCAGATCGAGGAAGACGCAATGCTCGATGGCTGCGGCCACCTCGGCCAGTTGCCGGTTGACCTGTTCGATTTCGTGGAGTGGGGCGGCGGGCATGGGCATCAACGAGCAGAGAATCAGCGGCACATGCGGATAGCAGGCACGCAGCCGCTGCATCATGGTGGTGAAGATCGCCGGAAAAAACATATACCCCATCAGCAGGTTATTGGTGCCGGATTGAACGAGAACCACATCCGGATCGGGGCAGTCGTCGATTTCATCCATCAGCCGGGCTGAGAGTTCCTCGGTCATTTCGCCGGCAATGCCCCGGTTGATCACGGCGATATGGGGGAGATGTTTGGACCAGTTGCCCCATTCCACCAGAGAATCGCCCAACATCAACACTTTGATCATGTGGTCACCTCGTAGGTCGCGACTGCAGGACAATGCAGCCCATATTGGGGACTGCAAGAGTATGGCTGCACTTTACCGTATCGCCATGCTCCGGGTCAACGAAGTCCTGAGGCGGACAGCGCCCGGTGTCGATGATCCGCGCCCAGATCCTGCCCTTGCTGGCCGGGGGCACGGTGAACAGGGCGGTCTGGGTGGGGCTGCCGTTGAGCATGACGAAAAAATCGGCATCGGGCGGTTGCAGGTTCGCGCCGATGAGGAGAAAGGCCAGGGTCCGGCAATCCCAGGACCAGTCCTGCTCGCCCGGCCGCAGGCCCTGCCAGAGGATCTCAAACGGCGGCCCGTCTGGCTTGCGGCCTTGGGGATCGTGGAGGAAGAAATCTTCGCGCCGGAAGACCGGATGCGCCTTGCGCAGCCGGATCAGTTTGCGGAAAAAGCGCAGCAACAGCTTATTGTTCCTCTCCAGGTTCCAGTCAATCCAACTGACGGCGTTATCCTGGCACCAGGCATTGTTGTTGCCCTGTTGGCTGCGGCCGAATTCGTCGCCGGCAACCAGCATCGGCACTCCTTGGGAGAGCAGCAGAATCGTCGCCATGGTGCGGATGCGGCGGGAACGAAGGGCCAGGATGCCCTTGTCGGCGGTCGCTCCCTCTGCACCGCTGTTCCAGCTGATATTGTTATTGTCGCCGTCCCGGTTGTTCTCGCCGTTCATCAGATTGTGTTTTTCGTTGTAGCTGACCAGGTCGGCCAGGGTGAAGCCGTCATGGCTGGTGATGAAATTGATCGAGTTGCAGGGGCGGCGGTTGGAATGCTGATAGAGATCGGAACTGCCGGCAATGCGGGTGGCCAATGCCGGGACCATGCCGGCATGGCCGCACATGAAGGCGCGGACGTCGTCGCGGAAACGGCCGTTCCATTCGGCCCAACGATGGTGCCGGGAAAAGTGGCCCACTTGATACAGTCCGGCCGCGTCCCAGGCCTCGGCGATGATTTTGGTATGGGCCAGGATCGGGTCTTCGGCGATTCTCTCCACTGCCGGCGGGTTGGACAGGACCTGGCCGTTCGAATCCCGGCCGAGGATTGCGGCCAGGTCGAAGCGAAAGCCATCGACGTGCATGTCGATCACCCACCAGCGCAAGGCGTCCATGATCAGGCTGCGGACAATGGGATGATTGCAGTTGCATGTGTTGCCGCAGCCGGAGAAATTGAGATATGCGCGGGTCCAGGGATCGAGCAGGTAATAGATGGTGTTGTCGATGCCGCGGAAACTGGTGGTCGGGCCGTCGGCACCTCCCTCGGAGGTGTGGTTGTAGACAATATCGAGAATCACTTCGATGCCTGCCCTGTGCAGCGCCTTGACCATGTCGCGGAACTCGGTGAGCGGTGATTGCGGATCGTTGCTGTAACTGGACTTGGGCGCAAAAAAGGAGAGCGGGCTGTATCCCCAGAAATTTTTCAGCCGCTCGCCGGTGAGGGAGTTGGTGAAAATGGATTCGTTCTCGTTGAACTCCGTCACCGGCATCAATTCCACCGCCGTGATGCCCAGCTTTTCGAGGTAGGGTATTTTCTCGGTGATGCCTCTGAAGGTTCCGGGATGATCGACTCCGGACGAAGAGTGACGAGTGAAGCCACGGACATGGAGTTCGTAGATGATCGAGTCCCGCAGGGGAATATTGAGCGGCCGGTCACCCTCCCAGTCATAGTCGCGCTTGTCCAAAAGGCTGCAGGGGCTGGTGCCGAGATAGGTTCGCCGGGCTCCCCAGGCAGAGGGATGTAACTCCTTGGCGTACGGGTCAAGCAGGATACGGCCGGCATCGAAGCAATGCCCGCTTTTTTGATCGCTCGGACCATCGATCCGGTAACCGTAGAGGAGCGGGAGGGGCGCGTCGCACAGCAGGATATGCCAGATATCGCCGGTTTTGTTGACCCGCGGATCAAACGGGAATTCTACCCATTCATTTGGTCTGGACCTTGGGGCGGCGACCAGGGTGACCGCAGAGGCGTGCCGTGAAAAAATGGCAAAATTGACGCCCTGATGGGTGATGGTCGGGCCTAATGGCAGTGGTGAACCTGTTTTTGTTTGCTCAGGCTTTTTCATGTTGAAATGGCAATCGCTCTCATTATAGTAATAAGAAATTCAACTAAATGTGTATCTAACGGTCTTGTAAATCATTTTCAACCTTGATGGAGGTCAAAATGGGGCTCTTCGAAAAATTGGTGCAAATGGAAATACCGGCGATCGACTGGGAAATGACACCTGAATATACCTTTGGCACTTTTGAGAGCTGGGGAGGCAAGGAACGGGTACGGAGCAAAAATGAACGAATATACTATTTTTTCATCGACGCTTGGGATGAGGAGCCAAAGCTGTGCCTGATGGAACGCGGCATCAAACATGCCCGCGTGATTGCCGAGATCTTGGTGCCGCCGGAAATGGTTCGCCGCTGTGTCACGGAACAAGGCAAGGTGGCCCGCTTTGAGCGGACTCACCCCATCAACGAGGAATTGAAGCGCTGGTTGCTGGCCAATGTGGTGGAAAGCGATGATGATTCCAAGGTGATTCCGCTGTTCGAATCAGGCAACACACCGGCAGACGGGACCGGATTGCCGGGACGGGAAGCGGTGGTGACGGTGCCGGATCGAATCGTCCTGCCGCACGAACCTGCCGAAATGAGTGAGGAAGATGTGGGTGCCCTGGTGCGCCGGTTTAATTTCGCCGAACAAGAGCGTAATCCCCAGGGGCATTTTGCCAAGGCTCTGGTCGACAATCATGACGGTTTGACCGTGAGCGACAGAGTCACCGGGCTGATGTGGCAACGCGGCGGCATCGATATTATGAGTCACCGTTCGATGCGGCGGGAGATTGACCGTGTGAACCGGGCGCGGTTTGCGGGGCATGTCGACTGGCGCCTGCCTTCGCTGGCGGAGGCCCTCTCGCTGCTTGAGCGGGAGCAATCGGCATCGGGTCAGTATGTGCATGGCTGTTTCTTCAGCGAGCAACCGTTTATCTTTGTCGATGCGACCAGAAAACCTGGCGGTCAGTGGTTTGTCGATTTCAAACAGGGGCGGGCATACTGGTCCTCGGGCACTATCCCGGGCGGCTTTGGGCGATTATGCCGGCGGGAGAAAGAATAGGCCCGCAGAAAAAGCTATTGAACCGCGCAGGCATCGTTTGTAGGATGAGTACGCGTCATTGAAATTTAGAATATTAACGGCCTGATCACAACAGGTTCGATCAATCTTGGCACTTGGGGCAATAGGCTGCGATAGAGGGAGGATGCCGTTTGAAACGGATACTGGTGGTCGACGATGAGGCGCAGATTCGCACCATGCTGACCCAGATGCTGGAGCAGGAAGGGTATACCGTCCATACCGCCGAAAACGGCGAAGAGGGGATATCGCTGGTCAGGCGCTATGCGTTTGATTTAGTCA
Source organism: Desulfobulbus sp. (assembly GCA_009780825.1). GTDB lineage: Bacteria > Desulfobacterota > Desulfobulbia > Desulfobulbales > Desulfobulbaceae > Desulfobulbus. Next base: position 75,264 of record WQZH01000004.1, on the reverse strand, counting down.
TCACCGATATGATTATGCCGGTTAAAGATGGTTTGAAGTTCATCATGGAGTTGGTGCGTGACTATCCTGAACAGAAGATTCTGGCCATTTCGGGTGGGGGCGCCATCAAGGCGGAACGCTACCTGACCATGGCCGGCTATCTCGGTGATATTGCTACGCTGGAAAAACCGTTCAAGCGGGATGTTTTTCTTGAATCGGTGCGTAAGCAGTTAGCTGCGGAGCGGTAGATTTTTTAAACAGTGCGAAAAAAAAGGGCTGCATTCCTGCAGCCCTTTTTTTTCGCAAATGCGGCGGCGGGAGCGGTCCATCGTAATCTTCAGCCGGTGGGGTTGGCGCTGACCCGCGCTAATTGCCCATCCTTTTGTTTTTTAAAGCCGTACTCGACCAGCTTGGCCAAGTCGGCCCACATCGTTTCACTCCCCATGAGAGCCACTACGATGGTCTGGTTGTCCCGGCTGAACTGCCCGACATAGGTCTGACGGGCGGCGACGGTATAGCCGGTTTTGCCGCCAAGCGCACCATCCAGACGCCAGAGTGCCTTGTTATGGTTCCGCAAAACCTTGCCGTACGAGGTGGTGATGAATTTTTCGTGCATCCGCTGGGCAAACTCGTCGTGCTGCATGGCGTAGCGGAAGATAGTGGCCAGATCGCGGGAGGTCGTTTGCTGGCCAAGGGCCGTGAGCCCCGAGGCCGTTCGGCAAACGGTGTTGCGCGCTCCCCACATGCGCGCCGAGACCGTCATCAGGTTGGCGAAATTCTCCTCGCTGCCGGCGACCTTCTCCGCCAGGGCGACACTGGCGTCATTGGCCGAGGCCAGAAGAACCGCATTGATCAGATCATTGACCTGGTACTGTTTGCTGGTTTCAAGAAAAACCTTGGAACTGGGCATGCTGGCAGCATGGTTGCTGATATCGACGATCTCATTGTTTTTCAATGACTTGATCGCGATCATGGCGGTCACGATCTTGATAGTGGAGGCGGGTTGGCGCGGGTTGTCGGGATATTTGGCAAACAGTTCCGCGCCACTCTTCGCGTCCAGGATGATGGCGCTTCTCGCGCTGATCTGTTGTTCGATTCCCAGTGGTGCACTACTGACAGATGTGGAATTTGCCGCTGTCGCGGCAGGACGCGCCGTGTTGCGCGCCATGCTTTTTTTCTTGGCTTTTTTTGTTTGCAGTGCCGGCGTGGTCTTTGGGGTTGCAACGGGCTGACGGTGGGCAACCTGCTGCTGTTTGGCGGGAGAGGCGGCCTTGCCGGCTCCGTGCGCCTGGGAGGTGCGCTTGGCTGGCTTCGACAAATGAGCCGTCTGGCTCGTTTTGTTGGTTGCCGAGGTGGCCGCAGAATGTACTGCGGTGGGCTGATGAGGGTGGGCGGCCCGTGAAGCGGCCTTGACTGGCGCGCTTGCCTTGCTGCCGCTGCCTGGAGCGGCCTTTTGTTGCTTTGTTTTGGTTGTCGAGGTGGCTGGTTGCTCGCCCCGTGCATTGGTCAAGGGGGAAAGAAGCAAGACAACACTCACCACTATCGACAAAAAGGTGCAAGAGAGAAATCGTGGCATACTCAATCATCGCAGGCGGTTGAAGGCAAACATGTAAATCTGTAAAAATAGCCGCTCTCTTTTCACCCTGTCAAGGGAATTGCCTGTTTTCTTTGAAAACATTCTTCTGTTATGGTAAACAGGCCGACAGTAAGTACACATGACAAGAGTGGGGCAAAAATATGCAGACATCGCCAGATACAACCGAACAGGACATGGTGGAATGCGGGGAAATCGCCGGTGATCAGGTGGTGGCGGAGCACCTGCCGGTCATTCAGGAGAACGCGATGACCTTGAACGACCTGGTTGATATCAGCTGCCGCAAACATCGACAATTGCCCGCCGTCGGCATGGCGCTGGACGAACCGCTTTCCTATAAAGCGGTCCATGAGCGTATCCTTGCCCTTGCCGCGCTGTTGCAAAGCCTCGGCGTCAAACAGGGCGACAGGGTCGCTCTCCTCGGAGAAAATTCCCATCATTGGGGGATCGTCTATCTGGCAGTGGTCCGGTTGGGTGCGGTCACCGTCCCTATTTTTGCCGATCTCCCGGAAGCCGATGTCCACCATATTCTGGGTGAAATGCGCTGCGATGTGATCTTCCTCACCCAGCGGCAGATCGAAAAAATCTACGATCTCAAGCAGCAGCTGCGCCATGTCATCACCTTTGACGATTACCGCGACGACACCGGGCTGATCAATTTGCGGACCTTCAGCGACTTCGTCGCTGAAGCCTTCGCGGAATTCGGTGAACAGGCCCACGACGAAGCCCTGAATTTTCCCAAGGTTGCGCCGGACGACCTCGCCTCTATCCTCTACACCTCTGGGACATCGGGTTTTTCCAAGGCAGTGATGCTCACCCATGGCAACTTCTGCGCCAACGTCCACGCCGCCGCCGGTGTTATGCGGATCGCTCCCGGCTGGGTTGTGCTTTCGGTGCTGCCCATCTCTCACACCTACGAGTTCACCGCCGGCTTTCTCCTGCCGCTGGCGACCGGGTGCCGGATCGCCTATGCCGGCAAGACGCCCACTCCTGCCATCCTCCAGAAGATCTGCGAGACGGAACAGCCGCACCTGATGCTGGTTGTGCCGCTGATCATCGAGAAAATATTCAAGAAACGGGTGATCCCGGCCGTGGAAAAAAGTAAGATGCTCAGCTTCATCTGCCGGTTCAGTCTGGGCAGGAAGATGATCTATCGCAAGATCGGCGCCAAACTCTACGCCTTTTTCGGCAACCGGCTGCAGGTGATGGGCATCGGCGGCGCCGCCCTCAACCCGGAGGTGGAGGCCTTCCTGCGTGATTCCAAGTTCCCCTTCCTGGTTGGCTATGGTCTGACCGAAGCGGCACCGCTGCTCGCCGGTGGGCCGCACGGCGACACGACCATTCGGCTCGGTTCCGTCGGCAAGCCGGTGGCCAACGTGGAAATCCGCATTGAAGATCCCAACCCCGAGACCGGAATCGGCGAGATCCTGGCCCGGGGCCGGAACATCATGAAAGGTTATCTCAACGACCCGGAGACGACCAAGGAGACATTGACCGAGGACGGTTGGCTCAAGACCGGCGATCTTGGCATGCTCGACTCCGTGGGCAACCTGTACATCAAGGGACGGTCCAAGTCGGTCATTGTCCTGTCCAACGGTGAAAACGTGTATCCTGAGGCGATCGAGCACAGGCTGAACGCTTATCCCTTTGTGGTCGAGTCGCTGGTGGTCGAGAATGGCGGTCTGCTCGAGGCCTGGGTGTACCCGGACTACGAGTTCATCGACGGGAAAACAGCCGGGCAGAGTCGGACCCAGCGACAGCGGTATATCGTTGATTTGTTCAAAGAGATACGAACCACCGTCAACGGGCAACTCTCGCACTCTTCCCATATTGCCCGAATACTGGAACGGCGCGAGCCTTTCGTCAAAACCGCCACCCACAAGATTAAACGATATCTCTATTCCGCCGACAATATGCAGGCATGACCAAGCCACACCATCAACCATCAACCAACAACAAGAAAAGAAAGGGAGACGTACATGACGAAAACGTGGGGAATGGCGGGATTGATTTTGCTGACGGCAACGGGGTCGGCCTTTGCCTCGGGCTATAGCATCCCGGAACAGTCAGTGAACTCGGTAGCGCGTGCCGGCAGCTATGTGGCCTACACGCCGGGCGCCGATGCAGCGTATTATAATCCCGCCAATATGTCCTGGCTGGAGAACCGCACCCATCTGGAGGCGGATGCTACCTGGATCAACCTGACGCCGGTCAAGTATAGGGACGATCGCACCGTAGCCTACAACGGATCGGCCGAGACCGAGAATTTTTTCATGCCCACCTTGTTCGCGGTCTCGCCGGAATACAACAAGTTCCGGTTCGGCTTCTCGATCACCGCGCCGGGCGGGCTGGCGAAAGAGTGGCGGGACCCCTATCCGGCCACATTCGCGGAAAAATTCGCGGTCAAGGTTTTTGAGTTCAACCCCACGGTGTCCTACCGGTTCTGTGACCGGTTCTCGCTGGCCGCCGGGGTCCGGGCCGTGTATGTCGATGGGCAGGTCATGAGTAACGGGACCGTTCCTGTTACGGCAGAGACACCCATGGGGACCTTGAATTCCAGTTCCAGGATCGGCAGGTATATGGACGGCAACGCTTGGGAAGCCGGCTACAATCTGGCGATGAGCATCCGGCCGATAGACAACATGAACATCGGCGTCACTTATCGGTCCAAAATTAACCTGGGTGTCAGTGGTCATGCCAATATGTCGACATCGGACGTCCTGCTCCCGCCGTTCTTGGGCGGCGGTGTCGCAATCCCCGGAAGCCTGTACAACGGTGACGCCGGGGTCGAAATTCCCCTGCCGGCTGTCCTGGCAGTGGCGGTTTCGTACACCTTTTTTGATCAGTTGACCGTGGAACTCGGGTATAATCGCACCTACTGGTCGGCCTACGACTCTTTGGATTTCACCTATTCGTCCCCATTAACCAATCCGGTCATGCAGGGGGCATTCGGTGATCCCAGGGTAAAATCATGGTCTGATACCAATACCTGGCGTTTGGGCGTGACCTACGACTTTAAGAACAATTGGATACTCATGGCCGGCTTCGCCATTGATCAGAATCCCGCTCCGGACAATACGCTGAGTTTCGAGTTGCCCGATGCGGATGCCCGCCTGTATTCCATAGGCGTCCGGTACAAAATCAACGAGGATATGGAGATCGGCGCGGCGTATTTGTATGACGACAAAGAGAGCCGCCACGTCAACAACCAGTATGCCGTCGGAGAGTTTTCGAATGAAGCTGCCCATCTCGTGACTGTTGGGTTCAGCTACAAATTCTAACCTTGCGCTGCTGTCCAAGGACAGATCTCGGGGCCCGGAATATTCTGGGCCTTTTTTATTTCAGCAGCAACAAGGTGTTGGAAAAACGGATGATGGGCATGAGCACCCAGCCGATCACACCGGTGTAGAACAGGGCCAGCAGGACGAGAAAACCGAAGGGTTCCATTTTGGCGAAGCTGCGGGCCGCGGACGGGGGGAGCAGGCCCATCAGCACTTTGGAGCCGTCGAGCGGCGGGATGGGGATGCAGTTGAACGCCGCCAGCATGATGTTGATCCAGACGCTGGCCGCCAGCATGATCACCACTGGCTGGAGAAAGAAGAAGGGCAACCGCAGGGCTACGAACAGATGGATGAGCGCCGCGCTGACCACGGCCAGGGCGACGTTGGCCGCCGGACCGGCCAGGGCGACCAGCAGCATGCCGCGTTGCGGATTGCGGAAATAATGGGGGTTCACCGGCACCGGCTTGGCCCAGCCGATTTTCATGATGACGAAGGCCAGCACGCCCAGGGGATCGAGGTGCTTGAACGGATTCAAGGTCAACCGGCCGAGGTGTTTCGCGGTCGGGTCGCCCAGGCGCCAAGCCACGTAACCATGGGCCAGCTCATGCACCGTCAGGGCGAACAGCAGCGGGGGCACTTGGATGATCAATTGCCGGATGAGGGTGTTGAAATCAAAATCCATGGACAATCAGGACTCCTGTAAAACGGGATTGGTTGGTGCCCGGATATGGTGCTTGGGGCATGCGTGGGGGAGAAAATAAGGCGGACTCGGGGAAAAGCGAGGAAAAAAGAGCGGCAGCGGTCAGCGCTGCGGCTGGCTGTCGACAGGGTAGTGGGTGCGGATGAAGTCCAGGGCTTGGTCGTGGTCGGCGATTTCGCCGTCGAGTTGCAGTTCGATGAGGTGGTTGCGGATGGCGCGAAACTGGGGGCCAGGGATGTATCCCATGGCCTTGAGTTCGTTGCCGTCGACCAGGGGCGTCACCCGGCGCAAGGTGGTGACGAACAGGGAGACCGCCTGCTGGATGAACCGCTTGCGGGCGATGGTCATCAGATACAGCAAGCCTTCGATATCGAAGTCGTGCAGGAGCCAGTAGGTCTCGCTGGGACGGAGGAAGGAGCGCTTCTGCATCTCCAGGGCGATTCGATCGGCTTCGTTCTTCTGGGCGATCAGCTTCCGCCGTTGCCGGGGCGGCAGGCCAAAACGATGGCAGAAGGCAATCAGCTCCTTGGTGCGCGACCGACTCATGATCGCCAGCAGATAGACCATCCAGGTTTCCAGTTTGTCGGGCAGATAGAGCAGCTTGAACCAGGAAATCGTCTGGTTCGCCTGGGTGAGGATGTGGAGGAAACGGCGGTCGATCTTGAGGTTGGGGCGCAGATCCGGCCAGAGGAAGGGGAAGAGTTTGAAATAGCCCATCCGGCGCAGGATCGGAGTCGGGTCGTCTTCGGAGAGGATCAGCTTGAGTTCATGGAAGAAACGGGGTTCTTCGACCTGGCCGACCAGGTTCATCTGCACCGCGTTCTTGATCAGCTTTTCGGTGTGGCGGGTGATGATGAAATCGAGCCGGCTCTCGAAGCGGATCGCCCTGAAAATACGGGTGGGGTCCTCGACAAAGCTTAAGTTGTGCAACGCCTGAATGCGCCGTTCCTTGAGGTCGTTCTGGCAGTTGAAGTAATCGACCAGGACGCCGAATTGCTGCGGGTTGAGATGAATGGCCATGGCGTTGATGGTGAAATCGCGGCGATGGAGATCAAGTTTGATCGAGCTGTGCTCCACCGTGGGCATGGCCGCCGGATGTTCGTAATATTCCAGCCGGGCCGTGGCCACGTCGACGCGGCTCTGATCCGGGAAGATCACCGTGGCGGTCCCGAATTTCTCGTGGGGATGGACAACGCCATGCCGTTGCTCCGCCAGCGCCTTGGCAAAACGGACACCGTCGCCCTCGACGACGATATCGATGTCGATATTTCTGACATGGAGGAGCAGGTCGCGGACAAAGCCGCCGGCCACATAGGCGTTGCAGCCGAACGCGGCAGCGGTTTCTCCGATTTCGCGCAGCAGCACGATGATGTCCCGGGGCAGCACCTGGGTCATGGCGCTGGCCAGGTTGCGGGTCCGCTCCACCGAGGGCCGCTCGTCGCTGCGGAGCAGGTCGGGGGAGAGATGGGCCGGATCGTGGACCAGCAGGTTGAGCAGGTCGGTACGGGTGATGACGCCCAAGATCGCCTCGTCCCGGACCACCGGGATGATCCGCTGGTGGTTCTCGATGATGAGCCGCTGGATGTCGACCAGAGTGCCGCTTTCAGGAATGGTGGCAATTTCGGTGGTCATGTAGTCGGCCACCGGCAGATTGCCCAGTTTGTGGAAAATGGCCTTTTCCGCCACCATTCGGGAGATCATGCCCAAAAAGCCGATGGGCGGCGAGTCGTTTTCCTGGTCGCCGTTGCGCCGGACCACCGGCAGGACGGTGACGTTATAGCGGGTCATCAGTTGGTTGGCCTGGTCGATGCTGACGTCCGGGGTGACGGAGATCACCGGCGAACTCATGAGTTCCCCGGCCACCGCCTTGGGGCGGATGTGGCGATGGATGAGCCCGACCAGCCGCTCCTCAGCCTCGGTGATCGTCATGTCGCGGATGGTGGCTGAGGCGGCGGACGCGTGCCCGCCGCCCCCGAACTCACGGGCGATGGTGCCGGCGTTGACCTCCGGGATACGGCTGCGGGCAATGAGATAGGTCCGTTCGCCCAAATTAAGCAGGGCAAAGAGGACATCGATATTCTCCATGATCATCAACCGTTGGACGATGACCGCGAAATCACCGATATAGTCGGCCCTGGTCAGGGTGCTGATCACCACGGTCACGCCGCAAATGACATAGGATTGCGCTTCTTGCTGCAGTTGGCTGATGAGGCTGATCTGCTCCGAGGAGAGCTCCCGGGAAATGAACTGGGAGACGATGTCGAGGTTGGCTCCGTGGGCAAGCAGCCACGAGGCTGCGTCCAGATCCTCAGGGCGGGTGGAAGAGTGGAGGAAGCTGCCGGTGTCCTCGTAGATGCCGAGCGCCATCAGGGTGAGCTCGTCAGCACTGGGCATGATGCCTTGTTCCTGGAAGAGGCGGGTGAAGATCGTGGCGGTCGACCCAAAGGGGGCAATGGTTTCCAGGGTGCCGTGGAGGTCATCCGGAGTGTCGGGATGGTGGTCGTAGATATGAACGACAATTCCTGGATTATTTAGACATTCCGCTAGATTGCCGATCCGGACCGCCTGCCGGGTATCGACCACGATCAGCCGCCGCACCTTGGTCAGGTTGATGTGCTTGATCTTTTTGAATTCGTAGATGTTGCGAAACTCTTGGGCCAGGTAATCGCGGACCGATTTTTCCTGCGATCCGGGGAAGACGAGTTCGGCGGCGGGGTAGAGTCGCTTGGCGGCGACCATGGCGGCCAGACTGTCGAAGTCGGCGCCGATATGGGTGGTGATAATATCCATGACACCGATTATACATTAAAAATTAATATCTGTAAAGCGATCCTCTCCGTCCGTTTCTCGGCGAGGTGACGGTTCTCGGAGCTGTGATCGTTCTTGCGGTGCAGGTGGCGGCACGGCAGGGAAATCATTGTTGGTCGCCATGTTGCCGCTTGACAAGCGCTTGCCAAAGCTCTATATTAACGAAATTTCCATAAACGACAGAGCGGGTGTAGCTCAGTTGGCAGAGCACAAGCTTCCCAAGCTTGGGGTCGCGGGTTCGAACCCCGTTGCCCGCTCCAGATGGAAGTTGGCCCCGGTGCCACCGGTCGCCTTGATCCCTGCCGGGATCGGCCCCGGAAATGCCGGTGTATTGAAAGTGGGCTCTGCCCGCTTTTTTTATTGCCTTTTCTTGGGCAGCGAGCAGTGCCGGCACGGGTAGAAGTGGGTGTCTTCGCGGCATGGTCGCTGCAAGCGCCGGGAGAGCATTTGTTTGCTCCGGTGTTCGCGAGGATTCGATGAGGTCGAGCTGACCAGCCTGTGCGGGTCAGAATATGTTGAAATAAAACGGTTGCATGCAGTGGAAGACTCGGCGGATCGATTGATCACGACAATTTGGAGCTTTGCCGAACCCTTGCTGGCCGATATGGGGATGGAACTGGTGGAGATCCAGTTCCGCCGGGAAGGGCACGGCTGGGTACTCCGCCTGTTCATCGATAAGGAAGGCGGCGTCGCCATTGACGATTGCGCGGCGGTGAGCAGGGAGATCGGGGCCTATCTTGAGGTGGAAGATCTGATCGATCACGCCTATCATCTTGAGGTTTCCTCGCCCGGATTGGAACGGCCGCTCAAGAAACGGGAAGATTTTGTCCGTTTCATCGGCAAGCTGGCCCGAATTAAGCTCAAGGAGCCTGTGGCGGGACAGCGGGTGCTTATTGGGACCTTGCAGGGGATGGAAGGGGAAGCTGTGGTGTTGGCGCTGGACGGGGAAACCGTCCGGGTCGACATGGAAAATATATCAAAGGCCCGCCTGACGCTGTAACGTCGCAGGAATATGCAAACGGTTGCCTGAGCTGGAGTCAAACATGGTTGGAATAGAAAATCTCAAACGAATTGTCGATCAGATCTGCCGGGACAAGGGTATAGATCGCTCCTTGCTGATCGATGCCATCGAAGAGGCTGTCCGCTCGGCTGTCAGGAAAAAATTCGGCAATCGCAGGGAGATCGAGGTTCAATTCAACGAGAGCCTGGGCGAAGTTGAAGTGTTTCAGTATCGCACGGTGGTGGATGAAGTGCTCGATGAAGAAACCGAAATCTCGCTGGAGGAGGCGCGGCGGCTCGATCCTGAGGCCGAGATAGATGACGACCTCGGGGAAAAGCTGGACAATATTGCCGACCTTGGCCGTATCGCCGCCCAGTCTGCCAAGCAGGTTATCATCCATCGGATGCGCGACGCTGAGCGCGATGTCATCTACGAGATGTACCGCGACCGTGAAGGCTCAATCGTCAACGGCATTGTCCAGCGATTCGAGCGCGGCGACATGGTCATCAACCTGGGGCGCACGGACGCCATTCTGCCCAATGAGGGTCAGATCCCGAAACGGTCGTACAAACAGGGCGACCGTATCCGGGCCTATGTGCAGGAGGTGCGTCGTGACGTCAGGGAGAGTGGCAAGTTCCGCGATGCCCAGCTGATATTGAGCCGGACCTGCAACGAATTTCTGATCAAGCTGTTCGAGGTGGAAGTTCCCGAAATCGCCGAGGGTATCGTTAAAATCATGGGTGCCAGCAGGGAGCCGGGATTTCGGGCCAAGATAGCGGTCTCTTCCATTGAATCGGATGTGGATCCGGTGGGCGCCTGCGTCGGCCTCAAAGGGTCGCGGGTTCAGAATGTGGTGCAGGAACTGCAAGGCGAGCGGATCGACATCGTGCCCTGGAGTCCGGATCCGGCCAAGTATGTGTACAATGCCCTGGCGCCGGCCGAGGTGTCGATGGTGATCATCGAAGACGAGAGAAAAACCATGCTGGTGGTCGTGCCCGACGATCAGTTGTCGCTGGCCATCGGCCGGCAGGGGCAGAACGTCCGCTTGGCCTCCCGGTTGTTGAACTGGAAGATCGACGTCAAGAGCGAAACCCGTTACGGCAATCTGGAAAACAGCGGCTATCGCAGTCTGCTTGAGATTGATGGGGTGGATGAAGGGCTGGCTGACCGGCTGTTTGCCGCCGGGATCTCCACGGCTGGTCAGTTGGCTGGGATGGAAACTGAAAAATTGGTGCCCTTGGCGCGCTTGGATGAGGGAAAAGCCAAGACGCTGCAGGAGAAAGCCGCTTTGGTGCAGCCGCCGGAACCTGCTGCGGCGCCGGTTGGCGTTGCCGAAGAGAATGCGGCGTCTGATGATTCCGGCGCATTGGAACCAGGGCCAGCCTGATGCGGCGAGGGCATGTCCCGCTGCGGACCTGCCGGGGCTGCGGCCGCAAGAGACCCAAATCTGAGATGCTGCGTTTCGTTGTGGCTGCAACCATGTTGATCGGGGATCAAGATGGTGATCTGGGTGGTCGGGGTATATATTGCTGCAACCACACGACCTGCCGTGAACGGTTGGCAAAAAACAAAATGATCCGGAAAGCGGATTGATCGCGCTAGGCGAGGGACAGAGGAAGGGGAGCGTTTGATGAGCAAGGTTCGTATTTACGATCTCGCCAAGGAGTTCGGGCTTAAGAGCAAGGAGCTGGCCGATAAGCTGGTCGCCATGGGGTATGCTGTCGCCAGCCCCAGTTCGAGCGTTGACGATGATATGGCCGCAGATATTCGCAGAAAGCTGACGGGAGGTGCATCTCCCGAGCCCGGAACGGGGCGGATCGAACTGAAAAACAAGCCCGAGCCTTCCGCCAAGGCCAGAACAGTGGTTCGGCGCCGTTCAAAAGCCGATAAGGAAGAGGCGGCCAAGAAGCAGGAAGAGGTCGAAGCGCTGGCTCTGGAAGCCGAGATTCAGGCTCTGGAGGCGCGGTTGCAGGAAAAAACGCTCTCTGATGCGGTGCAACAACCAGCCGAAGAGGCTTCTTTGCCGCTGCAAACGGAAAAATCGCCGCAAGAGGAGATGGAGGCCGGAGCAGAGGAAGAGGTGGCTGCCGCCCCGCAGAAGGTGGCGGTGGACGAGCCTGTGACCACCAGTCCCGAAGTTGCGGAGGCCGCCGAAGGAAAAAATGGAGAGGCAGCCACCCTGCTGGAGGCTGAACCGGAACAGCCGGCTGAGCCTGAAGAAGTCGGCGGAGAAGAAACGAAAAAACCGAAACAGTTGGCCAAGGTAGTGGGACGTGTCGTGATTCCTGTCCCGGAAAAACGGGTGAAACCGGTCCAGAAGAAGCCTGCCCGGCCGTCGTCGCGTCCACTGCCTGGCGAGGTGTCTGCTGAAATCCCCGCCGTCAAGGACGAGGCCGGGAGGGTTGACAAGGCCAAGAAAAAATCCAAGCGGGTAGTCGCCGTGCAGCCGGAGGATGAAGATCTCGGCAGAAAGGCTGCCAAAGGGCAGAAAAAGGGAAAAGGCCGGATCGATTTCGTCCCGGATGGTGATCTCGAATTCATGCGGCCCCGCAAGGGCAGGAAAAAGAGGGAAGGCGGCAAGAAAGACCTCGTGATGCCGTCGCAGGTGGCCGAAACAAAGGCGATCAAGCGGCGGATCAAGGTGGTGGCCACCATCAGTGTCGGCGATCTGGCCAAACGGATGGGCATCAAGGCCAGCGAGGTGATTGCCGCTTTGATGCGGCTCGGAGTGCTGACCACCCTCAACCAAGCCTTGGATGTCGATACCGCCGCCCTGGTGGCAGCCGACTTTGGCTACGAGGTCGAGCAGGCCATGACTGAAGAATTGGAGTTGGAAGCATTGCAGGAGCATGAAAACGAAATGGGCGGCGAAGCGCGGCCCCGGCCGCCGGTCGTTACCGTCATGGGCCATGTCGATCACGGCAAGACATCGATTCTCGATGCCATCCGTAAAACCGATGTGGCCAGAGGCGAGGCGGGCGGCATCACCCAGCACATCGGCGCCTATCACGTGCAGGCCCCTTCGGGCGACCTGACGTTCGTTGACACTCCCGGCCACGCCGCCTTCACGGAAATGCGGTCGCGGGGCGCGAAAGTCACCGATATCGTGGTGTTGGTCGTGGCCGCTGACGACGGTGTCATGGACCAGACCAAGGAAGCTATCGCCCATGCCAAGGCAGCCGATGTCTCTCTCGTGGTGGCGATTAACAAGATCGACAAGGATAATGCCGATCCTGACCGGGTCAGGCGGGAGTTGAGCGATTTTGGCCTCATTCCCGAGGCCTGGGGCGGGACCACCATCTACTGCGAGACCTCAGCCAAGAAGGGCATCGGCATCGAGGAACTGCTGGAATCGATCCAGCTGCAGGCCGAAATTCTTGAATTACGGGCCGATCCCGGCCGCCGTGCCAAGGGAACGGTCATCGAGGCGCAACTGCACAAAGGCCGGGGTCCGGTGGCCACCATGTTGGTTCAGGAGGGAACGCTGCGGCCCGGCGACCATTTCGTGGCCGGTATCTACAGCGGTAAGGTGCGGATGCTGACCAACGAGCGCGGCGAGCAGGTCCAGGAAGCGGGCCCGTCCATCCCGGTCGAGGTGCAGGGGCTTTCCGGCGTTCCCCAGGCCGGCGACGAGTTTATCGTCCTCACCGATGAGAAGATGGCCAAATCGGTGGCATCCGCCCGGCAGCTCAAGGCAAGGGAAACCGAACTGGCGTCGGTCTCCAAAGTCTCGCTCGACAACCTCTTCGAGAAGATGGCGGAACACGAAATCAAAGAACTACGGGTCATTCTCCGCGCCGACGTGCAGGGAACGCTTCAGGCCTTCGGCCAGGCGGCGGAGAGCCTGTCGACCAAGGCGATCCGGGTTCGTCCCCTGCACGAGGGGACTGGATCGATCACCGAAAACGACATTCATCTGGCTGCCGCCTCGGACGCGATTATCATCGGGTTCAATGTCCGGCCCACGGTTAAAGTGAAGGAGCTGGCCGATCGGGAAGGGGTCGATGTCCGCTCCTACGATGTCATCTACCACGCCCTGGAAGATATCGAGAAGGCGATGAAGGGCATGTTGGAGCCGACCTACGAGGAACGGGTGATCGGCACCGCCGACGTCCGGGAAACCTTCCAGGTGCCCAGGGTGGGCACCATCGCCGGCTGCTCGGTTATCGCCGGCAAGATCGAGCGCAACGCCCGGGTCCGCGTGCTCCGCGACGGCGTGGTCGTTTATACCGGCAGGATTGCCTCGCTGCGGCGGTTCAAGGATGATGTCAAGGAGGTCCTCACCGGTTTCGAGTGTGGTATCGGCGTGGAAAATTTCAACGACATCAAGATCGGCGACAATTTGGAAGCCTTTGTCCTTGATGAGGTGGAAGCAACCCTGTAGGCGATCAGTATACCCATGGATTTCGATTTCAAACTGCCTGGCCTGGGCCGTCCGGAGAGTTCGCGGCCCAAGCGAGTAGCCGAAGCGGTCAAGAACGAGCTGACCGTCCTTCTGTTGCAGCAGGTTGCGGATCCTCGTCTCACAGGAGTCCGCATCTCGCGGGTGGAGGTGGCGCCCGACCTCAAGCAGGCCAAGGTCTACTTCACTGTTCCGGCTGGTCAGGAAATCGGCCCGGCCCTGCAGGGCATGAAAAGCGCCAAAGGATTTTTTCGCAGCCATTTGGCCAGGACCGTCAACCTGCGTCATACGCCTGATTTGCTTTTTTATTTTGACAATCTCAATGAAGAATCGGCGCGCGTCGACGCCCTGTTTCGCCAAATCGAGGAGGAGCGAAAGCATGAGCGATCCTGAACGAGCGGTGATGGAGGCTGTTCGCGCCAAGGGGCACATCCTTCTGGCCACCCATTTTAATCCCGACGGCGATGCGCTGGGATCCTTGCTCGGTCTGGCTGAAGTCCTTGAAGGGATGGGGAAAAATGTGTTTCGTTATCTGGAGAATCCTGTTTCCACGCTCTACCGCTTCCTGCCCGGATGTGGCCAGATCCAGACAGAGATGGCCAAGGTGCGGGAATTCGTTGCCCGGGCTGGGGATGATTTTCTTGCCATCTGCCTTGATTGCAGCGATACCCATCGGCTGGGCAGGCATGGCGCCGAACTGGCCGGGTTCCGCCCCTTGATGGTGATTGATCATCATCGAGGCCATGAAGAGTTCGGCGACAGCGATTGGATCGAGCCGCACCGCTCTTCTACGGCTGAAATGGTCTATGACCTGGCTGTGGCTTTGGGGGCTGACATTTCTTCCAGGGCGGCGGAGTGCTTGTTCGCGGGGATCAACACCGATACGGGTTCGTTTTGTTATGAATCCACCAGCAGCCACACCTTCGCCGTGGCGAGTGATTTGGTCCGCCTTGGTGTGCGTCCGGATCGGGTGACCAGCAATTTGTACAACAACTACACCTTGGGGCGGCTGCGCCTGATGCAGGAGGTGCTGGCGACCTTGGAGATGCATGAACGGGATCGGATTGCCGTCATCCGGGTCACCCAGAAGATGCTGGCGCGCACCTTCACCACCATGGAGGACACCGAATATTTCATCAACCTGCCCCGGGCCGTCAGTTCGGTGAGGGTGGCGGTCTTCCTCAAGGAAGTTGAGCCGCTCCATATTTCCGTCAGCCTCCGGGCCAAGGGAATGTGCGACGTTTCTCTGATCGCCGCCCGGTTCGGTGGCGGTGGGCATCGGAACGCCAGTGGATTCCGTGCTAAAGGACAAAGCATGGAAGCCATCCGTGATGCCCTGTTGCAGGTGCTCCGGCAAGAGCTGCAGAGATAGAGCGCCGATGGCCGAGGCGGCTGCGATCGTTGACGAGGACAAGCCAGGCTGGAGTGACGGCGTCTTTCTGGTCGACAAACCGGCGGGCATGACCTCGTTTGCCATTGTCCGTCGAATCCGGCGGCTGCTCGGCATCAAAAAGGTGGGGCATGCCGGCACCCTTGATCCCTTTGCTTCTGGCCTGTTGATCGTGTGCGCCGGCCGTCCGGCCACCAGACATGTCGATCTGTTCATGGCCGGGCGCAAGGTCTACCGGGCCCGGTTGCAGTTGGGCATGGAAACCACGACCCTAGACCCGGAGGGAAGCGTCATCGCCACCCGTCCCGTGCCGGAGCTGGACGAGGCGATTCTGACCACTTGCCTCAGGCGTCATGCCGGGCCGCAGATGCAGGTGCCGCCGCCTTTTTCTGCGGCAAAGCATAAGGGCAGGCCACTCTATGCGTATGCCCGCCAGGGGGTGCAGATCGACAAGGCGGCCAAGCCGGTTGAAATATTTCGTCTCGAACCGCTGAGCTATGACGCCGGTGCCAAACAGTTGAGCCTGGAGATCGAGTGCAGCAGAGGCACCTATATCCGGGTAGTAGCGGCAGATATTGGTCAGACGCTTGGGTGCGGAGCCCATCTCGTTGGCTTGCGGCGGATTCGGTCGGGGCAGTTTACCATCGAGGATTGTCTGCCGGGTGAAGAGTTGTTTGCGGACAGCGGCCTGGATCTGTTGCGTTCCAAACGCCGCAGTATTGCCGAAGTGTTGCAACCTGCCGGGTAAACGTTCTTTTGTCCTTGCCACGGTTGATCGCCGTCGAGTATAGAAGCTCATACCGTCCCTCTGGACCGCCCCTCTGGCCCGGGAGCAGGGACAATCTATCCAGACTCCAGAGAGGCTGAGGGAGTATGCTTTTCTGGCAGCAGAAGGAAAGTGGAGGTGCCCCATGGCACAAACAACGGAAAAGAAGAAGGAATTGATCGAAAAATTCAAGACCCACGAGACTGATACCGGCTCCTGCGAGGTGCAAATCGCCCTCCTGACCGATCGCATTCTCTATCTCACCGAGCATTTCAAGACGCACGCCAAGGATCACCATTCCCGCCGAGGCTTGCTGCGGCTGGTCGGCCAGCGGCGCAACTTGCTCAAATATCTGCAAAAGAAAGATATCGCCAAATATCGGGCGCTCATCCAGCAGCTTGGTATTCGTAAGTAGATCGTAGTTACCGGACGGTGGGCCGACAGTGGTCCGCCGTCCTTTTTTCCATGCGACCGCGCCACGGCAGCGGCAGCGCCATAAAGACACAAAGGACACAGAGAGAACGGATGAGGGTGCGGGTGTCGCTGCATCCTTTGTGCCTTTGTGGCGGCATTGAGCCGGGCCGGTTTCATGGTTCATGCAGTTCCGGGAGCACCGGACAGGAGTTTATATGATACACACAGTAACAACCGAAATCGGCGGCCGGACCATTGCTTTGGAAACCGGCAAGATGGCCAAGCAGGCCAGCGGCTCCGTGATGGTTGCCAGCGGCGACACCAAAGTCCTGGTGACGGTCGTGGCCGAAAGCGAGCCGAAAAACATGGGGTTTCTGCCCTTAACCATTGAATATCAGGAGCGGATGTATGCGGCCGGCCGTATCCCGGGCAGTTATTTCCGGCGGGAAATCGGCCGCCCCAGTGAGAAGGAAGTGCTGACCTGCCGTTTGATCGACCGGCCGTTGCGGCCGCTTTTTCCCGACGGGTATGATTGCGAAACCCAACTGATTGCCACCGTCTTTTCAGCGGACTTGGATTTTGATCCAGACATACTGGCCATGAACGGGGCCTCGGCGGCGCTGCTCATTTCCGATATCCCCTTTGGTGGGCCGGTGGGTGCCGCCCGGGTTGGCTATGTTGACGGCCAGTATGTGCTCAACCCCTCCAAAAAGCAGCTGGAACGCTCCCAGATCAACTTGGTGGTCGCCGGGACCAGGACCGCAGTGGTCATGGTCGAGGGCAGGGCGGCGGAACTGCCCGAAGAGGTGGTCCTGGAGGCCATCTTTTTTGCCCATACCGGCCTACAGCCGCTGATCGACATGCAGTTGCAACTGCAACAGCAGGCAGGGAAAAACAAACGCCCTGTGGCGGCTGCCCCAGTGGTCAACGCCGGCCTGCAGGAGAAAATCGAGGCGATGGCGGCCGCCGGCATGGAAGAAGTGGTGACCACGGTCGAGAAAATTGCCCGTGCCGAGAGGTACAGCCGGCTGAAAGAAGAAGTCCTGACTCAGCTTGATCCCGATCTCTTTGAGTCACCCGCCCAGATGAGCGATCTGTTGAGCGGCTATAAGAAAAGAGTGATGCGGGATCGGATCATCAGCAAGGGACAACGGCTCGATGGGCGTTCTTTTGAGGAGGTCCGGCCGATCAGTTGCGAGGTCGGCATCCTGCCCCGGGCCCACGGATCGGCCCTGTTCACCCGGGGCGAAACGCAGGCTCTGGTGATTTGCACGTTGGGAAGCGAGCGCGACGAACAGCATCTGGAAGGACTGAGCGGCGACGTGTACCGGCGGTTCATGCTCCATTACAATTTCCCTCCTTTCTGTGTGGGAGAGGTCCGGCCGCTGCGTGGTCCGAGCCGCCGCGACATCGGCCATGGCACCTTGGCCCGTCGCGGCATCGAGGCGGTGCTGCCGGCCGGCGACACCTTCCCCTATACCCTGAGGGTGGTTTCCGAGGTGTTGGAATCGAATGGTTCATCCTCCATGGCCACCGTCTGCGGAGGCAGTCTGGCGCTGATGGATGCCGGCGTGCCGGTCAAGGCCCCGGTTTCAGGTGTGGCCATGGGACTGATCAAGGAGGGAGACCGGGTGGTGGTGCTGACCGACATCCTTGGCGATGAGGATCATCTCGGCGACATGGATTTCAAGGTGGTTGGAACAAAGGCAGGCATTACCGGTCTGCAGATGGATATCAAGATCGAAGGCGTTGACCGGGAGATCATGTCCCGGGCCCTGGGTCAGGCCAAAACAGGCCGCATTCACATCCTGACCAAGATGGAAGAGGCCCTCGGTTCGCCCCGGGAGTCGGTTTCCGAACATGCCCCTAAATATGTGACCATCAAGATCCATCCGGACAAGATCCGCGATATCATCGGCCCTGGCGGCAAGGTGATCCGCGAGATGACCATGGAATTCGACTCCAAGATTGATGTCGAAGATGACGGCACCATCAAAATATTCAGTAACAACAGCGACATGGCGAACGCCTTGGTCAAGCGGATCCAGCAGATTACCGCAGTGCCCGAGGTCGGGCGGATTTACGAGGGCGAGGTTCGCACGATCAAGGAATTCGGGGCCTTTGTCCAGATCCTTCCCGGAACCGATGGCATGGTCCATATCTCCGAGCTGGCCAACGAACGGGTGAAGAACGTCACCGACGTGGTCAAGGAGGGGGATGTGATCAAAGTCAAGGTAATCGATATCGACAACCGGGGACGGATTCGGTTAAGCCGCAAGGCAGTGTTGGCCGAAGAAGGGGCGTGATTTCCTTGGTCACCGCGTTGTCAGGAAAAGGCCGGTTGCCGCATGTGCGGCAACCGGTTTTTTTTGTATGGCATTGGCTTGAAAGAATGGATGACAGGCGGGGATGGAAACCGTAATCGTTGAGCTGAGTTGGCTGCATCCCGAGCAGAGCGCCGACTTGACCATGCCGGCCTACGCCACTGCGCTGGCTTCGGGCATGGATGTGGCGGCGGCCATACCGGAGCCGGTCGAGCTGCAACCGGGAGAGATCGGCCTGATCCCCTGCGGATTTGGGGTGGCTATTCCCGCAGGGTATGAAATCCAGATCCGGCCCCGGTCCGGATTGGCGCTCAAGCACGGCATCACCGTGATCAATGCGCCCGGGACCATCGATGCCGATTATCGGGGGGAGATCAAGGTCGCATTGATCAACCTCGGCCGGATGCCTTTCACCATCCGACGAGGCGACCGCATTGCCCAGATGATCCTGGCGCCGGTGGCGCGGGCAGAGGT
This sequence comes from Desulfobulbus sp., assembly GCA_009780825.1. GTDB lineage: Bacteria > Desulfobacterota > Desulfobulbia > Desulfobulbales > Desulfobulbaceae > Desulfobulbus. Next base: position 56,132 of record WQZH01000004.1, on the reverse strand, counting down.
GCGCGTGGTGGCGGAACTCGCGGGCACTGAACGCGGCAGCGGCGGTTTCGGACACACCGGGTTGAGTGGGAATGGATGTCCTCCCACCGGCGGCACGGGGAGCAACCCGTGAGGTTTTCGGTTCTTGGCAGCGGCAGCAAGGGGAACTGCACCCTGGTTGAGGCCGGGCCTACCAGAGTGCTCATCGATAATGGTTTTTCGGGGAAAGAGATCCTTGACCGCCTGCGGTCATTGCACATTGCTCCGGAAAGTTTGACCGCGCTCGTTTTGACCCACGAACACGACGATCATATCAGGGGCGCCGGGATACTGGCCCGCAAACTCAGGCTGCCGGTCTACGCCAACGAGGCGACCCAGCGGGAGGCTGAGGCCAAAATGGGCAAGTTGCCGGTGCGCAGGGAGTTTGGCGTCGGCGAGCCCTTTACGATCGACGCCATGTGCATCCATCCCTTTGCCGTTTCCCACGACGCTGCCGACCCGGTGGGGTTCGTGCTCAGCGATGGCCGCAGCAACTTGGGCTATTGTACCGATACCGGCATGGTCACCCGGCTGATTCGCCATCATCTGCGCGTCTGCCAGGCCTTAGTCCTGGAAGCCAACCACGACGTCCGGATGGTGAAGGAGGGGCCGTATCCCCTGCCGCTGCAGCAGCGGGTGCTTTCCAGCCGCGGTCACCTGGCCAATGCCGATTCGCTCGCCTTGGCGGCTGAGCTGGCCAGGGAGCGGTTACGGCTTCTGGTGCTGGCCCATTTGAGCGAGGTCAACAATCACCCCGATCTGGTTCTGGCGGAAGCACGGCAGCGTCTGCCGGACGAATATGCGGTCCGGTTGCTGCTTGCCAGGCACGAACAGGCTAGTCCTCTGTTGGCTGTCGATCCATGAGCCGGCGCCGGTCAACGGCTTGTGTCCTGATGCGATGAGACGCAAAAGGCGTTTCGACAAAAAATGGCCTCTCTGCAGGATAAGTGGCGCTGATGCCCTGGAAAAAACACAGCATAGCCTATCGTCTCACCTTTCAGGTGATCCTGTTCAGCAGCATGATCGCCTGCCTGGCCACCGCCCTGCAACTGTATCTTGATTATCGCCGCGACATCGATAGGATTTATACCTTTTTCAACGTCATTGAGGAAAGCAGTCTGCGGCCGCTTGAGGAGAGCGTCTGGACCCTCGACGAGCTACAGGTCAATTTGCAGCTCGAAGGGCTGATCAAGCGCGAGGATATCGTCCAGGCGGCGGTGAAAATGGACGGGCAGACCGTCTGGTCCAGAGGCGAGCCCAGCGACACCAGCATCACCCATGTATACCCGCTGCGCCACAAGGTCCAGAACCACATCGAGGAGATCGGGCAGCTCCAGGTAACAGCCTCATTCGCAGGGATCTATCAGCGCCTGACCCAACGGATCATCGTTTTGCTGGTCAGCAACGCGGTCAAAACCTTTCTGGTCTCCGGTTTCATTCTCTTCCTCTTTCAGAATGCCTTGACCCGCCATCTGACCCGTTTGGCCAGCTATGCCGGGAACATCGACCTCAAACGCGGACAGCTCGTACCGCTGCAACTGGACCGCCCCGCTTCCACCCACCCGGACGAGTTCGACCAGGTGGTCGAAGCGCTCAATTTTCTCTGCGCAAGCGGTCGCAAGGCCCTGACGGATCTGGTGACTCAGGAGGAACGGTTGCGCCTGTTTTTGGATGCCACTGAAGAAGTTGTTCTGGGTGTGGATACGGAAGACCGGTGCATATTCATCAACCGGGCGGGTCTGGAACACTTTGCCGAAACGGATGCGACCAGGATCATCGGCAAGGATATTCTGGCCCTGCTTGCCGTGGGCAGGCCGGAGACTGCTCGGCCGCTGGCTTTAAGCGAGCTGATCCGGACCACTATCGTCGAAAGCAGGGGCATGTTCGCTGATGAAATGCCCCTGTGTTTGCCGGACGGTTCATCGCTTCTGGTCACTCTGCGTTCTTATCCGGTTATTGAGAACGCACAATGCACGGGCGCCGCTATTTTCTATACCGATACCAGCCACCAGCAGCAACTGGAACAGGAAAAACTGCTGTTTGCCAAAGTGATTCGCCAGACCACGGCACTGATTTTGATCGGCAACGCGGAGAACATCGTTGAATATGTCAACGCCAGCTTTGAACAGATGATAGGGCGCGACGGCGACGAGTTGAAGGGACAAAGTCTGCTCGACTGTTTGTTTGGGCCCAACCTCGCCGATCAGATCGCTCAGGTGCAGGCAAGCATCGAGCAAGGCGAACCCTGGACAGGCTCTTTTACCCGCCCGACTCCGCAAGGCCGTGCCATTACCCTGAGCGGCACGGTTTTCCCCGTCTTGAATCGTGATGGCCGTCGTACCCATGTTGTGGGCATGGTGCGAGACATCACCCGTGAACAACAGTTGGTCGAACAGTTGCATCATGCCCAGAAGATGGAAGCGGTCGGCAAGTTGGCAGGTTCCATCGCGCATGAATTCGGCAATCCCCTGCTGGGCATCCGCTTTGTCCTGCGCGATGTCCAGCAACGACTGCGCCAGGACGCCAAAAGCTCCACCTTGCTGCAACTGGCGGAAAGCGAATGCGACCGGATGCGCAAGCTGATTCGGGATTTGCAGCAATTCAACCGGCCATCCACCGGGATCAAGACGGTCTTCGATATCCATCGACTGTTGGAGGACATTCTGACCCTGTATCGGAATTTTCTGAACGAGCGCAAGATTACTCTGGTGGGTTGCTATGACCACCACACCCTGTGCATCAGTGCAGTCGAAGATCAAATCCGTCAGGTCTTCATCAATCTGATCATCAATGCCGCCGATGCCGTGGTACAGCACGGAGGGAGGTTGACGCTCAAGACAGCCAGGGAGGACGAGTGGATCGTGGTATGTGTGGAGGACGACGGCCCGGGAATAGCGCCCGAGCATCTCGGCAGGATTTTCGAACCATATTTTACGACCAAGGCTGTCGAGGGCTCAGGACTCGGCCTGCCGGTTTCGTATGGGATTGTCCAGGCCCATGGCGGCAGCATCAAGGTCCAGTCAGAACCCGGTCATACGGTTTTCCGGGTCAGCCTGTTGGCGGCAGACGAAGAATCAGCCTAGCCGCGGGGGTGGAAGCGCCGATGGATTGTCTTCAGACGGTCGGCATCGACATGGGTATAGATTTGGGTGGTGGCGATGTCGGTATGGCCGAGCATCATCTGGACTGAGCGCAGGTCGGCGCCGCCGGCGAGCAGATGGGTGGCAAAGGAGTGGCGGAGCATGTGCGGACTGATTGTTTTGGTGATCCCGGCTGCCAGGGCGATTTGACGGATGATTTGCCAGAAACGGACGCGGGTCATGGCGCCTCCCCGGTTGGAACAAAACAGCATCGGACTCGGCTTGCCCTTGAGCAGCAGCGGCCGGCCCCGCGCGAGATATTCGCGCACCCGTTCTCCGGCTATCGCTGAAAAAGGGACGACCCGCTCTTTGTTGCCCTTTCCCAAGATGCGGAGATGACCGCTGTTCAGGTTGCAGCCGCTCATCGGCAGGGTGACCAGTTCAGAGACCCGCAGTCCCGAAGCGTACAGGAGATGGAGCATGGCGGAATTTCGTAGCGCCAGGGGCGAGGAGGAGGCCGGCGGACGAAGCAGCGTGTCGACTTCGGCAACGGTCAGGGCCTTGGGCAGGCTGCGGCCGATTTTGGGTCCGTCGATTTCATCCAGGGGATTGGCGGTCAGCACTCCTTGGTGTTCGAGGAAAAGAAAGAAGGCGCGCAGCGCCGCCAGCCGGCGGGCATTGGACCGAGCGCTGATCCGTTGTTGATGGCAATGCTGGAAAAATTGTTGCACCTCTTCCTTGCCGACTTTTTCTCGCAACGGTGCGGCCGGGCGGGCAAGAAAGCGGAGAAAGGCGCGCAGATCGGCCCCATAGGCGGCAACGGTATTCTTGGCCAGCCGTCTCTGGATAGTCAGGTAGCGGAGAAAATCCGACAGGTGTGGAGCAAGGGCAGTGGCGTGCAGAGGCGTGTGGACAAAAAGGGGGGAAAACAAAGGCCCCAACGGTGGATGCCGTTGGGGCACGCTGCTCAGACCCGACTTCTCAGTCGGTTGAACTTGCGAAGTTTACGCAGGGCTTCCGCTGTCTTGCGGCGCTTTTTGACGCTGGGCTTCTCGTAGTATTCCCGCCGCTTCAGCTCTCGTTTGATACCATCGATTTGCAGTTTCTTTTTCAACTGCCTAATCGCGTATTCAAGGTCACCTCTGACATCTACTTCGATCATGGTTGCATCACTTCCTTTGGGTGGTCGGCCTTCGCCGTTGGTAAGGGTATGGTTTAGGGTCGATAACCTATCTGTTCTGCGAAATCTTGTCAAATCAAATAATGGAATTGCCGGTAATTTACCGGTGCGGCGAAGGCAGGGCTTTGTCGTCCATCAGGACGCGTCCCGCCCCATCCGCTGTCAAGCCCTTGCTCCTCCTCCGCCCTTTTAATTGTTTTTCTTGAGGGTGATGGTAACATGTCGGCATCAGAGATCGGGTGCAATGCATCGTGTCCATTTTCAGGGAGGCCGACCATGGCGAAGATTCGATTGGCGTTGATTGCCGGAGGAACATCTGATGAACGCGAGGTCTCGCTCCGGGGCGCGGCCGGGGTGGAGCAGGCGCTCGATCTGGACAGGTACGAAGTGGTTCGCTACGACCCTGCCATTGATCTGGCCCGTATCGCCAACGATGCCGCCGGGATTGACGTCGCCTTTCTCCTGCTCCATGGGGTGAACGGCGAGGATGGCACCATTCAGGGGTTCCTCGATTTGCTCGGCATCCCCTACCAGGGCGCCGGCGTGCTGGGCAGCGCCCTGGCCATGGACAAAAATCTGGCCAAGACCATGTACCGGTTGAACGGGTTGCCCGTGGCCCCCTGGATCATGGTGGAACCTCGCGACCTGCGGGATACGGGCCGGATCCTCGCCGAGGTCGGCCTGCCCTGCGTGGTCAAGCCGATACGTCAGGGATCGTCCATCGGCATGTCGATCGTGCGCGATTCCGCCCAACTACCCGAGGCCCTGCGGCTGGCCCTGCGACACGACAACAGCGTCATGGTCGAGCAATACATCAAGGGCCGTGAGCTGACCGCCGGAGTTTTGGGGAATAGCGCCCCTGAGCCTCTTCCGCTGGTCGAGATCATTCCCGATGCCAAATTCGAGTTTTTCGATTACGAGGCCAAGTACCAGCCGGGAGCCAGCCGGGAGATCTGCCCGGCCGAGGTGAGCGAAGCGGTGCGGCGCAAAGCGCAGGACTATGCCGTGCGCGCCCATGTGTGCCTGCAACTGCGCGGCTACAGTCGTACGGATATGATCCTGGCGGGAGATGAGTTGTATCTACTGGAAACCAATACCATTCCGGGCATGACTCCCACCAGTCTGCTGCCGCAGGCCGCAGCCGCAGCGGGTTATTCGTTCAGCGCGCTGCTGAACCGTCTGATCGAGCTGGCCCGGGAGAACCCCAATACTTTCCAAGGATAGGCCAAGGATGCTGATTGTGCGACGGGACAAATACCCTGGATCATCGCTCAGAAGCGGGCTTGGAAATAGGGTTCCAGGACTTTGGGCAGCCGCACCGTGCCATCGGCTTGCTGGTAATTCTCCAAAATGGCCACCAGGGTCCGGCCGACGGCAAGTCCGGAACCGTTGAGGGTGTGGACAAGGCGGCTCTTTTTCTCGCCCTTGGGACGGTAGCGGATACCTGCCCGGCGGGCCTGAAAGTCGAGGAAATTGGAGCAGGAAGAAATTTCACGGTAGCAGTTCTGCCCCGGCAGCCACACCTCAATATCGTACGTTTTTGCCGAGGAAAAACCCAGATCGCCACCACATAGGGTGATGACCCGGTAGGGCAGTTCCAGCAATTTCAAGGCGGTTTCGGCATCGGTCAGCAGACTTTCCAGTTCGTCCCAGGATGTTTCGGGGGTGGTGAATTTGACCAGTTCCACCTTCTCGAATTGATGCTGCCGGATCAGTCCCCGGGTATCCTTGCCGTAAGACCCCGCTTCCGAGCGGAAGCAGGGCGTGGAGGCGGTATATTTCAGCGGCAGCGCGGTCTCGTCGATGGTGGTCCCGGCGTGCATATTGGTGACCGGTACCTCGGCGGTGGGGATCAGCCAAAGATCCCACCCTTCCACCTTGAACAGATCTTCCTTGAATTTGGGCAGCTGGCCGGTTCCGGTCATGCTTCTGGCATTGACCATGAACGGCGGCAAGACCTCTGTGTAGCCGTGCCGCTGGGTGTGCAGATCGAGAAAGAAATTGATCAGGGCCCGCGACAGCCGGGAGCCGAATCCCTTGAGCAGGGCAAAGCGGGTGCCGGCGAGCCGGGCGGCGGTCTCAAAATCAAGGATGCCAAGCGTCTCGCCGATCTCCCAGTGTGGGCGAGGTTGAAAGGAAAAGGCCGGGGGGGAGCCCCATCGTTTGATCTCGATGTTGTCCCGCTCGTCTTGTCCAGCGGGCACCGAATCGTGGCAGAGGTTGGGGATGGTCATGATCACATCCTGCAACTCCGCCTCTATGTCGGCCAGCACCGTGTCCAACTCTTTGATTCGATCCGAGACCTGGCGCATTTCTGCGATCAGCGGTTGGGCCTGCCCGTCGCTGCCCGACTGCTTGAGCAAGGCTATGGTCTTTGAGACCGTATTGCGGCGGTTTTTCAACGCCTCGGCCTCGGCGATCACCGCGAGTCTCTGCTGGTCGGTTGCGGCAAATCGGTCGATGAGTTGCGCATCGACGCCGCGAAGAAGACTTTTCTGGCGGACCAGTTCCAGGTTTTCTCGGACAAAGCGTAGTTCAAGCATGATGGTATGGCGGGTCGTGAACGAGAGTGAAAAGACAGGCGCTTGCGCGGCGACCGTGTATCGGTGTGAAGGCTTTTATCATGGCGTCTTGGGAAACGCAACGGGTATTCAATTGCCATTCTTCCTCTGTTTTGCTACCTTGCACCTCCCCATTCCATGCTCTCAACCTGTTCACTGGACGCGCCCATGAACGCTCATTTGAAATCGTTTGCCATTTTTTTGCTTGAGTTGCGCGGGTTCCTCAAAACACTCATTTTTGCCATCGTGGGGACCACGGTGGTCCTTTTTCTGCTCTCCAGCCGGCTGTTGACCGGGTTGCAGCATCATTTCGGCGAAAAGCTCTATTTTTTTTCCGTGGCCGCCCCTTTTCTCGCCCATGTCAATCTGGCCTTTTTCGGCGCGCTTTACCTGCTCATGCCGTTGTGTATGTTCGTGCTGTGGAAAGCTATGGGCAAACCCTTCGGGGTGACCGGAAAAACTTTGGGCTGGTTTGTGGTGGCGACCTGCGTGCTTTTCTACAGCGGCACGATTTTTTGCGCCTGCATCACCCTGCCTTTTGGCATCAGTTTTCTGCTGGGCTTTCAATCCGAGGAACTGCGGGCAGTGATCTCGGTGGACCGTTTCGTCACCTTTGTGACCCTTTTTCTGTTTGGTTTCGGGATTATTTTTGAACTGCCTGTCTTTATGGTTTTCAGTTCCCTGGTCGGGGTCATTTCCCGGAGGACCTATGAGAAGAACAGGCGGTACGCGGTGCTGGTGGTCGCCATACTCGCCGCTGTCCTGACCCCGACCCCGGATATTTTCAACATGGCACTGATGGGCGTGCCGTTGTATCTGCTCTATGAGTCGGGCATTTTGCTGATCAGGTTGATGAGGCTTGGCGAGCGGAAGGAAAAGAAGCCCTCCTCTCTGGATGATTGAGGTCCGGTTGCCGATGGCTGCCAGTTGCAAGGAGATGGTCCGGAGAGCGCGGCGCCGCAGGAAAACGACGGTTCCTCCAGTCAGGGAAGTTGTGGGCCGCCCGGTTGTTCGGGACCGACGGATATTTGATGGCAGTTTGCCAATCGGCTCAGGCAGACGCTCTGCCAGTAACTGCTTGTTCGGATGTTCCCTGCCTAATTTCAATACAGGAAATCGAAGCAGCATATGACCACACGCAGACAGCACGAGAATAATCGCCCGGATAATAAGATACTCTGGGTTCTTGGCGGGGTGATCGTGGTTTTTTTCCTGCTGTGGGTGATGTTCGCTCCTGGGCGGGGGTTGTTCCATTACCTGCAATTGAAGAGGGATATGGCCGCACTCGCCGAGGAAAACAGCCGTCTTGAAGCGAGAAATACCGAGTTGACCGAAGATATCAACCGGCTGCGTTCCGATGACAAGTATTTGGAAGAGGTGGCGCGGAAGAAACATGGCTTGCTGCGCAAGAACGAAACGGTCTTTGAGTTCGAGCCACCCAAAAAGAAAAAGGAATAAGATATGGCGGCAGTCGGAGTCAGGTTTGGCCGGCAGAGGCGGGAGCGGCTGGGACATGGCAGGTGAGGGCGCATCCCACGGCGCAAATCCGGCCCAGGAACCGGCGTCGCCCGATCGGATCCAGAGCCTCCGCCTTGCCGGTGCTTTACGGACCTTGCTGCGCTACCATCAGCAGATGGGCATTGAGCAGTATCCGTTCTCCCCCGGGCTGCAGCAGTTTCTCTGTCCCGGTTGCCGGCAGGCGCGGCCGAACGGGAACGAGAGGCAGGCGGTCGAGACGGTGTCGGCCGAAGGGGGCGAGGTGCCGCATCCTGAACGATCAGGGAGCATGGCGGCGACATTGCGCGCCCTTGACAGGGAAATAGAGGACTGCCGTCAGTGTTCCCTGGCATCGGCCAGGCAGGGAGTGGTCCATGGCAGCGGCACGGCGGATGCGCTGCTGCTGGTAGTTGGCGACTATTCCGCGCAGAACGCGGAATTTTCCGCTGCGGCCCTGTTTGGAGAAGCCGAGGACGCCATGCTCTGGAACATGATGCGCGCCATTGGCCTGACACCTGAACAGGTTTACGTGACCAACGCGGTTAAATGTTGCCCGCCGCCTGCGGAGGCGCCTCAAGACGACAGCATGCGGTGCTGCTATGGGTATCTGATGCGGGAGATTGAACTGGTACGCCCCAGACTGGTGTGCGCCATGGGCGAGATCGCGGTTCGTTCTCTGGTGGGAGCGCAGGAGACGCTTGTGCGGATGCGCGGCCGGTTTCACCCCTGTGGCCAGAGGAATCCTGGTGGCGAACCGCTCCAGGTCATGGCGACCTTTCACCCCCGTTTCCTCTTGCAAAATGTCGAATTGAAGAAAGCGGCCTGGCAGGATTTACAGATGGTTCAACGGCAGCTCCAGGCGCGTTAACGGGGATGGCCGTGTCTGCTCCGGCCGGCCCGGGGAGCGCTCGCGCATTGAGTTCTCCATGCGAGTTCCGGCCGGGAACATGCGCTGGAATGGTCAGGATCTGGCTTTGCCGGTCACAAACAGCTCAAACAGCCGCTCGAAGACAAAGGGGATGGTCGAGGCCTGGGCATTGGCTGAGCCGGCGTAGGCCTTGGTCAGTTCGAAGGCTCGCTCAAAGGCTTCCTCATATTCGGATTTTTTCTGCTTCTTGATGATGTTGACGAGTTCTTCGGCAATATGGTCTTCCATGAGCATACCGTACGTTGAGGTTGTTCCGGGAGTTGATGCGCCTGGCGCAAGAAAGGACAGGCTGGGGGCCGCGTCCGGCCATGATAGGCGGAAAAGCATGCGAGGCCAAGCTCTTTTTCCTTGAGGCCGAGCAGGATGGCGCAAGCAGGTAACGAATGCCATATGCCAAGGAGCCGGAGCACCCGTCAATCTCGCGCAATGTCCCCTCGGGCAGGAGTGATTGGGGGCGAAATCGTCTTGACGCTCAAGGGACGTGTTTGTACTGTGCGGATAGAATGGCGTGCTTGGTCAACCGAGGACAACTGGAAGGGAATGGTCGCCAGATGACAGCAGGGGATGTATCAGCGTGGCCCATGGACGGACAGATCCGGCAATCGTTCGTCCGTCGGTGCGTCAGCGATATCCTCAATGGCCTCCGTGACGGCTTGACCCACTTTTCCGGGATGAGCCGGGTGGCGGTGATCTTTGCCCTTCGGCCTGACAGCCCGATGTTGTTGTGCGATCCTCAGAACTTGCTTAAAGGGCATGAGCCGATTTTCAAAAATTTGTATCTCGATACGCAGAAGTGGCGGGTCAACGACAAGGTTCAACTCGACCGGAAGCATTATGCCGAGATCATCCCGGTCAAAGATCCCGGGTTAGCCGGTCTTTTGTCCAACGGCGGGTATTCGGGATCGGTGTTTTTCCAACAGTGGTTCACCGAGCATCACCCCGACCTCTGTGCCACCGGACCGACCGAGTGTTGGCTGGAGCATGCAGTCTGGCGCTTTGCCCACGATCTTGCCAATGACGCTGAGATATATACCGGTATTTCAGGGTATTTTCTCAAGGAATACGCTACCCACGCAGTGCGGGACCACATCGTCGATCTGATGAATGTGCTGCTCGGCTGGGATTCTCCCGTGCGGGTTTATCCCATACTGGATGCAGTGTTGATGATTTCCGAGACCCAGGAGGAAGGGGCATGGTCTGAGGGCCGTCTGCTGTTTGTCGATCCCTGCATGCTCGATCAACTGAATTTTCTGGTCAAGTTTCAGAAAGCGTTACGGCCGCAACTGATCAATTACAAGCATGTGCGCAAGCTGCTGCTGACCGTCGAGCAGTCGGAGCGTTTCTTGGTCAGCGATGGGCAGGCGATTCTCGGTATCTGCGACGGCGCCCTGCCGTCTTTCTTTATCTGCGCGGATTTCAGAGGCGGGCATGGTTTTTTGTGGGTGAATCAGACCCAGGTGTGCAGTTTTGCCGATGGAAAATTCAACTCGACCACCTATCGGGCCAAGCTGGTTCAGCTTGAGGAGTTGCTGCTGGAGTCGAATCTCAACCGTTTTGACGGCTATTTCCTGTTCAAGGTCGTGGTCGATCTGGTCCAGCATGCCCAACGACGCAAACACGGTTGCGGGATTGTCATCGATCTCAACGAACAGCCGGTTCGGATCTCGGGGCAAAGTCTCTCGCCGTCCTTGGATCTGCACGATTCAAATACCTTGGAGCTGGCCAAGTCACTGGCCAAGGTGGATGGAGCGATCCATATCGGCGCGGATCTGCATATCCACGGTTTTTCCTGTCTGCTCGACGGACGGGCCTTCGAAGGCGAGGATCTCGCCAGGGGCGCCCGCTACAATTCGGCTCTGCGGTTCACCGCCGAGCATCCAAGGATCATCGTGGTGGTCGTCTCCTCGGATCGGCCGGTTTCCGTCATCTACCAGGGGATGGACCTCCAGGGGGTCTGTGCGTGGCCCCAGCAGTATGGCTGCGTGTACCACCTCGACCGCCTGGATTATTGGATCGGTCTGTAGCCGTTATCGGGTATATTCCCGAACTTCTGGTTTGCCTTGATAGTCGAAAGCGGTATCGACGAGTTCCTGCAGCTTGGTGCGGCATGCCCCCATGGCCGCCGGCATGGACGGGAAGATCGGCAGGTGCGTCTCGGCGGCAACCGGGGCAGGGAACCGCAGCTTTTCCGTCAGGGTGCTGTCCCGCTGCGGCGCAACATGACCCGGCAGCGCTCCTTCCTCATGCATGGACCCGCTGTCCAGGCGGCGGAGCAATCCCATCATGCTCCCCAAGTCGTTGGTTCGATGGAACTGTTCAATGTCCTCGGCAATAGCCTTGCCCTCCTCGATCAGCCGTTTGAGGGTGGCACTGTAGGTCGCCATCCCTTCCCGCATCCGGTTGTAAATATCGAAAAAAAGATGGTGGAACCGGGAGCGGCGGGTCAGACCATGAATCATCTGTCCTGTGAACAGTCGCTTCCGGATGGTGGGCGAGCCGAGAAGATAGGGGTCGAGAAAGACCTGATCCCGCATCCCGGTCAAACGGAAAAAGTCGTGGACCAGTGATTCCCGCCCCAGGAGGATATAGAGCCGGACGAGATCGAATCCCACCTCGTTTTCCATTTGACGGTAGGCTTCCTGCAGATGCTGGTTATACTCCTGGCTGTCTTCCTCGATTCTTCTGCGGGTGCCGAAATAGCGGTCCGCCATTTCCTTCTTAATTTCCAGAGCGAGCATGTCATCCATGTCGTGCATGCCGAATTCGTCGTGCGCCTCAGCGAAAGGGGAACGCGGGGATGGAAGCGAGTCGGAGTCGGAGAAACCTTTCGTATTCCAGCTTAGATGCCTTATATGACAACATCAAAAAAAGATTGCAAGATCATTGCCGTCAGTCGGCCCGAACGCCCCTTCTTTCATCCATGCGCTGCATCTCATTGCCGCAGGGGCGCTCTGCCAGGGCAGGCATGAAGGCAGGTGGCGGAGCATCAGGCATGCCTATTTCAACAAGCCGCGAACATATCAAGAATACGGTCAAGGAAGCCGCCGATATCGCCCAGGTGATCGGCGAGGTGGTCGAGTTGAAACGGGCCGGCAACCGCTTGACCGGGCTGTGCCCATTTCATAGCGAGAAAACGCCGTCTTTCACTGTTCATCCCCAGGGACAATTTTTCCACTGCTTCGGCTGCGGCGAGCACGGCGATGTTTTTGCCTTTGTGATGAAGTATCACCGCATGGACTTTCCCGAAGCCCTCAAAACCCTGGCGCAGAAGTACGGCATCGAGATGGCGGAGCGCCAGTTGACCGAGGCTGAAAAGCTCCAATTGCGCCGGCGCGAGGCCCTGTATGAGGCCAATGAGGCTGCGGCGCTCGTCTACCAGCAGTGCCTGCGGCATCCGAAACTGGGCAAGGTGGCGCGGACCTATCTCGAGCAGCGGGGCGTGCCGGAGACGGTCGTTGACCGCTTTCGTTTGGGTTGCGCCCCGGATCCGGAACAGGCCGGATGGAGCTATCTCGCCGATCAGCTGCAGGCCAGAGGGGTGTCCAGGGAGGCCTTGGTCCAGGCGGGCTTGGCGATCGGCAAGGAACATGGTGGTCAGTATGACCGTTTCCGCTCGCGGGTCATGTTTCCCCTTGCCGATATGACCGGTCGGATCGTGGCCTTTGGCGGCCGCATTCTGGGCGATGGCAAGCCCAAGTATTTGAATTCGCCCGAAAGCCCGATTTTTGAAAAAAGCCGGCTTTTGTTCGGACTGCATCAGCATCGGGAAGCCATCCGCAGGCAACGCCGCGCTCTGGTGGTTGAGGGAAACTTCGATTTGCTCCTGCTTGCCGTGCATGGTATCGACAATGTGGTCGCCCCCCTGGGCACCGCGCTCACCCGGGAACATATCCGTGCCTTGCGCGGATATGGCGATGAGGCGGTATTGCTGTTCGATGCCGATGCCGCCGGACTGAAGGCCGCCATGCGCAGCATTCCTTACTTTCTTGCCGAGCAGGTCGAGGGGCGGGTCGCCCTGTTGCCGGCCGGTCATGACCCCGATTCCTATGTCCGCGCTCAGGGGCCAGAGGCGATCGCCACGCTCGTGGACACGGCACGGCCTTTGGCCGAATTCGCCTTCGATGCCTTGCTCCGGGCCCACGGCTCGACCTTGGCCGGTAAAAATAGAATCATCGCGGAATTGAAAGAGCTTATCAAGGAGGCGATCAACCCGGAACAACGGGCATTGATGGTGGCCCATTTCAGCGAGAAATTGGGGGTGACGCCCGGTTATTTTCAGTCAGGACCAGCGGCAGGGCGCAGGCAGGCCACCCCGGAAGAAGTCTACTCTTCCGAGGGGCTTGCCCGTTTGCCCACCCAGGAGCGTCACTTGGTTGAATTCCTCATTTTGTATCCTGAATATCTCGGCGAGTTGCTGCAGGCCGGACTTGCGGATGCGGTTCGGGAACCCGCGGCGCTTCGGTTGATCGATCTGATGGCGCGTATGAATGAGGCCGCATCCCATCAGCCTGAACAGTTGCTTGCGCAGGTCGACGACCCGCACGATCGCGCCCATATCGTACAAATTTTGACCAGGGGATTGCCGTATGCCGCCGGCCAGGAACAGGCCCGGAATATGTGCGATGCGCTGGTGCGTTGGGTGCGCTCAGTGTTGCACAAGCGGGCTGCCGCCGAATTGCAGGAAGAGATTCGTCGAGTTGAACGCCTTGGGGACAAAGGACTGTTGATGGAGTTGATCGGGCGGAAACAGAAAATGGAACGAGAAAAAGGATGTTTCTAATTTAACATGTTGAAAAAAGATGCAAACCTGGTAAAGTTCAAAAAATTGTATCAGAAGGGGGTGTTTTTGTATCTCCTGTGATTTTGAGATGTTGGCATAAATTGACTATATTTTTCTCATATCTTGTTGATATATTTCGATTCTTTGTTTTTTTAAGAAGGCGAGTGTGACACAAGGTATATGTCGGCGGACAGGTACCGGTGGCGAGGAGGGGTGATGGAACCGAATGATTTTCTTTTGGAAGATGATCAAGAACCCGAAGAGTTTGCCGAAGAAACGCCCGATGGTTGGTCGTCGGGCGATGTTCAAGAGGAGGAAGACTGGATCGTTCGCAACAGCATAGAGCGCCGTTCATCCTTGGATCGGCGCCTGGGAGAGGACAGACGGGGAGATGATCGGAGAGGGATGGGGAGCAGCGTTGACCCGATGAATATCTACCTTCGGGAAATGGGGAACCAACGCCTGCTCAGCCACGAAGAGGAGATTGAACTGGCGCGCATGATCGAGGAGGGCGAAACCCGTATTCAACAGGGGATGCTGCGGCTGACCTTGGGGGTCACCGCGCTCAATGACCTGGCCGAAAATCTCCTGCGGGGTACTGTCCGCATCCCTTCGGTGATTCGGGGATTGTCCGACAGCGAGGACGAGTTGACCGCAGTGCGTGACGCCTTCCTCGACCAGGTGGAAAGGGCGAACGAACTCGATGCCCGGCGCCGGGAGCTGTTTCTCGAATTGAAGAAACACGCGGGCAATCAAGTCAAAGAGGCAGCCGTGGTCGCCGACATTCTGGCGGTGGGCACTGACATTGCTCATCTCTTTCGGGAATATCGATTGTGTTCCAAAGGGTTACTTTCGGTGGCTGACACGGTTAAGGAGCTGGCCCAGAAATTCAATAAAGTTCGGGTGATGGCCCGGCAACAGGAACTGTTGTCTGCTGCCCGGCGGCAGCAACTGTATCCGGAAAGCGAGGAAATCAGTTCTGCTGAAATTGAACAGCGTGTGACCCTCGAGCTGGCGGAGATCATCGGCATTTCATGGCCCGCTTTCATTCAGTTGCAGCAGGAAATAGAAGTGGGGCGGGAAACCGCCAAACAGGCGAAGGAGACCTTGGTCCGGGCCAACCTCCGGTTGGTGATCTCGGTTTCCAAGAAATTTATGAACCGTGGCATGCAATTGCCCGACCTCATTCAAGAGGGCAATATCGGGCTGATGAAGGCGGTCGAAAAATACGATTACAAGCGGGGGTACAAATTTTCCACCTATGCCACTTGGTGGATACGCCAGGCCGTGACCCGCGGCATTGCCGATCAGGGGCGGACCATCCGCCTGCCGGTACACATGATAGAAACCATCAATCGCCTACTGCGGTTTGCCAAGGATTTTCAGCGAATTGAAAGCCGGGAACCGACGCCGGAAGAGATGGCTTCCCAGTTGAATACCGATATCGAGAAGGTGCAGATTGCCCTGAAAACGGCCAAGGATGCCATTTCTCTCGATGCTCCGGTCAACGATGAAGAGGATACCATGCTCAGCGATTTCATCGAGAATCATACCCACCCCGATCCTCAGGAACATTCAACCACTGAAAGCCTCAAGCGGTGCCTGTGCAAGGTGATGGAATCGTTGACTCCGCGAGAGGAAAAGGTGCTTAGGATGCGCTATGGTATCGAAATCGGTTGCGACCATACGCTGGAAGAGGTCGGGCAGTGCTTCTCGGTGACCCGGGAGCGCATTCGGCAGATTGAGGCGCAGGCGTTGAAGAAATTGCGGCATCCGGCACGAAGCCAGGAATTGCTCGCTTTTATGACCGATTAGATCCCTTGCCCCACCCTCAAGCGGTCGAAGATTGGTTGACACTTTCGTTGCTTCCTGGTCTGGGATGCAACTTGATCAACCGCTTGGTGCGCTGGTTTGGGTCACCGGCGGCGGTCTTGCAGAATCCGGCAGGTCTCCGGTCGCGGCCCGGTATCGGCCCTCATCTGGTCAATGTTTTGGGTGACTCCCGGCAAATAGCCACGGCCCGGCAGAATGCCCGCGATGAGTTGGAACGGCTTGACCGGCTTGCCATCACCCTGCTTACTCCCGATAGTCCCGCCTTCCCTTCAGCCCTGCGCGACATCCCCGACAGCCCCGTTCTCCTGTACTGCCGCGGCGCCCTTGATTGGCTGGAACACCCGGCCGTGGCCATCATCGGATCTCGAGCCGCCTCTGCCTACGGTTGTCGTATCGCCACCGCTCTTGCCGCCGATTTGGTGGCGGCTGGAATGACCATCGTTTCCGGCGCCGCCTATGGCATCGATGCCGCAGCCCATCGCGGGGCTTTGGCTGGCGGCGGAGGCACCATTGCGGTCCTTGGCTGTGGCGTCGATGTGATCTATCCTCGTGCCCATGCCGAACTGTTCGGCAACATCGCGGCCACCGGTCTCGTATTGAGCGAATATCCGCTGGGGACGAGACCGGAAGCGTTCCGGTTTCCGACGCGCAACCGGATCATCAGCGGTTTGGCCAGGGCGGTGGTGGTCGTGGAGGCGACCGAGAAGTCAGGCTCGCTCATCACGGCCCGGCTGGCGCTTGACCAGGGGCGGGAAGTCTTTGCCGTTCCCGGCCGGGTCGATTCGCCCAAAAGTGTCGGCGCTCACCGGTTAATCCAACAGGGTGCCCATCTGGTACAGAATGCGGCTGATATCCTGGAGGAATTGTCCTGGAGCAGCCTTGCTCCTGGCAAGATCTCCAGCAGTCCGATGCCGGTGCTGACGGAACCGGAACAGAGGCTGCTCGCGACCTTGGATGTCTATCCGCTCGACATCGATGCCCTGGCCCAGGCCTCTGGACTGGCTGTGGCCGAAATACACGGACTGCTCCTGCAACTGGAGTTGAAGGGACTGGTCCGCCAGATCCCTGGGCAGCAGTACGAGCGCGTCTGCGGCAACTGAGGCGTTCGGTGGTTTTCCGTCGCGAATAACCGGTTCTTTTTCGGTCAATCTGGTATATTCATCACCAAGGCAGCCCGCGCTGTAGCTAACGAATCCATTCTCTTTTTCAGGAGTACCATGCGCTCGCTCATGATTGCGCCCTCGATCCTCTCTGCTGATTTCTCCCGCCTCGGCGAGGAGGTCCGGGCGGTCGAAGCGGCGGGAGCGGATGTTATCCATGTGGATGTGATGGATGGCCATTTCGTGCCCAACATTACCATCGGCCCTCTGGTGGTCCGGGCGATCCGGGCGGTCACCCGGCTACCGGTCGATGTCCACCTGATGATTGCCGATCCTGATCGTTATATCCATGAGTTCATAGATGCCGGCGCCGATTGGGTGACGGTGCATGTCGAGGCCTGTACCCATCTCCACCGTACCTTGGCCGCGATCCGGGAACGGGGCAAAAAGGCCGGGGCGGTGCTCAACCCGGCTACCCCCCTCGCCACGCTCGAATACGTGCTGGACGAGGTCGACTTGGTGATGCTCATGAGCGTGAATCCCGGCTTCGGCGGCCAGTCGTTCATTGCGTCCTCATTGGACAAAACGAGGCGGCTGCGGCAGATGCTCGACCAGGTGAATCCCAGGGCCGGCATCGAAATGGATGGCGGCATCAGTCCAGCGACCATTGGCCAGGCTGCCGCTGCCGGCGCAAACATATTTGTTGCTGGATCCGCGATTTACGGGCAGGGGGATTACCGGGGAATCATCAAGCAAATGAAGGAGCTGGCCCGGCAGTGAGCATCGCATGACAGGAGAGGCATATATGGAATTCCAAGATTTTTCGGCACATGCGGCCGTAGGAAAACTCGCGGCCTTGGCCCGCGCCCCCCATGACCTGACCGCGGCTGGCGGGCTGACCGCAGAGCGGATCAGCGCAATGAAGACGTCGGGCTGCGGTTTCGATCTTTTGTACGCAACGCAGCGGGTTACGCCGGCGGTCCTGGATGCGCTCCAGGAGCTTGCCGACGAGGCTGGGCTGATTGCAGCCTACGCGGCGATGCGGCAGGGGGCGGTGCTAAACCGCATCCAAGGCTATGCCAGCGAGAACCGGCAAGTCCTGCACACGGCCTGCCGCGATGTGTTCGACGATCCCCCCATGGCGCCGGAGGCCAGCGCAAAGGCGCGGCGGGAACTCGAGAAATTACGGATTTTTCTCGATGAACTGGCCAGCGGCGCCATTGTCAACGCGGAAGGGAAGCCCTTTACCACCATGGTGCAGGTGGGGATCGGCGGCTCCGATCTGGGGCCGAGGGCCCTGTATATGGCGCTGAAGGCGTATGCGCTTTGCGGCCGCTCGGCGCGGTTCATCGCCAATGTCGATCCCGACGATGTGGCTGAGGTGCTGTCCGGCCTTGACCTGTCGCGCACCCTCTTCAATGTCGTGTCCAAGAGCGGCTCGACTTTGGAAACCCTGACCAATGAAGAGTTGGTCCGCGCCAGGATTGTCGCAGCGGGGCTCGACCCGGCGCTCCATCTGGTGGCTGTCACCGGGGAGGGCAGCCCCATGGATGACGCCAACAAGTACCTGCGCTCATTTTACATGGAAGACTACATCGGTGGCCGTTATTCGGCGACCTCCATGGTGGGGCTCGTGACCTTGGGCTTTGTTTTGGGTTTCGAGGCGGTCATGGAAATCTTGCGCGGTGCCCACGAGGTCGATCGGGCCGCGATGGAGCCGGACATCCGGGCGAACATCCCCTTGTTGCTGGCGCTGTTGGGGATCTGGAATCACAATTTCCTCGGGCATGCCACTGTGGCGGTCCTGCCGTACAGCCAAGCCTTGTCCCGATTCCCCGCTCATCTGCAGCAGTGCGACATGGAAAGCAATGGCAAGTCGGTCACCCGGCAAGGCAAGACTGTCGGGTGGAAGACCGGGCCCGTGGTCTGGGGGGAACCCGGCACCAACGGTCAGCACGCCTTTTATCAACTGATCCACCAAGGGACAGAGGTCGTTCCTGTCGAGTTTATCGGTTTTCGCCACAGTCAGTATGGTCTTGATCTGCGTGTGGCGGGGACAGGATCGCAGCAGAAACTGCTCGCCAATATGCTGGCGCAATCTCTGGCGCTGGCGCTGGGTAAACAGGACGACAATCCCGTCCGATGTTTTCCGGGGAACCGACCCAATTCGATCCTAATTGCCGACCGGCTGACGCCGCAGATCATGGGGGGGCTGCTGGCGATTTACGAACACCGGATAGCGTTCCAGGGATTCTGCTGGAACATAAATTCGTTTGACCAGGAAGGCGTACAGTTGGGTAAGATTTTAGCAACCCGTCTGCTGGATCTCATCGCGGGCAGGATGGCAGCAAAGGGGTCAAGCGCTCTTGAGGAGAGCATGCTGCAGCAAGCGGGAATCAGATAAGCGCAACGCCCTTGGCGCCTCTGTTTTGCATGGCGCGGCGGGAGGGATTTTTTGTTGACAAAGGGTTGCTGGACGTTTATGCTCGCTCTCTGAATGACCATTCAACATGGTGTTGTGCGTTCTTGCCTGTAATGACGAGCTTTTTTCGTTCGGGCTAATTGAATTGACGAGGTTTTTTCAAACCACATAATCTCTAGGAGGAACACTGATGGCAAAGCATAAAACGCCTCTATTGGACGAACTGGAAAAAGGTCCATGGCCGAGTTTCGTCACTGACCTCAAGCAGCAGGCGGAAACCAAGCCAGAGTGCTGGGATATCCTTGGGCAGCTTGAGCTTTCATACAGAGATCGGATCACCCATTGGAAGCATGGCGGTATCGTTGGTGTTTTTGGGTATGGCGGCGGTATTGTTGGCCGTTATTCTGATGTGCCTACCCAGTTTCCCGGGGTAGAGCACTTTCACACCGTTCGTATCGCTCAGCCATCGGGTCTCTATTACACCACTGAGAACCTCCGCGCGTTGATGAATCTGTGGGAAAAATACGGTTCCGGTGTCACCAACATGCATGGTTCCACCGGCGATATGATCTTCCTCGGCACGAGGACAGAGAATCTTGAGCCTCTGTTTTGGGATCTGACCCATGACTTGAAACAAGACCTTGGCGGTTCCGGCTCCAACCTGCGGACCCCTTCCTCCTGTCTTGGCAACTCCCGTTGCGAGTGGGCCTGTTACGATGCGCAGGAACTCTGCAACAGCTTGACGCAGCGCTACCAGGATGAAATCCATCGCCCGGCATTCCCGTACAAGTTTAAATTCAAATTTTCTGCCTGCCCCAACGACTGCGTTGCCGCTATCGCCCGTTCCGACTTTGCCGTCATCGGCACCTGGAAGGACGATATCCGCATCGACCAGGCCGCTGTGCAGAAATACATCGCCAATGATCCGGAGTATCCGTCTAACGCTGGTGCCCATAAGGGCCGCGACTGGGGTAAATTCGATATTCAGAAAGAAGTGATCAAGCTGTGCCCCACCAATTGCATGTGGATGGAAGGCAATGAGTTGAAGATCGACAACGCTGAGTGCACCCGTTGCATGCACTGCATCAACGTTATGCCACGCGCGTTGCGTCCTGGCCTGCAGCAAGGCGCCTCCATCTGCATCGGCGCCAAGGCCCCGATTCTTGATGGCGCCCAGTTCGCCACCTTGGTCATCCCGTTCATCGAAGTGAACGCTGAGGATGATTACCAGGATATCGTTGACATGATCGAGAAGATTTGGGATTGGTGGATGGAAGTGGGCAAGAACCGCGAGCGTGTGGGTGAGACCATGCAGCGCGTCGGTCTGCCGACCTTCCTCAGCGTTATGGAAATCGAACCTTTGCCGCAGCATGTCAAAGAGCCGCGCTCCAACCCGTACGTCTTCTGGAGAGAAGAAGAAGTGCCTGGTGGCTGGGAGCGTGATGTCGCCGAGTTCAGAAGGCGTCACGCAGCCTGATAATCGTTATCGATAGAACCTGACGGAACTACTTTATAAGGAGATGATATAATGGGTTACGATCCGAAGAATCCTATGGAAGGTCGGATTACCGACTTGGGGCCGCGGTACTATGGAGATTTCCTGCCGCCAGTCATCAAAGAGAACAAAGGCAAATGGCTCTATCACGAGATCCTTGAGCCCGGCATTCTGGTACATGTTTCCGAATCTGGAGCCAAAGTGTATACGGTTCGTTGCGGC
This sequence comes from Desulfobulbus sp., assembly GCA_009780825.1. Lineage (GTDB taxonomy): Bacteria > Desulfobacterota > Desulfobulbia > Desulfobulbales > Desulfobulbaceae > Desulfobulbus. The sequence continues at coordinate 35,016 of WQZH01000004.1, read as the reverse complement.
TCTGCCCGTTTGTTGACCGTCAGCCGTATCCGTGTGTACTGTGACATCGCTGATAAATACTGCGGCGGCTATCTTCGCTTCACCACCCGGAATAACGTAGAGTTCATGGTTGACAGCAAAGAGAAACTGGACGCGCTCAAGGCTGGCCTGCAGCAGGGCTATAAGGATATTTTGCCGATCGGCGGCACCGGTGCCTGCGTGACCAACATTGTCCATACCCAAGGCTGGATTCATTGCCATACGCCCGCAACCGACGCATCCGGCCCGGTCAAGGCGGTCATGGATGATCTGTTCGAGTATTTCGGCTCCATGTCATTGCCCGCTCAAGTGCGCATCGCTTTGGCTTGCTGTTTGAATATGTGTGGCGCTGTTCACGCTTCCGACATCGCCATCCTCGGTATCCATCGTAAGCCGCCGATGATCGATAACGATCGGATCACCGGCGTTTGCGAGATTCCGCTGGCCATTGCCTCCTGTCCGCTTGGCGCGGTCAAGCCTGCTAAGGCGACCAACTCCGCCGGTGAGGAAGTGAAATCGGTCAAGGTAAACGCCGAGCGCTGTATGTTCTGCGGTAACTGTTATACCATGTGCCCGGCTATGCCGTTGGCTGATCCGGAAGGTGACGGTATCGCCATTCTTGTTGGCGGTAAGGTTTCCAACTCCAAGTCAACACCGAAATTCTCCAAGCTGGTTGTGCCGTTTTTGCCGAACACCACCCCGCGCTGGCCTGAGACAGTCGCCTGTGTTCGTCAGATTTTGGAAGCCTATGCCAAAGATGCGAAGAAATATGAGCGCTTGGGTGAGTGGGCTGAACGGATTGGTTGGGAGAAGTTCTTCGAGAAAACCGGGTTGCCGTTCACCGAGAAATCCATCGACGACTATCGGTTGGCATACGACACCTGGCGGACCACTACTCAATTTAAGTTCACAAGTCATACTGCCGCGTACACCAAGTAAGAGCAAATAACCGATGATCGGCTCTGGAGAAGACAGAGCCGATCATTTTTTGTGTTTTCACACATCACGAGGAGCGCATTATGGCACTGAGCGTAGAAGAGCTGAAGAAAGCCATTATAGAAAAAGCCAAAAAGGCACCCAAGCCACAGCTTTATATTAAAGATTTTTATGAATGTGATCCGGATACCAAGCCGAGAGACATCAAAAAAATCGCCAATGCATTGGTCACCGAAGGTGAATTGATGTTCTGGTCATCGGGATCGACCACCATGTATGCCCGCCCTGACCGCATTCAGAACGAAGAGAAGTAATCACCGTTAGGACAAAGATGAGTAAGCAGGGGTTCCCTTAGGGAATCTCTGCTTTTCTTTTTTGGTCACATACCATTTTACCCGCCACTGACAGCCATTTCCGCCGCATGATTGTGCGATATGACCACATTGACTCCACTAATCGAGTCGCCAAGGACTTGGTCACGGAAGATGCAGCACCAAGCGGAACCATCGTGTGGTCCGACACGCAATCGGCTGGCAGGGGACAATACGAGCGTGTTTTTGATTCACCCAAAGGTGGTTTGTATTTTTCCCTGATACTCGAACCGGCATTACCGTTTGAACATCTTCCTCTGATCACCTTGGCAACAGGGCTTGCCTGCCTGCGGGTGCTCAAAAGCCAGTATGGCTTTTTCCCCCTAATCAAATGGCCCAATGACATCTATCTCGGCGACAAGAAACTCGCTGGAATTCTCTGTGAAAATGTCATCAAACCACATCCGGGCGGTTCGACAGCGACTGTCATCATCGGTGTCGGCATGAATGTCAACAACATAACTCATGATTTCGCCGCTGAGATTCAACCTGTGGTCACCACGCTTTTTGATCATCTGCACATTCCGATTGCGTTGGATGGCTTGTTGGCCAGTCTGGTCAGCGCCATTGCCGAACAGGTGGCTCGCCTTGAGCATGACCGATCCGGTCTGCTGGCTGAGTGGCAGCAGGCCGATCTGCTTTTCGGCCGTCCCGTCGTTTACATGCGCGACAACCAGAGCGTGGTGGGCACAGGGCATGGCATCACCGGCCAAGGTGCGTACAAGATCCACGAGGAAAGCGGTATTGAGCATCAGGTGATTGGCGGGCAACTTCGCCTCCGCACGACATGATCCTCAAGAGTCTTGGAAATTGCCCAGATGAAACTCCTTGGCTGTGCAAAGATTCAGGTGCGGTATCAGCAGTTGGGTCATGAGATATTCTTGCCATGAGAAAACGAGATCTATATGTATTGGTCTACCACCTTGTGGAGACGGCATCTGCCGATTTCGGTACGACGAATGCGCCGGCAGGCGGTGGGAATCGGGAGTGACAAAACGCCCCATGGCTACTCGATGCAGATCTGAGAAAACCTCACCGAAGACAGGAACGCAAGCGGCCAGCGGCCTGGAACGGAGGTTTGCCTCGTGCGGCCCAGCCCACGATGGCAGCAAGCCGCTGGATTGGATAATAGCGAGTTAAAGTAAAGGACGAGAGGTCGTTGGGTTGGAGGAAGCGGTGTGAGTATCGATTTGGCGAAAGAAGTGTTATCGATCGAGTCTGCAGGCATTCTTGCGGTGCGTGACAATCTTGGCGAGGAATTTGAACAGGCGGTCGAACTTATCATGGCTTGTCCAAGTCGTCTCGTGGTGACCGGGATCGGCAAGTCAGGTCTGGTTGGGCAAAAAATTTCGGCAACGCTCAATTCCACAGGGACTTCCTCTGTTTTTCTGCATCCCGTCGAAGCCCTGCATGGCGACCTGGGCATGGTGGCATCGACTGACGTGGTGCTGGCCATATCCTATTCAGGTGAAACCGCAGAATTGAATGGATTGTTGGGCAGCCTGAAGGAGCGAAACGTTCCGATCATTGCCATGTGTGGGCATGCCCAATCGAATCTGGCGCAGCATGCGGTGATCACCCTCAATATTGCTGTCCCCCGCGAAGCCTGCCCATTGGGACTTGCTCCCACAACCTCAACGACGGCCACATTGGCCTTGGGTGATGCCCTGGCCCTGGCCTTGTTGAACCGGAAACAGTTTCGGGCTGAAGATTTCAGGCGGAATCATCCGGGAGGGAGTCTGGGCGAGCGGCTGAAAATCGCAGTTCGCAAAGTGATGTTGACCGGGGAGGATGTGCCGATTATTGGTAGCGCTTCCACCTTGGTGGATGCTGTCAGTGAGCTGAATCAGAAGAATTTAGGCGCGGTATTTATTTGTAATGACAAAAAGAAGCTACTTGGCATCATCACCGATGGCGACATTCGCCGGATACTGTCGGCGGGGAAAAACATCCGGGAAATGGCATTGCAGGAGGCAATGAAACCCAATCCCGTGGCCATCTCCAGTGCGCTGATGGCCGCCGATGCTTTGAGCATCATGCAGCGGCACGAAATAACGGTGCTTGCGGTGGTCAACGAAGGTGGATATATGGAGGGCATCCTGCACCTCCATGACCTGTTAGGCAAAGGAGAATTCAGATTTCTGATCTAACGCAGAACGGTCGAGTGGAACCTCTACGTAACTTGCGAGAGTTCCGTTGAGTTCGATCTCCGTGGCAGTCAGCCTGTTGAGGGGCAGTTCAAGTGAACCAGGCCCCTTAAGATGTTCGGTTGCAGGTACGCTTTTAATTGCCGTACAGCGACCACTTGCCGCTGGCGAGGTCGAATTGGTAATTTAATTCCAGCTTTGATGCACTCCCCTGACTCTGTTCCAGGCAGCTGAGGGTAAAGATTATTCGCCCGCTGATTTTTTTCAGGAACACGGCTTTGGGCTGCGTCAGTTTGGAGTTTTTGAAGGTTGGGTAATTGGCGCGGAAGATTTCGTCAAAATGTCCCTCCAACCAGGCAATCTTTTCGCGCTGGAGGAGTAAGTCCTGCTGTTTATCTATCTTATCGGCGATTTTTTGCGAGACATCTTTGACTGCGGGGTCGTTTTGGTCTTCGCTCTCAGCGATGAGCTTCTGAATCTCCTTGTAGCGAGCGAGAATCGTGGCCGGGTCTCCTTTGTCTCCCTTGCTTTCATTCTCGACGATTTGATCTTGAATCTGGGCAATTTTGACCATCAGCAGGGTCTTTTTAATTTTTCCCAGAGACTCCCCTCGGACATTTGCTGCGGTCTCCGGCTCGCGGGTCAATAAGTCCAAGGCGTTTTGATATTCCTCTATGGCCTGCTGCCAATTTTTTTGCTGAAATGCTTCCCGGGCAGTGGACAGCGTGAGATATAAACGGGCATTGATTAAAAGCTGGTGCAAATCCTGGCGCTCTTTTTCGCTCACCACGTTGGGATTGATGTTGATGGCCCGTTGCGCCTGTTCGAGGTATTTGATTGTTTCTCGCCACTGTGACTGCGTGAAGGACTTTTTGGATTGATCGAGCTCGTAGCGGAAGGTGGCAGCCGTCATCCGGCTGGTGATGTCGCTCGTCGTCCCCAGATTCATCATGGTGTCAGAAAGAGTCAGTGCCTTTCGATAGGCTTCAGCCGCCTCGCTCCAGTTGTTCTCCTGCTCGGCCTTTTCGGCAGCGGCAAGAGTTTGGCGCAATTCCAGCGATTGGATGGTTTCATTGATCGCTGTTTGCTGTTTTTCCAGATGACGATTGGTCGCAAATTGCAAAGCCTGACGATAGAGGCTGAGCGCCTCGGCGATTTTGTTCTGCCCAGCAAGAGATTGCGCCTGGTCGGTCAACACCGCCAATTTTTCCTGGGCAGCGGCATCGCTGGCCGAAACATACTGTCCCTGGTACAGCACTCGCCCTTGCAAGCCCTCCTGCAGGTCGGTGGAGGAGAGTAGCGCGTCGATGCTTTGTTCCTGGCGACCCTTGCGGAAACGAAGGATGGTCAGATCGGATAGCATGGCCCTTGCTTCTTCCAGAGTTTTCACCGCTTGATCGAACTGTTTCTTTTCGATGAGCAGCTGTCCTTGCAGCACATTGACCTGTGATCGGCTGAGGGTGTTTTCATCCTTGAAGTACAGAGAGATGCTCAGGATCGCGACCGCCAGCATCAGAATGGCTGCTGAGATGGGTTTGAAAAAAACAGTACCGGACCGGGCAAGCGATTTGCCGCTCAATTTGATGAGGGGCGAAGGTGGCGAAGATGCCTGCACGTCCGTCGCCCGCTTGCTGGATTTGCGAGATGCGGCTGCAGACCGCGCCACCTGCATTGCCTGCTGAATTCTGGCTTTGAGCGCCTCGACACCTGGTACATCGACGGCAATCGTCTGGAGATTGTCCATTACCTCCATAGCCCCGTCAAACTTGGACATCGACTCGAGTTGTTCTATCAATTTGAATAATTGATCGGTTTTGCGGAGAATCTTGCCGATATGCAGTTGCAGCTCCTCCCGATCGGGAAAGGAGATGCCCTCGGGCAACTCAGACAGTATCTTGTTGGCGGCAAAGATTTTGTTAGCGTCGACAAGATCGCGGATATGTTGAATGACAGCGCCGTCGCTCTGCTGGTGAGAATCAGGAAGATCATCGCGTTCCAGGCGCAGGGCGGTAAAGGCGTCGGTATCCAGAGGACCGGGAGTCGTATCCGTTGGTTCGATCAGTGCTACTGGTTCTATTGGTTTGATATCGACCACATTGGGCTTGCTTGGTTCGATATCGACCACACTGATTTCGATATCGGCAACACTGATCGTGTCGAGGGGAAGCTGAGCCTGTTGGCGTACATACCATTCGGCAGCCTCTTGATTGAATGGGTCCTCAAGATTGTAGACGATTGCGCAGATCATCTCGCCGATATGCAGCACTAACTCGGGTAACGAGGGATTTTGCTGCCAGCGGTCGGCCAGGCGAATGGCGGCAGGATCGAAATCGGGATGGAAAATAGGGGTCAGGGGTTTGGCGGTCGGAGCGAAATGAGGATAGCCGAAGGGGAGGCTGAGTCGCACCCGGTGGGTGTACCCGATATCGATGGTACGGTCGTCCTTCTTGATATATCCGCGCAGGTTATATTCAATCTCGTAGCTGTTGGGTGGCTGGCCTTCGGTTTTGATGATTGAAATATTGGGATACGACGCAAGCAGTTCCTTGAGTCGCTCGTAATCATCAGCTATCTGCTGTGAGCCCGTGGCCATAAAAATAACCTGTGATCTTGATCTGGTGCAATGCCGGTTGCCGGGCAGCTTCACCGGTAGAGGGGAAAAGAAATACCGATTATACATCAACGGATGACATTATTTGTGGAAATTGTAAAGCATTACGTGGGGGGAAACAAGCGAGCTTTGCGCGGAAGACGAAAAAGTCGAGATACTGGGTACCGACGAAGATTCCTTTGAGCATGAAACCATTTGCGTGTACACTTTTTATCACACCACACAACCTCAAACATGCCGAGATCAATGACGTCCTTTCAAGCCGCATTTGAAATCACCCATGTCAGGAACTGCCCCTTCTATGTTCGGGAAGAGCGTTTTCTTTTAACAGACAAAGCGGTCGAGTTGCCGCTGAACCATTCGTCCTGCCTCATCCTGGTGCGCGAACTCACCGGGCTTCTTTTCACCCTCATGCCGTATGCATCCACAGGCTTTGCCGAACAACGCGACATGGTCTTTACCTGCGGGGGATGTACAGGTTTGGTCAAATTTCAGTTGACGGACAAATCGGTTACAAGCACCGTGAGTAAAAATCCTGCTCCTCCTCCAGAGGACATACAGTCGATGGTCAGTGGGCGGCTCGACGTCATCGCCACGGCTGAATTGCTGCAGGTTTTCCACATGCATCAGAAGACCGGCAGACTCATCCTTGAATTCGAAAATGGCCCGGCGCGGGTCACCTTCCGGGAAGGAGGACTGCTGGCGGCCCGCTATGGGGATTTCGATAATCAGGAAGCGATTTACGCCATACTGGCCCAGAAAGAAGGCTCCTTCCGCTTTATCCCCGGTTTGCAGGATGCATTGATGAACACCCGGGAACTCGGCGATTTTATGATGATTATCATGGAAGGCCTCCGCAGGCTCGATGAGGGTGAATCCCCGCGTTCTGCCATTGCCTAACCGTTGGGTTGCAAAGGCGGCAGCGCAGCAATACTCATGAAGTTGTCCACATGATAGCGGGCGTCCAGCGTTTTGTTCCTGAAGGCGATCAGGTCGACCCTTGCTCCAGAGCAATGTTCCTGATCGATCGCTGAATCGCCGATGTAAATGGCCTCATGCGGGCGGATACGCAAGTGGTCCAAAATCATGAGCAGTCCATCCGGGGCCGGCTTGGGTCGAGGGGCGTTGAGGGCGGTCACCACCATATCGAACCATGGCCGCAGGGCAAAGGTGTCGAGGATGATCTCCATCGTGTCGGTGCGGTTTGTTGAAATAGCGGTTCGATACGAAGGCTTGATGAGTTCGAGAAAGCGGAGCAGATCGGGCTCCATGGTCATGAAACGCAGGTAGGGCGCGTAGTCGAGATGACGGCGGTGGGCTTCGATCGATTCTGGGGTGATGTGGGTGTGATTGCGGAAGATATGGGCGATCGAGTTGTACGTGTTGTGGATATGAACGTAGTCCAGTTCTTCTTCGTTCATCGGCGGGCAGGAGAAAGCAGCGAGGAGATCGTTGTAGTAGTGCCGGTTCGCTTCCCGGGAACTGAACATGACGCCATCGCAATCGAAAACGACAAGTTTGAGCATGGGTAGAGTCCGCTTGCTGGTGAAAATCACGGCGATGTGCCGTTGGTTTCGCTGGTGAGCTGATCAAAAAAGGTTTGCATGAAGGCATGCCGTTGTTCGGCCATTTTCCGCCCTGCCGCGGTGAGCATGTGGCTGTGGACCCGCGACATCTTGATCCGGAATTCGCGGTAGGCGGTATCTTCCAAGGAATAGGGCGAGGTGGCGGCTGGATCCAGTTCCGGGTTGTGCAGCCGGGCTCCGATCTGGCCGGCAAAAAGAAAGGCCCGCCCGATGCCGACGGCTCCGATGGAATCGAGCTTGTCGGCATCGTAGAGAATTTTCGCCTCCAGGGTTGCTGGGCGCACTGCGCTGCGGAAGCGATGGCTGTGAATACAATGACAGATCGCCTCGATCGCCTCAGCCCCGTAGCCCAAGTCGCCCAGCAAGGGGACCGCGAGTTCGGCGCCGCGTCGGGCATGGCAGACCCGGCCCTGACTTAAGCTCTCTTCCCTGCGGCCGATGTCGTGCAATAGCGCCGCCGGAGCGAGGATATCGAGTTGGGCGGCCATCCGCTCGCCGATGTGCAAGGCGGTGCGCAACACCCGTTCGCTGTGGTCGGGACCATGGGAACCGCCTTCGGTAGCACAAAAGGAATGGCCGATTATCCTGAGGCGCTTGAGCAGATCGGAGACAAGGAGATCCGTAACCGTCATCGATGGTCCTGTCGCCACCTGCTGGGCTACTCGCCGAACCATTCCTGCAGCAACCAGCGGATGCCAAGCAGAAGCAGTTGTTCATCATCGCCGGCCAACCCGGTAATCTGCGCCGGGTTCAGGGGGCTGTGCAGGGCCACGCGTCCGTGAGCCATTTCCTGTCTGAAGTGATCCAGGTCATACAAGGCCAGCATGTACTGGTCGAGCTGAGACCGAGAGGGCCGAAAGGTACCGGCCTGGATGGCGGCATGTTGCACCACTGGCAGCAGGGCATCGTTGAATTGGTTGTATGGCTCCAACTCCTGGCTGAGCAGATACCTCCGAACCGTCTGGGCGGAGACCTCCTCCGCGAACCCCTGGCAATGCGGCTCAATCAACAGCACCAGTGATTCCGCCGGCAAGCCGTCGCTGCCCTTGGCAGCGCCCCGGCCCACCGGATAGGCCCGACAGCTCCCGGGCCGGTCGCCATACACCAAACATCCCCGGCTGTCCGCGAAGACGCAGGAGGCTTGGCCATCATCCACCATGGTGAGATAGCAGGTAGGGAAGAGGCATGCTTCGTCCCACTCGACAATGACATATCGTTCGAGAAACTGGCCGGAAACGAGCTGCAGACGCCGTTTCAGGCGTAACACATCGTACGGGGTCAGGGCCAGATCCAGTTCGCGGCAGCATTGGGTAAAGCAGGCAATCCCCGGATGACAGGCAAAGACCAGTTCCTGGTCCGCGCTGACAGGCTGAAAATGGTCGGGCAGGGATGTCATGGCGACGTGTGCTTCCTTCCGATGACCAGCAGCGGACTGGCAACGAAGATGGAGGAGAACGTGCCGGCCAGCAAGCCAATCAGCAGGGCAAAGGAGAAATCGTGGATGGTCGAACCGCCGAAAAAGAACAGGGAAAGAACCGTGAACAGCACGGTCAGCACCGTGATAACCGAGCGTGCCAATACTTGGTTGATGGAATTGTTGATGATTTCATAGAAACTGAGGTCTGGGTTCTTCTGCTGGTTTTCCCGGATGCGGTCAAAGATGACGACCGTGTCATTCAATGAATAACCGGCCAGGGTAAGCAGGGCGGTGATGATGAGAAGCGTCATCTCCTTGTCGAGCAGCCAGACGATGCCAAGTACGGCGAGGACGTCATGCAGGGTGGCGATCGCCGCCGCGATGCCGAAGCGGAAATCGAAGCGGAGCGCTAAATAGATCATGACGCCGATGATGGAGGCGATGATCGAAACAACCGCCTTGCTGCGCAAATCAGCAGAGGTCGAGGAGCCTATCTCCGATTTGGTTTCCAGGATGAATCCCTTATCGGCTTGTTCCTGCTGCAGAACTGCAGTGATTTCTTCGCTGAAATTGCCCACCTTTTCTTCTGATTTCTTGACCTTGACAATCAGGCGGTTTTCACCGGTCACCTCCTGTAACTCGAGTCCTGGGTGACCGTGGCTGTTCAAGGCGTTGCGGATCTCATCAAGGGCGAAAGGTTTTTTGGCTTGATATTGCAGCAAGGCGCCTCCGGAAAAATCGACGCCCATGTTGGCGTTGCCCCGTACAATTTGTACAAAGGCGACTATGCCCAGGAGTGCGAGGACCGCAGAGATGCTGAACGCTATTTTTCTGATCCGCATGAAATCGAAATGCGCGTTGTGCACCAGATGAAAGAAGTGGAGCCGTTTGAGTTTTTTCAGGCTGAACAGGACGTCGTACACCAGCCGGCAACAGAACAGGACCGCAAAGAGATTGAGGATCAGGCCCAGGGAAAGGGTAATGGCGAATCCCTTGATGGGACCGGTACCGAAAAGGAAGAGCGCCAAGGCGGTGATCAAGGTGGTGACGTGACCATCGACAATACTCCAGAAGGCCCGGTCAAACCCGGCATCCACCCCGGCCCGGAGTGACTTGCCCAGTGCGAATTCATCGCGCATTCGTTCGTAGACCAAGACGTTTGCGTCAACGGCCATGCCGATGGAGAGGATGATACCGGCAATGCCTGGCAGGGTGAGGGTCGCGCCCAAAAGGGCCAGGCCGACGAACAGCAAGGCGATGTTCAAGACCATGGCGATATTGGCGATGATCCCGGAAAGATGGTAGTAAACGGCCATGAACACGACTACCAGCAGGGTGCCGATCAGGCCGGAATAGAGGCCCTTGTGGATGGAATCTTGGCCGAGGCTGGCGCCGACGGTCAGGTTCTGAACCATGTCAACCGGTGCCGGCAGGGCGCCGACGCGCAGGACAATCGCCAAGTCAGCGGCTTCGTTATGGGTGAAATTGCCTGTTATCTGAGCGCTTCCACCCAGGATCTTGTCCTGGATTATCGGTGCCGAGCGGACGATCTCATCGAGCACGATGGCCAGTCGTCTCTTGACATTTTTCTCAGTCAGCGTACCGAAGACCTGGCCGCCGGTCGAGGTCAGGTCAAGGCTGACATAGGGTTCATTGAAGTGACCGCCGATGCGGACCTGGGCATTTTTCACCATTCCGCCGGTCATCAGAACCGGGCTTTCCAGCAAAATGGGAATCCTGGATTCCCGCTTGGTTTTTTGGTCAACGGTCTTTTCGAAATAAATCTCGGTTCCTTGGGGCAGCCGGTTCTGCAAGGCCAGGTTGAGCTGTTTTCTGCTCTCGCCTTCGCGCCACTGCCCTGCCTTGATCGCCTCCTCAATGAGCTGAGACAGGTTGAGCCCGGGGGCTTCGGCTACCATCTTGAATTCGAGCTGCGCAGTCTGGCCGATCAGGTCTACGGCGCGTTTGGGATCATTGATTCCTGGAAGCTGCACAACGATCTGGTTGTCTCCCTGGCGCAAGACGATCGGCTCGGCGACTCCGAACTGATCGATGCGGTTGCGGATGATTTCCAGCGATTGGTTGACCGCATTTTTCCTGATGAAGTCGATTTCGCTGTTTTTGAGTCGCAGGGTGATACGGGGAAAGGTGCCGGCCTCGGCTTGGATCTGACTGTCGAGGTTGGGAAATCGATCCTTTAAGATTTGCTTGACGGTATCAATGGCACCGATGTTGGGCAGGGTGAAGAGAATAGATTTCGGATTCCCGGTTCCCATCCGGACCGCGTTGATGTTTTTTTCGGCCATTGCTGTCTTGAAATCCGAGGCCGCAAGGTCAAGGGAATTTTCAGCGGCCTTTTCCAGGTCGACCTGAAGCACGATATGCATGCCGCCCTGGAGATCCAGTCCCAGCTTGAGCCCGGCCGGCGCGAGATATTTTTTCCACCAGTCGGGCAGGCCGTGGTACAGGGAAGGGGTCAGGGCCAGCCCAGAAAAGATCAACAGAAAGATCACAAGCGCGATTTTCAGCTTAATGGTGGAATTCATTGACTATGTTCCTTTGGCTGTGCAAGAGGGGAAGGCGTGGTTCCGATTGTTAAAATAGGCCGATTATACGTCGATACCTCGCTTCCTGCAACGTCACGGTGTTTTTTGCGGCGAAAAGGCGGGAGAAACAAGACGGTAGGCAAGATGGCGGCCTGGGATATTTTTCGTAAAATCAGCCTGTTCTGTTGATGGCTGCGGCCATGCAGGCTGCGCCGAATCCGTTGTCGATATTGACCACGGCCAAGCCAGGGGCGCAGCTGTTGAGCATGCCGAGCAGGGCGGCATATCCCCCGGCGCCGGCGCCGTATCCAATACTGGTCGGCACGCCGATCACCGGCGAGGCGGTCAAGCCGGCGACAACCGAGGGAAGGGCCCCTTCCATTCCGGCGACAACGATGATCACTCGTCCCCGATAGAGCAGGTCGGAATGGGCCAGGATGCGGTGGATGCCGGCCACTCCGGCGTCATGGATGGTCACCACTTCGTGTCCAAACCATTGCAAAGTGATCCGGGCCTCCTCCGCCACCGGCAGATCTGATGTCCCGGCCGTCACAATGACCACGGTTCCTTGTCCGCAGCCAACCGGAATGTGTTGATCGTTGCCGGTCAAAATGCGGGCGACAGGATAGTAGGTCAATTGCGGCAGACGCTCCAGGATGCGCTCAGCCTTCTCCGGAGCCACGCGGGTCGCCAGCACCACTGCCGGGACAGCCAGCATGGCGCCGAGGATCTCGATCAATTGGGCGGCTGTTTTGGTTGCGCCGAAGACTACTTCCGGTAGGCCAGTCCTGAGGGGGCGGTGGTGATCAATCCTGGCCGATTCCAAGACTTCGACCGGCCAATGACGGAGTCGGTTCAGGGCTTCGGAGACGTCGACGGTACCGGCGCAGACCTGCTGCAACAAGGTGGTAAGCGATTGTTCGTTCATGCAAATTTGTCCTCTGAATTGACCGCAGGACTCTACCACGCTCCGGATCGTGCGTAAACAGTTTACGCTGCCAGCCTGTTCTGTTACAGTGCCATCCCTTGCCCATCAATGCAAGCTGCCGGTGGCAGCAGGAGGCGCGCCCCATGGCCAACGACCATTTGCCCCCCTTTTTGCGGGCGCTGTTGCATCCAGATCGCTACGGCCACCCCGTCCCGGATGTCAAATTGGTACAAACCCACATATCCTCGGTGCTGCTTGCCGGTGAATATGTCTATAAATTCAAGAAACCAGTCAACTTTGGGTTTCTCGATTTTTCGAGCCTTGAAAAACGGCAAGCCTGTTGCGAACAGGAACTGCTGCTCAATCGGCGGCTCTGTCCGGTAATATATCTCGGCCTGGTGACGGTCACCGCGGAGCCCGACGGCGGCTTTGGGCTGAATGGTTCCGGGCCAGTGGTGGAGTACGGGGTCAAAATGATGCGCATGCCGGAGGAACGGATGATGGTGAACCTGATTCGTTCCGGGCAGTTGCGTGCCAGCCATATTGACGCGATCGCCACTGTGCTGGCCGATTTTTACCGGCGGGCGGAAAATGGGCCGCAGATCGCCCGGTTCGGCACTGCGGCCGCAGTGGCGGTCAATGTCCTGGAAAATTTCGATCAGACCCACCCCTTTATCGGCCAAGGCGCCCTGGAGCAGACGCAGTTCGAGGAGATCGCCAACTTCGCCCGTTCTTTTCTCGCCAATGAGTCGTTGTTCCAAAAACGGATCAAGGGTAGCTTTATTCGTGATTGTCATGGCGATCTGTATTCAGCCAATATCTGCCTGGCCGACCACGTCTATATTTACGACTGCATTGAGTTCAACCAACGCTTCCGCTACTGCGATGTGGCCAGCGATGTCGCCTTTCTGGCGATGGATTTGGAGTTCCATGGGCTGGATCATTTGGCTGCCCGGTTCATCGACCGCTTCATCCAGGCGACCGATGATCAGGGGTTAAGGGGTATGCTCGATTTCTACAAGTGCTACCGCGCCTATGTGCGCGGCAAGATCGGCCTGTTCACCGCCGCTGACGCGGCTGTCGACCCTGCGGTGCGAGCCGCCAGCATCGAGCAGGCCGGCAGATACTTCCGCCTGGCCCAGCGCTATGCCGTTTCCTGAGAGCCATCCCGAACAGTATCCTGCCGGGAAAACCGTGGTGGTTTTTTGGGGCATGACTGCGTCGGGCAAGTCAACGTTGGGCCGGGTCTGGGCAAGCCGACACCAGGCCCCTTATTACAATACCGACCGGATTCGTAAGGAATTGGCGGGGCTGCGGGCCGAGGAGAAACGGCCGGATGCGGTGGGGCGGGGAATTTACAGCCCGGCGTTTTCCGTAAAAACCTATCAAACCATGCTTGACCGAGCGAGCAGGGATTTTGCTTTGGGAGTGCGTCTGGTGGTGCTGGATGGCTCGTATGGCAGACGTGCGGATCGGGATCTGGTCAGGTCGATGGCAACGGCGGCAGGGGCGAGGTGCGTGTTCTTCCTCTGTCTATGTGGGGAACAGGAGGCACGGCGGCGATTGTCGGTGCGGGCCAGGGACCCTGAGGCGGTTTCCGATGGTCGCTGGGAAATCTATCTGCACCAGCAACAGACGTTCGAACTGCCGGAGGCCGGTGAAGGCGACTGTATACGGTTGCACACCGAGCAGCCCGTGGAAGCGCTGATGCAACGGCTGACAACCCAACTCAGCGGTTAGACCGAATCGTCACTTTAAGCTATCCCTCACTCGTTCGCCTGATGTCGGTGACGGTCTTCTGTGCTGGTTCCGCTCACCCGATCATGGCGCGTCCGCTGCTGGCGTTGCCGCCGCCGGTGTTTCTTCTGCTGTAGGTGCCGGCGTGCTCGCCGCTGGTGTTTCCGCCGCCGGCGTTTCTGCTGCCGGTGTAGCCACCGCCGGCGTCTCGGCGGTCGACGTGTCCGTTGACGTGTTGGCAGCAGCTTTCTCAGGCGCCTGGACAGTCTGTGCTGTGGCTTCTCCAGCCAGTATCTCCGCCTTTTTCGCGTCCTTCGCTTCCTGGCGATCCGGTGGCGCCTGGGTCATGAATTCCGGCAGCCAGCGGTTCATGCCCCACTCCGGCCTGCTGCCCGCCTCCAGGTGTTCGAGCAGTTCTTTCGCCTTGGGAGCCAGATTTGAATCGGGATAGCGGGTCAGCAGATATTTGAGCCGGTGCTTGGCCTCGTCGTACCGAGTAGTCCGGACATAAAAAACAGCCACCATGTACTCGTGGTTGACGATAAATTCTTTTGCATCCTTGATCCTGGTCTTCGCTTCCTTGGCGTAGGGTGACTGGGGATAGGCGTTGACGAGGCGGGTAAAAGATTTGATCGCATCCTGCGGGCCGGAGATGTCCCGATCGATGCGGTCGGAGCGGCTGTAGTCGCACATCCCGATCTGAAACAGGACGTAGGGGATAGCCTCGTTGGTGGGATGGTGCTCCTCAAAAGACTTATACTGGACTTTGGCCTCGGCATACTCCTTGTTGTAGTAGTGGGCATCGGCGGATTTCAGTTCGGCCAGCATGGCTTGGGCGCTGAACGGGTGTTCGTCGAGGATAATCTTGAATTGTTTGACGGCCTCATTGTAGCTGGCGGTATTGTAGGCATCCATACCCTTGACGATCAGAACCTCGGGCGGTTGCGACTTGGGTTCTTCTTCCTCTTCCCCAAAACGGAATTTACTGAACATTGAGCAGCCACACATGGCGACGGTCGTCACCATGAGCAGAATCAGCAGAAGATGCTTGGAGCCAGAGTAGGACGATGCGTTCCGGGACATGATGAATCCTCTATCCGGTGCAGTTGAGGGGAGTATCTGGGGCCTTGTGTCCAAGATTTTTCCAGCGTGACTGACTTGATTATTCCGATCAGATCCAGCGAGGCGCCGGCTGCGCCTTTCCTTTCCGGACCAGAACGGCCGGCATGAGCGATCGTACCCACCAGATCGAAGCCGGAGCGACCTGCAAAAAAGCCCGAATCATTGCCTATCCAGCCAGTGACCAGCACCTGAGCGCCGCAGATCAGTTGATACTGTGGTTGCATGGGAGGCGCCGCCAAAAAGATAGCGCGTTTTTGGATGCAATGTACCAAAACGCGCTGGGAAGGTGAGGGATCAAAGGGCTTTTTTGATCAGATTCTGCAGTTGCGACTTCCCTGCAGCGCCGGTAATCTGATCGACGACCTCGCCGCCTTTGAACAGAATGAGCGTGGGGATGGCTCGAATGCCGAAGCGGCCAGGGGTGGCGGGATTATCGTCCACATTCATTTTGGCGATGATAACCTTCCCGTCGAATTCCGCCGCCAATTCGTCGATCACGGGACCGATGGCCTTGCAGGGGCCGCACCAGGGGGCCCAGAAATCAACGAGGCAAGGTAGAGCGTTCCCAATGATTGTACGATCAAATTCGCTATCAGAAATATGGACAACCTTATCGTTTGCCATCGCTCATCTCCTTTTGGGCAGCTGTCGAACGGGATCGGTAAAAAACAATAAATTTTATATAGTTATATTATATAATTATAATTTACATCTCTGTATATAATACCTTGCGGGTCACAGGGTGACAAGAGAAAATTGAGCGCTCAGGGGTGCCGAGCACCCGGTACTTCCCGCCGTTTTCGTTTTGACAGGGGAAAAAAAGCCATGCTATAAAGGACAGTCGATCCGTTGATCCAACTGTTTATCCTTTATCCCGTGAGGTCTCGATGAAGACGGAATTATCCGCCCAACTATTCACGCAGGCGAAAGCGCTGATACCCGGCGGCGTTCATTCACCGGTCCGGGCCTGCCGCTCGGTGGGGTGCGACCCGCTGTTCGTGTCCAAGGCTTCGGGATGCACGATCACCGATGTCGATGGCAACACATTTCTTGATTTTGTCGGCTCTTGGGGGCCGATGATCCTTGGGCATGCCCATCCGGAGGTGTTGGATGCCATCCGTCAGACTGCGCTGGATGGCACCAGTTTCGGCGCGTCCTCGCCTTTGGAGGTGGAGTTGGCGACCCAGGTCTGCGCGGCGGTTCCATCGATCGACATGGTCCGCTTTGTCAGCTCCGGGACCGAGGCGACCATGAGCGCGATCCGGCTGGCCCGGGGATATACCGGCCGTAAGGTGGTGGTTAAATTCGACGGTTGTTACCACGGGCATGCCGATTCCTTTCTGGTGAAGGCCGGTTCAGGCGTCATTACTCTCGGGATACCTGGCAGCCCAGGAGTGCCCGATGACATCGTCCGTAACACCCTTTCCATTCCCTATAACGATGTGGCGGTCCTGGAACAGACCCTGCGCGATCCATCCTTGGACGTCGCCTGCGTGATTGTTGAACCGGTGGCCGGCAACATGGGAGTGGTGGCGCCGAAACCGGGATTTTTGCGCGTGTTGCGGGAACTGACCCGCGAACTTGATATTGTTTTGATTTTCGACGAGGTCATTACCGGGTTCCGGTTGGCGCCGGGCGGCGCGCAGGAGCACTTCGGCATCCTCCCTGACTTGACCTGCCTCGGCAAGATCATCGGCGGCGGTCTACCGGTGGGCGCCTATGGCGGCAGACGGGAGATCATGTCGATGGTCGCGCCCGAGGGGCCAGTCTACCAGGCCGGGACCTTGTCGGGCAATCCTCTGGCTATGGCCGCGGGACTGGCGACGCTCCGGGTCGTACGCCGCCCGGGGTTTTATGAGGAATTGAATGAGAAAAGCGCTTGGTTCGGCGCCGAGTTGGAAAAAATCGCGGCCAGATCCTCGGTGCCGACCACATTGAACCGGGTCGGCTCGATGATGACCTGCTTTTTTGCGGCAGATCCGGTTGTCGATTACGCCTCGGCCCTGCGCGCTGATGCCGCGCGCTATGGACAACACTATCGCCAGATGCTCGCCGGCGGGATATGGCTGGCCCCTTCCCAGTTCGAGGCCGCATTTGTGTCCGCCGCCCATAGCCGGCAACATTTGCAGCAAGCCTTGGACCTGGCTGAATTGTCATTTAAAAAATTGATGGATTAGTTAAAAATTTATTGCGTTCGGTCAAGGCGCATGCTACCTGTAGCTGTTGTCATGTCCCGGTTGCTGAAAAGGTGGGAGTGAAGATGGCGGATGACCGCAAGGCAATGTTCAGAGATTTGGCGGTCTACAGCCAGGCAGGCATGAGCTTTGTCTTCTCCATTCTGATAGGATTCGGCATAGGTTGGGCGCTTGATAATAAACTGTTTGCCGGGCGGACAGCGCCGTATCTGACTTTTATTTTTTTGGGAGTTGGCATTGCGGCCGGATTTAAGGGACTTTGGGATTTGACCAGGAAAATAAAGGATGCATGAGCAGGAGCACGACGCACGCCAAGGCATCGGCGACGGGAACAGCTCGATCGTCCGGAGCGTGACGGTCTGCGGCGTGTTGCTCGTGGCCGCGCTTGCGGCGGGCGGGTATTTTCTGCAAGGGCGGGTTTTTGCTCAATCCCTGTTGATCGGTGGATTGCTGGTGAACGGAAGTTTCTGGTTGATGCAGAAGGACACTCGCCGATTGCTTCGACGAGCCGGTGAAATCGGTGAAGGTGTCGGGATCGGTATCGAGAAGACCCGCTTTCTTCTCAGATCCTTTGCACGGCTGGTTGTGGTGGGGTTATTGTTATTCGTGCTGGCCTCGCGGATGCCGATCGATGTGATCGGACTCATCGTGGGGTTTGCAACGGTCATGGTCAGTGTGGTCATTATCGGCTTGGGCGCAGGAAGTCGCTGGTCGCCGAAAAAAGCGTGAGGAGAGCAGGCTATGGAACATCCGATATTGTTTATCTCGTTGATTCTGCAAGGATTGGGGTTGCCGGTTCCCCATACGCCGGTCGGCGCGACCTTACTTGAAAAGATATGCGAGCCGTACATGACCTACACCTGGATGGTCATGGCCTTTCTCATTATTGTACCCAGGCTGACCATGGGAAAACTGGAGATGGTGCCGGGC
Organism: Desulfobulbus sp.; assembly: GCA_009780825.1. GTDB lineage: Bacteria > Desulfobacterota > Desulfobulbia > Desulfobulbales > Desulfobulbaceae > Desulfobulbus. The sequence continues at coordinate 16,472 of WQZH01000004.1, read as the reverse complement.
AGTGGTCAGAATTTCTGGGAAGTGATGGTCGGCGGCCTGATGGATTTCTGTGCCGAAAACCTGGGGGAAAAGGGAGCGAAGATGCTGTTTCCGATGATGGCCACCTTTTTCTTCTACATCATCATTTCCAATATGATCGGGCTCATCCCCGGGTTCATGTCTCCGACCTCCAGCCTGAATATCACTTTGGCCATGACCATCATTGTCTGGGTGACGCATCATGTGCTCGGATTCAGATACCACGGGCTCCACTATTACAAACATTTCATGGGGCCGAGCAAGGTCTTGGCGCCGTTTATGTTCCTGTTGGAGGTCATCAGCAACTTTGCGCGACTGATCTCCCTTTCCATGCGTCTTTTCGGTAATATCCTCGCCAAAGAGGTTCTGCTCGGCGTGCTTTTCATGCTGGCCGGCGCTTTCTTCGCGCCGTTGCCCATCCTCTGTTTGGGTGTCTTGGTGTCGGTGATCCAGGCTGTGGTTTTTGTCCTGCTCTCTCTCCTGTATTGCGCGGGAGCGATGGAGCATGCCCATTGATCGATTTTGAAGTTCCGTTCAACGGAGAAGAAGGCCAACTTTTATATAATTTTACTATGGAGGAACACAACGAATGGATAAACTTAGTCTTGCTCTGATCTGTATCGGCGCGGCTCTCAGTATCGGTCTTGCAGGCTTTGGCGCCGGTATCGGTATGGGGAACGGTCTGCGCGGCGCTTGCGACGGCGTTGCCCGTAATCCGGAAGCAAAGGGCGCGATCACCACCACCATGATCCTTGGTATGGCCCTGTGCGAGTCCATCGCCATTTATGGTTTGGTTATCGCCTTCATCCTGCTGTATGCTAACCCGTTCAAGGCTGCGCTCGGTCTGTAATCCTGCCGAACGATCAACGGGAGATTCCCGGGAAAAGGGTTGCGGTGCTGCCGCAACCCTTTTTTATTGCTACGTTCTGCCATGTCCGACTGTATCATCAATCCCGCGAGGAGCAAGGGAGAACCGCAGCTGCCTGCCATCGGCATATTGTCGGTCAATCCCGCCGACAGCACCGGTTTCCCCTCGCTCGTCCGTCGCCATAGTCTGGTGCGGCATGCTATTTTCCATGCTCATCTGCAGAGTAACGACCTATTTTTTCTGGCTGGCCCGGCGGTTGGCGCTCCTATGGCGACCATCTGCCTGGAGAAATTGATTGCTTTGGGGGCGCGCCGGATTCTTGTGTACGGTTGGTGCGGATCGCTCCATCCGGCGCTCGTCGCCGGAGATCTGTTCATTCCCACCGGAGGACTGAGCGAGGAGGGGACGAGCGCCCATTATCAAGGCACCACCGGAAACGATGACGACATCCTGCGGTTGCGGCTCATCGACGCGCTAACTGAAGCCGGTAGCTTCTCCAGGCCCAAACAGGGGAGAATATGGACCACCGATGCGGTATACCGGGAGACCAGGGAAAAGGTCGAGCGATACGGGGCCCAGGGTATTCTTGCCGTTGATATGGAATATACCGCCTTGCGCTCGGTGGCCGCTTTTCGTCAGATCAGCCTGGCTGCGGTGATGCTGGTATCTGATGAATTGTTCCACCAGGACTGGGCCCCCGGCATGCATCTCAAACGCTTTCGACACCGCTCCCGACAGGTGCTCGAATGCCTCTGTTCGCTCATCCAGCATGGTAAGATCGTATGAAAACCTTGTACATGGTCAGTTTGGGCTGTCCCAAAAATCTGGTTGATTCCGAGGTGATGCTCGCCGATCTGGAGCGGGCGGAATATACCGTGGTGCAGGAGGCGGAACACGCTTCGGTTATTCTGGTGAATACCTGCGGTTTCATTCGCCCTGCCGTGGAAGAGGCTATCGATACGATCCTTGAGCTGGCGGCCTGCAAAGAGGAAAATCCGGGGCAACTGTTGGTGGTGACCGGCTGCATGGTGCAGCGGTATGGCAGGGAGCTGGCCACAGAACTACCCGAGGTCGATCTCTTTGTCGGCCTCGACGACTTCCCGCATATCGGCAGATTGATCGATCGCCTCGCCGATCATTCCCATATCGTTACCCGGCCTGGCCTTGCCACCTATCTGATGGACCATCGAGTCCCGCGCCGGATCATTACGCCGCCGTTCAGGTCATATCTGAAGATTACCGAAGGCTGCGACAACCGGTGCGCCTACTGCATGATTCCTTCGATCCGCGGGCGATTGCGCAGTCGGACGATTGCCGATCTGACCTCCGAGGCCATTACTCTTGAGCGCTCTGGCGTGCGTGAGCTTTCGCTGATTGCTCAGGATCTGACCGCATATGGGCGGGACTTACCCGAGCCGATGGCATTGACCGATCTGCTGCGAGCGCTTCTGGAACGAACGAACATCCCCTGGTTTCGCCTGCTCTACCTCTATCCGGCCAGTGTGACCGATGAACTTTTGCATGTGCTGGCGCGAGAGCCGCGCCTTCTCCCCTATCTCGACATCCCTTTCCAGCACGTCAGCGACCGGGTGCTGACCGCGATGAATCGCCGCTATCGCCATGTCGTGCTGGATGATCTGGTTCGCCGGATACGAACGTATGTGCCGACATGCGTCATCCGCACCACCATGCTTGTCGGTTTTCCGGGAGAAACCGAGGAAGATGTGACGGCATTGGTCGATTCCCTGCGTACCTGGCAACTCGACCATGTCGGCGTCTTTCAATACCAGGATGAAGATGGCAGTTTGGCGGCGCAATTACCGGGCAAGGTGGACGACGAAGAAAAAGAATCCCGCTATCAGCGGGTGATGGAGGTCCAGGCTGTCATCAGCGAACGCAGACAGCAACGCTATGTTGGCCGTCTTGAACCAGTGCTGATCGAGGGGACCAGCGAAGAGAGCGATTTGCTGCTGGAGGGGCGGACGCGATTCCAGGCCCCGGAAATCGACGGGTGCGTCTATATTACTTCAGGGCAGGTGAATCCTGGCGATATCGTCATGGTCCGAATCACCGAGGCGCATACCTATGATTTGGTCGGCGAGGTTGTCGACGGACAGGAGGAGGAAGGGGTGAACGGTAATTAGCAAGCGGGGTTATCGGTCGTTTTTGTTGACCTGCTCCCGCAGTTCCTTGCCCACCTTGAAAAAGGGGAGTTTCTTCGGCCTTACTTTAATTTTTTCGCCGGTCTTGGGGTTGCGACCGGTATATGAAGTGTATTCCTTGACGACAAAGCTGCCAAACCCCCGGATTTCTATCGATTCACCCCGTACAAGCGCGTCGCTCATGGTTTCGATGATGGTGTTGGTTATCGAGGCGGCTTCGCGTATCGGCAGATTCATTGCTTCGGCCAGGGCTTCAATTAATTCCGATTTGTTCATTCCTTTTTCCCCCAGTATCTTCTGCGGAAGCGCCATCGACGGCAGTTTTTCCATCTGAAGACAGTATTTGCGGCCTCTGCCGACATAAAGAGAACAAATTACAGGGTGTTATTGAAAATTTAATCAGTTATGTTTTTGATTGTAAAGGTGTTTTTGCGCGAAAAATTTTTTTTAGATCGTCCGGGGAGAGGATCTTGAATCCCCCAAGGGGAAGGGTGCCTAATCGCAGCTGGCCGTACGCTGTTCTTTTCAAGTGCAGAACCCGATGATCGACCGCCTGAAACATTTTCCGAACCTGCCGTTTTTTGCCCTCGTGGATGGTGATTTCGACCAGGCTCTCACCCGGACGCCGTTGCAGTACCCGCACGCGGGCAGGTTGCGTTCTGACCCCATCAATCACGATCCCTTGCTCAAGCAGAATGAGTTTTTCCTTTGAGGGAAAACCGGCCACCAGGGCTTCATAGGTTTTGCTGACCTCGAAACGAGGATGGAGGATGCGGTTGGCCAGGGCCCCGTCGTTGGTCATAAGCAGGGCCCCTTCGGTATCGAGATCCAGCCTGCCGACCGGGAAAAGCCGCTCAGAAATTCCGTCGAGGAGATCAGAAACCATAGGCCTGCCCTGCGGATCTGCCAGAGTGGTGACATATCCTGCCGGTTTGTTGAGCAGCACGTATATTTTTTCTTCAGAGACGACCGGTTGGCCATCGCAGGTGATCCGGTCACGGAAGGGGTCGGCTTTGCAGCCCATTTCCACGACCACCTGATCGTTGACCCGGATCCTGCCGGCCCGGATCAACAGCTCGGCTTGCCGTCTTGAGGCGATACCGGCCTGGGCAAGAATCTTTTGCAGCCGTTCTTCCATGTGGTGTCAGAGCAGTATCGTGTGCTCGCGCGGCGAGCACTTTACCGGTATTTGGCGGGCAGGATGGCGGCGATTTTCTCATCCACCAACCGCCTTGTAGGCGGATCAACGTGCAGCACCTCGGTGTACCAGGGCTTCATGCGGCAATCGAACACAATCGGCGGCTGCAGGCCCACATGAAAGCGATGTACGGTCTGCGCCCGGCCATGGATATCGGCGGCCGGCTCGAATCGAGTGAAAAACGTCCAGAGAAATTCCTGTAAGGAACAGGAAGCCTCCTCGGTGGAGTCAACCAACAGCATGACCGGCCAGCCGGCGAGTTCGGGAAAAGCGGCCAGTTCCGCCGCCAGTTCGGGCGCAGACCCGTAAGGCGCTCCCTGGATCACCAGGGTGCCGGGCAGATAGACCTTGGGGTGGCTGCATTGCGCTGGCAGCGAACCTGAAAATTCCAGGGGCAATTCTCTGCATTTTTCCTGCCCCAGACCGAGCATCATGGCCTTGGACCCTTTGTTCACCGATGGGCCGGTGTAGTCGAGGGTATCCTGGGAGACGTTGGCAAAGACAAACAGATCGCGGTCCCATTGAATCCGCTCAAGGATATGTTGCCACAACCGGGGAAAATCGGCCACGTCGATGCTGCCGTCGGTCACCAGCAGGAATTTGGTCAGGGAGAGCTGCCCCTCGCCAAGGACGCGCAGACCGGCGGCAAAGGCTTCGCGAGGATAGCGATCGGCCACCCGGGCGGCGGCAAGGCAGTGGAAGCCCGTCTCGCCGAAGGTTTTCAACTGGATGACCCCTTTCATCACCAACGGGAACAGAGGAGACAGAAGGTCCTGGAGGAAATCGCCGATAAAAAAATCTTCCTGCTTGGGACGGCCGACCACTGTGGCCGGATAGATCGCGTCCCTGCGGTGATAGAGGTGGGTGGTCTGGAAAACCGGATAGTCGTGCTGCAGCGAGTTGTAGCCGTAATGATCGCCGAATGGGCCTTCCGGCCGGCGGACATGAGGCGGGACATGACCCTTGATGGCGAATTCCGCTTCAGCGACCACAGGATGGCCCCCTTCGGGATCGGTCACCAGCCGCAGCTTTTCTCCCTGCAACAGGGAGGCGAGCACCAGTTCCGGGATATTTTCGGGCAGCGGGGCGATGGCGGCGAGCATCAGCGCCGGTGGGCCACCAATGTACAAGGTCAGGGGGAGGGCTTGGTTCTTCTGTTCCGCGGCAAAGTAATGGAAGCCGCCGCCCTTGTGAATTTGCCAATGGATGCCGGTCGTGGTGTCGTCGTATCGCTGGATGCGGTACATGCCGAGGTTATGGCCCAGGCCGTCGGGGTGTTCGGTGTACACGAGAGGCAAGGTGACAAAGGGGCCTCCATCCGAGTGCCAGGAGGTGAGCATGGGTAACTCGGAGAGCCGTGCCGGCCGTTGCCGGCATTCCAGGACAGGGCCGCAACTGGTTCGTTTGAGTCCAACCCGCAACCCTTGCGCGAGCAAGCCGCGGGCTTGCCACAGGGTGGCCAGGGTGGGCGGCAACGAGTGTTCCACAAGACGCACCAACTCCTGGACAAAGGCAAGCGGGCGGCGGCCAAAGGCCAGTTCCAGCCGCAAGTGTGTGCCGAACAGGTTGGTGACCACAGGGAATTTCGAGTTTTTGACCTGGGTGAAAAGAAGCGCCGGCCCTCCTTGGGCGATAACCCTTCGGTGGATTTCGGCGATTTCGAGATACGGATCGACCGGAGCATCAATGGTGAGCAACTGATCGTTGGCTCGCAACAGGTCCAGAAATTGGCGCAGATTGGTTAGGGCATACATAGGGATGGCGATGCGGCCTGCTGATCCTTGGTCTCAGTGGTGGTGTTCTTCGCCAAGAAAGAGGCGGTGATATTCGTCGCTGCTCAAATGGTTACGCATGACCTGGGTCAGCAGATCAACCACCTGATGGATTTCCTCCTCGCTCAGGCGGGGAACGAGTTCACGGGTGAGCCGGTCGCTGCTGAACAGGTTGAGAAAGGCGATCAGAGATTGCTCGTCTGTGGTGCGATTGAGTCCGAAAAACATAGGGTTTCCTGCAATGGTGGGAGTTATCCGGCGAGTGTTTTCCACCAGATTTGGCGGTTGCGAGGGCCGTCGAATTCGAAGAAAAAGATACGCTGCCACGTCCCGAGTTGCAGGCGGCCCCGGTGAATGAATACCGTGACCGAAGAACCAGTCACAGCGCTCATCAGATGGGCAGGCGAGTTGTCCTCGCTATGGCGATACGGGTAATCGACTGGCACGATCCGGCCCAGGGCGCCGAGGATATCGCGCTGCACGTCCGGGTCGGCCCCCTCGTTGATCGTGAGCCCGGCTGTGGTGTGCGGATTATAGACGTACAGAATGCCGTCATCAATGTTGCCGATCACCTGCTGCAACCGGTCGGTCAGGTCGATCATCTCCAACTGTTTGCTGGTTGCAACGGTTATGTCGCCTTTGGGCATGGTGGTGTCGACCTGATGATTACTGCAATTGCCAGGAACCGTGTGGGTCACGGCAGGCAGTGCTGTACGTGTGCTGCGGCTTGCTGTCGATGATCGCCTCTATTTCCGCGCGTCGGCAGACTTGACGGGTGCCGGGATCCTGGTAGGCCGGTTGCGGAGTAATCGCATATTGGTTGCCGGTATCGGGATTGATCCAGGCTGAACGTTGGTTGGAAACGCCTCGTTCGTAGGTGTGATTGAGCTGCTCGCGGTCATACGTATCCATCTTGTTGCCGACGATATAGCCCAGCATGCCGCCTGCAGCCGCGCCAGTCAATGTGGCGCTGGTCTTATGGCCGATGGGAGCGTCTGCGGTGGCGCCGGCAGCGTCGGTCTGTCCTTTGGTGGCGCAGGAAGACAGGAGGAACAATAAGGGCAGGACGACAAGGCTGAGATACTTCATGGTGTTGGTTCTGTGGAAGAGGAAACTTTCAGGGAATCGGGCAGTTGTTTGCTGGTCTGCACGCCTAGCTCTTTCAGGGCTTCGGTTCTGGCGATTAGATTGCCCTGGCCGGCACTCAACCGGTTGCGTGCCGTGTGCCAGGCCGTTTGAGTTTGGTTGAGGCGCAAGCCGATCTCTTCGAAGGCTTCGGTAAACCCGACGAATTTATCATATAAATTCCCCGCTTGTTTGGCAATGGCTAAACTGTTGCGGTTTTGCTTCTCCATGCGCCAGAGGTGATGCACGGTCCGGAGGATGGCCAACAGGGTCGATGGGCATGTCAGGATGACGTGTTGTTGCATGGCACTGACCAGCAGTTCCTGGTCCTCGTTGACCGCCAGCAGAAAAGCGGCCTCGATCGGAATAAACAGCAGGACAAAGTCGAGGGATCCCGAACCGGTCAGCCGATGGTACTGCTTGTGCGCCAGGAGGCCGATCTGGCGCTTGATCGACTCAAGATGCAATTTGATCTGCTGTTGCCGGTACATCTCGTCTTGCGCGCCGTGCGCCTCGGCAAACGCCTTGAGCGACACCTTGGCGTCAATGATGACCGTCCTGTTTTCAGGCAGATACACCAGGGCGTCCGGCTGCAATGTCGTGCCATCTTCCGTCTTCAGGCTGACCTGGAGGGCAAATTCGGTGCCGCTGCGCAACCCTGACGCCTCAAGCAAACGGGCCAGGACCATTTCCCCCCATTGCCCCTGGAGCTTGTTGCTGCCGCGCAGGGCCTCGGCCAGATTGGTCGCATCGGCGCTGAGTTGGGTGTTGAGCTGCTTGAGCTGTTCGACCTCTTTGATCATCGATACCCGGTCACGGGCCTCAAGATCGTACACCTCTTCCACCTTTTTCTTGAACTCGGCCAACTGCTCGTGAAACGGCCGCAGCAGCAAGGTCAGGGCAGAGGCATGCTGGCTGGTGAGTTGTTCCCCTTTTTCGGTGATGACTTTTCCGGCCAACACGTTGAAGTCTTGTTCAATCTGCCGGCGTGTCTCGGCCAAAAGAGCGTTCCGTTCCTGGATTTGTTGTTCCAAGGCGGCGCAGGAGGTCTGCAGAGAGGCGTTTTCAATCTCGAATGTCCGGCGCTCCCTGGCAAACTGATCGCGTTCTGTCCGCAGCCGCGCAGCCTCGTCGCCATGGGAGCGGGCCTGTTCCTCCGCTCGTTCCAATCGCAGGGAAAGCGCCCATTGCCGTCGCTGCAGACGCTGCTGGATGAGCAGGAAAATAAAGCCCAGGAACAGGACACCGGCACCGCATCCAAGAAGGAAGGACGCTAGATGCGGCTGGCTGAACAGTTCGGTGAAGGGAATCATGGGCTCGGGGAAAATGTTTTTCTGCTCAGCGGTGGGGTGAGAGGCGTCGCAGCTCCTCCAGCTCGTCGAGCAGATCCAGCACCAGGGCGCAGCCAGGCAGGTTGACCCGGAGGTCGCGTTGCAACCGCATGGCCGTCTGCACCCGCTTGATCGCCACGGAAGTAAACCGCCATTCCTGGACAGCAATGCCCTCCGGGGTGATGAGCCCTTCGTCGATCATTTCGTGGATGATCGCCGTGTTGACGCCGCAGAGCGAACAGAGGTCGGCAAGGGAACAGCGCGTCTCCTCGTTTAAGATCATCCCCTGGATATAGATGTGTTGTTCAGTCATGAATTATCTCCCAGTCCAGCACGAGGATTGAACGGCATCTGCTCCATCATGGTCTGATAGAGCTTTCGCTGTTCATCGGTCGTTGGTTCGGGCACGGCGATTTTTAAGGTCACAATCTGGTCGCCCTGGTGGCTGGCAGAGCAGAGACCTTTGCCTTTGAGGCGCAATTTTTTTCCGCCCTGCGAGCCGGGAGGAATTTTGATCTGCACCTGGCCATCCAGCGTCGGTACGGTGACGGTCGCGCCCAGGGCCGCCTCCCAGGGAGTGATCGGCAGGGTGAGGTGAATGTCGCGCTTCTCGGCGTGAAACAGGTTGTCTTCCTGGAAGGCGATCTCAAGGTAGAGATCGCCGGCCGGGCTGCCGTCGTAGCCGGGCATCCCCTGGCCTTCAAGGCGGATCCGCTGGCCTTCGATGATGCCTTTGGGAATGCTGACATGCATGATATGAGGGCTGGCGCTGACTTTGCCGCCGCCATCAACCACCGGTCGGGTCAAGGTGATGGTCTGGCGGGCGCCCTGATAGGCATCGGTCAAGGGGATGATGATTTTGGCGTGGTGATCTTCGCCTTTCATCCGGAAGGCGTGGGTCTGTCGCCTCCCGGTATGACCATGTCCGAACAGGGATTCGAAGAAATCGCTGAATTCCCCGGCATCGGTTCCGGCGCTCCTGAATTCGAAGCCCGCATCCCAGTTGGGAGGCGGTTCGAATGGCTGGCCTTTTTGCCAGTTGGCGCCGAAGGCATCGTATGCCGCCCGTTTCTCAGGATCCTTCAAGACCTCGTAGGCCTCGCCGATGTCCTTGAATTTGGCCTCGGCCCCGGCATCCTTGCTGACATCGGGGTGGTATTTGCGGGCCGCCTTGCGATAGGCCTGTTTGATCTGGTCTTGGGTGGCGTCGCGGGCCACACTCAGAATTGTATAATAATCTTTGTATTCCATGTCGGCTGCCGGTTGCTCCTCGTTCATGTCCTGTGCTGGAACAGTAAGGATAGCCTGTTAAAAAGAAAAGAGAAAAATGTGACACCCGCTTTCCCATTTTTGTGGTAAATAGGAAAAGGACATGCAAGCACACAATCTCATTCTGACCGGTTTCCGGGCAACAGGTAAAACTTCGGTGGGGCGTATCGTTGCCGCCCGGTTGCACTGGGTTTTTCTTGATACCGACGATTTGGCGCGCCAACGGTTGGGGGCACCCATTGCCGATATCGTCGCCCGTCATGGCTGGTCTTTCTTTCGGACTGTCGAATCTGAATTGTTGCGAGAACTCGCCATGATGCGGCAAACCGTTCTGGCGACCGGCGGCGGTGCGATCGAGCACAGCCAAGAGTGGCAGGCGTTGAGGCGGTGCGCGTTTGTGGTGTGGCTTGATGCCGATGTCGGCACCATTCGACAACGTCTGCAAAATGATCCCGATTCCGGACACCAACGGCCTTCCCTCACCGGGCAGGCAGTCGCGGACGAGATCGGACATCTACTGGAGCGCCGCCGGCCAATGTATGCGGCCGGTTCCGACATGCGGCTTTGTGCGGCAAACAGGACGCCGGAGCAGTTGGCTGCGGAGATCATACAGAACATGCGCAGGTGATTTGGAAGCATGAAGAGTGATTCCAAAGAAACGTGGTTTCGCTTGCTGTTTGAGGGAAATTGTGAACATGGAAATCGATACCGGGGATAATCAAGTCCAAGTACGTTCGGTCTGGATGGTTACCCGCGAATATGACAAGTTGGCTGGCGCCGGCGGTGTCAAGGATGTATGCCGCCAATTGGCAGAGGCCCTGGCTGTATACGGCGGCTGCAAGGTCAGGGTCGTGCTGCCCCGCTATGGATTCATGGATCCTGTCGGTTTGGGGTTTTCTCTGACCGATGTCGGTGGACGGAATGGCCGAATCGGAGGCCGTCGCTATGCCCACACGTTTGATGTGGATATGCATTACGTCGGCGAAGAGCGGCGGGAAGCGGTGGCCATCTGGCAGGCGGAGATCAACGGCGTGCTGATTTTCCTGGTGGAGGCAGACCGGTTTGCAACCAAACGGGCCGTCTACACCTATACCGAAGAGGATGAACAGGAGGTCGCCTGGCAACGGAGAGGCGGGGGGCATTTCGATTATTTCGCCATGAACATCCTGCTGCAAAAGGCCGCTCTTGATCTGATGATCCTTTTAGGTGAACAGGCCGATGTCGTTCATTGTCACGACGGTCATGCCGCGATCTTGCCCGCGGTTATGCGCGAGGTTGGCGGCTACCGCCATTTCTTTCGCCGCTCAGGCGCATTGGTCACCATTCACAATGCCGGCCAGGGGTATCACCAGGAAGTCAGTGACCTCGCCTTTGCCCGCGCGATAACCGGGCTGCCTACCAGGGTAATCACAAGAGGTCGGCTGGGCGAGAGCTTTGATCCCTTCATCGTGGCTGCGGACTACGCCATCCTCAATACCGTCAGCGAACAGTATGGCCGGGAATTGCAGCAGACGGCCGAAGATAGTCGCACCGGTTGGTTGGGGCATGCCCTGCTGGGGCGAGGCGTCACTCTGGCAGGCGTCACTAACGGTATTGATCCCGCTTCCTTTGACACGACTGCGCCCGAAACTTTGGGCTTGACAGCGGGATATAATGTCGCCCGAGGAGATTTTGCCGGCAAAGAGGAGTGCAAACGCGCTTTGCTGGCGACCATCGCCGCCAGCGGACCTTGGGAGCGCGTGCGACAGTATGGCGTGTTGGACGTCACCCCAGAGAGACCGCTGGGAACTTTTATCGGGCGGCTGACCTCCCAGAAAGGAGTGGACATCCTGATCCAGGCGCTGCATGCGTTGTTGTCGAATGATCCATCCCTGCAATTTCTTTTTCTGGGATCCGGGGCATTCGAGTTTGAGGAGGCACTCCAACAACTGAGCGCATCCGATCTTGGGCAGGGACGGGTTTGTTTTCTCAAGGGATATGACGCAATCTTGGCCAACAAGGTGTATGCTTCTGGTGATTTTTTTGTCATTCCATCGCGTTATGAACCTTGCGGCCTGACCGATTATATCGCCCAGTTGTTCGGCAACTTGCCCATCGTGCATCGGGTGGGTGGATTGGTCAAGGTGCTGGATGGCGAGACCGGGTTTACGTATAGCGAGAACACGCCTGAACAATTGGCCGAAGCATTGGCAGGGGCCTTGCGGCTGTACCGGCACCACCCGCATGCGCTGCGGACAATGCGGATGGCGGCGGTGGAGCGGATTTGGCACCTGCACACCTGGGAAAAAGTGATGGAATCGTATCTGCATCTCTATCGACAGGCCATGATACAGGCTAGAGAGCAGTGAGGCGGCGGTCCGGCGGCAAGATTTCGGAGGCGCGGTGATTACTATGGCGGTTGACGCGGCGGCGGTCGGGATTATTGTCTCCGGGAGACGTCTGTGGGTCTCCTCTATTTTTGCGCCAGGGCGCGCTGGTAGAACAGGCTGTATGGATACGACAACGTTCGAGAGCAATCCCGGATACGGCACAAAAGCTGTACGAGCGAGTCTTGGCGCGTGATGGCCGGAATTGCTATGCAACTGGGTTCGGGTAGCGCACATTGAGGCACTGCTTAGGTAGGATCGAGAAGCTACACAAGAAAAAAACAGGTCCAACATCTGTAACAGTAGAAGGAAGGAGTGGAAGATTATGGCGATACGAGTGGGAATCAATGGTTTCGGCAGGATAGGCAGGAATGTTTTCAGGGCATTGGAGAAGGATCCTCTGTTCGCCGATATCGAGATTGTTGGGATCAACGATCTTACCGATATCAAAACCATTGCGCATTTGGTGAAATATGATTCCATCATGGGGCGATCCGACCAGCAGGTCACGGTCGGCGACAACGGCATTGTCGTCGACGGCAGGACGATTCCCATCACCAGCCATCGTAAGCCCGGGGAAATTCCTTGGGCGAGTCTTGGGGCTGAATACGTGCTTGAATGCACGGGATTGTTTTGCGACATGGAATCGGCGAAGCCACATATCGATGGCGGGGCGGTCAAGGTGATCATTTCAGCGCCGGCCAAAGGCGAGGTCAAGACAATTGTCATGGGAGTGAATGAGGACGAGTACGATCCCACTGTGCACCATGTGGTTTCGAATGCTTCCTGTACGACCAACTGCCTTGCTCCGGTGGCGCAGGTTATCTTGGATAACTTTGGCATCAAGCGCGGACTCATGACCACCGTGCATTCTTATACCGGCGATCAACGTCTGCTTGACTTCCCCCATTCCGACCTGCGCCGGGCGCGGGCCGCAGCCCTGTCGATGGTGCCGACCAAAACGGGTGCCGCCGCCGCCGTGGCCTTGGTCATCCCGGAGCTGAAAAACAAGTTTGACGGCTTGGCGGTTCGCGTGCCGACGCCGGATGTTTCGTTGGTTGACGTGGTGATTGAGGTGGAACGGGAAACAACGGTTCCAGAGGTCAATAAGGTGCTTGCCGCCGCCGCCAATCGTTATCTTGGTTATACGGAAGAACCCCTGGTCTCGATCGATTTTCAGGGAGATTCACATTCGTCCATTGTCGATGGGCTCTGTACCAAGGTGTTGGGCACCTCGGTGAAGATCATGAGCTGGTATGACAACGAGTGGGGCTATTCCAACCGCATGCTTGACCTGGTCCTGCACATGGAGGCGAACAAGGCTTTGTAGCTTGAAATTGTCGGACGGCAATGAAGCAAAAAATCCTCTCGGAGTACATGCGCTCCGGGAGGATTTTTTTTGAGGTAGTTTTTGAGGTGATCTTGGTCGCCAAATCTGTTCGACACGTTCGCGTCATGGCAACATGATTTCGCCCAAAGCAACATCAATCTTCGTCAACAGCAGAATTGTTGCCGAGCGTTATAGGAGGACTTCGACAATGAAATGGAGCAAGGTGCGCGGAAGATCGGGTGGCTCCCTGCTATTTCCGATTCTGGCACTGTGTTGGGCGGCGACCGCCCAGGCCGCCTTTTGCGCCCAGGGGGGCAAAGCGGATGAGAGGTGTCAAGCCCTGGACCCCCAACAGAGAAACAATTGCGCTGGCTGAATGAGATGAAAGAGGTCAATGCCCATGCAGCGAAAGAGCATAACGATTGCGTGGAGAATACTTGGGGGGCTTTGCCGGACCTCCCCATACCCATCCAGATCGTGGACGAATCGGAGAGCGGTTCCAGGCGGATCGCTGCCTCAATCGCCGAAGTACGCGATCGATGTTCGTATTCCCACACCCTTGCGACGGCTGTGGTCAAACACATTGCAATTTGGCTCGAGAGGAACAATCTCCGCATCGACAACGAGAACAAGGAATCGCTACTTCAATTCGTGATGTGGCCTCTCGCCAATCGGAAGGACGATCCCTTTGCGCCGATGCCGTCACTTGATGTGCGATCACCATCGTCATCCGGCGGCTTCCGGCTCTCTAGCCCTTGGGTAGAGTTGATCTTCGAGCGGGCGCCGGTTCTGCGGCTTCGTGGTGTCATCCGCTGGAACGAGCGTCAACTGCTGGTCGACCAGGCGATACTGGCCGGCGCACACAATGTGCCAGCAGGCGTGGCGATGCCGCTGCAGAAGAGTGAGTTCATGCCAGGCACACTGGAATACAGTCGTGATCCTGAAGAGTTAGAACGATTCGCGAGAGGATGCGATGATTTTAGGGAACGGTACAATGCGAAGGTTAAATTCGATGACCTTCAGGAACAGTACATGACGAAGAGCAAGAGCAAAGAGGAAATATACTCAATATGGATAAAGAGGATTGAGGAAACTGAAGATCGCATACCTGCTGATCTTCTCTGGCTATTCCGTCGTTCCCCACGAAATGATCGCAATGGTCCCTTTGTATTGAACGTGTACGAGGCTATGGAAACGGTACGGAAAAAGAGCGCCGAGAATTATACAAAACTCGTCATTGCGCTGATCGATCACTGCCTTGCTTCTGAGGGGACGACCCTGCATTATAGCAATATTCTGGATGTCGCAGACCTGATTCCGCTTGATCAATATAAGATCGACACGCTGACTAAGGACTGACACCAGGAACAATCCAATGACTTTCGATAAATTTGTTGCTGATAGTGACCTGCCCCTGGTAAGCGGTCCAGTGCCTCAGAATTGTACGGCAATATTCTCTTTCTTTGAAGGAACAAGAAATTGAGGGAATCCTTGGACCGTCTCAGAGGGCAGGTCAGGTGGAAATTTTTTGAGGTGGTTTTTGAGGTCGTCTTGGTCGCCAAATCTGTTCGACACGTTTAGGTTAACCTGTTACCCTGTCAATCCCCACAAGCCCTGCTGGCTTCGAGAGCCAGCAGGGCTGTACTCACTCGATCAGGCCGCAGGCCATGCGGGCGCCGCCGCCGCCAAGGGGCACAGGATCATCTGAGTAGTTGTCCCCACCCGCATGGATCATCAGGGAGCGATCCTTGAAGTCTAGGGCTTTGGGTTTTTTGGCTGTCATGACTACCTTGGCGGTGCCGTCAGCAGCCACATCCAGCACGGGCAGATCACCGAGATGCCCGCCGCCATCCGGGCCGAGGTGTTTGCCGGTCTTTTCAGGATCGTAATGACCACCTGCCGCCATAGCGGGCACGGCTTTACCCTCCTTTTCCACAGCGCCGCAATCGGCCTTTTCATGCACATGGAAACCGTGTTTGCCCGGAGGTAATCCTCTAAGATCGGTTTTGATTTCGAGGCCTGCCGGAGTATCAGTGAAGGTGACAGTGCCAATGTGTGCCCCCGGCCCTTTTTCCGTGGACAGAAACACTTCCGCCTTGATCATTTCAGCGCGAGCAAGGCCACCCATCAAGAGGAACGTGGTAACTGCCAAGAGGCAGATGAACAATTTCAGGTTTTTCATGGAAAACACCTCCATTAACTATGTGTTGTCAAGAGGGATAGATAATGACCTCAATAGGCCATATCCAGCTAATAATTGATGACGCGTAACTCAAAATAGGCCTGGGGATGAGCACAGACGGGACATAGTTGCGGGGCGCTTTCGCTGTCCACGATCTGCCCGCAGTTGCGGCAGATCCAGACAGATTTTTCCCTTTTCGTAAAGACGGAACTGTCCTCAATGTTTTTCAGCAGCTTAAGATAGCGCACCTCATGCTCTTTCTCTATCTTTCCGACCAATTCGAAGAGGAAGGCGATGTCGCTGAAGCCTTCTTCATGCGCCTCGGCCGCCATGCGCTTATACATTTCAGTCCACTCGTCATGCTCGCCAGCGGCAGCGGCCTTGAGATTATCGGTGGTTGTGGGGATGTCGCCTCCACAAAGCAGTTTGAACCAGATCTTTGCGTGTTCTTTTTCGTTGCCCGCAGTTTCTTCAAAAATAGCCGCGATCTGCTCATAGCCCTCCTTTTTCGCCTTGGAAGCGAAATAGGTATACTTGTTCCGCGCCTGGCTTTCGCCGGCAAACGCCTCCATCAAATTTTTCTCTGTTTTCGTTCCCTTCAGGTTCGCCATTTTTTCACCTTGCTTTATGATTTTGTAGTGACAATTACAGTTGGATGCCACCGTCTGGCCGCATCAACTTGACTCAGGACGCACTTCAGCGTTTCCCTTGAACATCAAGGGCAACAACTAGGTTCAGGACTCATTAATTGCATTTACTAAAGAAGTTGGTTACCTATGTCCAAGGAGGACGCCATGAACCAACTTTTTTATCTTTCCATTGAACAGCTTGAACGTATCACTCCCTTCTTT
>WQZH01000003.1 GCA_009780825.1 Desulfobulbus sp. | reverse complement strand
TCTTTCCCAAACCTTATCAGAGATGTCATGTCGTCGGTGTGCTGAAATTGTCATATTTACCCCCTTAGGGGTAGAGTATGACAGGAAAATTAATTTTTGCAATCTCGTGACTGCAGTGCCTAGGGTACCAAGCGGCAAGGCCAGGCCACTGCTTCAATTTCAGAAAGGCATTTCCACCAGGTGCCGGTATTGCGTGCGCGGTCCCCTTGTGTTCCCTTCCGCCCAAGCGGCAGCAGTTCCAAACACGCCCAAGCCCAAACACGATCCGAAATGCCATGGCCTTGATACGCTGGCGGCACAAGCGACTCACAATCTTCAAGAACTATAACAATCTAAAAACGTTGCAATTTATTGACAACACTATCTACGCATCATCCATTTGTTCACACAAGCCATCCCACCCGTCGGGCAAAGCCGCCGGATCGATGTCCATGGCCAGGGCAAGATCCCGCACAGTGGCCGCGGAACAGTTGACCGAAGGCGTGCGCTCTCCCGCACGGACCTCTGCCAGTTCCATGCGCAGATACTGCACCAGGGCCTCTGCCGCAATCAGGCGAAATTCCCCGCATGAGCGCCCTGTTTTGTGACAAAAACGGACGAAGCGGTTCCAGTTGTGATGTGCCCGGCGAAGTCCCCGGAATAACGTTCGGTCCCGATTGCGCAGATCAAGATCCCGCAGAATGATTTCTTGATAGCAGGCCAGGGCCGCTTGTTCAAGGTGGCTGGTTTCCTCGGTGGTCAGTTGCAGCCGTGGCCCCTCGTTGTCTGCACCGAGGAAATGCAGGCTGGCGTACAGGGCGACCTCTGGGATCTCCCCGGAATGGCGGATAAGCAGCACTTCATCCGCAATCAGGCCGCTCCGCTCCTCGCCGCTGCTCACCCGTCCTCCTCCTGGTCGTTGGCGACGGTGTCGAGAAAATACAATTCCCGGATGGTCTTGATCCGTTCAGGCAGGCCAATGCAGTGGTTGTCGGCCTTGAGGTAGTGCAGGGCCGGGAATATGGCCTTGCCTGTGATGGCGGCCACCATCTTTTCCAGCCCTCGCCGTTGTTGTTCATCCATCGTGACCAAACGGCCCATGGTTTTCTCTACCTCCGCCTGGACCTGATGTTCGACCATGGCGCGGAGTTGCACGATGGTCGGAGTCGATTCCATGTTGGCCAGCCACCTGCCGAATTTCAGTTTTTCCTCGGCAATGATCCGCTGCGCCTTGACCGCCTCCTTGTCCCGTTCGGATTTATTCATTTCGACGACATTATGGAGGTCATCGATATCATACAAAAAAACGTTATCGAGGTCGTTGATGGCAGGGTCGAGGTCGCGGGGCACCGCAATGTCGATAAAAAAAAGCGGCCGATTCCGCCGTTCGCGCATGACCGGGCGGACATCCTCTTTCTGCAGAATCAGGCCAGGCGCACCGGTCGAGCTGATAATAATGTCGACCTGTCGCAGTTGATCGGGCAATTCCTCCAAAGCAATCGCCCGCCCGTTATAGCAACGGGCCAGGTTGATTGCCCGCTGCAAGGTCCGGTTGGCGACCACCACCTCGGCCACTCCATGCCGCACCAGGTGTTCGGCCGCCAGCTCCGCCATCTCGCCGGCCCCAACGAGCAGAACTTTTTTCCGAGCCAGATCGCCGAAAATCTTCTTGCCCAACTCCACCGCCGCATAGCTGATCGAAACCGCATGGGCGCCGATCCTGGTTTCCGTCCGTACCCGCTTGGCGACCGAGAACGATTTATGCAACAATTTGTTGAGGATAAAGCCACTGCATCCAGCCTTGGTCGCGTGCCGATAGGCCTCCTTTAACTGACCAAGAATCTGGGCCTCTCCCACGATCATCGAATCCAGACTGGCGGCCACCAGAAACAGGTGTTCCACCGCCTCGGCATTGACATGGCGGTAGACATGCTGCTTGATCTCAGGCGACGTAATGGTCCGGCCAAACATCAAATCCAGCACCCGATGCTGGGCCTGCTCCACATCTCGGCAGGTGAACAGCACCTCCACCCGGTTGCAGGTGGAAAGGAGATAATATTCCCGCAATTCTTCCAACTGTCCCAAGGCACGGAGCGGTTCTTCGTACCCGGCGGCAAAAGCCAGCTTTTCTCTGACCGCCAGCGGCGTCGTTTTGTGGTTGACGCCAAGCAGGACGATGGCGTCATGAGGCATAGCTATGGACTCCTTCCAGCAGGAAAGAAACACCCCAGAGGGTAAACAGGACCGACAAGAAGGCCACAATGCTGAGTATAGCCACCCTCCGTCCTCGCCAACCGACCGTGAATCGCTGGTGGACTGTTGCGGCGTACAAAAACCAGGTGATCAATGACCACGTTTCCTTGGGATCCCACTGCCAATAAGCGCCCCAGACCTGTTTGGCCCACAATGAGCCCGCGATCAACCCCAGGGTAAACAGAGGAAATCCCATACTCAGACAATGATGGTTCAGCTTATCCAAGATCTCCAGGGAAGGCAGACGCGAATAGAAGAGGCCAAAGCGTTTTTTCTTGATTTCACGTTCCTGCAGCAGATACATGATGCTGCCGATACAGGAAAGGGCAAGAAACCCGTCGGCCAGCAGGGTGATCAGGGCATGAACAGGAAACCACCAGGATTGCAGGGCTGGAGACAATGACACCATGCTGCGCGAGGAAAAAGCCGCCACCAGCATCAGCGCGAATACGAGCGGACTGACAAAGGCACCCAGATTCTTCACCGCATACCGCCAGCAAAACGACAGATAGCAGCACCCCAGCGACCATCCGAAAAACGAAATCGCCTCGTGGTGGCTGGTCAGCGGAGTCTGACCGGTTTCGATGGCTCTGGCGATGAGGCTGGCGGTATGCAGAAAAAAAGCGGCCAAAAAAATCACTCTCCCGGTCTGGCGGAGCGTATTTTTTTGAGTCAGGAAGAAAACCAGATAGGCCGCCGTGGCCAACAGATACACCACGACGCAACTCTGAAACAGCAGGAAACTCATGGATTCTCCTTGATCAGCGACTCTGGATCGAAATGTACCGGACGACCGAGTATCTGCTCCACATGCTGACGGATGGCGCACCATCGCCGGTCCCTGAGCCAATCGACAATATCGTCGTGCAGAAGTTGCTGAAACAACATCCTCATCCGTTCGGAGTCGAGTCCCTCGGCCAATATCTGTTCGCGCAACAGGGCCGCAAGCGCGGTGAGCCAACCGTACTCTTCGCCAACGAGTTGATCAAGCCGCCGCTTGACCATGGCGGCCACGGCGGGACTTTTGCCGCCGGTGGCGACACTGATGCTCAGATCGCCGCGCCGGATGGTTGCCGGAATCTGAAAATCACACCATCCAGGGTTATCGGCGACATTGACCAGCAGACCGGCTGCCTGGGCATCGCGATGCACGGCCTGTTGCACCTCGGCATTATCCGTGGCGGCAAAAACCAGAAATGCTCCGTCGAGGTCCGGCCGGCTGTACGGCTTACACCACCATTCGATGGCCTGATAATCGGCGAGGGTGGTCAAACTCGGCGTCACGGCCGGGCTGACCAGCCTGACCCGACCAGCGGCCGCCAGGATACCCCGGATCTTGCGTTCAGCCACCCTTCCTCCGCCAACGACCACGCACAACCGTTGACCAATATTGAGAGTCAGAGGATACACGTTGATGTACCGGTTTTTTTCCGATCTGGTCAGTTCATCTCTTTCTGTCTTCGCCGTTGCCGCGATTGCGATTAGTGCCGCGGCTGCAACCGGGTCAGGAGAATGGTCTTATCCTGATCCAGGCTTTTCAATTTTCGTTGCGAAGCGGCTATCCGATACTCTTGTTCCGCCATGTCCAAAAATGGTTTCAAACTGCGGCGCTTGATGTCATGCGCCAGATAGACCACGCCACCCGGATTGAGCGCCTTGCGGAGAACGCCCAGCAGAGGCGCGAAAAATTCCTCCCGGAACAGGATTTCGGCGCCGAGAATAATATCGTAGCGTTCCATCTCCGGCGGCTTGAGCCAATCGAGCAAGGCGAATCGCACATTGGTCAGTTTACTCGCCGCCGCATTGACCCGCTCGAAATCAAGAATCATCTCCTCATAGTCCGTCAGGGTCACAGTATACCCTGCCGCTGCTGCGGTCAATCCCGGAACGCCCAATCCGGCGCCGAGTTCGAGAACGCCGGCCGGCCGTTCTTGGGGCAATCCGGCGATGAACTCCGACAAGACAATGGCCGCTTCCCACAGTTTGATCCAAAACGGGAAGGCAGAAACATCCTGCAAAGGGTTCCTGCCATCAAGAATTTGCTCCAGATCGGTGAGTCTCAGCAGGTGCAACTGATACTCCTTGATCCGGAGCGGTTCGAAGGCCACTGTGTAACGTTCCTTGATGGCGTTGTACAATGCCCGTTCGCGATCCGGCAATGTTTGTGGATCCATTTCCTTTCCTCTGCAACAATCGAATTTGCGCCCGACTGAGGCGACACCGCCCAGGACGCATAAAAAAAGAGCGGGCCGACATCATCGACCCGCTCTTCAGTATTCAACGAACAAACTTCAGGCGATCAGCAACCTTCCAGGCTTTTCTTGGCCTTAACGGTTACGGCTTCACCGGCTTTCACATCAACCTTATCGCAGGTGACGGTCACTTTATTGCCCTCAACACTGTCAACGGTGCATTTAGCGGCAAAAACTGCACCTGCGCTCAGCACAAAGGCCGCAACCACCACAGCAACTCCTACTTTTTTCATGACAGACTCCTTATGTGGGATGTTATGAAACAAAATTCACTGCTCTTGCCTGTGTTGGAATCTAAAAAATGCCGTTGCGGTTGTCAACAGCAAACCATCGACTCAACAGCAATCAAGGACTCACAGAACAGTTGCGATGTCTCGTTCAAGCAGGCTCCGCGAGGCGTAGCCCGGATATTTTTTCACCACCTGTCCATTTTTATTCACCAGAAATGACGTTGGCAACGCCACCACATTCCCGAAATTACGGGTGGTGGTTCTGTCTGCCATCAACACCGGGTAGTTGATGCGGGCCTGGCGCATCAATCGCGCCACCACGTCAGCCCCGCCTTCGTCAACGGATAGGGCAACCACGGAAAATCCCTGCTGCTGAAATTTGGCGTGCAACTCTTTCAAGGTCGGGATCTCCTGCACACACTCCGGGCACCATGTCGCAAAAAACGTGATCAACATGGCTTTGCCCCGGTACTGTTCGCTGGCGACAACGGTTCCGTCAAGCGCCGCCGGCAGCGAAAAAGCAGGCATGTTGACCCCACCCCGCGCTTGCGCGGCACAGGCAAGCAAACACACACCAATGATAAGCCCTTTAATCGTCTTCATCGTCACAGTTTCACAAGAGAGAGTAGGATTTCGATGCTCCGCGTACCCGCGCGATCTACGCGACAGATCGTCAACACTGCAGGCAATGCCAACGACTTGCATCAAATGGCAACCAGCAGACCGCTCCGAGCCCTTTGCATAGCAACGCCCACATTTTTCCCCAAAAATTTTCTAAAACAACGGGAAGGGTTGTTCTTGCGGCATCCATCCTAGCAAGATGAAGGTCAGAGCGCAAGTCATGTCCGCTTTTCTTGATAGGCGGACGAATCCATTCCTTGAAAATCGTTGCGCCCTTACCGTGTTCCGATTAGATAGTCTACGTATTGTTCGTCATGATCAACAGTTCCTGTTGCCAAACTTCCTCAACTTTCCGGTGCGCATGTTATCGAAAACCGCCTTTGTTGCCGTTTTATTGCTCCTGCTGCCCCTTTGTGCCTCGGCCGATGTCGTTGACCGGAGCGTTGCCATCGTCAACAATGATACCATCACGTTTTCCGAGGTGAACGAATTTGGCGAACCCTTATTCAAAAAAGTGTTGACCGAAACACCGCCAGACCAACGAGAGGCGACGCTACATCAAGCCCGGCTCGCGGTGATTAACAAGCTGATCGAAAAAAAACTCGTCCTCCAAGAGGCCAAAAAATTCAACGTCCAGGTCAGCGACCAAGAAGTTGAAAGCGCTGTTCAACGGGTAATGGCCTCCAATAAAATCACCATGGCGCAACTCCGCGAGGAAATCGCCGCCGAGGGGATGAACGAGAAACAATATCGCGAAGAGTTGCGGGACCAGCTTCTGAGTTCGAAACTGATCGATCACGAGGTACGCACCAAGGTGGTCATTTCCGAAAGTGCTGTCCTTGATTATTACAACACGAATTTCCTCGCCACGCCCGCCGACGAGTACGATCTGCTCCAGATCGGATGCACCTGGGGAGCCCAGACCCAAAGCGGCGCCACCCCTTCGCAGGAAGAGGCCAGGCAGAAAGCGGAGAAAGCACACGATCTTGCCGTAGCAGGAAAAGATTTCAAAGAATTGGCCAAGGAGTACTCCGATCTGCCCTCTGCTGCCGAGGGAGGCGATCTGGGGCATTTTCAGCAAGACGAGATGGCTCCTTTCATTCGTGATGCCGTCATCCGTCTCAAACCCGGCGAAATCAGCCGGATCGTTGAGACCGAAAACGCCTACCATTTTTTCAAACTCGTCTCCACCCGGCAAAGTCAGGCGGCAGCCCGTGAACCTCTCGACAAGGTCAAGGACCAGATCCGGGACAAGTTGTACCAACAAGCCGTGCAGCAGCGCTTCAAAGACTGGATGACTTCCATCCGGGAGAAGGCATATATCAAAATCCTGTGATCTTCTCCGATTGACGACGGACAGCCCAAGGTTTTCGGAATAAACAAGGCGCCCCCAACAGAGTTTTTGCTCCCTCCCCCTTCGATTGATTGTCTTTCCTATGAACACTGAGGAAACCTTGCCCCAATCTCCTGCCGGCGAGCCGCGTTCGGTGGGCGAACAGCTTCGGCAAGCGCGGCAGAATAAATCATTGTCCCTGGAAGAGGTGGCGGCGGCCACCAGAATCGCCCGGGCCAACCTGCAGGCAATCGAGGCCATGGACTTTGAACGGTTGCCTGCCGATTCCTTTACCAGGGGCCAGATTATACTGTACGCGGCCTTCCTGGAGATTGACGACCGCTCGCTCGCCGACCGGTTTTTCCTCGGTCGGGATGGAGGCAAGCGTCCTCAGCTTACGCCCCTGCAACAGAGTCTGCGCAAACAACGACTGGCGCCGAAGAAGCTCGCTGAACCGACTCATGTTTCCTCGGCCACCATCGCCAGTATCCTCCTTTTGCTCATTGTCTGCTCATTCACCATCTTTTGCCTCTACTTTTCCTGGAATCCCTTCGCCTTCCTGACCGACAAGATCTTCCCCCACGCCTCGGCCAGCCATTCACCCTTTCATCCAGCCGATCCGGCAACCAGCAACGGCGAGCAACACAACAACGTGCAACTGCAGGCGTTTTTCAAAAAAGACAGTCGGATCTTGGTCACGCTCGACAACACCCCCACCTTTGAACATACATATCCCAAGGGCGCCAGCGTGCTTTGGGAAGCGGACAAGCACATGTCGCTTGAATTTTTTCAACCCGACAGTGCCGACTTGCAGCTGAATGGGGCTCAAATTCCCTTTCCTGGCGACACTGACGGCCATTTCCTGCTCCGCCTGCCCCTCTCTTCACCTGCCGCATCTGCTCGATGACGCTCCGCAGCGCGTGCGGAATCGTGCTACGCGTTGCCGACTATGGCGAAGCGGACAAATTGGTTACGCTCTACTGTTCCGCTCTCGGCCGGGTCACCGGCATCGCCAAGGGGGCCAAGAGAAGCAAGCACCGTTTTGTCAACAAGCTCGAAGCGTTCACCCTGCTCCGCATCTTCTACCGGCCGCCGCGCAGCCCGATGGGATTGCTGCTGATTGGCGAGGCTGAGCTGCTCATCGCTCACTTGTCGCTGCGCACCGATTTTCGCAGATATGCCGCAGCCATGTACCTGGGCGACCTGACCCTGAGGTTCACCCGCGACAATGACCCTGAGCAGCGGCTGTACATCCTGCTCAACTGGGCATTTACCGCCTTGGATCAAGGGAAGATGCCGCAGCAGGTCATCACCCTCTTTCACCTGCATCTCTTGGCAACGGTCGGCTATCGTCCTGAACTGGACCACTGCATAGCCTGCCGCCAAGCGGTCCGGGCGGGACGCAGCTACATCTTTCTACCCGGTTCGGGCTCGCTCCTGTGCAACACCTGCTCTCCGGGCAAGAACAGTCATGCCCTCCGCCTATCGATCCAGACTATCCGCCTCCTCGCCAGCGCCCAGTCCTTCGAACTGAACCGGCTGCATCGTCTGCATTTTCCTGTGCATGCGCTTACCGAAGCGATGGCCGCCTTGCACTCCTTCTCCCTCCACCTCCTGCAACAGGATATCCATTCGTGGCACCTCCTCCATCCGCTGATATCCGATCATCCTCTGGGCCAGGTGCTCGACGAGCGCGACAGCATCGACGGAGAAACGGCGCCGGAAGTCTGGACAAGCCGTTAAAAAAAGTTGGCGAGACGGTCAGATCAAACGGACGGCGACAGCAGGCCATAGGCATGTCGGCGTGTGGAGATTGCGGCCTTATCGCGCGCTCTATCCAGATTGGCGCCACCGTTTCAGGCTGCACATCCATGCCAGGGAAAAGGCGGCCGGCGGAACGGGTGACGAGACAAGATGCCTCTTGACGGCCCCAAGGTTTTCATTTAATCATCGCACAGTCCGTTGCCGCACTGGCGCAGGTTGTCGGCACCATGTTCGAACCAACCGACCAAAGATTTTTTTCAACTTCTTGCTCAAGTCTACAGTTTCCATACCTTTCATTCCTCAAACCCTACGCGCCCTATGAACCGTTCCGGTCTGATCATAACCATCCTTATGGGTTGTCTTGCTCTTCTCCTTTGGAAGGTGGTCAACGCACCCGACATTGAGCCGTCTTGGCCTTCAAAAATCCAGGGATTTTCCTTCTCTCCCTTCCGGGAGGGACAGTCCCCCAGCAAACGGATTTACCCGACGGTCGAGCAGATCGACCGGGATCTCGCCATCCTGTCCGGCGATGTCCACGCGGTGCGGTCGTACACGGTGGAAGACACCCTGGCCGAGATTCCGAGGCTGGCAGCGGCCCGGGGCCTCAACGTCACGCTCGGGGCCTGGATCACCGGCGACACCGAGAGAAACGAACAGGAGATTGCCAGGCTGATCAAGATATACCGGGAGAACTATCGCAATATTATCCGCGTGCTGGTGGGCAACGAGGTTATCCTCCGGGCCGATCAATCCGTGGACCAGATGATCAACTATATCGACACCGTCAAAAAATCCGTCTGGGGGACACCGGTAAGCATCGCCGAACCATGGCACGTCTGGCTCCAATATCCGCAACTGGTCGAGCATGTCGACTTCATCGCCGTCCACCTCCTGCCCTATTGGGAGGGCATCCCCGTGGACGAGGCGGTTGATTATTGCGTCATGCGCTACAACGAACTCAAGCAGCGCTATCCAGGCAAGGAGATCGTCATCTCTGAAGTGGGATGGCCGAGCGGCGGGCGCATCCGGCAGAAAGCCGTGGCGAGCCCGGCCAATCAGGCCAAGTTCCTGCGCCGCTTTCTCGATGTGGCCGAAAAAAACAAATATACCTACTACATCATGGAAGCCTTCGATCAGATCTGGAAAAAGGATCTGGAAGGAGAGGCCGGTAGCCTCTGGGGCGTGTACAACGATGAGCGGCAGCCAAAATTTGAATTCATCAAGCCCGTCATCCGTATCCCCGAATGGCGCGGGCTGGCGGCCATCAGCATCGTGGCGGCGGTTATCATTCTGCTGCTGCTGTTCCGGGACAGCAGGGGACTCCTCGATCGCGGCCGGGGGTTCCTCGCCATCATCGCCTATGCCATCACCACCTTCGCCGTATGGCTGATCTACGACTTCCAGCAGCAATACATGACCGCCTCCACGCTGATAGTGGGCGTTGTCCTTTTATTCGCCGCCACCGGTGCCATCCTGGTTATCCTGGCCGAGGCGCACGAATGGGCGGAATCTCTGTGGATCTCGAAATGGCGGCGCCTGCCGCGACCAGCTCCATCCGAAGCGGTGCCCGACGAAGCACTGCCTATGGTTTCGGTCCATGTGCCTGCCTACAACGAACCGCCGGACATGATGATCGAAACGATCAATGCCCTGGCCGCCCTCGATTATCCACGATTCGAGGTGCTGATCATTGATAACAATACCAAGAACCCGGCCGTCTGGGAGCCGGTTGCCGCCCATTGCCAGACCTTGGGGCCGCGCTTTCGCTTCTTCCATGTCGATCCGCTTGCCGGATTCAAGGCAGGCGCCCTCAACTACGCCCTGAAGCAGACCGCGCCCGAGGCCGAGGTGGTGGCGGTGATCGACAGCGACTACGTGGTCGAATCCGACTGGCTGCGCGCCTTGGTCCCCCAGTTCGCCGACGAGAATATGGCCATCGTCCAAGCTCCCCAAGACTACCGCGACGGCAACGAAAACGCCTTTAAGGCCATGTGCCTGGCCGAATACCGCGGGTTCTTCCAGATCGGCATGGTCACCCGCAACGAGCGCAACGCCATCATCCAGCACGGCACCATGACCATGGTCCGGCGCAAGGTGCTCGACGAGGTCGGCGGCTGGGCCGAATGGTGCATCACCGAGGATGCGGAGCTGGGCCTGCGTATCTTCGAGAAAGGGTATGCGGCCAACTATACGCCCTACAGCTTCGGCAAGGGCTTGATGCCGGACACCTTTCTCGACTACAAGAAGCAGCGGTTTCGCTGGGCCTATGGCTCAGTGCTCATCCTCCGGCATCACATGATGACCATGTTCGGCCTGGAGCAGACCCGGCTCACCCGCGGCCAGCGCTATCACTTCCTGGCCGGATGGCTGCCCTGGTTCGCCGACGGGATCAACATGCTGTTCAACATCCTGGCGTTGGGCTGGTCGTGGGGGATGATTTTCTTTCCCGACTACCTCTCCCCACCCCATATCGCCTTTGCCTCTTTGCCGGTGATGCTGTTTTTCTTCAAAAGTCTCAAAATGTTTTCTCTCTACCGCTCCCGGGTGACCGCAACCCGGCGGCAAAGTTTGGCAGCAGGGCTCGCCGGTCTGGCCCTCTCCCACACCATCGCCCGAGCCATGCTCACCGGTTTCATCACCCGGCGGATCGGCTTTTTCCGGACCCCGAAAAATGCCCAGGCCAATGCCATCGTCAAGGCGCTGGGTGACGCCCGCGAGGAACTGTTGTTCGTCATCGCCCTGGTCCTGGCTATCATCGGGGTTCTGATGCGCAAAGACGGCGACATGCTCGACATCCGCATCTGGGCCTCGGTCCTGGCTATCCAGGCCATTCCTTATACCTCATCGGTGCTTGTTTCCCTGATCAGCGGCATGCCGAAACTGCCGGCCAAGCTGGTCGGGGTCATGACGCAGTTGCGGGGATTGGGGGAAAAATGATCAATTGGAGCGGATCAGTTCGAGCAATTCCTCGGCACTGATCCGTGAGCTGACATCGGCCCCCTCAAGCAGAGAGTTGGCCAGATCGCGCTTCTCCTGATGGAGGCGCACGATTTTTTCCTCGATGGTATTGGCGGTGACCAAACGGTACACGGTCACCGGTCGCTTCTGCCCGATCCGGTACGCTCGATCGGCGGCCTGGTCCTCCACGGCCGGGTTCCACCAGGGATCCATGTGGATGACATAATCGGCGGCGGTCAGATTCAAGCCCAACCCGCCAGCCTTCAGGCTGATCAGAAACAGATCCCCTTCGCCGGCCTGAAAACTTTCCACCTGTTCCTGGCGCTCCTTGGTGGGCGTGGCGCCATCCAGGTATTTGTAGGTAATCTGCCGTTCATCGAGAAAATTGCGAATCAGCGCCAGGTGGCCGGTAAACTGGCTGAAAACCAAGGCCTTATGGCCGCCGCCCAACAACTCTTCCACCGTTTCCGCGAAGACCTGAAGTTTGGTTGAAGGGATATCGGTCTGTTCACTGATCAGCCGGGGATTGCAGCAGGCCCGCCGCAACCGCATAATCTCCGCCAGAATGCGCAAATGCCGTCCTGTCTTCTCGCTGCTGCCCTCGATATTCTCGATAGCCTGTTGCCGGAGAGCTTCGTAAAACCGCATCTCCTCGGCCTGCATCTCCACCCGCAGGGTAATCTCAGTCCGGGGCGGCAATTCTTCCAGAACCTGCGATTTGATTCGCCGGAGCATGAAAGGACGGATCAATTTCTTCAGGGTCCGCCTCGCTTCCCGGTCATGATATTTCTCGATGGGGATGCCGAACCGACGGTTGAACTGTTTGTAGGTACCCAGCAGGCCGGGGTTGATGAAGCCAAAGAGATTCCACAGTTCCCCGAGATGATTTTCGATGGGTGTGCCGGTGGTGATCAGGCGGAAACGACCGTTGAGACGCATGGCCGCCTTGGAGCGTTTGGTCGCCGCATTCTTGATCGCCTGCGCCTCATCCAGCACGATCGACTGCCACTTGACTTGGGCCAGCAGTTCGATTTCCTGCTGCATCAAGGTATAACTGGTGACGAGCACATCGAATTTCCCCAAGGAAGGAATGATCTCATCTCGGTTCGACTCGGAGAACATGTGAAAAGCAAGCGTCGGGGCGAAACGGTTCACCTCGGCCTCCCAATTCATGCACACCGAGGTGGGCGCCACCACCAAAGACGGGCCGAGATGCGCCAGATTGAGGATCGCCGCAATCGATTGCAGAGTCTTGCCTAGCCCCATGTCGTCGGCCAAGCAGGCACCAATCCCCAGATGGGCCAGACGGCTCATCCAGACAAATCCTTCCTTCTGATAATCGCGCAGTTCAGCCTTCAGAGTCGTGGGAATCTTGGGAGTCAGTTGCTGGGCTTCGGCAATGGCGTGCAATCGCTGTCGCCATCCCTGATCAGCCTTGGTCTGGGCCTGATAGGCGAGTTCCTCCAGAGCGATGGCCGCCAACGGATGAATCTTCACTTCCTGCTCGTTTCCCGGCTGACTGGTCCCGTACAGGACGAGTTCCTCGAGTCGATTGCGGAACTCCTGGGTCAGGGCAAGAAATTGCCCCTCTCCCATGGGGATGAAGCGGCTTCTGGTCTCGCGAACCTTGTCCAGTAGGGTCTTGAGATCCATCACTTCATCCTGATCGATTTTCAGTTGCCCAGAAAGCGCAAACCAATCCTGTTGGCTGGTGCGGATGTTCAGGTTCAGATGGTTGATCCCGGCCTGCCGGCGAACGGCCAATTTCTCGCCTTCCGGCCATTCCAGGACAATCCGGTCCATGATCTCCTCGATTTCCAGCAAGACCTGCAAACACTCCTCAGGATCGACCAGATGCCATTCCCGCCTGTTTTCCTGCTCAAAATCGATAGCCAGGTCGAGCATGGGGCACGATTCTTCGACCTCCCGCGCTTTCTGCTCCTCCAGCCGCAGATTGCGTTTGGTCCGCAATCGTTTGCCGTTGATCTCGCACACCAAGTTCGCCACCCCGACGCCGGGCTTGAGATATGGCCCGCCGTGCTCGAAAGGCCGGACAAAAAGCTCGATCCGGAACCCGCTGCCATACGGGATGATATGCATGCGGATGGTGGAGTCGCTCTCCACCAGTTCAGCGGCAATTTCCTCACCGGGGACTTCGATGGCCGAATGGACGGTCATGAAGGAGGCGAGGTTGCCGATGGCGGCCAACAGTTTTTGGCTGGCGGCAAGCGGGACGAGCAATCCGTCAGGACCGGTGATTCCAGCGACCGTCCGGTGCTCTTCTCTGATGCGGATGATGCGGAAACGAGCAGGAGTCTCGGGCCAGACCGCCACCGATCCCTCGCCGATATCCTGGGCGAAATGAATGAAGAGCGACTCGCCCTTCCTCTCGACCATCAACTCGGGTTCACCGGCAACGATCTCGACCGGTGTCTGCGGCGATCGTTTGTGGAAGACCAAGGGGTGGCCGATCAAGGCGAGCAGGGCCTTGTCCGAATCAGCAGCAGGGCTCCCGTTCTTGCTCCCATTTTCTTCCATGGGAGCGAGTGCGGCACAGATGGTTCGGTCTTGGCCGGTCAGGTAGCCAATCTCGCGATCCAAGATCAGCCGTTGCAGGGCGACACCGCGCCCCTTGGTCCAACCTCCGGCGACCGAACGTTTCTGCTCTCTGGGGGTCAATTCCAAGGAGCCATGCACATAGTCGACCAGCCAGCAGAGCCGGGTTGACTGTTCCGGTTGGCGGATCCGGCTGGTCACCTCGATCAGTTCCTGCAAACTTTGCTTCCAGGGAGCGTCAGGAGCGATAAGATGGGTCAGGTAACGGCAATTGAGCCGCCCGGCCAGCTCCCGGGCTATTTCACGCATGTCCGTAAGGGATGGGTTCAGGGCGGCAAGCAACTCCGCCGATTCCATCGCTACCCAGAGAAAACCGTTTTCATACGCCCGATGGTGCAAATTCCGGAGCATTTCCTGAAAATCGGCGGGCAATTCCACCCCCATCCAATAGAGCGACAGCAAAGCAATCAGGGAAGTCAGGCTGCGTTCGTCGGCCGCAAGCCCTTCGGTCAGCGCCAGCATATCCGGAAGGGACGCGTCGGAGGACCGGAGAACCGCATCGAGAAAACGGAATGGCATTTCTTCGGCGCAGCCGTCACGGCAGCGTGTTAAAACCGTGTCCACCGCCTCGCGGGCACGATCACGATCACCCGCGCCATCGCGCGCCAACAGGGCAAAAATGCAAAACAGGCCGGTGATCCCGAAAAAAAAACAGGACGACGCGCCGGTGTATTGCCGTAATTGGCGCAAATCCTCGGTAAAACATTCCAAGGCCAGCTCGGTATCGCCGGTCAAAAAGGCAACGGTACCCGCAAACCCTGAACCGAGGAAGGAATCACCGTGGCGCTCCAGCAGAGACCGCAGATCGCCCAGGCGACCTTGCAGCAGGTAGGAGCCGGCCAGGAGCCGACGAAAGGGAATCCGCTCATCCGGTGGGACACTCTGAGCCTGCTCGTTTTCCAGAAAGGAAAAAATGGCGGAGAAATGGCGCAATCGCTCCAGTGAATACCGGATAACCTGGTCGAGGAGAAAAAATTGGAGCGAACTGGGCAGGGCGGCGAACCAAGCCGGATCAAAAGCGTGGGCGGCCACGAGCACTGCGGGTGGTTCAACGTCAAGGTAACGGCGACATTCCCGTTCGAGGAATTCCAGCGCCTCATCCAGTTTGTCGAAATTCTGACTGTACAATCCGATCCGGAACTGCCGCAGAGCCCGCCAGCATCTGATCGGCCATTTACCGTGCAGGTAATCTACCGGCGCGGATTTCTCAATCAGGGAGGCCAGCCGGGTAAACCGTTTCTGCCCGATGGTTTGTCGGGTCAACAGTTCAGCCAACACCGGTGGGCACTGATTCTGTCCATTCAGTAGACCCTTGTTCCGCAACCGGACGATCATTTCGCCGATCTCCTCGCTGCTGGGGGGACGGCCCTCGAACAATGAGGGATCAGAGCCGACCAGGCACCGTCCCAAAAAACCTGTGGACACAGGTTCATAGACAATGGAAACGAACTGCAGCAACAACTGTTCCGCTGCGGGAAGGATGGCAACCGCCTGTAGGGCGGCGGCCTTGTCGACGGCAAGGGTCTCTGGTGCCAATGAAAAAGGTGTGCCCGATTCTTTCACAACGCCTGTGTCGCTTACAACAACCCTCTGCAAGAAAGTCAACGGAGCATCCCACATCCCCTACAGTACCAGGCGCTCCCCCGAGTGTGATCTATAAGCCCTCCCAACTCCTGGCTCCAGCGACCGATTCAGCCGGAATCAATAATCACGGGTGCGCTGCTCTCATTGCAGCATCCTGGTATTGGTCCAGATGGATGCCTCTTTTCTCAACTGACCGAGCCAGTCGGCCAGCACCATGCTTTTGCCAGCTCCCTGCAACTGTTGTTCGAGAAGAAGCCGTTTGGTGGCATCCGTTTCACTCTTGCCCTGGCGGGAATCGAGAATCTGATACAGATAAAAAACAGTACCGACAGAGAACACTCTCTCGGGAAAAATATCCTTGCCCACATGCAAGAAGGCATCCTGTCTGAGACTCTCGGGCATGGCGCCGGTTGCCCCGATCCGTTTCAGATAATCGCTTTCCTTGCGGGGCAGCTCCGCTGGCCAGTTTTTCTGTTCCCGAGCCTTGTGCAACAATTCCTCGGCAGCGGCCTTGGCCAGTTCAACGCTTTTTTCCTTTCTGTAATCGGCGACCGCACGGTCGCGGACCGAGGCGAGGTCAGGCACCATCGAATCCTTGACATCGTCGACAAAAAGAATGGCATAACCGCCCCCGGTCTCCACCAGAGAACTCAATTCTCCCTTGCGCAGACCGAACGCCGCCTGCGCCAAGGCGGGATCTTTGGCCATCCCTTCCTTGGGAGGAGCGTCCTGGGTAAAGAAATCGGTCCGCAGGACCGGATGGCCTCCGGGCGTCTCGCTGTACTTGGCCATGCTCCCGGCTCTGATGATGGCTTCATAAGCGGACGACGCTCGCTTGAAGGTGATTGCCTTCACGCCTTTCCATTCCAGTTCCTTGCGGATAGCGGGAGACGCCTCTGCCACGGTTTGTGTTTTGGCTGGCGTGATCTCCTCGACCTTGATGAGGTGGAAACCTGACGAGGTCTCAACCACACCGCTGACCTCGCCTTTTTTCAAAGAAAAGACACTGTCCTCAAAGGGTTGCTCCATCTGGCCGCGTACGAAAGAACCCAGGTCACCCCCCTTGTCCTTGGTCACGTCCTCGGAGAATTGGTGGGCGAGCCTGGCAAAATCTTCGCCCGCCTTGATCCGGACCAGAACCTTCTCCGCCTCCTTTTTTTTGGCATTTTTGGTTTCCGGAGAATCTTCGGCGGTCACCTTGAACAGGATATGCCGGGCCCGCCGTTTTTCAGGCATGTTGTAGGTCGCGGCATGTTCCTGGTAGGAGGCCCGTATGGCCTCCTCATTGACCGTCACCTGAGCCAAATCATCCTCAAACGGAAAAGCGAGGTAGAGCAGCTTGCACTGGGGCGCAGTCTTGTATCGTTGCTTGGCCGCTTCGTACCAGGATGCCAGGGCGTCGTCGGTCACCTGAACCCGGGCGATATAATCGTCACTCTGTACCGATCCGTACGCCAGCTTGATCTCCTGGTCGATGTATTCGATCCAGTTTCGCATCTCCTGCTCGGGCATTACGGCAAACGAACCGATGGCCGCAAGCGCGCGGTTCACGAGCAGGTCGTTGCGGATACTCGCTTCAAACGATGCCGGCGAGAGCCTGTTCCGTTCCAGAACGAACTTGTAGGTGGCAAGATCAAACCGCCCATTGGCGTTGAAGGCCGGCATGTCTTGGATTTTGCGCTGAACAGCCCCATCGCTGATCATGATCCCTGCCTTTTCAGCACCCTGCCGCAGCAATTCCTCCTGAATCAACTGATCAAGGACCTGTTCCTTCAGTTTCATCTCCTGAAGGGCTTCTGGAGGGAGTTGACCGCCGAACTGCCGCTTGTACGCTTCGACCGTCCGCTCATAACTCTGCTGAAAATCGCGGTACGGTATTTCCTTGCCATTGACCACGGCCAGGGCATTGGGATTATCCTGCATCTTCCTCCCAAACCCCCAGAAAATGAAAACCAAAGCAATAATGACCACCAATGCTTGGACGAAGACCGACTGCGCATTTTTTCTAAGTATATTCAACATGATAAGTGTAACCCCTGCAACAGCTCAACGATATACTGATTTTTTTAAGGACGCATTATGTTCAATTTGTCAGCAACTTACCAGAGAAAAATGAGCCAGGAAGCAGACAAAACAGAAGCTGAATCGCCATTCAAAAAAACAGGGCGTGTTTGCTTGACAAAGCACACACCCTATAGTAATAAACTGTGGATTTTTTAGATTTGGCTTCCATTACTCACCATAGTTTTAACCACACGGCCAAGGAGGAACACATGGCAAGTATCGAGCACAAGGGTAAATCCTACGAGGTAGACGAAGACGGCTTTTTGCTGAAAGGCGCTGAAGAGTGGGACGAGAATTGGGTTGACTACGTCAAGACCGTTGAAGGTATCGCCGAGATCACCGACGAACATCAAAAGGTTATTGATGCGCTCCAAGAGTACTACAAGAAAAACGGTATCGCTCCCATGGTTCGTATTCTTTCCAAGACCACCGGCTTCCCGTTGAAGCGCATCTATGAGTTGTTCCCCTCCGGTCCCGGCAAGGGCGCCTGTAAGATGGCTGGATTGCCAAAACCTACCGGTTGCGTCTGATCAACCAGATTGTCGCTGTGTTGCGCAAAAAAGGCTGCCTCGAGAGGCAGCCTTTTTTTATTCCCGGCCGGCCTTGCCCAGACAAAGAGACTCAGCCCCTCCCGCGACCCATCCTCTCAAAACGACATCTCCAAAAAATGGGCATGAAACCGGGTCATGTCTGCTCCGCACTTCCCGCATACGAATCGTACCTCGCCAAATATTTCGGAGGTATTGTCATCCGGCGTGAACGACCCGTCACTGTTTTGCTGATAACGGGTCGTCACCAGCACGTTCTCGGCGATTTCGACAAAATGCTTGGCATTGCCGCACTGGTCGCACACAATGCGTCCTGCGGGCTCACCGGTAGGGATGTGGACTTTCTGCATAGCTCTTCAACAAACCGTTAACTTGAGCGCTTCTTCCGCATGCCGGTACTCAGGAACCATACCGGATAACCAGAGGCCCGCTCTCTCCCTGGGGTTCTTCCTCGCGCCAATCGACACGGGTGACCAGGGCCCAAGGAGGGCCTGTCGACAGCCAAGCCACAAGGGCATCCACTTGGGCCGCCTCGCCTTCGCACAGCACGAGCACCGTGCCGTCGGATTGATTCTGCACCCAGCCGGAAACACCGAGCCGGGCTGCTTCCTGTCTGGTGCATTCGCGAAAAGCAACCCGCTGCACCCGACCGTGCACGGTTGCCCTGATACGTTTGCGGTTCATCCTGTCCTCTCCTGGTTGATCAGCGCAAGAAATGCCTCCTCGGACCAAAGAGCCAGATTCATCTCCGCAGCCTTTCTCTTCTTGCTGCCCGCCTTGTCGCCGACCACAACATCCGTCACCCGCTGGCCGATACTTGTGGCCACTTGGCCGCCGTGGGTCTTGACCAACTGCTTGGCCTCTTCCCGGGAGAGCGTCTGCAAGGTGCCGGTGAACAAAAAAACCCGACCGTCCAGAAATGCCTGCCTTGACGCATCAATTCGCACCACGATGCCCAGGTCGATGAGTTGCGCAACCATCTCCCTGTTTTCCTGATCCTGAAAATAGGCGGCCAGCGACTCGGCCGTCTGTTCGCCGACACCTTCGATCTGCAGCAGTTGTTCTTTGCTGGCGGCCATCAACTGCGAAAGGTCGGCAAAATGACGGGCCAATAGGGCAGCCGTGACCTCTCCCACATGCCGGATGCCGAAGGCAGTGATCAACTGGGCCAAACTCAAAATTTTCCTGGCCGTTATGGCTGCCAAAATATTTTGGGCCGATTTCTCGCCCCAGCCGTCGAGACGGGCCAACCGGCCGGCATCGAGCCGGAAAAAGTCAGGAATCGTGCGAATCAGCCCTTCGCTGACCAACTGTTCAACATTCTTTTTCCCCAGGCCTTCAAGATCCAATCCTCTCTTCCCAGCAAAATGGATCAGCTTTTGGAGACTCTGAGCCGGACAATAGCGATTGCCGCACCGGACCACCGCTTCCCCGGCCACCGCCAGCAGGGGTACGCCGCATTCAGGGCATTGAACCGGAAAGGCGATCGGCTGCTCGCGGCCGCTGCGCTGCCCGGCGATTGCCTTGACGATCTCCGGGATGACGTCGCCGGCGCGCTGCACAAGAACCACATCATGCACCCGCAGATCCTTACGTTCGATCTCGTCACGGTTATGCAGCGTGGCCCGCCTGACCATCGCCCCATTGACTTCGACCGGGCGCAAATGGGCTACCGGCGTCACCGCGCCGGTCCGTCCCACCTGGAATTCAACCGCATCGATCACCGTGGTCGCCTGCACAGCCGGGAACTTCCAGGCAACGGCCCATCGGGGGGCGCGCGCGGTCGCGCCCAGGCGTTGCTGTAAATCCGTGTCATCCACCTTGACCACCATGCCGTCGATCTCGTAGTCGAGTTCGTGCCGGATGGCCAGCAAATGCTGATACCGGGCGTACACTTCCTGTTGGTCGCGGCAGACGTTGATCAGGTTATTGACCGGAAACCCGAAACCGGCGAGCGCGATCAGCAGGGCTTCTTGGCTGCAAACCGCCAACGCTTCCGGATTGCCGACGCCGTAGACATAAAAGGCCAAGGGTCGCCGGGCGGTGATCTTCGGGTCAAGCTGACGGAGTGAACCGGCCGCGGCGTTGCGCGGATTGGCAAAGGGCGCCTCGCCTTCCTGCTCGCGTTGCTGGTTGAGCTGCGCAAAAACCCGCTTGGGCAGGAAGACCTCGCCCCTGACAATCAATTCCTCCGGCACCAGCGATGAACCGTCGCCAAAAAAGAGTTTCAACGGGATCGGCGCTACGGTTTTCAATTGGGCCGTGATATTCTCCCCGATCAGCCCGTCGCCTCTGGTGGAACCCTCTACCAGCATGCCTTGGCGGTATACCAGTTCCACCGCCAGCCCGTCGAGTTTCGGCTCGGTCACGAACCGGAGCGGCTCGTCTGTTTTCAGATAGCGCCGCACCTTGTCTTCAAAAACGGCAAACTCGCCGACATCGAAGATGTTGTCCAGACTGAGCATGGGCGCAATATGCTCGGCCGGCGCAAAGCTCTCCAAGGGGGGGCCGCCGACCCGGTGACTCGGCGAATCCGGGGCCGCCAGTTCCGGATGTGCCGCCTCCAGCGCCAGCAATTCCCGAAACAGGGCATCGTACTCGCCATCGGCAATCAGCGGATCGTCGAGCACATGATAACGGTGACCATGAAAACGAATCTGTTCCCGCAGATGCTCCAGCCGCTCGGTTATCCTCTGATCCATGTGCTACATATCTTCGAGCAATGCGCCGCCCTTGGCAACGTTGTCCCTGCTGTCCTCGTCGATGAACAGCAAAACGGAATCCTTCGGCTTCTTGATGACCTCGGCGATCACCTCGGTAACCCCTTGCGCGATCTTCTGTTTCTGTTCCTTGCTCAATTTGCCTGCCACCCGAATGCTCACATACGGCATATCGCCCTCTCTGATTATTGTCTGATAACTGAATGCCCTGGCCGCCACCCCGGCGGCGCTACGTGCGCCCTTTTTGCAAGACAAACATCGTTAATCTAGGTAAAAGATAGCAGAAATTAGCGGTCCCGTCGATGTGCATTGCGGTCGGCCAATGAAAACCCCACCTGCTCCAAGGAAAAAATTATGCATGTCATCGTCACCGGCGGCGCCGGTTACATCGGCAGTCATACCTGCCTGGAACTGCTCAATGCAGGCTATCAGGTCACCGTGATCGACAACCTCTGCAACAGCAGCCGGGAATCGCTTCGCCGGGTGGAGGAACTGACCGGAAAATCCCTTGCCTTTTTCGAGGTGGATCTGCTGGACGAGGACAAGCTGCGCGAGGTGTTCAGCCAAACACCGGATGCAGCAGCGGTGATCCATTTCGCTGGGCTCAAGGCGGTGGGCGAGTCGGTGGCCAAGCCATGGCTCTACTACCACAACAACCTGGGCTCAACGCTCAATCTGTGCCGCATCATGGCTGAGCGGCACGTGACCAGGATGGTCTTCTCCTCTTCCGCCACCGTGTACGGCGATCCGGCCTCGGTACCTATCCGCGAGGATTTCCCGCTGTCCTGCACCAACCCGTATGGCCGCACCAAACTGATGATCGAAGAGATTCTGCGCGATCTTCAGCGGGCCGACGCCCAGTGGGACGTGATCCTCCTGCGGTATTTCAATCCGGTCGGCGCCCATGTCAGCGGCAGGATCGGCGAAGACCCCAACGGCATTCCCAACAACCTCGTGCCCTTTATCGCCCAGGTTGCCGTGGGCAAGCTGCCGGAGTTGTCGATCTTCGGCAACGACTATCCCACTCCGGACGGCACCGGCGTGCGCGACTACATCCATGTGGTCGATCTGGCGCTCGGTCACCTGAAAGCCTTGGAGAAACTGGCCGACCGCCCCGGAACAGCGACCTACAACCTCGGCACCGGCCAAGGGTATTCGGTTCTGGAGATGGTCGCGGCCTTTACCCAGGCGTGCGGCAGGCCGATCCCCTATCGCATCGCCCCCCGCCGGCCCGGAGACATCGCCCAGTGCTATGCCGACCCGTCCCTAGCCGAACGCGAGCTGGGCTGGCGCGCCCGGCTCGGCATCGAAGCGATGTGCGCCGACAGCTGGCGCTGGCAAGCGGCCAATCCCAATGGCTACAGGTAAGGCCGGACCGGCCGCTGGTGCCGGAAACCGCCGGCACCCTATCGCCCCACAAACACCGGCACGGCCATGACAACCCTCGAGGACACCCTGTACACCTCCGGCACAGTCGCGGAAGATTTTACCTTCAACGATCTGGTCGCGGATGTGTTCGACGACATGCTCAACCGCTCGATCCCCCATTACCGCATGGTGATCGACGGCATGGCGCAGCTCTTGGCCGGCCATCTCGCCTCCGGCGCCACCATCTGCGATCTGGGTTGCTCGACCGGCACCACGCTGCTTGAACTGGCCAGGCGGCTTGCGGACCTGCATCTGCACTATGTCGGCATTGACAACGCCCCTGCTATGCTCGTCAAGGCGCGGCGCAAAAGCGCCATGTTCAGCAAAAGCGATGTGCTGCGCTTCATTGAGGCCGATATCACCTCCTGTCCCCTGCCCCGATCAGAGGCCATCGTCTGCAACTACACCCTCCAGTTCCTCCGGCCGCTGACCCGGCAATTCTTTGTCCAGCGCGTGTATGAGGCGCTGCCCGCCGGCGGCCTCTTCTTTCTCGGAGAAAAGACCATCTCCCATGCCGGCCGGCTCAACCGCGACTTCATCGACATCTACCATGCGTTCAAAAAACAGCAGGGCTACTCGGAACTGGAAATCGCGGCCAAGCGGGAAGCCCTGGAGAACGTCCTGATTCCCTTCTCGCTGGAGGAAAATATCGCCCTGCTGCGGGAGGCCGGATTTGCCGAGGTAGAACCTTTTTTCCGCTGGTTCAACTTTACCGCCATCGTTGCCCTCAAGCACTGATCCATGGACTTGACTCTAGCCTTCCCCCAGGCCGACGGCGATCGGCTCAGATCGGCGCTGGCAGAAAAGGCCGCCTGGATCAATCAAGAAAAAAAAGGATTCCTCCGCTACCGGCGCCTGATGGAGGCAGTGAGCCATCTGCGGGCCTCATCGTGCGATTTTTCCGGCGACGTGGTCCGCATCGGCGCCTCGACCGATCTGAGCCCGGACCAACAGCTTCAGCTCCATCAAGTTCTGCGCGGCTTCATGCCCTGGCGCAAGGGGCCCTTTTCCGTCTTCGGCATCGACATCGACGCCGAATGGCGCAGCGAGCGGAAATGGAACCGGATCATCCCCGAATTGCCCGACCTGACAGGTAAAACCGTGGCCGACATCGGCTGCAACAACGGCTATTACATGTTCCGCATGGCGCATCACCAGCCGGCGCTGGTGCTCGGGTTCGAGCCTTACGTCCAGCACTATTACACCTTCCACACGCTCAACGCCTTTGCCGGTCAGCGCCATCTCCAGGTGGAGCCGCTGGGCATTGAACATCTCCCGCTTTTTCCCGAATGCTTCGATGGCATCTTCTGTCTGGGCATCCTGTACCATCGGCCTTCGCCGCTGGATGCCCTGCGTGACCTGTATGCCGCGCTCAAACCGGGCGGCTGGCTGATCATCGAATCCCAGGCTCTTCCCGGCCAGGAACCGGTGGCACTCTTTCCCCGCTCCACCTATGCCAAGGTTCCCGGCACCTGGTTTGTGCCCACCGGAACCTGCCTGGTCAACTGGGCCGTCCGCACCGGCTTCCGGGAGGTCCGCCTGTTCTGCGAACATGCCATGAGCAGCGCTGAGCAGCGGCGGACCGCCTGGATGGATTTTGAATCCTACGAGGATTTCATTGATAGGGATAATCAAGCACTTACTGTTGAGGGATATCCAGCGCCCCGGCGGGTGTTCCTCAAAGCCACCAGGCAGCCGTAACGGCTGGTAGTCTGAATGTAGATATGTTGTATGCAGCGTGAGAATAAAAAACATATAAACAATATTATAGTAACCATACAATATTCATTGTCAAAATTGATTTATAAAAATGATCTCGATAAATTAATTGATACTATATCGCATGCTATAGAAAAAAATTCTATTATAGATAATAATATAATAGAAATTATGATTGCTGCTGAAGACAAACGATTTTACAGACATTTCGGATTTGATATTTTAGCAATTTTCAGAGCATTATTCAAATTTATATTTTATTATAGAAAAAGTGGAGCAAGTACAATTGATCAGCAACTTGTAAGAACAATAACTCAAAACAAAAATTTTACAATAAATAGAAAAATTAAAGAAATTATTCTAGCGTCATCTATAAATAATATATATACAAAATACGAAATAGCTTATTCTTATATTTGTTTAGCGTATTATGGATGGAGGATGCACGGATATAATTCCGCTTATATAAGAATAAAAAATGAAAATATTGTTACTGAAAATGATATTCTATATGCAATAATTTCATTATTAAAATATCCATTACCGCGTTATCCATCAGATAAATCATTAAATAAAATTTACAATAGGATTTCATATATTAAATTCCGTCTATCAAAATTGAATTATAAATATTAATTTAAAATTCATATGGCGAATTCAATGATTAGCAAATGGTCGAATCATGTAATTGGCAATAGACCGAAACATGCTTTTGAGATTATTTCTCAAGACATACAACCAACAGACAATGATATAGAGAGCTTTATTAGATTATATATTTTAGGAAATATACCTAATTTTATTATAGAAAAAAAACCAATATTATTCGATATAATTCGTTTATATATTGCAACTGCTCTTGGAATAGATGCCATAGATATCAAATTAACAGGTAGCACACAGTTAGGCTTTTCTCTTAATCCTGATAAATGGATGAAAGATTATGGTCAAAAATCTGACTTAGATTTTTTTGCTGTGTCAGAAAAATTATTTAATTTTCTTCAACAAGATATATATCAATGGAAGAATAAAAAAAATATAAATTCAAAAGAGAGAGAAAAACTAGATCACGCCATACACACATCAACAAATCTTGGATTTATAAGTACAAAAGATACGTATGAATTTGAAAATTCGAAAAATGCAAACTTATTTTATATAAAGCATGCCATAAACTTAACAAGATAGCGAATGAAGAAATAGTACCAATTGTAGAAATCAATAAGATAGACATGAGATGCTATAGAGACTATAATTATGCTTTGAATCAAATTAAAAAAAATATTAAAAATGCTATAAAAATTAGTATCAATATATCTTGAACTTTAACAACATTTATGTCGGCAATATTTATCTATTGCAATTGTATAAGAAATTTTTTATTGCCTGACACAGGTTTATTGCATGAAAATTGATCATGCAAACTATTAATACGGTCATTAATCACCGAACAACAGCCCTTGTTTCGTCATATCGATCGCAGGGAGAAATCTCCTTGGCTTGCGCGAGAACTTACTGAAATATTTATAAATTTTTCCTCGTTGTGCTCGTCGAAATGACAGAAAAAACTCTGGTCTGTGTTCTGTGAATAACGTACTCATTAATACTATAGCCTTCCTCTTCAAATCCGCCTACAGCGTTTGGACGCTCTCTTCCCCGCCTGGGCTACGCCTTCAAAGGAGAATTGTGATAGAAGCCACTTGACGAGCCTTTTAGGCGCCGCCATACTCGACGTCCGGCAGATGGATGATTATATTTTTCCTGCTTCTTCAGTATGCGCCCGAAATCAGCCGGAAAATTGTTTCAATCCAGTGCTTTTTGGGGTGGTTCAATGGGTCGCACAGAGTACGTTTCACAATAAAATAATGGAATTTAAACATGATGCGACGACCTATTCGTCGCCGAGCAAGGACAAGACATGAATGCACAAGACTGTACGCTGTACCATGGGGGACTGAAGGGGGCGGAAACCCTCTTTGGCGAGAATGCCGAGAAGTATGGAGTTCAGGAGGCGATTTTCACCTTTGCGGGCCACCGCCTCAACCGTGACCGCAACCCGGTGACCCTGAGCGAGGAAGATTTGCGCCGGGGCGATATCAGCATGGAGCTGGCATCGCGCATGATGAACCGGACCTATTATGAAACCGAAAAGATCCGCCGGGTGCTCCAGGCGATCTTCCATATCGTCAATAAGGGGCACCAGGTCTTTGTGGTCGGCGCCATCCTGGAGGACAATTCGGTGAAGGGCGGTACCGGCTGGGCAGTAGAATTGGCCAAGCTGTTCAACCGGCCGCTGCACGTCTATGACCAGCCCCGCCGACAGTGGTTCACCTGGCAGGAAGGGGCCTGGAGAGAAGATAGCCCCAAGATTTGCTACAACACCTTCGCCGGCTCGGGCACCCGTTATCTCAGCGACGACGGGATCAATGCCATCAACCAACTCTTTGCCGACAGCTTCACCAAGCAGTAATCTGTCGCAGGCATCCGTTGTTTCCCGCTGCGCTGGTTTCCCGGTTTTCCGCTTCGGTGCGGTGAACCGGGAAAAGTGTCCTATCCGTCGTTACTTGCCGATACAAAACCGGCTGAACACCATGTCCAAGACATCGTCCGGGGTGGTCAGCCCGGTGATGTCGCCCAAGTCGTCAAGCGCCGACTGTATTTCAACCGCCAGCAGGTCAACGGGCGCACCAGCCGCCATGGCCCGGTCGAACCGCCGGCACGCCTCTACCGTTCGCACCAATATTGCCCGATGCCATGTATTGGGGGCGCAGGCAACCTGGTCGGTGAATTCGCCTCCAGCAACAATTGTCTGGTAAATGGCCTGCTGCAACAGGGCGATGCCTTCGCCCTGCCGGGCCGAGACCATCACCACCGTGCCATTGCCGAACGTGCCGGCCAAGGTCGCCACCTGCTCACCGCGCACCAGATCGCATTTGTTGAGCACCACCAGATGGCGCTTTTCCCGGACGCTCTCGTACAGTTCGTGGTCACGCCAATCCATACCGGCACAGGCATCCACGACGAACAGCACCAAATCCGCTTCGGTCAGCTTCCGGCGGGCCCGTTCGATGCCCAGCTCCTCCACCGAATCCTCATGCCTGCGGATGCCCGCGGTGTCGATCAGATGCACCGGAACGCCGTGAATGTCGATCCGTTCTTCGACCGTGTCCCGGGTGGTCCCGG
Source organism: Desulfobulbus sp. (assembly GCA_009780825.1). Classification (GTDB taxonomy): domain Bacteria; phylum Desulfobacterota; class Desulfobulbia; order Desulfobulbales; family Desulfobulbaceae; genus Desulfobulbus. The sequence continues at coordinate 115,647 of WQZH01000003.1, read as the reverse complement.
GGACCGGGGTAACCAGGGCCCGCTCTTCCTGTAACAGGGCATTGAGCAAACTGGATTTGCCGACGTTCGGCCGGCCGGCGATGACCACCTTGACGCCCTCACGGACAATCCTGCCCTGCTCGGCCAAAGCGATCAGGCGTTCCAGGGGGGCGATCACCTCGGTCTGCAACCGTGCGGCGATCTGATTGGTGTCGAAGATCTCCACGTCGTCGTCGGGAAAATCGATGGCGACCTCCAGTAAAGCGAGATATTCGACCAACCGCTGCCTGATCGCCTCCAGCCGGTCGAACAGTTGTCCCTGGAGCTGATTGACCGCCATCCGGGCGCCGACCTCGGTCTGCGCCTGCAACAGGTCGATCACCGCCTCGGCGCGGGTCAAATCGATCCGGCCGGCAAGAAAGGCCCGTTTGGTGAACTCCCCCGGCTCCGCAAGCCGACAGCCCCTGGCGATCAGGGTACGCAGGATACTCTGTAGGACGAGGTACGAGCCATGGCAATGCAGTTCAACCACATCTTCCCGGGTATAGGTGTGCGGCGCCTGCATGTAGACCGCCAGGGCCTCGTCGAGCGTTTGCCCATGGCGGTTGACGATTGTACCGTAGTAGAGGGTATGGCTGGTGAAATGACTGCGGGGAGTACGCGGCACGAAAACGTTGCGGAGCAACGGCAGAGCATCCGGACCTGAAATCCGGATGATGCCGATCCCCCCTGTGCCTGGCGCGGTGGCGATGGCGGCAATGGTCTCAGTCGCCGGATGAACGGCCACCCTGCCCTCCCCGCCTTTTTTTAGGAGCCGGACGCCGGCCCTTGCCGGGTTTGTAGATCAAGACTTTCTTGAACAGCCCTTCGCCGACTGAACGGCTGCGCACGCTCCTATCCTCTTGCAGCGCCATGTGCACCACCCGCCGCTCCGAGGGGTTAAGCGCCGGAATGGCTTGGGTCTTGCCGTCCGCCTTGACCCGGGCCGCCAGTTCAATCGCCCGCAGCTTCAGCTCCTCCGCCCGTCGTTCGCGAAACCCGTCGGCATTGAGGGAAAGCATGATTTTGTCGGGCAGGTGTTTAGCCACCATCTTGCGCAGCAGATATTGCAGGCTGTCCAGGGTCCGCCCCTCGGGGCCGACAATATGCGCCTCGTGCTGGCCGATGATGGTGCAGTGAACAGTACTGTCCGCAAACTCCACCCGCACCTCCGAAGGCAGCCCCATCAACAGCAACAGTTGGTGCAGATCAGCCTGGATGGCGGCAAGACTCTCGGCAGAGGGTGACTCAACCGGGGCCTCTTCCTCGAAATCTTCCTGCTCGCTCTCCTGTTCCTCGTCGTCTTCCCGTTGTGCCAGCTCCGCAGCTTGCCCGGCCGCAGGAGCAGGTGGAGGCGTTCCAGCAAGAGATCGGTCATCGGCAGAGTCCTCCGGAGCCACAGCCCCGGAAGCGGCGGAGGGATCAATAACGGGTTGCCTGACCGGCGCGCCTTTTCTGGCCGTGGCCGGCTGCTTAGCCGGAGAGGCTCCGGCTACGGCCTCGATTTCCTCGATCAAGGATATGGCCTTGCGCTGCACCCGGATATGGGCTTTTTTCCTGCAGAGACCAAAAATACCAGCCGATCCGGTTTCCAACACTTCGATATCCAGATCTTCCCGGGCTACCTCCAGGGCTTTGCAAGCCTGCTCGATGACCCCGGCAATATCCTTGCCATAAAAATCTTGTCCTTTCACCATGATGCACCTTCTGCTCATCTACACTCAGGACTTATTCTTCCGATTGATGAGATACTGTTGCAGTATCGAAAGCAAATTGTTGACCAACCAGTACAAAACCAGGCCTGACGCAAAGTTGATGAACATGATGGTGAACACGATCGGCAAAAACTGCATCATGCGCGCCTGAACGGGATCAGCGGTGGTTGGGGTCATCTTCTGCTGAAAATACATGGAGGCGCCCATCAGCAACGTTAACACTGGGATGCCGTGCAGGTAGGGGATATCAATGCCTATCCCCAGCCGGTCCGGAGAGGACAGATCGTTGATCCACAGCATGAAGGGGGCATGCCGCAACTCGATGGCCGCCATCAACACCCGGTACAAGGCAAAGAAGAAGGGAATCTGAATCAGCATCGGCAGGCATCCTCCCACCGGATTGACCTTGTAGGTTTTGTACATGGTCATTATTTCCTGATTCATCTTGCCCGGGTCATCTTTGTATCGTTCGCGGATCTTAGCGATCTTAGGCTGAAGTTTCTGCATGTTCTTCATCGACTTCATCCCTTTCTGGGTAATTGGCCAGAAAACCCCCTTGATCAGCATGGTCAGCAGAATAATGGCTATGCCGTAGTTACCGCTGAACTCGTAAAAAAAATTCAGCAACCAGAGCATTGGCTTGCCGATGACGTCAAACCAGCCGAAGTCCACCGAGTGCGCCAGGTCGCTCCCGGCCGCCTCAAGGATTTTCAGCTTCTTGGGACCAAAATACAGGGTGTAGGTGTACGACTTGGTTTCGTGGCTGCCGATCCCCTGAATACCCTCGGAAATCACAGTTCGCGCCTGTTTTTCAGATCCCTGCTGGGTGACGAGCACCGCATTGCCGTTGGTCGGGACCACTGCGGTCATAAAATAATTATCGACAAATCCTGTCCAGCTCACCTTGCCCTGGAGGGTCACCGGGCTTTCGGCCAGCTTCTTCATCTTGGTTTCCACCAGGGCGCCATTGACGAAAGCGGCGGGGCCATGGAACAGAAAATCGCTGCTGCTGGCAGCATGGGCAAAGGGCTCGTTGGTCAGGGTCAGGGCAGGTGAGGCCTGGATGGCCTTGTCGGTGGAGTTCTGGACCTTGTATTCAGTGGTGATGAGATAACTGTCGCCTCTGAACGTCAGGGTGCGGACTACGGTGACCCCTTCGCTCACTGTAGCGGTCATGGTCAACTGGGCTGTCTCGCCCTCCTTGGTGAGCGTGACCGAGGTCTTGTCCGCCTTGAACAGGGGCAAATCAGCGCCGACGGCGTTATCGAGGGAGAACAACACAGGCAGACTACCGGGGCCTTTGTCGGCAAGGAGTTGCATCGGCCCGGAATCCTTGTCTATCGTGCTGCGATAATTTTTGAGGACAAAACTTTTGAACCCGCCGCCCTGCTCGTTCACCACTGCAGCATACAGCGGGGTATCGATCATGATATCCCTGGCCTGCGGATTCACCGCCACCGCAGGTTGATTTGCTCCTGCCGGGGGGGCGGCAATCTGCTGCGTTTGGACCTGGGCCTGCTGGCCGGCAGCCGTTTCTGGCGCATGCTGTGCTTGTGAATCGGCGGGCGCTTGCTGAGGAGGAACGTGTGGGAAGAGATACTGAAAGCCAACCAGAATGACCAGCGAGAGGACAACGGCTAAAAAAGCTCTATTGAGATCCATGAAGGTACCTTTGTGACCCCCTGCGGCGACAGAGGAGTTGATGGAAAAGAAACGAAACGCTACAGCGGCTCATCGGACCGGATCATAGCCGCCCCGGGAAAAGGGATGGCAGCGCGCTATCCGCCAAAGGGCCAGCAATGTTCCCCGGATGGCGCCGTATTTGGCGACAGCCTCGATCGCATATTGGGAACAGGTGGGCACAAAGCGGCATGCTGGGGGAAAAAGCGGGGAGATGAAATATTGATACCCTCTAAACAGCACAATCAGGCACCGACCTGGCAACATCCGCCATCGGTGCCACCGGGATGTGGTTACAGCATACATCCCATCAGGTTGTTTTGTCACAGGCATTGTTGTGTCCCTGGCCACGCTTCGGCGAAGCGCGCCAAGCTGGTATGCATGTCCGACAGCGTGTCGATGGCAAATCCAGGCCGGACAGTGAAAACAACATCGGCGGACAAGGGGAACTGATCGCGGTGCAAACGAAAAACCTCGCGGATCAATCGTTTGATCCTGTTGCGCCGCACCGCGTTGCCTGCCTTACGCTGCACACTGATTCCCAATCGATTGTACTCCAGACCGTTGGCCAGGAAGATCAGGCCGAATCCCTCTCCCTGCAACCGCCGGCCGGATCGGTAGACGCGCTGAAATTCCCCGGTTGTTCGCAGCAAATGTTGTTTAGGAAGCGGACAGCGATCCAAGCGATCAGTGCGCCAACTGCTTGCGGCCCTTTGCTCTTCTTCTCTTGATGACCGCCTGGCCGGTGCGGGTTTTCATGCGCACCAAGAAGCCATGGGTACGGGCACGCTTGGTGGTGCTGGGTTGAAACGTCCTTTTGCTCATAATCCAATTCCTTTCTGACAGACAATCTGTTTAATAGAGGGGAGAATATGCCCTCTTGTTCATTCGCGTTCTCTTGCGCCGCTCTGCCCGGTGAGAGAGAGAATGCAGCAACGGTTTTCGGCGCACACGCAACCTCAAGACGAGGCCACTGAGGTCATTGGTGTGCTCCTACAAAAAAGAGCTATTGTAATCATAGAGATTGCAGTCTGTCAAATTATTTCACCTGGAACAAGGTGCTCCATGCCTCTTCGGCGCTATCAGGACATCGACTGGGACCTCCTCCGGCAGCAGGCGCAAGCGGAAAAATCATGGCCGACCAGAGACGCCTCCGACTGGGACGAGCGAGCCAACACCTTTGCCCAGCGGACCGGGCAATCGGCCTATGCCGATGCCTTCCTCGCCCTACTCAAACCAGAGCCGGACTGGTCCGTCCTCGACGTCGGCAGCGGCCCCGGAACCTTGGCCCTGCCATTGGCAGCGAGGGTGCGAACAGTCACCTGCATTGATTTCTCGCCCCAAATGATCCGCATTCTGACCGACCGGGCGAGTCAAGCCGGACTCGTCAACATCAACCCATGCATCCTCTCCTGGGATGACGACTGGCTCATCCATGGCGTCATCCCCCACGATCTGGTCATTGCCTCGCGCTCGCTCGCCGTCGCCGACCTGGGCGCCGCCCTTCGCCGCTTAAACGAATTTGCCGCACGCAAGGTGGCAGTGACCGACCTGGTCGGTTCCGGTCCCCGCGATCCCGACGCCTTCGCCGCAATCGGACGTCCTCTGCGTCCCGGCCCGGATTACATTTACACGGTCAATCTGCTCTACCAGATGGGCTGCCTGGCGACCGTCGATTTCATCCGGCTCGAAGAGACCGACCGCTACCGTTCATTTGACGAGGCCTTCGCCCGTTACCGGTGGATGTTTCAGGAACTGGATGAAGATGAAACCAAACGGCTGCATGCATACCTCCGCTCCATCGCGGTTTGCAACGGCGACGGCTCGATATCGCTTTATCCCCGTCACGTTCCCACCTGGGCCTTCATCAGTTGGCGCACCGAGCGTTCCCCGCACTGAACCGTACGGAGCCGAGGTATCCGCCAAAGACGCTTTCCGGCCAGGGTGCTTGCAAATCAAGATCGATACCGTATAATAGCCTTCTTTCCAGGATCGGCACCCAGGCCCGTGGCCTGCGTGCCGCGATTCGTCAACCTCTTATCGGTCCATTCCCACTCCGCAGATTATCCATATCCATGACTGACTTCGACATCGCCATCATCGGTGCGGGCCACGCCGGTTGCGAAGCGGCATTGGCCGCCGCCCGCATGGGCTGCCGAACTGTGGTGTGCGTCATCAATGCCGACACCATCGGAGCCATGTCCTGCAATCCCGCCATCGGCGGTCTGGCCAAGGGGCATCTGGTCAAGGAAATCGACGCCTTGGGCGGTGAAATGGCCAAAAACATCGATGCCACCGGCATCCAGTTCCGGCGGCTCAATACCAGCAAGGGCCCTGCTGTCCGTTCTTCCCGCGCCCAAGCCGACCGTCTGCTGTACCGGCTGCGCATGAAGCATGTGCTGGAAAACCAGCCCAATCTGGCCATCCGCCAGGCAATGGTCGATGAGATCCTGGTCGAAAACGGCAAGGTGACCGGATTGCGGACTTCCCTGGACGAGCGGATCAAGATCAAGGCGGTGGTGGTCGCCACCGGCACCTTTCTCAACGGATTGATCCACATCGGCCTGAAACATTTTCCCGCCGGCCGCATGGGCGATGCGCCCTCGACCAGACTGGCCCAATGGTTTGCCGCCGCCGGCTTCGCCATGGGCCGGATGAAGACCGGCACCACCCCCCGGCTGGACGGCAACACCATCGACTATTCCCGGCTGGAGGCCCAGTACACCGACGACGCTCCAGCCCTCTTTTCCTTCTCCTCCGGCGGAGCGCCGCCTCTCCCTCAGCGACCCTGCCATATCACCTACACCAACGAACGCACCCACGACATAATCCGCGCCTCCATCGATCAATCGCCGATGTACGCCGGCATCATCGAGGGGGTGGGCGCCCGCTACTGCCCATCGATCGAAGACAAAGTGATGCGGTTTCCGGAAAAGCCGCGTCACCAGGTCTTTCTTGAACCCGAAGGCCTGGAAACCATCGAGGTCTACCCGAACGGCATCCCCACCAGTCTGCCTCTGTCCACCCAGATCGCCATGGTCCACTCCATCCCCGGGCTGGAACAGGCACGCATCATCCGGCCCGGTTACGCCATCGAATATGATCATGTCGATCCACGGGAGCTGAAGCCGTCGTTGGAAACAAAACAGATCGGGGGCCTCTTTCTGGCCGGCCAGATCAACGGCACATCCGGCTACGAGGAGGCCGCCGGGCAAGGACTGATGGCCGCAATCAATGCCGTTTTGTATGCGCGAGATGAGCCGTCGGTCATTCTCGACCGGTCCCAGGCCTACCTCGGGGTCCTGATTGATGATCTCGTTACCTTGGGCACCAGGGAACCCTACCGTCTTTTTACCTCAAGGGCGGAGTACCGCCTCCTGCTGCGGGAAGACAATGCCGACATGCGGCTGCGGGAAATCGGTTATCGGATAGGGCTGGTGAGCGAATCCGTCTGGGAGGGATTTCAACGTAAACAATCGTGCATTACACAAACAGTCCGCCTGCTGCACGCAACCCGGATCAAACCACAGGGCGAGGTGAACGACTTTCTTGCCCGCCACAACTCACCGGCCATCACGCAAGCCGTGTCCCTGGCGGATATCCTCCGCCGTCCCGAGATACGTCTGCCCCAACTGACGACCTTAGCCAGCGCGGTGATTCCGGATCTGTCGCTGCCGGCGCAAGCCACCATTTTCAGCGACGAAATCGAATTGCAGGTGAAATACGAAGGCTACATCCGCAGACAGGAGGAACAGGTCGCGCGCTTCAAGAAGCTCGAACGCATTGCACTGCCGCCGGATCTTGTCTACAAGGGATTACCCGGCCTCTCCAATGAGGTCGTGGAAAAACTGACCAAGGTGCAGCCCCGTTCGCTGGGGCAGGCCTCCCGGATATCTGGCGTCACCCCGGCGGCCCTTTCCGTCCTCCAGGTCCATCTCAAACGCCTGGGTCTTCTTTGACCGGCACCCCCAAAATATCTATGATTGCGTATCCCACCATCGATCCGGTGATGCTTGCCGTGGGCCCGATCCAGATCCGCTGGTACGGCATGATGTATGTCCTCGGCTTTGCCGCCGCCTATCTGCTGGTTCTGTACCAGGCCAAACGATTTCACTGGCAGCAGATCGTTGACCGGCTTGATGACCTGCACCTTTTTCTGATCATCGGGGTGGTGATCGGAGGACGCCTCGGCTATGTCCTGTTCTACAATCTCTCCTATTATCTTGCCCATCCGCTCGCCATCCCGGCCCTTTGGACCGGGGGCATGTCCTTCCACGGCGGCTGCCTGGGAGCGATCCTCGCCGGCGTGCTCTGCTGCCGCCGCATGGGGCTCAATTTCTGGAAAGCCGCTGATCTGTTCATCGTCGCGGTGCCCATCGGCCTCTTCTTCGGCCGTTTGGGCAACTTTATCAATGGAGAACTCTTTGGCCGGATCACCACGGTCCCCTGGGGCATGATCTTCCCCGAAGGCGGACCGCTGCCCAGGCATCCCTCGCAGCTCTACGAGGCATTGCTCGAAGGGTTGACCCTGTTTGCAATCCTGTGGGCCATCAAAGCAAAACCGTGGCAGCAGGCGTCCTCAAGCCGCTGGCCACATGGCTCCGTGCTGATTCTTTTTCTCGGCCTCTACGGCTGCGTTCGCTTCTTGGTCGAATTTGTCCGTGAACCGGATCCACAGATCGGACTGATCGGATCGGCGCTCTCCATGGGACAGTTGCTCTGCCTGGTCATGATCATCGTGGCGCCCCTGCTGTGGTGGTGGCGATGCCGACAGACAGCAAAGGGCGGCACCCGCTGAACCCGATTCCTCACCACGCCTTCATCAGCCAGACGCTGTTCTGAGACGAAAACCGTCAGCGAAACACCATGCTCACCGGACAATGGTCCGAGCCTGTGATTTCGTCGTGAATGGCCGCCTCAACGACGCGGTCGCCACTGGCTCGGTCGACGATGAAATAGTCGATTCTCCAGCCAATATTTTTTGCCCGGGCATTGAAGCGATAGCTCCACCAGGTGTATCGCGCTGGCGAGGCGTCGAATTTCCTGAAGGTATCGATGTACCCAGCCTCGACGATCCTATCCATCCAGGCGCGTTCCTGCGGGGAGAAACCAGGATTACGGATGTTGTCCTTGGGATTGGCCAGATCGATCTCCTTGTGGGCTACGTTCAGATCGCCGCAGAGCACGAGCGATTTGACCCGGGCGAGGCGGTCCATGTGGGCAAGCAAAGCCTGATTGAAATCCTGTTTGAAGGCAAGACGGCGCAACTCGGGCTGCGCATTGGGCGTATAGACGTTGATGAAGTAAAAGTCAGCGAACTCAAGGGTGAGCACCCGTCCCTCCTCGTCGAACCGGGGCTCATCGAGTCCATGCCATACCTGGAGCGGAGCCCTCTTGCTCAAGACCGCTGTCCCGGCATAGCCTTTCTTTTGCGCCGGATTCCAGAACGCATGGTACCCATCAATGTGTTGCAGTGGGGCCGGCAACTGCTCCGGCTGCGCCTTGATCTCCTGCAGAGCGACGATATCGGCATCGAAACCGCGCAATACTTCCAGCAGTCCTTTCTGCATGGCCGCCCGTATGCCATTGACATTCCAGGAGACAAATTTCTTCTCCTCCATTCGCCGCAGGGCCATTCTCTTACCCGCCGCCTGGACGGCCCGAGGCGTCACGCCCATGCGCGGGCACCAGCTTGTGACCACGCAGCGGTCGCAGTGAGGCCGTACCGGTGTGCATGTCCCCTGGCCGAAGGCAACCAGAATGGAATTCACTTCCGCCCATGACTGTTCCGGCAGGATCCGCCGCAAGGCCATCTCGGTCTGCAGGGGGGTTGCGGTCTTGACTACCCCCCATATATTCATGATGCGATGCACATGGGTATCCACGCAGATGGCCGCTTTCCCAAAGGCAACCGCCAACACCAGATTGGCAGTTTTGCGTCCGACGCCCGGCAGGCTGACCAATGCATCGATATCCTGAGGGATGGCTCCAAAGAACCGTTCCTGCAACACCATGGGAAGCTGCTTGAGAAACCGGGCCTTATTGCGATAAAACCCCACAGGATAAATCAGTTGCTCCAATTCCTCGACCGTCAGGCGAGCCAATTCCTCAACTGTTCCAGCCCGGGCAAAAAGCCGCCGCGACGCGGCGGCGGTCACCTCGTCTTTGGTCCGCGCCGACAGGAGTGTGGCCACCAGAATCTTGAAGGGATCGCTGGTTTGCGCCGCAATCAGATCAACCACAGGGACCTGATATTCCTGAACCTCTTTTTTCAACAAGGCAAGAACATCCTGCAGAGGAAATGTCATGCTCGCACCCGCCAAACCAGTCATCAGTTATCAGTTATCAGATTCCCCCGAGAAGGATATGTTGCTTCCCTCTGGGCTGTCCCATAGATTTTCCATAGTACAATTATGGAGCAACAGGATAGTTGCGGCTGCCTCGGCTACGGTTTTTGTTCCCCAGGACAGCGCATTGCCTGCAGGTTCCCCTGCCTGATCCATCGCGATGGATACCTTGCCGGGTCCGTAGAGAGCTTTCCTCTCTGATCTCACGCACCGGGACGGCGCACAATAAAAAAACCAGCACGATAAGAGCTGGTTCATATTCCCGACACGATCGGGTGGCTGAAAGGGGGCACAAAACAACGGATGCCGGGAATATTTTCCAGGATCAGGACGTCCTGTTTGCTCTCCATCGATGCTTACAACAGGATTACCTCGCCGGTCGCCAAATTGTAATAGGCTGCGACCACAAGCACTTTTTCTTCTTGCACCAGATCGGCGATGATGGGTTCCGACTCCGCGATTTTTTTGGCGTTGGCCCTTGCCAACTCCCTGGCGGCATTGTCCGGCCAGTGGCCATCCTGTCCCTTCGTTCTTTTCAGGGCCGCATCGATCGATGGGGTGAGGCAGGCAATGTGCCCATTCAACTTGGCTCCTTGCGCCACCGCAGTGACCGCGCCGCAGGAGGAGTGGCCCAAGACCATGACGAGCGGAGTATGCAGATGAGCAACCGCGTATTCAATGCTGCCCAGGATATGGTCGTTGATGAGGTTGCCGGCAACACGCAGCACAAACAGATCGCCCAATCCCTGGTCGAACACATCAACTGGAGGCACCCGTGAATCGGCACAGGCGAGCACCACAGCTATCGGGCTCTGCCCGGCGACGAGCTCCTTTCGCGATTCTTCACAGTGGTTGGGTCGCTCAAGATTTCCCGAAACAAACCGTTTATTCCCTGCCAACAGGGCCTCGAGCGCCTCCTGCCCTGTCATCTTTCTTTTTACTGTCCGCATGTGCTTCCTTTTCTTGGGCTATGTTGTCGTTGCTTTGGTGAACAAAATCTGAGGCCAAGCTACTCAGCCACCTTCTCCGAAAAGGGGAGAGGACATATCAGTTGTCCGGTGGTCAGCTACAAGAAACGATCTGATTCAGATCCAAAAAGGATTCCGTTTGTCCCGAGTTATCTCGCATAGGACATTGCAAGAACAAGAGCGTCCCTGTTGACAGCGTACACCCACAAATGCCATGTCGTATGACAGATGATGAAAAGTCAGGGCCTGGGTCCTCCACACGACAGAACTGTCCGGGAAACCTATTGTTCTCCATAATAATAATCTTTTTGATATTCGTAATAGCCGAATACCCTGTAATCAAGCATGGTCGCCCGATAGGCATTAAAAACGATACCCAGAATCTTGTCGCGGCCGATGGTCTCGGCCAAGGCTTTCACATATTCACGGCGAGCGAGACCGGAACGGACCACCAGCACCACTCCATCCACATGCTGTGCCAGGACCGCAGTCTCGCTGGCTGCATGGATCGGCGGACTGTCTAAGAGAACAATACGGTCGTCGTATCGCTGGGCCAATTCATCCATCAGGCGGCTCATGGCCGCCGATCCGAGGAGTTCGGCGGGATTGATGGAGCGGGGGCCGGCCAGGAGCAAAGAGAGCTTCTCAACACCGGGTGAGCACAACAGATCCGGTATCGGCGTCCTATGGCGAAGATAGTCGGACAAGCCCACCGTATTGCTCTGGCCAAAAAGAGTGTGTTGCATCGGTTTCCGCAGATCGCAGTCCACCAGCAAACAGTAGTTGTCCACTCCTTGGGCGAGGGAAATCCCCAAGTTGGCGCAGATGAAGCTTTTCCCTTCACCAGGAGAAGCGCTGGTCACCAAGATGGTCCGGGGAGGTTTTCCTGAAGCTGGAAACAGAATGCGCGTTCGCAAGGCACGGATGCTTTCTGCCACTGGGCCAGTGCTCGCTGTAGCGAGAACCAGCCGGTCGTCCCATTGTCCGGGATGCGACAGGTTGGCAGCATCAACAGAGGTTGTCGGCGGTGGAGGAGCTGTCGGTGTAGATGCCCGAGGAGCATGGCTGGTCTTATTCGGCATCGCTGTCGGCGGTGGAGAAGCTGCCGGTGCGGGTGTTCGAGGAGCATAGATGGGCTTATCCGGCGCCGATGGCGGCGGTGGAGAAACTGCCGGTGTGGATGTTCGAGGAGCATAGATGGGCTCATCAGGCACCGATGGCGGCGGTGGAGGAACTGCCGGTGCGGATGCCTGAGGAGCATAGATGGGCTTATCCGGCGCCGATGGCGGCGGTGGAGGAACTGCCGGTGCGGATGTCTGAGGAGCATAGATGGGCTCATCAGGCACCGATGGCGCCTCCATTACCTTGGTCACATCTTCATCCGCCCGCTTTAATGCCTTGAATACCTTGCCCACAAAGCCCTCCGGCTACCTTAAAAAATGAAGATACTGCAACAATGAATCAGGTAGTACCTTGTCAAGAAGAGAAATGTCCCGGGTGGCCGGCAACATTTCCATCACGACAAGAATCGTCAGAAGCAGTATGACAACGCTCCCCGCGTACGCCACGAGTAGGTATATCTTGTCAGGTTTGGCTTGCTTGGGGACGGGCAAGGCATTCTCCTCGCCGGGGAAATGCAGATCCTCGACACACTCTTTAATGAGTTCCGCATCAATCACTGGTTTGCTTTCCGAGAACCCCGACAGTAAGGCATGATCACAAATAATGTTGATCAAGCGAGGTGTTCCCTGGCTGACCTGGTGCACCTCGGCAATGGCATCATCGGAAAAAATACTGAAATGCCGAGCTCCTGCGTGGCGCAAACGGAACAGGATATATTGCCGGGTCTCATGGAGGGAAAATCTATCAAGATGGAAGCGGATACCTATGCGCTGACGCAGGGGCAGCAACCGGTCGTCACTCATGCGCTCATTGAGCTCCGGCTGCCCCACCAGAAAAATCGAAAGTACGTCTTGTCCCTTTTCTTCCAAATTGGAGAGCAGGCGTATTTCTTCCAACAGGTCAACAGGGAGGACATGGGCTTCATCAAAAATCAGCAGTACCCGCTCCTTCTTTTGGTAACATTCTTTGAGCAGCCTGCCGAATTCTATCAAAAACATGGCCTTATTGCCGTCCCAGCGCAATCCAAGCTGTTTGGCTATGTAGGAAAAAAATTCGTCACGATGGAGGATCGGATTGTTGATGAGACAGAGATGGATACCCTGCTCCAGCGAATTCACGAGGGCCTGCAACAATGTCGTTTTGCCTGAACCGACGTCGGCGGTCATCACCAGAAAACATTTTTTGCTGATGATGCCGTACTTGAGGATGGCCAACCCTTCCTGATGCGTCTCACTCATGAAGACCACGGATGGGTCAGGCGTCAGAGCGAAGGGTTTTTTAGCCAGACTGTAATACTTGGTATACATGTTGAATTCGTGCGCAATAGCCGAGTGTGAGTCTCAAATGATGATCATACCCTTAATTTTCATAAACGCGATGACCCCGAACAACAGAATCGCATAGCTGGAAATAAGGACAAGGCTTACACGAAAAACAAGCCGGTCCCTTCTGGTCTCGGCCTCTTTTTCGATGAACGGTATGGAACAGATGACCGGAATGCCGATATATTCCTCCAACTCTCCGATATTCTTGAATGAGGTATCGACAAAGTCGGTGAGCAGAATATACCCGAGACTTATGCCCAATCCGGCTGCAATGGCGGCAAACAATATTCTCAGGAAATTGGGTTTGAACGGTTTTTCGGGGTCACGGGCATAGTCGACGATCTTAAACTTGCTCCCTCTTTGATTTCGTTCAAGGTTCTCCACGGATTGCGCCTGTAAATTCTGGGCGACCAATTGATCGTAATGACGGCGCAGCTCGTTGTAATCGCGGGTAAAGCCAGCCCATTCCGCTTCGCGGACAGGAACATTTTCAATCCATTTTTTATACTGGGCGATTTGCGGAGGAATCTTCGCCTGCTCCCCTCGCAATTGCTCGATATTGATTTCAATTTGTTTCAATTGGATCTGAATCCTGCTGCCTTCCAGTTCCGAAGCCTGCGCTGACTTGCTCACGCCTGATGCCGCGTTTCTTCTGGCAGATGCTCCTCCTTTGCTTATTTTTTCCTCCAATTGGGTGATCATCTGTTTGGTCCGCCGCACCTCTGGATGATTATCCGTATATTTTCCCAACAATTCATCAAGATAGGACTTCAGCCGCAGCAATCGATCCTCGTCGGTTTCTGGATACCGAGAAGCGGCATGAACCGGGTCACCGGGGGCATTCAATGAGACGAGGCTTCGCTGCACGCTTGCCTGTTCCTGCACCATGACCTTGGTCCGTTCAAGCTCTTGGATTGAATTCTGGATATCCTGATTTTGCCTCATGAGGGCCTGGAGCTGCGTGAGATTACCTGGCCGCTGTTCAGGCATCTCATTAAAATATTGCAGCTTGTAATCCCGCATCTGCTGCTCTTTTGCGTCCAGCACCTTCTTTGACGAAGCCAACTCGCTTTGGGTATATTTCGAGGTCTCCGCAGCCCGCTCTTCACGATATTTCAGATTTTCCTCAATAAACAGAGAAGCCAGTTGATTGGTGACCTTGGTCACTTTCTTCGGGTCTTCTCCCTGAAAAGACACGCTGAATATGTCACCTTTACCAGAAGGCTGGATGGTGATATTATTACGCAACATCTCGATGACATCTTCCAGAAGCAATTTTTTTCTTGCTTCTTCGTACAGGGAAAATTGCTGAATGATCTTTTCAAGGTTATTACGACTGGTTACAAGTTCACGTAGCGTTGCCAAGGAGTCCTGCAACCTGCCCTTCCCTTGCTCAGGATCCATTTTTCCAGGATTGATCTGCTGCTGTTCATAGCTGAGCAAGGCAATGCTCTGATAGACTGGGGGCACGGTTTTGTAGTATCCCACGCCAACGGTCATCCCCAAGAGCAGGCAACTGATGATGAGCCGCCATCTGGCCAGCAGGAGATCAACATACTTTTTAATCAACTGACGCTGCTGATTATTCATAATCCTTCAAAGTGTTTTTTTCAGTCATCAACCGTTATGTCAAAAGCAAATACAACCACTTGTGTGATTGGCGATATTCACGGCTGCCATACCGCGCTCCTCCACCTCTTGGACAAGGTCTGCCACCGAGCGGATACGTTGGTGTTCCTAGGCGATTATGTCGACCGAGGTCCAGATTCCAAGGCGGTGGTCTCGACGATCCTGTCTTTGGGCTCCCAGCACCTGCGGATTGTGCCTCTGATGGGAAACCACGATTTCCTTTTCCATCAATATCTCGTGGGTGACGACAGTTCCTTTTTCCTGCAGGTCGGCGGGCTGCAGACTCTGACCAGCTATGGCCTCTCACCTTCGGCAACGCGCGAAGAAATCATGCAGCGGGTTCCGGCCGACCATATTGCTTTCTTGCGGAGCCTCTCCCTCTTCTGGGAGGATCAGCACGCCATCTATGTGCATGCCGGCCTACAGCCCGGGCGCCATCTCAGTCAGCAGACCGCTCAATGGTGCCTGTGGGCGCGCAACTCTTTTCTCAGCAGTTCCCATGACTTTGGCAAGCCTGTTGTTTTTGGTCACACCGTGTTTGCCGAACCCTATTTTACGGCGGACAAAATCGGAATCGACACCGGAGCCGTGTATGGTGGCCGCTTGACAGCTCTGTTGCTTCCTGAACGCGAGGTGATCAGCGTGCCGCTGGGCAATGCATGATCTTCCAGGCGCTTATTTATGGTAGTAGAAAGAGAAAAAAAAACAAGGGCAACAGGTTACAATTCTTCAAAAAATAATGGCACTGTCTGGGCTATGTCAGTGTGCCCCATCAACAGCATGCACAAGCGGTCCACCCCCAAGGCAATGCCCGCCGTTTCGCCCACCTGGCTCAGTTCCGCGAGCAACTTTTCCGGCATCTCGGCTGTCCTTCCCGCCCGGTGCACATTCTCGATTTCCCGTTGGAAGCGCTGCCGTTGCTCCAGCGGATCGACCAGCTCGGAAAAACCGTTCGCCAGTTCGACTCCAGCGATATAGAGCTCAAACCGCTCCGCCACTGCTGGGTTTTCCCGCTTCCTCCGGGCGAGCGACGCCCCCTGTTCGGCGGGGTAATCATAGAGGAAGACCGGTCGATCCACTCCCAGATTAGGTTCGACCTCAGTAACCAGGATCTCGTCGAAACTGCCGGTTCGTACCGCTTTCGTGACCGCAACATCGGCATAACGCTGAAAAGCCTCGGCAACCGTCAACCGTTCCCATGGCGGGGCCAGCTTCACCAGGGCATCTCCCCAGCGCAGGCCATTGCCCTCCACAAGGCCCGCGCAGCTGGGCAAGCTCTGCGCTACCTGCACGATCAGTTCCTCGCATTGCCGCATTAAGTCAAAATAATCCCATCCCTTGTGGTACCACTCGAGCATGGTGAATTCCGCCTGATGCAGCCGTCCGCGCTCTTCCTTGCGGAAACAGTGACAAATCTGAAAAATACGGTCACATCCATTGGCAAGCAGCCGCTTCATGCACAATTCCGGCGAAGTATGCAGGAAAGCGCCCTCGCTGGCGAAAGGAATAAGGTGGGATTCAGGGATCAGGGCTGGAAGCCGCAACGGGGTATCGACCTCGATGTAACCACGTTTGAGAAAAAACAAACGAATGGCCTGCAACAGGTCGGATCGCAGCCTCAGCCCCGCAGGGGAAAGCATGCCGAATTATTCTTTCACCCGGGTAATATAGGCGCCCGTTCTTGTATCAATCTGGATTTTATCGCCTTTTTCGACAAAAGGCGGCACCTGGAGCTGAAAGCCGGTCTGCACGGTCACGGGTTTGGTGTCTGAACCGGAGGTATCTCCCTTGGCCCAGGGGTCGGCCACCGTTACCTCGAGGTTGACAAAGGTGGGCAAGGTGATATCAATGGCCCGTTCCCCAAAAAACAACACTTCCACTTCCATATTGTCGACCAGAAAATTCAGATTGTCGCCCAGTTGCTCCCTGCTCAGAAAAATCTGCTCGTAGGAGGACGTATCCATAAAGTGGTATGCGTCATCCTGGGCATACAAAAACTGCATCTTCCGTTCTTCGAGGTTCGGGCGCTCGAATTTGTCGTTGGAGCGGTAGGTTTGGGTGAATTGAATGCCGGTGATCATGTTCCGCATCTTGGTCCGATACAAGGCTTGCCCCTTGCCGGGCTTGGAGAAATCGAACTCGGTGACAATGTAGGGCTCACCATCAATTTGGATTTTCAGGCCCTTGCGCAGATCGGATGCTGTGTACATGGATTCGTCCTTTGCTCTTTTTCTTATCAATCGATTATTTTTTATATAAATTTTTTAGAATACAGAACCATGGTTTTTTTCGCAACTATTTCCTGTGCCCCAGGCAAAACGTACCGTATGGGAACGGTCTTTGCTTGTGTTCGTTCTGTAATATTTATAGAGTAGCACATTGACAAGCATGATCTCCATCCCAAGACCGCACCATAGCCAATGATCCGCGCAGGCGTTCTCTCCGACACCCATCTCAGCCGACCCGATGACCTGTTCACCCGGCAGGTTGCGGATTGCTTTGCAGATTGCGAAGCCATCATCCATGTCGGCGACCTGACGGCGCTGCCAGTCCTGGAGGCTTTCCGCGGCAAGACCGTGTATGCGGTCCACGGCAATATGTGTGACGGCGAGACCTGCGCCCGCCATCCAGAGCAAATGCAATTTGCCTTGGGTCAATTCACCATTGGTCTGACGCATGGTGCCCGGCTGGGGCCCGATATCGAGAACGCGCTCTGGCATCTCTTCCCCGAGGCCGACTGCATCATCTACGGCCACACCCATCGGCCGGTCTGTCATCGCATCGACACGACCCTTTTCCTCAACCCGGGCACATTCCGTTCCACAGGACCCTATGGCGCACCGGGAACCTTTGCCGTGCTCGAAGCAGGCGAAAAACTCACCGCCCGGATCGTTACCGTTCCTTTGATCCGATGAAGACACTGTGGACTCCATGGAGGATGGAGCACATCCTTGGCACGGCGCCAAAGGCGAGCGGTTGCCTGTTCGAACCACCTGGCACCATGGCGCAGGATAAGGCGCACCTGCTGCTTTGCCGTGATGCGCTGACCGTCGTCCTCTTGAACCGGTTTCCGTATGCCAACGGCCATCTGCTCCTGGCACCCCGTCGGCACCTGGCCGATCTCACCGATCTCGCTCCAGATGAGAACTACCGGCTGATGACCATGCTCGCCGCCTGCTGCACCATACTCCGGCGTCATCTGCATCCAGACGGCATCAACATCGGCCTCAATCTGGGCACCGTAGCCGGCGCCGGCATTGCCGACCATCTCCACTTTCACCTCGTGCCTCGTTGGCAGGACGATCACAATTTCATGACCGTGTGCGCTGAAATCCGTACCATTCCTCAGCATATCGAGCGAACATTTGATATGCTCGCTCCAGATTTTCTGGCCCTGCCCCCATCTTCTGCCCCATGAATGCAGCTCCGCCCAAAATCACCCCCATGCTCCAGCAGTATCTGGAGATCAAGGAACAGTATCTGGATACTATCCTCTTTTATCGCATGGGTGATTTCTATGAGATGTTTTTTGATGACGCGGTGACAGCCGCCAAAATTCTGGGCATTACCCTGACTTCGCGTAGCGCCAAAGACGACGAAAACAAGATCCCGATGTGCGGGGTGCCCTTTCATGCGGTGACCGGCTATCTGGGCCGGATGATCAAGGCCGGATACCGGGTCGCCCTGTGTGAACAGGTCGAGGATCCCAAGCAGGCCAAGGGGATTGTCCGCAGGGAAGTGGTCCGGGTGGTCAGCCCGGGAGTAACCACCGACGACCAGCTCCTTGACGCCAAATCGGACTGTTATGTCTGCGCCGCGTCGTTCCAGCGCAAATCGACGAAAGAAACGCTGGCCGGACTGGCGGTGGTCGATATTTCCACCGGCCGCTTTCAGATCAGCGAGGTTGTCTTCGCCACAGGAGACCCTACCCCCCTGATCGACGCATTCACCCGGTTGCGGCCCGCGGAATTGCTCTTGCCGCAATCCGAGATGGATGAACTGGCCGGATTGACGGAGCAAATCACCGCTCATCTGGGACAGCTCTGCCTGACCGCCCGGCCGGACCTGCACTTCGATCCCCGGTCGGCCCTTGTAGCCCTCACCGAGCATTTCCGCACCACCAGCCTGGCCGGATTCGGCTGCGCTTCCTACACCGCCGCCATCAACGCCGCCGGCGCCTTGCTGCTGTACCTCAAGGAGACGCAAAAATCCGACCTTTCCCATATCAAGCAACTCAGCCCCCTCAACCATGGCGGCTACCTGATCATCGACGACGCTTCCCGCCGCAATCTGGAATTGACTGAGACGCTGGTAGGCGGCCAGCGGGAAGGATCGCTGCTTGCCGTGCTGGACCGGACCACCACGCCCATGGGCGCCCGCCTGCTCCGCCGCTGGCTGTTGTTCCCATTGCAAGAGAAAGAACAGATCGAGGCTCGGCTGACCAGCGTACAGGACCTGATTCAGCGATCCGATATCAGGGCTGCCATGCGTGATCTGCTCGACTCGATGTACGACCTCGAACGGTTATGCAGCCGCCTGGTGCTCGGCCACGGCAATGCCCGCGACATGATCGCCATCAAAATCTCCCTGGCACAGTTGCCAGCCCTCCATACCTTGCTGGCCGGCTGCGCCGCTCCTCTCCTGCAGACCATGGCCGCTGCATTCGATCCCCTGGCCGACCTCCATCAGCTCATAGATGCCGCCATCCGCGACGATGCTCCGATCAGTCTGCGGGAAGGCACCCTGATCAAGGAAGGATACAACGCCGAGCTCGACCGGCTCCTGGTATTGCTCCGCGACGGCAGGCAACTGATCCTCGCCTTGGAAAACAGTGAACGTGAACGTTCCGGCCTGACCAAGCTCAAGGTCGGCTACAACAAAGTCTTCGGGTACTACTTCGAGGTGAGCCGTAGCCAGGCGGAGGCCCTTCCCGATTATTTCATCCGCAAACAAACCCTGGTCAACGCCGAACGTTTCATCACTCCCGAACTCAAGGATCTGGAGGATTCTATCGCTACCGCCCAGGAACGGCGGCTTGCGCTCGAATACGACCTTTTCCTGCAGGTAAGGGGACAACTCGTCGAGCACAATCAGCGGTTACTGGCCGTTGCCGACCTGCTGGCCCGGATCGATGCGCTTGCCTGCCTCGCCGAACTGGCGCACCGACATCGTTACTGCCGACCGACGATCACCAATGACCGCGCCATCACTATCACCGAAGGACGGCACCCGGTCATCGAACGTTCCCTGGAACCTGGTCGCTTCGTGCCCAATGATGTGCATCTCGATCAAGGACAGAACGAGATCCTGATCATCACCGGCCCCAATATGGCCGGAAAATCGACGGTATTGCGTCAAACCGCCCTGATTGTCCTCATGGCCCATCTCGGCAGCTTCGTCCCGGCTGAGTCGGCGGACATCTGCCTGGTGGACCGCATTTTCACCCGGGTCGGAGCCATGGACGATCTGCGGCGCGGCCAGTCGACCTTCATGGTTGAGATGAACGAAACTGCCAACATTTTAAACAACGCCACGGAAAACAGTCTGGTCATCCTCGACGAGATTGGCAGGGGCACCTCAACCTACGATGGCCTGGCTATCGCCTGGGCCGTGGCGGAAGAACTGGCCCAGAAGAATGACATGGGCATCAAAACCCTTTTTGCCACGCATTACCATGAATTGACTGACTTGGCGGCGACAAACGCCAAGATCCAGAACTATTCGATTGCGGTCAAAGAATGGAACAACACCATCATCTTTCTCCATAAGCTGGTCAAAGGGGCCACCAACCGCAGCTACGGCATCCAGGTGGCTTCTCTTGCCGGCGTACCCGCACATGTCATCACCCGCGCCTATGAAATCCTAAGAAATATCGAGATGGGCGAATTTAACCTGCAAGGGCAACCAACTATCGCCGCGGGTAAAAAGAGCAAAAAAAATTTCCCCCGCCAGCTCCCGCTGTTTGCACCGCCAACCCACCCCGCTCTCTCGTTGCTGGCCTCGATCAACCCCGACGAACTCAGTCCTAAACAAGCGCTTGATCTTCTCTACCAGACTCTCGCCACCCTTGGTCCCACCGGCCACTGAGCCGCCATTCCTGCCCTCTTTCCCTTGGGCACACCGTATTGCCTGCACGCATTTGCCGACCGTCGTTTAAATTTTTTTAACCTCAACCCAATAAAGTACAATTTATTTTACCTTTATGCGTAAATACTGTATGGTATATACAATATTGATACATTGTTAGCGTCTCCCCTGAGACTGATTTTTAAATTATCAATTGTTTCAAACAATTAGCAACATAGTCCATACGCCTGCCATGCCCTTGACGACGCTATTCACCTTTCTGCCTTTTGCCCGACTCAGGGGAATGGCGCGTCTATGTATTGCGTTCTTGCTGCTCATTGTTACGGCAGGGCCAGCTTTTTCGGCACCTAAAGTCACCAAGATCGGAGCCACCAAGCAACCCACCGCCGAGCAGCAATACAAAGCGACCAGGGACTTTTCAGAGCGTCTGGAGCATGAGCCTGTTCTGGGCAAAGTTCATGACAACTGGATCAAATGCGCGCAAAGATTCCACGCAATCCATACGTCCGAGCGCACGAGAGAACTTGGCCCGGTCAGTTTGTTCATGGCCGGCAAAACATATCGACGCACCTTCGATCTCTTCAAGATGCCCCAGGATCTGGACGCCGCCTTGAAGAGCTTCCTCGACTTGGCAGACATCTACCCTGGTCATACTCTTGCCGATGATGCCCTGTACGAAGCGGCGGAATGCGCCAGGATGAGCCCCGGCAAGGAATCCCTGGTCAACGATTTGTATCTCAAAATTGTGACCGTCTATCCGCAAGGGGACCAGGTCAAAAAGGCCAAGGCCGGGCTCCAGCAACCGCAAAAATCCAAACTAGGTACACCGCAACCAGCGCAAGCGGCTGCACCGCGGACTCCGCCTCGTCTCGCGGCTCTCACTCCCGTCAAATACTGGTCTTCGGACGATTATTGCCGGATCGTCCTTCAGCCTGATGCCCCTGTGCCTTTTTCTGCCAAGGTGTTGAACCAGAACAATAACCAGGAGCGCCAGCTCGCCATTGATCTCGGTCAAAGTTATATCGATCAAAAGAACCGCCGTCCATTTCTGGTGCGGACCGGTTTCCTCAAGGCGATCCGGTCGGATCAACTCAATGGCGATACCGCCCGGGTTGTTTTGGACCTCACCTCTTTCTCGGGATATAAAATTTTCAGTCTCCCGGATCCATTCAGGGTCATCGTCGATATCCGCGGCGGCACAGCAAACCCCGTGGTCGGGCAACCCGCCAAGGCTGCGGCTCCTCCCCTTCCCGCTGCGCCGCAAATTGTCCGAGAAGCTGCTGCCAAGCCCCCCATAAACGAGACACGATCACCAATTGTCAGCCTCACGGAACAGAAGAAGCGTAGCCCTCAGCCGCTGGGCACGTCTCTTGCCGGCAAGGAAAAATCCCGGGAGAAATTATCGCTGGCTCAACAATTGGGACTCGGGGTCCGTAAAATTGTTATCGATCCAGGGCACGGCGGCAAAGATCCAGGGGCAATGGCCTTTGGCCTCAAGGAAAAGGATATCACCCTCGCCCTCTCAAAAAAAATCGCGAAAATACTCAATGAAACCTATCAGTACGAGGTGGTGCTGACCCGAAACAAGGATGCATTCATCCCACTGGAAGAGCGAACTGCCATCGCCAATGCCCAAAAAAGCGATCTGTTCATCTCGATTCACACCAACGCCCACTCAGATCAGGGCAAGAGCGGTATTGAGACCTACTTCCTCAACCTCGCCACCGATGCCAATGCCATGCACGTCGCGGCACTGGAAAATGCCACCTCAACGCACAGCATCGGAGAGATGCAAAATATTCTCTCGACCATGATGCAAAATTCCAAGGTCGTTGAATCAACCCGGCTTGCGCAGTTTGTCCAATCCAACCTGAGTTCAGGTTTGGGCCGTGGGTACAAGCGCCACAATCTCGGCGTCAAGCAGGCGCCTTTCTATGTCTTGATCGGGGCTGACATGCCCGCAATCTTGGCTGAGATTTCCTTCATCACCAATCCTGAAGAAGCAAAACTCCTGCGCAACGATCAATATCTCGATCAAATCGCCAGCCACCTCGCCGCCGGCATAGCTGCCTACGTCGACCATCGCCATACCGCCGCCGTCACCCAGTGACAAGAGGTACACATCGGCAAGGCGTTTTTTCGATTTCGCCGGCAGTTGGCCTCCTCTGAGGAAATGCCCACGCCAGGATAGAGATTACAACTTTCCTTCCATTAGGAGGCTTTGCCAATGGAAAATGAACGCTTGCAAAGAGGTACAGCAAGGTTGAACGAGGTGGATGGGAATGCCGGAAAAAATGTTATCGCCTCATTGGAGGGGATAGCGCCGGATGTGGGAAGATATATCATCGAGTTTGCCTTCGGGGATGTTTACTGCCGCGACGGGCTTTCCTTGCAAGAAAGAGAAATGATTACCATAGTGAGTCTATTGACCGCCGGAGGCTGTGAGCCGCAATTAGAAGTTCATATAAACGCTTCCTTGAATGTCGGCATATCGCCCGACAAAATCATTGAAACTTTTATTCAATGCATACCCTATACCGGATTCCCCAAAGTGCTCAACGCCGTCGGCGTGGCAAGAAAAGTTTTCAAAGACAGAAATATATCCCCAGCCTTGCAAGGGGCAAAGTGAGCTGGTGTCCAGCCCCGGCGCGATAGGACCCAGCTGTTTTCCTTGCCAGGCCTGAAAAAAAAATTTCGCCTCCAAGTTCACATGCCGTGCCTGACGATGCACCAACAAAAAAGCCGCCTTGCAAGGGCGGCTTTTTTGTTGCAACTGGAAACGAATGCAATCAGAACCGTGACAGTTCCGCAGTATGAATACGAGCTATGGCCCGCTGCAACGCGGATTCAGCCCGAACGCGGTTAATCTTTTCAGCGGCCTGCTGCGCCTGAAGAAGCCGTTTTTCAGCCCGTTCTTTTGACCGCAATGCCCGCTCCACGTCGATGTCCTGACCATACTCGGCACTCTCCACCAAAAAAGTGACCTTGTTGTTGGACACTTCGGTGAAGCCTCCGGTCACCATCAGATATTTTGTGAGCCGGTCTTTCTTGAAGCTCAATGTGCCTGTTCTGATGGTGCTCAAAAAGGGAGCATGATTGGCCAGCACACCGAACTCACCACCCACGCCGGGAGCAGTGACGATGTCAACATCTTCACTGACCACGGCACCGTTGGGTGTGACAACTTCCAGATGAATTTGCGCCATGGACGTTACCTCACTTCAGAGTAGACGTGATCAAGCTTTCGCCCGTTGAGCAGCGGCTTTTTCCACAGCTTCTTCGATGTTACCGACCATGTAGAAGGCGGTTTCAGGCAGATCGTCATGTTTACCGTCCAGAATCTCCTTGAATCCCCGGACGGTATCTTCGACCTTGCAATACTTGCCGGAGAAACCTGTAAAAACTTCCGCTACATGGAAGGGCTGCGACAGAAAACGCTGCACTTTCCGGGCACGGGCAACAGTCAATTGATCTTCCTCGGACAGCTCGTCCATTCCGAGAATGGCGATAATATCCTGTAACTCTTTATATTTTTGCAATGCAACCTGAACGCCGCGCGCTGTAGTATAATGCTCCTGCCCGACAACATTGGGATCAAGAATGCGGGAAGTGGAATCAAGCGGATCAACTGCGGGGTAGATACCCAATTCGGCAATCTGACGAGACAAAACAACCGTGCCGTCAAGATGGGCAAAGGTGGTTGCCGGCGCGGGGTCGGTCAAGTCGTCGGCAGGGACGTAAACGCACTGAACGGCAGTAATCGATCCCTTGGTGGTCGAAGTAATGCGCTCCTGCAGGGCGCCCAGGTCTGTTGCCAAGGTGGGCTGATAACCGACCGCAGAGGGGATACGGCCAAGCAGCGCGGAAACCTCTGATCCTGCCTGGGTAAAACGGAAGATATTGTCAACGAAGAACAGTACGTCCTGACCTTCTTCATCGCGGAAGTATTCGGCCGCGGTCAGACCAGTCAGGGCGACCCGTGAGCGCGCCCCCGGAGGCTCGGTCATCTGACCGTACACCAAGGCTGCCTTGGGCAATACGCCGGACTCCTTCATTTCATGGTACAGGTCGTTCCCTTCACGGGTCCGCTCGCCTACGCCGCAAAAGACGGAAATACCGCCGTGTTGCATAGCGATATTGTTGACCATCTCCATCATGATAACGGTCTTGCCGCAACCTGCGCCGCCAAACAGCCCCATCTTGCCGCCACGGGGGAAAGGAACAAGCAGGTCAATAACCTTGATGCCGGTTTCAAGGACGTTGACCTCGGTATCCTGCTCGGTAAATGCAGGGGCAGGGCGATGGATCGCCATGTTCTTCTCCGAAACGATCGGACCGAGTCCATCGACGGGACGGCCGACCACGTTCATGATTCGGCCAAGAGCAGGTGAACCGACCGGGATAGTGATCGGTCCGCCGGTATCCTGCACCGGCATGCCGCGCACCAGACCATCGGTTTGATCCATGGCGACCGTGCGGACAACGTTGTCACCCAGATGCTGGGCCACTTCGCAGACCAAGTTGTCCGGCACATCACTGATGGCGGGGTTGGAGATGAACAATGCATTCATGATGTCAGGCAGATAGCCCGGCTCAAATTCAACGTCGACAACAGGTCCAATGACCTGGATAATTTTTCCTATGCTCGCTTCACCCATTTGAAAAGGCCTCCTTTGACCGTATACAATAGCCTGTAACTCCTAATTATCCTCTGAGCGCCTCGGCGCCGCCAACAATATCCATCAGCTCGCTGGTGACCGCAGCCTGACGCGCTTTGTTGTACAGACGAGTCAATTGCGTGATCATGTCCTTGCATGCATTGGTAGCGTTATCCATAGCCGTCATCCTGGCTGCATGCTCACTCGCACCGACCTCCAGCATGGCATGATATATCTGCACATTGAGAAAGAGCGGCAGCAGCACTTCCATGATCTCCTCTGGATCAGGCTCATAGGTATACGAACCTGACATTGCCGCCCGCACAGGCGCGTCTTCCTCATCAGCGATCATGGGTTTGATCGGCAGCAGTTCCTCCCGTTCGGGCTTCTGGATCGCCACGGAATGAAAGCGGCCATACACGATATCGACCTGGTCGCTTTCTCCATCGAGAAAGGCCGCGGTGATGTTCTGCGAAATCGCGCGCGCGTTGAACATTTGGAAGGAACCCATGATATCGTTGAACTGAACGCGCAATTTGCCGCTCCTCTTGAACGCCTGCGTTCCCTTTTTACCGACGGTAACAAAGCTGACGATCTTCCCCTCGGCCTCATACTGCTTACGCAGCCGCTCGGCCGTCTTAATGATGTTGGCATTGAAGCTGCCGCACAATCCGCGATCCGAGGTGACCACTACAATTTCCACCTTTTTGACCTCGCGGACCTCCATCAGAGGCAGGTCACTGCCCTCCATGCCGCTGGAGAGATCGCGCATCGCTTCGGCAAATTTACCGGCATAGGGGCGAAAGCGCTCCATTTTCTCCTGGGCGCCGCGCAACTTGGCCGAAGCCACCATGTTCATGGCTTTGGTAATCTGCGCGGTTTTCTTAACACCCTTAATCTTCTCTTTAACGTCCTTTAGTCCAGGCATGAGCGTCTACTCCTGCACTCAGTTCAGGCCCTTTGTCGCCTTAAAGGTCTCGCCAAAGGTTGCCAGTGTCTTTTTCATCTTCTCTTCAAGTTCGGCAGAGATGACCTGTTTCTCCCGCAACTCATTGAAAATTGAGGGTTCGTTAGTTTCGATGTAGCTATAGAGTTCCTTTTCGTAGTCGGCGAGAACACTGACCGAAAACTTGTCCAAAAAGCCCTTAGTGCCGGCAAAGATGATGGTAACCTGTTTCTCCATCGGCAACGGTTGATACTGCGGCTGTTTAAGGATCTCAACCAGCCGCTCGCCACGGGTCAGCTGAGCTTGGGTCGCGGCATCGAGATCCGAGCCAAAACTCGCAAAAGCGGCAAGTTCACGGTACTGGGCCAAGTCAAGCCGCAGGGTACCCGCAACCTGTTTCATGGCTTTGACCTGCGCGGCACCACCAACACGGGAGACGGAGAGACCGACGTTGATCGCCGGACGAATACCAGCGAAGAACAGACTCGGCTCCAGGTAGACCTGCCCGTCGGTGATGGAAATAACGTTGGTCGGGATGAAGGCGGAAACGTCGCCGGCCTGGGTCTCGATGATCGGCAGGGCGGTCAGAGAGCCGGCGCCCAGTTCATCGTTCAGCTTGGATGCGCGCTCCAGCAGACGGGAATGGTTGAAGAAAATGTCGCCGGGATATGCCTCGCGTCCCGGAGGACGACGCAACAAGAGGGACAACTCACGATATGACACAGCCTGTTTGGAGAGATCGTCGTAGACGATCAAAGCGTGCTGACCGTTGTCGCGGAAATACTCGCCCATGGCGCAGCCGGCAAAGGCGGAAACATATTGCATCGGCGCGGGGTCGGAAGCGCAGGCGGCGACAACTGTGGTGTATTCCATGGCGCCATGTTTGCGCAACGCTTCAACAACCAGGGCAACCGTCGATTTTTTCTGGCCGATGGCCACATAAATGCAGTGGACGTCGGTGTTCTTCTGAGCGATGATGGCGTCAACGCACAATGCTGTTTTACCGATCTGACGGTCGCCGATGATCAATTCGCGCTGTCCGCGGCCGACCGGAGTCATGGCATCAACCGCCTTGGCGCCGGTGTAACATGGCTCGTGCACGCTTTTCCGGGCAATAACGCCAGGGGCGAGCACCTCGATCTTGCGGGATTCCTTGGCCGTGATCGGCCCCTTGCCGTCAATCGGCTGGCCAATGCCGTCGACAACACGGCCTTCCATCTCTGGACCGACCGGAACCATGGCGATCTTACCGGTTCGCTTGACAATGTCGCCTTCCTTGATATCGCGAACATCGCCCAGAATAGCACAACCAACGTTGTCTTCTTCAAGATTCAGAGCCAGCCCAAAAATATTGCCGGGAAACTCAAGCAGCTCCATGGCCTGACAATTCTCGACGCCATAGACGCGGGCGATGCCGTCGCCCACCGACAGAACGGTACCGGTTTCTTTCAGGTCGATATCCGCTTTATAGCCAGCAATTTGGTCTTTGATGATCTGGCTGATTTCTTCTGCTTTGATCTGCATTGATTATTCTCTCCCCTTGATAGATTCCTTTAATCCATTCAGTTGCGTCTTTATACTTCCGTCCAGCACCAAATCACCAACCTTGGCAATAATACCGCCGATAATGGACGGATCAACCTGGGTTTCAAGTATCACCTTATTCCCTGTCAACTTCTCCAGAGTGGTCTGGATCTTCGCCATCAAGGCGTCGTCGAACTCAAAGGCTGAAACGATGGTGCCATGACTGATATTCTGGTCCCTGTTGACCATGGACTGCATTGCTTCGGCAATGTCGGGCAGAATATCCGCCCGTTTCTTGGCAATGAGCAGCTTGAGGAAATTGGTCAGCATGGCGTCCGCCTGCACCGATTCGGCGATTTTGACCATGACCTTTTCCCGGACATCCAACGGATACAGCGGATTGGTCACGGCATCACTGACACCGGCTGCCTCGTCGGCGTACAACGCGGCGATCTCCTTGAGTTTACCGCTGTAGTCTTCCGTTTTCCCCTGCTCTTTCCCCAGAGAAAAGAGCGCCTTTGCATAGCGCCTTGCTAGTATTGTCTGTCTCACTGTACCGCACCCACTCGTTCAAGATACTGTTCAGTGATCGCCACCTGATCCGCCGGGGTCAGGTTTTTCACGATCAATTCCTCCGCCATGGCTGCGGCTTGTTCCGCAATCTCTTCCTTGAGCAGCCGTTTTGCGTCTTCCAATTCGGTCTGGACCGCCGCCTCCGCCTGGCGCCTGATATCGCCCGCTGCCTTTTCCGCGTCAGCCAGGATGCGTTCTTTTTCCACCTGGGCCTGAGCAATGGCACGCTTGACGATCAGCTCCATCTCCTTTTCCATGCCAGCGAGCTTCGCCTCGAATTCTTGATACGATTTCTCGGCCCGGTCACGGCGGGCAGTCAGATCGTCCAGTTCCTCCCGTATCCGCTGCTGCCGCCCAGTCAATCCAGACATGATCGGCTTGGCGCCGAACTTCACCAGGATAATGACGAGCGCCAAAAAGTTGACCGTTCGCCAGAACAAATCCTTCAATCTGTCCGCGGACAGCGGATTACCGTCATGGTGGGCATCGCCATGGGCACCGGCCTCGGCCCCATGACCAACGTCCGCGGTCTCATGACCTGTCACTCCGACCGCAGGCGATTCCGCCGTTTGCGCTGCAACCCCCACTTCCTGATGCGCACCTGCTTCCGGGGCACCAGACGCCAAGGCAACCGCGGCCGGCAACGCACCGATCAACAACGCCAACAGCATCGGCAGCAATGTTGTGTTCCAAGCTCTCATGCGTCCAAACTCCTTCCAAGTATCTTTCCAGCCATTGCCTGGGCAAAACCCGCGGCATTCCCCTGCAGCTCCTTCCTGGCCGCCTCGACCTGCGTCCGGAGTTCAGTCAACTGTTTTTCCTTGATGCCCTCTGATTCCTTGCGGATGGCGGTCAGTTTCTCGGCTCCTGCCGCCTGGGCTTGCGACCGGGCACCATCGAGCGCGTTTTTCGCCTTATTGCTCGCTTCCCGCATTTTCTTGTCTAATTCGGCCTGCCGCTGACGGGCATTCTGTTCAAACTGCGCCACATCACCGTTAAGCCCCTGGATTTTCTGTGCCCGTTTCTCAAGAATTCCCAGCACTGGCTTGTACAGGATCGCGTTGAGAACGAACATCAGCACGATCATGTTGATGATGTGTATTAATAGCGTAACATCAACCGAAATCATACGAACTACCCCTTATTGCTGAAGACATGATAGTTTTGCCCGCCACGACAAGTGAATAGCGGTTCATCCCTCGCCCGGTTACTCGCACCGGATAACTACTGAAAAATGGTTCGGCTGTCAAATCTTTTTAAATAAAATTTATAGGATTTTTCAGTTATGCTTGTTGCTTCTGTCTACACCCCTTTTTACGGGCTGTCTGCCGGCAGGCAGACACGGTACTGGCCGGGGTTCCGTACAGCTTTCCTGGGGAAACACTGGTCTAAGAAAGCGCCGATCAATGCCCCTGGGCAGCCGCGAACACCTTGTCCCGCTGCATCTTCAAGTCGCCGACTCAACCAGTTCCCTAGAAATTCGCTCTGTTTCGAGTTGCAATGACTATGCCGAGGTCAGCTTCTTCCAGGGGATAGAGGTCTATTTCTCCTGAAACGCTCATCATTTTCAACCCGATGACGTGCACTTCCCCTGCCTTGAGTACATGAGAAGTCTCAGACGTTCTATTCCATGAAAACAGCTTGCCGCCGCACGAGCCGCTGGCGGTTGAGCCGCCGCCGATATTTTGTTCCGCCCTGGCGGTGGGCGCTTTGCCAGTCGCGTCGGTCATGGCGTCATACGTGACCGTCAGCTTGTGGGGGCCGGGCAGCACATCAACAATGTACGCGTTGGGGTTGCTGCTTTTGGAAATGCGCAAGTCGGGGTTGAACGCCCCTCCCAGCTCCTTGACGGGAACGCCGTCAACAGCCAGGCCGTATTTGTCCCTCTGGATGACCAGGGTGGCCACCTCAGACTGTTCCCGTATCATTTCGGCATTGGCATAGGCAAGAATCAGCGGGGCATCCATATACGACGAGCTTGGCATGCCGCCGGTCATTATGGTGGCGCAGCCGGAGAGCAGCATCGTGGTCATGACCAACGATAGAATCTTCTTTATCACGCCTCTCTCCTCTTACCTATTGGGTGGTTTCGCGCTTTGTCGAGAACACGCGTGCCTGCTGCACAGGTTCCGTGATGATCCCGCTATCGGAGCAACGAATAACAATTCCGTTCCAGTCCTGATTTTCATCGAACAATCCCTTTCATAACAGCACCTCCGCTCCCTGACAAGGACTCTTTGCCGCCAGGTCTTCAGGAGGACTTGCGTTCACATCTCTCCATTTTCCCGCAGCCAGTCCACCAGTCGCTCAACTCCATCCTCCGTGCCGACCAGGGGCCGATAACCGAGCACCCGTTCCGCCTTCCGGTGGCTGAACCAATGCGATTGGGCCAGTTGGCAGGCAAGAAACCGGGTCATGCGCGGTTCATTGGCCGTGCCAATCATCCCGTGCAGCCCCTCCAGGATCATCCCGGCGCCGTAAGCAACGGTCAGTGGCACCCTTCGGGTTACCGGTGGGATGCCGAGCCGGACAAAGAGGCCGTTGATCCATGGCCACAGCGCCACCGGCCTTTCCTGGCCGATGAAGAAGGCCTGACCAGCACCGCTCCCTATAGTGCATAGGTTATCCGCCGCCAGCAGGTGGGCATGGACCACGTTGTCGATGTAGGCGATATCCACCTGGTTGTCGCCGGCACCGACGATCCTGAGCGATCCGACCCGGCCCCGTTCCAGCAGGCGAGGAATGAGATGGCGGTCTCCGGGTCCCCAGACAAGGTGCGGCCGCAGGGCTATGGCGCGCAGATCCTCGCAGTTGGCCGCCAGCACTTCCCGCTCGGCCAGGATCTTGGAAGCGGCATAGGCGCACAGCGGCCGGCTGGCATAGGGCGTCGACTCGTCCACCCCGGCAAGATCGTTTTGATCGAATACCACCGATGGGGTCGAGGTGTAGATCAGGCGGCCCACCTGTTGCGCACGGCAGGCAGCGACGACGTTTGCCGTGCCGGTGCAGTTGATGGCGAAATACTCGTGCCGCGGCCCCCAGATGCCAGCCTTCGCGGCCACGTGAAACACCGTGTCGCAACCGCGCAAGGCCTCAGCCAAGATGCCCGGCTCACGGATATCGCCCCGGACGCAGCGCACACCCAAGGAAGTCAGGTCCGGATAGGGATTGCGGCCGATCACCGTCACCTCGACCCCGCGATTGACCAGCGCCCGTACCAAAGCCTTGCCGATGAAGCCACCGCCACCGGTCACCGCGACCTTGTGCATCGCTCCTGTTCGCACCTCGTTACCGGCATCCATCATATCCTCTCGCTCTCGTCATCCAGACCGGACAGCCAGCTCCTATCACCCGCGCGGCAATTGCACCCGTTTAGCAGCCCAAATCGCCAGTCGCTCCCGGAATATTTTGGCGTTGTGGCGAATATCCACCGGAAAAGAACGATGCAGCAAAAAGTGTTCGATCTGCTCGGTCAAAGAATTCGCCTTGGCCAAGTCCCGCAGTTCCGCAAACAGCCGATCCTGATCGCCAGCCGGACCATCCGGCTCCACCACGATCACCGGCGTCTTCCGGTCGGGAACATCCCCCAGACCGACCAGGGCGGAACGCCGGACCCGCGGGTGCTCGTTGAAGATCGCCTCGCATTGGATAGTGTAGAGCATGGCCTGGGCCGTGGCTACCCGATGGGCCTTGCGGCCGCAGAACCACAATCGGCCATGCAGGTCGAGATAGCCCATGTCGCCCATCCGATGCCAGAATCCTTCGCCATCCTGGATCTTGGCCAACCGGGTTTCCTGCTCATTGTCGGCATACAGGCGGGTGACCACCGGCCCGCGCACCACAATCTCGCCGATGGTTCCCGGTTCGGCCTCTTGCGCCTCCTGCCAGGAGCCGATCCTGCCCTCCACCGGTTCGATGATCCGAATCTCCATGCCAGGCAGGGCACGGCCAACACAAACCCCGTGGCCGGTGCGGGTCAGCGGCCAGGTTTCTCCGACGATTTCCCGCCCTTCGATGGAGGTCATCGGCAAACTCTCCGTCGCGCCGTACGGGGTGAAAATCCGGGCCGCATCGGGCAGAATCCGCTGGACCTGGGCCACCAGTTCGCCCGAAACCGGAGCGCCAGCCATCAAAATCGTGCGGACCGGCAACACGATCTTTTTTGCCAGGCAATAGCGGCTGACCACCTTCCAGATCGCCGGTGAACCAAAGGAGTAGCTCACCCGGTGCGCCAGCAGAGTGGGGACAAATTTTTCAGGGTCGACCTGGGCCGGCCTAGTCGGATCCATGTCCGGAATGACCGCCTTGGCGCCGAGGGCGGCGGCAAACAGGCCAAACAGCGGAAAACCGGGCTGGTCAACATCACCCGGCCCGATGTCGTAATGGTCGCGGATCATGCGCAGTTGGGCATGAAAGATGCCGTGGGCATAGGCCACGCCCTTGGGCGGACCGGTGGAACCGGTGGTGAAGATGATGGCCGCCGGATCGGATGCAGCGGCCTGATACCTGGGCAAGGCGACAGTTCCGGCCGGCAGCGGTTCAATCCGTTTGCCGGGCAGCCACCAAGCACGGCCAACCATAATCCGCTTGCGCACCGCGGCAAAGGGACCGCGAAAAATCCGGCTGAAGCAAATGGCCTGGGGGATGCCGACCAGGATGTCCGGCCGGACCGAACCGATGCAGCGCAGCAGGTTTGCATAGCCCATGCCCGGATCGATGAGGATGATCACCGCCCCTAGCTGAAACAGGGCAAAGGTCAGGCAGATGAAGGCCATCGACGGCCGCACCATCAGCATCACCCGGTCGCCCTGGCGGACGCCCTCGGCGTGCAGAGCGGCGGCAAAACCATCGCAGTTGTCCCGGAGTTGGGCAAAGGTCCATTCCCGCCACTGCCCCTCTTCCAGGGCCACCAGCCCGATCTGCTCGGGTTGGATGGCGGCGGTGCGCTGGAGCACGGTGGCGATATTGCAGTCGGTCATCACTCATCCTCAAGACGGCGAAGGAACGAGGCGACCAGCGGCTGGATCTCGGCCAGCGCATCCTCAAGCACATAGTGGCCGGCATCCGGAAAATAGTGGGCCTGCGCCTGCGGGAACCGGCGACGCCATTCGTCGTAAAAGTGATCATTGAAACAAAAATCACGCCCCCCCCAGCAGAGCAGCAGCGGACAGTCGCGCAGCCGGTCGAGCCCCTGTTCCACCGCCGCCAGCGCCGGCCAGGAAGGATGGCCCGGATGCATGGGAATATCCTGTACAAAACGCAGCAGTCCGATGCGATGGCGCCAACTGTCGTAGGGGGCTAGGAAGGAGCGCGCGATCTCCGGCCGCATGGGCCGGTTGACCGCCATGACCGTGGCCGCACGGGCAAAACCGTTCAGACCGCGCACCAGCAGCGGCCCCAACAGCGGCCAGCGGCAGACGGCGATACGCAGCGGCAGGCGATGCGACCGGAACGCTGCGGTGTTGAACACCACCACTCCGGCTATCCGCTCTGGATAGCGGCCGGCCCAACCCATGCCGATGGCCCCGCCCCAGTCATGCACCGCCAGCACGCACCGCGCTATGTCGAGGTGGTCGAGCAGCCGCTCCAGGTTGTCGATGTGGCTGGCCAGGCAGTAGGAATAGACTTGCGGTTTGTCGGAAAATCCGCATCCGAGGTGATCGGGGACGATGCAGCGGTGGTGCGTACGCAGGCCAAGGATCAGGTTGCGATACAGATAGGACCAGGAGGGATTGCCGTGCACCATAACCACCGGCAGCCCATCGCCCTCGTCGAGATAGGCCATGCGGTGGCCGTCGATCGCAAAAAAACGCGGCGTAAAGGGATATTCGGCCAGCCTGGCTGCGCGCCCCATCACCAGTCGATTCCCAGCATGAGGGCATTGATGCCCGAACCGATTCCCAGGACAGCAGCCCGCTGTCCCGGCACCAAAGCCCCCTGCTCGATGCCCAGGGCCATGGTGATCGGCGCCGAGACTGAACCGACATTGCCCAGGGCCGGCAGGGTTGCGAAATTTTTCGCCGGATCGAGTTGCAGGGTCTCAAACAGCATCTGGGCATGGGCCTTGCCCACCTGATGACAAAAAAACCGGTCAATGGAACGCTTGTCCCAGCCCAGGCAATCCTGGAAGAAACCCCAGCAGTCGGCAGCGGTGGCAATCCCCTTTTCCAGGAGTTGCTCGGAGTCGGTGGACATCAGGGTTCCCTGCTCCGCATTCTGGCCGCCCTGGCAGAGATCGTTATGGGCGGTATTGGCCCGGCAAGCGCCGCCACGCAGGTAGTGGCCGGTGTCGCGATAGTCGCTTCGGGTCATCACCAGGGCCACGGCTCCGGAACCGATGGTCAGCGAGGCAAAGAGCGGCTTGATGGTCTTGCGGGTGAGGGTGGCGTCGGTGAGCAGGTGATTGAGGGTGGAGGCGATCAAACCTTCCGCGGTTTCGCCCGCCACCAGCAATCCAGCCTGGATCTGTCCCATTTCCAGCATGTTGGCCAGCATGATCATACCGTCGAGGAAACCGAGACAGGCATTGGAGATGTCAAACAGCAGGCAGGATGGCGGCAGCCCGAGGGTGCGGTGCACAAAGGCGGCGGTGGCCGGCTCCATCATGTCGCGGCTCACCGAGGTAAACAGCAAACACTCCAAGGCAGCGGCATCGATGCCGGATTTGGCGATGGCTGCCGCACCCGCCGCCGCCGCGCCATCGCTCGGCCGGGTTCCCGGCGCCCACAACCGCCGGGAGCGGATGCCGGTCATCAGTTCCAGCCGGCCAGCCGGCAGCTTCAACCGCTGGTAGACAGGGGCGAGCCGTTCCTCAATGGTCGCCGAAGACAATTCTATCGGCGGCAGTTGGTAGCCGAACTCGTGCAGGCACACCCGGGTGTAGCGCACATTCATGACCCTGCCCCGGGCAACAACGCCAAGGACCAGCACCGACCGATCCAATCCACCAGATCAGGGCGCAGGGAAACCGCACGACAGGGGGTACGCATAGCTCTTCGCCATGGAGCGGGAAGCGTTATCGGCCAAAGGAGCATCCCTCCCACCTCATCCCACGGTCTTGGCCACGATCGCGGCGTCGAAATAATTCATGCCCATGCCGGCATCCACCACCACGCATTGACCGGTTATCCCCGAGGAACGCGGCGAAAGCAGAAAGGCGGCCGCATTGGCCACCTCCTCGGTCTGCACCGCCCTTTTCCGCAGGGTGGCCTGCTCGGCAAACAGGTAGCTGTCGATGTAGTTGGGGATGCCCGCTGATGCAGAAGTCTTGAGCAGGCCAGGACAGACGGCGTTGAAACGGATTTCGGAAAAGGCGGCGAAACTTTTAGCCAGGAAGCAGAGCGACGATTCCAGCGCCGCCTTGACCGGGGCCATGTAGCCGTAGTTTTCGGCGGCCATGCGGGTCGTGGAAATCGAGATGGTCACCAGCGAGGCTTGCCGGGCCAGCAGTTCCTTGAAATGGTTGGCGATCCCGATGAAGGAAAAACAGGAAACATCCATGGCCTGAAGGAAATCCCGCTTCAAGGTGGCGTGAAAGGGCCGCATTCCTTCCGAGTAATTGGCAAAGGCTATGGAATGGACAATGCCATCAAGCGGGGCCTCGATGTGACCGCCAATCCCGTCCCGCACCCGGACGATGTTGCGCTCGTCTTCGACATCGCAGCAAAAAACCGGGCTGTCGGGAAAGAGTTTTTTTGCTGTGGCCGCCACCTGTTCGCTGCGGACCACATGGATCACCTTTGCCCCGGCCATCGCCAGTACCCGGCCAATGGCGCAGGCCACCGATTTTTTGTTGGCCAGCCCGAACACCACGACCGTTTTCCCGGCAAGTTGGAGAAAATCCATTTATGCCCCTTCCTTGCGGGCGCAGGCAAACTCCACCTGGACCGCTGTCTTGCCATCCACCCGAACCGAACCTTTAAGCAGCCAGGCCGGCCCCATGCGCTCAATCAGGGTGGCGATTATTTCCAGGGTATCGCCCGGCCGCACCTCCCGCTTGAATTTGGCGCCCATGATCCGGGTCAGCACCGGCATGCCGCCCTCCCCCACCGCTCCTTTGTTGCCCATCAACTCTCCGATCAGCAAGGCACCGGCCTGAAAGATCGCCTCGCAGAGGAGCACGCCGGGCATCAAAGGATAGCCGGGATAATGCCCGGCAAAGAGCGGCAGGTCATGGTCGATGGTTTTTTCCGCCCGGATCGTTTCGCCGCTGATTTCAAGCACCCGGTCCAGCCAGAGAAAGGGCGGCCGGTGGGGGATGCGGTCCAGGATAAAGGGGTCAGCGGCTGGCCGCATCACAGGCCTCCGGTCACTTCGAGCACCGCGCCGTTGATGTAGGCGGCCCGGTCGCCGGCCAGAAACAGCACCGCCTCGGCCACCTCGGCTGGAGTGCCGAACCGGTTGGCCGGAACCATTTTCTTGTATTCCTGCACCTGGGTTGCGGACAGGTCACCGATCAGTTCGGTGGCGATGAAACCGGGCGAGACGCTGTTCACCGTGATTTTGCGCTTGCCCACCTCCTTGGCAAGCGATTTCATCAATCCGATCTGTCCGGCCTTGGAGGCCGCATAGTTGGCCTGACCAGCAAAGCCGAGATGCCCCATGGGCGAGGTGATGAAGACGATCCGGCCATACTTTTGCTTGAGCATCAGCGGCAGCGCGAGCTTGGTCATGATGTAGCCGCCGGTGAGGTTGACATCGAGCACCCGCCGCCAATCTTCCTCGCGCATCATGGCCAGGATCGCATCGCGGCGGATACCGGCGTTGTTCACCAGGATATCGAGGGTATCCCATTCCGTTTCCAATCCGGTGCAGAAGGCCGCCACGGCGGCATAGTCCACGACATCGAGCTGGACCAGCCGCAACTGTTCGCCATAACGGCTGTTGTCGCCGGCCATGGTCTCGGCCGCCTCCTGATTGCCGCCATAGATGCCGGCCACCGTCGCACCCTGGGCCAGCAGGGCCTCGGTAATTGCCCGGCCGATGCCGCGGGTGGCGCCGGTAACCACAGCTTTCTTGCTTTCGAATTCGAGCATAGAATTATTAATAAAAAAATTAAACCAGTTACGTGTCAACCCGGAACAATGCCCTGCCCATCGTCAATTCCTGCTCCGAGACATGCGCAAGGGGGACAAAAAGCCCGTGCGGTGGTTAAGCCAGCTCTCCTTCAAATGCAACGCTTTTTTCTCCACCAACAACCAGGAAAATACGGCAAGAATCAGCGTGGCGATACTTGAAAAGGCAAACATACCCAAAGGAGATATACCGGGAACCAATGCGGCGACAGACTGTTGCACAGGAAAGCAGTACACGTAGACCCCATAAGAAAAATCGCCAAGATCATTATATTTTCTAACAATTCCAGCGGGAATGTATGCACAGTACAAGATACAATACCCGAGAACCAGGACATAGCTTACAAAGAATAGGTGCTTATTGACAAGTCCCCCTATCAACAACAGCAAAAACAAAGAAAAAAGAGTGTGGGATAAAATTATTTTATCGCGCACAATATAAAACGATGCGCCTGAAAAAAACATATAGAAAAATCTTGGATAGTTATCCTTCATGTTGATCACTTCAAAATGGATCAATATCAACAGGATCCCGGAGATTGCCGCGATCAACACCAGAATAATCTTGAAAATCTTGACCTTATTGACCGGATTCAACTGCACGACCAACCAAACACTCACGAGAGCTACGTACATTCTCAATTCATACGGCAAGGTCCACAGCGATCCATTGACAGCATTCTTATACGGATTGTTTGCAAAAACTCCGGGAAGATGGTCATTGATACCGGTTATCAAGGTTGAGCATTTGAGCAAATACTTATAGATTCCCACATCAACCAGATAGGCCACCGTTGGCTGAGTGGTGAAAAACAAGCCCAAGCCGAAAACGGACAGCAGGACCACAACAAGAAGCGCAGGGTAAATCCGTAATATTCGGGCCCAGACGAACTGTTTTACGCTTTGTCTCGTCACAAGGCTGGCGGTAACGAGAAAGCCGCTGGTGAAGAAAAAAACATCGACCGCGATCCTGCCGAAGCTCAGGCCCACGATGGCGGCCAGCGGTTCCCCAACTTTGGGACCAAGCGCCAGCGGAAAGCTGTGACTCACCAAGACAGCAAAAGCTGCCGCAATTCTGATCAGATTGAAATTGTTGTCCCGGCCCCGGGCGCAGTCGGCAAGCCTCATCCTTCCCCTGTCACCCCCGCAAATACCCATCCACGTCGTTGGCCACGATCACCCCGTAATTGATCGCCCCCAGCCACCCGCTCATGATGATGCCCACCGAGCCGACATGGAACAGCCCGCCGATTTCCTTGTGCAGGGATCGGGAAATATCGAGTCCTTCAAACTTGGTGCCAAACGAGGTGCCCTTGGTATGGAGCGTATAGCGGTGAAAGGTGCGCGGCGTGGCCGATTCCACGGTGTCCACCTGGTTGCGGATACCGGGAAGATAGCGCTCCAGGTCGGCAAAGCAGCGGGCGATCATCGTCTCTTTCGCGGTCCGGTACGCCGCCTGGTCGAGCCCGGCCCAGTCATCGTAATCGGCGTTCATCGAGGCGACGATGGTGTAGTCCGGCGGGCTCTGGGGCCGGGTTTTCGGATAGTAGAGGGAAAAAGTACGGCTCCCCGTGTCCATCCGCCGCATCTCCTCCGAGGAGAATGCCGCCGCCGTGGAGGTGAACAGCAGATCACCGATATCAGGAATGGTCTCGCCCCGGCGAATGCCGAAGTAGACCTGACAGCTCGAATTGTTGACCCGCACCTTGCCGAACCGGCCGAGGAAATCAGAGGGAAATTGGTCCCGGCCCACCAACTGGTCGATGGTGTTGGTGATCCCCGCATTGGCGACGACACTCCGGGCTTTGATCGTCCGCCCTTTGACCGCCACGCCGGTGGCTGTCCCCTTTTCGACCAGGATGCGGTCCACTTTGGCACCGGTACAGATATCGACCCCTTTGGCCCGCAACTCGCTGGCCATCAGGTTGATCAGCCTGTCGGTACCGCCCTCGAAGGTGTAGACTCCCCGGTTCATGAAGTTGGAGAAGACAATGCCGTACGTGATGGCTGGTTCGTCTAGAGTGGAGCCGTTGGCGTAGGTGATCGGTTCCATCAGGAGGCGATGGATGTCGCTGCGGCCGGGAAAGAACCGGTCGAACAGCTCCCGGGTGGTCTGGCGCTGGTCGTCGTAGAAATTCATCCCATCGACGGTGGCGAAAAATGCGCTGACTGTCTCCTGGCAAACCCCGAAGCGCTCCTGGAGAATCCGGATAAAGTCGTCCTTGCTGAAGGTGGTGCGCAAAGAGAATTGCGGATTATCAAAGACAATGCTCTTCAACTGAACGATGGCGTCGCGAATGGCCTTGCCCCAGTATTTCTTGCAGGTCTTGAGCATGCCGTAGGGAAAGCCGTGCAGCGAGACGTCGAAGATATGCCCGCCGCGCTTGAACCAGGTGGCGAGCCCTCCGAGCTGCAGGTGGTGCTCCAGCAACAGGACCGAATGGCCGGCCGCGGCCAGCCGGTTGGCGCAGGTAAGACCGCCAAGGCCGGCGCCGACCACGATGACGTCGTATAAAGACCGCACCTGTTCCAATGGTGTGTACCGCATTGCACTCCGTTTTTGTGGATGAACATGAAACCCGCGTCTCCAGCACACACCGGACGAACGGTCCGGCGCGGTCCGCAGAGGGCTACCGGAGAATATGCTGGTTGACGATGGTGATCCCGCTCAGCATCGCCCCGACAATGCCGAGGTAACCCTGGTCGGTGCCGGCGATGAACAGGTTGCTCCAGGGCGTCGCGCCGTCCCTGATTTTGATCCCGCTGCCATAGACCGCGCCCTGGGCCTTGCGGGTGAACCGCTCGATGGTCACCGGCGTGAAACTGTCTTGATATACAATGGATGGACGATAATTCCCAACGATTTCCTCGCTGGCGGCGATGGCGGCCTGGGTCCACCGCTCCTTGACCGGGCCGTAGATTTCGGCGGCAAGCCCCTGCCACAGAGGATAGCTGGCCGCGTTGGTCACCCGGACTTGGACCGTATCCTCCGGCACCAGCCCGGAAAAATTGTCGGGAAAGCAGATCACTCCCCAGGAGGGGTCGAGGTAATCGTCGGGACGTTGGTAGTCGAGGCGGGGAGCGTTGTGATAAAAGACGATGGTTCGCCTTGGGGCAAACGATGGGGCGCTAGCGCGGGGAATGAACGAGATCGTTTCCATGAAGCTCATCCTGCCGGCGTATCGGGCACAATCACCCTCCCAACCGGAAAGCCGCATGGTTTCCGGAATGCCGACCGTGGACAGGACCGCGTCGGCAGTCAACTCCTCGCCGCTTTCCAGACGCACGCCCTGCACCCGGCCACCATCGGTTTCGATGGATGCCACCGGGCAACGGTACCGGAGCTCGCCGCCAAAATCGCGGAACCGCTGCACCAGGAGGTCGAGAAATTCGCGCATGGTCCCGCCGGGCCGGAATAGGCCTTCCTCGAATATGGCCCGGAACATGATCACGAACTGCCCGAGATCCATGTCATGCTCCTCGGCATTGCCGTAGATCATCAACGGCAACAGGAGCATGTCCGCAAGGAGCGGGTGTCGCAGGTGTTCGGCAAGAAATCGCCGGGCTGAACGCCAGGGAACGGCGGCAAAGGGATCATAGGCCGCGATCGTCAGCCTAAGCCGCCGGAACTGGTCGATCGCTTCAGGGAACTCGCACGCGATCGCTTCCTCCAGCATCGCGATATCGTTGGTAAAGCGTAACGTTCGGCCGGCAAAGCGGACCTCCGAGCCGAGCTGCTCGTGGGCCTCGAATTGTCTGCGGGAAAGGTGCAACTGGCGGAACAACCGGTTGAGCGGAGCCTTTTTGGCACCGGGCGGAGCAAAGTTGGTCATGGCGTGCAGCCCTGTTTCCAGGAGACGCCCTTGGCGAAGATAGTAGGAGTTGAGTCCGCCGGGGAGGTTGTGCTGTTCGAGGATCAGCGTTTTGAGGCCGAAACGGGCGGCCCGGATGCCAGCCGCGATTCCCGACAAACCGCCTCCGATGATAAGAAGCTGATAAGCGGCCATGGGGCAGACACAAACACTAGGAAAAACGGAATCTCGCCGGGTGCCGTTGACGCTGGCGAGACAGATCAGGCCTGTTGCAGTTTGGGCACCAGATAGTTAACGCAACTGGTCAGGGTGGCGAGCTGCGGATACTCCTCTTCCGGAATTTGCAGTTTGTAGCGTTTGCGCAACTCCATGACAATATCAAGAAAATCCATGGAATCAAGATCCAGTTGGTCCCGCAGGGGAGCATCGGCATCAAGGCTGGCGAAATCGGCTTCTTCGTCAATGTCGGCTATGATTTCAAGGAGAACGTCCTTGATCTCGTCACGGCTCATGCTTCGGTTCCTTTATGTAAAATAACAAATACGCATTTGTTTGCAGCCCGGCATAAATAGATGAAGATAGCACAGATCTCTTTAATTCGCCACAAATCTTTCGACTATCACCACTGAATTGATCCCCACCATGCCGAACGAATTGTTGAGGATGGCGTCCACCCGGTCGAGCTGTCTGGGGGTATGGATCACCAGGCCGTCCAGTTCGCATTCCGGATCGAGATGATCCAGGTTGATGGTGGGATGGACCTGATGATCGGTGAAGGCAGGCAAATTGCCGGCCAGTTCGAGCACTCCGGCGGCGCCCATGGCGTGGCCGATACTCGACTTGGTGTTGTTCACCCAGGTGTTGGCGCAGCCGACGAAGGTCGCGCGGATAGCGTTGCACTCCTCGATATCGCCTTGTTTGGTGCCGGTGGCATGGGTATTGACAATGGTGATGTCCTCTGGCCGCAGAGCCGCACGGGCAAGGGCCGCCTCCATGCACTGCCGTTGGCGGGGACCATGGGGCAGGACAAAATCCCGGGCATCCGAATTCATGGCATAACCGGTCAGTTCGCCGTAGATGGCGGCACCACGCGCCAGGGCCCGATCCAAACGTTCCAGGATAAACACGCAGCCGCCTTCCGAAATAACGATACCGTTGCGGTCGCGGTCAAAGGGGCGGCTGGCTTTGGTCGGATCTTCGTGTTCCGCTAAGGCGCCTTGGGCCCGAAAGGAAGCGAAGATGCCGAACGAACCGACACACTCCGAGATACCGCCACAAAGGGCCAGATCGACCTCACCCAGGCGGAGCATCTGCATCCCCTGGATCAAGGCGGCGTTACCGGCGGCGCAAGCGGCGCCGATAGAGTAGTGCGGGCCGGTGATGCCGAGATTCATGGTGATCTCGCCGGCCGGGTTGTTCAGGACCGTGCGGGGATTGTGATGATGCGTCCAGTAGTTGACGTCATACCCATACTGACCGATGTTGTAGACTTCGTTCTCCGTTTCCACCGTGCCGTGCTCGGTCAGCCCGATATAGACGCCGGTGGCGGCCCGGTCGTAGGTGGAAAAATCGATCCCCGCATCGGCCAGCGCCTCGTTGGCGCAGTAAACGCCGATGCAGCCGGCGCGGGTTCCCCGGTTGTTTTCCCGCTTTTTACGGTAACGGGTTTCGGCAAACCGGCAGATGCCGGCCGGATGCACGCCCATGTAGCGCAGATCGATGGTGGCAACACCGCTGACCCCGGACAGGAGGTTGGCCCGGAACTCCGCCAGATTGGCCGCACCCGGCGCGGTCAACCCCACGCCGGTGATGACTATTCTTTGATGTTGAGGAAGTTGCAGCATAATCACAAGCCGGATCAGACGCGGGCCAGGCCCTTGATGATGCTGACCACGCTGCCGATGGCCTCGTCGAGCTTGTCGGGCATGGAGCCGCCGGCCTGGGCCATGTCGGGCCGGCCGCCTCCTTTGCCGCCAACGATCGTCGCGATCTGGTTGATCAGGTCGCCGGCCTTGATCCGACCGGTCAAATCCTTGCTGACCATGGCCAGCAGTGCGGCCTTGCCTTCAAATTCGCCGCCAAGCACGATAATGCCGTGCGGCATCCTGTCGCGGATCTTGTCACCAATTTCGCGCAGGGTTTTGGGGGAATCGAGTGGTACCTTGCTGACCACCACCGGCATGGAATCAATCTCGACACGTGAGGCCAGCAACTGTTCAAGATCGGACAGGGCCATGGTGGCGTTGAGGGAGGCGATTTGCTTTTCCAACTCCTTTTGCCGTCTGAGCAGCCCTTGGATTTTGTCGACAGCGCCCTCCAGCGGCCCCGAAATAGCCGCACTGACCGCGGATGCCTGCCGCACCAAATCCTGTACCCAATGCACCGCGGCGGATCCGGTGAGCGCCTCGATCCGGCGGATGCCGGCGGCAATGCCGGTTTCGACCGCAACCTTGAACAGTCCGATGTCGCCGGTCATGCGGGTGTGGGTGCCGCCGCACAATTCCTTGCTGAAACCGCCGATGCTCACCACCCGCACCTCTTCCCCGTATTTTTCGCCAAACAAAGCTGTGGCGCCTTCGGCGATCGCCTGCTCGCGCCCGAGCAGGGTCGTGGACACCGGGATATTCTTGCGTATCTCCGCATTGACCATCTGCTCTACGGTACAGATTTCTCCGTGAGTCAACGGCGAAAAATGGGTGAAGTCGAAACGCAGGCGGTTGTGGTCAACCGCTGATCCGGCCTGTTTGACATGGTCGCCCAGCACCTTTTTCAGCGCCGCTTGCAGGAGATGGGTGGCGGTATGGTTCAGCGCCGTGTCGCTCCGCCGCTCGGCCACAGTCAACTCGACCCGGGTGCCAACGGTCAAGGTTCCCTGGACCAGCTGACCTTCGTGCAAGATAAGTCCTTCCACCGGGGCAAAGGTTCTCTCCACCATGAAACGGCCGTTCGGCCAGGTGATCTCGCCCCGGTCGCCAATCTGACCGCCCGATTCGGCATAAAATGGGGTCTGGACGCAGAACAGGCGCAAACGCGCTCCAGCCTTGGCCTCTGCCACCAGTTGGCCGGCATCGTTGACGATCCCTTCCACAATCGAAATGCCTTGGGTGACGCCATAGCCGATAAACTCCGCCTTCCTGCCCTGGCTGCCCAGTTCGATGATGCCAGCTTCGAGGTGATCGACATCGCTGCCCTTCCAAGACCTGCGCGACTGCTCGCGCTGCTGCTCCATCGCCTTGGCGAATCCGGGCTCATCAAAGGCCACCCCGCGTTCAATGGCGACATCGCGGACGATATCCACCGGAAAACCATAGGTGTCGTAGAGCTTGAAGATAAAGTCGCCCGGAATGACCGCCTGGTCGCC
The DNA here is from genome assembly GCA_009780825.1 of Desulfobulbus sp. Taxonomy (GTDB): domain Bacteria; phylum Desulfobacterota; class Desulfobulbia; order Desulfobulbales; family Desulfobulbaceae; genus Desulfobulbus. The sequence goes on along the minus strand of WQZH01000003.1, from coordinate 70,808 downwards.
ATCCTCCTGCTGCAGCCGCCGGATCTCCTGGTCGAGCTTGCCCAAGCCATGATCCAGGGTCTCGCCGAAGCGTTCCTCCTCGTTGGTCACCACCTTGGCCAGCAGTTGACGGGTATTGGCGAGATGGGGATAGGCGTGCTGCATCTCCTCGGTCACCACGGCGCAGACGCCCGGGAAAAAGGAAGTCAGCCCCAAGGCGCGGCCATAGCGGATGGCCCGCCGCATGATCCGGCGCAGGACATATCCCCGGCCTTCATTCGAGGGCAGCACGCCATCGGCCACGAGAAAGGTGGCGGCCCGGGCGTGATCGGCGATGACCCGCATGGAAACATCATCCTCCTTGCTGGCATGATATCGCCTGCCCGCAAGATTGGCCACATGGTCGATGATCGGGGTGAACAGGTCGCAGTCGTAGTTATTATTCTTGCCTTGAAGCACCGCCGCCACCCGCTCCAGCCCCATGCCGGTGTCGATAGAAGGCTTGGGCAGCGGGGTCATGGTGCCGTTTTCGTCCCGATAGAACTGCATGAACACCAGGTTCCACAGTTCAAGGAAGCGGTCGCAGTCGCAGCCCAAGGCGCAATCCGGACGGCCGCAGCCCACTTCGGCCCCTTGATCGATATGGATCTCAGAACAGGGGCCGCAAGGACCGGTATCTCCCATGGCCCAGAAATTGTCCTTCTCACCCATGCGGACAATACGCCCCTTGAGCAGCGTGTCGATCCGCTCCCAGAGGGCATAGGCCTCGTCGTCGTCGTTATAGACCGTGACCCACAGATCCTTGGGGTCGATGTGCAGCTTCTCGGTGAGAAATTCCCAGGCATAGGCAATCGCCTCTTCCTTGAAATAATCCCCGAAGGAAAAATTGCCCAGCATTTCGAAGAAGGTGTGGTGGCGGGCGGTATAGCCGACGTTTTCGAGATCGTTGTGCTTGCCGCCGGCCCGGACGCTGGCCTGAGCGGTGGTGGCCCGGGCATAGGGCCTGGTTTCCTCGCCCATGAAGACTTTCTTGAACTGGACCATGCCCGAGTTGACAAACAGTAAGGTGGGATCGTCGCTGGGCACCAGGGAGGATGCGGATACCCTGGTGTGCCCCTTGCCCTCGAAAAATTCCAAGAATGATTGTCGAATATCGTTACCGGTCATTGCATCGTCAGAGCGTTGATTGTTCTAAGAGGGGGCTCCTGGCCCCATTGAAGCCATCGGCCAGGCGTGAACAGCGGCGAGGAAGCAGACGCCCTCGCCGCAAGGTCGCTCATGATACCATGAAATGAAACATTGCAAAGGAAAAACGGCAGGCTGCAGGTTGAGGACCCGACAGGCAAAATGCCGGACATTCTGCCTGTCGGGGGTGGGTGGAGCGTGGCCGCTTCGGGTCACGCGGCGGTATGCAGGTCAATCGACCGAATCATCCCATCTGCTTTTTGGTTTCGACCAACTGTTCGACCACGGTCGGATCGGCCAGGGTCGAGGTGTCGCCGAAGTTGGCGAAATCGTTGGCCGCGATTTTACGTAGAATGCGCCGCATGATCTTGCCCGACCGGGTCTTGGGCAATCCCGGCGCCCACAGGATGGCGTCGGGGGTGGCGATGGGCCCGATTTCCTTGCGCACATGCTGGCGCAGCTCGGCCCGCAGTTCTTCGCTCTCCTCCGCCCAGGACATCAAGGTGACAAAGGCGAAGACCGCCTGCCCCTTGATCGGATGCGGCATGCCGACCGCAGCAGCCTCGGCCACGGCCTCATGGGTCACCAGGGCGGACTCGATCTCCGCCGTCCCGAGGCGATGCCCGGAAACATTGATGACATCGTCGAGCCGACCCATGATCCAGAAATAACCGTCTTCGTCCCGGCGGGCACCGTCCTCCGGGTCGTACGTGTCCGGATACCGGCTGAAATACCCCTTTTTATACCGCCCCGGATCGCCGAAGACGCCCCGGAGCATACCTGGCCACGGCTTGCGGATGACCAGATGCCCGCCTTCGTTAGAAGCGGCTTCCTTGCCTTCCTCGTTGTAGATGGCCGCATCGACGCCGGGCAGGGGCAAGGTGGCGGAACCGGGTTTGAGCGACGTCGCATACGGCAACGGCGAAATCATGATGCCGCCGGTTTCCGTCTGCCACCAGGTATCGACGATCGGCAGTTTTTCCTTGCCGACATTGATATGGTACCACATCCACGCCTCGGGGTTGATCGGTTCACCTACCGACCCGAGGATACGCAGACTGGTCATATCCCACTTCTGGGTCGGCTCAATGCCTTCCCGCATGAGCGCCCGGATGGCGGTCGGCGCGGTGTAGAAGATGGTGACCTTGAATTTTTCGACAATTTTCCAGAAACGATCCGGGCCAGGATAGTTGGGCACGCCTTCAAACATGAGCGTCGTGGCGCCCAGTCCCAGCGGCCCGTAGAGGATGTAGCTGTGCCCGGTGATCCAGCCGAGATCGGCGGTGCACCAGTGTAGATCGTCGTCTTTCAGATCGAACACCCACTGCGTGGTGTGCATGGCATAGGTCAGATACCCGCCGGTGGTGTGGACCACACCCTTGGGCTTGCCGGTGGAGCCGGAGGTGTAGAGGATGAAGAGCATGTCTTCGGCCTCCATTGGTTCGGGCTCGCAGAACGAGGCAATGGAGGCGGCGTTCACCTCCTCGTGCCACCAGCAGTCGCGTCCGGCCTGCATCTCGATGTCGATGCCGGCCCGGCGGACGACCAGACAGGTCTCGACACTGGGGCAGGCGGCCATGGCCTCGTCGGCGTTGGCTTTCAAGGGAATGGCCTTGCCACCGCGCAAAACGGCATCAGCCGTGATCAACACTTTGGCCTGACAGTCCTCGATCCGGCTCTGGAGAGCCACAGCGGAAAATCCGCCAAATACCACCGAATGTACCGCGCCGAGCCGGGCGCAGGCCAGAAGCGAAATGGCCAGTTCAGGAATCATGGGCAGATAGACGGTGACCCGATCACCCTTTTTCACACCCTTTTTCTTGAGCACATTGGCGAACCGGCAGACTTCCTCGTGCAACGTCTGATAGGTATAGATCCGGACATCCTCTTCCGGCTCGCCTTGCCAGATGATGGCGGTCTTGTCGCGCCGCCCATCGGTAAGATGGCGGTCCAGACAGTTGACGGAGACATTGAGCTTGCCGCCCTGGAACCATTTGACCTCGGGGACCGAAAAATCGTATTCCAGCACTCTGTCCCACTTTTTCTCCCAGGTAACCAGTTCTTCCGCCCGTTTAGCCCAAAAGCCCTCGGGGTCTTCCATGGAATGAGCATACACCTTGTTATACTCGTCCATCGACTTGACCCAGGCCTGTTCACGTCCTTTTTCCGGCGGTTGGAACACCCTGTTCTCGGCTAATAAACTGGTGATCTTGTCTTCCATTGCACTCATCCTCATTACCTCCTTTCAACATAATGCCTTGTGCCACGAGCTCATGCCTGTCCGCACCAAAACTTCACGGACCGGTATGGCCCACCTTCCTGGAATGCATCCGCCGTCTCCATCCCCCCACAGAAGGTAGAACACCTGCACCCACTGACTGCCAGTGCCCGGATCGCTCCGGGAACACTCCAACACTTATTTATGTACAGGACTTTTTCAAAAAAAGAAAACGATTACCAATCATCAATTTGATGGAAATGCATTTTTCTTGCAAAAAATACTCCTGTTCGCGGCAATGGGGCAAAATGTATCAGTGCAATTATGCACGGCAATCAATTTTTCTGTTGTTTCAAGGTGATGTTCTTGATGTCCTAACCCCCGGGTGATCGTCGCGTCACGTTCATCGGCTGCATCGCTGCGGTCGTTCCTGCACAACCGGGGATGAGAAAAGAGAAAGCCCAGCGGCTGGGCGTGTGGTCGCAGCACCGCTTCAGTCGCGCCGGGTTCGGGAGCGCTCGCGGATCAGCCGGGGAAGACAGCAGAGAGAAACGAGCGCCAGCCCGGCGATCATATACCAGGGAAAATATCCCATCGCGGCCATGAACGCCTGATCAGCGGTGTGCTCCGGCGACCAGCCAGGATGGACACCGGCCTGGGTCTGCTTCAACAATTGAATCACGCCGGCGTACGCCAGGCCGATGCCGCTGTAGGCAATGTTGAACACGAGCCCCTTGAAGCTCAGCACCGTGGCCCGTTGCTGCGAATCGGCACAGGCATTGAGGTAGTGGCTGGTGAAATAGCTGGTCATGGTCAGCGCCACGAAGACCAGCATAATGGGTATCGCCCCGAAATATGGGATGAAGAGAGGAAGAAGCAGCAAGGCCGCCAACGAAAGGAGGCCAAGCGTCAGACCGTTGCCCCATGGCGGCAGGCGCTCCGTCATGATCCGGGCCAACCGGGGAACAAACAGACCGAACACCGCCGCCGCTGAGCCCAGCAAACCGAAACTGGACTCGGGCAAACCGATCAATCGGTAGTATTCGCTGGCCAAGGTGGCGATCATCCGCAAGGTGTGATCGAAGACCATGGCAAAAAGCACCACGGCGAGGACCATGGGGGTGGCCAAGATCCACCTGCCTGCCCGGAACATCAGATACAACCCGTCCCGCAAGGTGGCCGCCGCGGTTCGTTGCTCGGATCGCCCTGCGATCCCTTGGGGATCCCGCATCTTCAAGGTAACCGCAAACGCCAGCAGCCCAAACAGCAGGGTCAAAAAAAGGGGATACCGCATGGTGTCCCGTAGCGTGACAACGGTGCCAAAGGACAACCAGCCAAGCACCCGGTTGACAATTCCGGGGTCATAAACCAGCGCCCCGACGGTCATCGCGAAGATGTAGCCACCACTCTGGATACGCATCTGCGCCTCCAGCACCTCGGGCCAGGCGTCGGCCTGGCCATGCGCGGCCAGGGTATCGTACGCCAGCGCTTCATCGGCGCCGCTGGCCATGGCCTCAGCCAGGCCGCTGAGCACCCTGTTGCCCAGAAAGGCCCAGAAAACGATCCGGGAGTTTCCCAGCGGCACGAAGGTGATGAGCGCCATTTCAGCGACCATCAGCAGGGAGGTGGCGATCAGCAGCAATCGTCTTCCCAAAAGATCGGCCAAGACGCCGGATGGAACCTCGGCCAGCACGATGGTGACGGCCCAAACGGTGTTGAGCACGGCAAATTGCTCCAGGCTCAAACCGTAATCAAGAAAAAGAACAGTAAAGACAGGGTAATAGAACCTAGCGTTGAACAGAACGCGAAAGGCGATGAACAGGCGGATATTGGGCAGCGCATACAGGGAGGGGGCGGATGCCGCCGATCTTGTCGCCCTTTTTGCCAAGGCAAGCTACCTCCTTTTTCTGGTGCCTCCCACCGCCCGCCGGCACATCCCGGCGGAGAGCAACATCTGGCCGTTCAGGCTCCTTCCGCGTCTATCCCATCGCGGGGAGCCATGCACAACGATCAGTCCGCCCGCGGCAACAAGCGCACAGCCCACAAAAAACAACCCCGCCCGTTACGGTCACCAACAGGACCAAACGGACGAGGTTGCGGCTGGCCGGCGCCACCTGTCCCCTGGCGCCGGTTCACGTGTTCTGGCCGATGGAGCCGTTACATCTTGCGGTAAAGCTCCAGCAGCCGGTCCTTGGTCATGACCTGCTGCCAATCCTTGCCGAAGCAATTCTCCCAGAGAGGCGTCAAGCCCAGAGCCACATTGACCATGGTGTCCATCGCCTGCTCATCGAGATGAGCGGTCAGGTTGCGCGGCAGATGGATGTCGTGCTTCTCCATCATCCGGCGAAACTCCTTCACCCCTTCCGGGTAGACATCCTCCAGCTGGTCGAAGGTGATGCAGCAGCCAATGCCGTGGTGGGTGCCGAGAACGAAGGATAATCCGTAGGCAAGGGCATGGCAGGCGCCGACCTGGGAATAGGCGATGGACATGCCGCCAAAGTAGGAGGCCATCATCAACTTGTCGTCTTTGCTCGGACAATCTTCGAGGAAGACCTGACGGCAGAGCTCGATGGATTTCTCTCCATACGCCCGGCTGAACTCGTTCAGATAGGTGCCGTTGAGGGATTCGACATCGTGGATATAGCAGTCCATCCCGGTATAGAACCACTGATCCTTGGGCACCCCGACCAGCAATTCGGGGTCGAGCACGACCTGATCGAAGAGGGTGTAGTCCGAATTGATGCCCAGTTTCTTGACCGGACCGGTGAGTACGGTGGTGCGGGAAATCTCGGCGCCGGTGCCTGCCAGGGTCGGCACGGCCGCATGATACACCGCCGGATTCTTGATCAGATCCCATCCCTGATAATCGGCTGTCGATCCGGGGTTGTTGAGCATCAGTGAAATTGCCTTGGCAATATCCATGGTCGAGCCGCCGCCGATGGCGATGATGCCGTCCGGCTTGCGCGGACTATAGGCTCGGATTTGGGCGACCAGTTGGTCGATGTAGCCGGTCTTGGGCTCATCGTCGACATTGACCGGCAGCAGCATGTCGCCTTGCTCCAGCGGCAGGCGGCCTTCGAGCGGCCGGCCCTTGAACACGTCATCGAGCACAAACACTATCCAGGCATCGGACGCCGCTCGTTTGAGTTTAAGGATATCGCCCAGTTGATTGAAACAACCTCGGCCAAAAACAATATTGGGGACTATTTTGAAATTTCTGTACATCGGATATGGTACCAGGTGAAGAGATACGGGGTGACCGGTGGGGCACAAGGTCGGAGGACACGGCCGACACGACCGCCGTGCCAACGCCGGAGGCGAAAACAAATAAACGTATTATTTATACCAGATAACGGCCGAAATCTCAAGAATGATGTCGGTCTTCGGCAGGGTCGTCCACCCGGCCGCGCCGGCTCCGAGGAGAGCGATGAAGGAAATCGAGACCTTAACCAGGGAACTGTACGACGACATTCCGCAAGGCACCCTCTACCACTACACCACGTTCAGCGGCCTGCTCGGCATTGTCAAAAGCCGGACTCTCTGGGCCAGCGACATCCGCTACATGAATGATTCCGCCGAACTGCGCCACACAGCCGATCTGATTGCCGCCGCAGTGCACGAACGGATCGACAGCGGCCACACCGACTCCGGCCCGCTGTCCGTATTCGTCGACTGGGTGACGCACCGGATCGCCAACGGCCGCATGCTGTTCGGCGCCTCCTTTCGTTCCCACGGCAATTTGTTGAGCCAATGGCGGGGATACAGCACTCCGGGCAAGGGGGTCAGTCTGGGGTTTTCTCCCGAATACATCCTGCGCTGCGCGCAGCGTCAGCGGTTCATGGTCGGCAAGTGCATCTACGAACCGGCACGGCAACGGGTCCTGATCCGCCAGGTGATCGATGCGGTTGAACAATTGATTGCCGGGCTGCGCGGCGATGATGGTCCGGCGGGAGAGCGGAGCGCCTTGTATCGATCGGCCTTCTCCGCCATGGAAACCGACCTGCTCCGGATCGCGGCCATTCTCAAGCACCCGTCGTTCCGAGAAGAGAAGGAATGGCGCATCGTCTCTCCGGTGTTCGCCAATACCGCCGAATCACCCATTCTGTTCCGCGAAGGGCACGCCATGCTGGTGCCCTACATCGAATTCGACCTCAGCCTGGACGGCCAGCCGCTGGCCATGGACCACCTGTTCCTGGGCCCCACGGCCAACATCAATATCTCGATGAATTCACTTAAGATGTTCCTGGAACAGCATGGCATTGTGCCGCACCGTGGCATTGATTACTGCCAAATCCCGTTCCGGCAACGGTAGAGAGAAACCAGAGGAAACCCGTAGCGGTCAGATGAATTTCTCCTGCTCAATCCACGCCCGGGTACCCAGCGAAGTACAGGCCAAACTGGCCACCTCGCTCGCGCGCTCGATACTGATGAGAAAATCGTTTTCCAAGATATAATGGCAGAAAGCGCCATGAAAAATATCGCCGGCGCCCAACGTATCCACGACCTTGACCGCCATCACCGGCACCTCGCACAACTCGCCGCCGGTATGGGCGATAATCGGATCGCCATCTTTCGTGATGGCGATATGCTCAATGCCGTAACCGCGTAGGCTGGCAACCGTGCCCTCGATGCCGGTGGCGCCTGGCGGATGAAAGGCGTCGGAGCAGATGACGTAATCAACCAGAGGCAATAAGGTTTCCAGCCCCTCTTTCCAACTGCCTCCATCGAGCACCACCGGAATGCGCCTCGCCTTGGCCCAGGTGGCCATCTGCACCGCCTGCAGCAAGTAAAAGCCGTCGAGCATGAGAATGTCGGCATCCTCCAAGGTGGTTTCGTTGATGCAGTCGCGGCGGAGCTTGCGGGAATCGGTATTGGAATACACGACGCTGCGTTCGCCATTGGACAGATCGACAATGACGGCGGCCAGGATGGGTGGTCGGCGAGGTCGATCTGTGCTGTCGATCAGACGCACTTTATGGTCGGCAAGGTCAACTTTGGCGAGGTGCGCCAGGGGATGCTGCCCAAGGCTGGTGATCAGCGAGGCCTCGTTGCCGAAGGCGGCGAAGGTGACGGCGGCATTGGCCGCTGGCCCTCCGGCATAGGCCAACTGCCGCTCAGCCTTGACTTTCTGGTTGGGTTGGAGATGCTGGGGCACATAATAGACGGTATCGGCTGTCACCAACCCGAGGAAAACACCTTTTTGCATGGCCTGTATTCACGGGAAAAAAGTTCTGGGCAAGATTCGTGCATCCATGATAGCCGGAATTGGAACAAAAGGAAGGCGTTCCTTGAAAAAACGTTACGTTCCCTGAAAAACCCTGCTCCCAAGAGGTTGGCGGCTCTAACCGCATCAACCACGTTGCTGATGGGCGATCCTCCGGGCGGCGGCGCTCCCTTGTCCGTACGGCTTGGCAGCAGGAACATCAATGACCTCAGAAAGCGCACGCCAGCTATTGGGCGGATCAATGATCTTGGCGGGGAAGAAGCCCGGCATGGGGAAGTTCCTCCTCGTCGGCCGGGGCCGCCGGAGCACTGGCAAGACCCGCATCCAAAGCGGAACAGTGCATCGAAAGACTGGAACAACGGTGGTCGACGGGCAGAAAATGTTCCCTGTCCTCGCCGTCTCCCTGCATCTCCACATAGGAGACCATCCTGTTTTTCCCCTGTCGTTTTGCCTCAAACAAAGACTGGTCGGCCATTCCCAGCAGATCGACCAGATTGTGGGCATTTTCCGGATAGGCCGCCACCCCGCAACTGACGGTCAAACCGATATCGAGATTGTATACCGTCAAAAAGCGGCTCGCGGCGATCGCCTCGCGGATCTTCCGGACAAGCCGGCCTGCCGAGTGGGCATCATAGCCGGGCAGGACCAGAACAAACTCGTCCCCGCCGTAGCTGACGCCATAGCATCCTCTTGGCAGCAACGACTTGATGATTCCGGCCAGTTCGGCGATGGCGCGGCTGCCATTGAGGTGGCCATGGTGGTCGACGACCTGCTTGAACGAGTCGATATCGAGAAAAGAGGCGGCAATCGACCGCTGCGGATACCTGTCCAAATACCGCTGCAATGTTTGATAGAGGTAGCGGGTGTTGTACAATCCGGTCAGATCGTCCAGAAATGAGAGTTTGCGGTAGCGGGCACGACTCGTTTTCAATTCCTGCTGAGTTTTACATAATGCCAGATGCGTCCTGACCCGGGCAAGCAACTCTTCCTTGGTCGAAGGTTTAACGATGTAATCCTGGCCACCTGCGGCAAAACCGGCAACAATGTCATCTTTGCTGTTGCTGACGGTGACGAAAAGAACGGGGATCTCGGCCGTACGGCGTCCTTTTTTGATGATCCTGCAGGTCTCGATGCCGGAGAGGCCCGGCATGTCGATATCCAGGAGAATGAGAGCCGGGCAGAGTGTTTCCAGCCACACCAGGGCCTCATAACCGCTTCCGGCCTCAACGACCGTATATCCGGCATGGTCAAGCATGTTGGCCATCAGACGGGTGACGACAGGGTTGTCATCAACGACCAGGATCGGATGGTCCACTGTTTTTTCGCTCTTTTTCATACGACTACCGTCAACAGTCGCTGCGGATATCAAGATGGACAAAAATCAGCGCCGTTCCATGCCAACAAGCCCGAACCCTCTGCATGATCGGCGTTCCGGGAGGGCGTGCCGAGAGTATCGCGTGCTCGTTGCGCGGCCCGATGAGCACCCGCGCGTTTGCCTTGCACTGCCACCTAAGTTGCAAACCAAGTATCATACTGTAATCTTCCCCAAAGAACAGTGCCATCCAAAACTGGAAATTGTCTAGTAAAAATATCTCTGAAAGATGACGTAAAAAAATTCCGGTTTTTCGGGCGCGCAGGATGTCGGCCCGCTCGACCGATGCAAACTTCTGCTGACTTTCCAGGCAATCAGCTATACAATATTAAGATTGTCATGCAGTGTTTTCCGGTTCCCCGACAACGAGGTTGCCCATGTCCGACGAGTCCCGCCCCCTACCCTTATCCTCCGATGCCCTCAAGGCCAATCTGCTGGAAACCGCAACGCCGGTGGTCATCGACCCGACCTTTGTCCTGCTGCGGGATATAGTCTGCCGTTTCCAGGGCATCCTGAGCAAACTCGATGCCCTGCTCTACGAAATCAGCCATCCGTACCACAACTGGAACCTGATCATTCCAGAGCTGCGGGCCTTTGTCCTGAAAAGCTGCAACCATTACCGCGACCACGAGCAGGGGGCAGCGGCCTTCACCCTGTTCATGGATATTTTTTTCGACGCCCTCAAGGACTCGGCCCGTAACGAGCAGTTGTTTCAGCGCGTCCTCGAAGCCATGCTTGCCTATGCCGACAAGCTGATCCTGTCGCTGGACAGCGCGATGCTGTTTCGCTTCGAACGCGCCCTGAACGATTTTTTCACCCGGCTGCGCCGACTGGATGAAACCGATCCGCAGATCATGATGGCCATCGTCCAAGGACATCAACCGGTGCAGAAGATCGCCCGCAAAATCCTCGATCTGCGGACCCAGCGACCTGAAGCGCCTTTTGATTTCCAGGCCCTGACCCTGCTGCTGCGCACCATTTTGTCCCGCAACTACGAGTACTGGCTCGGCGAAGAGGACCCGTTGCCCTGGTTTACGCGGCAATGCGGCGACTACTGCCAGCAATGGCAGGGCCAGGATTTGTTGATCGGCATTTCGCACCAACGCATCCGCGAATCTGCCCGGACCCTGGAATCGGTAGATTGCGCCGCCGATGACCAGGCAGCCCTGGAAGCACTGCTTGCGCTGCCCAATCACATGGATCTGGCCCGGCTGTACAAAGAGATTCCCGCCAAGATGGTGCCCGTGGGCCCGGACGACGAAAAATTTGCGCATTTCCTCGAAAACAGCAAGCTGCTCTTTTTATTCCGGATCATGGAAACTTCCGGTCTGTCGTTGATCCACGAGGGGACCCTGCGCGAGATCAACCGTTCCCTGGTGCAACTGATCCGCAAGCAGAGCTTTGAGGAGATCGAGCAGTTCTTCGTCACCACCTTTCACCTGCTCAAAGTCAATGTCCGGCGCTACCCGCACACCTCGCTCCAATGCATCCAGGTGATCGGCAACGAGGTGTTCAAACGCGGCAACTCGCGGCTGGTCGAGGCCTTTCTCTGGGAAGCCGTGCGCTTCGGCTTCCAGTACGCAAGCGTTCGGGGGGTCGACGAGGACTGGCAACCCATCGCCAACCCAGCCCATCTCGCCAATATCCGGGTCTGGCTCAACCTGATCGAGCAGGAGCCCAAGTGGTGCTCCACCCTGTTCTCAGCCCTGATCATCAACATCAAGCTGTCGGGCACCTGCGTCCGCGACACGGATCTGTTCCAGCGCGACATCACCGAACTGCTCAACCATCCCATCGGGCCGATCTACAACTTGGCCAAGCAGTTCACCAAACTGATGCCGGTCTTCTTCAACGAGATCGGCGCCGAAGGCGAGCTGCGCGACGTTTCCACCGAACTGGACGAAATCCACAAACGCAAGGACCCGCTCATCCATTTTCTGCGCAAGCAGGCCCATGTCGAATCGAGCAACCTGATCGTCGGCTTCATCGAAGCGATTTTCGTTTTCTGGATCACCCTGGATAAAAACCACCTCCTCGAATACCTGCCCGAGGAGGTGCTGCGCCAGATCCAGACCAGCGACCCCTATGTCGACAACCAGCACGAGCTGGCCACCAGGGTCAGGCAAGAACTGCGCTTTACCCGCATGAGCCAGATCCTGGCCTGGCCGGACGACGAACGCGAGCGCTTTCTTGCCCAACAGCAGGACCTCCCGGACCAGGAGCGTCGGCGCTTCGAACTCCTGGTGCGGATGTACAAGCTGCTCCATCTCAAATACAACCTCAGCCTGCCCGAAATTCAAAATCAACTGCACCACGCGATCAACGCCGGCTTCCCCGAACTGGCCGCGCTGCCCGGCGTACTTGAGGAAAACGATCCCATCCACTGCCTGGAAGCCTTGCTCGACGAACTGGAGCACCTGCAGAAGATCATTCTCAGCCAGGAAAAATTCGAGCCCAAGGAAGAAATCTACCACAAACGGCACATCGCGGTGGATATCCCCTCGGTCTATGGCCGTTATTCCGAGCGCAAGTTCGACGCCCTCGGCCTGACCTTCCGCCTGGAGAGCCTGGCCAACGTCTACCTGGAAAAACTTTCGTCCACGGTCAATCTGGGTTTCATCACCCAGGTGACCTTCATCCGCATTCTCAAGTGTCTGCGGCTCTTTTCCCGGGCACTCCAGATCGACGGCATCTCCAGCCGCCGGCTGGACACCTACATCAGCCTGCTGGCAACCTCCATCGGCATCCGCCGCTTTTCCTATACCCAGCACCTCGACATCATGCGCGGGCTTTCCGAAGGGGTCAAGGATATCATCTACGCCTACTACACCAACATCCACCAGAACAACCTGTCGATCATCGTGCCCCAGATCGGCAAGGGGAACCTCCTGCCCAGATATCACGGTTCCTGGGATGAAAAAAACATGCCGGAAACGGTGCTCCGGCTGTCAGAGACCTTTTTCCGCGACCTGATCTCCACCACCTTCGGCCTCCAGCACCTGGATAACTTCATCGGCAAGGTGATCGGCACCCTGGAAGCCCAAAAAGACATCCTGGACGAAAAGACCCTGGATCTGCTGATGACCTACAATCCGGAAAAGACGATCAGCAGCCTCCATGCCGAAAACCTGCGCACCCACAACCTGATCCACCTGGGCAACAAGGGCTTCAATCTGGTGGTCCTCGCCAAGGATGGAGTACCGGTGCCGCCGGCCTTTGTCATCACCACCGAGGTGTTCCGTTGCTACCAGGCGATCCGCAAATTCGCGCGCGCGCGCGACGAGTACATGGGGCGGGTACGCGGCGCGGTGACCGGGATTGAGCAACTGACCGGCTTGGTCTTCGGCTCGCCGGAACGGCCGCTCTTGCTGTCGGTCCGCTCCGGTTCGGCCATTTCCATGCCCGGCATCATGTCCACCATCCACAACGTCGGCGCCAACGAAGAAATGGTCGAAGAGTTCGTGGCGCTTCATCCGGAAAAAAAATATTTCGCCTGGGACAATTTCCGCCGCTTCCTCCAGTCATGGGGCATGGCCCACGGCATGGAGCGCGAGGATTTCCAAGAGCTGATGAACGCCCACAAGCACGAGTACCAAGTCTATTACAAACGGGAGTTCTCGCCCGACCAGATGCGGCAGTTGGCGCTCAACTACCAGCAGGCGGTGCGCAGCCGTGGCTTTCTCGTTCCCGAAGACCCATGGGAGCAGCTGATCGGCGCGGTCGATGCGGTCTTCGATTCCTGGCACACTCCCAAGGCCCAGGAATACCGCCACCTGATGAGGGTTTCCGACGATTGGGGCACAGCGGTCATCGTCCAGACCATGGTCTTCGGCAACCTCGGCGCCCAGTCGGGCAGCGGTGTGCTCTTCACTGCCCACCCCTACCGTAAGGTGCGGCGGGTGGCGCTATGGGGCGATTACGCCACCGGCGACCAGGGCGAGGACATCGTTTCCGGCCTGGTGACCAGCAATCCTGTTTCGGTAGAGCAGGCGGAGATCGATGGCCGCTACGAGGACAAAAGCCTGGAACGCCTCTTTCCCAAGGTCTATGCCAAACTGCTTTCGATCAGCCGTGACCTGGTGTACGAAAAGGAATGGAATCCCCAGGAGATTGAGTTCACCTTCGAGGGGCCTGAACCGGAGCAGCTCTTCATTCTCCAGACCAGAGACATGATCACCATCAAGAAAAAGGAACACCTCAATGTCTTCGCCGACTCCGATCTGGCCCACAGGTCAATCCTGGCAAAGGGCATCGGCGTTTCCGGATCGGCCATGTCGGGCAAGGCGGTGTTTACCGAGGACAATATCAGCCGTCTGCGCCGGGAAGAGCCGGACACCCCATTGATCCTCATCCGGCGCGATACTGTGCCCGAGGATATCCGCGATATTTCTTTGGTCGACGGTTTGGTGACTTCGCGTGGCGGCCAGACTTCGCACGCCTCGGTGGTGGCCACTCGGCTGGAAAAGACCTGTGTGGTCGGCTGTCGCGAGATGCAGGTTTTCGAAACCGAGGAATATGCCGAGATCAACGGCACCCGCATCTCCTTCGGCTCTCCGGTCTCCATCGACGGCCGCCATGGCCTGTTGATCGAAGGCAACTACCCTCTGCGGGAGGAAGTGCATATTTTGCCGTTATGACCGCGCCGATTTTCTTGCAGACGGTTGATCCGGCATGAGCAGTTCCTGTACCTCGTCCCCGGCGGCGACGTACCCTGTCCACCGTTATACGGTGGGCGGCATGAGCTGTGAACACTGCCAAGGACGGGTTGAGGCCGCAGCCAAGGCGGTAACCGGCGTGGTCTCGGCCACGGTCGATCTGAACGCCGGGACGCTCACGGTGCACGGTGGAGAGCCGCAGACGATCATCCGGGCGGTGACAGAGGCCGGTTATCCGACAACGGCGGCGGATGTATGCTCTCCCGCGCCGCCGCCCTTGCCGTTTGCCGCCGAAGCGGCACCGGCGCCCACCGCGTCCGCCACCGCCTATACACTCCAAATAACCGACATGCACTGCGCCAGTTGCGTCAGCCGGGTCGAAGCCGCGGTCAAGGCGGTGGCTGGGGTTCGCGCCGCCTCGGCCAACCTGGTGGATGGAAGCGCCGCAGTCGACGGAGGCGATCCGGACCAAGTCATCCAAGCGGTCACCCACGCCGGATACGGGGCATCTCTGCGGCAGCGACCCGCACCGCCCGACTCGTACCTGATTCTCCTGCCTGCCAGTCCCGAATCTGCCGATCTGGAGCGGATCCGGGCAACCATCCAATCCCGGGATCCTGCCGCCGACATCGCCATCGAAGGCCAGCGGTTACGGATTTTCACCAACCAACATCCGGCCGATGTGCTGCTGCAACTGGCCGAGATCGGCTTCCAGGCCGAACTGGTCGAGTCCTTTGTCGATCCAACCCTCCAACAGGCCGAGGCAACCCGGATGGAAATCCGCCGCTCCTGGTGGCGGGCCTTCTGGGCCGGGCTGGTCGGTTTCTCGCTCATGGCCGGACATATGGCCGGATGGTTTCCCCACCCCCAACACCACAGCCTGTTCTGGGCCGGAGCCGCCCTCGTCTGCCTGTGCACCATGATCTACAGTGGCCGCAGCTACTTCATCGGCGCCTGGAAGCAGGCCCGCCATGGGGCGGCCAACATGGATACCCTGGTTGCATTGGGCACCGGCGCGGCCTGGCTGTCGTCGCTGGCGGCGATCGCCAGGCCGGAGCACATCCCTGATGCCGGCAACAATCTCTACCTTGATGCCTCGGTGATGATCCTGGCCTTTCTGCAACTAGGCCATGTTCTGGAAATCAGAGCCAAACGGACCACCAGCGAGGCCATCGGCGCCCTGGTCGGGCTCAGCCCTCGCACCGCTACGGTGATCAGACCCTCTGGTCAGGCGGACATTCCGGTGTCGCTGCTTGCCATCAATGACCGGGTACGGGTCAAACCCGGCGAGAAGGTGCCCATTGATGGCGAAATCGTCGAAGGCCGGACCACCATCGACGAATCGATGCTCACCGGTGAACCTGTACCCGTAACCCGCACCATCGGCGACCCGGTCACCGGCGGCACCATGAACCGGTCCGGTGCCTTTATCCTCAAGGTGACCCGGCTGGGTGAGGACACCACCCTGGCCCGGATCGTCCGCATGGTCAAGACCGCGCAGATGAGCAAACCGCCCATCGGCCGCTTGGCCGACCGTATCGCCGGGGTGTTCGTGCCGGTGGTCATCGCGGTCAGCCTGATCAGTTTCGCCATCTGGCTTGGATGCGCCGCCGAGCTGGGCGCCCTCCACGGTCTGGCCGCGGCCATCGCCGTACTGGTGATCGCCTGTCCCTGCGCTCTGGGGCTGGCGACGCCGATCGCCATCATGGTCGGCACCAGCCGGGCCGCCCAATGCAATGTCCTGATCCGCGACTCCGACGCACTGCAAACCGCCGCCACCCTGACCCACATAGTGGTGGACAAGACCGGCACCCTCACCGAAGGCCGGCCGGCAATGACCGAAATTTTTCCGGCTACGGACCTCAGCCCAAGCGAGGTATTGCGATGGGCCGCCAGTCTGGAAAACGGCTCCGAGCATCCCCTGGCCGAGGCGGTGTTGAACGCGCATCGCGAACACGGCGGTTTACTGGTTCAACTCGACAATTTCGCCGCTGTTCCCGGCAGAGGCATCCGCGCGGAACACGACTCCATCACGTATCTGCTCGGCAACCGCCATTTTCTTCTCGAAGAGGGAATACGGCTACCCGCCGGACTGCAGGCCGAAGCCGAACGCCAGGCCGCCCAAGGCGGGACCCCGGTCTGGCTGGCCCGTGGCATGGCAGTGATGGGGCTTTTGATCCTCAAGGATCCGGTGCGGCAGGATTCGGCAGCCGCCATCAAGCGATTGCGCGATATGGGGCTTGCGGTGGTGATGTGCAGCGGCGACGCTCTGGCCACTGCCGGGGCCGTGGCCAGTGAGCTGGGCATTACTGAGGTGCACGGCGAACTTCTGCCGGAACAGAAGCTGGAGATCATTGCCGCCCTGCAGCGGCAAGGCGCCAAGGTCGGCATGGTGGGCGATGGCGTCAATGACGCTCCGGCCCTGGCCCAGGCCGACACCGGTTTTGCCATTGGCAGCGGCACCGAAGTGGCCATCGAGCATGCCGGCATCATCCTCACCGGCGACTCGCTGCTGTTGGTGGCCGACGCCATCGCCATCGCCGCAGCCACGATCCGCACCATCAGGCAAAATCTGTTCGGCGCCTTCATCTACAACGCGATCGGCATTCCCCTGGCCGCCGGTCTGCTCTACCCCTTCACCGGCTGGCTGCTGCCGCCGATGTTCGCCAGCGCCGCCATGGCGCTTTCCTCAGTGACAGTGGTCACCAACGCCAACCGGCTCCGCTTCTTCCGTCCCCGCTGAGTGTTCCCCCTGCGCGCCGGACGGCTTGCGGCCATGCCGCCACGGCGCCGGATCATGGCGACTGCCGCTACCCTTCCGCCAGTGGCGCGGGGCAGCCCAAGCTTTGCGCGAAGGCGCGGAGCAATTCGTTCTCCACCGGAGTGATCTTGCCGTCATACCGGATGGCGACCGCGCAGGCCTCCAGGAGCTTTTTCCGGTAAGGCGGCGCAGCAAGGGCGAGATTCGCGAGGGCCCGGGAAACCGTATTGAGGGAGAGCGTAATTTTTGCCGGGTAGGGAAGTGCGGCGCGGGCGGGAGAACATGCCATCGCGGCCTGATAGGCGGCTTCGGCGGTTTTTTGATCCTCATGCCCGGCATGGGTGATGAGTGCCAGTACGCTGGCGATGTCCTGATCCAGTTGTTTCAAGCGTAACTGGCCACGGTTGGCGCGGCGGGCAGCGGGCGACAGCAAGGTGTCGTACAGGAGGCTGAACAGGGCGAATTCACTGGGGCTCATGCGCCCTTCGGCACGGACCAGGGTCGCCGCCAGGGCGAGCACCTCTTGGCGTTCGGCTTCTGTTCCTTCGCGCAAAACCGGCAGGACAAGGCCCAGCCAGGCGAGGCGGTACCGCGCGCCATGTTCCGGCTGCGCGGCGAGCCATTGATATAGTTCCCGGGCAACGGGCAGGGAAGCTGGCGGAAGGTCTTTCTCCTGCTGGAGCCGGATATCGGCCTTTGGGGAGAAGAACAGCCCGCCAATGATGCCGGTTGCGCCTGCAACGCCCAGCGCCTGCTGCCGCAGGGCTTCAGGCAGGCAGGCGAGCAGGCTTTGCGCCTGGGCGATGCGGGCGGAAGGAATTGCTGCCGCCGCATCGGCGGCTGGCAACGCACCATTGTCGAGAGCAGCAAAGGGCATGGCCGCAGATGGATTTGCCGCCAGAATCTGAGACTGGCTCTCTGTAACCGAGCCAACATCTACAGCATGAAAGGCTTCTTTTTGTCCTAAATGTAACGACCATCGGCCGCCAAGGCGGTAAATGCGTTCGGCCAGCGGCGGGTGGGTAGCGAGCAGAGCAGCCAAAAAACCGTAAGACGGGCAACTGGCACCGAAAAAGAGGTGGCTGGCCGCCGCCGCTTCCGGATGCCGGATCCGGGAGCCGGATGATTGCAATTTCCCAAGAGCGCCGGACAACCCATCAGGGTTACGGGTAAACTGTACGGCAGACGCATCGGCCAGATATTCGCGCTCACGGGAAACAGCGGCCTGGATCAGGCGTCCGAAAAAAACGCCGATGGCGCCGATCGCGCACAGTGCGAGACCGAGCAGGATGATGGCGCCGCCGTTTCTGCCCCGCGCGCGCATCATGCTGCGGCCTACGAGGCTGATGACGTAAATGCCGTACAACACGCCGATCAGCTTGAGGTTGAGGCGGCTGTCGCCATTGACGATATGGCTGATTTCATGACCGATGACGCCCTGCAGTTCATCGCGGTTCATGACCTCCAAAAGGCCCCGGGTGACGGCGACAACGCTGTCTTTCGTAGACAGTCCGGCGGCAAAGGCGTTTAAGCCGCCTTCATCGTCGAGCACAAAGACCACGGGCGCGGGTATGCCCGCGGCAATGGCCATCTCATCGACCACATTGAGCAGACGTTTCTCCGTCGGATCGCCCGTCCCCCGCGCAATCCTCCGTCCGCCCAGTTGTTCCGCGACCAGTTTGCCGCCGTGGCAGGCAATTTGCCGTATCTTGTACAGCGAAGCAGCCGCAATCAAGCCGCCCACCAGCAGGGAGATCCAGCACGATCGCGCGCCGCTCCAGAATAAGAGGGGATCTGCCAGATGTGCCCTCATCTTCGGTGTCTGGCAGGCCAGCCACAGCCACAGAGTCACGGCCAGATACACCAGGACGATGATGCAGATCACCGCCAGGATAAACCAGAACACCAACCAACGGGTTTTCCGGTGGGCGTGATCTTGGGCGGCAAAAAAATCCATCTGGCCGTACCGCCGCGTTAAAAATTCACCCGGACGTTTTTCCGGATCGCGGCATCCTCTTCGCTGTGCCAAACCTCTGCCGCGAGAAAGCCGAAGTTCGAGGCAATCAGTGAATTGGGGAAGACCTCGCGCCGGATGTTGTAGCGCATTACGGCATCGTTGTAGGCCTGCCGGGCAAAGGCGATGCGGTTTTCGGTCGAGGCCAGTTCTTCCTGCAACTGCGCCATGTTCTGGTTAGCCTTGAGATCGGGATAGGATTCGGCCAGCGCGAAAAAACGGCTCATCATCCCGCCCAGCGCGCTTTCCGCGCCCTGCAGGGCGCCCATCGTTTCAGGAGAGAGCGCGTTTTTGACCTGTTTGGCCGCCTGCATGGCCTGATTGCGGGCAGCGATGACCGCTTCCAGCGTTTCCCTCTCGTGCTTCATATAGGCCTTGGCGGTTTCCACCAAATTGGGGATCAAATCGTAACGGCGCTGCAACTGCACATCAATCTGGGCAAAGGCGTTGCGGATCTGATTGGCAAACTCGACGAGCCCGTTATAGATGGCAACGCCCCAGACAATCAATGCGACGAGCAAGCAAAGAACAACATAGAAGAAGGTCATACTCTCTCTCCGTGGTAGAAAAAACAGCCTGGACACGCCGCTCATATCAGCCGATACTTTCCAGGCCGGACAAACGTTCAGCCAATTTCCGTTAAGAAACAGTTTCCGATATTTTGCGAAGAATGAGAAATAAAAAAGATACGAGCCTGAGTGGATACTCCCGGAGAAGGGCACCAGGCGCAAGCGCGGGGAAAGAGCAATGGGTGTTGCGCTCCTGACGGCACTCGCCTTATGGACCGAATGCGTCATTCAAGAATCGTCGTGCGCCGTTCCATGCAAGCGTTACTGGCGGAGCGGCAAATAATTTGTTATGAAAAACATCATGAAATGTGCATTGCCAACCGAAGCGGCCGTGGCCACCATCATCGCGAAACGGCCGATCCCCGAAGTACTGGTGCTCAAGCGCAAAGCCAATCCAGACGATCCCTGGTCGGGCCATTACGCCTTTCCCGGAGGGCGGCGCGACGATGCCGATGCCTCTCTGCTGGACACCTGTATCCGCGAGGCCTACGAAGAATGCGGCATCCTGCTCTCAGTGCGCGATCTCGTCAAGCAGTATCCGGTCCGCCAGGCCGGGAATTATCTCAACCGGCCGATTCCGGTCACCCCCTATCTGTTCGAGTTGCCCGAACATCCGGTCATCCGGCTGCAGAAGGCTGAAATCAGTTGCCACGAATGGTTTGATCTGGACTATATCGGCGATGCGGGCAACGTCATCGAACGGCCGCTGAACCCGAGCCGCCCCGATGTCTTGTACCCCTGCATACCGGCAACGGAAGGCGTTATCTGGGGGTTCACCTACGAAACTCTGATGCTGGTGATCGCCGATCGTTATCCTCGTATTTCCTGAAAAATATCGGTATACACATGCGACAGGTTCAGCCGCAAAGAGCGCTTGACTTTTTATCTGCCGACTTGTATCATTATTGACGGATTTAAAAGGGGATTTAATCCGAGCGTTCAAGAATTACTCTGCACATTCTTTCGCCTCACGGAAGCGGGCGTCATTGGTCTGCTTTTTATTCGGTATATTCCCTTCTGCGTGATCAACATCAGATCTTGCTCCATCAGTTGTACCACTTCTTGATCGATATCCTGAATCCAGGGAGCAAAAAGAGTACCTTCATGGTAGCGTACCATTTTCTTGGTCTAAACTGTTCGATTCAACCACAAGGAGAAAACAAATGAAAGCACCCGTTCGTGTAGCAGTAACCGGAGCTGCCGGCCAGATCAGCTATTCCCTTATTTTCCGTATCGCCAGCGGCAGCATGCTCGGCCCGGACCAGCCGGTCATTCTTCAGCTTCTGGAGATCCCTCCGGCCATGGGTGCCCTTCAGGGCGTGCTGATGGAACTCAACGACTGCGCCTTCCCGCTGGTTGCCGGCATCGTTGCCACCGATGATCCCAATGTCGCTTTCAAAGATGTTGATTTCGCGCTGCTGGTCGGTTCCCGTCCCCGCGGTCCGGGCATGGAGCGCTCCGATCTGCTCAACGCCAACGGCGCCATCTTCACCGTCCAGGGCAAAGCGCTGAGCGACAATGCCAAACCCAACGTCAGAGTCCTGGTGGTCGGCAATCCGGCCAACACCAATGCCCTGATCTGCATGAAGAACGCCCCGAAACTTAATCCGCGCAACGTGACCGCCATGATGCGTCTGGACCACAACCGGGCCATGTCTCAAATCGCCGAGAAAACCGGCACGCATTCTACCAAGGTTGAGAAGGTCGTTGTCTGGGGTAACCACTCCTCCACCCAGTATCCAGACATCAGCTATGCCACCGCTGACGGCAAGCCGGTCAAATCCCTGGTTAATGACGAATGGAACAAGAACGACTTCATCCCGACCGTGCAGCAGCGCGGCGCCGCCATCATCAAAGCCCGCGGCGCTTCCTCCGCGGCCTCCGCGGCTTCCGCAGCCGTTGACCACATGAGAAATTGGACCCTGGGCAGCAATGGCCAGTGGGTCAGCATGGGTGTTTGCAGCAAAGGCAACCCGTACGGTGTGGATGAGGATCTGATCTTCGCCTTCCCGATCGTTTGCGAAAACGGCGACTGGAAGATCGTTCCCGGTCTGGAAATCAGCGACTTCAGCCGCGAGATGATCAAGAAAACCGAAGCCGAGCTGCAGGGCGAACGGGCCGCAGTGGCCGATCATATCAAGAAATAATCGACTCGTCGGATCACGACGATGATTCTGGGGCGCTCTTGCGGGAGCGCCCCTTTTTTTTGCCCAACTTCTTCGCTGCTTGACAAAATAAGACGCTGGCCGTTACGCTCCTTGCACGACCTTTGTGCAAGAGAGAGTGCATGAACGCCACGAGTGTCACAACTATCCAAGATTTGCTTGCGGCCGGCCGGATTATGGAGGCGAACGCGCTGCTCATCGCTGACGAGGCCTCCGGCGACGATGCCGAACTGCGCGGCTACGCCGCGGAAATCGATCAGCGTCTGACCCAGGCGGAAGCGCTGGTTGCCCAGGCCGCGACCATGGAACAAGAGGGACAGGTCGAAGCAGCCAAGGCACTGTACGAATCGGTGTTGCTCCTCGCCGCCGATTTTCCCGATATCGGGGAGCACATCAGCCGTATGGACGAGGCATTGCAACTCACCCGCGCCGTACAACGGAGGAGCAAACGGCTTCGGCGCTCCCAATCTGTGGCGACCGAAAAAACCAACAAGCGACCCTGGACAGCCTGGGGGGCAGGCATGATAGGGATGGGTTTGGTGGCTGTGCTCCTGCTGCTGATGCTGATCAAGCCGCAATTACCGCCGCCGAACAAGCGGACGGCAGTGGCGCCGGCCCATGCGATTGCAACAACGCCAGCCCCTGCCAGCGCATCGCAAACCACGCCTGAGCCGTCGATACCAGGGCAAGACAAACCGGCCTCATCATCGGTACTTGCTGAAAAAGGGCATCAGGCCACCTCTTCAGAGCGGCAGGAATCTCCTCCCGCGGCATCCGGCCGGCATCAGCTCCACGCTCCCGGCTCCGGCGGCCAAGCTCCAGCCACTTTCACTTTTCATTCACCCACGGCCACCAGCAACCGGCCAACCGGCCTTTATACCGTGCGGCCCGATGATTCTCTCAGTTCAATCGCCAGGAACGAACTCTGCAACAACATGGCGTGGCAGCAGATTTATCAGCTCAACCGGGAGCGTATCGCCGATCCGGACAAGCTGCTGCCCGGCATGGTCCTGCGTCTGAATGGCCTGGAAAACCGATGCCCTCCAGCGCGTCAACCATCGTCCCAAACCGGCAGCCAACACCGGTAAAAGAAGGGAATGAG
Organism: Desulfobulbus sp.; assembly: GCA_009780825.1. Taxonomy (GTDB): domain Bacteria; phylum Desulfobacterota; class Desulfobulbia; order Desulfobulbales; family Desulfobulbaceae; genus Desulfobulbus. The sequence continues at coordinate 47,564 of WQZH01000003.1, read as the reverse complement.
GCAAAAGTCAATCTCTGGCCAGTGGCCGGATGCTCGAACCGCAACAAGGCGGAATGGAGGAGCAGCCGCTCGCCGAGGCGGCCCACGCCATAAAGTCGATCGCCGACCACAGGACATCCCAGGCCCAATGGGTGGCTGGCGTGCAACCTGAGTTGATGTGTCCGCCCGGTCAGCGGCATGAACACCACCAGGGTACGGGCACCTTGCTCCTCTATTTTCCGCCACCGGGTGATTCCCAGTTTGCCCCGGACCGGATCATATATTTGATAGGGCCGGTTTTCTGGATCGAGCCGGAAGCGTAAGGTGATTTCCCCGGTTTCGTCCGTCAGCATTCCTTCAAGCAGGGCAAGATACCGTTTCTCCACCCGTTGCTCCGCGAACTGACGGGACAGATGCGCATGCGCGGCCCTGGTCAGGCCCAACACCATCAGGCCTGAGGTATCCATGTCAAGGCGGTGAACAGCCGGCTGTCCTATACACCACGGCAGCAGCGCCTGTGCCCGGCTGACCACCGAATCCTGTTTATCCGGCCCGCGACCAGGAACTGCCAGTAGGCCTCCCGGCTTGTCGATCACCATGATTTGCGGATCCTGATGCCGGATATCCAAAAGCGCCTGCCCGCTCATGTCAGGCCACACAGTTGAAATCCCAGAATCTTGCCGCACCGCTCGGCACAAGCCGGATATAGCTGTCCATGCCTCTTAGCGCCCGAGGCGCTGTCCGCGCCCCAGTAGAATTCAGCCAAGCCTTCAGGGCGGAGCCCGTTGCGCACCGCATGCTGGAGCAATTTCGGTCCGCAGCAGTCGCCGGTCCCGGACGGCGGCGCTCCAGATCCGAGGAAGACCGCACTCAACGGCAGCCTCTCCCCGCGGAAATTACGCAGCCAATAGAGGTCATGGATGGCGTGCATCAGTTGTCGCGAAAGCGCCTTCCTCGTGCGGCAAAGCTGCCGATAACCGTCCGATCCCTCAGGAAGCAACGCCAATTCCGTACCCAATTTCTTGATGATCTGTTCCGGTTCCTTGGTCAAGGCTGCCAAGGCACCCACATCGACCAGGGGCTCCACCCAACCATCCACTGACCACAACCCATTGAACTGGCCGGAAAAAGCTCGCAGTACCACGCGTTTTCCCTCTTCGTCCCGGCAGCACAGCACGCCGAACATCTTGCCACCGGCCTCGCCGAACAGAGGATCGAGCGAGCACCATGGATCGGCCATAGCCAGCGGCAGATGGAAATCGATCCGCCGATGGGCCTGCAGCAGGGACATCAAGGACAGGCAAGCTTCCCGGGCAGGCTCCAAGGGCAGAGCATGGATTGTGCGGCAGCTCCGGCACCAGCCGCCGCTGGCCAGAGAAACAAACGCGGTACAGGACACCGTTATTTCCGGAACAGCCAGAACACAACGGTCAGCGCCACACTGACCACGATGCAACTGGTGAGGGGAAAGAAAAAACGGACATTGTCGCGGGCTATGCAGATGTCTCCGGGCAGCCGTCCAAACGGCAGGGTACGCAGCCAGGGCCAGAGCACGCCGACAGCGATGCAGCCGACACCAAGGAGGATCAAGGTTCTGTTCACAGCGCTTTCCTCTCTATGCCATGACAACAGCAGTCGCTCGGCAACGCATGATCCACTCCATGCGCCCTCTTGCGCACAAGCGCTTTTGCAAGCTCTTGCAGGGCAAACTATCACGACGGTGGACAAGATCAAACCTCATAAAAAATCACCAAGGGCAAAACCATTTATTTTTTCCGCTTTCACTCTTTACAGTGATTCAATTTTCCTCTAACTATGTGAGTTTTTCATAAGATCCATGTACACTGGCCTCCGTTGTAAACGGCAAGCTGCCTCACCGCGCATTGCCCGCAGCAGGCCAGAAAAGGCAGCACTCGTTGCGACCTGACAGATTCCATCAACCCACACACACATTATGCACGCTCACATTGTTTTCCACCGGAAGAACCGGCGTTCCCTCCGCATCCTGCCATTGTTGGTCACCCTCGCTGTTCTTGCTGCCAGTCCGGTCGCGCCCGTTCGTGGGGCCAGCCAGGCCAGCACCCAACTCAACCTGACCAGCGCCGACCAAACCATAGCGATCTACCAGGATATTCCCAGACTGACCAGCCAACAGATCGCATACGGCAAGGCCGCCATCGCGAAGATGAATTATAACGCCCAGCGCATCTTCCGCAAGATCTGCGGCCTGCCAGGCATCACCTTTGACTCCGCCAACTCAGCCATCGACCTTCTCAACCGCGAACGATTCACCTACGAGCAGGTGCAGACCTTCGAAGCCTTGGCCAGCCTGGACTCGGTCGATATCAAACTGGGCATGAACGGCCTCGCCACCATCAAGGAGCTGGGATTCGAGGCGGGGCGCGCCTTCCGCGCCTACGCCCGCATGCCGGGCGCGACCGCCGGCACCGCCATTCCCATGATCTCTGTGCTCGGCAAGCTGGATGACTACAACAATCAAGCGGCCCAGGCCTATTTCGCCATCAAGGGCATGCGGGTGGACTTGGCGCAAAAGGGCATACCCATCCTGATCCAGCTCAAAAACAATCAGGCCAGGGCCGCGGAGACCTATGCCAAGGTGCCGGGTATGGACCCGGAAACCATGCTCGACGGTCTGGGGCTGCTCCAAAAACTGTACCAGGACGATGCCTGGAATGCCCGCTGTCTGTTCACCAATAAATCGCTCACGCCCCGAGATGCCTGGAACTGGCTGGTCGGTTACTTCGCCTTGCCAACCAACATCCAGGAGGCCCAGTTCGACAAGCTCGACAGCCGGCAGAAAACCGTGCTCCTTGGGGGATTATACGACGGCGGCGAAGAGATCATCTGGAAGCTCAACAACCTCCACGCTGTGACCGACGCCAATGGCTACGAGATTTCCGACTCCACGCTCAACAGCTATTCCCTGCAGCAGCTTCAGGCCAAATTCAATCAGTTGATGCCATCGGTCCGCGAGCGCTACAGCGGTTTTTCCGGCGCGGGCAAGGCGCAGGCAATCGCCATGCTCAAGCAGGCCACCTCGGCCGCGCGCATGCAGACCGCCCGCGACCTGACCGTGGCCAACGCCTATGCGGTCATGGCACAAGGCAGCGAACTGTACGATTCTTCCTTCCGCGATATTCTGGTCCCGGTGCTGCAGGCGCGAATCGCCAGCCGAAACCAGGGCGATCTGCTCGCCTTCATCAAATCGACCGATCCGGGTAATCGCCTGGTTTCAGATTTCATCTCCAGTTGCGCCCAGAAAGGAAAACTGACAGTTTTTTTCCCTGCCGATACCGACAAGCAGAAGGAGATTCTCAGTCTGGTCGCCGCCTCGGCTTTCCAGAATGAGGATTCGATCCTGCTCTTCTCCGCGACCTTAAGCCACCTCCTCAAGGTGCTCACTCCCGAGGCCCGCTCGCATCTGATTGGTTTGATGGCCCGGGACAGCGAAGCCGAAAATACCGCCTTCTCCAAGCTGCTCACCGTGATCCTGCAGTATTACCTGCAAACCTATCCGGAACTGCTCGGTCCCGCGGACCGCATGCTCATCAGCCGCATGATTGTCCGGCACGGCGCGGTCGATCTCGAACGCTACCAGACAACCCCGTTCGCCGAATGGAAACGGGACGGCCGGCTCGCCTCGGTCTCCATGTTCCACCCTGATGACGACGGGCGACAATCCTTCATTTCCAACGCCAACCTGTTGCTCAACAGCGGCTACAGATTGGTGCCTTCCCAGCAATACACCGTGTCTACGCTCACTCCGGCCTTGCAGCAGGAGATCCAACAAATGACCGGTGTCGGTCTGGCCAGGCTGTTCCAGGCCATGCGCGACCGTCATTTTGCCGTGGCCTTTGTCAAACAGGTCGGCAGCGTGACCATTATGCACACCCAGTTCGTCTATTCCGACATGGAAAACCAGATGGCAATGTTGCAGCGCTTCATCCAGTCCGGGGATGAGATGCTGGCCCAACGCGGTCACAGCTACTGGCGCTCCGAGCAGATCATCGAACCATTGACCAAATTGATCGAGGAAGGACGAGTGACCGAGGCCGAGCTGCGCCGCAAGCAGCGATTTCTCAGTCTTGGTTCCTGCGGCGGGGTCAAGGTCTATACCGCTTTGACCCGACTGTTTGCCAATTCGGTGGATATCATGGCCACCATCGGCACCGGTCTTGCTTTGATCAACGACCCGTACAATAAAATGTTTTTTGAGATCATCGCCGCCAATCCATCCACCATCACCTGGAAAGACGTGGCGCAACAGTCGGCCTCCATCTTTCAGGGCAACCGGGGACAAGACTATCTGCTGCCGGGTTCCTTGACCGCCATTTTGCATAAAATTCTGGACGAAACGCAACAAACCGCAAGCTCCGCCAGCCGCAATCGTTTCGGACGATCCCGGAATTGAGGAGGACATGGCGCTCTACACCCGCGAGAACCTGCCCGAGCTTCTGGCCCGGCTGGCCAATCACCCTTCCCAGGTGTTTCTGCTGTTTGGCGAGCGCTATCTCTGCCAGGAGACAGTGGCGCAGTTGGAACAGATCCTGTTGCAACGAGCTGGCGGCACTGTCCTTCCCATCGACGGCGATCAGGAAGAGGTCGGCAGCACGCTGGCGAAACTCCGGAGTTTCGCGCTGCTGCCGGGCCGCCAGATCTACCGGGTGACTGACTCCCGGCTTTTTCATTCCCGCCAGGTCGCAAAATCCATCTGGGATCGGGTGGTCAAAGCCCATACCGAGGTCAAATCAGAACAGGCGGGACGTGCTTTGCGCGCCCTGCTGGCCAGCGGCGGACTCGACCTCCGGTCTCCCGACAGCGATCTGGCAGCCCTCTCCGCCTCCGAATGGCAGCAATGCTTCGGCTTTTCCCGACCCGATGGCGACCTGAGCTGGACCCGCACATATCTTGCCGGCGGCGGACCAACCGACCCGGCACCCTCACCTACCTCAGATCCGGGAGACATGCTGGCCGCCGTTCTGGCGACCGGCATCCCAGCGAACAATGTCCTTATTCTCCTGGCCGAAGAGGTTGATAAGCGGAAGAAACTGTTCAAATTGCTCAAGGATGAGCAGACGGTGGTCGACCTCAGTGTGGAAACCGGTTCCAGCGCCAAGGCCCAAAAGGAACAGCGGGGTGTGCTCCAGGAGCTAATCCGGCGGACACTGACGGCAGAGGGCAAAACCATGGCTCCTGCGCTGATCGATCTTTTGATCGACCGGGTCGGGTTTCATCCGATGGCCGTGGTCATGGAACTGCGCAAGGTGATCACCTATCTCGGCGACCGCAGCCAGATCACCCAGAGCGATCTCGATCTCCTGGTCGGCCGAACCCGGCAGGAAGCCCTGTTCGAACTGACGTCCGCCCTGGCCCGGCGGGATCTGGAACAGTCCTTGATCATTGCCGACCGGCTCCAGGAAAACGGCATCCACCCCTTGGCGGTGGTGGCCGCCTTGCGCAACTTTGTCCGAGGCCTGCTGCTCTTCCGGTCATTGATAGAGCAACCAGAGACAGGGTTTCAGCCCGCCATGACTGCCGCCGCCTTTCAGCAAACCTGCCTGCCCCGCCTCAAGGAACGGCACCAGTGGAAAAAAGAGATCAGCGGCCACCCTTTTGCTCTCTATATGCAATGTAAAACCGCGTCCGTTTTTCCCCTGCCCATACTCGCCGCCTGGCTGCACCATCTGCTCAGGGCTGAACTCCGACTCAAAGGTTCGCCTGTCGCCCCGGCAACCATCCTCCAACATCTGATCATCTCACTGCTTGCCAGCCCACCGCAAAAGAGCAGCGCCCCATCGGCTGATCTTGCAAAAACAAAAGTGAGCATTACAATACAATAATAGCGTTGCAGCGAACGGTTGCGGCGATGGCCACTTTGGATTTGTTACTCCCGCTCCCTCGCGCGACCAATGTTCCGGCATAGATTGAGAAGCGATTCGAGTCCCCTCCTGTTCAGGATGATGACCGCATGACGAAGGACGATTCGTTCATCCAGGATACAGTCGAAAACACCAACCAGGAATCGCTGCAGGAACCGCCCCTCTACAAGGTATTGCTGCACAACGACGACTATACGACCATGGATTTTGTGGTCATGATCCTGGAGACAGTCTTTCACAAGAACACCGACGAGGCCACCCGGATCATGTTGAACGTGCATCATCAGGGGGTGGGTATCGCCGGAGTCTACACACGCGAACTCGGTGAAACCAAGGTGGAAATCGTCCACAGGATGGCAAGAAGGAATCTGTTCCCTCTTCGCTGTTCACTGGAGCGGAGCTGTTGAATACGTATCACAGTTCAGGCATGTTTCGTCATAGCGTCGGCGAGAGATGTCTTGTGATCGAGGACAAAGAATATGTTGAGTAAAGAATTGGAACTCGCTCTGATCAAGGCGATCAAGGAAGCCAAGAATCACCGTCACGAGTATGTCACTGTGGAGCACATGCTCTACGGGTTGCTGCATGACGATCTTGCCCGTCACATTATCGACAAATGCGGTGGCAACAATACCACCCTCAAAGAACGCATTGAACACTTCTTTGAAACAAGCATGCCGATAATGAAAAATGCCGGCAGCGAGCCAGCCCAGACAGTGGCCTTCAACCGGGTGTTGCAGCGGGCGGTCAGTCATGTCCAGAGTTGCGGCAAGAAGCAGGTTGACACCGGCGACGTTCTCGTTTCCATCTTCACCGAACCCGATTCGCACGCGGTCTATTTCCTCGGCAGCGAAGGGGTTGGTCGCATGGAGGTGATGGAATATATCTCCCACAGCCTGCCGGAATATCTGCAAAATGAACCGGTACGGCAACCGCCTCCCGGCCCGCAGCATCATCCATCCCCCAAAAAACAGAATGCCAAACCGACCGATGCGCTGGACGAATTCACTGTCAATTTCGCCAAAAAGGCCGCGGAAGGTGGCATCGATCCGCTGATTGGCCGTGATCGGGATCTGCGCCGGATGATGCAGGTCCTCTGTCGGCGCAAGAAAAACAATCCGCTGCTGGTCGGCGAGCCAGGGGTCGGAAAAACAGCCATGGCCGAGGGGTTGGCTCTGCGCATCCATGAGGACAGCGTTGCCCGGAAAGAATTGCAGCCAGACCCCAAAAGGCTGGTGCCGGATCTGCTCCAGGATGCGGAGATCTACATGCTTGACCTTGGCACCTTGGTGGCCGGCACCAAATACCGGGGTGATTTTGAGAAACGCCTGAAAGAGGTGGTAGCCGCCATCGAGAAGAAGGAGAAAGCCATTCTCTTCATCGACGAGATGCATACCATCATCGGCGCTGGCGCCACCAGCGGCGGTTCAATGGATGCCTCCAACCTGCTCAAGCCCGCGCTCCAGGCCGGCACCATCCGATGCATCGGCTCCACCACCTATGAGGAGTACAAAAACCATATCGAGAAGGATCGGGCCCTGTCCCGCCGTTTCCAAAAGATCGATATCGACGAGCCTTCGGTGAACGATACCGTCAAAATTCTGCGCGGCCTGCAATCCCGTTACCAGGAACACCACCAGATCCGCTACAGCCGGGCCGCCGTCGAAGCAACGGCGGAACTGGCGCATCGATACATCAACGACCGGTTCCTACCGGACAAGGCCATTGACGTACTTGACGAGGCTGGCGCCTTTTTCCGCTTGAACGGCAAAACCGGCCATACGGTCGGAGTTCGCGACGTCGAACAGATCGTCTCCAGGATCGCCCGGGTACCGGTCACCAGCAAGGTCAGCACGGACGCCAATGAACTCCTCCACCTGGAAGACAAACTGAAAACGGTTATCTTCGGTCAAGATGAGGCGATCGCAGCCCTGGTGAAAGCGGTCAAACGCTCGCGGGCCGGCCTGGGCAATCCGCAGGCTCCGACCGGCTCATTCCTCTTTGCCGGCCCTACCGGAGTGGGTAAAACCGAGGTGGCCCGGCAGCTGGCCACCGCCCTCGCTGTCCACTTCGAGCGCTTCGACATGAGCGAGTACATGGAGAAGCACGCGGTCTCCCGGCTGATCGGCGCCCCTCCCGGCTATATCGGCTTTGACCAGGGAGGCCTTTTGACCGATGCCATCCGCAAACATCCGTACACAGTACTGCTGCTCGACGAAATCGAAAAGGCGCACCCGGATGTTTTTTCCATTCTGCTGCAGGTCATGGATCATTCCACCCTCACCGACAATACCGGACGCCGCGCCGATTTCCGCAATGTCATTCTGATCATGACCACCAACGCAGGCGCCCGTGAAATGAGCGAGAGGGCCATTGGTTTTCTGGGCGATTCCACCGGCAAGGAGCAGAAGGTCCTCAAAAATCTCTTCTCCCCTGAATTTCGTAACCGGCTGGATGCCACCATCACCTTTACGGCTCTGGAGCCAGCTACGGTGGAAAAAGTGGTCGACAAGCTGGTGATGGAATTGCAACAGCAGTTGGCCGGAAAGAAGGTGACGATTACCATGAGCCCCTCTGCCCGCACCTGGCTGGCCAAGGAAGGTTACGAGCCCATTTTCGGCGCGCGGCCGTTGCGCCGACTCATCATGAAGGAGATCGGCGATGTTCTCACCGAGGAGATTCTGTTCGGTCGTCTGGTCAAGGGCGGCAACGTGCACATCGACCGGAAAAAGAACAAAACCTCCTTTTCGTACCTGTAAGCCTGACTCTTCTCCAACCGGGCGGTGCAGATCGCCCGGTTCTCTCGGTGTGCATTACATTGTCTTGCAACCAAAACGATGTTGGTTGCCCATCGCCAAATCACTGATCCAACGGTGAGCCGATACAACAAGGCGCTTCACCGCTTTTCCTTTTCCGCCAGCAGTTCCGGTACATCCCAAATGCCTGTCCATCAACCTCGCGCCCGTCAAATTCCCGCTCGGCCGATTTACATCAACCGTTGTCATCATGCGCCATTGCAAGCCACTGCCTTCAACCTGCTGAGCACGCCACGCCATGCACCCGCATCACTCGCCACTCGTCCATTACACCAGCCCCTTGCTGAACGTGCCCCACGGCATGTTCACCTGCGCGGGCGGCACCAGTACAGCGCCTTTCGCCTCCCTCAACCTCAGCTATCATGTCGGGGACACGGCCAGGCGTGTGCAAGAGAACCGGGACCGGGTGCGGAGCACCTTGGGCCTTCGCCATCTCGTCTCGGCCCAACAGGTCCATGGCGACCGTATCCTCCGGGTTGACCGCAAGCACCTCCAGGCAGAACCGCAAGGCTACGATGCCTTGATCTCTTCCATGCCCGACACCGGCGTACTGATTCAGCAGGCCGATTGTCAGGCCATCCTGCTCCTGGCCCCGGCGACGAAGGTTGTTGCCGCTGTCCATTGCGGTTGGCGGGGCAGCGTCCTTGATCTCATCGGCAAGACCATCCACTGCCTGCGCATCGAGTACGGCGTGGCGCCGGGCAGCTTATTGGCGGTTATCAGTCCATCCCTGGGGCCCTGCTGCGCCGAATTCGTCCATTACCAAAAAGAGTTGCCCGCCTGGATGCATGCCTTTCAGATTCGGCCGTACCATTTCGACTTCTGGGCCATCAGCCGCAAGCAATTACTCGACGCCGGAGTGCTCCCCGACCGCATCGACACGGCCGGCCTGTGCACCCGCTGCAGCCCGCAGTTCTTTTCTTACCGGCGCGCACGCGCCACTGCCGATGGCATCACCGGCAGAAACGGCTCCGTCATCGGCCTGTTGTCCGCCGTCTGAGTTGGGACATGACGGCGCCAAAAACGGATTGCCCGTTTCTCGGCCGCACAATGAAATCACGAATCAGAAAGGCGCGATCGGGATTGATCGCCTGGAAGGAACAGCAGTCCGGGCAGGAAAAGAAAAGATGGCGCCTGTCATGCGATAACTGAGAGGAGGGTGGCAACCGCGATGGGTGCCTGGCGAGCGGGTCATCTCAGGGGCGGCGCAGACCAAACACCCCGGTTTTGGCACTGCTGAAGGCGGGATTCATCCCATTGCGGCCCTTGCCTTTGGCGCCGCCCTCTCCACCTTCCGTGACCGGAGGCATGACCGCCACCACTTCGGCTTCATTCCCACCTTCCACCGCAAAACGCTCGGCCGTCACCGCAGGTATCCCTTGGGATTCCAGATAAATGTCATAAAAACGGGAACAATCCCGATAATAACTTTTTCTCTTCAACCACTTGGGGTCATCCCCCTGGCTGCGGGCATGGTGGAAGGTGGAAAGGTTGATCAGCAAGGTAGTCAAAAACTCCTTGGCCATGCGCTGCACATTGAACGGTTCGCCAAACCCCAAATCGATTTCCTTGCGGATGGCACGGGACAAATGATGAAAGTTCGCGCCCCGGACATTGGTTTCCGGCAGGCCAAACCGCTCGCGCGCCCACGGGAGCAAAAGCGAGGCAAAGAGCAGGTGCTCGGGGATCTTGACCGGCGCTTCACCTTCATGCTGGGCATGTATCCGATCCAACACGGTGAAAATACGTAACAAATCCTCACGGACCCGTTCGCCATGTTCTGCCTCAAACAATGGCGTATAGAGGGAAAAGAGCGTTGTCCACAGGCCAGAAGACATGCAGAGCTCCGCCCAGGAACGGCTGGATCCGGATTGCAAATCCTTCAATATCTCGTCACGAATGCGCGAGGGAGGACACAGCCGCAACTTCTCCCTGTGGCGCTGCAGGGCGGCAAAGGTTGCCTCTTCGATGATGAATCCCGTCCGGGCGGCATGGCGCACCACCCGTATCATCCGCACCGGATCCCTGGTGAAACGCCGGTCTGGGTCGCCGACCACCCGGATGATCCTCTGGTTAAGATCGCTCACCCCACCGGTGTAATCAATAATGGTGTGGTGTTCGATTTCGTAGAACAGGGAGTTGATGGTCAGGTCGCGGCGGAAGGCGTCTTCCTCCAGCGTACCGAAGGTGTTGTTCGACGGCAGCACCTGTTCCTCGCCGTCGATGTCATACTCGCTCCGCGACCGGAGGGTCGAGACCTCAATGATCTTGTTGCCCTTGAAAAAAACCTGCACCAGCCGGAATCTACGGCCAATGGTGCGGCTGTTGCGGAACATCTGGCGCAACTGACCGGGACGGGCATCGGTGGAAATATCAAAATCCTTGGGGGTACGGCCGAGATAGAGATCGCGCACCCCCCCACCCACCAGGTAGCCCTTGAAGCCGGCATCGCGAAGGCGGTACAGCACCTTCAACGCTTCCCGGTCGAGCTGGTGTTCGCGGATGGGGTGCTCCGACTCGGGGATCACCGTCGCCGGTGCAATACAGTCATCCGGCTGCGCCAACGCCTGTTCGAGCGGCTCTTCTGCCATACAAGTCACCACGGCCGTGCAATAATCACTCAATAGGTGGCGAATTTTTCCTTGTACACCGACTCTGCCGTTTTGACAAAGTTGTCAAAAATTTCCTTGACCGAAAGGATTTCCTTCATTTTGAAGGTATTGGCGCCGGAGAAAAACAGGCCGTTCAGAAGATCCCCACTGAACGACGCCATGAGGCGCTCGCTGATGCAATATTTATGATTGCATTTCTTCAGACATTGAAAGAGGCACTTCTTGACCGAAATGTCTTCGTCGTTCAGCATCTTGTCGACAAAAGGCGTCTTGATTGCCCGGCCCGGCATGCCCACAGGCGAGGAAACCAGGACAATATCTTCTTCCTTGGCTTTGAGAAAAGCCTGTTTGAACTCGTCAGATACCGAGCATTCCCTGCTCAGCACGAAACGGGAAGCGACCTGTACGCCGTCGGCGCCGTATTTATCCATCATTTCCGCAATCTCAAAACCGTTGGTGATGCCGCCAGCGGCAATCAAAGGGATCTTGGAGATAACCTTGCGGATCGTCGGAAAAAGATCCCGCAACGAGATATCGGTGCCAAGATGTCCGCCGGCCTCGGCCGCCTCGACAATAACCGCCGAAGCGCCCAATTTTTCTGCCATGGAGGCCAAGCCGGGCGACGAGACGATCGAGACGATAGGGATATTATGCTGCTTGCCGATTTTGAATATGTCGCGGGAAAAACCCGCCCCGGTGATGATCATGTCGGCACCCGCCTCGATGGAGGCCATCACCAGGTCATAGAAATTCTTCATCGCATACATGATGTTGACGGCAATCACGCCCTTGGTGGCCTCCTTGGCCTTGCGGATATCCTCCTGCAACTCGGCCGTCGGGATGCCGGAACCACCGATGGTGCCGATACCGCCACACTCTGCGACGGGCGTCGCCAGTGCGGAAGTCGACACCCGGATGGACATCCCGCCTTGAATAATCGGGATCTTGGCGACGAGCGAACCTATTTTCAGTTCTGGCAGTTTCATTCAAGCCTCTACATTAATACGTTGTTTTCGAAAAAAAATTGCAACACCATGCATTCCTTTATGACCCGGCAACCTAAATCAGGCACAAGCATCCAGCGCGAGCATCACAATGCATCTTTATTATTCTACCACAACCTAACCACATCGGCTTGACTTTTTACCCCTTCCCCGATTAAAATTTATAGTTTTTCCGGCATGGGCATCCCGGGGTGCAGCATGCACGGTGTCGCACACGCGGTTTCTTTGGAGTTTATCTTGACAATTCAAGCAATCAACGGATTCAAAGACATCTTACCCGAAGCCGTCGGCCGATGGCAATATATCGAGCAACGGGCACGGGATATCTTCGAGCGGTTCGGCTTCCAGGAAATCCGGATGCCGATTCTGGAAAAAACCGAACTCTTTGTCCGGTCCATCGGCTCAGCCACCGATGTGGTCGAAAAAGAGATGTACACCTTTGCCGACAAGGGCATCACCATGCGGCCCGAGGCCACCGCTTCGATCATGCGCGCGTTTATCGAACACGGTCTCCATGTGCAGCAGCCGGTGCAGCGGCTTTACACCATTGGGCCGATGTTCCGGCACGAACGGCCGCAAAAGGGCCGCCTGCGGCAGTTCCATCAATTGAACGCCGAAATCATCGGCGCCTCGGAACCCAGGGTCGATGCCGAGTTGATCGCCATGGCGCAGATGCTGTTGGACGAGCTGGGGCTGGCTGTCAGCCTGGAGCTGAACTCCTTGGGTTGTCCAGTTTGCCGCCCACCATTCAAGGAACAACTGATCGTCTTCCTCGAACAGCGGCACGAAGCGCTGTGCGGCGATTGCCAGCGCCGTACCCGTACCAATCCGCTGCGGGTGCTGGACTGCAAAAAAACATCCTGCCGCGCTGTGATTAAGGACGCTCCTTCGCTGCTGGCGGCGCTCTGCCCCGATTGCGACCGTCATTTCACCGAGGTCCGGACAGTGCTTTCGGAATTGCGTATTCCTTTCCAAATCAACCGGTTCATGGTCCGCGGCCTCGATTATTATACCCGAACCACCTTCGAGTTCCTCACCACCGATCTCGGAGCCCAGGCGGCTGTTGGGGCCGGAGGCCGTTACGACGGCCTGATCGAGCAACTGGGCGGCCCGCCGCTCTCCGGCATCGGTTTCGCCATGGGCCTGGAGCGCCTTGCCCTGCTGATGGACCAGCATGATCATTGTCCGATCCCGGCCAAGGGCATGGATGTCTTTGTCGCCGCCCTCGGCACGGTGACGATTGCCCCTGCCGGACAGCTGGTCCACGCCCTGCGGCGGCAAGGGGCCAAGGCGGCCATCGACTACAGCGGACGCAGCCTCAAGGCCCAACTCAAGCAGGCAAGCCGGGCGAATGCCCGCTTCACCCTGATTGTCGGAGAGGACGAATGGACCCGGGGCGAGGCCATCCTCCGCGACATGCGGACCCAGGAACAACAGCCCTTTGCTTTGCGCGGCTCTTCTGAGGAACAGGCCGGACGGCTGCTCGATATGGTGCAAGCAACCGCAACCCCTTGACAGGCCCGCCTCGGATGCGCCGCCCGTTGCCACCGGCCTGAAAACAGCTATCTTCCGGAACGCCCCGAGGCGCCCGGCTATCTCATACGGAGAAAAAAATGGAATCAATGGGAGCGCTGCGGCGCACACATAGCTGCAACGACCTTGGCGTAAGCGACGTCAACCAGGAAACTACCCTCATGGGTTGGGTGCTCCGTCGCCGGGATCATGGCGGGGTCATCTTCATCGACCTGCGCGACCGCTGGGGCATGACCCAGGTTGTCTTCAACCCGGAGGTCAGCGAGGCAGTGCATGCCAAGGCCCATCAGTTGCGCAGCGAATGGGTGATTGCCGTGCGCGGCCAGGTGGTCAATCGCCCGGAGTCCATGGAAAATCCCAAGCTGGCCACCGGCGCGATCGAAGTTCTTGTCCACGAGCTCCGCATCCTCAACGCCAGCGAAACGCCGCCTTTTCCCCTGGACGAAGAAATCGAAGTGTCTGAGACGTTGCGGTTGCAATACCGTTATCTCGACCTGCGCCGGCCGGAGATCGCCCGCAACATCCTCCTCCGGCACCAGGCCATGCAAACCGTGCGTTCCTATCTCAACGCCCACAACTTCCTTGAGATCGAAACCCCGATGCTCACCCGCTCCACTCCGGAAGGGGCCCGCGACTATCTGGTCCCGAGCCGGGTCAATGCGGGCAAGTTTTACGCCCTGCCCCAGTCGCCGCAACTGTTCAAGCAGTTGCTGATGGTTGCCGGCATGGACCGGTACTATCAGATCGTCAAGTGCTTTCGCGATGAAGACCTGCGTGCCGACCGCCAGCCCGAGTTTACCCAGATCGATATGGAGTTCAGCTTTGTCACCGAAAACGACATCATTGCCCTGGTCGAGGGGATGATCAGCGACCTGTTCGCTGCTGTCCGCTCGATTGAGCTGCGCCCTCCCTTTGCGCGGATGACCTATGGCGAAGCCATGCGCCGCTTCGGCACCGACCGGCCGGACGCCCGGTTTGGCTTGGAACTGGTCGATTTGACCGGTATTGTCCGAAATTGCGGCTTCAAGGTCTTTCGGACAGCCGTGGAACAAGGCGGCGTGGTCAAGGCGATCAACGTCAAGGGGTGCGGTCAGTTTTCCCGCAAGGATCTCGACGACCTCACCGAGTATGCCGCTCGCTTCGGTGCGCGCGGCATGGCCTGGATCAAGATCAAAGAAGACGAATGGCAGTCGCCCATCACCAAATTTTTCAACCAGGAAGAAATCGCCGCCATGGGCAAGGCTCTCGACGCCCAACCCGGCGACCTCATCCTGTTCGGCGCCGACAAGGCAAAAACCGTTAATCAGGTGCTCTCGGAGCTGCGGCTGGAACTGGCCCGACGGCTGGAACTGGTTGACGATGACGTGTTCAATTTCCTCTGGGTCACCGATTTCCCACTCCTTGAGTATGACGAGGAGGAAAAACGCTACACCTCCGTACACCATCCCTTCACCGCGCCCAACGACGATGACCTGTCGCTGCTGACCACCGACCCAGGAGCGGTCAAAAGCCGGGCCTATGACCTAGTTCTCAACGGCAACGAGATCGGCGGCGGTTCCATCCGCATGCACAGCCCGGCTATGCAGCAGACCGTGTTCGGAGCCTTGGGCATTGGCGAAGAGGAGGCCAGAGAGAAATTCGGCTTTCTGCTCCGGGCGCTGGAATACGGCGCTCCGCCGCACGGCGGCCTCGCCTTTGGCGTTGACCGCCTCATGATGCTGCTGACCGGATCAACTTCCATCCGCGACGTCATCGCTTTCCCCAAAACGCAAAAAGCCACCTGCCCGCTCACCGACGCCCCTTCGCCGGTATCGCGCAGACAGTTGACCGATCTGCACCTGCGGCCCGACTGGAAGGAAAAACCTTAGACAAGATTTCCCGGCCGACGTCCGGCAACAGCCTTTTCCGGAACAGACCGGCCAAGCGGCCGAGAAGTCTCGCGCGGCTTTGCCACCCAGGCGAGCCGCAGGGAGGGCTCATTGCCGTTGCTGCCAGGCTCCATCGATCAGCAGTTCGTGCGGTCGAAATGCGCTTTTGTAGCTCATGCTGGCATGACCGTCGATCCAATAGCCGAGATACAGGTACCCGATCTTCTGCGTTTGGCAGATGTGGTTAAGGGTGAGGATGTTGAGGGTTCCAGGGCTGCGCCAGCCCTGAGCAGGATCGAAAAAAAAATAGACCGCGTTCATCCAGACAGGAGTGGCATCGACAATGCCCACCCCCAGAAGTTCGCCGGCAACCCGGTAGCGGATTTCAAAGCATCGGGCAATGCTGGTGATGAAAAACTCTGCATAGTAGTTCTCGGCGCTGCTCCGGCCTTCAGGAAAACGGGTGGTCAGAAAGCGTTGCAGCAGGGCCACGTTTTCCCGTGACATGGTGAGGGGCGCAATCTCGACGACCACGTCCTGATTTTTCTTCCAGACCCGGCGCTGATTGCGATTGAGCCGAAAATTCTCCGGCCTCAACCGTATGGGAACGCACAAGCCGCAATTACGGCAGTGCATGGTATAGATACAATTGCCGTTACGCCGGTAGCCGCGGCCCAGAAAGTCACCCATGGCCTCGTCGGAGAGTTGTCCAAAAATGGCCTGATGGTAGACGGCGTTCGTGGCCATATCATAGGGGCACTCGGACGCCACGTGGATGAAAAAGCGCTCCAGTCCTCCGGTCATCGTTCCGGACCAGCCCCCGCTCCCCTCATTTTCCCTTCCAGTCACGCCCTTCTCCTTCAACCGACACCACCAGCCCCTGATCAAACAGGTCTTGGCCGGCAGCTTTAAGGGCCAACATTTTCAAGTTCCTGGGGAGTATTGACATTGTGCCACGACGGTCGCAGCACGGCAGGAGGCTGCGGCGTGACCACCCCCGCCGCCTGCCGCAGCCACTGCATTCGTCTCTGGCCTGTGGCAGCCATTGTTTCCAGCAGCGACCGGCATTGCCTGTCATAGTAGGCCATCAGGGGTTCCACGCGGCCATCGCCCACCAGATCCGGCAGGATTGCGAGCACACCGGGAGCGCGGCTGTCAAGCAGCCATTGCAGGGCTCCTTCTTCCAGGTCCGGCAGATCGCAGGCCGCCATCAGCCAGGAAATATCGGGATAATGCCGAAACGCCGACAGGATGCCTGCCAACGGCCCTTCGAGACCAGGGACATCGTCCACGCGCGGAATCTCGGCAAGGGTGGGAGGGAGGTATCCCGAGCCGGCGATAATCACCTGTTCAGCCCGCAGGCGCAGCAGGGCAACTGTCCGTTCGATCCAGGTTCGGTCTTCCCAACGCAAGAGATGCTTGGGCCGCCCCATACGGCTGCTCTTGCCGCCGATCAGCACGCAGCCCCAAACAGGGGAGGTCGCAGCCTGGCCGGGATGTTCGATCATATATCGTCGTCAACCAAGGGAAAGAGGCCGACATCAGCACCTCGACGCAGCAGTTGACGTACCGCATGCATCCCCTCTTCTCCGAGTCCCCTGGAATAGTCGTTAACATAGAGGGCGATATGCTCACGCATGACCTGCGGGTCCATTTCCTGGGCATACGCCCTGATGTATTCCAATCCTTCTCCGGAATGGGCGTCGGACCAGCGGATACTGGCCGCAATCGCCTCATCGATTTCCGCGCGGATAGGGAGCGGCAGCGTTTTTCTCGCGGCGATACAGCCGAGGGGAATGGGCAATCCTGTGGTTTCTTCCCACCACTGACCGAGGTCGCGGATGCAGCGCAGGCCCAAGGCTTGATAGGTGAACCGGCTTTCGTGAATGATCACCCCGCCATCCACTGTCCCTGCAGCGACGGCATCCATGATCCGGTCAAAACGCATGATCATCAGTCGCCGGCAATCCGGCCGGTACAGCCGCAACAGGAGCGCCGCAGTGGTGTACGCGCCGGGAATGGCGATATTCCAGTCGGCAAGGTTGGCCGGTTTGTCACTCGCTCCGGTAATCAACAAGGGCCCGCATCCCCGCCCCAGGGCCGCGCCTGCCTGCAGCAGCGCATACCGGTCGCGCACATGACCAAAGGCATGAAACGAAAGTTTGGTCACATCCAAACGTCCCTGCATCGCCCATTCGTTCAAGGTCTCCACGTCCTCCAGATGGACGTTGCCCAGGCAACAGCGAGTAAGCTCCACCTGGCCGTGGACCAAGCCATTGAAGATATGAGTGTCGTTGGGGCATGGGGAGAAACCGAGGGTCAGAGGCAGTGATTCAGTCATGGTGCAATCCTTTGACGACCAGGGCCGTCACTTCCCCGCATCGGACACAGGCATCGTGCAATTGCCAGTTGCGCAGATCGCGGTCTTCGACCAAGTTGGAAATACAGCGCAATTCCAGCAAGGGCAACCCGAAATGTTGACAGGCCCGGGCCACAGCGGCACCTTCCATGTTTTCGCACAGGGCATGATGCCGCGCGGCCAGCAGATCTCCCCGCCTGCGGGTGCCGCTGGCAGCGCTGACCGTCGCAAACACGCCACTGACATACGGGATGGCGGCGGCAACGAGCACTGATTCCGCCCGGCGCCGCAATCCTGCGTCCAGTTCGAAGGAACAGGTCATGGTGAACCCCTCTCCGCGCAACGGCCGCACCTCTTCGTTCGCACAAACGCCCAGATCGGCGAGCACTTCCTGCTCGGCCAGGCAGAGATCGAGCACAGCCGCCCCGCTCCGGTCAGCCCCGGCACTATATGCTCCGGCAACTCCGAAATTGACCACTCCAGCCAACGGCAGGGAGGTTGTGGCCAAGAAAGCGGTCAGGCAAACCGCCGCCTCCACTGGCCCGACCCCGGTCACCAATACGGGATGCACGGCCTCCGGGCAGGCGAACCGAAACGGCTCCATCTCAAAATCGGTGGCAGCAGTTACTAGAAACACAGCACCCCCAAGCAAGACAATCGGCGCCACCGGACCCATCGGCACACGGTCGCCTAGATCAACACTTTCGGCCAAGACTTTTGCCGCAATGTAAAGTAGGTTATCGTGCTTTGCAAGCAAATCACCCGAAACCTGTCAACCTGCTTTTGACCATGACCGATCATTCGTACCTTTTGGACGATTACGATTACGATCTGCCTGCCGACCAAATCGCCCAGTTTCCGGAACCGCAACGCGACCGGTCCCGCCTGCTCGTCCTTGCGACCGGCAGCACCTCGATCGCCCACAGGCGATTTGCCGACCTCGTTGACTATCTTCATGCCGGCGATCTGCTGGTGATCAACACCACCAAAGTCTTCCCAGCCCGGTTGCTGGGCAACAAACAGACCGGCGGCAAGATCGAACTATTTCTCCTTGCCTTTCCTCAGATCTCCTCCACAAATGGCGCTGACTCTTCATGGCGAAAAGCAACGGCAACGGCCCTGATCAAAAGCGCAAAACGTCCTAAAATCGGTAGCTTGATCCATCTTGGCCCACGCTTTTTGGTCCAGATCGACGACATGCATGCGGACGGCACCGCCAAGGTGACCTTGCAGTATCAACCTGAACCAGGGCAAACACTGGAGCAGGTGCTGGACGACCATGGCCAGATGCCCCTGCCCCCCTATATCAGCAGGCCAGACGGAAGCCTGGGGGAGGACCGGCATCGCTATCAAACCCGGTATGCGCGCCATACCGGTTCAGTCGCGGCACCGACCGCAGGCCTCCATTTCAGCGACGAGCTGATGACTGCCATCCGGAGCAAGGGTGTTACGATAGCCACTATCGTGCTCCATGTCGGATACGGCACCTTTGCGCCAGTGCACAGCGAGGATATCCGCAACCATGTTCTGCACAGGGAATATGTTGCCATCCCTGCGGAAACGGCTGAAGCCGTCCGGCAGGTCAAGCAAGGGGGGGGGAGAATCTGGGCGGTGGGAACGACCACGGTGCGGACGCTTGAATTTGCAGCCGATAGGCAGGGCTATGTCCAGGCGGGCAGCGGCGAGTGCGATCTGTTTATTTATCCGGGTTATCGATTCCGGACGGTGGACAACATCATCACCAATTTCCACCTGCCCAAATCGTCGCTGCTGTTTCTGGTCTCAGCCCTCGCGGGCCGGGAGCGGATTCTGACGGCCTACCAGGAGGCGGTGGCCGCCGGTTACCGCTTTTTCTCCTATGGAGACGCCATGGCCATCATCACCAAGTGATGCGTAGCCATTAAAAAAACCAACAGCCAGGTTTTGTCGATGAAACCGTGTATCGGTCAGGTGGCTGCCGGGCACTGACAACAGCCACCGGAACCAGGGCACGACGGCGCGCCTCCGGAATCGGCGCAGGGAGCGCTTTCCTTGCCATTGCTGTATCCGTCGGTGTGCCAGCCGCCTCCTTTTAACTGAAACGAGCTCATGGAGATCAATTTCCGCATACTCCCGCCGCAATCCGGGCAAACGGATATCGGCTCGTCAGCCAAGCGTTGTTGCACCTCTAAAATCTTCTGGCATCCGCTACACTCATACTCATACACCGGCATGATCCCACCCCGCGATTTTCTCTATATATATTACATAAGTAGGTTAAACAAGAAGGCAAACCATCAAAGCAAGGGCAACAATAATGCCTCTCCAACAGACTGTCAACACTCGCATCGGGAACATTCTGCCGTGTTGTGCAAAGGAACCACAGGGGAGAGTGTGTTCTTCTTGAGAGCGCAACAGGAGATTCGCCAGCTTAGTTCAGGTCATCACTTGTATAGCAGTAAAAATTCCGATCTGATCCTCCCAAATCCTATTTTTTCTGCAACAGCAGAAAAGAATTGCGCTGGTTGTCAGCTTGCTCTATTATTATAATAATAACAGGAACAAATACGTTACTCCCATTTAATTTTTTTCTCAGGAGAGAACGATGAGTAAATCGCTCGTGGAAATGGCTGTGGAAATCACTCAAGCCCAGATCAGCACCAAACCAATGACAGCAGAAGAAATAAAATCTACATTGAACGACACATTTCAAACTCTTAAGGCTCTGCAGGAATCAGAATTGGTCAAAATTGAACCTGAACCTGAAGAGATAAATCCTGGTATCGATCCCAAAAAATCAATTCAAAAAAATAAAATTATTTGCCTGGAGTGTGGCCAGGAATTCAAGATGCTTTCGCCGAAGCATCTCAAATCACATGGCTTGACTTCTAAAGAATACCGAAGAAAATATGGTTTTTCCGCTCGCCAGCCACTGTGCGCCAAAGCACTTTCAGAAAAACGCTCGCAGTCGGGCAAGGAAAGAGGACTACCTGACAATCTTCGCAAGGCTATTGAAATGCGAACAAAAGACAAACCCAAAAAGAAATAATACCTGCATCATCCGATAATATTACTCAATCAATGCATTCAGGCGGAGGCGGCAAACGTCCTTCTCCTGAATGCAGTATCTTCCAGTTGTGCAGCTATTTTGTTTCTTCTGTCATTTCAACCTTGTGGTTCTGGCTCTTCCGCAGTAACTTTATTAGCTTATCTTTGTACCCCACGCATCTCGATTTTTCCTCTTTGCCGTTCACTGTAATCAACAAAAAAAATGATTGGTATTTTTGACTCCGGCGTCGGCGGCATGACCGTGGCCCGGGCCATTGAACAATGTTGTCCGGGTTATCCCCTGGTCTATTTTGGCGATCTTGCCCGTATGCCATATGGCCCCAAAAGTCCGGCCATGATCACCGAATACTCGCATCGGAACACCGAGTTTCTCCTGCGCCAGGGAGCGAAGATGATCGTGATTGCCTGTAATTCCGCGGCAAGCACGGCTTCCACTTTTCTGCGCAACCACTACAACCAAACCGTCATCGACGTCATCTTCCCGGCAGTGGCCAAAGCGGCTGCCATCAGCCCCACGGGCAAGATCGGCATCATCGGCACCAGGGCAACCATCAATTCCGGTTCCTATGAACAGCGTCTCCAGGTGGTCCGGCCCGACAGCAAGGTGTACAGCCAGGCCTGTCCGCTCCTGGTTCCCCTGGTTGAAGAAGGGTGGCTGCATCACCGGGAAACCAAGATGATTGTCAAAAAGTATCTCCATCCTCTACGTGACAAGCAGATCGACACCCTCATCCTTGGCTGTACTCACTATCCTTTGCTCAAAAAGACCATTGCCCCACGCATCGGCCGCCGGGTCAACATTATTGACTCCTCCGTCGAAGTTGCGCTCCACCTCAGATCCATTCTCGAGGCAGATACAGAACTCCGCAATGAACTGTATGCCCCTGACACGCCCAGCCGCTTTTTCGTCTCCGACATACCGGCCCCGGTCCATGCCCTGGCCAACACCATCTTCGGTCGTCCCGTCCTGTTGGAGTATACCGATGTCTGAGAATATTTGGCGTTATCTTATCACGCTGTTGCTGGCTGTCGGGCTCTTTCCCGGGATGATCCTCGCCGCCGGCCCTGAACAGCGGGTGGCATCGTTGCAAAAAAAGTATCAACAACTACACAGCCTTGGACTTGATTTTTCCCAAACCACCCGGAACGGTGGCCGAACGAAGCATGGTGCAGGCAACGCTGTTTTCTTTCGCGCCGCCACCACCAATACCGCAACCGGCTCACCGGGGATCATGCGCTGGAACTACACTGCCCCGACCGAGCAGACCATCATCAACGACGGCCTGTCGCTTTCCATCTATACCCCCGAGGACAAGCAGTTGCTTGTCTCTCCCACCCAAGATATGGACTCTGACGTTACCTACGCCATCTTCACCGGGGCTAAAAATCTGCTCGATGAATTCGCCGTCACGCCGGGAGATCCCCTTTTTCTGCTCAATGATCCTCCCAAGGGTTGCAACGCATTGCAATTGATTCCCAAAAAACCGCATCCCCAGGTCAAACGCGTGCAAATCTGGATCGCTGACGACCTCACTATTCTCCGGCTGCTCATGGAGGACCATTTCGGTGCTCTGACCGAGCTGACCTTCACCAATGTGCGCTTCAACGCCCTTCGCCAAGGGGATGCCCAGCAGATGCGGGCCCTGCGCGCGCTCGACCTGGCTCCGGGCACGGAAATCATCCGGCAGTGAACGCTCCCCTGCAACCGCCCGCCGATGCGGTTATCCGGAATGACTCAATAAATCGACAGACATGGAAAAGCGTTGCCCCGATACAACAAGCACGGTAAAGAGGCCAACAATCCGTATCTCATCTACCCCCAATAGAGATTCGGGCCACTTGACCGGGCAGCCCAGCCTTCATCACGGTACCCGGCCGCAAACTACTGCGCATCAGTCTCCCTTGAACAGACCATGAACAACGAAACTTTTGCAGAACTTTTCCAGGACAAGACCGCCTCCCGCACCACCCTGCAACCCGGCGACCGGGTTGATGCCACTGTGGTCGGCATCAGCGGCGACACCATCTTTCTTGACGCCGGCGGCAAAAGCGAGGGTATTCTCAACTCCGCCGAACTCCGCAACCAAGCCGGCGAGATGTCCGTTGCCCCAGGCGACCGGATACAGGTCTTCTTCCTGTCCTCGCGGGGCGGCGAGATGCTGTTCACCATCCGACTCGGCCACCAGACATCTTCCAGTGAGCTGGAGGAGGCCTTCAGCTCAGGCATCCCCGTCGAAGGCAAAGTGACCGGCGAGGTCAAAGGCGGCTTCTCCGTGACCGTTGCCGGCCATCGGGGATTCTGTCCCTATTCGCAAATGGACATCCGCAGGATCGAGTGCACCGAGGACTATCTGGACAAGAGCTTTGCCTTCAAAGTGATCGAATACGGCGACCAGGGCCGCAACATCATCCTGTCGGCACGGGCCGTACTGGAGGAACAGCGGCAACAGGAGCGCGAGCAGTTGAAAAAACAGCTCCATGAAGGCATGCAGGTCAAGGGAACCGTTTCCTCGATTCGCGAGTTTGGCGCGTTCGTCGACATCGGCGGTGTCGATGGCCTGATCCCCATCGCGGAGCTGGCATGGGGACAAACCGACCGGGTAGAAGATGTGCTGAGCCGCGATCAGCAGGTGGAAGTCATCATCAAGCGGCTCGATTGGGATAATGAGCGCATCTCACTGAGTCTGCGTGAAACATTGGAAAACCCGTGGGACACGGTCACGCAGCGCTATCCGGCGGGTTCAGTGCACCAAGGCAAGGTCTCGCGGCTGACTGCCTTTGGCGCTTTTGTCACCCTGATGCCAGGCGTTGACGGTTTGCTCCATATCTCCAAACTGGGCGCGGGGAGGCGGATACACCATCCCCGGGAAGCGCTGTCGATCGGCCAGGAACTAACCGTCAAGATTGAGTCGGTCGATATCAGCCAGAAACGCCTGGCCTTGATCCCCGAAGATTACTCCGCCAAGGAACCAGCCGTAGACGAAGCCCCGCCGCCAATACACAGGGAATCGCCGTCCATGGGGACATTGGGCGATCTGCTGCAGATGCAGATGAAAAAAAAGAAGAAATAAAGCGACGTTAGCCGGTACGGCGGGAGATTTCGAACATGATGATTGCCGCTGCCACCGAGGCATTGAGTGAGTTGAAGGCAGCCCGCATCGGGATTGTCACCACAACATCGCACTGGCTGCGGACCAGCGGTCTGAGTCCCTTGCCCTCGCTGCCGATCACCAGGCAGACCGGCCCGGAAAAATCGGCGGTATAGATCGAGGCCGCACCGGGTTCAACCACCGCGCCATACACCCAGAATCCGCGTTCTTTCACTCTGTTGAGCGCATCGCTCAAGTTGATGACCTGGCAGAGCGAGAGGTGGGCCACCGCTCCGGCGGAAGTGCAGGCAACGGTACCGGTGACCGGCACGCTGCGATCCCTGGTCAGGATAACGTACTGAAAGCCGGCGGCCAGGGCCGAGCGCAGGATGGAGCCAAGATTGCGGGGATCCTGGATGGAATCGAGCGCCAGCAGCCGGGGGGGTGAGGAGCGGTCTTCGGCGATCCGGTCCAGCAATCCATCGAACGACAGCAGCCGGGCTGCGCTCAGCCGGGCCACCACGCCCTGATGGCGGCAGGTGCGCGCAACACGCATCCGGTCCGGTTCGACAAAGCGGACCGCGATGCCCCGCTCCCTGGCCCCCTCGATAATTTCCTGCAACCGTGCGCCCCCCTTGCCCCGCTGAATGAAGAGCTCGCTGATCGTCGCAGCCTGCTGGACCAAGGCCTCCCGGACCGGGTTGACCCCCCAGATCAGATCGTCGTCCGAGGCTGGCGTCGCCGGTTGTTCGTCCGGCGGCCTTTCCCTCTTGCCCCGGCCCGTCATCAGCCGCTCCAGTGCGCCGGCCAGCCATCCGGCATCCGGCGTTGTCGGCAGCGCTCGGCAATGATGATGCTGCGCAAACTTTCCACTGCCTGGCCAAGCTGATCGTTCACCACCAGGTAATCGTATGCTCCTGAGCAGGCCAACTCCTTGCGGGCATTGTTGAGGCGAAGAGCGATGGTCGCCTCGCTTTCGGTACCGCGGCCGCGCAGGCGTCGCTCCAATTCGGCAAGCGACGGCGGGGCGATGAAAATGGTCACCGGCCTGGTCCGCTGCCGGACCTGAGCCGCCCCCTGGACATCGATGTCGAGAATGACGTCTTGACCAGCATGCCGATGGCGATCAACCTCGTCGACGCTGGTGCCGTACATATTGCCATGTACTTCGGCCCATTCCAAAAAACCGGTCGGCTGCCTGTTGCGGATGGCGGCAAAGACGTTCGCCTCGACAAAATGGTAATGCACTCCGTCGATCTCGCCGGGTCTGGGCTGCCGGGTGGTATGCGAGACGGAAAAAACCAGCCCGGGCAGATCGCGCATGACCCGGGTGAGGATCGTTGTCTTGCCGCATCCGGAGGGTGCGGACAGCACCAACAACAACATCACGCCCCCGTGGCCTGGGCCTTGCCCACCACCAACTCCGGGTGGCGCTGATCCTGCTCCAGGGCCATCAATCGCTGGTTAATGGTTTCCGGCTGCACCGACGAGAGAATCAGGTGCCCGGAATCGAGAATGAGGATGGCCCTGGTCCGCCGGCCTTCGGTCACATCGATCAGTTTCTTTTCCTGTCGGGCCTCTTCCTTCAACTTCCTGATAGGCGAAGAGCCCGGATTGACCACGGCAAGAATGCGGTTGACCTTGACGGCATTGCCAAAGCCGATATTGACGAGTCTGTTCTCCATAGATCAATACGGATACGGGGAAAAAGAGAAGCAAGAGAAGCAGACGCCTGAACCGCGGCCGCTATTCGATGTTCTGCACCTGCTCACGCAGTTTTTCGACTTCATTCTTCATTTCGACGCCAAGGTGCGCGATGGCGGCATTGGCGATTTTGGAGGAAAGGGTGTTGACTTCCCGGAGGAATTCCTGGAGCAGGAAATCAAGCCGCCGGCCAACCGGTTCAACGCTGACAAGAAAGGCGTGGAACTGGGCTATATGACTGTCAAGCCGGGCGATCTCCTCGGTGACATCGCTTTTATCAGCCATGATCGCCGTTTCTTGGGCGAACCGGATCGGGTCAAGATCGACCCCTTCCAGCAATTTGCCGATCCTGGCTTTGAGCTCGTCCTGGCGTTGCTGCTGAATCTCAGGGATGGCGCCGTCGATCCGCCGCACAATCGCTTCAAATTTGGTCAGCCGGCCAAGAAGTTCCTGGCGCAGGGTCTGCCCTTCCTTCTCCCGCATGAGATCGCACTCTTTCAAGGCCGCATCCAGCGCGGCAGCGAGCAGCAGCCATTCGGCATCCATATCGGGACGCTGCTCCTCTAAACTGATCACATCGCGCAGAGTCAGCATATCACGCAAGGTCACGGGGCCTTCGATATCGAACCGCTCAACCAACAGTTGAAGGCAGTGGCGATACTGACGGGCTACCGGCTCGTTGATCGTCAGTTGCGGCTCAATGGAAGCCGCCCCCTGCAGGCTGCAGGTGATATCGACTCTGCCCCGGTCGAGCGCGGCCGTTACCTTTTTTTTCACCGCTTCTTCAAAAAGCGCGAATGGACGGGGCAGGATGACCCGTTGATCGAGAAAACGATGGTTCACGGTCCTGATTTCCGCGACCCAGGTCCTCCCATCCACCGAGGCTTCGCCGCGGCCAAATCCTGTCATACTTCGCGGTCGCATCCTCGTCCCATCCGTTTGTTGTAGTCTATGCAATGGATCACTGTGCAATGGATCACTGCGCCGCCGCGATCGCCGCGCGCAGTTCTTTGGCGGTTACGCAGGCGGTCCCGACTTTGCCGACCACGATCCCGGCGGCATGGTTGGCGAGCACAGCCGCTTCCCGCATGGAGCAACCGGCAGCCAGACCGAGCGCCAAGGTGGCCGCGACAGTATCTCCGGCGCCGGTGACGTCGTACACTTCCTTGGCGGTGGTCGGAATGGTGACCAGTTCGTCGTCGCCTTGCAACAGGGCCATTCCGGCCTCACCTCTGGTGACCAAAACAGCTTCGCAGCCGATGTCGTCTCGAATATGGCGCGCCGCCGCCATCAGACTCCGCTCGTCTTCAATCCGCAGGCCAGCGATCTGCATGGCCTCATGATGATTGGGGGTGACGACGGTGGCCCCGACAAAACAATGGATATTTGAAGGTTTGGGATCGACGATCAGCGGCAGCGGGCGCTGTTCGCGATTTCGGACCGTATAGAGCAACTGGTGGAGCCGGGCCATCAACTGCTCGCTGACCATTCCTTTTGCGTAATCCGACACCATCACGGCGTCAAAGGTGTGAATGTATCGCTCAAGATACCGCAAAAGGGCATCAAGTGAATGTTTGGAGGGCAATCCTGTCTGCTCACGGTCAAAACGGACGACCTGCTGGCCTTGGGCCACCACTCTGGTCTTGACCGTGGTCGGACGCTTGCCGGTGACCAATCCTTCGGTCGGAACACCCAGCTGTTCGACCAGCTCAATCACCTTTCTCCCCATGACATCATCACCGACAATCCCGCACAGGGCGCCTTGACCGCCGAGAGAGATGATGTTTCTCAGAACATTGGCCCCCCCTCCCAGCAGCAAGTCTTCGCGATGTACATCAACGACCGGTACCGGTGCCTCGGGAGAAATCCGGCTGGCCGTCCCCCAGAGGAAATGATCAATGATGATGTCGCCAATGACCAGCACCCTGACATCGGCACACCGGGCCAGTCGCTCCTCAAGCAGTTGATCAATCATGATGCCAGACCAAGTCATGCCGGAGCGTTTTTCTACTTCATCACCTTATCCAGTTCACTGACGACCGTGTTGGAGATGTCAACCGCATCAGTGGCATACAGAACAACATTGCGCGGCACCACAATCGCATATCCTTTATCCGCGGCAATTTTGGCCACCACTTCTTCCACTTTTTTGAGCACAGGGTTGATCTGCTGCTCTCGCAGCTTATTCAGTTCATCTTGACTCTTCCTTTTCTTTTCTTCAAAATCCTGAACTTTTTTCTGAAACGCTGCAGATTTCTCCTTCTTTACACTATCGCTCCACGCCGCCCCTTTTTTTTCGACTTCCTTCTGCATGGCAATGAGGTCGTTTTCATCATTTTTAAGGGATTCCTGCAGCGAATCCACCTTTTGTTTGACGATACCTTCAGCTTTCTTACCGGCAAGGGAGGAGGACAGCACCTGCCTCATGTCAATGACTGCAACTTTAGTATCCGCGGCCAGTGCCTGCCCGCCAATAAGTACCAAGGCGCCAATCAACAGACCACTTATACAACCAGCCGCAGTTTTTACGATATTCACAATAAATTCTCCTTGGTTAAATGAGTTCCGTTCTCCGTCGTCATCTTCCTTTTTGACCAAAGACCCGACGGACAAAAAATGAGAAAACCGGGCAGAGTAGTCCCCTGGCCCGGTTACCAATCCATCACTTGTTCCTGTTATTTTACAATAACGAAGTCGTCCCGCCGATTCTGGGCATAGGAAATTTCATCATGACCAAAGAGCAGCAATTTTTCCTCGCCAAAACTGATCGTGGTCAGGCGATTTGCCTTGATCCCAAGGTTCACGAGATATGATTTGGCGCTTTGCGCCCGGCGTTCCCCCAGGGCCAAGTTATACTCCTGGGTGCCGCGCGGATCACAGTTGCCCTCGATTCTGATGCTGACATCTGGGTTCTTCTTCAAAAAATCCGCATTGGTTTGAATGCGCTGCACCTGCTCGCCGGTCACCTTGGAGCTATCAAATTCAAAGTAGACCGGTACCATCGGCGCAGAAGTTCTCCCTTCCATGATTCCGGAGTCCGGTGTTTCCAGCGATTCCGTCACCCCGGCCCCTCCTCTGGCATCCTGCTGCGCCGCAGTTTCGGATTTCTTGCTGCAACCCGTCAGTCCCAAGCCCAAAATCAGCAATCCCAGTGCGGCCCAATGAAACATCTTTTTACTGCCCATCTCTCCCTCCCATACAGTGAAAAATTAAAAAATACATAGGTGAGAAATGTACTGTGCCGCCAGAGAAATACAACAATTTTTTCCCGAAAAAATAAATCTCCTTGCAAAAGAACAGCGGCTTATCTAAATTCTTTCCCTTCTTCTTCACTGAGCTTGTTCGTCTTCCCCTGCAACAAAAAAACGCATCATTTTCATGAACATTTCTTCGCCGAACGCACCTACCCACATTGAGCAATTGATCTGTACCAACCGTTTCGGAACATTTTTTGGCGTTTCGCAACAAGTCTTCGA
Organism: Desulfobulbus sp.; assembly: GCA_009780825.1. Classification (GTDB taxonomy): domain Bacteria; phylum Desulfobacterota; class Desulfobulbia; order Desulfobulbales; family Desulfobulbaceae; genus Desulfobulbus. The sequence continues at coordinate 18,176 of WQZH01000003.1, read as the reverse complement.
TCGGGTCTGGGGGCAACTGACCCGGCCCGATGGCGACTCCATCGCCTATATTTCCATGGAGATCGGCGCCGATCCCGACGTGTTTCATCCCATCAAGGATTGGCTGGAACGCGAACGCATCAGGGAACATGCTGATCCCCAGATCAACAGGCTGGTGCAGAAGTACCTGAATGGCCCCCGCAAGATTCCGAATTACAGCGGCGGGTTGGGAGTTCTTGCCGGCGACACCCTGAAAAGCTTTGCCGACATGCATGTTCCGGCATTGGCGATCAGCTTGCTCTACCGGGAAGGATATTTCTCCCAGATCGTTGATTCCAAGGTCGGGCAGATTGACCAAGCTACCCGCTGGACTCCCGAAACAACCCCCACGCTGTTCCAACTCCGCAATCCAGAGGCGCCCGACCAGCCGCTGGTCATCGAAATCCCTTTCTACAATGGCCCTCCACCCCACCCCACAATGGTCAAGGCCCATGTATGGATGAAGTTGGAAATCGCCGGAGAACTCGACTCGTTCGTTCCCGAATTCCTCATTGACTACAGCCTGCCCGATGCTCCGTCATGGATCATAGAACCTGCCCACCAACTCTATAACGCCAAATCAGCCATCATCAAGGCCAACCAGAGGCGCATGCTGGGCTCCGCCATCTTGCCGTTGCTCGAGGCGCTCGGTTGCACCCCCCGCACCATCCACCTCAACGAGCAGCATGGCATCACCGTTATCTTACGCCTCATCCTCCAGGAATTGCACGACGCCTTCGGCGACGCCTTCCTTGATCGGGTTGCCGACGCTGATATCCTGGCGGCGGCGGAACGAGTTGCGCACAAGATAGTGTACACAATCCATACGCCGGTCAAGGCCGGACATGACCGCTTTTCCCGTGAGCTCTATTCCGCGATCAGCCACAAAGCTTTTCAGCAGATTCTCAACCTCATCGCCCATGACGAAGAGGGCTGCCACGAGTACAACTTCACCGCCATGGCCATGCGGATCAACCGGGCCGTCAACGGTGTCAGCCGGCTGCACCGCGATGTCACCAAGAGGCAGTTCCCGGCCTTTGCCGATAAAATCAAGGCGATCACCAACGGGGTCCATCACCTGACCTGGATCAGTGAACAGCGAGCCGCCTGTTTTGACCAGTTCCCCTCTCTCCGCGCCTGGCGCACCGACCCCAGTTGCTTCGACGCCATCACCGAGCAGGAAGCGACCGCTCTGGCCCCCATGTTCAAGGAGGCGTGGCGAAAGGACAATCGGCTGCTGATCGACTACGTCAATGCCATGCTCAAGAGTCACCGGGAGCAGATGGTCGAGACCTGGATTGATCCTCCCAATCATCTTTCCAACCTTCCCGAAACCGAGTGGCTGCAGCCGGATGTCTTCACCATCGGTTTTGCCCGCAGATTCTCCACGTACAAGCGGGCCGATCTGATCTTCGACGATATCGGGCTCCTTTCCGACATCCTCATCGCGCTCGACCGGCCGGTCAATTTTCTCTTTGCCGGCAAGGCCCATCCCGCCGACGAACCCGGCAAATCGGTGCTGAAACTGATCCTCGACAATCAGGAAGAACTCTACATCCGCAGCAAGGGATTGGGGAAGCTGGTCTTCATTCCCGGCTACGACATGCAGATCTCCAAGCTGATGGTCAGCGGGGTGCACGCCTGGCTCAACAGCCCCAAGCGGCCGCTTGAGGCGAGCGGCACCAGCGGCATGAAGGCCGCGATGAACGGGGTGCCGAACATCAGCATCATGGACGGCTGGTGGGTCGAGGGCTATCACGACGGGCAAACGGGTTGGAAATTCGGATACGAAGGCCCCATCGAAGAGGCTGACCTGAGCGAGGCCCCCGACGCCCTGCTGTATGCCGAGGACGCCGCAGCTTTTTATCAGCTCCTGCCCACAATCCTCGAGTCGTTTTACGATCATCCGGCATCATACCTCAAGCGCGCGCTGAACAACCTCCGGCTCAACATCCCTATTTTCAACACGCACCGCATGGCCGCCGAATACGTCGCCCAATACGGTCTCCGGCTGCCAAAGGACTTGGAGGAATCAATCGACCGCTTCCGCCGGCTGTATCTGAGCGAAGAGGGCGCCATGCCCATACCATAATTATTCCAGCTTGCAACAGGCTCTGTTCACGCTCCAGCTTGCCGCCAAAAGTATGCTGTAAGAATTCGCGAGGGTTTTCCCGAACAAAAGCAGTGCGTATCTCAATGAGGTACAGTATAAAAAGCCGCATCTCGTCGAACTCGTCCCGCAACAACGGAGTAGGCATAGGCTGCTGTCTGTCAGCGGGCACGCAATGAGCAAATTCGTGCAGACCGCCGCCACCACAATCCTTTCAATCCGATTTGAATTTGTTTTTGCTCGATCACCCAAGGAGAACGCATGGCTCGACACATCAACCCCAGCAATTCCACCAATAAAACCATTGATGCCATTGACCGGAAAAGGGAACGGGAGCGCCACTTCATGTTCAAAAAATCCCGGGAAATGGCTGCTGAATTGGCCGTTTCCCTGGTGCAGCGTCTGCTGGATCTGCATATCATCGAGACCAATTCCGTTCACGCCATCCAGGAAGTCATGGCCCGGCAACTGCAACAGTTGGGCGATATGGAAGAGTTCGACATGCAGTTCAAGATCGCTCCGATCAGAAACCTCGCCCCGGACCCCAATGTCATCAGTCTCTATCTGACCCAGTACATCGTTGAAGATCTGATCGAACACCCCAACATCCAAGATGTTTTCGGCGACGATTTGGAAATTTATCGTGCCGTGGATTCGGTACTTGCACGCATTCGGCCATAGCCATCATGCGTCGCCATGACGGGTGCTCACCCTGCAACCACGCCCTCCCTGCTTTTTGCCACCAGCACGGGAGAAATTCTTGATTACGCTGGCTTGTCCATGGCCGGGAGCGCTGCCGGCCGGATCAGCGCACCCGAACCGGAAGATCTGATTGAACTGCCGCCGGGCAGCGAACTGTTTGCTTTGCCGGGCCGCTTGCCCATCGGCATTGAGCCGGGAAGCCAAACGCCAGCTCTCCTCAATACGGACCCGTATCAACCCGGCAAGCCCATCCAAGCAGTGGCAGCCTTCATGGCTCCTGCCCACACCGCCATCTTTTCAGCGGCCTACCAGACCGAGGGGACCGATGTTCCCATCCTGCCGCTTTTCGCCTACACGGCGGTCGGCTGGGCTGACGGCAAATTCTGGGTGGCTGGATTTCGCAGCGACGACGATTGCCGCCAGGATGCCGATCAACTCAACCAGCGCCTTCTCAATCGACGCACGCGCAAGCATCTCAACCAAAACAAAAACAACCGCCTGATCCAACATCTTGGCACATGTTGTCTCACCTACGGTTGTCCCGCCGCCCGCAACTATTTCCTCGGACGCTGGGAAGCGCCTCTACCCTGTTCTCCGTCCTGTAACGCCGCCTGCGCCGGCTGCATATCCCTGCAGCCCTCTGGATGTTGCCCCTCGACCCAAGATCGCATCGTCTTCGTCCCCACGGCGCGGGAGATCGCCGAGGTGGCTGTGCCTCATCTTGAGGCCGCTCCCCGGGCCGTGGTCAGTTTCGGCCAGGGATGCGAGGGAGAGCCACTGCTGCAGTCCAGATTGATCGAAAAGAGCATCGGTCTCATCCGTGCACGAACCGACCGAGGCACCATCAATCTCAACACCAACGGCAGCCTGCCCGATGCGGTTGAGCAACTTGCCCTTGCCGGGCTGGACTCAATCCGTATTTCCTTGAACAGCGCCCAAGCCGAACACCACCGGCTTTATTACCGCCCCAAAGGGTTTGATCTGACCGATGTGTGCCGGTCGATCGCGGTGATGAAACGTTATGGCCGCCACGTTTCCCTCAACTATTTCATCCTGCCCGGCTGCACCGACGATCCGGATGAATTCGCCGCGCTGTCGGCGCTGATCGCCGAATACCGCCCGGATTATATTCAATTGCGCAACCTGAACATGGACCCGGAATACTATCTGCGGGTAATCGGGTACAGGGAAGGCGCGACACCTTTGGGAATCAGAAATTGGGTGCGGCAGCTCAAGAAAAAATTTCCAGCCCTGCGATTTGGCTATTACAACCCGCCTCTGCGGTGACACCGAAAAGGATGATCAGCTTCGCGCCATCTACACAGGCTCGTTGGCCGCGAAAAAAGCAGCGGCGTGACGCCACGCCTCTTCGATGGATCCGCTCGCCTGGACCTTGGCCGCCAGGTGATGGCCAAAAAAATAGTTCGTGGCAAAATAGTGGGTGAACTCCTTGAGCCGCCCCAGCCGCCGTTCGGGCCGGAACCGTTCAATCAATGCCCCCATGAACGTCTCATACAGCTGCGGCAACCGGATATCAGGCTCTGGGATATCCATCCCGTAGACCTGGCGGGCAATGGTGGCGAAAATCCACGGCATCCGGGCCGCAGCCCTGCCGAGCATCAACCCGTCGGATCCACTGGCCCGCAGGCAAGCCCGGGCGCTATCCGCCGAATCAATCGAGCCGTTGGCAATCACGGGAATATCCACCCATTGCTTCACCTTTGCCACCCACTCCCATCTCGGCGGCCGGGCAAAAGGCTCGGCCCGCAACCTGGCATGCACGGTCAGCATATCGATTCCTTCGTCGGCGAGCATCCGGCAGAAATCGCACAGTGCTGCTTCGTTTAAGGTTTCCCCGAGCCGGATTTTGGCCGAAAGCGGCAGCACGGTCTGTTTTCGCGCTGCCGAGACTATCCGTCTGACCTGTGCGGGATCGTCCATCAGGCTGCTGCCGCCGCCAGCCCTGCGGATCGATGGCGCCGGGCAGCCGAGATTGAGATCAATGGCATCTGCCCGGAGGCGGTGCAATGCCTCAAAGATCCTGGGGATGTTTTTGTCGCCGGTCAAAAGGAGCTGGTACGACAGGGGAGATTCTTGCGCTGTGCGCACGAGATAGGGTGAATGCTCCGGCCGTTCTGCCGGCAACCGCCCAGCCGCCAGCATTTCCGTACTGAGCAGACCGACTCCGCCATAATATAGAATTGTTGTCCGCAGAGCCGAGTGGGTCAGGCCCGCCATGGGGGCCAACAGGAGCGGCGGCCAAATATCGAGGGTTCCTATGCGCATTGCCCCGCGTCCGTCCTCTTTCTGCCACAATTTTCCGCCAAGTTCATGGTGACACGACTCAGTGATTATGGTAGTTATTTAAGAATAATTATTTATCAACGTTCTCATTTCTACTGACAAGGATACCATGAGCGCGCCAGCATCCTCGTTCCGGCTGACAACGCAACGTCAGATTATTTTTGAGGAATTATTGAAGGCGAAAAGTCATCCCACCGCCAGCGAACTGTATGACCTGGTCCGGAAACGGTTGCCTCATATAGGCTTGGGCACGGTCTATCGCAATCTGGAATTGATGGCTGAACAGGGCATGATCCTCAAAATCGAGGTTGGTGGCACCCAAAAACGCTTCGACGCCACCACCGGCAGCCATTACCACATTCGCTGTTCGGTGTGCGGCAAAGTCGACGATATCGATGTGCCGGTCACCCATGAACTGGTCGTTCAGGCTGCCGATTCTTCTTCCTACCTCATATTGGGCCACCACGTAGAGTTTACCGGTATCTGCCACAATTGTCAGCGACAGCCCCTACACTAGACCGGCGACCCGACCATTCCCACCAAAAAATACGAGCGGCCTGCTGACGCGAGCCGCTCGTTGTACCTTGGGAGAAGGGCATCTCGTTCAGGAAAAAACAACCCGGCAAAAACGGCGTTTACCGACCTTAAGGAGCACCGTTCCTTTAGTTGGGATAACTGCGTTGCTGTCTTCCACTTTTGCTCCGTCCAGCGTCACCGCGTGCTGCTGGATCATGCGGCGCCCATCGGAGGTCGATTTCACCAATCCGGCATCGAGCAGGAGTTTGGGTATCCAGATCTCGTTTTCCGCCGGGACAAGCCGCACCTCCTCAATCTCATCAGGAGTTTCATGCCGGGCAAACACCTGCTCGAATGTCCGCTCTGCTTCCTCCGCTGCCGCCGGGTCGTGAAACCGGGCGACCATCTCTTTTGCCAACCGCGCCTTGACCGATTTGGGATGGAGCTGGCCGCTGGCGATGTTCTCCCGCAAAACCGTGATCTCCGCCATCGACAGATCGCTGAGCAGTTCGTAATAGCGGAACATCAGCTCATCGCTGATCGACATGATCTTGCCAAAGATGCTGTCCGGCGGCTCAGATATGCCGATATAGTTACCAAGCGATTTGCTCATCTTGTTGACGCCATCCAACCCTTCCAAAAGCGGCATGGTGAGCACCACCTGCGGTTCTTGCCCCCGGCTTCGCTGGAGGTCGCGCCCCATCAGCAGATTGAACAACTGATCGGTGCCTCCTAATTCGACATCGGCCTTCATGGCCACAGAATCATAGCCCTGAATCAGCGGATAAAGAAATTCATGGATAGAGATCGGCCGGTTCGACTCGAACCGTTTCTTAAAGTCGTCCCGTTCCAGCATCCGGGCCACGGTCAGTTCCGAGGCGAGGCGAATCATGTCATAGGAGGTGAGTTGCCCCAGCCAGGTTGAATTAAAGACCACTGTGGTCTTATCTGGATCGAGGATCTTGAACACTTGCTGCTTGTAGGTCTCGGCATTGCGTTTGACGTCATCGGGAGTCAGCGGCGGCCGGGTGTCGGACTTGCCGGTGGGATCGCCGATCAGACCAGTGAAATCGCCTATGAGGAAATGGACATGATGCCCAAGCATCTGGAAATGGCGCATTTTCTGAATGAGGACCGTATGACCGAGATGCAGATCCGGAGCGGTGGGATCAAAACCAGCCTTGATGGTCAAAGGTGCCCCGGTTGCCAGTGACCGGGCAAGCTTCTTGACGAGATCCTCCTTGGAATGAAAATCCACAGCGCCCCGTTCGATCAGGGCAATCTGTTCTTCGACCGACTTCATTACTCTCTCCCTACCTAGCGTATTCCACTGCTCTGGTTTCACGGATGACTGTGACCCGGATCTGACCCGGGTAGGTCAACTGCTCCTCGATGGCTTTGGCGATGTCACGGCTGAGCAGCGTGGTCTCCTCGTCGCGAACCTTCTGACTGTCCACGATGATGCGCAGATCTCGTCCGGCCTGGATGGCATACGACTTTTCGACCCCGTTGAAACCATTGGCAATATTTTCCAGATCCTCCAGCCGCTTGACATAGCTCTGCAACATCTCCTTGCGCGCCCCGGGCCGGGCACCGGAAAGGGCGTCCGCCGATTGCACCAATACATCCAGCACGCTCTTGGGCGGCTGATCTTCATGATGAGCGCCGATGGCATAGACAATGTCTTCAGCTTCGCCATATTTGCGGGCAAGATCACGGCCAATGATGGCATGCGACCCCTCCACCTCGTGATCCACCGCCTTGCCTATATCGTGCAGCAGTCCGGCCCGTTTGGCTTTTTTCACATCCAATCCGAGTTCAGCGGCCATCACCCCGCACAGGAAGGCGACTTCCAATGCATGCTGTAAAATATTCTGACCGTAGCTGGTCCGGTATCTCAACCGACCAATCAAATTGATCAATTCAACGTGCATGCCATGAGCGCCCACATCAAAGGTCGCCCGCTCACCGGATTCGCGGATACTGATTTCCAACTCCTCCGTGACCTTCTGCACAACTTCCTCGATTCGCGCCGGATGAATACGGCCGTCGGAGATCAACTGTTCCAACGCCAGTCGGGCGACCTCGCGCCGGATCGGGTTAAATCCAGAGAGAATCACCGCCTCAGGCGTATCGTCGATGATGATATCCACACCGGTTGCAGCCTCTATCGCCCTTATATTCCGGCCTTCCCTGCCAATAATCCGCCCTTTCATCTCCTCGTTGGGCAGCGGCACCATGGAAACGGTCTTGTCCGCCACATAGTCGCCGGCGTAGCGGGCAATGGCCAGGGCCAGGATATTTTTCCCTTTCCTGTCCGCCTCTATCTTCATCTCATTTTCGATCCGTGACAATCGTTTGGCGCAATCCATCCGCGCCTCGCTTTCAATGGAGTGCATGAGCTGGATCTTCGCTTCTTCACGATCAATGCCGGCAATCTGCTCCAGCTTGTACCGCTGTTCGTCAACCAGTCCATCCAACGTCTGTTTCTTCACGGCAACATCCGCTTCATTCGCCGCCAGATGTTCTTCCCGGTATTTCAAACTCGCCTGTTTTTCCTCGAGGATCTGAAACTCTCGTTGAACCTCGTCAAACTTGCGGTTTAAGCGACGCTGATCTTCCTTGATTTCCGACCGGTTCGCCTTCAGCTCACGGTCGGCTTCCTGCTTAATCAAAAACGCCTCTTCCTTGGCTTGCAACAGGGCTTCTTTTTTGATCTGCTCGGCCTCGCTAATGGAATTTTCAATAATTTGACGACCTTGCAAGGCTATATTCCGTTGATTGCCCTCCACCAGTTTTTTGCGAAGAATGATACCCACGACAACGCCGACCACCAAAATAGCCAGCGCCGAAATCAATTTTATTGCATCAGGTTCCATAAGCAAATCATCCGACCTCCTCTATATGAAAAAAGGGCTTGCCGTGCTCCACGACAACCCAGCGCACATCCCGTGTTGGCAAGGAAAAAAAGAAATGACTGCACCAGCCGCCTAAGGGGCAGGCAACTGCAGCAAACGAAAATGCTGATCGATCTCAGCAGCGACGAGAAGAGGCCAAACTGTTCAGGGCAGATTCAAAAGTGTTCTTTCGGTCTTACGGACGACAAAGACCCAAAATAATGTTTGGTCACATGCAGCAAACACGACTCTTGATAGCAGCCTGGAGAGGAGGTTACGCATATATGGTAAACCTGATCGAATCAGCGTTGTCTTTCCTGCCGCAAAACCGGCATTGACTGCCCGCACCCGCCATCCTTTTTCTGTGCCAAGAGCAGCAGTCATAAAATAGGCGGCTCATCCCGCCAAATAATAAAATCCCCCGCGCTGCCGTGTCAGCGAATTAATTAAACCTAATTAAATTAGGTGGGCACTGCCCCCGTTGACGGCTGAGACTCAACGAAGAGTTCCATGGTTCAACTTCAAGGCTACCCTTTCTATGCGAGTTGGCTCAATACTTCGCTGATCACCAACAGAGCAGGGGTACTGTTTTTTTACTGTCTCCTTCTCTTAATCAGTATACAGCAACTCTTTCTCCAGCTAAACGAGAATCTACAAAAAGTCAGTCCACCCCTGAGACCTTGTCAATCAGACGCTCAAGGGCTGTTTCCTGTACTTGACGGTATGCATCGAACTCCCGATGCAACTGGACATATTTCCCTGCCATGCGCAAACAGCCCAAGACCAGCATTTTACTGGAGGGCACTGAGCTGCGGCTGAATGTATCGCTGCCTTCCAACTCCTCACGCAACAGCGCGATGACGGCATCCAACTCTTCTTCAGACGCATTGCTATAGAAGGTAAATTCCTGACCGAACAACTGAAAGCGGACTAACCGATCCTGCATCGGACGCTGAGATCACGTTCAGTTATTCTTGCCATCCGGGCCATCACTGAACAGCGAGCCCTGAATACTGTCGTACCCGCCGCCTTTTTCCGCCAGAGATCCCTCCTGGTCCAATTCCCATCGTTCGATACGGTCGAGTAATCCCGCAACCCGGTTACCGACATCTGTCCGCTCAGTGGTCAGATTGTAGACATTGTTTTTCAATTCCGCGCATTCGGCGTCGCGTTCGCTCAATTTTTCCTGCAAGACATGGAAATCAGATTTCAACTGATTGTATTTATGTAAAAGTTTATCAACAAACTCTTCCAGGCGCGCCAGTTCCGCGTTGTTTTCCATGACTGTATCCTTTCATATTTTTCAGTTGCCGGCAGGCTATTAAACCATAACCTTCCGAAATCATAACATAACTCGAACGCCGCTAACTATACAGATCGAGTCGGCCGAACGCAAGAACTTTGGCATGGAGCCATGCGGATCAACCCTGTTTTTTCGCGCAAAGCGCAGGATTCAGATCCGGATGTATTCCCAGGCGATGGGCCGCCCGTTTTCGTAGGGCATATATCCGTGAAAAATTCTCGGATCCTCATCAAACACCAGAGGCAAAAAATAACGATCACCCTCCCACATAGGCAAAGAATCGAGCGTGGCGACGAGATGCCAGGCAAGGTCGCCTTCCTCATTTTGTATTCTCGGCGTACCGGCGAAGGCAGTGATCAAAAAGACAAAACCGAGCCAATTTTCTCCATCAGGCCCGAAACCGGTCCAATTGATCGTCCCCCGCAACTGGATTTGCGTACATTCAAGACCAGACTCTTCCAGAATCTCCCGCTTCAGACAGGTCAGCACATCTTCGTTGGCCCGCATCTTGCCGCCCAGGCCATTGTATTTCCCGAGATGCTGGTCCGCCGCCCTGGCGTTGCGATGTACCAGAAGGGTCTGCGAGCGGTCTGCCGAGACTATATAACCCAAGGTCCCGATAATAGGCGTATACATGAGGAGCAACCTCGATCCACATTTTAAACAGTCAGCCTCTTGGCCGCAACTTCTGTCGCTGGGCAAGATAGATCGTGCTATACTAACAGAACATCCGTCGGCCTGCTACCCTTCCCCCCTGTCCCACTCACCCGCAACAACATGATCGATCTTCACTTTCACAAGCAACGCTTCTCACTCTTTATCCTCGCTTATCTTCTTGTTGCCCTTTGCTGGTCATTGGTGTGGCCTCCTGCATCCTCCCTGGTCCTGGCAGCAGAAAAATTTCCCTTCTACCCCTGCCTGAAGTCCAACGTAAAATTTTGGGAGAATGTCTACAGTCGCTACTCCACTCGTCAGGGTATCCTGCACGACTCGGAGGATCTCAGCCGGGTCTACACGATTGTTGATCTTGTCGACTGGGAATCCATGGATGCGACGCGGATCAACAACGAACGGATCGAGGCGGTCAAAAAACGGATCACCGGCCTCCTCAACAGACTCGGTTCCGGCGCCCCTCCACGCACAGAGGAAGAGCGCCGGATAGCCGGATTATTCCAGACCAAACAGCACTCCGTCTATCTTGCAGCGCGGGAAAACATCCGCCTGCAACTCGGCCAAAGCGATCGCTTCCACGAAGGGATGATCCGCTCCGGCAAATATCTGGCCCAATTCAAACGGATCTTTGCCGCCCAAGGGCTGCCCCCGGAATTGGCATATCTCCCTCATGTCGAATCCTCGTTCAATCCCAAGGCGTACAGCAAGGCAGGCGCTGCCGGGCTCTGGCAGTTCACCCGTTCCACAGGGAAAGAGTACATGACGGTCAACGAACTGGTTGATGAACGCTACGACCCCTATATATCCACCCAAGCCGCCGCCCAGTTGCTGAAAGGCAATTACGAGCAGCTCCAAACCTGGCCGCTCGCCCTCACCGCCTACAACTACGGACGCGCAGGCATGCTCCGGGCCGTGAAGGAAATGGACGGTTACGAACAGATATTTCGTTCCTACAATCAGGGAGCGTTCAAGTTCGCTTCCCGGAATTTTTACTCAGAATTTCTCGCCGCCATGCGAGTGGCAATCCGCCTGGGCAATACTCCCCGCTTTCCCTTCGAACGGCCGGAGGAAACGATAACCGTGCGCCTGACGCAGGATATATCCATCGGCCGGTTGCGCACCTTGCACCGCATCTCTAACGAACAGTTCATCCGCCTTAACCCGGCACTCCTGCAACCGGTCCTCAGAGGGGAGCAAGCGGTTCCTCAAGGGTATCAGGTGCGGCTCCCGGCACCGTCCCGGGAAAAAATCCGCCGCGGCCTCTGAGGTAGTCGTTATGCCGCACACCCAGCGGCCAGGAATACACTGGAGTCCCCTCATGGCATGAGGCAATGCTCGGCCAGGAGACCTCGCGGCCAGATACATTTTTCCCTTGCCACTACCAAGCGTATACGAAAAAAATGACCGAATTCCCGCAAAGAACGACGAATTTCTTGAACGGTCAATCCGTATGCCCTAATAGTTGCATCTGATAAGATCGTTTCCTTGGGCGATGGACTGTCCCCACGCACAGCAGCCAAGGCCATCCAGACATCGAATCAAGGCGGCAGTATCCCTTGCCCACCAAGATGCCAGGCGTGATCACCGATAACCGGGATCCGGGACGATGATGTTTTCGCAGTCATTACCCACGGTCAGTCAATTGAGGTGCAGCTCCATGATGCCAGCCAAGACGCTTGTCGAAAAATCCAAAACAATCAAAACGCTACCGCATATTATTATCCGGATGGCCCAACTGATTAGCAACGACGAATCGACCCTCCAGGATTTCGAGGAAGTCATCCGGCTGGACCCTGCCCTGGTCGCACGTTTGTTATCCCTGGTTAACAGCGCCTATTTCGGGCTGGCCAGGAAAATCGATTCCATCTCCCGGGCAGTGGCTCTGTTGGGCATGAAAAATCTGCACAATATCATGGTCACCGACGCCACCCAGCACATATTCCGCAATTATTCCGGCCCCACCGAATTCTCACCGCAGAGCCTCTGGCTGCATAGCGCTGCTTCAGGTATATGCTGCAAGATGATCGCCGAGCGTATTTTCACGCTCAACGGAGACGACGTTTACCTGTGCGGCATCCTCCACGACATCGGCCTGATTGTCATCATGGAAGCCGATCCGGAGATGTTTTACCGGCTCATCGGGCAGATAGAACCAGACGGCCCTACCATCGTGTCTTTGGAACGGCAGTTCTTCCTTACCGATCATTGCGAAATAGGATACCTTTTAGCGCAAGAGTGGTGTCTTCCTGATGCCATAGCCGACGCCATCCGCAATCACCACCCGAATGGGGGTGAAGATACTGTTCCGTATTCACCAACCGGCATTCTGCAAATGAGTGAATATATCGTTCAACAGCTTCATTACCCTGCGGTCAAGGATGGGGTGGCAATACATCTCCCGCCTTCCCTAATCGCCCACATTCGAGAGAATATCGAAGAATACAAGGTTCTTGCAGAAGATCTTCCGGAAGAGCTTGCAAAGATGAACAGCATGTATGGCAGTTGAGACCATCCTCCATGACGATCCCTCCTCTTTTCGCCGATCTTATTGATCCCCTGAAGGAATTAACCCCCTTGCTGACCCATCTGGAGCAAGAAACCGACGAACTCCTGTTTTTCTGCCTCAGCCACGCCGGCCCTCACGTCGCGTCAAACAACTTCCCCATCAAAGCGGACCTGGCAACGCATCTCATCAAGGAAAACGAGCGGCATTCCTCAGAGCTCATCTTGGTCGAGCAGGGCAGGAGCTATTATCTGTTCTCCGTCCCTGATCTCCAAGGAGTCATCCTCGCCACCCCGGTCTATGCGGGGCAAGGCGACGACAGTACTCACTGGGTGGCAAACATCATCCGTCTGGCCATCCGTCTCTTTCTCGCCCATCAAGAGACGACCGAGACGGTCAACCGGCTTCGCATCCAGAAAAAACAATCCGATCGAAAATCAGCGGCCCTTGAGAAGAAATTTCAAGATATCATGGTGGAAAACGAACAAAATTACGAAAAGATACAAGAGCAGCAACGCACCTATTCCAACACGCTGCAAGCGGAAATCAAGGTACAAACCGCCGAACTACGAACAGCGAAAAAGGCCGCCGAGGCTGCCAATATCGCCAAGAGCGAATTTTTGACCTCCATGAGCCATGAAATTCGCACACCGATGAATGGCATTATCGGATTTACCGACATGCTCCTTGACACCAAGCTCGACAGCGAGCAGGAAGAATTCGCCCAAACCATCAAGCGCAGCGCCAATGCCCTGCTTTCACTGATCAACAACATTCTCGATTTTTCCAAAATCGAGGCCGGAAAACTCGACTTGGAGTGCATCAGTTTTGACCCAGAGATCACGGCCCAAGATGTGTGCGATTTGATCCGGCCGAAAGTGGCCGCCCGCCCGATTGAGGTGCTGTGCCGGATTGACGACGCACTGCCGGCCAACGTTATAGGCGATCCGGGCCGTTACCGCCAGGTTCTGGTCAATCTCATGGGGAACGCGGCGAAATTCACGAACCAGGGCGAGTTGGAATTGGCGATCATGGTGGAAGGGGAAACAGAGACAAACATCACCCTGCACGCCGCCATCCGCGATACCGGCATCGGCATCCCCAAAGATAAGCTGGAGGTGATATTTGAGGCCTTTCGGCAGGCCGACGGTTCCACGACCCGTAACTATGGTGGGACAGGATTGGGGCTTTCCATCTGCCGGAAAATTGCGCATCTCATGGGCGGACAGGTCTGGGCCGAAAGTCAACCCGGAAAAGGCAGCACCTTCCATTTCACGGCTACGCTCAACAAGGCGCCGCAACAGCAGAAAAAAACCTTTCATAAAATCAGTCTGGCGGGCAAACGGGTGCTGATCGTTGACGACAATCTCACCAACCTCAGCATTCTCAAAAACGTACTCCAGACCGCCCGGCTGGAAGTCACGGCCGCCGCCGACAGCGGAACCGTTCTGCCGATTCTGCAACAAGCCTTCGCTGAACAGCGCCTTTTCGATCTTATCATCCTCGACATCCAGATGCCGGCGCCCGACGGCTACGCCCTGGCACGACTCATCCGCAGCCAATTCTCTCACGTCTCAACGCCCTTGCTGGCCTATACCTCGACCACTGAGCGCAGCGCCCAGCATTGCAAAGACGCGGGCTTCGATGCCTTCCTGACCAAACCGGCCCGCCGCGAAATCCTCTTCAAGACCATCGAGAAACTCCTGAGAACCGATGCGCCGAGTGACGCCAGTCCGAAGATGCCGGCCTTCATTACTCAATACAGCGTCCGTGAGGAAATGAAGCAATCGGTCCGCATCCTGCTCGCCGAGGATAATCCGGTCAATCAGCAATTGGCCGTGATGATTCTCACCAAAGCCGGCTACAAGGTCACAGTCGTCGACAACGGCCGCAAAGCGATTGAGGCCGTCGCAAGTCATCCGGAAGATTTTGATCTCATCCTCATGGACATCCAGATGCCCGAGATGGATGGGCTGGCCGCGACCAGAGAACTTCGCCACAGAGGATTCACCACAACCCCCATCATCGCCATGACGGCCAACGCCATGAAGGGTGACCGGGAAACCTGTCTTGACGCCGGCATGAACGACTACATCACCAAGCCGGTCAAGCGGGAGATTATTTTCGAAATCATTGAGCGATGGCTGCATAGCGACCTATCGCGACTTGCGGGCATGACTCTCGAAACGCAGTAATGTGGCACAGTCATTGCTATTTTGAACCTGGAATTTTTCCATCGAAGGCGCGTTCACTTTCGCGCCTTTTTTATTGATACCGATAAATTTATATATTATCTTACTTATTAATACTAATTATTAATAAATACGATTCAGTGAAGAAACAAAGGAATACGGTTCAGCGTCAAATCATTTTGGAAGCGGTAAGAAAATCCCATACACATCCAACGGTTGAAGAGGTGTCCGCTCAAATCCATAAAAATCATCCGACCATCAGCAAGGCAACCATTTACCGGAATCTACGCTTGCTCTCGGAATGCGGCGAGATACGTCAAGTTTCACTGCCGGATGACGTGGACAGATTTGATGGACGGACGGGGCAGCACTATCACTTTCGGTGCAAAATTTGCGGCAGCTTATTCGATGTGGATGTGGCCTATCTCGGGGGTATCAATGAAACCGTACAACAAAAATACGGCTTTCAAGTCGATGAGCATGATGTCGTGTTCAGGGGTGTTTGTGCAGCATGTAGAATAGACAAGTAAAGCCAAAGAAGGAAAAGCACGGCAAGGAGAATATACATGACAACAGAAGCAAAGTGCCCATTCCAGCAAATTGCAGGCATGGGGATGTCGAACCGTGACTGGTGGCCGAATCAATTGAATCTGAATCTGCTATCCCAGCACTCGTCTTTGTCCGATCCCATGGGATCGGACTTCAATTATGCACAAGAATTCAACAGCCTCGATTACGAGGCCCTGAAAAAGGATCTTCGTGCGCTGATGACAGATTCGCAAGACTGGTGGCCCGCGGACTTCGGCCATTATGGCCCGCTTTTTATTCGCATGGCCTGGCACAGCGCAGGCACCTATCGCATTTCCGATGGACGAGGCGGTGCGGGCAGAGGCCAGCAGCGTTTCGCCCCTGTCAATAGTTGGCCCGACAATGTGAATCTTGACAAAGCGCGCCGTTTATTATGGCCGGTCAAACAGAAATATGGCCGGAAGATTTCGTGGGCAGATTTGTTGATCCTTGCTGGCAATGTCGCCCTGGAATCCATGGGCTTCAAGACCTTTGGCTTCGCGGGTGGCCGCGCCGATGTGTGGGAACCGGATCAGGATGTGAACTGGGGAGCTGAAGGGATCTGGCTGGGAACCGACAAACGATATTCAGGTGAACGTGACCTCGCAAATCCGTTTGGCGCGACGACCATGGGCTTGATCTACGTCAATCCCGAAGGGCCGGAGGGCGTTCCTGATCCCCTTGCGGCAGCAAAGGATATTCGCGAGACCTTCGCTCGCATGGCGATGAACGATGAAGAGACCGTGGCGTTGATCGCAGGCGGTCATACCTTCGGCAAGACGCATGGGGCTGCCCCCGGCACGCATCTGGGGCGAGAGCCGGAAGGCGCTCCTATTGAGGCGCAGGGTCTTGGCTGGTCAAGCAGCTATGGTTCTGGCAAGGCGGGCGATGCCATCACCAGCGGATTGGAAGTCACGTGGACCAGCACGCCAACTCACTGGACGAACAATTTCTTCTGGAACCTGTTCGGATATGAGTGGGAACTCACAAAGGGCCCTGGCGGTGCTTATCAATGGAAACCAAAGGGTGACGCGGGCGCGGGCACTGTGCCCGAGGCCCATGATCCGTCAAAACGCCGCGCACCAGCTATGCTGACTACCGACATTTCCCTGAGGGTTGACCCGATCTACGAGAAGATATCGCGGCGTTTCTACGAACACCCCAACGAGTTTGCAGACGCGTTTGCCCGAGCTTGGTTCAAGCTGACGCATCGTGACATGGGGCCGCGTTCACGCTATCTTGGCCCGGAGGCGCCGAAGGAAGCCCTCATCTGGCAAGACCCTGTTCCCGAAGTGGATCATGTATTGATCGACGAGCAAGACGTTGCCTCGCTGAAGAAGAAGGCGCTGGCTTCGGGGCTTACTGTCTCGGAACTGGTCTCGACGGCCTGGGCATCGGCATCCACCTTCCGTGGCTCCGATAAGCGCGGCGGCGCCAACGGCGCACGGATCCGCCTTGCTCCGCAGAAAGATTGGAAGGTCAATCAGCCTGAGCAATTACAAAAAGTTCTGAAGAAACTCGAAGCCATCCAGGGTGAATTCAACCAGGCGCAGAAGGATGGCAAGAAGGTCTCGCTCGCCGACCTGATCGTCCTGGCCGGTTGCGCAGGCGTCGAACAGGCTGCTCAAAACGCTGGCATCCAAGTATTGGTTCCATTCGTTCCCGGCCGCACGGACGCTTCCGAGCAGCAGACCGATGTGGCATCATTCTCGGCGCTCGAACCAAAAGCAGATGGCTTCCGCTCTTATACCAACGGCAGCATAGGTGTGCCCGCTGAGGCAGCTTTGTTGGACAAGGCGCAGTTGCTCACGTTGACCGCGCCTGAAATGACCGTACTGATCGGTGGCATGCGTGTGTTGCATGCCAACTTCGGAAAGACTGCTTTCGGCGTCTTCACCGAGCGGCCGGAGTCTCTGACCAACGATTTCTTCCTCAACCTGCTCGACATGGGTACGGTGTGGAAAGCGGCTTCGGACGCGGAGGATGTATTTGCAGGGCTAGACCGCAAGACGGGGAAGGTGAAGTGGACGGCAACACGTGCCGATCTCGTTTTCGGCTCCAATTCTCAGCTTCGGGCGTTGTCAGAGGTCTACGGCAGCTCGGACGCTCACGCGAAGTTTGTGCATGACTTCGTAGGAGCATGGAACAAGGTGATGCATCTTGATCGTTTCGATCTCATGCTATCCGGGAAGTGAACTCCTGGATTTTTCCGCTTCCTCTTGGTTTGCAACGCCTCAGGCCCTGGCCAAAGGGAAGCTATATGTAGGCACGGTATCTAGGCTCAGGACTCATTAATTCAGATAAAAGATAACGACAGCCGCCAAGCAAATAGAGGAAAAGAAAGTATGGGCGCATCGGTCATAGCGCATGGCGATTCTGCGCCAGTCCTTGA
>WQZH01000002.1 GCA_009780825.1 Desulfobulbus sp. | reverse complement strand
TCCCCCAGGGAGGATTTGTTCCCCTGGCGGGCTGAGAAATCAGGCGGCAACGCTAAAAAAGGCGATGAACATCATGTCAAAGATCAAAAAACTGGTCAGAATAAAAGAACCGTTTGAATAAAAACCCTTATTTTCAACAGCCTGATAGAAGTAAAATTCGGATTTCAGCGATAGGGCCACGATGGAGGCATGCGGGTTGAAGTATTCAAAAGAGAACATGGTAACGATATGCCTTATCTGCCTTTCTTCGGCATTATTGGCATTGGCATATTGTTATCCTTGGACTGCTGATACCTATCCTCCCAATCCTCCGATCAGTCTCCCGTTCTCAATGTACAAGGCCGGGGCAAAGATCGAGACAGAAGTGCGGATTGTCGAACGATATTCGTATTCATTTACTCTTAGTTTTCTGTACAGAGACCAAGCAGACTTCGCTCGTATGAAGAAATTAACTGGAGATAGATATGTTAATGCCGGAATACCCATTCCCCTGAGCCTGACGATTTTCAAGCTGGATGCCAATGGGCAACACTTGCTCTTCACGAAAGAAATTTCAGAATTCCCCACGTACGCATGGGGAGGCAGTATCGATAAAAAAATCGTGGACGTTTTTCTGGAAACCGGCCAGTACGCCATACGGGTGGAGTGCTTACAAGATATTCCCGAGTTGCAAGACACAAAAATGAATTTTGTCCTGGTAAAAAATTATCGGAAATAAAGGGGAACGCCATGCCGACCGTAACGATCAATATTGCCCCAGCAGGGACACCTTTGGCAAATGGAACAACATCATCTGTTGGACACATGTGGTACACACTGGCTGATGATAATGGAAACATCACTGCAAGCTGGGGATTTGCTCCAGATGACGAACATCATGGCTATCATTTTTTCAACAGCCTGATAGATGGGACAATATAGAATCTCAACTTTCTGAGTTGATTTAACTTGTTGTGATAAGGCTGTTAACTTGCGATAATTTTTTTCCTGTTCGCAGCATATCAAGAGCAAAGCCCATGACTGTATCAATAAGGGCCAGGATTACATCTTCGGCGATGATGCCGGTCTGTCTGATTATCACCAAGGCAAGGTTGAGCCGCCGCCGCATGGCCTCAGCCAGGGTAAGGTCTCGCTGTTCTTCGCAACAGGCAAAGAAGAGTGAACCGATGGTGCGGGGATCGTCATGACATCGTTGTTCAAAAGTCAGAAAGACATAGCGGCACATGACAATGGTGACGTGGCCGATGATCCCATCAAAATCCCGCAACTGCGCCTCCCGTTCAAGATTGAGGTGTTGCTTCATCATCTTGAAGCACACCTCGATATCCCATCGTTTGCCGTAGATGCGGACAATCTCCTCGTCAGCCAGGTCAACCTTGGTGGACAGGATGGCCAGCCACCCACGTTTTTGGCGGTGACGAACAAAAACGATCCTGACCTCTTGCTCCTTTTTGGTTGCAACCACCACGCTGGCAAGGGTCTTGGCCTTTCCCGGCCGCTTCTTCAATTTGGCGAACAACCGGCCCAAGGAATCCAGGAGAGCGGGAAAGGAAAACCAACTGTCCATCAGCAGAAAGTCAGCTCGGATGCCTCGCGCCAGTACCCGCTTCACCATGGTTTCCAAATGGCTTGTGGACTTGACCATGGCTTCCATCCGCCGCTTGTATCCACAGCAGCGTTTATCCATCTCTTTCCTGATCCCCTGCAACCGCTTGCTCGCATCAGCCGAAGAACACAGGATAAAATCAAGCGGCAGGAAGCTTGCCCCATCGGACCAGCCCATGGTCAGCAGCCTGAATCCCTTGATGCTCCGGCCACCGGTGTGATCATGCACCCAAGCCAGCAGCTCAACCCTCTTGGAACGGGAGCGGTCATAGGTGCTATCGTCGATGATCAGCACCTTTTCCCGCTGCTCACTGGTCAGCACCTCCATGAACCGGACCACCACCGTTACCAGGTTCAGCAACAACTTCCGTCAGTTATACCGGGGATTCTTCAAGAACTCGTAGGCGGCATCCTTGGCAAAACCCAGTCCCGGATTATTGACTATGCCTCGGAAGAAATTGACCCCGCCAAACGGCAAAGAGAAGATGGCGGTGAATACGGCCAGTGGTCTTGCTCCCCGCAGCTTGCGGATACCGCTGCTGTTCAACAGTGTTCCGGCCTTGAAATCTTCCAGGAAGGAAGAAATCTGGCCGTGCAGTCGTTTCGCCCCTTGCTGTTCCTGGTGGTATTGAATAAAGTCCATTTGAGCCTTTTCTTTTTGATATTGTTGAGGATTTTGGCGAATCCAATGTATCAGAAAGCAAAAGGCTTTTCACGTTAAAATGATAATTATTTCAAGATGTTAATCAGTTCCCGTCAGCCTAATAAATAACTCAGAAAGTTGAAATAGAATCTTACTTCATTTGTCCTGCGTGCAGATGAGCGGTCACAGGCTGTCCGACAACTTCACGATCACGACGAAGCCGACAATTTTAATTCAACTCCGCGCAGACAACCGACTGAAGCTTTCAACAATGACGGCGGAGGGAGCATTATAAGAATGAGAACTGCTCCGACTGTACCAACTAAAGCATCGCCGATGGTGGGATTCTGTCAATGATCTAAAAAAGTAGCAATAAATTAATTGAGGACTGAAAAAATGACCAAAAAAACAGAAATTGTTGAAATTGGCGGGACTGAAAATCCTGGTATTAATATTAAAAAATTCATGGAAAAAACAATGAAATACAGCGCAATAATTGGGATAGTCGTAATAGTTGGAATAATAATTATTTCTGGTAGTTGGTTCTCTGTCAATCAAGGAGACCGAGCGATTATTCTCCGTTTTGGCCGGGTAATCGATAAAACGGAACCAGGTTTCCATTTTAAAGTTCCATTTATTGATTCAATCAAGACGATCAGCGTTAGAACAAGAAAAATACACAATAAGACTGAAGTATATAGCAAGGATATTCAAGTTGCGCAAATTGCACTATCACTCAACTACAATATCAATCCAGCAAGTGTCATCGATATTTATTCACGGTATAGCACTGACTATGAGGATCGAGTGATCATCCCCCAAATAATGGCTAAATCAAAGGATGTGTTTGGCCAGTTCAATGCCGTAGAAGTTGTTCGTTCCAGAGAAAAAATTGCCGCCAAGATCACTGAAGAACTCAAGCAACAGTTTACAGATACTGGCATTCAGATTGAAACCACCCAGATTGAAAACATCGACTACAGCAAGGAATATGAGAATTCCGTGGAGGAGCGGATGAAGGCTGAAGTCGAAGTGGCTAAGGTTCAACAAAATCTTGAGCGGGAAAAATTAAACGCCGAGATGGTGCGCACCAAGGCCAGAGGGGAGGCGGACGCCAAGGTCATGAGCGCGGAGGCTGAGGCCCAGGCGATCAAGTTGCGTGGTGATGCTGAAGCATCGGCAATAAAAGCAAAGGCGTCAGCTCTGGCGCAAAACCCGTCATTGGTCAACCTGATCCAGGCTGAGCGGTGGAATGGTGAACTGCCGCAGACCATGCTGCCAAATGGCACGGTTCCAATAATCGGGGTTAAGCAGGCGCGCGAATAAAAAACAGGTTCAAATCAAAGAAACGGAATCAGCCGTCAATCAATCCCTGACTTGACTCTATGGAAAATCACAAATTCACAATCCTGGATCAATCTTGCCCAAGGCGAGAAGTTTCTGTTTCCCCCCAAAACGATATTTCAGCCGCCAGAGTTTCCCACCGAATGGGGTGACCTCCAGACACAGACCCTTTTCATCGGCAACGCGGTATGCTTGTCTTTGGATTTGAGATTTTTTATTGCGGTTTCGGTCAGGGGCATACAACCTCTCCGGTTGTGCGGGTAGATGAATTTGCGCTCAAGGCATCCACCTAAAAATCTAACCCCAAAAAAACTCAGGCTGTCAACGGATGAAAGCGGACTGCAAAGGACAAGAAAAAGGCCGGAATCCTTGATTTCTCGGAAGTTCCGGCCCTTAGCGGACTTCAGCGAACTACGCTGGACTATATGGTGGTGGCGATGCAGGGACTTGAACCCCGGACACTACGGATATGAGCCGTATGCTCTAACCGGCTGAGCTACATCGCCAGTATTCTAGAAGCCGGGAGGCTTTTGGACGCGGCAATATTCTAGATTTCCCGTTGTTTGTCAACAAGAAAACTCCTGCCCGCAAGCGTATGATTGCACGGCCTTCCAGCTGGAAAACAATGCCCTTTCCCGCGGGCAATCCACAGGAAAGGGCATCCATGCACAGCAGATCAGTGCCGGTGCGGACAGATCGGTTTACATCATGCCGCCCATACCGCCCATACCGCCCATGCCGCCCGGAGGCATACCACCTGCGCCGGCGCCCTTATCTTCATCAGGCACTTCGGCAATCATGCACTCGGTGGTCAGCAACAGACCGGAAACAGAAGCGGCGTTCTGCAGGGCAGAACGGGTCACCTTGGCCGGATCGATGACGCCGGCCTCGATCAGATCTTCATATTTCTCGGACGCGGCATTGAAACCCATGGGGCCTTCCAGATTCTTGACATGCTCAACGATGACCGAGCCTTCACAGCCGGCATTGGTGGCAATCTGACGGATCGGCTCCTCAAGGGCGCGGCGGATGATGTTCCGCCCCAGGGCCTGCTCGCCTTCGAGCTTGAGGGCGTCGAGAACCTTGAGGCACCGCAGGTAAGCCACACCGCCTCCGGGAACAACTCCTTCTTCCACCGCTGCGCGGGTGGCGTTCAGCGCATCCTCGACGCGGGCCTTCTTTTCCTTCATCTCAATCTCGGTGGCGGCCCCGACATTGATCACCGCCACACCGCCGATCAGCTTGGCCAAACGCTCCTGCAGCTTCTCGCGATCGTAATCAGAGGTGGTGTCTTCGATCTGAGCGCGAATCTGCTTGACGCGGGCAGCCAGCTTGTCTTTATCGCCAGCGCCGTCAATGATGGTGGTGTTGTCTTTGTCGATCACCACGCGCTTGGCGGTGCCGAGATCGTTGATCGTGACGTTCTCGAGCTTGATGCCGAGATCTTCCGTGATCACCTGTCCGCCGGTCAGAATGGCGATGTCCTCAAGCATGGCCTTGCGGCGGTCGCCAAAGCCTGGCGCCTTGACCGCGGCAACATTCAGGGTGCCGCGCAGCTTGTTGACCACCAGGGTGGCCAAGGCCTCGCCGTCCACATCTTCGGCGATGATGCACAGCGGTTTGCCCATCTTGGCAACGGACTCAAGGATCGGCAGCAGATCCTTCATGCTTGAGATCTTCTTCTCGTTGATCAGGATCAGCGGCTCGTCCATGCTGACTTCCATCCGCTCCGGATCGGTGACAAAGTAGGGGGAAAGGTAGCCGCGGTCAAACTGCATGCCCTCAACGACATCCAAGGAGGTTTCCATGGATTTGGCTTCCTCGACGGTGATGACGCCTTCTTTTCCGACCTTGTCCATGGCCTCGGCGATGATATTGCCGATGGTCTCGTCGTTGTTGGCGGAGATGGTGCCGACCTGGGCGATCTCCTTCTGTTCCTTGGTCGGGCTGGCAATCTTGCCGAGTTCTGCAACCACGGCGGCGACGGAGGAATCGATGCCGCGTTTAATTTCCATCGGGTTGGAGCCGGCGGCCACCAGTTTGGCCCCTTCGATGTAGATGGCCTGGGCGAGAACGGTGGCGGTGGTGGTGCCGTCACCAGCGACATCCGAGGTCTTGGAGGCGACCTCTTTCACCATCTGGGCGCCCATGTTCTCGAACTTATCCTTCAATTCAATTTCCTTGGCCACGGTCACGCCGTCCTTGGTGATGACAGGTGCGCCAAAGGATTTCTCGATCAGCACATTGCGGCCCTTGGGCCCGAGGGTCACTTTGACAGCGTTTGCCAGGGAGTTCACACCGGTCAACATCTTTTCCCGAGCCTTGGCACTATACTTCAAATCTTTTGCAGCCATTATTTTATCTCCTCAATAATTCGTTTGGATTGATCCTTTTTTACGCCTGCACCACACCAAGGATATCATCCTCGCGCATTATCAAAAAATCCTCGCCGTCCAGCTTGACCTCGGTGCCGCCGTATTTGGAGAACAAAACACGATCACCAACCGCCAGATCGATAGCGATGCGCTTCCCAGCATCATCCCGCTTGCCGGGGCCAATGGCGACGATTTCGCCTTCGGCCGGTTTCTCTTTGGCTGAATCGGGGATAATAATGCCGCCGGCGGTTTTTTCTTCTCCTTCCAATCTCTTGACCAGAATACGGTCATTCAATGGACGAATTTTCATGAACACTCCTCCTTCCTTGTTGTAGGTGTTAGATAAAAACTCTCGAATCGATGGGAACGGCTCGATGTCCGACAATTGGGTCAACCCCGCATTGTTGCGAAGCTCCAGCCTTCAAACTGCACCAAATAATAGGTTCAGTTCCCGAAAAATCAAGAGGGGTCGAATAAAAAAAAATATCGCTCAACCATATAAAATGACAACATTTATAACAAAAGATGCGTACCGGGAAACCGCGTCATCCGACCCGGACTCGCCACTTGTGCAGATCTTCGCGCTCCCCGAATTGAATGGCCTGCAACTCATCATACAGCCGCTTTGACAGGGCCCCGGCAACGCCCCCGTTGATCTGAATCCGCTCTTCCCGATAGCAGAATTCACCCACCGGACTGATCGCCGCCGCCGTGCCGGTGCCGAAGCCCTCTTGCAGGGTCCCATCCTTGCCGGCGGCAAGAATCTCATCGATGGAGATGCGGCGCTCTTTGACCGGATAGCCCCAGTCGCGAGCCAGTTGCAACACGGAATCTCTGGTGATGCCGGGCAGGATGGATCCTTCCAGCGACGGCGTAATCACTTCGCCGTTAATCAGAAAAAAAATATTGGACGAGCCTACCTCCTCGACATATTTGTGTTCGACCGCATCCAGCCAGAGAACCTGGGCGTAGCCTTTGTCATGGGCAAGGGTCTGAGCCTTGAGGCTGGCCGCATAATTGCCGGCGGCCTTGACATTGCCGGCCCCTCCGGGAATGGAGCGGGCATAGCGGTCTTCGACATAAATCCTGGTTGGGCTGAAGCCTTCGGCATAGTAAGCGCCGACGGGACAGCAGATGATGAAAAACAGGTACTCCTCGGCCGCCCGCAGCCCCAAGGCCGATTCCGTGGCAATCATGGTGGGCCGGATATAGAGGGTTGCGCCCGGTGCTCTGGGCACCCATCCCTGATCGAGATAGACCATGGCCCGCAGGGCCTGAAGGATCCGATCCTGGGGGAAGCGGGGCATGCACATCCGCAATGCCGACTGATTCATGCGGCTGAGATTATCCTGGGGCCGGAAAAGAAAGATTTGATCGTCCTTGCCGCGATAGGCCTTCATGCCTTCGAAAATAGCCTGACCGTAGTGAAACACCATGGCGGCCGGGTCCACGGCAAAGGGCCGGTATGGCTCGATGGTGGCGTCATGCCAGCCTTGCCGCCGGTCCCAGCGCATGGTGAACATGTGATCGGTGAAGAACTGGCCGAACCCCAAGTTATCCTGATCCGGTTTCGATTTTAATTGATCGGTTGCGGCCTTTTGCAGTGTTACTTCAAGTTCCTTGTCGAGCATCTTTCCACCCTGCGCGCACCGGTTGTCTGTCACCGGTCTCAGATTTTCGAAAAATGATGGCCCCATGTATACGCCGGAAAGGTTTGGCGGCACGCGGCCGCTTTCCTGATTACGGCTTCACCCGCAATGGCTCCGGGAACATAATCAATTGCCCCCCGGGAGACAAGCGGCAGTCCATCTAGCTGGAAAATTTTCTTCGTAACTGGTCGAGTTGGCATGTATCCGGTCAGGCGATAAGGGCCCGCAGCCGTCTCAGATTTTCGATATCCTCGGCCAGATCTTCTCCTTTGTCGGTTTCGAGAACCATCGGCAAGCAGGCGAAACGAAGATCGTTGAGGAAAAAGCGAAAACCCTCCAGACCGATGCACCCCTCGCCGATGTGTTCATGCCGGTCAACCCGGCTGCCGCATTCCTTCCTGGAGTCGTTGAGATGCAGGAAGCGGATGCGGTGCAGGCCGACATGTCGCTCCAACTGCTCCATGGTGCGGGCGTATTCCTCGGCGGTGCGGAAATCGTACCCGGCGGCGAAGATATGGCAGGTGTCGACGCAGACGCCGCAATGTGCAGAATGGCGGCTTGCGGACAGCAGCCACCCCAGTTCCTCGAAACGGCTCCCCAGCGAAGCGCCCTGCCCGGCAGTGGTCTCCAGCAAAACCATCAGGTTGGTGTCGAGCGCGCCTGCGCGCTCCAGAGCCAGATCAATCTGGCCCGCCGCCCGCGCCAACCCCGCTTCGACGCCGGCTCCACCATGACTGCCGGGATGGATCACCACGAACCTGATGCCCAACTGGAGACAGCGCTGAAGTTCCTCGGCAAAGCCGGCCACCGACTTTTCCGCCAGGTCCGGCGCGCTGGCGGCCAGATTGATCAGATAGGAAGCATGGGAGGCCACTGGCATGCCGCCGCTTTGCGCCCATCGTTTGGTAAACAGATCAATGGCCTCAGGGCCCAGGGAGACCGGGCGCCATTGGCGCTGGTTGGCGGTAAAGATCTGCAACGCCGCGCCGCCCACCCGGTCAATCCGGTCAAAGGCCAGGTGCAGCCCGCCGGCGATGGATTGGTGAGCGCCCAAGAGCGGCATCAGCGCGGGCCCTGTTGGTGCGGGCTCTTCATCACATCTGCCATTGCCGCTCCAGATACGCCAAACCGGCATGGTTGGTCAGATCGAGCTGGATCGGGGTGACCGAGATATAGCCGTTGCGCATCGCCTCAGCGTCGGTGTCGTCTCCGCCGGACCAATGGGCGACGCCGCCGCCGATCCAGTAGTGCTTGCGGCCCCAGGGATCAAAGGTTTCCTGGATGGCGTCGCGATAGATCCGGCGTCCTTGGCGGGTGAAACGAATACCCCGGATCTCGCCGGCAGCCAGCGGAGGAATATTGATATTGAGCAGGGAGTTGGGCGGCAAATGCATGGCCAAAGCCATGGAGGCCAATTTCCAGGCCACGGCCGCAGTCACTTCGAAATCAAAGGGCGGATTGCCGCCCAACGAGAAAGCCAGCGAAGGAATACTGTACATGGTCCCTTCGATGGCCGCCGATACCGTGCCTGAATAGCTGATGTCGTCACCCAGGTTGGCTCCGGGATTGATCCCTGAGACCAACAGATCAGGTTTGCGGCGTAAAATCTTGTTGATGGCGATGGTGACGCAGTCGGTGGGCGTACCGTCAATGGTATGAATATGACGCTCCAGTTGCACCACCCGCAGCGGCCGGTTCATGGTCAGGGAGTGGCTGACCGCCGAATTGTCCCGCTCGGGCGCGACGATGACCGCCTCGCCCAGCGAACTGACCGCCTCATACAAGGCGTGGATGCCCGGCGCATGCACGCCGTCGTCATTGGTGACCAGGATGAGATGCTGGGACATGATCGTTTATCAAGGCTATGGGTTGGACAAGGACGGATCGCCAAGGTCAGGGGTGATGCCGCGCGGAGAATAGCGTGCCTGACGCCTGGAGGCCCGGCTGGCTCGAACGCAGCACCATGTCAATCTCTATCTAAAAATAATACCCATTATTTCTTGAATCGGAGAACGCTCCCCCGTATATTACAAATTTTTATATTGATAATTTTCTTCTGTTGGATCAACATATTTCACCAAAATCCTAGGCACCTCGGATCATTCCGCCAGAGTGGCAACCATGCAGAACGACAAAGGCTCCATCGTCCTGACGGCACTTTCCCCAACCGCCAACGCGCCGGGACTCATCGCATACCTCGCAAGGCGGGCCAAGAATATTTCCTCGGACGAAATTCCCGCTCTCTTGCAGAACCTGCCGGTAGTGCTAAGCCGTAACGTCCCTGAAAAAACCGGTATGCTCGTTGTCCGCGCCCTGACCGAACTGGGGGCCGAAGCCCAATTCGTACCCATCCAGAACGATACGGACACCGCTACGCTCCCACCGGAGCCGGCCAAGTCCGACGACCGCGCTCAACCCAGTCAAAACAGGCTGCCCCCTTCTCCCGGAGACACCGACACGCCGGTTGATCTGAAGCAGATCGGCAAAAACCTCGGGGTCATTGCCGCCATGCTGGCTGGCGTCTTGCTAATCGACTTTGCCATCGCTCCCCACTATCCGATCCTCGGCCTCTACACCTTGCCGCCCGTGATCGCAGCCTATCTCTTTGGTCGGCGATGGGCGATGGGCACAGCCGTCGCCAGCCTTCTCGTCGTCTGCCTGGTCTCCTATTTCACTCCCGGGGCTTGGGATGCCAGCCAATGGGGCCACAGTATCGCCTGGACGTGTACTCTGCTGGTGATCGTCTCTACCATGGGCTCCCTATACGAAAGAGAGAAAAGCAAGGGCCAGGAACTCAGGAAGACCTCTCAGGGGTTGACGCTCATTCTCAACCACGTCTTCGCCAATAACGAAGAGCGGAAAGAACACTGTTTCCGTGTATCTATCTATGCCGCCCGGATAGCCTCGCACCTTGTGGTCGACAAAAACGCCATCGAGGATATCCGTTCAGCGGCCATGCTGCACGACCTCGGCAATATGGAACCCAGCCGCTCCATCCTCCGCGAGGTATTGGATCAACTCCCGCAAGAAAACAGCAGAACCGCATTGCCCGCCACCTTCCTCCGCAAGATACTGCCACGCAAACGTACCGACAGCGGTCCCAAAATTGACCAACGCCTCCTCGACGGCCCGGCCGGCCGCATTCTGCCGTTGCTCCTCAGCGCCCGGAGACAAACGGTCGCCCCGGCCGGGAAGCAAAAAGAAAACGCTCCCTTGGGGGCCCGCATCCTGACCGTGGCCGATGCCTACGACACCTTGACCTTTGGTAATCATGACCAGAACGCCATACCACCCGCACAGGCCCACGATGCCATTGTCGCCGGCGCCGGCGCCAAATTCGATCCCATGGTGGTCCAGGCCTTTACCGTCGCCTTCAGCCGCATGGAAATGGAGCTGCCCGCCATCATCTTGTAACAACAGGCGCACACACGAACCGTTCGTTGCCGCCTACTCGTCCCATCGTTGCTGCCTGAACTTCTGCATCTGCCTCTGATAGTACACCCTGTTTTTCGGATCAAGACGTATGGCCTTGATCTGGGTCAGCGTTGCCTCCTCGACCAAACCGTTGGCCCAGTACGCCGTAGCCAGGGTATCGAGGATAGAGCCCTGTTCTTTCAGGAACGCGGCGGTATGCGCAAGCGTCAAGGCCCGTTCCGGATTGCGCAGGCTCTTGTCTTGGGCCGTTATCAGCAGCCAAGCCAGATTGTTGTTGATTTCGGGGCTCATCGGCGTCAGCGCCAGCGCCTTTTCGTATGCTTCGATCGCCCGTTGCTCCATCCGGCGGCTTTGCAGCAACTCCCCCAGATACATCAGCCACAGGCTATTGCCCGGCTCTTGCCGGGCTTTCTGCAACAACACCGCTTCGGCATATCTCGTCTCATAGCCCTCGGACAGTTTACCGACGTCAATCTGCTGCAGAGCAAGGACACCCAAGGCGATACAGACACAGTAGAGGATCAGATGGCGGCGCAGCCTGCGGTCGTGCCGACCGATCAGACTGCGGTCGTGCTCGCATTGCTGAAGAAAATCGATCCGCTCGCCGATACCGAAATGGTGCCAATTCTTCTCCTTCCGGCTGCCGCCGCCGGACAGCATGATTTTTTCAAAGGCCCGGACCAGAGGCCATCCCGTTCCCAGGGCCTGAAAGACGCAAGCATCGGCCTGCCGTTCGAAGTTACGGACAAAGTAGCCGAAAACAAAGCGAAAATAAATGAGGAGCAAGAGAAAAAGCGGCAGGCTTGTCAAGATGCCCAACAGATTGTCGGGAGGGACCGACAGATGGGAGAGCAGGCGATAGAAGAGATCGCAGGACAGGATGAGATGCGGCAACGGTTTGGCCACGGCTCCGGCCAGCAGGCTGAAGCCGAGGAACAGCATGACATACAGCAGCATATGCCGGTGCTTGACGTGGCCGATCTCGTGCGCCAAAACGCTGTCCAGTTCCTCCCCGTTCAGTGTTTCCAGAAGCACGGGGGTAATCAACAGATAGCGCAATTTGGGCACGATGCCCATGATGCCCGCAGTCAATACCTGCCCCTCGAAAAGCGGCCAGACATACGCTTCCGTATCAAATCCCTGGGAGCGACAAAAGGCTTGAAGCCGTTCCCGCAGCGGTCCGGGAGGCAAGGGCGTGCATCTCCAGAGCCTACGAACCAGGGGCGGAAAAACCAGGATCAGGAAGAAAAGGAACAAAACAAACAAGACAAGATCGCCCCACGACGAGTGAAGTGCTTCCGTCAAACCGGGAATAGGCAGGAGCAGCAGACAATCGAAAATCAAGGAGAGCGTCAGCCAGGGCAAAACAATGGGGAGATTGGACTTGATATTGACCCAGACAAATGTTCTGCGGGTATACGAGCACTGAAAGAGCCGCTGATAGCTCGGCCTGGCGGCCAGCCACATCAGGGTGAGAAGAAGAAAAAAGCAACCAAGCCCGGCGATATCGACCAGGACCGGCAGCAAGCCGCCAAGAGACAGAGGACTCAAATAATATTTGAGATCGAGAAGATAGACGCAACCGGCAAACACCAGGACCGCCAGGAATGACAGCCTTTTTTCCGCCGAAAAATAGCCGGCCATTGTGGCTGCCGACCGGGCAAATATCCGGGCTGCCAGATGGGCAAATCCCCAATAGACCCCTGCCAGGGCAGCCAGTGTCCACTGGGGAGGCAAGACCGGCTTGACTGCGGGCGTGTTGGCGGACAAAAGGAAAATCGCCACCAGAAAATAAAGAAGATTGGCATACAGCATCAAACCACCTTGTATCGCGCCCCCGCGCACACCAAAAAAAAGCAATCCAGCCGGCTTGAAACGGGACATCGGCTTGCGCTTACCCTACGCATGCCTGGCCCAATATGCCAGGAATCGTTTTGCCCTGCTCGCTTTTCTCGGTCAGCGTCTTATTTTTTCCGAAAACTCCATGAAAAAAAATTGACTTTTTTTCTATTCATTGATAATATATTGTGTTCATTATATTATTAGGGCCTATAGCTCAGTTGGCTAGAGCCACCGGCTCATAACCGGTCGGTCCCTGGTTCGAGTCCAGGTGGGCCCACCATTATTGCACAAGAGCGGAGCGAATGTTCCCGGCCCCTGCCAGCTTAGGCCCAACATTGAAAACATTGAACAACTCTTGGCTGCCAGCGCTGAAACCATGCGGGGTAGTGCGGGTAGTGCCGGCAATGCTTGAGAAGAGGTACATCTCCAAAGGGATGTACCTCTTTCTCGTTACGGGATACACATGCCTACCGTTCAAGATTTCCTGACAATTCTTCAGCAGATCGTCCCGGCAAGCGTGGCCGAGGAATGGGACAACGTCGGCCTGTTGATTGGCGACCCGCGTCAGCAGGTGCGGCGCGTTCTCCTGGCGCTCGATCCCACTGCCGCGCTGATTGATCAGGCCGCAGCCGGGCAGTTTGACCTGATCATCACCCACCATCCCGTTATTTTCCGGCCTCTGAAAGCCGTGCGCACCGACACCCCCACGGGCCGGTTCATTGCAACCGCTGCCCAAAGCCGAATCAGCGTCATCGCCTGCCATACCAATCTCGATTCGATCCAGAATGGCGTCAGTGATCATCTCGCCCAATCCTTGGGGTTGGCGGATGTCCGGCCGCTGGCGCCATCGCGCAGCGGCTGCGATCCCATGTGTGGTCTCGGGCGGATCGGCGCCTTTCCCGAACCGGTCGACGCCTCCACTTTTCTTGACCGGCTTCGGCAAGTCTGTGCGCCGCCCTGGATCCTGGAAGCCGGGATACGTCCCAAGCGGGTGACGACGGTCGCTGTTTGCGGCGGCTCCTGCTCCGATTTGGCAGAAATGGCCCACAATCAGGGCGCGGATGTCTTTGTGACCGCCGAGGTCAAGCATGCAGTGGCCCGTTGGGCAGTGGATGCCGGTCTCTGGCTGCTCGATGCCGGCCATTTCGCTACCGAGCAACCCGCCATGTTTGTCTTTTGCGACATGTTGCGGCAGCATATCGCGGCGCATTCCTGGGATATCGCCATTGACGTTGCGGCCCAGCAATCTCCATTGAATCTGGCATGAACGTTCACCACTCCCAACGTATCGCCCGGATCATCATGCATCGCGCCCGCCCTCTCCATACCCATTTTGTTTCCTTTGTTAACTTCAGCCATACCGACCGAGGAGTTCATCATTGAAAGAGGAAATACTCAAGCTCATCAAATTGCAGGCAATCGACAGCGAGATTGCCGGGTTCAACCATGCCATCGCCAAACATCGGACGGCAATCGCCAATCGCGAACAGGCCATCGCTGAGAAACAAGAAGCGATGACGCATTTCCGCACCAAGATCGAAATGCTCAACCAAAAGCAATTGGAAACCAAAGCCGAGCATGACGAAGCGGGAGCACGGGTAAAAGATCGGCAAAACAAAATGATGCAGGTCCAGACTAGCCGGGAGCATCAGGCCTTGCTCAAAGAAATCGAGGAAAACAAACGGCTGGTCAAAGAGACGGAAGACCGCATCCTCCAGTTCATCGAACAGATCGAACAACTGGAAAAAGAGGTCGCCACCTTGGAAAATCTATGCTCCGGTGAGCAGCAACTGCTTGCCGAAGAGATCGAAGACGTCGACAAGGAAATTCAGCGCATCGAGGAAGAGAAGCAGTCGGTGCTCGACAAACGGGAAACCGAGACATCGGCGTTGCAAGGACCATACCTCAAGCGATATACCATGCTCCTGGCCAAACGCGACGGTCTGGCGGTGGTGGCTGTCAACGACAGTGTCTGCCAGGGCTGCTACATGGCCCTGCCGCCGCAGCAGGTCATCGAAGTGCGCAAGGCGGAAAAATTCAATCTGTGTCCAACCTGCCAACGTATCCTCTATTATAGGGACAACGAGGAAGCCGAGAGTGAGCAGTGAGTTGCTGAGCAGGGATCAGATCCTGCGGCAATTGACGGATCAGCTCAACGACGACATCCTGCGGCGGATTTTTCCCGGCCAGGATCCGCAGACCATTCGCGGGCTACTCCTCAGCCACCCGCCACCATCGGCAGAAAACGCCGCGCCAGCCACTGCCTCCGCCCAGCCTCGACAGGCCGCCGCACCAACATCCACCGGCCGCTGCCGCCTGTTCACTGACGGCGCTTCCCGGGGCAACCCAGGACAAGCCGGAGCCGGGGCGGTTCTCCTTGGCGAACAGGATGAAGAACTGGCGGCCCGTTCGGTATATCTCGGTACCTGCACCAACAATGTCGCCGAATACAAGGCCCTGCTCATCGGCCTTGAAGAGGCGCTGGGCAGGGGATATGCGCGCGTGGCCATCTTCCTGGACTCAGAGTTGATCGTGCGCCAGGTTCAAGGGCGTTACAAGGTCAAAAACGAGACGCTCCTGCATCTTTTCCATCAGGTGCAAGAACTGTTGGGCCGGTTCGATACCTGGTCGATCGCCCATGTACCCCGTGCCCAGAATGCGCGCGCCGACCAATTGGCCAACCAGGGAATCGATCAGAAAAACGGCTGAAGGCGGCCTGGGCAGGGGATACCGCTGGTACAGGATATGGGGGGTGAATGCATGATCGCTCCGGCACATGCCGGAGAGGAAAGTCCGAACACCGAAGGGCGCGGTGGTTCGTAACGCGAACTCCGGGCAACCGGGGGAAAGTGCCGCAGAAACGACACCGCCGATGGAGTGCGCGAGCGCTCACAGGCAAGGTTGAAATGGCGAGGTAAGAGCTCACCGCCCCCGTGGTGACATAGGGGGCAGGGTAAACCCCACCGGGTGCAAGACCAAATAGGGAGGCGTTTGAGGGCGGCCCGTCCGAAGCCTCCGGGTAGGTTGCATGAGATGCCGGGTGACCGGCATCCTAGAGAAATGATCATGGTCCGTCCTCGGACGGAAACAAAATTCGGCTTATAATTCACCCCTTTTTTTCTGTGCACGGCAACACGTTCCCATTGCCGCCGGCCGGCGTCATCATTCCGGCCGGCGGCACCGGCTCCCGCTTCGGTCACGCCCAACCCAAGCAGTTTCTTGAGCTGGAAGGTCTGCCCATCCTGGTCTGGACCTGCCAGGCCTTTTTCGCCCTGGCGGCCATCCGCGTGGTGGTGGTGGCCGCGC
This sequence comes from Desulfobulbus sp., assembly GCA_009780825.1. Classification (GTDB taxonomy): domain Bacteria; phylum Desulfobacterota; class Desulfobulbia; order Desulfobulbales; family Desulfobulbaceae; genus Desulfobulbus. The sequence continues at coordinate 292,017 of WQZH01000002.1, read as the reverse complement.
CCGCCGATTTCCTCCAACATACCACTGACCTGCTGCATGCCCATCTGCCAGCCCAGCACGCCGAACGACTGCGCATCACCGTCGGCGGCGCCACCCGCCAGGATTCGGTGCGCTTCAGCCTGCTGCAACTGGATCCTGAAATCGAATTGGTGCTGGTCCACGACGCAGCCCGGCCCCTGGTGGATTCGGCCACGATCCTGCGCTGCCTGGAGGGAGCCGCCTGCCATGGCGCAGTCATCGCCGCAGTGCCGGTCAAGGATACCCTGAAGCGGGTCGACGCCGGCGGCGCGATCACGGCCACCATCGACCGCACTCATCTCTGGCGGGCGCAGACGCCCCAGGCTGCCCGGCGGCACTTGTTGGAACGCGCCTTTGCCGAAGCAGAGCGCGCCAGCTTCGTCGGTACCGACGAGGCTTCGCTGCTGGAAGCCGCTGGCCTGCCGGTGCGGGTGGTGACTGGCAGCGAATGCAACGGCAAGATCACCCACCCCGAAGATCTGCGTATAGCGGCGACCTTGGCCGCCAAGGAGAAAACCATGAAGATAGGCCATGGGTTTGACGCCCACCGGCTGGTTGTCGGCCGCCCACTGATCCTTGGCGGGGTGACCATCGACCACGACCTGGGCCTGGACGGCCATTCCGATGCCGACGTCGTGGTCCATGCCCTTGTCGATGCGCTGCTCGGCGCTTTGGGAGCCGGCGACATCGGCCGCCATTTCCCCGACACCGATCCACAGTACAAGGGGATCGACAGCCTGCTGTTGCTGAACCAGGTCTGCGACCTGGCAAAACAGCAAGGTTTTCGCCTGGGCAACGCGGATATGACCATTGTCTGCCAACGCCCCAAACTGGCGCCCCATCTCGCCGCCATGGCAAACAATCTGGCCCGGTGCTGCAAGGTGGAACCCGCAGCGATCAACATCAAAGCAACCACCACGGAAAAAATGGGATACACCGGACGAGGCGAGGGCATTGCCGCCCATGCCGTCGTCCTACTGAGATCGAATCATGAACGTGAATAGAGAACGGCTGGCAGCCACCTTCACCGAACTCTGCGAAATTGCCAGCCCTTCCCGCCGGGAAGGCCGCATCTCGCAACGCCTGCAGCAGACCTTCCGCGAACTGGAAGCCACGGACATCATCGAGGACGACTCCGCCGCCCGCACCGGCTCGGAATGCGGCAACCTGATCATCCGCTTTTCCGGGACCCCCGCACGTACGCCGATCTTCTTCAATTGTCACATGGACACGGTGCAGCCCGCTGAGGGCGTGCGGGTTACGCGAACCGGCGACCTGTTCACCAGTTCAGGCGACACCATCCTGGGCAGCGACGACAAGTCCGCCATTGCCGCCTGTATCGAGGCGATGCGGGTGCTCCGGGAGAGCGGGCAGGCGCATCGGCCGCTGGAATTGGTGTTCACCACCTGCGAGGAAATCGGGCTGGAGGGGGCCAAGGCCCTGGATCCGGCCCTGGTGCGCGCCCGCGAGGGATATGCCCTTGATTCCAACGGCTTTGCCCGGGTGGTGACCCATGCGCCGGCGGCCAACCGGATGACCATCACCATCACCGGCGTGGCCGCGCATGCCGGCCTGCATCCGGAATGGGGGGTCAGTGCGCTCATCCTGGCCGCGCATGCCTTGATCAAAGTCCCCAACGGCCGGATCGACGAGGAAACCACCGCCAACTTCGGCGCCATCAACGGCGGCGTCGCCGCCAACATTGTGCCGGAAAAGGTGGTGATCGAGGGCGAGGTGCGCAGCCATTCGAGGGCAAAACTGGAACGGGTGAGCGAGGAGATTCGCGGGATTTTCACGGCCACCGTATCGGCCTGGACTGATCCCACGGGGTTGGCCAAGGGAGTGCCGGCCGTTGATATTGCTATGCAGCAGGATTATCCGGCGATGCGGCTGCAGCGGGAAGAACCGGTGCTCCGGCGGGTGGAGGCAGCGGCCCGGTCGATTGGCATGGAGCTGACCTATGAACGGGCGGGCGGCGGCTCGGATGCCAATATCTTCAACAGCTACGGCCTGGCCACAGCGATCCTCGCCACCGGCATGACCAATGTCCACACCACCGCGGAGCAGGTGGCCTTGCAGGACATGGTCGACCTGACCCGGTTGCTCCTCGCCCTGTTGACCGAACCGTCCCGCTGAACGGATCAGGTCAAACAGATCAGCCCCGGCTCGCCGGGATGCGCCTCACCGATAACCCGGCACTCCGGCAGATAGCCTCGCCGGGGCAGCTCGTCCAGCAGCCGCCTGGCGGCCCCGCGCTCCATGGCCAGCAGCAGGCCGCCCGAGGTCTGGGGGTCGTAGCCGAGCATTTCCAGCCCGTCCATTTCCGGCAGGCCGGCTGCGACCCACTGCCGGTAATGGTTGCGGTTGCGGTAGGTTCCTGCGGGGATGATGCCCATCTCGACAAAACCGAGGGCTTTCGGCAGGATGGGCAGCGCCTGCCGGTCGAGGCGCAAGGACAGGCCCGAGGCTTTGGCCATCTCGTGCGCATGGCCGAAAAGGCCGAAGCCCGTGACGTCGGTGCACCCATGCACGCCGGATCGCAGCGCCTCGTCGCCGCCGATGATTTCCATGGGCAGCCGGTTGAGCGTGGTCAGCAGCGCCACCAGTTGCCGCTCAGTCGCCGCATCCGTCAAACCGCCCTTGATCGCCGTCGCCAGGATGCCGGTTCCCAGGGGTTTGGTGAGCACAAGCACATCCCCGGGCCGGGCACCGCCATTGCGCAAAACTCGTTGCGGGTGGACCAGGCCGGTGACCGACAGCCCGTATTTCAATTCCGCATCCTCAACGGAATGTCCACCCACCAACAACGCCCCGGCCTCCCGGATGACGGACAGCCCCCCGGCGACCACTTGCCGGACCACCGACGGCTCCATGGACTGCACCGGACAGGCCAGGATGTTCATACACAACAGCGGCCTGCCGCCCATGGCGTAGACATCGGACAGGGAATTGGCGGCGGCTATCCGTCCGAAATCATAGGGATCGTCAACAATCGGGGTGAAAAAATCGACCGTCTGGACCAGGGCGGTGTTGTCGTTGAGACGATACACCCCGGCGTCGTCGCAGGTCTCGATGCCCACGAGCACATTGGGGTCCTTCGGCAGCTCAAGCCCGCACAATAACCGGTCCAGGTCCCCTGGACCCAGCTTGGCGGCTCAGCCTGCGGCCTTGACAGTGGCAGTCAGTTTGATGGGGGCGCTCGTCATGTGTTCCTTGACCATGCTGCAATCATGTTGAGATTTTATTCTCTAAAACTACCCGATATTTTGTTGAAAAAAAACGTATAATCTGGTTGTAAGTAGTCTTCTTCAACTATGCCGGATCGACCAAATATGGGCACAAGGAATCGTCCTTTGTGCCTTTCGGTTTTTGGCGCATTCGGCAACATGAACAGACAAACGCTATGAACGCCTTCGAAACAGACCAGCAATGCTCAGCCAAACCCCGCCATGAATGCGGAATCTGTGGAGTGTACGGCCACCCTGATGCAGCCAAACTCGTCTACTTCGGCCTCTACGCTCTTCAGCATCGCGGCCAGGAAAGCGCCGGCATTGTCGTCGGCGACGGCAAGAAAGTTTTGATTCATAAGGACATGGGCCTGGTGGCCGATGTCTTCAGCGAACGGGTTCTGCAACGCCTTTCCGGTCACCTGGCCACCGGCCATGTACGCTACTCCACCACCGGCCAGTCGAACATCATCAACACCCAGCCGTTCATGGCCATCCACAAAGGGCTGCCGCTCAGCGTCGCCCACAACGGCAACATGGTCAACTCCATTGCCCTGCGGCGCCACCTGGAACAACAGGGGGCGATTTTCCAGACCACCACCGACAGCGAGATTGTCATTCACCTGATGGTGCGTCACCTGGACATGGGCCTGCTGGAAGCGATCAGGGCCACCTTCTCCTGCATCCAGGGCGCCTATTCTCTGCTGCTCATGACCCAGGACACCATGATCGCAATCCGAGACCCTCACGGTTTCCACCCGCTGTGCCTCGGCATACTCGACAACGGCGCCCACGTGGTCGCTTCCGAGACCTGCGCCCTTGATCTGATCGAAGCCGAATACATCCGCGACATCGAACCGGGCGAGGTGCTGATCATCAACGAACAGGGGTTGACCTCACTGTTCCCCTGGGCGCCGACCCGCAAGAGTTTTTGTATTTTCGAGCATGTCTATTTTGCCCGGCCGGACAGCAATGTCTTCGGGTTCAACGTGTATGCCGCCCGTAAACGGATGGGCGAAATCCTGGCCAGGGAAGCGAAGATCGAGGCCGATTTCGTCATGCCCTTCCCGGATTCGGGCAACTACGCGGCCATCGGATACTCGAGGGCATCGGGCATCCCCTTGGAAATGGGGATGATCCGCAATCACTATGTCGGCCGGACCTTCATCCAGCCAACCCAGTCCATGCGCGATTTCTCGGTTCGGATCAAGCTCAATCCAGTCCGGTCGCTTTTGCAGGGCAAACGGGTCATCATTATTGAGGATTCGATCGTCCGCGGCACCACCGGACGCAGCCGGGTCAAGTCATTGCGCAACGCCGGCGCAGCCGAGGTGCACATGGCGGTCAGCTGTCCGCCAACCCGCCATGGCTGCCATTACGGCATTGATTTTCCTTCCAGTGATCAACTGATTGCCGCCGGCAATACGGTGGAGGGTGTCCGTGACTATCTCGGCCTTGATTCGCTTCATTATCTCAGCGAGGAAGGGCTGGTCGAGGCCACGGGATTGCCCAGGGATCATTTCTGTCTGGCCTGTTTCACCGGCGACTATCCGATCGAACTGGACAGATGCTTTACCAAGGAAGTGTTTTCCTGACAATCTCCGCCTGTTTCTCAAACAGATGAGGCACCTCTAGGTCAGCCGGTCGAGCACCCGGCACAGCCTGTCGATCAGCAGATCAATCTCGGCGGCCCCGACGATCAAGGGCGGCACGAAGCGCAAAACCGTGTTGCCGGCGAAGTTGATCAGCGCCCCCTCTTCGAACATCTGCTGCACGATGTCCGCACCGTGCTCGATCCCCCTGTCGGTCAACACCAGACCGAGCAGCAGGCCACTGCCGCGCACGCCGCTGGTCAACAGCGGATATCGGGCCGCCACCGTCTGCAGCTTGTCGATGAAGTAGGCGCTCTTCTCGCGGACCGACGCCATGAACCCGTCGGCCAACATGATAGTGAGCACTTCGACCGCAGCAGCGGCGGCCACAGGGTTGCCCCCGAAGGTGGAAGCATGGGAACCCGCGGTCAATGAGGCGGCGATGTTCTCCGTGGTCAGCATGGCGCCGATGGGCAGGCCATTGCCAAGCGCCTTGGCCAGGGTCATGATGTCCGGCGTCACCCCCAACTGCTCATGGGCGAACAGGGTGCCGGTCCGGCCAAGACCGGTCTGCACTTCGTCGAAGATCAGCAACAGACCGTGCCGGTCGCAGATATCGCGGATAGCCCGAATGTACTCGCTCCCCAGAGGGCGGACCCCGCTTTCTCCCTGGATGGGTTCGCAGAGGATGGCGCAGGTCCGGGGCGAGACCAGCGCTTCAATGGTGTGCGGATCGCCGAACTCGGCATGGACAAACCCTTGGGGCAGGGGTTCGAACCCCTGGTGGAACCGGGGTTGGCCGGTAGCGGCCACGGCGGCGAGCGTCCGGCCGTGGAACGATCCGGCCAGCGAGATAATCTCGTAGCGCCCCTCGCCGCTGTGGATGCGCGCCAGCTTGATCGCCGCTTCGTTGGCCTCGGCGCCGGAATTGCACATGAACACCCGGTCGGCAAAACTGTTGCCCACAAGCAGCTCGGCCAACTGGATCTGCGGCTGGGTATGAAAAAGGTTGGAGACATGGACCAGGGTTTCGGCCTGACGGCGGATGGCCCCGGTGACCGCGGGATGGCAGTGTCCCAGCGCACAAACCGCGATGCCGGCAAGGAAATCGAGGTACTCCTTCCCGTCCGCATCCCAGAGACGGCAGCCACTGCCCTTGACCATGGCCGCCGGGAACCGGTTATAGGTTCCGATGAACACCTTATTGCCTCGCGCCGCCCATTCTGCGTTTTTCATGCCACCAACTCCGTGCCGATACCTTTTCGAGTAAAAATCTCCAATAAGATTGCATGCTCCTGGCGCCCATCGATGATATGCGCCTTGGCCACGCCCCCATCCAGAGCCGCCTTGCAACAGTTGACCTTGGGAATCATCCCGCCCTTGATCACTCCAGCCGCCATCAAATCGTCAATCTGGTCGCGATAAATGGTGGAAATCAGTTCGCCGTTCTGATTCTTCACTCCCTCGACATCGGTGAGCAGCATCAGTTTGACGGCGTTTAATTCGGCGGCTATGGCCCCGGCCACCAGATCGGCGTTGATGTTGAAGGCCTGACCGTCTTCACCGACGCCGACCGGAGCGATAACCGGGATGAAGTCCTGCCGGTCGAGGGCGTCGAGAATCTCAGGATTAATTCTGGTCACCTCGCCGACCCGACCGATGTCGATCAATTCCGGCGGCTGGTCTTCGGCAGCGGGCTTCCCCCGGATAGTCAGCTTGCGGGCCTGCACCAGATCGCCATCCCGGCCGGAAAGACCGACCGCCTTGCCGCCGCAGTGGTTGATCAGGCCGACGATTTCCTTGTTGACCTTGCCGACCAGCACCATCTCAACCACGTCCATGGTTTCGCCGTCGGTAACTCGCATGCCCTGGACGTAGCTGGGGGTGACCTGCATCTTTTCCAGAAACCGGTTGATCTGCGGGCCGCCGCCATGAACAATCACCGGATTGATGCCGATGTATTTCATCAAAATGACGTCGAGCGCGAAGTTGCGTTTCAGCACCTCGTCAACCATGGCATGACCACCGTATTTGATCACCACGGTCTTTTCCCTGAATTCGCTGATATAGGGAAGCGACTCCACCAGCACCTTGGCCTTAGCGATTTCCTCGCGTATCATCTGTTTTCCTTGCTCTGCTTGCGGTCCGGGGAACCTGTCTGGACGGCTAAAATGCCGGATAATATTATACTGCTGCTTCCATCCGGTGTAAACTGTCCTATTTCCTTCCAAAGAAAAGAGTTCCGGGCTATCCAGACCCTTTACATTTACCGAAATACCTTGTAGCATAAAGAGATTCTTGCAAAAAATAAACCAGAAAAACAATTGCCTCCTTTTTCCATGTTTATACTTGCCAACAGGCCAACCATGGGCCGTATTCGTCTTGCCGCCCATACCACTCTGTTCTTGACCGCCCTCGCCCTGCTGCCTGGCTTGGCGCTTCGTCAGGCATCCGCCGAAGCGCCTGAACAGCCGATCAGCGTTGAAGCCAACCGCATGGTCTCCCAGGAAAACAAGAATTCAGTGGTGTTCATCGGCAAGGTGGATGCCCGGCAAGGCAACTTCACCATCAAAACCGACGAAATGACCGTGTTCTATACCGAAAAGAAAAATGATGCGGCACGGGGGCAGCAACAGGGCAGCCAAGCACCCACCAACCAGGTGGAGAGATTGATTTGTACCGGCAATGTCAAAATCAACCAGGGAGATTGGCTGGGATCCGGGGACAGGATGGAATATTTCGCCCGGGAACGCAGGGCTGTCCTCAGCGGCAACGCCAGGGCCTGGCAGGATCAGAATATGGTTTCCGGCAAGACTATCGTCTATTATCTTGATGAAAAACGGTCAGTTGTCGAGCCAGACAACAACAACCGGGTCCGGGCGATTATCCACCCGGAATCCAAGAACCAGCCATGACCGGAGCTTTTGTGCTCGAAACCCGGGGGCTGGTCAAGGAGTACCGCAACCGGCGGGTAGTCGACCAAGTCAACGTGCAAGTCCGCAGTTCCTCGGTGGTCGGCCTGCTCGGTCCGAACGGAGCCGGCAAAACCACCACTTTCTATTCGATTGTCGGCTTTATCCGCCCAACCAGCGGCGCCATCCTTCTGGACGGAGAAGAGATCACCGGGCTGCCCATCCATAAGCGGGCCGCGCGCGGCATCACTTATCTGTCCCAGGAGCCGTCGGTCTTCAAGAAGCTGACCGTTGAGGAGAACATCCGCATCGTCCTTGAACCCCTGGGATTGCCCAACAACGAAATCAACAACCGGATCAGGGAGCTGATGACGGAACTGAAGCTGGAATATCTGGCGGGCAACAAAGGCCACGCCTTGTCCGGCGGCGAACGGCGACGGGTGGAAATCATGCGGGCGCTGGCTACCAAGCCGCGTTTCATCCTGCTTGACGAACCGTTTGCCGGGGTCGATCCCCTGTCAGTGGCTGATCTCCAAGATATCATCCGCGACTTGAAACAGAAGGGGCTCGGCATCCTGATCTCCGACCACAATGTCCGGGAGACCTTGCAGGTCTGTGACCTGGCCTATATTATGAATAATGGTCAGATTCTCACCAGCGGCAGCGCCGAAGACATCACCCAGAGCTCGGTGGCGAGAAAAATGTATCTTGGTGACCATTTCACCATGTGACCCTGAATAACGCAGCCCAATATCACCAACAACGAGCCTGATTCTCCATGGCCCTCGAACTCAGACAACACCTCAAGCTGGCACAAAAACTGGTGATGACGCCGCAGTTGCGCCAGGCCATCAAGTTGCTGCAGTTGAGCCGTCTGGAACTCACCGAGGCCCTGCAGTCTGAAATTGAGCAGAACCCCATGCTGGAAGAGGTGCCGAGCATCCTCGAACCGACCGCCAATCCCGAGGCGCTCAGCGCGGAAGAAAACACCTATCAGGCCGAATCGGCCGTCACCGACCGGGTCAAGGGAGACGACCCGGCAAGCGTCGTCGAGGTCAACTGGGAGGATTACGCCAACGCCTTTGATTCGGACCTCTCCTTTTCCCACGAAAATCCACCAGCCGACGCCCCGTCCCTCTTCGACTTCATTTCCGTCGCACCCGGATTGGCCTCCTATCTGCAATGGCAGTTGACCCATCTCGACATGACCGAGCAGGATGCCGAACTGACCACCTTTATCGTCTGCAATCTCGATGAGCACGGATTTTTGGAAGCCAGCATCGAAGATATCTGCGCATTCGGCCACTGCACCGTCGAAGAGGCCGAAGGGGCTTTGCGCTTGGTGCAAAGCCTCGACCCGGCTGGGATCGCCGCCCGCGATATCCGCGAATCGCTCCTGCTGCAACTCGACCGCCTTGATGACGAGCATCCCCTGGCCTGCCGCATTGTCGAGCAGCACATGCCTCTCCTCGAGGCTCGCAACTACGCGCAGATATCCAGAAAAACCGGGGCGCCGCTCAAAAAAGTGCTTGAGGCGGTGGCCACCATCCAGGCGCTGACCCCATACCCCGGCAATGAATTCAGCAACGAGCAGATCAACTATGTGGTGCCGGATGTTTTCGTGCATAAGGTCGACGGTGGATTCGTCATCCAGCTCAACGATGAAGGTTTGCCGCAGCTCCAGCTCTCCAGCGAATATCAGCAACTGCTCAAGCAGAAAAACCGCCTGACGCCGGAATCTCGAGGCTATCTGCGTGAAAACAAGCGGAATGCCGAATGGTTCATCAAATCGATCGAGCAGAGACAGCGGACCATCTACCGGGTCATGGAAAGCCTGCTCAAATTTCAGCGGGATTTCTTCGAGTACGGACCGTCGGCGATGCGACCGCTGATCCTGCGGGATGTGGCTGAGGACATCGGTATGCACGAGTCGACCGTCAGCCGGGTGACCTCCAACAAATATGTACACTGCCCTCAGGGCATCTACGAGTTGAAATACTTTTTCAGCACGGCGGTGGCGACTCCGGACGGTGATTCGGTCGCGGCCGAAGCGATCAAGACCAGAATCCGGCAGTTGGTGAACAACGAGAACCAGACCAAACCGCTGAGCGACAGCAAGATTTCCGAGCTGCTGGCTAAGGAAAATATCACCGTCGCCCGGCGCACTGTCGCCAAGTACCGGGAACAACTAAAAATTCTTCCAGTCAAACATCGGCGGCAGACCCGCTGACCCACTATGCCACAACTGCTCCACGACGCAATACTGCTCAACATGAAGGCGATCACCAAGGAGGCCGCGCTGCACGAATTGGCAGGCGTCGCCGCCACGATCTGCGGCCGTTTCACCGAAGAAACGCTGTGTAACGTGCTCATGGAACGCGAGGCCGTGGGCTCGACCGGGCTCGGCAACGGCGTGGCCATACCCCATGGCAAGCTCGAAGGGCTCGACGAAATCCTGCTCTGCTTCGGACGCAGCAAGGCCGGTGTCGATTTCAACGCCATCGACAACCGGCCCGCACACCTCTTTGTCCTGCTGCTCTCTCCGGCCAGCAAGGCGGGAGAATACCTGCAGACCCTGGCCATGGTCAGCAAGGTTCTCAAACAGCCCGGCAACCGGCAACGATTGCTCGACAGCACCTCCCGCGACGAAATCGCCTCCATCTTCGCCGCCTGACAGACGCTTCCGGTCCTCCTCAGACCTTCCGCTCAGCAGAGAGAGGCGCGTTTGCAGTTCAACTGCTGCGAATCATCTCGGCAATCTGAAAGGCCATTTCCAACGCCTGCTCCGCATTGAGCCGCGGGTCGCAGGTGGTGAGATACCGTTGTCCGAGATGGGCGTGGGAAAGCTGGCGCGCACCGCCGATGCACTCGGTGACATCGTCGCCGGTCAATTCGAAATGGATCCCGCCCGGCACCGTGTTCTCGCTCCAGTTCAACTCGAAAAAGCACCGTAACTCCGAAAGAATATGCTCAAAATCACGGGTTTTGTGCCCTGACTCGGCCTTAAAGGTGTTGGCGTGCATCGGATCGCAGGTCCAGAGCACGTTGAAGCCTGATTTTTTGACCGCCCGCAGTAGGGGCGGCAGGTGCTTGTCGATGGCCTTGTGGCCGAACCTGGTGATCAGAGTGATGCGGCCTGGTTCGTTTTCCGGATTCAGCCGTTCGATGATCGCCAGAATGTTGTCGGCATCGTGGTCAGGTCCGACCTTCATGCCGATCGGATTGCGCACGCCCCTGAGAAATTCGACATGGGCGCCGTCGAGTTGGCGGGTGCGGTCGCCGATCCACAACAGATGCGCGGAACAATCGTACCAGCCGCCGGCAACCGAGTCCTCCCTGGTCAGGGCCTGTTCGTAGCCGAGAAACAGGGCCTCGTGCGAAGTGAAAAACTGCGCTTCCTTCATCTGCGGGATATCGGTGGAGATCCCGATGGTCTCCATGAACTTGAGGGCATTGCTGATCCGCTCAGCCATGCGCTCGTACGACCGTCCCATGGGCGACTGCTTGACAAACTCCTGATTCCACGCCTGGACCCGGTGCAACGAACTGAAACCGCCACGGGTGAAGGCCCGCAACAGATTCATCGTCGCCGCCGACAGGTGATAGCCCTTGAGCATCCGTTCCGGATCGGGAATGCGCGCCGCCGACACCGGATCGGCGGAATTGGCCATATCGCCTCGATAACTGAGCATCTCGATGCCGTCGACCTTCTCGGTATCGCTGGAACGCGGTTTGGCATACTGGCCGGCTATACGGCCGACTTTGACCACCGGCTTGTTGCCGGCATAGGTGAGAATGACCGCCATCTGCAGCAGCACCTTGAGGGTCTCGCGGATATTGGGTGCGGTGCAGCGGGAAAACTCCTCGGAGCAGTCGCCGCCCTGGAGCAGGAAGGCCTCTCCTTTGACCGCCCTGGCGAGCATGGCCTTCAAATCTCTGATTTCTCCGGCGAAAACCAACGGAGGCAACAGGGACAGGGTCTCGATGATCTCATCGTATCGGTTCTTATCCGGCCAGTTTGGTTGCTGCAGGGCGGGGTGGGTCTGCCAGCTTGTCTTGCTCCAGTCGCGGGTTTTCTCCATGGTTGTCGTGTAGGCTGAGGGTTGATTGTGCATCGGTTGCGCCGACCATCGGGCCGTCGTGTCGGTTTCCTGTTTCTTCAATAAACATCCTTGGGGCAACTGTTATCGCAGCAGCACTCCTTTTGATCGAACACATTGAGGATGCGCAACGCCTGGTCTCGCCTCCCAAGGTCGGCAAACGGCTCGAACACGCATTCGCCGATCAGGGTCTCGGCCCTGTTCCGGTCGGGTATGCAGGCCATGCCGGCGGCAAGCACCCTGCCCCGCGCCGTTTCCAGCAACTCCGCGTCCCTGCCGTTGGTGACGATGGCCAGAGGAATGCGATAGTCAGGATCCAGGAGACGGGCGGCGGCAAGAGCCGCCTTCTCTCTGGTCACCAGGGATCCGGGACCATAGCGGACGATGAATAGCCGCCGACCTTTGACGCGGACGGTGAGTTCGATCAGCGTCTGCGTTCGGTTCCCATTGTAGCAGGTGTCGATGGTCAGGCGGGGCTCAAGTTCGTGTTTGCCATAGCCGAGTCGTTCCACCAGCAATCGGGCCAGGCCCTGACGGATACGCTCATCATCGGTGTCGGGCAGTACCTCGCCGGTCAGGTAGTCCTGCAATGCACCGTAGCAGAGATGGTGGCCCAGGGCGTCGATCATAGGAACAACTCTGAGGCGCAGAGATACAAGAGGCACAAAGCGGAGGGGAAACAACAACGGGACAAGGGGTTCCGGCCAGGGCTGCTTCGGCGCTCTGCTCCTCTCTTTCCACCGCAGCACAAACCTCGGCAAACGGGCAACAAATGATACACGGTTAAGTAATAGCGGCAAGGATGTTTTGTCAATCATCAATTACTCTGACTAACTAACCAAATCGTTCACGATGCGGCCGCACCAGGCAGAGACAGCAGGAAAAAGTGGCTCCGAAGCTCAAACCGCGGTATGCTCGCATCCTCGGATAAGCCGGACAGGCGGCCAGCAGCGCGACCTTTTTCCTTCCTTTTGCCGACCCATGACCCAACAATGACAGATACAACCGGACACCAATGGCTGAAGATCACCCTGTTTTGCCCCCTTCCCCTGCTGGAAGCCGCTACTGACCTCATGGAGGTGCTCAGCGGGGCCGGCGTGGAGCAAAGCCCGGAAAGCGGGACCGGCGCCCTGATCAGTGGTTTTTTCCAGCTGGAAGCAACAGGCGCTGCTCCCTGCCCCACAGAAAACGCGAACGCCCTGCTCGCTCGGGTAGAGCGCGAGATGGCCGAACTGTTCACCCTGTATGATCGTGTTCTGGAGAAGGTTACGGCAGTCCTGCTCGCCGACCAGGACTGGGCTACTTGCTGGCAGCAGTACTTCAAGCCGGTCGAGATCATCCCGGGGCTGGTGGTCAAGCCATCTTGGGAGGACTATCAAGCAGATCCGGGCCAAGCGATCATCGAGATGGATCCGGGTATGGCCTTCGGCACCGGTCAGCATGCCTCGACCCGTATGGCCCTGGAGCTGATCAGGCAGTGTCAGGAGGCCAGACATTGCCGGGAGGTGCTGGATGTCGGCACCGGCACCGGCATCCTCGCCATGGCCGCCGCTCTCTTTGGCGCCGAACGGGTCGTGGCCATCGACAACGATCCGGACGCGGTGGCCGTGGCTCGGGAAAATGTCGCCAAGAACGGGCTTGCCGGCAAAATAGACGTCGGCGTCACGCCAGTGACCCAGATCCAGGGCTCATTTCCCCTGGTCTGCGCCAACATCGTCCACGACATACTGGCAGCAATGGCCGGAACCCTGGCAAGTCTGACCAGGCCGGGAGGATGCCTGGTGCTGGCCGGAATTCTCGCCGGCGACCAGGAAAACAGCATCATCCGCGCCTATCGCGAGTTCGGATTGCAGCCGCTCGACCGGCTGTACCAGGAAGAGTGGGCGGCACTGCTGCTGCAGCGGGATTAAAGCCCCACCCTCCGCTGCGTCATTATTTCCGGGACTATGGGACTGATGGCTGCCAGCGAACCGTCGAGCATAAATGCGATCACGGCAAGCGCCGCTGCCCAACGGACAACTTTTTCTTGACGCTCCGGATACTCTGTGCTATTTAGCCATTTTTGAAATGGTCATGCGTGCGATGGCCTTTGATACGAGCACCACATTCCTCGGTAGCTCAGTTGGTAGAGCAGGCGGCTGTTAACCGCCTTGTCGGGGGTTCGAGTCCCTCCCGGGGAGCCAGTACATAATCCAGCGCAGTTTGCTGGAGTCCAGTAAGGGCCGGAAGTTCCAAGAGAAATCAAGGATTCCGGCCTTTTCTTGTCCTTTGTAGTCCACTTCCATCCGTTGACATCCGGATTTTTTCCGGGGTATAATAAAGGATATACGAGCTCGGGGCTTTTTCCGTACCCCGGAGCGGGCATCTTTATACCCCGCAGGAGAATTGTCATGCCGCTGACCGCAACGGACGTCAAAAACGCCAAACCAAAAGAGAAGGACTACAAGCTGACCGACGAAAGAGGCATGTACCTGCTTGTCACGCGGGCGGGCGGTAAGCTCTGGCGCCTGAAGTAGCAATTCAGAGGAAAAGAAAAACTCCTTGCTCTGGGCAAGTATCCAGAGATCACGCTCAAGGAGGCCCGCGAACGGCGGGACGAGGCACGGAAACAACTGGCCCACGGGAAAGACCCCGGTGAGGTGAAAAAGGCTGAGAAGTCCGCTGAACGGGAACAGCGAGACAACACCTTTGGCCGGGTGGCGGAAGAGTGGTTTGAGGTCTGGCAGGCAGGGAAAGCGCTTGGGACGGTGGGACATACCCGCTCCAGGCTGGACAGGTTCATTCTGCCCACCCTGGGCAGCCTCCCTGTTGCCACCATTGGCGCAGCCAATATCCTCCCTGTCCTAGAGGCGATACAAGCCAACGGCTTTCTTGAGACTGTCAAGCGGGCAAAGGTCAATATCTCTCAAGTCCTTCAGCATGCCATAGCCACCGGGAAGCGAGAGCTAGCCGACCCATGCCCGTATCTCAAGAATGCCCTCAAAACCCACACCGTACAACACCAGCCAGCATTCACCGCACCGGAAGATGTTGGTCGGCTGCTCCGGGCCATAGACTCCCACGCCGTGAATCTCAGAGCCTCGGCATTCGTCAGCGCGGCCCTCAAACTGCTCCCCATGCTCTTCTGCCGCCCTGGCGAGTTGATCGCCATGCGCTGGGTGGATGTTGACCTTGAGCGGGCTGAGTGGTGTTACACTATCAGCAAGACCGGGACGGAACACCATGTTCCCCTTGCTCGGCAAGCGGTGGAGATATTAAAGTCGCTGAAGGAAGAATATGGGGCGGGTGAATTTGTTTTTCCCAGCCGGAGCAGAGGCGGCAGGCATCTGAGCAACATGACCATCAACCGAGCCTTGCAGGATATGGGGATTGATACTCGGAAAGAGCATACCGCCCATGGGTTTCGGTCAATGGCCCGAACCCTGCTTGCCGAACGACTAGGCTGGTCGCCTGAAGTGATTGAGCATCAACTGGCACACCGTGTGCCCGACAGCCTAGGCACGGCATACAACCGCACGAAGTATCTCGACCAGCGCAGGGAGATGATGCAGGCCTGGGCAGACTATCTCGACCAACTTCGTATTAATCAATGATGTCCAGCTCAATCCATTATTAACGGAATTTAATACATTTAATTACATATACCATCCAAAGAAATCCCATAAAATGCCTTGACAATTGACTCGAATAGGGGTCTTGTTAGGGTGTTGGTTGATTATTTTAGGGGTTCTATAAATTGGAGGTAAGGCTGTGGCACGACTGATAAAACCGCTGACGGTCACACAGATCAATAATGCCAAACCACGGTGTCCTGAAATCAGTTTAAAGGTAGCCCGCGAGCGCCGCGATGAGGCCCGTAAGATGCTGGCCCAGGGTATTGTGTGGCAGAGACGTTGCCGCTGAAGATGTCCACGCTGCTTACTGCGCCGCGCTCAACGGACTGTTTGCGAAAGTGTCGCCCGCCGATGACCTGCTCGCCAACCTCTAATTTGGCCGGGAAGGACTGTCTGTCGGCATGGCCTCCACCATGCCCTTGATCCGCACTACCGCCTCGGCCACCGCCTGCTCGACCTCGGGGGACATTTGCTGGGTGAACTCCTTGATTTCCTTGACTTCGATCAGCACGATCCGGATGTCGGCAGGCATTTCTTCCGGAAAGCAGATATACCCCGTTTTCAGGGTAGTTCCCAAAGTGACGGCGTGCGAGTTCACCAAGGCATGGGTGGTGAAGATATCGTCCACGGTGACTTCGAGAATGGATCCCGGCGCGTTACCCAGCTTGCACGCATCGACGATAATCGCCCGTTCAAAGCCCCGAACCTTGTCCATCACCTCGAAACCGACTGTGTGGATCACTTCGATCTGACAGGCCAATCCGTCTCGTTCCAGTTGTTCGGCCACCACGACACCGGCGCGATCGTCCTGGAGATACGGATTGCCGATGCCGATCACCACGCATTTTGACTTCATATCAGCCCTGTTGACAAAGGAAAGGGCCGGAAAAGGCAGAGCCTTTTCCGGCCCGGGGAAGTGAAACAGAGGGGGATGAGGTCGGGCGGCCGCTAACCCGCCGGGATTGACCACGGGTTAATGGCAACCAGACTCTCCGTTCACTACCTTAAAAGTTTTTCAAAGTCTTGTACAGCGCGCCGCTCTTATCGAAAATCTCGATCTCCAGCGGCGACTGCCCGCCGGTCACCGTATGGGTGGCGCAAGCCAGGCAAAGATCGTAGGGTCGAAAGGCCATCTCGACGTAGTTAAGCATGCCTTGGGACACATTACCGTTCTTGATGAAATGTTTGGCAGCCTTCTTCACTGCCAGGTTAATCGGGGCGTTGTTATGCGTAGTGGCCACGATCAGGTTGGCGTCGGTGACGATACCCTTGCTGTCGGTAAGATAGTGATGGATCAGCGTGCCCCGCGACGCCTCGATGATGCCTATTCCCTCACCCGGACAAGAGGTCGGTTTGTTCCAAATCTCCTTGCTGGTGATCTCTGGATCGCGGGAGAGTTCCAGACATCGCTCGGCGGCATTGAGCATCTCAATGGCCCTTGCCCAGTGATAGGCGAGGACGTGGTGTACCGGCCGGGCGCCGAAGGTGGCGTGGAACCTTTCGAAATGCTGCTGCGCCTTGGGCGTATCCATACCTTGAGCTATGTTCAACCTGGCCAACGGGCCAACGGCATAAATATTGGTGCCCGGTCCTTCGACGATGCCTTTCCAGGCACCGAGCTTCTTCTGATACGGGAACTTGAGATACGACCAAGGCAGAACCCGCTCGGAGATGAAATCGAGGTATTCCTTGCCATGGAAGCTCCCGACCTCTGTTCCCGCGCTGTCGATCACCTTCTGGGTGCCGTCGTAGTAGGCGACCTGGCCCTTGTCGTTTACGGAGCCCATGTAGCCGACCTCGACCTTGTACATGTCTCCGGTGACCAGTTTCATGTATTTGTCGTTTTTCAGCACCACGTCATCAAACACCTGGAGGGTCAGCTCGCCCAGCCCCACCAGCTCCTCTGACCAGGCTTCAATCTGCTTGCGCTCCTCTTCGGTCACTCGCTTGGACCAGCCACCGGGGAGGGCCGCCACCGGATGGTTGGGCTTACCGCCCAGCAGTTCGAAAATCTTGATCGCCGAGCTGCGGCGACGCAGGACTTCCTTGCCGGTTGCGGCTCCCACCGCATTGATCAGGCCGATCACGTTCCGTTCGGCCGGATCGGCCTCCGGCCCGACCACGAAATCGGGAAACCCGAGGGCATAGAGGATAACCGCATGATCCTCAACATAGTGGGAACTGAAATAAAGGTCGCGCAGCTTGCGGCCGGCCGGTGGCGGCGTAACGCCGAAGACGCCGTCCGAAGCTTTCATCGCGGCGGTAAAATGCACACCCCGACAGACACCGCAGACCGTAGACACAGTCCGGGGTACCTCCTCCATGGGCATACCCTGGAGGAACTTTTCATATCCCCGGAATTCGACGGTCTGGAAAAAGGCATCGTCGACATTGCCGTTATCGTCGAGAAAGATGGCGATCTTGCCATGCCCCTCAAGACGGGTGATCGGATTGATTTCGATTTTCTTCATAGAGCTGCTCCTTGCAGTCGTAACCGGAACGCTTGGCGATGGGCCAAAACCGAATTTGTTCTTTAGCGCTTCGAAGATACTCATGAACAGACCTCCCCGGTTGTTCGTTTCGACATCCTGACGTGCTACTGCTCTTTCTGTTCGGCAATGCGATGATTGAGCTTCGAGGCCGTGTGGCTATACCGGTAGACCAGTTTGGCCATGTTGTTGTATTTCTCGATGAACTGGGCTGCCGTCTCCTCATCCGCCATACTCGCGGCAAGCATAGAGACGCAACGGGCGCCAAAATCCTTGACGCCAGGAATCGGACCGCCGCAACCCCGGCAAGGAATGTTGACATTGAGGCAGGAGCCGCCGCAGTCACCCTGGGTCACCGGGCCAAAGCACATGTAGCCCTGCTGGAGCAGGCATTTTTCCGGATCAGGATAGTCGTCGACGGTTCGTTTGATCGCACCCACCGGCAACCGCTCATGACCGGTGATCGCCGGATTCCGTTTGCAGACGTCACACACCGCCTTGCCTCCGGTCAGCCAGGAGCCCGCTGGCGGCAGCTTGCCCGCCAGGATGGCGCCGACCAACTGACCGACAAAGGAAGGATGCGGTGGGCACCCGCCGACGTAATATTCCACATCCACGACTTGATCGATGGTCTGGCAGTTGTCGAGGAAGGTGGGGATGGTCAGGTTATACTTGCCGTCGAGCATGTATTCCGGGGTGGGATAGATGCCGTCGGGGTTGTCGGTGGAAAAGGTGGTTTTGTAAGCCTTCTCGAACAACTGCTCTTTGGTGTGCAGGTCTCCCATGGCTGCGATACCACCCAAGGACGCGCATGCGCCGAAGGCCACCAAGACCTTCGATTTCTGCCGCAGCACTTTGACCATGTGCAGGTTCTCGCTGTTGCGGATCATGCCGTCGACAAAGGCTAAGTCGATGCTTTTGTCGGGCATGGCTTCCAGATCCTTATATTTGACGTCAGCCACGGTCGGAGCCCAGAAGACGATTTCGAGCGACTCCAAGGCATCAATCAGGGCCTCGGAAAGATCGACTACGCTCATTTCGCAGCCGGCGCAGCCGCCAGCGAGCAGAAAGGCGGTTTTCACTTTATCTGCCATGACCATTTCCTCCTTTGAGCGGATTGGGACCCAGTTCCTGCAGTTCCTTGGTGAACTCCTCGACCACCTCGGCAAACCGGTAGCCCTCGGCACCGGAGATCCATTCCAGACGGAACCGATTCCGGTCAAAACCGGAATCTTCCAACAGTTGCGCCAGAATTTTCATCCGGTTGGCAGTTTTGTAATTTCCGCTCTTGTAGTGACAGTCACCGAAATGGCAGCCACCGACCAAAACGCCGTCGGCGCCGTTGGCAAAGGCTTCCAGAATAAATTCCGGTTCAACCCGCCCGGAGCAGGGAACCTTGATCAGCTTGATCGAGGGTGGATATTTGGCGCGCAGGTTACCGGCAAGATCGGCACCGGCATAGGTGCACCACTGGCAGGCAAAGCCGACGATATTAGGTGTGAAGGACATCAGGCCACCTCCTTAATCAGACGTTTTTCGCTTTGAATCTCGCTGATGAGCGATCTACGGTCGATCTGCGAAATCGCGGCCACCTGCCCGGGATCAAATCCCATGGCCAAGGCGAGCAGCTGGGTATAATAAAAGGTCGGAATGGGCTCGAAATCAATCAATCCGCGCTCCTTGAGGATCGGCTGGGACATGTCGAACTGGAGGTAACAGGAAGAGCAGGTGGTGACAATCATGTCAGGATTGCCCTCTTCCTTCATCGAGATCAGCTTGTCCCTGAACAATTTGAGCGATTTCTCCACGTCGGTGGACCGCATGCCGCCCATGCCGCAACAGCCCTCCAGGCGTGAGTAGTGGGGGACCGTGGCACCGGTCGCCTCGCACAGCTCGCGGAGGATTGTCGGATTATAGGGATTGGCCTCAGTGATTTTGAAAACATCCGTAGGCCAGAGGGAATGGCAGCCGGGCTGGACCGTAATTTTCAGCCCGTCGAGGGAATATTTCAGACTTTCCCGTATCTTCTGAACTCCTACCTTGTGGTGGAGGACATGAGAAATATGGTAGATGTCCGAGGTCCCCTTAAACTCCCGGCCGATCGCCTTCAGTTGGGCGTTGACCACCTTGCGGCGCTCTCCGTCATTCAGAAAGTGCTTGGCCTCCGACAGTATGCCGAAGCAGGAGTTGCAGCCGGTCATGATGTCTACGCCCAAGTCTTCGGCAATGGTAATGTTGCGGCTGGAGATGGCGCACCAGGTGTTGAGGTCAAACGAAGGCGCCGTGCCCCAGGATGGACAGCAGGAAGCCCCCTGCAGATCCACCGGCTCAATGCCCAAGACAGGGAAGACCTTGCGGAATGATTGCTCAATGTCCGGCGCCTTGAGTGGGATGTTACATCCAAGATATAAGCCTATTTTTTCCATAAATGGCCCCCCTCCTTAGAAAAGACCCAACTGGCCCATGGGACTGTTGTTGATCAGTGTCTGGATTTCCTGCTTGGCCTGCTCGTCAAAGGCCGAGGTCGGTGTTTTTTCCGGCAGCCCGACCTTGCTTCTCGCCTCTTTCGGGTCAACGTAGACGGCATGCCCGGTCTCGAACAGATTCATCTGGCTGGTGACCGACGAGGTGGAAAAGGCAAGCTGATTGCCCTGGTAACGGCGAAAAGCGAATACCACCTCCTGCGGCCTCACTCCCCGAGGACACACCTCGGTGCAACGGCAGCAAGCCTGACATGCCCAACTCGAGGAATCCTCGATGATTTCTTCCAGCTCTCCGTTGAGCAGATGACGAATCAGACTGCGGCAGAGCAGAGGAAAGCCGGCGCGGACTCCGGGGCAAATCGCTGAACAGGCGCCGCATTGGACACAGTTGAGGATGCCACGACCGCCGTATTCGATGATGGTGGAGACGGCTTCATTAATTTTCTCTTGAGTGATTAACATGTTGGCGTTCTCCTTAAGCTGTCAGCGCCTCGATCTGGGCGAAGATCTGCGTTTCGTCGTAACCGTGGAGGACAATGGCCCCTGATGGGCAGGCCGAAGTGCAGACACCACAGCCCTTGCAGGCCGACATTTCGATCTGAGCCCTGGGTCGGTCGGCAAAGGTGGTCATGCTGATGGCATGGTATGGACAGAGCGGGATACAGATGCCGCAACCGCTGCACACCTCGGCATGGACCTCGGAGATGATCGGTTCGATCCTGACCTTGCCCTGAGACAGCGGCACTGCGGCGGCTGCGGCGGCGGCTTTGGCCTGGGACACGGTGTCCGGGATGTCCTTGGGTCCCTGACAGCAACCGGCCAGGAACAGTCCTTCGGTGGCGGTTTCCACCGGTCCCAGTTTCGGATGCAGTTCGCGGAAGAAGTTGGCCCCGCAGAATTGCAGCCCCAGCTTCTGGGCCAATGTGGTGGCATCCTGCGGCAGTTCGACTGCTGTGGCCAAAACCACCAGATCCGACTCGTATTCGATATTGACGGCCGATTCCATGTCATAGGCCAACACCCGGAGACGATCTCCGGACAGCATTTCCAAGCCGCCGACCTTGCCTTTGAAAAAGTTGATTCCCATCTTGCGGGCACCGGTGTAGTACTCGTCGTACCCCTTGCCGGCCGCGCGGACGTCGATAAAATGCATGTTGATCGCGATGTCTGGATATTTCTCCTTGATCAGCCGGGCCTGCTTGATCATGTACATGCAACAGAAGCGTGAACAGTAGGTGTGGAAGTTTTCGTCCCGCGATCCCATACAGGAAACGAAGGTGATGGTGTGCGGTTTCTCCTTGTCCGAGGGCCGCAGCAGCTTGCCTTCGGTGGGCCCGGTGGCCGAGATGATCCGCTCCAGCTGCAGCGCGGTGATCACGTTGGGTGAATCCGGGGCCATCTCCTTGAACCAGCCTTTGTCCATGACCTGGTAACCCGTGGCGACGACGATCGAGCCGACTTCCACCTCCTTGATCGCACCTTCCGGATTGTAGGCCACGGACCGATTGATGGCCTCGGCCGGACAGGCCCGCTCGCAAGGCGCCAGGATAGGACGCCCTGTCTTTTCGTTAATCTTCGGCAGGGTGCCGATTTCCCTGCCGGCGCAATTCAAGCAGTGATCCATGTCGACCACCGCCTTCTTGGGCACGGCCTGGGGAAACATGATATAGGCGGCGCGCCGGTCGGACAACCCCATGTTGAACTCGTCCGGCACCTTGGAAGGACATTTGCTGGCGCAATCACCGCAGCCGGTGCATCGCGACCAATCGACATAGGTCTGCTTCTGTCTGATTTTGACCGTGAAGTTGCCGATATATCCACTGACGTCATCCACTTCGGAATAGGCCAGGGTTTCGATGTTGGGGTGATTGTAGGCCTCGACCATCATCGGGGTAAGGATACAGGCCGAGCAGTCATTGGTGGGAAACGTCTTGTCCAATTGGGCCATGACGCCGCCGATGGATGGGCGTTTCTCGACCAGATAGGTCTTGTGTCCCATGTTGGCCAATTCGAGGGCGGCATTGATGCCGCCGATACCGCCGCCGATCACCAGGGCTGCGTCGGTGACCGGCACGAATTTGTCTTCCAGCGGTTCAAGGTTGCGGGCCTTGCCCACGGCCGATGCCACGATCTTTTTGGCTTTTTCCGTGGCTCCTTCGTGGTCGTGGCCATGCACCCAACTGCCCTGATCGCGGATGTTGGCCATTTCGAACAGGTACTTGTTCAGCCCCGCCTTCTCCAAGGCAGCTCGGAAAATCGGCTCGTGGGTGCGCGGCGTGCAGGCAGCCACCACCACGCGGTCAACCAGGCCATCAATGATGTCCTTCTTGACCATTTCCTGCCCAGAATCCGAGCACATGAACAGATCTTTGCGGGCGATCACGACATCAGGCAGCGTTTCCGCAAAATCGCGGACCGCCGACACGTCGATGACTCCGGCAATATTCGTACCGCAGTGACAGACATACACACCGACTTTCGCCATACAGGCCTCCCTTTTTCAGAGTGTTGAATCTCCCAAAGATTGCACAATCGGCCACAGACTGCGGTCCTACGCTCAATCCTTGCGGGCAGTTGCTGTTGTTATTTATCTATTTATTTTGTGGGCCGACTTCCACTTCCTAACAACCGGATAGCATCGCTTTCTTAGAGAAGAATTTTATCTCATGCAACTTTTTTCTCATTATGCACAATTAGCACAATTGCCCACCTGGCTTTACTGTCCGTTCACTCCCGGTGCGAAGCCAGGCGACCGGCACCGCGTCAACCAAGTATCTCTTGAATAATTTTTATTAAAATAAGAAACAGCCTCTAAAATCTCCTCATCGTAATTCCCTTGTGCATCCCTATTTCTTTGGCATGATGCTTTTTCTTGTTGAACAATTTGCACAGCGTCATCTTGGAGATCGCCCTGCTCCCGAAGCGATGCCGGGTTCATTGAACGATCAATGAACTGATCAAGGGCTGTTATTGAGGTGGAGCGGCAGAGCAGATGAGTGCCGGGCGCGCGGTTTGCGGCGTTGAGCGAAAACAATGCTTAGCGCATCGGTTCAGGCACGGGCGCGTGTCATCTCAGGGCCGCCAGCAGTGGCTGCCACCCGGCTGTCATGCTTTCCCTGGTGTCGGAGACGAGCACGACTGTTTCGGCGAAATCGTACTCGACCAAGGCCCGCCGGATTTCCTGGAGCGTATCGTGTACGATCTCCCGGGGATGATCACCGAACAGATTGTAGACAATGCCCAGAAGAGCAATACTCCGGGCTTTGATCGCTTCCAGGCTGAGACAGGTATGGTTGATCGAACCCAGGCGTGGCGAGGTGACCAGGATCAAAGGGAGGTTCCGGGCCGCATAGTAATCAAGCAGCCGCCACTGGCCGTTGAGCGGTACCAGCAAGCCGCCGGCCCCTTCCACCAGGAGCCAGTCGAAATGCGTGCGCAAGGTGGCCATGGCCTGATCCAGCACCGATGTTTCGATGGCGGCGCCGACCATGTGCGCAGCCAGGTGTGGTGAAGCGGGAAATGGAAAGAGATAGGGACAGGTGGTGCCGTTGCGGTCGAATTCGGAAAGCGGCTGTTCCATCAGCCGACGATGCAATGCGATGTCGTCTGCAACCTCACGACAGCCGGTCTGGACGAGCTTCAGGGTGGTGACCGAATATCCCTGCTGGACAAGATGCCGGGCCAACAGCCCCGTCACATAGGATTTGCCGACATCGGTGTCGATGCCGCCCACGGCGATGACGCGCTGCGGTGTACTCATGGTTCGCCCTCCGACAACGATCGGGATCGGTGCAGTCCGGTGGGTCCGTTACGGTTCACCGGGGCTGCGCCACGAAGAACATGGGGTGGTACGTGAGACGGACGCCCTGCCCGTCGGCAAAGCGCCGTTGATAGCTCGCGACAAAATCACTCACTTGGCGTCGGGTCCATGCCTGCTGGCCGATCGAGTTTACACCGGTGGCCCGGAGATGCTGAAGAATCGCGATCGGCGTCGGATACCACAGGGTTTCCCTCGCCTCTTCGGCGGCCAGGATATGAAACCGTTCCTCGACCACTGTCCGCAACTGCTCCAGGGAACGATAGGTCAGCCCCATGCCCGTGATCTCGCGGATCTCGTGCAGATTCTCCTTGCCGTACAGGGAAAAAGCGAACACTCCCCCAGGGTAGAGATGCCGATGCAACTTGTTGCACAGGGCGGGCAGATCATACATCCAATGAAGGGTCGAGGAGGAAATGACCAAATCGTAATGCTCGGGGAGCGGCAAAGTTTCAATGTCGCCCGCCAGAAAGGTGATTTTTTCCGCGTGGATTCCGATTCGGCGGCAGACTCGCTGCTCGAACGAGGCGACCAGGTCACACAGGGTGAAATGGTCGATGCCTGGAAAGCGGGTCAGTGT
Source organism: Desulfobulbus sp. (assembly GCA_009780825.1). GTDB lineage: Bacteria > Desulfobacterota > Desulfobulbia > Desulfobulbales > Desulfobulbaceae > Desulfobulbus. The sequence continues at coordinate 267,185 of WQZH01000002.1, read as the reverse complement.
CTTCTCGGTCAGCAGCCCGGTGCAGCAGCCGATCTCCAGCACATCCGCGGGCTGGAAGCCGGCGACCACCTCATCCAGCAGCCGAAGCAGCCTGATCGCCACCCGTGATTGTACCGTGGCCTGCTGTTCGTACGTGGCCGCGGCCTGCTCGAATCTGAGCTTGATGCGCTGTTTGTCGGGAATCATGGGCAATGGTTGGGTTACGCCGTACATATTGGATAAAGCTTCGCAACCCAGCAGTGTGGAAACGGCGCGGAGCGGAAAGAAGACGCTACCGACGACCAGCCTGGCGTTCGTCCGCCTCTATGCGAAAAAAACGACTTAGTTAGTACGTGTGATGAGCTACATTCCCCAGAGCAGGCGGCCATCCACCCACCCGGTTACCCCCTCCTGGCCATGCGCAACCTTGACCCATCCGTCCTGCTTCTGCAGCACCTTGAACACCACACCGTAGCCGGCGTTAGCGACAATGTCGGCGGTCAGATTCGGTTCCTTGCGGACATTGATCTGCCCGTTTGTCCCCTTGTTGGCCTTGACAATCACAAATGCGGTTTTCTGCGTTGTTTTTTTATGCACCCAACCGCTGCTGCCTTCGAAATCCCTGACCTGGAGCCATTCTCCCTTGGCGCCGACCACCTCGAGCGGGAAGCCGGAGTCGAGCTTCCACAGGATCTCGTGCCCAGTACCTGGACCGGAACGCATATTGATATCATCGTCGCCAATGGCCACCATCTCCGCAGCCATGGCTGTCCGGGCAAGCAGCAGACCCACAGAGAGGGCATGCGCGTGCAAGATTCTTCGCATATTCATAGGCAACCCCGTTTGGCGCATGGACGATCGGAGGGGTGCCGCATGATCTGCCAAACATACCCTGCTATCTCCACGGAAAGCGCATTGGATTGACAGGCCCCGGTGCAGCAGCGCAAACAGCGGATGCACTCTCCGCTGTTCGGCAACTGGTCAACACGAATATCCACCGGGCAGACTCGGTGACAGGCCCCACACTTTGTACAGTTATCCGCATTAAATTTCAACCGAATCAGGCTGACCCGGTTGAACAGCCCGTAAAAAGCGCCCAACGGGCACAGCGTGCGGCAAAAGGGGCGGAACGCAGCAACGGACCAGATGAGCACCAATGCCAGCACGCAGAGTTTATACAGATACAAAACCCCCACAGCCGACCGCAGATCCGGCATCAGCAACAGCATGGGAATCCCCGCCTCCAAGGTGCCGACCGGGCAGAGAAATTTGCAGAACCAGGGGAGTCCAACCCCGAAATCGCTGACCACCATCAGCGGCAGAAGCACGACCAGCACCAGCAGCACGAGATATTTGCCCCAGATGAGTTTCCCGTGGACCGCCACCTTGGGCGAGGGTATCCGGTAGAGCATTTCCTGGATGAGCCCGAACGGACAGGCCCAGCCGCAGATCAGGCGACCGCAGATCGTGCCGAGCAGCCCCATGCACCCCAGGACATAACTGCCCACATACGCCTGGCCGTTCTGGAGCGCAAGGTGCACACCCAGCAGCAATTGCTGCAGACTGCCAATCGGACAGAACGTGGTGGCGGCGGGGCACGAGTAACAGTTGAGACCAGGCGAACAGAGCACCTTCAGCGGTCCCTGGTACAGGGTGCCGCTTGCCGGAAAGGCCCAATACCCGTTACTGAAAAAAAACCACAGGGCCTGGACCCAAAAGCGCAGCCGTTCCATGCTCACCCGATGCCGATGCAGGATACGCACACGGACCGGGCCTGCTCCAGCACCCGCGCAGGTTCATCCACGGCGATCCCGGCCAGCAGCACAAGGAGAAAGACCAGCAGCAGAATCAGCGGTGTCCGGCGGAAGCGGCTTGATGACCGGCTGTTGGTCTGCTGCGTCCTGATCGGCGGAGCCGTCATCGTCCTTTAGTCCTTCTATCTGGCCAGTAGGCTGATCAATCGGTCGAGATCATCGCTGGAATAGTATTCAATCTCCAACCGTCCCCGTTTCCCCTGTTGCACGATCCGCACCTTGGTGTGCAGTTGATTGGTCAGTTGGTTGATCAGGGCGGAACAGTACGAGGCCAGCAAATCCCCCTCTGGTTGTGCGGGGCCAGCCCTCCTGGCCGCTGGTTGAGCGGCCTGGGCAGCGCACAACCGTTCCGCGGCCCGCACCGACAAACCCTGGTGGACGATCCGGTCGCGCACTTCCCGCAACAGTTCCGGCTGGTCCTTGATCCGCAGGAGCACACGGGCATGGCCTTCGCTGATTGCCCCGGTGACCACATCCTGCCGCACCGGGTCCGGCAACTGCAAAAGACGCAGGACATTGGTGATGGTCGACCGCTGCCGGCCCACCTTTTTTGCGACCTCCTCCTGGGTAAGATGGAATTCTTCCATCAGCCGGCTGTAGGCTATGGCCTCTTCGATGGGGTTGAGATCGTGGCGCTGGATATTTTCAATCAGCGCCAGTTCCAGGTTTTCCCGATCCCCGGCCTGATCCATCACCACCACCGGCACCTCGTCGCGGCCTGCCAGCTTGGCGGCGCGCAATCGCCGCTCGCCAGCGATCAGGACATAGCGATTCTCATTGCCGCGGCGCACCAGCAACGGCTGAATCACGCCTTTTTCGCGAATAGAATCAGCCAGTTGTTGCAATTTTTCCGCATCGAAATGGCTGCGCGGCTGCTGGGGATTGGCTGATATCTTGTCGATATCACACATAAAGAAACGATCTTCCTCTTCCAGGCTTTCTTCCGGCAGCAGAGCGCCTACACCACGGCCTAGGACATTCTTCACCATGCTCTCATCCCCTCGCATTCCTGTTGCTTCGTTTGCAAAATTCCGCGCCCAACTGCTGATACGCCTTGGCACCACTGCTCGCCGCATCGTACTCGAGAATCGTCTGCCCATGGCTCGGGCTTTCGCTCAACCGCACATTGCGCGGAATCACCGTCCGGTAGACCTGATCGCCAAAATGCTTCTGGATCTCGTTGGCCACGGAATGGGTCAGCCGATTGCGGCGATCATACATGGTCAGCAGCAGACCTTCGATGTACAGCTCTCGGTTCAGGTTCTTTTTCACCTTGCGGATGGTCTGAACCAACAACGCCAAACCTTCCAGGGCGAAATATTCGCATTGCAGCGGGATCAACACCGAGTCGGCGGCGGTCAGGCTGTTGATGGTGATCAGCCCCAGTGATGGCGGGCAATCGATGAGAATGTACTGATACTGATCCTTGATCGGCCGCAAAACCTGCTTCAACCGTTTTTCCCGGTTATCCTGGTTGACCAGTTCAACTTCGATACCCACCAGGTCGATGGAGGCAGGCAACAGGGAAAGATTCTTCTGGCGGGCGGGCAGGATGCAATCGGCGGTCTCATGGGTGCCGATGTAGCACCCATAAATGTTTTTGGCACCATTGGCCTCGCGGGTTACACCCAAGCCGCTGGTGGCATTACCCTGGGGGTCGGAATCGACCAGCAGCACCTTTTTACCCTTTTGGGCCAAGGCAGCGGCCAAATTCAAGGCGGTGGTGGTTTTACCGACTCCGCCCTTCTGGTTCGCCAGAGCAATAATTCGTGTGTCCACTGGAAATAACCCCCGGTGATGCTTTGTTGATGAAACATTCAGGGAGTATACTATACTCTCGCTGCCCAGAGAACATTTCTCTTTTTCTCCCATCACATTTATCCATGTTTCACGTGAAACATAACTGGAGTCATCCCCTATGGCGGAACACAGCGACGTGTTGATCATCGGCAGCGGCGTGTCAGGACTTTCCTTCGCGCTCAAAGTGGCGCCATTTGCGCAGGTGACCTTGATCACCAAAAAAAACAAGGCTGACACCGCAACCAATCTGGCCCAAGGCGGGGTGGCCGCAGTTCTTTCCGTGGAAGATTCCATCGAAGCGCATATCGACGACACCTTGCGCTCCGGCGACGGCCTGTGCAACGAGGCCATGGTCCGCATTGTCGCCAGCGAAGGACCAGACCGGGTCCGGGAATTGGTCGATCTGGGGGTACGTTTTCAGAAGGGCAAGGATGGCAGAGAATTCGACCTGGGCATGGAAGGCGGCCATTCGGCCCGGCGGGTTGCGCACGCTTCCGATCTCACCGGAAAAGAGATTGAGCGGGCGCTTTTGGAACAGATTGCGGCGACACCCAACATCAAGGTTCTGGAAAATCATCTCGCCATCGATCTCTTGATTGAATCGAAAACGCGTGGCCGGGAACGAAACAATCATGACCGCTGCCTTGGAGCTTATGTCCTTGACCGGACAACCGGAGAGGTCGAGGCGTATCCAGCGGGAGTGACCGTGCTCTGCACCGGGGGGTGTGGCAAGGTCTATCTGTATACCACCAACCCGGACATCGCCACCGGCGATGGTGTGGCCATGGCCTATCGAGCCGGAGCCAATGTGGCCAATATGGAGTTCATCCAGTTCCACCCCACCTGTTTCTTCAACCGGGAGGCGAAAAATTTTCTCATCTCCGAAGCGGTGCGGGGGGAAGGCGGCGTCCTGATCAATCAACAGGGCGAACCGTTCATGAAAAAATACGATGAACGGGGCGATCTGGCTACCCGTGATACGGTGGCCCGAGGCATCGACACGGAAATGAAGGCGACCGGCGCGGATTGCGTTTTTCTCGATATCACCCATAAGCCCGCCCCCTTTCTCATGAAACGTTTTCCCAATATCTACGCCATCTGCAAACAGTACGGCGTGGATCTGACCAAGCAGCCTGTCCCGGTCGTACCGGCGGCCCATTACATGTGCGGCGGCGTGCTGGTGGACGAATGGGGGCAGAGTTCAATCGCCAATTTGCTGGCCTTGGGGGAAACCGCATGCACCGGACTACATGGCGCCAACCGATTGGCCTCCAACTCCTTGCTGGAGGCAGTAGTTTTTGCCCATCGGGCGGCGCAATGGCTCAAGGGTAAAATCGAAACCATCGCCAAGCTGGACCGCATCGCCGTGGAACCATGGCGAACCGGCGGTGCCGCGGTCCTGGACGAATCGATTTTGATCAAACACAACTGGGACCAGGTCCGGCAGTTGATGTGGGACTATGTGGGCATCGTCAGGCGGCAGAAACGGCTGAACCTGATCCAGACCCGGCTGAGTTTCATGCTGGCAGAGATCAAGGAACATTTCTATGACTACCTGCTCACCCCCGATCTGGTCGAGCTGCGCAACCTGGCGGTCATTGCCGATTTGATCGTCCAGAGCGCCAGTGCACGCAAGGAATCGCGCGGTCTCCACTATATCACCGACTACCCGACCAAGAACAGCATCGAGTTCCTCCGGGACACTGTCCTGCAAAAATAAAAAAGTCCCAAGGAAGTGTATCTTTCGGGATCGTTTACTTTATTTGGCCGGCGGGTGGAGCAAAAGCATTGTCATGTCGCTTGGATCGATAATTTATAATACGGCAGCGAAGAACCCGAAATTATTCAAGGAGAAAGAATATGAAAAGGATAACCCTGTTATTTCTGCTCTATTTTGTTCTGTTTCTTCCATACAATCAATTATGCCAAGCTGATACTAAACAGAAATCAACTGATGCAATTTATGATGAAATTCATATTTTATTGGACAAAAAATCATTTGATCGGGCTGATGCAATATTACAAAAAATCCTTGTTTCAAAAAAAATGTCCGTTGATGGATTACGAGTTATCGAAGAATTATATGAAAAATTTTCATCAATACATGATTATGAGTTGTTAAATGCATGGTGTAATTCCAGTCAGAACTCTCACTTCCCTTATTCGATACGGGGTGGGTATTATCTCCAAGAAGCAGCAAATGCCCGAGGAACGAAATATGCAAAAAGCGTTACAGAAAAGCAATGGGAGGATATGAAAAAATTTCTCGCTTTGGCTCAGGCGGATCTTGAAAAATCTTACGCGCTTGAACCTCAAGACCCCTACAGCGCAGCAGAAATGATCATGGTATGCCTATTGACAGGGTATCCGCGTGAGGTGATGGAAAATTGGTTTAACCGGGCCATGCAGGCGGATAACTATTGGCTGAGGCCGTATAATAGAAAAATGAATTATCTGTTTCCGCAATGGTATGGCAAGGCGAATGAATGGCAAGAATTCAGGAAGAAATGTTTTTATGATGCTCCCAAAGGAAGTGCTGTTTATTCACTGATATTTGATTCGTTGGAGTCAAGGGTCCGTATCAAGTATTTCATAGTAAAAGAGCGAGAGGCCATAACAAATAGGACCATCGACCAAGAGACGTTAGGAATGATTAAAGAAGGAATAAAACGCCTCAAGATTGACTTTCCGGAATCAGGACTTCATGGATATTATGAAGCTCTCTTGAATATTAACGAAGATAAATATGAACATGCTCTTACTGATATAGAGAAGATCATAAAAAAATATCCTCGGATAGAAAAGTATATTGAAGCAAAAATAGTACTCTTGTTTATGTTAAAAAAGGATGATGAAGCTGAAAGAGAACTAAATAATTTATTCAAAATCAACAAAGATTCAAACTTTGCCTTGGCAAATATTGGATCTTTAAAAATCAATAAATACAATGATATTGAAGGAGGAACAAGTAATTTCAGACAAATAATTAACCATGAACAGGATGATTCATATAAAAAATGGTATTATTATACACTTGGAAATATTCTCTTTTTCAAAGAAAAATATGATTTTGCTATAGATAATTTTAGTAAAGCTTTAGATATAGATCAAGAACATACTAATTCTCGTATCAAACGAGCTCATGCCAGGCACAAAATCGGTGATCTTGACGGCGCTATTGAAGATATGCTGATCGTTAAAGAAGACAAGAAGTATAAAGAAAGCGCAATCAATTCTCTTGATGAATACATGAAGGAAAAATCTGAAAAAAATATCAAAAAAGAGCCAGGTGACAACAAGGCTTCCGAGATCAAGGGAAAAAAAGCGATCAGATTATAGATTTGCAGGATGATAGGAAAAAAGAGGCGGAACGATCCGCAGAGAGAAATGCGTCGTATCAGTTGAGTGATTGCGAGGGGTTTTATTATCGCAAAATGAAAAAAGAAGCCAGCGAATGCGTCACCAGCCTTCTTGAGCGTGAACCTGGAAATGAGCCGCTTTATTATCTGGCTGGCCAGATCGCTGAAAAGTTAGAGTACGACTTTAATAGTGCATCAAACTATTACGGAGTTGCGGTCAGCAAAAATCCTGAAAACCAAAAATATATATTGAGCTTTGGCACGTCGTTATTCATGCAACGGCGGTATGATACCGCGATAGCAGTGTTCAGCAAACTGATCGAGATCAACTCTGCCCATGGAGAAGCCTATTATTATCGGGGGCTGTGCCTTGAGAGTATGGGCAACCGGGAGAAGGCTATCGAAGATATGCAACTTGCCGCACTGTACGGTCCGAAGATTGATGAAGCGCGCGCTTTTGTTGAAAAATACGGCAGGCGGGAACCGCAGAAGCCTACCATTGACAAAATTGAGCAATTAGAAATACTTGCCAATGACAATTTTCAATTGGGCCGGATCGCCGAAGCTGAAAAGCAGTATCAGGAAATTACAACCCTCAATCCCAAGCATGATAGGGCCTGGTATCAGCTTGGGGAGATCTCTATGGGACGAAATGATATCGAGCAAGCCTTGCGCTATTACTCACAGGCCATTGATTCGAACAAAGAAAACGACGAATACTTGCTCAGGAGGGGGTTTGTTTATAAAAAGATGAATAAATTTGAGTTGGCGGAGAAGGATTATTCCCAGGCTATTCTTATAAAGCCAAAGGGTTATTCGTATATTGACAGAGCCAGATGTTACAAGGAATTGAAAGAGTATAAAAAATCTGAACAAGATTTGTTAGCATCATTACAATACAAGGACGGGAGCGCAAACAGCGCATTTGTTGAGTTAGGAGTAATACTCCCAAAGACCGGAACTAAAATTAAATTCACTCCAGAGAATAAACAGATATTATTGTACCGGGCTTTCGAATATTTCAACCAAGGAAAATTTGACCTCGCAAAGAATGATTACCAGGTATTCCTCAAAATTGATCCTGACAATGATGACGCATACCATCGTCTTGGAATGTTGCTCTTTGAAAAAATGAAAAATACGGACGAAGCAATTTTGAATTTGAGCAAGGCGATAGAGAAAAAAAACGGCAAAAACGTCTATTATCTCGACAGGGGCAGGATGTATTTTGCCAAAAATGATTTTTTAAAAGCAAAAGATGATTTTTCTAAGGTGATTGAGCTTTCCCCAAACAATGGGTGGGGCTTTTTGCATCGCGGTGATTGTTACAAAAAGCTCGGCCAAAAAGATCTGGCCTTGGAGGATTACAAAAAAGCCAAGCAAGTGGACCAGAGCTTGTTCCATACTGTACAACCAGAGGACATGCTGAAATAGCAAGCTGTTGCCAAGAAAAAATTGTAGGCTTGTTCACAATACAAAGAGATGGATGGGCCACCATCCGTCTCTTTGTCTGTATCATTAATGCGGTCATTAATCACCGAACAACAGCCCTTGTTTCGTCATTTCGACCAAAGGGAAATCTCCTTGGCTTGCGCGAGAACTTGCGGAAATATTTATAGATTTCTCCTCGCTGTGTTCGTCGAAATGACAGAAAAAACTCTGGTCAGTGTTCGGTGCATAACGTACTCATTAACAGTGTTGCGCAGAGACGCGGATTGCAACTTGTTTTAACTCCATTTTTATGGCAGATGCCTCGTGGCGGGCACACGACAAAACCCCATGCTTTCGATTATCCAGACCATCGCCGAACGTAAAATCCAGCAGGCCATGACCGACGGGACGATTCCCGATCTTTCCCACTGGAAAAACAAACCGCTTCCGCCCGACGACATGGCCCATGTCCCCGAAGATCTGCGCATGGCCTACCGGCTCTTGAAAAATGGCGGATATGTTCCCGAGGAAGTGGCGTTGCAGCAAGAGATCAACCGGGTGGAGCAACTCCTGGCCACCTGCGCGGACGAACGGGAAAAGGTCAGGCAACTGCGGAGAATCAGCTGTCTCAAGACCAAGCTGGGAAGCCGCCATGGGCGTCCCATGGACCTGGGGGAGGACACCCCCTATTACAACCGGGTCGTCGACCGGCTGTCCACCCCCAAAAAAGACTGACCGCAGGCCGGCGGCCATCACAACTCAGTCGTCTCGCCGAACAACTCCCCATCCTGAATGATCTTTTCCCGATTGCCGATGGTGGTCCGGTAGCGGGTTGCCTGCAATTGCCGGAACAGCGGGGCGAACGCGCGCAGGTCATTGGCCGTGGTGCGGACAATCTCCTCTATCCGCTGCTGGCGGAAGGCCGGCGTGATCCCGGTCAGGTAGTCATTGCGCGCGACAGTGGACCTGGTGGCTGGCCCTTGATGCGGATTGGCGGCCCCGTAGGCGCCGATAACCAACTGCTGTAACGATTCGACGGACAGGCTGTCCAAGCCGTTGATTGCCGCCGGCAAAGCCTCATAGGCCTCGAAGGTTTTCCGCACCTGCGGGTCGCGGTAACTGACCATGCCGAAATTGCCGGTCACGTGGTTGAACTGGACAAAGCAACCGTAGGCGCCACCCATCTGCCGCACTGTATTCCAGAGATAATCCCGCGAGATCCAGGTGCGGAGCACCTCGAAGGAGCCGTTATATTGGCCGGGATCGGCAAACAGGGTACAGGCCTGGACATTGTAGACCACCTCTGCCGAGGTGGTGAAGGCCTGGGTATCCGGCACATGGTCGAATCGTGGCCGAATCGGCAGGAGCGGCACCTTCGTGAGGGCCTTGACCACCCCCTGCCCCAACTGCTGGAACCTGCGGATATCCGCATCCTGGGCGGTGATAGCCACCACCAAGCCCTGGCGGCGGAAGAGCAGGTCGCGGAGCTGACGCAGGGCCGCATGCAGCTTGTCCTCATTCTCCAGATAATGGCTGGTCAGGTGGCGCTGGTGCAGATAGGCATGGATGCCGTGCACGCATTCGTAATACTTGCCGGCGCGACTCAGGTGAGAAAAGGTCCTGGTCGCGGCCAGAGAATAGCCGTCGCTCTGGGCTGCATGTTCCGCCCAGGCAAATTCCCGATGGACGATCTCCTCGATGTGGTGCTCATCGGAGAAGTCCACCTCGGTCAACACCTCGGTCAACAGGGCCAGGGCGTGTTCCAGATAGGAAGACAGCGCTTTGACGTGCAACCAGAGGATCGGCCGAACCTGGCTGCGGTCATCGGCGCGGACGTACACCTGGAAAGAATGGGAGAAATCACCGGTGCACAGGTTGATCGCCTTGGCGAACTGCATGTAATCTTTTCGTGCTGTGCCGATCTCGGTGATGATGGTCCCGAACAGGTCAAGGTAGGGGAGCAGATCCGCCGGCACCGCGGAACAGTCGAGGCCGAAATCGAGATAACAGATGCCATTGGTCTCAAAATCGCTGACCAGCAGCTCGGCCCCGGCCAGTTCGGTGGGCTGGACAGCGTGAAAAGGCGGCCGCGGATCCAAGTCGTGCAGGGAGAGGCTGGGCAGGCGTCGCAGCTCCACGGCCGAGTTGGGCGTCGCCTGCAGGGCCATCAACTCCCGGGTGCGCTCCATCAACCGGATACGACCAGCCTGGTCAAGCGAACGGGAAAAGGCGGCCAGCCGTTCCTGTTCCTCTTGCAGGTTTTGAGCCATCCTCTCGGGATCGGGCTCCAGGCTGACCGTGACCGTGGCCGGATTGTCGAGCAGGTAGGTACGGATCAGGCGCTCGAAATAGCCGTTGGCAGTGGCTTCCCTGCGGATCTCGGCCAGGAGGGCGTCTATCCGCAGGGTTGCAAAGGGTTCGATGCCGCCATGGTTGAGGGTGGGCAGCACCTTGTTAAGCAAATCCAGACCGCGCTGGGCCTTGTTCATCTCCTCCCGTACCGCGAACTCGTACTTGTTCAATTCCGAAAGCATCAACTCCCGATCCAGACCCTGCTCGACCATCCGCGTCAGGGTCGCCCGGTAGAGGGCGAGAAAATGGTCGCGCTTTTCCGGGTCCGTGCCGACCAGATAGGTGGTCATCAAGGTTTTGAAACAGGTGTTTGCAAGAAATAACCCGCCGAAATCCTTACAGAGCGAAGCATTCAAGATCGCCTTTTTCAGCGGCGAACCATCGGAGTTGAACAGGATATTGGCGATGATCTGGAAGGCGGCATTCAGCTTGCGGTCCCGAATCGTGCCCACCGCCGAACTGATGGCAAGAAAGGTCTTCTGGCCGGTGGCGCTGCCCGGCTGTACCGGGTAGCTGTCTTCGATGACCAGCGGCGCAATGACGTTGTGCCCTTCCCTGATCGTGGCCTTGGCCACCGGCTGATCGAACTGTTTCAAGAAACGATCCTGAACAAAGGCCAGCTCCTCGTCGAGCGAGGCGTCGCCGTAAAAGAACAAGGTGCAGTTTGATGGGTGGTAGTGCAGGCGATGAAACTCGACAAACTGCTCATAGCTGAGCTCGGGAATACGCCGCGGATCGCCGCCCGACTCATGGGCATAAGTGGATTCCGGCATCAGGCCCTGGTAGGTGTGATGAAACAGCGCCCGGATCGGGTCGGAATAGGCGCCCTTCATCTCGTTGAGCACCACGCCCATGAACTGCACGGGCTGGTCCGCGTCTTCGAGGTGGTAATGCCAGCCTTCCTGCTCAAAGGTCGAACGGAGCAGAAGCGGGTTGAAGGCCACATCGCAGTACACGTCCATAATGTTAAAATATTCCGTGACATTCCGGGTGGCGAAGGGATACCAGGTCGTGTCCGCTCCGGTCATGGCGTTGAGAAAGGTCATCAGCCCGCCCTTGTTGATTTCGCCGAACACGTCCCTCACCGGATACTTCCTTGAGCCCATCAGCACCGAATGTTCGAGGATATGGGCCACGCCGGTGGAATCCTCGGGCACAGTCATAAAAGAGATGCAGAAGGTTTTGTTGGCGTCCTCGTTCTTGATCGCCAGGGCTTGGCAGCCCAGCACCGTATGGGTGAACAGGAAAGCGGTGGAATGGATCTCGGCGATGTATTCCTTGTGTTCCAGCAAAAAACCATGGTAGATCGATCCGATGGCAAATGAAGTGGTCATGATGCTCTGTTCTCAGAAAGTTTTATGGGAATCCAACAAGATGGTGACTGGTCCGGAATTGGTCAAAGTGAGTTCCATCTCCGCCTGGAACACGCCCGCCTGGACCGCGATGGACCGCTCCCGGCACAAGACGAGAAACTGGTCGTAGAGAGGGCGGGCCAGTTCGGGTGGGGCGGCCTCATTCCAGGAAGGACGGCGGCCCTTGCGGCAATCGCCGTGGAGGGTGAACTGAGAAACGACCAGCAGTTGGCCGCCAGCATCGGCGAGCGAGCGGTTCATCACGCCCTGCTCATCGTCGAAAATGCGCAGATGCTGGATCTTGTCCGCCATCCAGATCAGATCTTTCCCGGTATCGGCGCGATGGATGCCGGCCAGCGCCACCAAACCGCGGCCGATAGCAGCGACATTTTGCCCGCCAACCTCGACCTGGGCCCGGATGACCCGCTGGACAACCACTCTCATGAAGCGGCCTCTGTTTGGGTTGGTTGCAGGGTGCCGGCGAGAAATTGGACGATGGCGGCGGCGGCCAGAGCGGCGGTCTCGCCACGCAAGATCAAAGGCCCAAGGGAAAAGGCAGTAAATTGCCCCTGTTGCAGCACTTGCAGCTCGTCGGCATGCAGCCCCCCTTCCGGGCCCACCACCAGGCAAATCGGCCCCGGCCGGCCGGTAAAATCAACAGACAGCGGCGCCTTTCGTTCCTCTTCCCAGGCAACCAGGCGATGCAGGTACAAGGCGGCATCGAGCCGGGCCAGGGGCATGACCGGCAGGATGCGCATCGGCGTGGTCCGGCGGCACTGCTTGCAGGCTTCGAGCATAATCCGCTGCCATCGCTCCTGCTGACGGTTCCGGTCGCCATGGTTTTCACAATAACGGGACATCAGTGGTGCAAAGGTCTGCACGCCCAGCTCGGTGGCCTTCTGCACCAACACATCCATTTTCTTGCCCTTGAGCATACACTGGGCGAGCGTCAACGGTGAACCGACGGTAGCCGCCTCCAGCCGGGTCGCGGTGATCTCGGCCATCACCCGGTCATGATCCACGACTTGGAGCAGGGCGGTATGGACAGCGCCTTGTCCATCGAATAGTTCCACGGTCTGCCCAGGCGTAAGCCGCAGGACCGTGGCCAGGTGATGCGCTTCGGAACCGGTGAGGGTCAGGCGGTTGCCTGCCAGGGCATGGGGAGGGAGAAAAAAGCGTCGCATGGACTCTCTGTAGCATAAATCCGGGGCGAATGCATCTAATCCTCCGAAAAGCAAAGGAAAACAATCAGGCAGCCGAGCCGCTGCCGACCGCCGGACATCCCTGTCGCCGATATGTAGCAACAGTCAGGGGAACCGCCGCTGGCAGCACCTTGCGCTCGACGCAGACATAGGGCAGGGTGGAAAAATCGGGAAAAAAGACATCGCCCGCATAGTCCTGCTCGATCAGCGTGAGGATCAGGGTGTCGGCCAGCGGCAGGGCCTCCCGGTACAACCGCTCGCCGCCGGCGATAAACGCCTTGGCCGCGCCGGCGCACCGGTCAATGGCATCGGCCAGAGAGGCCACCACCGTGCAATCGGGATGAGGCCGGAATGCTGGATTGGCACTGACGACGATCACACGGCGGCCCGGCAGGGAGCCGTCGATGGACTGATAGGTTTTCCGGCCCATGATCACCGGATATCCCATGGTGGTCGCTTTGAAATGCGCCATCTCTTCCGGTATCCGCCAAGGAATGGTATTATGCAGGCCAATGACCCGATTGGCGGCCATGGCGGCGATTACGATCAGTTCCATGCCGGACGCCGGCAGCGGGTGACAGCCGTATGGAGTTGTGGGCGGAGAGGAGGCGATCATGCATATTCTCATCTATGGGGCGGGGGCCCTGGGGCAGGCGATCGGCTGCCTGCTGGCCGTGGACGGGCACCAGGTCGATCTGGTTCTGCGGCCGCGGTTCGCCGAGATCATGCGGACATCTGGACTGACGGTGACCGGCATCTTCGGCGACCATTACGCTCCCCCGGAGCGGATCGGCCTGCTTGCTCATCTCAAGGGTCGCAGCGGCGAGCAGTACGACATCATTCTCCTCACCACCAAGACCTACGACACCGATGGCGCCCTCATTGACCTCGCCGGATTGACCCGTTGCTATTGTCCGGTGGTGTCGATGCAAAACGGCTGCGGCAATCTGGAAAAACTGGAAGAGCGCCTGGGCCGCGAGCGCAGCCTAGCCGCCCGGGTAATTACTGGATTTGCCATCGAGCGGCCCGGCGTGGTGCGGATCACGGTCTCGGCGGATGCCATCCACGTGGGCGGCTGCGTGCGCGGGGTCATCCCGGCGGCAGCCAGGAGGCTGGCGGAAGCGCTGAGCCATGCCGGCCTGCCCAGCATCGCCGTACCCGACATCTACCAACCGCTTTTTGCCAAGCTCCTTTACAACTGCGCCCTCAACCCGCTGGGCGCGATCCTTGGGGTCCACTACGGCGCGCTCACCGACAACGACGAAACCCGGGCGCTCATGGATCAGGTGATCGACGAGACCTTTGCCGTCATCACCACCATGGGCGACTCCACGCCCTGGCCCGATGCCGCATCCTACCGCAAGGTCTTCTACCGCCAGTTGATCCCCGCAACGTACCACCACCGGCCCTCCATGCTGCAGGATCTCGAACACCGCAAACCCACCGAGGTCGACGCCATGGTCGGCTATGTCGCGGCCCAGGGCCGCAAATATGGCGTCGCCACCCCCTGTTGCGAATTCCTGGCCGCCCTGGTCCGCTTCAAGGAGCAGCAGAGGCTGTAGCGCCCGCTTTTTCCGATTTCGGATCATTGCGGGCGGCAGAATGCCGCCCGCTACACACCGGATATTACGAACCACTGGAGCGGTCAGACTTGTGTTCGCACGCGGATGGGAAACGATCAATTTTCGCTGTTTTGCCGGTTTGGCACCACTATTTGTTGTGGTATTCATTGGCCTTTTTCAAGAAGCCTTGCACATAAACATTCGGCACTTGAACACTCATGGAGCCGCTGTTTGGAAAAGGAGGAAAATAAAATCTCAGGTATAGCTGAGAAGTAATGAGATCACTCATCACCGAACACCATCCTTTGTTCTGTCATTTCGACCAAAGGGAGAAATCTCCATAGAGAGAGCAAGAACTCACGGAAATATCTACAGATTTCATCTCCTTACTGTGCTCGTCGAAATGACAGAAAAAGACGAGGACAGTGTTTGCTGGCGAGCAGGCACGGCAAAACACCTGCCCGCCCTCTTGAAACGTGCCCGGCCAGCAGGGTTGCAAATCGGGTACGGCGTGGTGGAAGAGCGCTGGGTGGCCATGGCTTGCTCAGACGTGCCCCAACCGGTCGAGCAGGATCTCCAGTAGCCGGTTGCTCGCCGGAAAATAGGCAGGAGCGTCGGCGCGGATCTGTGCCTCGCTCTGGATGTAGCGGCCCGGCGCCAGTTCGTCGCCGCAATGGGTGACGATGGCGGCCATGGTCTCTGGAATCAATTCGAGGTGGAACTGGAGACCGAGGATGCGGTTGTCATAAAGAAAGGCCTGGCTTGAGCATCCTTCGCTTGCGGCCAGATGGATAGCGCCGGCCGGGATGTCGAAGGTGTCGCCGTGCCAGTGGAAAACCATGGCCTCTGCCGCTGTGCCGGCGAGCAGACCGCTGCGCGTGCCGGCCTCGGTCAGCCGGATCGGCCACCAGCCGATCTCCTTGTTGCTTCCTGAAAAAACAAGGGAGTCCAGAGCATCGGCCAGCAACTGAGCCCCCAGGCAAACCCCGAGCGCCGATTTGCCCGCCGCGATCGCCTCCCGGATTAAGGCCCGCTCAGCCGGCAGCCAGGGGTATTTGCCGTCTTCGTAGATGTTCATCGGTCCGCCCATGATCACCAGCCGGTCGAACGATGCCGGCCGGGGCAGAGCATCGCCGGCGTACAGCCAGGTCAAAGTCAGGGTGTGGCCCCGGTCAGCGATCCACCGGTCGATATGACCCAGCCCCTCGAACTCCACATGCTGCAGGGCATGGACACGCATGGCGCTCTTCTTTTTGTCGTGCCTGCCGATGGAGCAAGCCGGAAGCAATGCGGGCCAATTCAGCCGACGGAGGGCTCGCCGTCCACCGGCATGCCGAAGGCCAGGCGGAGCTTGCGCTCCAGGTCGGCCATGGTTTCCGGATGTTCTTTGAGGTATTTCTTGGCGTTTTCCCGTCCCTGACCGATGCGGTCGTCCTGGTAGCTGTACCAAGCGCCGCTCTTGTCGACCACTCCCTGGGCCACGCCGAGATCGAGCAGGTCGCCGGTCCTGGAGACTCCTTCGCCGTAGACGATGTCAAGATCCGCTGATTTGAACGGCGGCGCCACCTTGTTTTTGACCACCTTGACCTTGACCTGGTTGCCGATGGCGTCCTGGCCTTCCTTGATCTGGGTGGTCTTGCGGATGTCGATGCGGATCGAGCTGTAGAACTTGAGCGCGTTGCCGCCGGTGGTGGTTTCGGGGTTGCCGAACATGACCCCGATCTTCATCCGGATCTGGTTGATGAAAACCAGAACCGTGTTGGTGCGCGACAGCACGCCGGTGAATTTCCGCATGGCATGGCTCATCAGCCGGGCCTGGAGGCCGACATGCTGGTCGCCGACATTGCCGTCGATCTCGGCCCTGGGGACCAGCGCCGCCACCGAGTCGATGACCACCACGTCGATGCCTCCGCTGCGGATCAGGATCTCGGCGATTTCGAGCGCCTGCTCGCCATAGTCGGGCTGGGAGATGAGCAGGTTGTCGACATCCACTCCCAACCGCTCGGCATAGGCGGTGTCGAGGGCATGCTCGGCGTCGATGAAGGCGGCGTTGCCGCCCCGGCGCTGGGCCTCGGCAATCACGTGCAAGGCCAGCGTGGTCTTGCCCGAGGCCTCGGGGCCATAGATCTCCGTGACCCGGCCGCGCGGCAGGCCGCCAACGCCCAGAGCCAAATCCATCGAGAGGATGCCGGTGGGAATGACCGGGATGTTCTCCCGTTCGGTCGAACCCAGGCGCATGATCGAACCCTTGCCGAACTGCCTGTGAATCTGGGTGATGGCGTTGTCTACGCTTTTCAGGCGGCCTTCATTGTTCTCCGTGGGATTTGTCATGCATTTCTCCTTTGCAGCTTTTGCAGTTAACGGGCAAGAAGTGCCCGCCGCACCATATCCACGGCGGTCTGGGCGGTCTTCTCCTGAACCTGGCGGCGGGAGCCGGTGAAACGACAGAGCCGGTCCGTCACGGTGTCGCGGGTGGCCAGCCCGAGGTAGACCGTACCCACCGGCTTGTCCTGGCTGCCGCCGTCGGGTCCGGCGACGCCGGTGGCGGCCACGGCGATGTCGCAGTCGAGGCACTGCAGCAGGCCGCCGGCCATGGCCCGGGCCGTCTCGCCACTCACCGCGCCGTGGCGGGCAAGCAAGGCCGGATCGACGCCCAGAAGCCGCTCCTTGATTTGGTTGGCATAGGCGATCACCCCTCCTTTGAACCAGCGGGAACTGCCCGCCGTTGCCGTGAGGGTGGCGCCGATCAATCCACCGGTGCACGATTCAGCCGTCCCGAGCATCAAGCCCCGTTGCCGGAGAAGGCGGCCGGTGGCCCCGGCCAGGGTTTCTTCGCCCACCCCGTAGATGTTGTCTCCCAAGACCTCGCGGATAAAGGCATCAGCCGCCTGAAAGCCTGGATCGACAGCGCCGCCTTCCAACAAGCGGGCAGTCAGACTGATATGGACTTCGCTGCCCACCGGATAATAGCCGATCACAGCGCCCTGTTCCTCAAGTGGACACAGGCGCCGGTTGATCTCGATTTCAAAAAGACCGCAGGTGCGATAGACCGTCTGGCAAACCGGCAGGGCATGGTTGCGGTCAAAGACCTGCAAACTGGGCAGCACCTTGGTGCGCAGCAAGATCTCCATCTGCGGCGGCACGCCGGGAAGAAACCAGATGGGTTTGCCCTGGTGGCGGAGCAGATAGCCAGCCATCCGGTATTCAGGGTCCAAAACCTCTGCGCCCTCGGGGAGCCAGGCCATCTTGACCAGGGAAGCGACGAGAGCGTCGTCCTTCAGGCGGGCAGCGATATTGGCGTACACGCCGGGATGTACCCTGCCATCCACGCCAAACGTCTTGATCACGGCCTCGTTGGTCATGTCGTCGGTGGTGGGGCCCAGGCCGCCGGTGACAATGACGAAATCGCACCGGGCAACGGCGGCCGCGAGGGCTTCTCCGATGAGCTCGGGGGCATCGCCAACGGTGTGCATGCCCAGAATCTCGTGGCCCTGCAGAAACAGTTCACGGGCTGCCAGTCCGCTGGTGGTATTGAGGATCCGGCCCGAGGTCAGCTCGTCGCCGATGGCGATAATTTCTCCGATCATTGTCGTTCTCGGCAACAATCCATCTTGCAGATTACCCTTAAGGCCCTATAACAGGGAACTTGGAAAGATTTTTAAAGCAAGATCAATATCCAAAAAATCTAATTCATAAACGCCTACGGACTTGTATCCCAAATACAATTTTATATGCGGATTCTTTTTGATAAACCTTTGAGCCACATTGACCATATTCTCATCGCGCCTAGTGCCCAAGTATATCTCTTTTATACATTCTTCGGGGATGTCAATAAAGCCGCCCTGTTCCGTACCGTCTTGCTTCTTAATCTTTTTCTTAGAGCAAAAAGCCTTAGTAACAGCCCTCCATTCGCGCTCATACCCCCATTGCAGGCCCTTTGTACCTAAAGATTCTTTCACTTCTACCAAGAATCTCCCTTCTGCGTATGAATATAACGGACGCTGGTTACAGTATTTGACAGGTAACAAAAATTCATCACCATTAATGAACATTTGCTTGAAAAAATCGTGTGAAAAATCAAGCCCAATAACCATACCCTTATGTTGATCAGCATAATGCGACCACATCAGTATATGTTCTGGGTCTTCTGTCAACGAGAGAATTGCTTGATTTTTTTCTGCGTTCTTATTTGAAACATGATCGTCAAAACGTTTAGCCAGGATTATTCGCTCCGCGTTTGGACCTAAAGGTTCGGAATACGACTCTCTAACTTTTTGCCGTATCGAATCAGGGAAATCAATACATGCAAGACTCAGCTCAAAGGGGTCGTTCAGTTCGTTTAGAGGCGAGAAACGGAGAATAGGCGCGTCAAAAAATGACTCCCGAAATGGAGTATATTTGTATAGGATACCCGGCGTAAGACATTTGAACTCAGTGACTTTATTCATTGATTCAATCGTCATGAACAACAACTGCGGGAAGAGGATTCGCGCGCCATGCCATCCCGTGCTCGTGCAAGGTGAGGTTTCGGTTCTTGCACGACCGCGGGACAACCGCTGTTCCCCCTGAAAAGGGGCGCTGTAGCTTACTTGGTTTGCCGGCTTTCCTCAAGCAGGTCTTCGACCAGCACCCCCACCGGTTGACCATCCTCGACCGCAACCAGCCGCACCGGTACCACCCGCCGGATCAGATGGAGGCTGCCGACAAACAGCACCGGCAGATAGTTCTCGGAAAACCCCTGGAGCATGCCGCCCTTCGCCTGCCGCCGCTCCACCAGCACCTGGAGGACCCGGCCGATATTGGCCCGGTAGAGGGCCTGTCTTTTCGCCGCATCCAGGGCGCGCAACCGCCGGACCCGTCTTTCTTTCACCGGTCCGGGCACTTGTCCTCCAAACGAATCGGCCAGGGTTCCGGGCCGGCGGGAATACGGGAAGACATGGAGATAGTCTACCGGCAGCTCGGCCAGCAGGCTGTAGGTGTTGGCCGCCTCCGCCTCCGTTTCGCCGGGAAAGCCGCCCAGCACATCGCAGCCGATGGTGACGGTGGGCAGCGCCTCGCGTATCCGGCGAATGACCGCGGCGAATTCAGCGCGACCATAGCGCCGGTTCATCCTGACCAGCACCGCGTCATCGCCGCTTTGCATGGGAATGTGCAGATGGGGCATCAGGTTGGCATGCCTGGCCAGCAGATCCAAAAGCGCATCGTTCACCTCTGTGGACTCGATGGAGCTGAGGCGGAAGCGGCAATCCGGAAAGCCGCGGCACAGCCGGTCCAGCAGGCTGTACAGGGTTTCGCCCCCGTCCAGATCAAGGCCGTACTTACCGACATTGATGCCGGTGATCACGATCTCGCGGTATCCCTGGCCGGTGAACACCGCGGCCTGGTCGAGTACCCCAGCCACATCCAGGCTGCGGCTGGGGCCGCGGGTGTACGGCACGATACAGTAGGAACAGAAGTTGTTGCAGCCGTCTTGGATGCGGAGATAGGCGCGGGTGCGATCCGGAAAACGGTTGACCGGCAATGGGCAGATCTCCTTTTTTTCGCGAATCTTGCCCATGAGCAACACCAGATCGGGCGGCTGCTCCTCCAAGGCCGCCGCCACCAGGCGGTGCTTGTTGCCGTTGCCGACAATGGTCATCGGCTGCTCGGCCAAGTCGAGCACGGTTCCCGGATCCATCTGGGCATAGCAGCCGGTGACGATAATCCGCGCCTGGGGATGCGCATGCAGGACCTGCCGGATCAACTGCCGCGACTGCTGGCCGGCCTTGGCGGTGACCGCGCAGCTATTGATCACGTAGACATCGGCATCGGCCCGAAACGGCACCAGCACGCAGCCGTGCCTCTCGAATTCACTGGCAAAGGCGGCGGACTCGAACTGGTTGACCTTGCACCCCAAGGTGGCGATGGCAATCCGTTTCACGGTTCATGCCTCCGGTCAAGGCCCGCTGCGATCACCGCGCTGCCCAGCACCAGGTCATCCTCGTAGAAGACGGCGAACTGGCCGGGGGTGACGGCGCGCTGCGGGCGATCGAAGACCAGCTGCCAGGCGCCGCCGTCAGTAGGGATCAATTCGGCCCTTGCTGGCAGATGACGGGAACGCAGCTGCACCAGGCCGCGCCAGGGCAGAGCCGGTGCCTCGTGCGCCCAGCGCAGGGAGTGCACGATACAACGATCGCGCAACAGTTCGTCGCGCTTGCCGACGATCACCCGGTTATTGGCACCGTCCAGCGCCACCACATACCAGGGGGTGGCATCAGGCAGTCCCAATCCCCGCCGCTGGCCGATGGTATACTGCCACACCCCGCGATGCTCGCCGATCTGCCGGCCATCGCGGGTGGCTATCACTCCCATCTGTTCGCCTACACCCTGCCCGGCCAGAAAGGCGGGCAAACCTCCGGTTAAAAAACAGACATCCTGACTGCTTTCCCGGCTCTCGAACCGGAATCCCAGGCCGGCGGCCCGCTCGTAGACCTGCTCCTTCGTCCAATCGCCCAAGGGAAAGTGGGCGTAACCCACCTGATCCGCATCCAGACGGGCAAGAAAATAGGATTGATCCTTGGCGTGGTCGGTGCCGCGGGTCACGAATGCCCGTCCGTTGCGCCGGCTGATACGGGCATAGTGGCCGGTGGCGATCCGCTCCATGCCATGGGTTCGCACGGCCTCGGCCAGCAGACCGAATTTGATGGCGTGATTGCAGAGGATGCAGGGATTGGGAGTCAGGCCGGTTCGATAGGCGGCGGTGAAATAAGCGATGACCTCGTCGGCAAAGCGACAGCGCAGATCAATTAAGGTCAGGGGGATGGCCAACTGTCCGGCCACCTGCCGGACACGCAGCAACTGAGCGTCTAGATTGGGAAGGGGCAGGAGCATGAAAAAACCGTGGACTCTGTGCCCCTGTTCCTGGGCGAGCGAGGCAGCCATCGTCGAGTCGACGCCGCCGCTCATGGCGACACCGACCTTCAATCGAACCATGGACAACAACGCAAGAACGATGGGCAGGAACGGGCAGCGGGGGAAAAACGAAAAAACACACAGGACATGACCGCAATGACAGCAGACAGGATCAGAATAGCGAGGCCAGGACCTCACAGTTGCGACAGACAGCCACCTTTTCCTTCCAGTCTTTGGCGACAGCGCACTCGCACCGCGTACCGCAGAGAAACCAGCAGAGATGTCCGGCCTGAAATTCCCAAGCTGGACACTCCTCCTTATGCTCGCATCGTTTGATGGCCCAGCAGTCCTTCCGTTTGGCCTGGCAACTATTCCGTTGATTCGCTGCGAGAAAATAGAGCTGCCGTTCGACATGCAGAGGGATGGAGCGCCATCCCTGTTCGTAACTTTGGACAGCCTTGAGCGAAACCCCCAGCAACTCAGCAAGCTCTTTTTGGGTTTTCCCCAACCTTGCTCGTAATTGAACAAATGTTTCACGGCTCATTCTGAAGCCCTCGCTGCTTCAACTGCTCATTGTTCGAAAAGTACCCACCGGCAATCAATTGCACCGGCGGTTTCGTGACCGCGGGATTGGGTCTGGAAAAGCACAGCCAAATAGTGTATGCTAGACAGTGACTGTGTGTGCATGCACATCCTCGCCTCAGTTGTACATCCGTCAACCTCAGGCTGAGACACGAGCGCAATGATCAAACAGGAAAAAGTGAACGGTACCGGACTCGCCCGGATCAAACAGGCCATGCGCTGCTCGTATGTCGGGTTGACCGCCGCCTATCGCAACGAAGAAGCCTTCAGGCAGGAGTTGCTCCTCTGCCTGGTGCTCTTCCCGGTGGCCTGCTGGCTCGGCCACAGCAACGTCGAACGCGCCCTTTTGGCCGGCAGCCTCGTCATCCTGCTGATCGTCGAATTACTCAACACCGCCGTCGAGGTGGTGGTCAACCGGATCGGCCCGGAACGTCACGAATTGTCGGGCCTGGCTAAGGACCTCGCCTCGGCGGCCGTATTCCTGGCCATTGTCCACACCGTGGTCATCTGGTCCCTGGTCCTCTTCTTCTGAACCGTTTGGTTGCCCGACACGTTTCGTTGTCCGCCCCTGTCGCCTTCCGCATGGCCGATCATATTCATCCAGCTGTGCGTTCGACCTTTTTGGCGTGTTCCAGAGTGGTCATGACTGTTGCCACCATTGACGACACGTCGGTCAGATTGGCGGGCAGGATCATGGTATTGTTTTCCTTGGCCAGCTTGCCGAACTGATCAAGGTATTTTTTCGCCACCTCAAGGTTGGCCGCATCCTGTCCTCCCTGCGCACTCAGGGACTCGGCCACCCGCCGGATGCCTTCGGCCGTGGCCTCCGCCACCTTGAGGATTTCCTGCGCCTGACCCTCGGCCTCGTTGATCCGCCGCATCTTCTCGCCCTCGGAGCGGGCGATGGCCTCGGCCCGTTCGCCTTCGGCCCGGTTGATCATCGCCTGCCGCTCGCCTTCCGACTTGGCAATCTCGGCCCGTTTTTCCCGCTCGGCCTTCATCTGCTTTTCCATGGCCTCCAAAACACTGTGCGGCGGCTGAATATCCTTGATCTCGTAGCGCAACACCTTGACTCCCCAGTTCTGCGAGGCCTCGTCCAGGGCCTCGACCACCTGCCGATTCAAAATCTCGCGGGCCTCGAAGGTGTGGTCCAGGGTGATCTTGCCGATGGCCGAGCGCAGGCTGGTCTGGGCCAGTTGGGCCACAGCGTAATGATAGTTCTCGACCCCATAGGCGGAAAGCCGTGAATTGACCACCTGGAGGTAGAGGCAGCCATCTATCTGCATGGAGACGTTGTCGGCGGTAATGCAGGCCTGGGCCGGAATATCGATGGCTTCTTCCTTGAGGCTCCGTCTGTAGGCCACCCGGTCGAAAAAGGGGATGAGGATATGAAATCCGGCCCCCAACGTGGTCCGGTACTTGCCCAGCCGTTCAATCACATACTCATACTGCTGGTCAACCACCACTGCGCTTTTGACCAGAATGACTATGACAAAAACAGCTAATACCAATACGCCGATCAAAAAACTGTTTATAGTGATCACAACGATGCTCCCTCCGGTTCCACCGGAATTACCTTGACTGTCAGATTTGATTTTTCCACGATCCGCACCACCCTTCCCTTGCTCAAAGGCTCATCGGCTGTAGCCTGCCAGAACGAGCCGCCGTACTTGACGGTCCCCGGCGCCGGCGGCAGGATATCCGCGATCACTTCGCCGGTGGCGCCGGGCGGCACCCCCCTTTCCATGGCATCCGTGTCGAGGGTTCGGCCGAGAAAGACCCTTTTAAGGGCAGAGCGCAACAGGAGAAGCGACAGGAGGCTGGCCGCGAGAAACACCAGGAGTTGACCTGCAAGCGGCACAGGAAACAGATACACGATAAGCGCAGTACACCAAGCGCCGATACCGAAAAAGAAAATCACCAGACCGGGGAGCACCAACTCAAGGGCCAGAAAGACGATACCGGCCAGAAACCAGATCAAAGTCAGGGAAAAGCCAAATAAAGGGGGGGCCATAAGCGAACTCCATGTATGCATTCCTTCTGGAGAATAGCACAGGCTTGCCGGAACGGTCAAACAAGAAGTAGCGGTGCTCGATCATCGCGTCGACAGCCCTGGCGAACCCGCCGAAGTAGGCTGAAAAGTGCCTGCCGAACCGCTGGGGACAATGCTGTTTAATTTTTTTCGGATGAGGGTTTAACTGCTTGTCAATGGCAACATTTGTGCGTAATAAAGGATAAGATAATCCTCGATTATTGCTGCCGTATGTCCATGAACCTCCTGGTGGTGCCCCAATTCATCAATCTCAGCCTGATTCCGTCCGAAGAAGTCAGCCCCCGTTCAGGAATACCCTTTCATGCCCGATCATTGCCGATTACAGCTCTCCGGATTCGTGTTATCCGGAATCGTGGTTCTTTTGTCTTTGTTCCTTGCTCCGCAAGCGTTTGCCGAAAGCAGTGCCCCACCCCCCCAGCCGCCTCCGGCGCATGGAGCTGACCAACAGCCAGATCACCAGGAACAGCAGCAACTCGTTCAGCAGTTGCTTGAGCAGCTCTACTTCGAGGGGGGGGGCAACATCGGCAACGATCCGGTTTACGCCTCATCATATCTTCTCGATTTATACAGGAAAAATCAATTCAATCTCCTGTGGGACAAGCAGGACAACATCGCCCAGCTGATGGCCGCCATCGTTGCATGCGCCGAAGAGGGGTTAACGCCCGATGACTATCACCTCAAGGCCTTGACCCATTACAGCAACGAGCTCCAGGGACACGAGGGAACCTTGATGAGGAAAGTGGAGTACGACGTGCTCCTCTCCGATGCCCTGGTCCTGCTGGGACAGCATAAACGGTACGGCAAAGTCGACCCGGCCAAGGTCGAGGAAAAGCAGAATCTCGCCACCACCGCTCCCCGGATCTCGCCCATCGACACCTATCTAAACGCCATCCACACCGGGACCATTCGAGCCACCCTGGACAATCTGTCGCCTCACCATCCGTCTTATCTCAATCTCAAGGAAGCCTTGAGCCAATACAAGAAATATGCCGCCAAGGAAGTATGGCGCTCCGTACCGGCTGGCCCAAGCCTCAAGCCAGGCATGGTTGACCATCGGGTCGCGGCCATCCGCGGCCGTTTGGCCGCGACTGGCGAATATAAACCCAAGGGGGGCGGTGAGGCCAATCTGTACGACGAGCAACTGCAAGCAGCCGTCAAGGCCTTCCAGGCCCGGCACCATGTCGAGCCCGACGGCGTGATAGGGAAAAGCACGGTCAACGCCATGAACGTCTCCGTGACCGACAGAATCGATCAGATCCGGGTGAACCTCGAACGGACGCGGTGGGTGATCCACGACATGCCCAGCTCCAGCCTCATCATCGACATTGCCGGATTTGCCCTGCAATATTACCACAACAATCAGCAGGTCTGGGACAGCAAAGTCATGGTCGGCCAACCGTATCACCAGACACCCGTCTTCCGTTCAGCGATCACCTACATCGTGCTCAACCCGACATGGACACCCACCCCGGACATCGTCAAGGGCGAAACCGTGCCCAGCATTGTCAAGGATCCGGATTACCTCGCCAAACAGCGGCTGCGCGTCTACGACAGCAACGGGAACGAGATCGATCCCCATACCATCCATTGGAAACAGTATCAGGGGAGATACCTTCCCTATACCCTGCGGCAAGACCCGGGGTCGGACAATTCATTGGGGTTGATCAAGTTTCTTTTTCCCAATCCGTACCATGTCTATCTCCATGATACACCGAGCAAATCTTTGTTTGGCCGGGCACAGCGCGCCTTCAGCCACGGCTGCATCCGGGTGCAGAATCCTCTGGAACTGGGGAGGTTGATCCTTGCCAACGACCCAGGCAACCCGACCACGGTCGAAAAGATGAACCAGATCCTGGCCTCGGGCAAGACCACCACGGTGCTCCTCAAGCAGCCGTTGCCTATCTATCTGATGTACCTGACCACCAATGTCCGTGACGGCAAGGTGATGTTCAAGCCCGACCTCTACAACCGCGATCAAGGTATTCTTGCCGCACTCAACGCGCCGCCCTCCCGGCTGAAATCGACCATCCAGGTTCCTGAATCCAAGAGCGGGATGTCGACCAGCCAGCATGTCAGGATCGCAACGACCGTCAACAGCGTGCAAACCAACCAACAGCACCCGACCGACTCCAATGCGCAAGATTCCCTGTGAGCTGACTCTGGGCAACGGCGGCGATGTGGTTGTCATGGTTGACCTGGACGACGACGGCACGCTCCGCATCCCGCGCCATGCCATTTACGGCTCCTTTCAGGAAGGTGTGCTCGCCTGTCGGGTGATGCTCCCCGAGGATCAGGCCTGTGTACAGCGGGAGATCTGGAGGGATTGAGGAAGCCCAACCAGTGGGATCAGGATTGGGTTGCAGTTGCTTGGTGGACTCAACACCACCGACTTCCCCTGCCGTCACGCAAAAATAGCCTCGTGGGGAAATCCTTCAAATATCTTGCTCGTTGACAGGGAAACTTCCAGAGGCGCAGAAACCATGAGCCACATTTTTAATATTGATGAAAGCAGAGTTCTGTTCAATTACATCACGAATATGCGCCACTATCGCAAACCAGAACCAAACATTATCGGTGGCGGTAGTTATGTCGATGAAAAAGGTTTTGGACATGAGCTTTTTAATTTTCAGAATGAAGCCGGGAAATGCTATGGCTATACGGCACCCTATGGCACGGTAAACCTGAGAAAATTGTCCCGTAATATCGCCAGCGATAGCCTTGGCAGATACGTTGACAATGTCCTTGTTGTTTTCATGGCGCAACGCGATGATGGAAAACGTGTTGTCGTAGGTTTTTATAAAAATGCCCGCGTTTATGAGAAGTTAGTTAATGACAAACGAAAATCACGGTGGCTTGAACAGGTAAATGAATATATTGGTTACAACGCCGTCTGTGATGCCGAGGATGCTGTTTTAATTGATTATGATGATCGCAATAAAATCATCGAGAGAGCCACCTCTAAGCAAGGTGGTTATGGGCAATCCAATCTTTGGTACGCCTCTGCTGAAAAAGATGTCCCGATTAAGCGAGATATCATTGACTATGTAATTGAATTTCTTGCTGGTTCACACAACGATGAAAGAAAGTACCACACCTATCTCGAAGGGAAAGCAAAAGTAACAACTTCATCGCAAAGAGTGCGAAGCAGAGAGGCGCGATTGGAATGTATTCGGATTCACGGATGCCGCTGCAAAATCTGTGGATTTAATTTTAAAGAAACTTATGGCGTATTAGGTGCAGATTTCATTGAAGTTCACCACATCACTTCGCTTGGTGAACTCTCAACATTGGACAGCTACGAAGGCACTAACCCCGGAAAAGATTTAATCCCTGTTTGCCCAAACTGCCATTCCATGCTGCATAGGCGCAAAATACCGTATAACCCGGATGAAATCAGAGAAGCCATACGAGAAGCACGGAGGGCAAGTAGAGGTTGAGCCGGGGCGATTGCATCCCGTCATCATAGTTGTTGGCAGAGAGACCCTGTACGCGCTGCGTTCATCGTCGTCCCACCCGGCAAGTTTGCGGCGTAGTGCGTGGTGCCGAGCTTGAGCATGTTGAGGATAAACCACCGGATGATGACCAAGTGCCCTCTCCCGCTTGCGGGAGAGGGTGTCCTGAAGGGGGGGCTTTTTTTATTGGCGCGCTTAAAGCGTATCAGCTCAACGCCTCTTGGATCCTGGCCATCGCCTTGACCACATTGGCCTCGGAGTTGAATGCCGACAGACGGATATACCCCTGGCCGCACCTGCCGAATCCGGCGCCCGGCGTACACACCACGCCGGCCTTGTTTAAGAGCAGATCGAAAAACGCCCAGGAATCGCCCTTGGCCTCGATCCACACATAGGGGGCATTGTCGCCGCCGATGGTGTGGTAGCCCAGTGCATGCATGGCCTGGCGGATAATTTTGGCATTGGCCAGATACCCGTCAATCAGGGCCGTACACTGGGCCTTGCCCTCGGGCGAATAGACCGCCTCGGCCGCCCGCTGCACCGGATAGGAAACACCGTTGAACTTGGTGCAGTGCCGCCGGTTCCACAACGGATGGATGGCTTGCTTGCCGCCGGCGGAATCGTAGGCCACACACTCCTTGGGCACCACCGTATAGGCGCAGCGGGTGCCGGTGAAACCGGCGCTCTTGGAATAGCTGCGGAACTCGATCGCCACCTCACGGCTGCCGTCGATCTCGAAAATCGAATGCGGCAGCGCAGGATCGCGGATAAAGGCCTCGTAGGCGGCGTCGAAGAGAATGAGCGACTTGGTGTCGCGGGCAAAATCGACCCAGACCTTGAGCTGCTCCTTGGTAATGGTCGACCCGGTGGGGTTGTTGGGGAAACAGAGATAGATCAGCTCCACAGGCTCCTTGGGCAGGTCCGGCACGTAGTTGTTGCCCCTGGTCGATTCCAGGTACACAATCCCCTCGTAGCGGCCATCCGTAAACGTTCCGGTGCGGCCGGCCATGACATTGGTGTCGAGATAGACCGGATAGACCGGGTCAGGGATGGCGATCTTGGTCTCGCCGGCGAACAATTCCTGGATATTGCCGGTATCGCATTTGGCACCATCGGAAACGAAAATTTCATCGGCCTGGATGTCCGCGCCGCGTACCTGGAAATCATGTTCCGCGATCGTCCGGCGCAGAAAGTCGTACCCTTGCTCCGGACCGTAACCGCGAAACCCGCCCACTGTGCCCATCTCGTCGACTGCTTTATGAAAGGCCGCGATGCAGGCCTGCGGCAGGGGCTGGGTGACATCGCCGATCCCCAGCTTGATGACCTCGCGCTCGGGATGAGCGGCCTGAAAGGCCGCCACCCGCTTGGCGATGTCGGAAAAGAGATAAGAGGCCTGCAATTTCAGGTAATGTTCGTTTATTTTCAACATGGCTGATTCCTTATTCATCTGCCCGCCAACCGGTGGCAGGCTCTTTAGAGGTTGACCTTGACCCGATTGCTGAACTCATACCCTTCCGTGGAAAAATTGTAGTCCATCCGGCCGGCATTCAGCTTCATGTCCGGCGCCAAAATAGTCACTTTCCCCGGACTCACCAACATCTTGCCGCCATCGTCGTATTCGAGCCGCTCAGAAAGCAGCACCTGATTTCTGAGCGGCTTGACCACCTTGGCATGGTCAGTCAGTACCAGATGCCGCTTGTCGGTGGCATACAACCCCTTGCGGCTCTCGATATTGATCGGCTCTTTTTCGGTACCGATGTACACGGCGCTGACCTCATCCAACGCAATTTCATGTTCATTGCCTTGGGTGTAGGCGCGATTGGCATTGATTTGCCACTCTTCCTTACCGTTCGTGGTGATCGTCATGACCACCGTATCGAGGATGAAATCCTGCATGGAGGTTTCTTCCTGCGGCTGCGCCAGCTTGGGATTGTAGCCGCCGCGAGGGGTGAGAAAAGCGGCCAGCGGCGGCTGCCACAGCGGACTGACGGCAAAGAGCAGCATCGGCACCAACCAAAGGAGATTACGGGGATTTCTGATCATCGGTCGAACCTGGCCCGCATCCGGACCAGATTACCCTGAGCCTCGAGGATAAGATCGCAGACCTCGCGCACCGCCCCCCGGCCGCCGGCGAGTTCGGTGGTGTAATGGACCCGCTGACGGACTTCACTCACCGCATTGGCCGGTGCAACGGCGAATCCGACCCGGTTGAGGACCGGCAAATCCATGAGGTCGTCCCCCATATAGGCGGTCTGCGGCGGCCGCAGGCCGGTGTCCTTGAGAATAGACTCATAGGCGATCAATTTATCCTGCTGCCCTTGCAGGACATGGACCAATCTCAGATCGCGGGCGCGGCGCTCCACCGCTTCGGATCTGCGGGCGGTAATGATGCCCACCGCCACGCCGCTGTCCTGGAGCAGCTTGATGCCCAAGCCATCCTGACTATGAAAGCTTTTGGCTTCGCCGCCTCCGGACATATAGGTGATGGCGCCGTCGGTGAGCACGCCATCGACATCGAGCAGCAACAATTGCACCTGCCGGGCCCGGGGCAGAACATCCAGCCACCCGGCACTGCGTTCCGGCGGCCGGTTGCGCATCATGGCCCGGTTGCGCAGCGCTTCGGTCAGTTCGCAATCGGTGGGATATATTCCTCCTGATCTGCCGCAGTCTTGTTCAGCCATCGATGACTCCGGCCACGGCCTGCCGAAGCGCCAGCAACTGCTTGAGCAAAGGTTCTACCTCCGCCAAAGGCAAGGAGTTGGCCCCATCGCACAGGGCCTTGTCCGGATCGGGATGGACCTCGAAAAACAAGCCGTCGATACCGACTGCCATCGCCGCCCGCGCCAAGGCAGGGATGAACTCTCGCTGTCCCCCGGAACACGATCCGGCGCTTCCAGGCAATTGGACGGAATGGGTGGCGTCAAACACCACCGGGAAGCCAAGGGAGCGCATGACCGGCAGCGAACGCATATCCACCACCAGATTATTGTAACCAAAGCAGGTCCCCCGCTCAGTGAGCAAAATCCGCTCGCTGCCGGCGCCGCGTACCTTGTCGACCGCATTGGCCATATCCCAAGGCGAAACAAATTGCCCCTTCTTGATATTGACCACCTTGCCGGTGCAGGCGGCTGCCACCAGGAGATCGGTCTGGCGGCAGAGAAAGGCCGGGATCTGCAGAATGTCGAGCACATCGGCGGCCATTTCCGCCTGATCCGGCTCATGGATGTCGGAGAGCACCGGCACCTGCACCTCCTCGCGCAGCCGGCCGAGCATGCGCAGTCCCTTTTCCGGACCAGGGCCGCGGAAAGAGGCCGACGAAGTTCGGTTGGCCTTGTCGAACGAGGCCTTGAACACGTAGGAGATGCCCAGACGGGCGGCAATGGCCTTCATCTCCAGGGCGACCTCCCTGACGACTTCCGCGCTTTCGAGCACGCACGGCCCTGCGATCAGCAACAGGGGCGCACCCGGCCCAACCGTAATGGACCCGACGGGTGTGGAGTTGATCCGGACAGTGGTAGTCATATCAGCAACGGGCGCCTGCGCCATACGACATCGCGGCCTTGATGAAATCCCGGAACAGAGGATGCGGCTGCATCGGTTTGGACCGGAACTCGGGATGAAACTGGCAGCCGAGGAACCAGGGATGGTCAGCCAGTTCGATAATCTCCACCAGGCTGCCGTCCGGTGAGGTGCCGCTGACGATCAGACCGGCCTCTTCCAATTGCACCCGGTAGGCATTGTTGAATTCATAACGGTGGCGGTGGCGCTCGCTGATCTCTTCCTTGCCGTAGGCCGCGGCGGCAAGGGTACCGGACTTGAGCATGCAGGGGTATGCGCCGAGCCGCAAGGTGCCGCCCATATCGGAATGCTGGTCGCGCTTCTCGATCTTGCCGGTGCGGAAATCAAACCACTCGGTCATCAGATAGATGACCGGATGCGGGGTGACCTGATTGAACTCCACCGAATGCGCCTCTTCTATTTTTGCGATATTCCGTGCAAAATCAACCACCGCCAGTTGCATTCCCAGACAAATTCCGAAAAACGGAACCTTGTGTTCCCGGGCATAGGCCACGGCCTTGATCTTGCCCTCCATGCCGCGGCTGCCGAAGCCGCCGGGCACCAGGATACCGTCGCAGCTGTTGAGCTTCTCCAGCTCCGCATCCTCCTCCAGACTGTCGGCGCTGATGTACTGCAGGGCCACCTTGGCATCGTTGGCGATGCCGCCGTGAGTCAAGGCTTCGTGCAAACTTTTGTAGGATTCCTTCAAATCGACGTACTTGCCGGTAATGCCGATGGTCACCGTATTCCTGGCATGCTTGATTCTGCGCACCAGCCGTTCCCAGGGCTCGATATTGGGCGCTCCGGTCCAGATGCCCAGCTTTTCGAGAATCCGGTCATCGACCCCTTCCTGCCTGATCCGGAGCGGCAGCTCGTAGATGCTGTCGACATCCACCGCCGAAATAACCGCATTGGCGTCGACGTTACAGAACAGGGCGATCTTTCTCTTGAGTTCATCGGTGAGCGGTTCCTCGGTCCGGCACATGAGAATGTCGGGTTGAATGCCCGAGGCCAGCAGCTCCTTGACCGAATGCTGGGTCGGCTTGGTTTTCACCTCTCCGGCGGTTTTGATGTACGGCACCAGGGTCAGATGGATGAACAGAGTGAACTCCCGCCCCAAATCGCTGCGCAACTGGCGGATCGCCTCGATGAACGGCAACCCTTCGATGTCACCCACGGTGCCGCCGATCTCGATGATGGCCACGTCGGCGCAACCATCCAGGTGGAGGATCGCTTCCTTGATTTCGTCGGTGATGTGGGGGATGACCTGGACCGTGCCGCCCAGATACTCGCCGCGCCGCTCCTTCATGATCACCGAGTAGTAGATGCGGCCCGAGGTGTAGTTGTTCTTTTTGCCCATGACCGCGTTGGTATAGCGTTCGTAATGCCCCATGTCGAGGTCGGTCTCGGTGCCGTCATTGGTGACATAGACCTCTCCGTGCTGAAAGGGATTCATGGTGCCGGGATCGACGTTGATATAGGGATCGAGCTTTTGGAAGGTCACGGTCAAGCCGCGGGATTCGAGCAGCGCCCCGATGGAGGCCGCCGACAAGCCCTTGCCGAGGGAAGAAAGGACTCCGCCGGTAATGAAAATGAACTTGGTTTTCTTACTTAAGGAAGCTTGCATACCGTACCTTTCAGGCGCAGGAAAAACAGCGAGGGAGGCGGGTCAGACCGCTACACGAGTGATTGGGAAAAAACTATACACGATCCCCCCCTTCTTGACAAGTCGGGGCGAACCGAAAAACATATTGATTTTATTTGGAAAATAAAAATTATTCCGCCGTATCCATCGTTCAAACCGCACCCCACAGGGATCGGGTCAACTCGAACAACTGGCGGTGCTGGACAGGGGTCAAGGGGGCGAAAGGAGAGTTGTCATAGGTGGTCTCGCGGTTCTCCACCACCAGGACTTTGGCATCCGGGCTCAAGGTATGGGTGTGCCAGACCGCCTGCCTGACGTTATACACGCGCCCTGGTCGCAGATTTTCGGCATGGATCCGGGTGACAGCGCCCTGGCCTTCGCCGACAAAAAGGATGCAGCGCCCCGCCAGCAGAACGAACACCTCGTCGGTCTCATTGTGGCGTTGCATCCGGTCGAGATGTTCCGGCAGAAGCTCGGCGCTGTAATTGAGGATCGCTACCCGCCAGCCACCGAAATCGACCAGGGGTTTATAGCCCTCGCCGGTGTGTTCCTCTATTGCGAGAAGTTCGTGGAACATGCTTATCGTCAAGTTGGTCAAGGGTTGTCAGCTTTATGGACATGGTTGCTCCAGGAAACAACAGGAATGACAGGTGGTTCTATCATCCTCCTCAACGGGCCGCAAGGAAAAGGTTCCGGCCCATGGCTAGGCCAAGCCCATATGCGTCGATCTCCTGGGAAGGACAGGTTTTTATTGACGCTATCGTCTTCTTGCAGGTATACATCAACAGTCGTCATTTCCCTGCTTTTCATTCTTTTTTCGAGGCCGATCTATGAGCACATTTTCCCGTTTTTTCCTTGCCGCCATGCTGACCGGCACCCTTCTTTTTCTGGGAGGCTGCGCCCCCAAACCGGTCGCTCCCTACGCCGGAGGAGGCGCAGGTTCCGCCTCTGATGCCACGAATGGTAACCGAATGGGCAACATCACCGAAGAAATGGGGCCAGGTAGCGAAGGTGGTACCGGAGGCGGAGGCGGTACCGAAGGGCTCGACGCAACAGGCCGGAACGGCTCAGGCAGCTTAGGCCATGACGCCGACACACAGAGCGATGCCTACAAACTTGAACATGGCCGTTGCTCGCCCGAATTCAAGCCGGTCTATTTTGACTATGATCAGTCTAAAATCAAAGGCGATCAGATTCCGACCATGGAGCACAACGGCAGTTACCTGCGCAACCATCCTTCCGCCAAGGTGCTGATTGAAGGGAATACCGACTACCGCGGCACCCACGAATATAACCTCGCTTTGGGCGAGCGGCGCGCCATGGCGGCAAAAAAATACCTGCGCGCCTTCGGGATCGCAGAAAACCGCATCCGCACCGTCAGTTATGGCGAGGAGCGACCGCTCTTCACCGGCAACAGCGAAGCCGATTACGCGCATAATCGGCGCGACGACTTCATTCTCGAATAAAACCACCCCGCCAACCTTCTGGGTGACTATCCGGTCACCCAGAATATCCTCTTTCTTTCCTTTCTCAATTCTTTTCTTGCAACAACCCAGTAAGATATCTTATTTTTCATTGACATAAAAATAATTCCTAAATACATTTAGGAATTATTCTAATTGAGAGACGTATGGAACAATCGCTACGCATGACGCATCAACGCGAGATCATCCTCGACGAGTTGCGGCACGGCAAAATCCATCCGACGGCAGATGAACTCTATGAACGAATCAAAAAGAGACTGCCGCGGGTGAGTCTGGCAACGGTGTACCGGAATCTGGAAACACTTTCCGAACTGGGCCTGATCAGAAAACTTTCGATCTGTGGCCGCCAGAAACGGTTCGATTGGGATCCGGGCGACCACGACCACGTGTACTGCATCCAATGCCAACGGATCGACAATATCACTCTCGCCGTGCCGGCGCCTCAATTTGAACCAATGCAAAAACGAGGATACCGGATCATTGGCCATCGAGTCGAATTTTCCGGTCTGTGCCCCGATTGTTTGCGCCAGCGACAGCACAACCAAGCCCAAGGAGAAAATATCGTGCCCTGTTCACCCTGTACCACCGTCAAACTCAGCGATACCCAGCGACAAGTCCTTCGAGCCATTGCCAACAACCTTGAGGCCTGCGGGAGCAAGGAGCTGGCAGCCGTTACCGGCCTGGAGGCCAAACAGATCAGCTGCCAGATTACTGCGTTGAAAAACAAGGGATATGTCACCAGTCCTGTTCGGTGCAAATATGCAATCACCGGGCGAGGGGAAGAGGCGCTTGGATCCTGACCGATCGGGTTCCGTACCGCCCACTCCCCGACAATCCGAGACACGGATCGGCTGAAGCATAACGGGGGAAATGGGCAACTGCCCCTTTCATATCCAAACAAGATTGATTATTGTTTGACATGGCCCCAACTGGCCTCCAGGAGCTGAGGGCCTTTTCCGAAAAATTTTTAAATCCGCAGGGAGAAAAAGCAATGAGCCAAAAAAACGAGGTATACAAATGTGCCCTCTGCGGCACTCTTGTTGAAATCCTTCACGCTGGGGCAGGCGGGCTGACCTGTTGCGGTCAAACCATGAGCCTGATGACTGAAAACACCATCGATGCCGCCAAGGAAAAGCATGTCCCGGTGATTACCAAAGTTTCCGAGGGCTACAAAGTATCGGTCGGTTCCGTACCCCATCCCATGGAAGCAAAGCACTGGATCGAGTTCATCGAACTGATCGCCGACGGCAAGGTCTATCGCCAGAACCTCGACCCGGGCGATACCCCCGAAGCTATTTTTTGTATCAAGGCGGACCAGGTTTCCGCCCGTGAATACTGCAATCTCCATGGCCTATGGAAGGCCTGATGATTCTACCCAAGAGGAAAATGCAATGAAAAAGCACACCTGTGTCATCTGTGGATACGAATATGATCCCGCCAAAGGAGATCCCGATAATGGCGTTACCCCGGGCACCAGTTTCGAGGATATTCCCGATGACTGGACCTGCCCGATCTGCGGGGTCGGCAAGGATCAGTTCGAAGCAGCATGACAGTCCATCCCTCCCACACAAGCCCCGCACGTATCCCGTTCCAGGAGGATACATGCGGGGCTCTCGTCTCGTGCAACAGGAAGGGGCAGTGGGGTGGGGGCAAGATTGAAAGCAATCACTCCTGCTGGCCTGGGCAAGTCCGGCACTCTGAAGGTTCTACCGGAATGGCGGACAACGATTATCTTTCTCCGCAGCAAGGGGCGGCAAGAATTGTAGCGTACATCCGGCGCACCACCTCTTCGACCGACAGGCCGGTCGAATTAATGGCCAGGGCGTCGGGGGCGGCCTTGAGCGGGGCAATGGACCGTTCCCGGTCGTCCTTATCCCGCTGGATGATCTGGGCGAGCAACTGCTGTTCATCCACCAGCTCACCCTTGCGCCGCAGCTGAGCGGCACGGCGCCGGGCCCGTACCTCGGGGCTGGCATCGAGAAAAAATTTCCAGGCCGCGGCGGGAAAGACCACGGTGCCGGTATCCCGGCCTTCAGCCACAATGCTCCCATCCGCGCCCATCGCCTGTTGGAGGCGGGTCAAGGTATGCCGTACCCGTGGCAATGCCGACACCTTTGACGCCAACATGCCCATTTCCGGAGTCCGGAGTTGGCTGCCCACCTCCTGATCATCGACCAGGACGCGGACATCCTCCTCGCCCGGAACCGGCGGCAGCAACTTAATCCGAAGGAGAGTCAGCAAGGATTCCAACCGGCGATCGTCGACCGGATCAATCCCCTGTTCCCGGCACTGAAAGGCCACGGCCCTGTACATCGCCCCGGTGTCGAGATAGGTGAAGTGGAGCTTGGCGGCAAGTTCACGCGACACCGTGGATTTGCCGCCGCCGGACGGACCGTCGATGGTGACGATCCTCTGTTTATCCGTGACCATAGCCCAAATCCCGCAGACATTCACCCAAGGCGGTCACGAATCGCTGGTTTTCTGCCGCCGTCCCCACGGTTATCCGGATGCATTCAGGATAACCATAGGCCGCCATCGGCCGGACGATCACCCCTTTGTGCAGCATGGCCTCGTACAGACGGGTGGCGCTACCGCTCACGTCAATCAGAAAAAAATTGGTGTGCGACGGATACGGACGGCACCCCAACCCGGCCACCGTTTTGCTCAGCCATGTTCTACCCTCGGCGGTTCCGCGCAAGGTTGCGTAATAGTGCTCCTCGTCGCCCAAGGCGGCCAGCGCACCGGCCTGGGCCGGCAGGTTCACGTTGAACGGCTGGCGAACCCGATGCAGCAGGGCGGCCACCTCCCGGTGCATCACCCCGAACCCGACCCGGAGGCCAGCCAAACCAAAGGCCTTGGAAAACGTGCGCAGGCTGACCACCGCCGCAATCCCGTCCGGATTGCGAATAGAGCCCAAAATATCGAGGCGCTGGTCCGGGTCGACAAAATCGACATAGGCCTCGTCAATCACCACGATCACCGACTCGGGAAGATTGGCGAGAAAATGATCGAACTGTTTCTTGCTGATCAGGGTTCCGGTAGGGTTATTGGGATTGTCGAGAAAAATCAAGCGAGTACGATCAGTGATCGCGCTGGTGATCGCGTCCAGGTCATGGCGCATATCCTTAAGGGGGATCACCACATTGACGCCTCCGCGTACCTGGACGAACTTCTGGTACATTAAAAAGGACGGGTGGCTGGTGATCACCATGTCGCCGGTGCCGACAAAGGCCTTAACCAGGAATTCGATCATCTCGTTGGAACCGTTGCCCAGCACGATCTCTTCAGGCGATGCGCCGATCCAGCGGGCCACGGCCTCGGTAAGGTAGTGACTCGATCCATCGGGATACCGGTGCAGGTTATGGAGCATGGATTCGATGGCGGCGACGGCCTTGGGCGATGGCCCCCAAGAGTTCTCGTTGGAGGCCAGTTTGATGGCATTGGTGATTCCATACTCCCGCTCCAGCTCATCCATGGGTTTGCCAGGAGGGTAGGGAACGATGGCGGCGATATGTTGTGGTGTGGGAAGCTGCATGGTTTAGACGAGCGCCGGTTTTTTTCCGACAACGCCGGCTCGTTGTTCGAGATTGTGGGCCGCGCGCAATAAAGCGGCCTCGTTGAAATGGGCAGCCTGCAACTGCATACCGATCGGCAGGCCTTCGCGGCTGAATCCGCAAGGCACCGACATACCGGGTATGCCGGCAAGATTTGCTGAGAGAGTGAGGATATCGGAAAGGTAGAGCGCCAGGGGATCGTCGGCCTTGTCGCCGATCTTCCAGGCCGGCGTGGGGACCACCGGTGAAACTATCAGGTCGCAGGCGGCAAAGGCGCGGGCAAAATCCTCCTTGATCAAGGTTCGCACCTGTGATGCCTTCTTGTAAAAGGCATCGTAGTAGCCGGAAGAAAGCGCATAGGTGCCGATGAGAATACGTCGCTTGACTTCATCGCCGAATCCACGGGAACGGGTTGTGTTGTACATCCCGATCAGGGAATCGGCAGAACGGTCGCGAAAACCGTACCGCACCCCGTCGAAGCGGGCCAGGTTGGAGCTGGCCTCGGCCGGGGCGATCAAATAATAAACGGCCACACAATAGCCGGTATGCGGCAGTGAGACCTCAACGAGTTCGGCGCCGGCCTCTTCCAGCATGACCATGCCCTGGCGAACCACCTTGTCCACTTCGGGATCGAGCCCGTGACCGAAATATTCTCTGGGAATCCCTATTTTCATCCCTTTGAGGCCATCTCGCAGGGATTCGAGATAGTCGGGCACCGGCTGATCGATCGAGGTTGAGTCCAGCGGATCGTGGCCGCTGATGACATTCATCATCAGGGCGCAATCGCGCACATCCTTGGTCAATGGACCGACCTGGTCGAGCGACGAGGCGAACGCCACCAGGCCATAGCGCGACACCCGGCCATAGGTGGGTTTCATGCCCACAGTGCCGCAGAGCGAGGCCGGTTGCCGAATCGAGCCGCCGGTGTCGGAGCCCAGAGAGGCTAAACATTCGTCGGCGGCCACGGCCGCTGCCGAACCGCCACTGGAGCCCCCCGCCACACAGTTCGGATTCCAGGGGTTACGCGGCAGCTTGAAGGCGCAGTTCTCACTGGTGGAGCCCATGGCGAATTCATCCATGGCCAGCTTGCCGAGCAGGATCGATCCCGCCTGGGCCAGTCTGGTGACCACCGTGGCATCGTAGGGGGCGATGAAATGCTCAAGCATGCGGGAGCCGCAGGTGGTGGGCATTGCGGTGGTGCAGAGAACATCCTTGATTGCCAACGGGATGCCGCAGAGTGGTCCTGCCTGCCCCTTACTGCGCACAATATCGGCCTGTTCAGCCTGGCGCAGCGCCCTTTCGCGGTCCAGGGCCAAATAGGCCTGCACCGTGGATTCGACACTGTCGATCCGGGCAAGCACCGACTCGGTGAGGGTCACAGAGCTGATCTCGCCCGTATCGAGCCTCCGCAACGCTTCATGGAGGGTCAATGAAAAATATTCCATAGGAGAATAAATGAGCTGGAGGAGACAAAAAATACGCTGGATCAGCCGATGACTTTCGGAACCACGAACGATTCGCCATTCTGGTCGGAGCCGTTGCTCAGGGCCCGTTCCCGTGGCAGAGACGGACGCACCGCATCTTCCCGGAACGCATTGACCACCTGCTGGGTGTGGGTGGTGACGGCCACGCCGGTGGTATCCAGTTCGTCCAATTTGGCCACATAGGCGAGGATGACGTTCAACTGACCAGCCATCCGGTCCACTTCGGCATCGCTCAGGTCAAGGCGAGCCAACCCGGCTACATGCCGCACTTCGTCGCTGGTTATCTTCATGAGTCATACATGGGAAAAAACGATTAAACAGCAGCTGTTTCTCAACTGACAAACGGTTACTGTTTATACAGCGAACCTGAGGAAAGAACAACCTCCGCAAAAATTTCAACCAATTTGGGATCGAATTGGGTACCGGCGCAGTGGCGTAGCTCGCTGACCGCCCTGGTTGGGGAGAGGTTGCTTCGATAGTTGCGGAGCGAGGTCATCGCGTCGTAACTGTCAACAATGGTGATGATGCGGGTCAAGGTGTCCAGCTCGCTGCCGCCGATGCCATCCGGATAGCCGGTGCCGTCGAGCCGTTCGTGGTGGTGACGGATGATATCCCGTTCACGGTCCATGAAGGTCAAGGGTTCGATGATGCTCGCTCCGATTTCCGGATGTTTTTTAATCAACGCCCACTCTTCCGGGGTCAACGTTCCGGCCTTCTGGATACAGGAAAGGTCGATCACCAGCTTGCCAATGTCATGGAATTGGGAAGCCCGGCGGAGCACCACGATATCGTCGCTGTCCAAGCAAGCCGATTCGCCAAGCAACAGGGCGAAATCCGTCACCCTGCGAGTGTGGCCTGCGGTGTATTCATCTTTTTCCTCCATGGCGATCTGCAGGCTGGTCATGATTTGTACGGTAGCGTCTTCCAGGTGGCTACTGTATCGTTCCAATAAAAGGTTTTTTTCAGCCAACTCGTGAGTCTTTGCCTGGACCTCGGTTTCCAGTTGTTGCTTGTAGGTCTTTTCCCGGAGGAGAAAGCGACGTTTTTCCGCCGCCCGTTCCACTTTGATATGAAACAGTTCAATGTCAACGATGGGCTTGGTGAGAAAATCATAGGCACCGAGATGAATAGCCTTGACCGCGTACTCCATGGAACCAGCACCGGTGAGAAAGAGCACCGGGATATCGATCCGCCGCTGGTTCAACTGCTCTAACGTCTCAAAGCCGTTCATGTCCGGCATGTTGATATCGAGCACAATGACGTCGAATTCCTCCGATATTTGTTCCAGAACCTGACGGCCGGATTCCACCGCCACCACATCGTGATGAAACACGTGCAGAATTTTTTGGATCGCTGACCGAACCAGGGTATCATCATCTGCAAGGAGAATTTTCGAACCCATATTCCACATTATGGCTTTTGATAATTGCAACGCAGATTTCTTTTTCCTGGTACTCTATTTCTCACAATTAGGTTTAAAAAAAAAGTATTTTTTACTATCACGCCACAAAGTTGCCACAGTTTAATAAAGCCGGAAAAAGAATGATTACTAACCACGATCCGGGGCATGGAGTCTCTGTGGCCACGCCATAACCCCTTCCTCGGTGATAATCATATCCATGGGAATATCATGCTGTTGGATCGGCAACCGTTCCACCATCTGGCAGGAAAAAGCAAGCCCGATCCGGATGGCCCCTGGGGCATGGACAAGAAACCGGTCGTAGAATCCCATGCCATAGCCAAGGCGATGACCATTGAGATCGAAGACCGTGCCAGGAATTACCGCCACCTCAA
Organism: Desulfobulbus sp.; assembly: GCA_009780825.1. GTDB lineage: Bacteria > Desulfobacterota > Desulfobulbia > Desulfobulbales > Desulfobulbaceae > Desulfobulbus. The sequence continues at coordinate 225,837 of WQZH01000002.1, read as the reverse complement.
TTGCGGACGGCTCCATCTTCCGGGTTTGGGCCAGGAGGGGCAAGGGTTCAAGGATACCTTTATAGCCCGGTGCGAGATCATGGACCGGATCGGTGATCAGCACCGCTACCATGTCCATTTCGTCCGGCATACTCATAGGGGTGCAAACGGTTTTTCCCTGTCTGAGGCTATCCTCGATCACCAAGGTGGTCTGGACTTCACTACGGAAGTGGCAATAGATGAAGAGGATTTTTTTTTGCCGAAACACGGGGTGAGCCAGCAGTGAGGCGGCAATCCGTTCACTTTGGGCCAACCGTTCCGCCAAGGGCAACAGATCGCGGCGCGTCATAATCATGGTGCGCATCCGGCTGCGTTCATGGGAAAGGGCAGCAATCATGAACGGCTCCATCGCCTCTTTGGGGGAATAAAAAAGGGCGGCATCTTGCGAATGCCGCCCTTGGATCGATCAAGCAGGGATCACATCGGCAACAGCAGCTTGTTAGTGTCTTCGTTCCAGTTTACCACCAGATACCAGATGGTGCAGAACCCGACGATCAAGGCCATGCTATACCCATACCCCAGCACATCGGGTAAATAAACGTATTTGCCCAAATACCCTTTTTCTTCGAAGCGGTAGGCGGAAAACCACGCCACCATCAGAGAGTTGCTGATGGAGAAAAAGGGTACAACCACCCAAAGTTTGATCTGTCCTTCGCCAACCCGCCATAGGGCGCCGGAACCACACCCGCCTGCCAGCATGGCGCCAAGGCCGAAGATAAAGCCGCCAACCAAAGCGCCCCATCCGAAAGTGCCGCGCACATAGTTCATCGGATCGAGAACCGGCTCTCCGCCCAATCGGGTCGGCACGCCATATTTCAGCACTGCGGCGCCCACGGCGACGATGATGATCGAAAGAGCCACCGATTTGGCCATTTTGCAGTCACCGGTCATGTGTGGCTCGCGAAAACCCTGGATCATGCACCATCGGCCTCGCTGCATGGTGTATCCGAGACCAACGGCGATCAGGAGGATGCCGGAGAGCGAGGTAATGTGCTCAACGAAATCCTCTCCTTTAAAATTGGCATAATAGTGGGTGCACCAAAACACGCCAACCAAGGCGGCGAAGCCGAAGATCCACTGAATGGGATACGGGATCTCCAAAGTCCAGGAACCGCCGCTGCCCCAACTTATATACTCCATTTCTTTATACAGCAGCCACAATCCTAACAAAACTCCCGGCACCAAACCAACCCACATGGCAAAACCGTTGGCGGCGAGATTGCCAATGGCGTTATACATGCCGCCGACATTGCAACCACCGGCCAGCGCCGCGCCGATCCCCATCAAAATGCCGGCGATGATGGCTTTGACATATTCCCGAATCGGGGGAAAACGAAAGGCAAACTGACCACCCAAGCAGGCGGAAATGAAAGCGCCGGCAATAAAGCCCAAACCAATGACCGAACCGGTATTAAACAGGATCGACTTGGTCAGGATTTTGTCGCCGTCCTCGTTGACAAAACCGATCAGTTCAGCCAGATCGCCATTGAAGACCCCGGCGTGCCACAACATCCAGTCTCCCCAGTTGCGAATCGCGCCCACCGCGCCCCAGGGCCGCCACCAAGCCATGATCAGAATGCTGAGCAGGGCAACGAGAATGCCGGTCAGTATCGGATTCCACTCCTCCTGGCAGAGCGCTTTGTGTAACTGTTTAATTTTTTGCCAAAAAACTTTAAGATCTTCCATCACTTCAACAGCCTCCTTTTTCCAGAAAAAAGACCCATCCCCTAAGTACATATCTTTAATTAAAAGCTGACGACGTAACGTTGCTTTAAATCGTTATCAATACCGTTGCCCTTCACATTTGTCAATATAAGCGACTTCTCGGGGTGCGCGAGTTTTTCTCTTGGTGGAAACACTCTCTTCAGCTCTTCTTCAGCCAGAGTTCTATCTTGACAACCTAATTTTTTATCTATAGTAATACAACTTGACTTTTTATGTAAAAATGACCCAGGCAAAAGTATTTTTTAAGGAGAACACGATGAGTGACGTAAAAGTAGCACCAGAAGGTTTGGCTGTCGCTTTGGTTTTGGATGCACGGGGATTGAGCTGCCCCATGCCGCTGTTGCGGACCAAAAAGGAAATCGGCAAAATTAAATCCGGCGAGATTCTTCACATCCAAGGGACTGATCCGGGTTCCCGCAACGATATTCCCGGCTGGTGCGATCGCGCGGGTCACGAGTATCTTGGCGAGAAGGAAGAGGCTGGCTACATGAGCTTTTTCATCAAAAAGGGATGATCGTCTCATCTCTGCAATCCTTTTGAAGGAGGAAAAAGCCAATGGCTACTGATCCGAACAAACTGGGGATTTTTGTTACCAGCCCGCAACACATGCGCCACATCTTGGGTATAACCAAAGCAGCGGTGCGCGCTGGCAAAAAGGTTATGATTTTCTTCACCTTCAAGGCCATTCACCTGACAAAAACCCCTCTCTTTTATGAACTAGCCCAACTGTGTGCGATTGAAGACATCGCCATTTGCGCCGACAGTTATATCTGCGAGGGGTTTGACAACGTCAACGATGTCCCCCGCGGTCTGATCGACAAGCAAATGCGGACCCAGGCTTTCCATGGCGCCATTCTTGACGAATGTGCCAAATATATCGTCATGTAAGGAGATGTGGAAATGGAATCATTGAAAGTATACATACTGATCGCCAACCGTGTGTACAATGACGGTATCCGTTCAGGCCTCGGTCTTGCCGTGGAAAACCATTTTGCCTATCCTGTGATCATGAACGGTGAATTCCCTCGTTTTTCCAATTACATGTCGGAAAACATCGCCTGGATCGCCGACATGGAAGGTCAGGTGTTGAGCTGCGGCGCTGATGCGCCTACCGATCTGCCCGAAGGAACCGAAATCGCCAACATCTCCATCGAAGAGCTTGGTGAGCGAATGAGAGAGGCTGATTTCATCATTCCGTATGGTCTTCCTAAACAATCCCATGAGCCACCGGCGGCTTGTAGCGAATAATAGAGAACTCTCTGGAATGGTGACGCTATGAAAATATTGCAGGTTTATAAATCTGAACCCACCGAGGATGTCAAAAAATTGGTCGAAATTCTTAACCGCGACCGCACTGCCGATGAATTCAAACTCTATCAGGGTGAGCCGAACTATGACATTCTGGTCCAGAAAATTTTTGCCAACGACAAGACCGTTTGCTGGTGGTAATATTCAATAATTCCACCAAGTAGATCAAACCCCCGTCATCCCATGATCGGCGGGGGTTTTTTTGCGCTCTTACTTCAGACTATGCCATGCCGGTTTTTTCCAGAATATAATCATGGAAAAATGGTCGAAATTCCCGAATTTTCAAATTTTCTCTTGATGGATGAACCCTGTTGGTTAGAAGTACAACGATCAATTTCCGCTCAGGGTCTATCCAAAACGAGGTTCCTGTAAATCCTAGATGTCCGACGCTGCTGGATGAAAAATGCTGGCCGCTACTGGATTGCCCTGTTGTTGGTCGATCGAAACCAAGCGCCCAACTGCTCAAGTCGTCACGCCATTCAAGGGCGTATCGTAACAGATTGTTGGAAAAAGCTGGATGGCGCTTCTTTTCATGCCAGCAATCCAGTAAGTGCTCACATAAACGCAACACGCCTTCCGCGGTGCCGAACAACCCTGCATGGCCGGCAACGCCGCCCATGAGCCAGCAATGTTCATCGTCGACCTCGCCTTGCAGTAATTTGCGTCGCCACGAACAGTATTGCGTGGCTGCCATAACCTCTTTCTCGTGCTGTCCAAGCGTGCCGATTGGCAAAAAACAGAGATATCGATCCAGGCGCAATGGTTCAGCTACAGTGTGGCAAAAAAAACGATCAAGTGGCTGTTGTGTTGTCAGTTCTATAAGCCGCCCCAAAAGAATGAAACCCAGGTCGCTGTACAAACTGGTGGACTTTTCCGGATGTGCCAAGGGTTCGGCAAGAATGCGCTGAATAAGGCTTGGAATATTTTCTTTGGCGACACACGGTTCAAATTGCCGGAAGTAAGGCTGATAAGCTGGCAGCCCTGAAGTGTGCCGAAGAATATCCTGGATGTATATATTTTTTTTCTCAGAGGAAAAATCAGCGCCGAGCTTGGAAAGGCAGGGGTCTTGCCAGGTGAATTGGCCTGCATCAACGAGGGCAAGGGTGCAGAGAGCTGTGCAGAGCGGTTTGGTCAATGAAGCTAGATCAAACAGTGTTGTTACTTTAATCTCTTTGCCGAGATGATCGGATCGGGTTGCACCGCAACCAAAAAAACATCGATATCTCACATTGTTGCTTATAACGCTGACCGCTGCTGAGATCCCGGAACAAACCCCTTCCGCCACCCCTCTTTCGCACACTGTTTTCAGAGCTGTATTTAATTGTTTTTTCACTTTTTTTAAGACAAAGCAACCTATTATTCGTTTGATATTTCAACTAGTTTCGAGTAGATTGGCGCCCAATATGTTAATAAAATTGTTCAAAACATGTGTACGGTGCTGTTGAGAAAAAATACGTATATTCTCCTCGCTTTTCCCAACAACAAACGAACGATCATCTCTCATAAATACCAATATAAAAAATATAAAAAATATAAATGGTTGATTTCATTTTCAACATATCAACACCATTAAAAACAACAAAAATATATTTATAAAAGGAATACTTTTATGGGCTTCCAATTTAATGTGAATAGAGAGGATCTGCTTAAATCCATTAGTGAGCAACAAAATATAACCAACAAAAAGGGAACGTTGGCTATTTTAGCCAACGTTCTTCTCGAGGTAGGACAAAACAGTGTCGTTTTGACCTGTACCGATTTGGAAATAGGTCTCAAACAAACCATACCAGCCGAAGTTTTTGAGACCGGAACGTTAACGCTGCCGTCAAAAAAACTCTTCGAACTCGCTCGTGAATCAGGTTCGACAACCATTTCCTTCAAGGAAATGGACAACTATTGGGTAGAGATCAGCGCTGGTTCAAGTCTGTATCGTTTGGCCGGGATGGCAACGGATGAGTTTCCGCAGTTTCCAACCTACAATGAAGAGAGCATGGTTCGCGTAGAAAGCGAAATTTTAGCAGATCTCATTGATAAAACAGTTTTTTCCATAGCACAAGATAAAGAAAACATGTTCACATTGACTGCAGGTCTGCTGCAGAAAGAGAAAAAAGATAATAAGCTTTTCCTTAAAATGATAACATCGGATGGACATCGTCTGACGATTATGAACAAGGAAGTCGATGACAGTATCGATAATTTGCACATTAACCATATCACACTTATTCCCCGCAGAGGAATACAGGAAATACGGAAATTCTGTGAGAACAAAACATCTTTTCTTTTTGGTATTGAAGACAAACAAAGTGTGTTAAAAAGTGAAGATTCTCTACTTATAATTCGTTTACTGGAAGGTGATTTTCCTGATTTTCAAGGATTGTTAAAAACATTATCCAAGGATAATTCAATTTATATTGACCGTCTTCGTTTCCTTGAAGGGTTGAAACGAATAAATTTATTTACTGAAGATTTATTTCATGCCATAAAAATTGATATTCAAGAAAATAAAATGGTTCTTACCTCGAAAAATTCTGATTTTGGTTCGGCAAAAGATGAATTTGATATAGATTATTCAGGAAATAATCTATCAGTCGGATTTAATTGTCGATATTTTATAGAAAGTCTTCAGGTGCTGGAAGGAAAAATTGTAACAGCAAGCATTAAAAATCAGGAAAGCCCATGTATGATAACTTCTGAAGAGGATGTTGGTTTTCTCGGGGTGATAATGCCCATGAAAATATGATTTTTGTCTTTTTTAAACTCAAGAAGGAAGAACGTGAAGGAACAAAAAGAAAACTCCTACGGGGCTGAGCAGATAAAGGTTCTGGACGGGCTGGAAGCCGTTCGCAAACGACCTTCCATGTATATCGGCAATACCGCATCGGAAGGATTGCACCATCTTATCTATGAGGTGGTCGACAATTCCATCGACGAAGCTTTGGTCGGCTTCTGCACAGCCATCAATATTGTCATCCATGAGGACAATTCGGTGACAGTGAAGGACAACGGCCGGGGTATTCCGGTGGACAAACACCCCACCGAACAGATGTCCGCCTTGGAATTGGTTATGACCACATTGCATGCGGGCGGCAAATTCGATCATTCCACCTACAAGGTCTCTGGAGGGCTGCACGGTGTCGGCGTTTCGGTGGTGAACGCCTTAAGTTCCAGTACCGTGGCCGAAGTGAAGCGAAACGGCAATATCTATCGGCAAAGCTATGCATACGGGGTCAGGGTCAGTGATCTGGAAATCATCGGCGAAAGCAACGAAACAGGCACCACCATCTTCTTCAAACCTGATCCGGAAATATTTACCGAAACAACAGAAATCCAGTACGAAATCGTGAAAAATCGGATGCGGGAGCTGGCTTTTCTCAACAAAAACATCCGGATCACCCTCAAAGACGAACGGGATGGCGCCGAGGACGACTTTTATTTTGACGGCGGCCTGGTTTCCTACGTTGAATACCTCAACCGCAACCGAACATGCGTGCATCCGTCGCCAATCCTCATTTCCGGTGAGCGGGACGAGGTACAGGTTGATATTTGTTTCCAGTATTTTGATGGGTATTCCGAGCGTCTTTTTTCGTTTGTCAACAACATCAACACCAAGGAAGGGGGGGCCCACGTCGCCGGCTTCAGGGCGGCCTTGACCAAACGCATCAACCAATATGCCAGCGACGATGTAGTGCCTAAGCATCTCAAGGAAAAGATGGGTGGCGACGATGTCCGCGAAGGGCTGACCTGTGTCGTTTCGGTTCGCGTCCCCAATCCCCAGTTTGAAGGCCAGACCAAGACCAAGTTGGGCAATTCGGAAGTCAAATCGATCGTTGAGTCGATCACCAATGAAAAATTAGGGGCCTATCTTGAACAAAACCCGGCGGTGGCCCGTAATATCCTCAGCAAGGCGGTGGAAGCAGCCCGAGCGCGGGAGGCTGCCCGCAAAGCGCGAGACTTGTCGCGCAAAAAAGGCAGTTTATCGGTGATGATGGCCGGCAAGCTGGCAGAGTGCCAAAGCAAAGACCCGGCGGAACGTGAATTGTTCATTGTCGAGGGCGATTCGGCGGGCGGTTCGGCCAAACAGGGTCGAGATCGGGCTATTCAGGCGATTCTGCCCCTGCGCGGCAAAATCATGAATGTGGAAAAGGCGCGTTTCGATAAAATTCTCAGTTCCGAAGAAATCAAGCAACTCGTTGCCTCCTTGGGAACCGGAATTGGCAGCGAGGAATTCGATATTGAAAAGCTTCGGTATCACAAGATCATCATTATGACCGATGCTGATGTCGACGGAGCCCATATCCGTACCCTGTTGCTTACTTTTTTTTACCGGCAGATGCTGCCGTTGATCGAAAACGGTCACATCTACATTGGCCAACCTCCTCTCTACCGCTTGGGCAAAGGGAAAAAAGAACAGTATTTTCTCAATGACGAGGCATTGAACACCCATCTCTATGCCCAGGCAAGCCAACAGATGCGCATTCAGACGAATCAAGGGGTGGTGATCGCTGAAACCGACATGGTGCAGGTGCTGCGCAAACTCTCTGCCTTTGAAAAAGTCCTTGTGTATTTGGAACGATTGAATATCCCGGATCCATTGGTTCTGCTCCTGCTTGAGCACGATGTGCATTCAGCCCGGCAATTTGAAGATCGGGTTTTCGTCGACCATCTGGTTGCCCAACTGGCAACGCACGGCATCAAGGCTGGCGCCCTTCGGTCCTGCGCATGGCGCCCAGCCTGTATGGAGTGTGAAATCATTGTGCAGGGGCAGGGCCATATCACCACGACCCTGGGGCCGAACATTCCCCTGATCAACGAATACAGACATGCGCTGGAGTTGTACAGAACCATCAAACCATATCTGAGAGCCGAATTCACGGTGGTCAGAACTGCGGCAACTGGCCAGGAGACTACCCTGACCTCAAACGACTGGCGGCGGCTGATCGAGCTGGTTCGTGAGGAGACCTTCAAAGGAAGCCACCTGCAACGCTACAAAGGGCTAGGGGAGATGAACCCGGAACAATTGTGGGAAACGACCATGAATCCCGCCAACCGGACCCTGGTCCAAGTCAGGATCGACGACATGGAGCAAACCGACGACCTTTTCACAACCCTCATGGGAGACAAGGTTGAACCCCGGCGCGATTTTATCCAAAATCACGCCCTTGAGGTCGCTGATCTCGACATCTGATTATCGTGCGCTCTCTTTCTCTTTGAACGAAATTGTTTAGGAAGTAATAATGACGGAACATCCATCAGAAACAGGCCAACAGCCAGCCATCGCCATCTCCAGGGAGTTGCGGAAATCATACCTGGACTATGCCATGTCGGTCATTATCGGCCGGGCCCTGCCCGATGTCCGCGATGGCTTGAAACCGGTCCATCGCCGCACCCTGTTTGCCATGCGCGAACTGGGGAACACTTATAACCGGCCATACATCAAATCGGCCCGCATCGTCGGTGATGTCATCGGTAAGTACCATCCCCATGGCGATACCGCCGCCTATGATACCCTGGTGCGCATGGCGCAGGACTTTTCCATGCGCTACCCTCTGGTGGACGGACAGGGCAACTTCGGTTCCATGGACGGTGATTCCGCCGCGGCCATGCGCTACACCGAGGCGAGAATGACCCGGCTCGACCAGGAATTAGTGGCTGATCTCGACAAGGAAACCGTCGATTTCGCCCCCAACTACGACAATTCCCTGCAAGAGCCGTCGGTTTTTCCATCCAAGATTCCCAACATCCTGATCAACGGCTCAGAAGGCATCGCGGTGGGCATGGCCACCAAAATCCCGCCGCACAACCTGACCGAGGTGATCGACGGTCTGATCGCCCTGGTGGACAATCCCGAGATCACCGTGCACCAACTGATGGAGATCATCAGTGGCCCTGACTTCCCCACCGGCGGCTTCATCTGCGGCCGGGCCGGAATCCGCGAGGCGTATGAGACCGGCCGCGGGGTGATTGTCATCCGTTCCAAGACCCACGTCGAGCAACGCGGCGCCCACGGCGAATCGATCATCATCACCGAGATCCCTTTTCAGCAGAACAAGGCGGCCCTGGTGGAAAAGATCGCCCTGCTGGTCAAAGAGAAACGGATCACCTCAATCGCCGACATTCGTGACGAATCAGACCGCCATGGCGTCCGGGTAGTGCTCGACCTGCGCGCCAATGAAATTCCGGAAGTGGTCATCAACCAGTTGTACAAAATGACCCCTCTGCAGAAAAGTTTCGGCATCATTCTGCTGTGCATCGTCAACAACAAGCCGGAAATTCTCAATCTTAAGCAGATCCTGCAATACTTTCTCGCCCATCGCAAGGTCGTGGTGTACCGGCGAACCGCCTTTGAACTGCGCAAGGCCGAGGAGCGGGCCCACATTCTCCTTGGACTCAAGATCGCCATCACCAACCTTGATGAAGTGGTTGCGTTGATCAGGGGTTCGGCCAACCCTGGGGTCGCCAAGGAGGGGTTGATCCAACGTTTCGAACTCTCAGAAATCCAAGCCCAGACCATCCTCGATATGCGCCTGCAACGCCTCACCGGGTTGGAGCGCGACAAAATCAACAGTGATTACAACGAAATCATAGAAAAAATAGCATGGCTCAAACAGGTGCTTGCCGATGACAAGCTGGTGGTGAAGATCATCCGGGAAGAATTCGAGCAAATCCGCGATGAATACGGCGATGGCCGTCGTACCGAAATCATCGACGCGCCGGACGAAATCCTGCCCGAAGATCTGATCGCGCCTGAAGAGATGGTGGTGACCGTCTCCCATTCGGGTTACATCAAGCGCAACCCGATCAACCTCTACCGGGCCCAACGGCGCGGTGGCAAAGGGGTCAAGGGGATGGTGACCCTGGATGACGATTTTGTCACCAGCCTCTACACCGCTTCCTCCCTGGATACCTTTTTGTTTTTCACCAACAAGGGTAGGGTGTTCTGGCGCAAGGTCTACGAATTGCCGCTTGCCGGCCGGACAGCCCGGGGCAAGGCGGTCATCAATTTGCTGGAGTTGGGCGAAAAGGAAAAGGTGGCAGCCATTCTGCCCATCGCCGATCTGGCCAATGTGGACGACACGGTCTCGGTGCTCACGGTCACTAAATTGGGCCGAGTGAAAAAAACCTTTATTTCCGAATATAAACGTCCTCTGCGCAAGGGTAAGTTCGGGCTGACCATCCGCGACGACGATGAAATCCTCACTGCGGCCATCACCAGTGGGGACGACGAGATTATCCTGGTGACCAAGAAGGGGTTGTCGATTCATTTCCATGAAAACGACATCCGGACCATGGGACGGCTCGCCGCCGGAGTCAAGGGGATAACCTTGGGCGACGGGGACGAGGTGGTGGGGGTTGCCGTGCTGCAGAGTGACGATTCCATCCTCACGGTCACGGAAAACGGCTACGGCAAACGCACGGCTGTGGCCGAATATCCATTGCAGAGTCGGGGAGGAAAGGGCGTATTCACCATTAAAACCAGTGAACGCAACGGCATGGTGGTCGGAGTTCTCCCGGTGAGCGATGAAGATCAGGTGATGCTGATCGCCAATTCCGGCAAGATCATCCGCATGCCGATGGACACGGTACGGATCATCGGCCGCAATACTCAAGGCGTCCGGTTGATCAATCTGGAGGACGATGAGCTGGTGGTTGACATGTCCATGCTTGCCCGGGAAGAGGGGGTCGATGGCGAGGATGATGAGGTGATTGAGGAGTATCCCGATGAATAAGGTCGCAATGATCGGCGCAGGCAGTTGGGGGACCGCCCTGGCCTTGCTGCTCGCCCGCGAGAAAGTCCCGGCCACGCTGTGGGACCATAATGCGGAACATATCGCCCAACTGGCCATAGACCGGGAAAACAAGCGATACCAGCCCAGCCATCTTTTTCCCGCCAACCTGCGGCTCACCGATTCCCTCATCGAGGCGGTCGAGGATGCCGACTGTGTGACGATGGTGGTTCCTTCGCACGGTTTTCGGGCGGTGTATCGCCAGGCGTTTCCGCGCCTGCGTGCAGGGGCCCTGGTGGTGTCCGCGGTCAAAGGGATAGAGATCGAGTCCGGCATGACCATGACCCAGATCATGCGCGCCGAGAGCGGCGAGGCGAAACATCTGCATTTCGGGGTGTTGAGCGGTCCCAGTTTTGCCGCCGAAGTCGCCAACCGGCAGCCGACAGCGGTCACCGTGGCTTTTGCCGATCCGCAGGCGGCGAAAACTGTACAACAGTTGTTTTCCACGGAGTATTTCCGGGTCTACACCTCAGGCGATGTCATCGGCCTAGAGATCAGCGCCGCCATGAAAAATGTGATCGCCATCGCCGCCGGTATCTGTGACGGTCTCAACTATGGCTTGAACACCCGTGCCGCCCTTATCACCCGCGGTTTGGCGGAAATCACCCGGCTCGGGGTCGCCATGGGAGGCGAACCCCAGACCTTTGCCGGTCTGGGCGGTTTGGGCGATTTGGTGCTGACCTGTACCGGCAACCTCAGCCGGAACCGGACCGTGGGGTTGAAACTGGGTTCAGGGCGCACCATGGAGCAGGCCTTGAGTGAGATGCAGATGGTGGCCGAAGGCGTCAAGACAACGAAATCATGCCATAAGTTGGCGTCAGATTTCCATGTGGACATGCCTATTCTGGAGCAGGTGTATCAAATCCTCTACAGCGGCAAACAATGCCAGGATGCGGTGGTTGAACTGTTTAGGCGGGATCTGAAACACGAAACGGATATGTCGAGCCGTTGACGGCCCGGCCATAATCAAAAAAATATCAACGAGTTATTTTTCAACTGATCCGAGCGGGTAGGATATGCCCGTGAAACTTCCATGGAGGCCTTGTCATGAAAAAATGGGAATGTACAGTCTGTGGTTATATCCATGCCGGGGACGAACCACCGGGCGAATGTCCGGTCTGCGCTGCCGACAAAAGCCGTTTCGTCGAAGTGGTGGAGGAACAGATCCTCGCAGAGACAATCAAAGGGCCGGAAGAAACGCCTCAGCCGCAACCAGCCACCTCCCCGCCATCCCTGCGCACCAAAATCTATAGAATGGCCGCTGCGGTGACAGTGCGGCATCACCTCCACCCGATCATGGTTCATACGCCGAACGGGATCATACCGATGGCGCTGGTTTTCTTGCTGATCAGCGTGTTGTTTGGCGCACCGTTTTTCGAAATGGCGGCTTTTTTCAGCTTGATATTTGTCCTGATCTTGATGCCGAAAGTTCTGTTCACGGGATATGTGATGTGGCAACAACGCTACCAGGGAGCCCGCACCCCCATATTCAAAATCAAGATCAGCGCTTCGATTGTCGCCCTTGTCCTGTTGCTGGCCTTGATCATCTGGCGGGCTGTCCAGCCGGACATCATCGCCTCGGCCTCGACCGGACAGTGGATCTTCTGGGCAGGAGTGGCCCTGCTGGTCTGTGCGGTGGGCATAGCGGGACATCTCGGCGGCAAGCTAGTCTTTGGCGCGCGAAAGGATTGACGCTTCTACCGGTAGGGGTTTGGGTACGGAGTACAAGGAAAGAGTTGGAAGCAATTGTGTACAGTCCCAATATTCATCAGAAGCAATAGACCGTATCTCTCTGTTTGCGGGAGGAAAGCAAACGCACCATGCCAAGCCGGATGGCCTGCCCATCCGGCTTGTACCGTTCCCCTGCCTCTTCCGGCCCGCTGGATATCCGTGCGGAGCAGGTTTTCAGTCCTTTCCTTTGGTGTAATAGTCAACTGTGGACCGGAGCTCATCAGCGTGGCTGTAGATGTCGCTGACTTTTTCCAGCTTGTGCTTGGTTCCATTTTTTTGGGCATCAAAGGTTTCAAGCTGAAGGTTGTCGGGGTTGTTGAAGTGCAGGCGACAAACAGGCTTGGTGTTCTTGTTGTCCAGTAGGATGCCGCAATAGCTCTTAGTGTCGCGGGCAAAGATTCTCTCTGGATCCACAACGCTACTCATAATTGCTCTGACCGTATAATACCCTTTCACCTCTTGATCAGTGGTTATGATGCCGTCACCTTGGAGATTTCCTAAAATAGATATGGATTCTTCCTGTTTCTGTTCAACAGGTTTATCATCCTTCTTTGAGGTAGCCGCGAGTGCTGTTTTCAATCTACTGTCAATCTGTTCATCAATGAATTCCTTGAATGCACGTTTTACCCAAGGAGCATACCGTTCTTCCTTTGTCTTTTTAAAGAGTCCTTTTATACCCGCCCGGCCAAGTAGGTAGTCGATAAAATCCATATCTGGATTTTCCAAGTTTTGAGCAAGCGCCAGCTTGACCTGCCGGTTGAACTTCAGCTCGGCAACAGCGTCAAGGGTGTTCTTCAGATCGAATTTACCCTTGCAGAGTTTACGCAACTCGGGGAGCAGGACAGGGTCAATATTGTCAAGACTGAATTCCATGAATGGCGTGGCATCCATGTGTTTGCCGTCGTCTAGAGTGACGCCGCAACATTTGCACTCAATCAGCATAATCGGTTTATCATCTTGTATGATGGCATAATCCACCTTTTCGCCCTTTTTCCCGGCAATATCAGCGATGAATTCTGGAACGACTTCCAATGGATTAAAGACATCATAGCCGAGGGTCTGAATAAAAGGCATAACGAGGGCCGTCTTGGTTGCTTCTTCCGTATTCAGATTGTTTCTGACCTTCTGAACCCTATCGGCGAGCACCGCGATTGCTTCAGAGAAATCCATCTAATCCTCCTTAACGTTGAATTTGTGTCGTGTCCAAACGAACTTCAAGCCATGCCTTCTCACACCCTTTACCAGACCAATCCCCGTAGCCCAACCTACGAGCTGAATTATTGCGTCAAAACACCCCCGGCCTGCCGCTTTCCCTCAACGCCGCATCACAACTGCCCAGATGATACATGGTGTGGCCGACAAGCAGGGCAATGGCGGCGGCGTGCGTGCATTCCCGGCCCAGGCGCGCCGACAGTCCCTTGTTAATTTGGCCAAGCGCCGCATCGTCGAGACCGGCCAGAAAATCGTTGACCCGTTTTTGCGCGGCGTTCATATATTCCAACACCTTTTCTTTGCCAGGTACGGGCGCGGCACAGTCTTTGACCCGGAGATTACCGGCGTCGGTGCCGAATGGCGACGGAGCTTCGGTGGCGTTTTCAGCGCGCAGGAAGAAATCGGCGGCGCTCAGCGGGTGCAAAAACTGCCGCCAAAGGGGCCAGCCGCCGAAGTGTTGCGCCCAGATTTCCTCCGGGCAGACTTTCAGGAATTCGTCCAACAGCCCGAAGGCGTGGGCGACGCTGGCGGCGAGACTGTCCTTGATTGGGTTGCTCATCGTTGTTCCTCCAAGAAAAGAATTAAAATGGTGTGGTCGTCTTATCAAATAAAAGGGATAGTAGCGCGTTCGCCTTCCGTCAATGACTTTTTGGCGGCACGGCGGCGGCTTCTCAGCCGCCTTGCCGACCCGGTGGATTTGCGTCACGCACCCTGTCTGTGGCTATGGGCTCGTTGGCTGCTGATCCAGGGAGGTCACAAACCGGCAGTGGCCAGATACAGACGCCAAAGCGCATTGATCTGTCCCTGGAGAAAGAGGTAGGAAAGGGCGGCGAGGGCCAGAAAAGGGCCGAAGGGGATGCGGGTCAGGCCGCCTTTTTTTTGCTTGAACATGGCGGCAATGCCGACCAGGCTGCCGGTTAAGGAACCGGCAAACACCACATAGAGGAGGCTTTGCCAGCCGAGAAAACCCCCGATCATGGCCAATAGCTTGATATCGCCGCCGCCCATCCCGTCGCGCCCGGTCAGGGCATAATAGCCGTAGGCGATCGCATACAGCAGGCCGCCGCCGATCAGGATGCCGAGTCCAGACTGTTGCCAGGTCACGGTATGGACGAAAAACGAGCCGACAAAGCCGATGACGATGCCCGGGAGGCTGATCCGATCGGGAATTATTTGGTGATGGATGTCGATAAATATGATAACCAGCAGAGCAGCGCAGAAGACGAAGTAAAACAACGCCGCGAAGCTGATCCCGAACCGGTGCGCGACCAACGCCGCCAGTCCGGCCATGGTCAGTTCGACCAGGGGATACTGCCAGGAGATGGCCACCCCACAGGTACGGCAGCGGCCGCGCAGCGCCAGAAAGCTGAGCAGCGGAATATTCTCGTACCAGGCCAGAGGACGCTGGCATCGGGGGCAATGGGAGGCCGGAAAGACAATGGAGGCTCCCTCCTTGGGCAGACGAAGAATAACCACGTTGAGAAAGGAACCCACCACGGCGCCGAACACCGCGGCCATGACGAGCAGAACTGATTGCATGACCGATAACCACCTGTCGATTATTCAAAAAACACAATTATCCCGTGATCTGTTGTATCGTTTTCCATGCCCGAGTACCAGGAAAATTCCATAATCCAGAAGATTGAGCGGCTCGGGGCAGACTTCCACCGGCTGACCCTGCATGCGCCGCGCATCGCCTTGGCGGCTCGTCCCGGCCAGTTTGTCATGGCCTCCTGCTCCCCCTTGTCCGATCCCCTGCTGCGCCGCCCATTTTCCATTCACCGCTGCATCGGCGCCGATGTCCTCCAACTCCTGATCCGGGTGGTCGGCCGGGGCACGGAACTGCTTGCCCAATGCCAGCCCGGCCAGAGGTTGAGCCTCATCGGACCGCTGGGCCAGGGATTTCATCCTCCGGCCAGCGAGGCATCCATCTGCCTGGTTGGGGGCGGCATCGGGATCGCTCCCCTGTTTTTCTGGGCCGAGCGGCTGGCGGCGAACCAGCGCTGCACAGCGCTGCTCGGATCGCGGACCGGTATGGAACTGAGCCAACTGGCGGCGGAATTCACCCAATTGGGCTGCCGGGTCGAAACAGCCACCGACGACGGCACCCTTGGTCACCACGGCCTGGTGACCGATGTGCTCGCCGCCCATCTGAGCGCAACGGACAGGGTGTATGCCTGCGGACCGATGCCGATGATGGCCTCGGTGGCGGAGATGTGTCGGGCTGTCCGCATCCCCTGTGAAGTTTCGCTGGAAGCGCACATGGCCTGCGGCCTGGGCGCCTGCCTCGGCTGCACCGTCCATGGCGCTAACGGCCGTTATCTCCATGTCTGCAAGGACGGACCGGTGATGGCCGCTGAGGAGGTGGCATGGAACCGATAAATGGCCCTGTCGATCTGTCTGTCTCCTTGGGGCCGCTGTCGCTGGCCAATCCTGTCCTGACCGCTTCCGGCACCTTCGGCTATGGAGCTGAATTCGCCCATCTCGTACCGCTTGCCCGCCTGGGCGGCGTGGTGGTCAAAGGTATCTCCCTGATGCCCCGGGCTGGCAATCCGCCGCCGCGCATCGTCGAGACCGCCTGCGGCATGCTCAACGCCATCGGCCTGGAAAATGTCGGCGCGGAGCGGTTTATCAACGACAAGATGCCCTTTCTGCGCACCTGCGGCTGCCGGGTGATCGTCAACATCCTGGGCGATTCCCTCGAAGAGTATGCCGCCCTGGCGGCGAAGCTGACTGGTGTGGACGGCATTGATGCCCTGGAGGTCAACATCTCCTGTCCCAACGTGAAGAAGGGCGGGGTCGCTTTCGGCACCGTTCCGGACATGGCGGCGGCTGTCACCCATGCGGTCAAGGCCGCAACCGACCTGCCGGTCATCGTCAAACTCTCGCCCAATGTCACCGACATCGTGGCCATGGCCCGTGCGGTGGCGGCTGGGGGCGCTGACGCCATTTCCCTGATCAACACCTTGATCGGCATGGCCATTGATGCCCGAACCCGGCGGCCCAAACTGGCCAATGTCATCGGCGGCCTGTCCGGCCCGGCGATCAAGCCCATTGCCCTGCGCATGGTCTGGCAGGTGGCCTCGGCAATCGATATACCGGTGATCGGCATTGGCGGCATCGCCACCGCCGAGGACGCGATCGAGTTTCTTTTGGCCGGCGCAGCGGCAATTCAGGTGGGAACCGCCAATTTCCGCAACCCGGCGGCAGCCGGTCAGATGGTCTCCGGTATCGAAGAATACCTGCGGCAGCAGGGCGAATCCTCGGTGCGGGCCATCGTCGGCTCACTGCGGTTGGAGGCGTAGCGGCGTGGTACAGCGGGGACTGATCTGCGTCGCAGTCATGGCCGAGACCTGCGAGGGTGTGCTGGCGGCAGTTGCGCCCGTGGTCGAATTGGTCGATGTCATCGAGATCCGGATCGACGGATTGCGCGAGCCCCTTACCCGCGCCTGTATCGCCGCCCTCGCCAAACCGGTACTGGCCACCAACCGGCCGATTTGGGAAGGCGGCCGCTTCACCGGCAGCGAGCAGGAACGTATCGATCGACTCGACGCGGCCCTGCGGGACGGAGCCCGCTTGGTCGACATCGAGCTGCGCACCGCGCCGGAGCTGTGCGCTCGCCTGCTGTCGACGGCGCATCGTTTCGACGCCAAGGCGCTCGTTTCCAGCCACGATTTCACAGCCACGCCCTCTGCCGGCCGCCTGAGCGATCTCCTGCTCCAGATGATCGCCAGTGGCGCCGATATCGGTAAAATCGTCACCACCGCCACTTCGCCCGCCGATACCCTGCGCCTCCTGACCCTCCAGCAGGAGGCCATGACCGCCGCCTTTCCCCTCTGCGCCTTTGCCATGGGTGAAGCCGGAACGATCAGCAGGCTGGCCACGCTCTACCTGGGCGGTTTCATGACCTACGCCGCTTTGAGTCAGGAACAGGCCACCGCTCCGGGCCAGATCACGATCCACAACCTCCACCGGCTGCTCGCGCGGCTCGACCCTTCGTCATGATCAACGGTCACACGCAACTCTTCGGGATTATCGGCGATCCGGTTGCCCACTCCCTCAGCCCGGCCATGCACAATGCCGCCTTGGCCCACCTGGGGCTCAACGCTGTCTATGTGCCAATGCGGCCTGCAGACCTGGCCGATGCGTTCCGCGGGCTGCGCAGTCTCGGATTTGCCGGCGCTTCGGTCACGGTGCCGTTCAAGGTGGCGATCATGGATTTTCTCGACGCCATTGATCCCGTTGCCCGCAAGATCGGCGCGGTGAACACCCTGGTGTTTGAGCGAACCGGCGCGGCCATCCGCTGCACAGGGCACAATACCGACTGGCTGGGCTCCAACCGGGCCTTGGCCGAAGTCATTGATCTCGCCGGCCGCACCGTCCTGCTCATCGGCGCCGGCGGCGCGGCCAGGGCCGTGGGCTTTGGATTGATCGAGGCCGGTGCCCACGTTCTGCTCGCCAACCGTACCGAAGCTAAAGGCAGAGAACTGGCACACCTCATGGGGTGCCGGTTTATACCAGCCGCCGAACTGTCCCTAATTCGGGCCGATGCCCTGATCAACACCACCTCGGTGGGCATGGCCCCGCATGCCGACGAAGTGCCGGTCGCCCCCGAATTGCTTCCCCATTTTCCCGTGGTCATGGACATCGTCTACGCGCCATTGGCAACGCGGTTGCTGCGCGAGGCCGCCGCCCGTGGCTGCCATACCGTCAACGGTCTCACCATGCTCCAGTATCAGGGCGCGGCTCAGTTCACGCTCTGGACCGGGCGCGAATCCCCCGACGCGGTCATGCGTCAGACGCTGCTTGCTGCCTTGCGGGAGCGGCAT
The DNA here is from genome assembly GCA_009780825.1 of Desulfobulbus sp. Classification (GTDB taxonomy): domain Bacteria; phylum Desulfobacterota; class Desulfobulbia; order Desulfobulbales; family Desulfobulbaceae; genus Desulfobulbus. The sequence continues at coordinate 207,209 of WQZH01000002.1, read as the reverse complement.
CCCTAACATTTTTCATCAACGATCCCAGATGATCACCATTACCCCTGTTCACACCTTGGACGCCGTGGTGCAGGTTCCCGGCTCCAAAAGCCTGACGCAGCGCGCCCTGATCGCCGCCGCCCTGGCCGAGGGATCTTCCCGGCTGCTCGGTCCGCTGGCCAGCGACGATACCCGCTACACCATGGAGGCCCTGCGGGCCATGGGGATCGACTGTGACGACCGCGACCCGGACTGTTGGCAGATCCAGGGCACCGGCGGCCGGATCACAGAACCCATGGGCAACATTTTTCTCGGCAACAACGGCACTGCCACCCGTTTCCTGACCTCGGTGGCGGCGCTGGGCCATGGTCGTTTCCATATCACCGGCAGCGAGCGTATGGCCCAGCGGCCGATTCTGCCCCTGATGGAAGCCCTGCGCGGCTGGCAGGTGACCATCGACAGCGATGGAGACACCGGCTGTCCGCCCCTGACCATTCAGGCAAGTGGAGTGGCCGGCGGCCGCACCGTGCTGCCGGAGGGCAAATCGAGCCAGTACCTTTCCTCTCTGCTCCTGGTGGCGCCCTATGCCGCGACCACGGCCGAACTTGAGGTGCGCGGCGCAATCCTCTCCAGGCCGTATGTCGAGATGACGCTGGCAGTGATGGCCGATTTCGGCATCCGGGTCGAAGCCGCGCCGACCCAGAATTTTTTCCGCATCCCCCGGGGCCGGTACCAGGGCCGGACCTACGCCATTGAGGGAGATGCCTCGGGAGCCTCCTATTTCTGGGCAGCGGCGGCAATCACCGGCGGCCGGGTCGTGGTGGCCAATGTGCCGGTGCCTTCCCTGCAGGGCGATGCCAAGCTGTTGCCCTATCTGGCCCGCATGGGCTGCCGGATTGAGCAGACCGGAGCCGGTATCGCCGTGATCGGCCCGGAAGCCCTCGCAGGCATCGAACTGGACATGGGCGACATGCCCGACGTGGCGCCGACGCTGGCCGTGATCGCCGCCTTTGCCGAAGGAACGACTGTTATAACGAATATAGCCCATTTACGGGTCAAAGAGTGCGACCGGCTCTCGGCGGTGGTCAGTGAATTACGCAAGATGGGCGCGGAAGTGGAAGAGGAGCCGGCTCGAATGATCATCCATGGCAAAAAAAGCGGCGCCAACCTGCACGGCGCCACCATTGCCACCTACGATGACCATCGGATGGCCATGAGCTTTGCCGTGGCCGGTTTGCGCATCCCCGGAGTGATCATTGCCGGCGAGCAGTGCGTGGCTAAATCCTTTCCTGATTTCTGGCAGCGGTTTGGCCGGATGGCTGGAACAGAATGACGAGGAGCCGGAAATTTTTACTGCGGAAAAATTTGTGAGATTTCAAGGTGCGGCGAGGTACATCGGCGCCTGTCGTCATCCGGCGCTTAGACCGATAGCAGGTTCCCTGGAGTAATCCGACCAAAAAAAGAAGCAACTTCTCATTTTTTTTGAGGATAAGGCGAATATCGCGCCCGGCTTCACAGGGTAGGGCATTGATCGCTTCTCCCAACTTGTCCGATCGTTGCCCTGCTCCTGATAAACGTCCAGCTTCAAGGATCGTGAGACTTCTCTCCCCTTGAGGGGACAAGGAATTGAGGAAATCCTTGAACCGTCTCAGGGTGGCTGGGCAATTATTGCGGCGACCTACAGAATTTCCCGCAGGTCGATGATCTCCATTTTGTGGTTGCGGTCCGGGTTTTCCGGAGACGGCCCTTCGGTCTGGATGATGCACGTACCAGTCAGCCGGTATTTTATAGCGTAATCACGGGCATAGTCGGTCCAATCCGCCGGGTGATTGAGTTCGTAGACCGGAAAGACACCATAGGAGAAAAGCAGTTCCCGGCAGGTTTTCTTGTTGGAGCTCACCGCCAGGATCCAGGTGGGCAGCCGGTACCGCGACAGCCGCCGGGCGGTAAGGCCGCTGTCGGAGGGCGCGAGAATGGCGGCCACGGTGTCTGTCTGGCTGACGATGCTGTTGACGCTGGAGGCGATGTAGTCCACCTCGCGGTTGACGAAGATCGACTGATCCAGGGCCCTGCGGGCGCCCTGCCGGGCACGGTGCGGTTCGGTGGCCTTGGCGATCTGCACCAGCATGTGGACAGCCTCCAGCGGATAACGGCCCATGGCCGATTCCTCGGAGAGCATCACGCAGTCTGTGCCGTCGAGGATGGCGTTGGCCACATCGGTCGCCTCAGCCCGGGTAGGCCGCCGGTTGTTCATCATCGATTCGAGCATTTGGGTGGCGGTGATCACCGGCTTGCCAAAGAGATTGGCTCTGGCGGTGATCATTTTCTGGATGATGGCGATCTCCTCGATTGGGAGTTCCACCCCGAGATCGCCACGCGCCACCATGACCCCATCGGCGGCTGTCAACACTTCGTCGATCCTCTTCAGGATGGAGGCCCGCTCGATCTTAGCGATGATGAATGGAGCAAATCCCATCTCTGCTGCGGCCATCCGAACCGCGAGAATGTCGGCGGTATCGTTGACAAAGGATTGACTGATGGCATCCACGCCATGTTCCAGGGCGAACTGCATGCAGGCGCGGTCATGCTCGGTGAAGGCGGAAATCCCCAGATCGATGCCCGGCAGGTTGAGCCCTTTCTTCGAGCGGAGCTTGCCACCGACCAGCACGTGGCAATGGACGTCGCAGCCTTCGACGGTTTCCACCTGCACTTGAATCAACCCATCGTTGATGAACAGGATATCGCCGGGCGACACGGCGCGCGGGAGTTCCTTCAGCGTCACCGAGACCCGTTCGCTGGTGCCGACGATCTCCTCGGTGGTCAGGGTGAAGCGGCTGCCGATGGCCAAATCAACCGGTTCTTCGCGCAGGACACCGATGCGGATCTTGGGGCCCGGCAGGTCGGCCATGATGGTCAGCGGTCGGCCCAAGGCGATCGCCGCTTCCCGAAGGTGACCGATGGTCGCGCCGTGGACCCGGAAATCGCCATGGGAGAAATTGAGCCGGGCAACGTTCATCCCGGCTTCCAGCATCTGTTGCAGCATGGCCGGGGAGTCCGAGGCCGGGCCGATGGTGCAGACCAGCTTGGTTTTGCATGGAGGCAGGGTAAAGGCGCTGTTCATATTGATTGTCCGAGACCTGAAGTTATATGGGAGTGGTTGGCAAATCGCCCACGAAGCATGGGCAACGGTGCGGCGGACCGTTGCCGCGGCAATCTATTGAATTATAGCAATATACCGTACGGTTGCAAACGATGTTCGTGGGCAACGAGGCCGATGCTCAAAAAGCTGCGGGAGAGACTGCCCGTGCGACTCAGGAGGGCCGGACAGAGCCATCCAGGGATTGCTCGATCAAGGCGCGTAACCGACCGTCGATCGGTGTCGGGTTGCCCGCGCCATCGATCTTGACATAAATGATCCTGGTCGAAAAGACCAGCTCCTCCAAATCCTGCTCAAAATCGAATCGCCGGGCCTCGACGTCAACGGCCAGGGAAGAGGTGCCGACGTGACGCGCACAGGCGTAGATGCGGACATGGTGACTGATCTTGACCGGCCGCCGGAACAGGACTTCCTCCATTTTCAAGGTGACCAGAGCTGGGGAGCGGCAGAGATACCCAACAAAGGCCGCCCCGGTCTCATCCAGCCAGGACAGCATGGTTCCGCCGAAGAGATTGCCGTTGATGCCGATTTCACTGGCGCGGCAGATTTTGGTGGTCACATAGTGCATGGTCGTGCTCCTGGACGATGGGGCCGGAATGCGGCGCAGCTGCTCTTGGCAACGAAGGGACGGCCGGAACCGCCGGCGAACAGCTTGCACCCGGTCATGGCGCATTGTATAAAACTATCATAAAAATTCATCGCCGGAATGCCACAAGAAAATGCGGCAACCCAACGGATGTCGCACCCGTGTTCCTGAACCGCCGGATCGCCCATGCAACCATCGAAAAAAGACGCGCTCCTGCTCTTTGCCTGCGGCCAGTGTGGTTTTGCCAGCCGCAAGTGGCTCGGCCGCTGCCCTGACTGCGGCGCCTGGGACAGTCTGAGCGAACAGCGCCGGCAGCCTGCGGCCCGATCAGGCCGTACGCCTGCGCCTGCCCAGCTTCTGGCCACGGCCGGCGAAGAGGAGTGCCTCCGTCTAGTGACCGGCATCGCCGAGATGGACCGGGTACTGGGGGGCGGCATCGTGCCCGGCTCCCTGGTGCTGATCGGCGGCGATCCCGGGATCGGCAAATCTACCCTGATCCTGCAACTGCTCGCTTCGCTGGCGGCCAAGGGTCTGCAAGCGCTCTATCTCACCGGAGAGGAATCCCTGCGCCAGATCCGGATGCGGGCCAACCGGCTCAAGATCAGGGACGAGGCCATTTTTCTCTCCACCGAGAACTGCGTCGAGGCCATGATCGATCTGGCCGGCTCCATGCGGCCGGCGCTGCTGGCGGTGGATTCCATTCAGACCATGTACAGCGAGGAGGTGGGCTCGGCGCCGGGTTCGGTCACTCAGGTGCGCGAAGTCACGGCCCGGCTGCTGGCCCTGGCCAAGTCGAGCCATCTGCCGGTCCTGCTGGTCGGCCATGTCACCAAGGACGGCGCCATTGCCGGGCCCCGGGTCCTGGAGCACATGGTCGACACCGTGCTCTATTTCGAGGGGGACCGCGGCCAGGTGTTTCGTATCCTGCGCACGGTGAAAAACCGCTTCGGCTCGACCAACGAGATCGGTGTGTTCGAGATGCAGGAAAGCGGGCTGACCGAGGTCGATAACCCCTCGGCGCTCTTTTTGGCCGAACGGCCGGTGAATGTGCCGGGTTCGGTGGTCCTGCCCTGCGTCGAAGGCACCAGGCCGATTCTGGTCGAGGTCCAAGCTCTGGTCAGCCGTTCCAGCCTGGGCACGGCCCGGCGGACAGCCATCGGTGCCGATCCGCAGCGATTGGCGCTGCTCACTGCGGTGTTGGAAAAAAAACTGGGCATCACTTTGTTTGACCACGACATCTTCCTCAACATTGCCGGCGGCATCAGGATCGTTGAACCGGCGCTTGACCTGGGCGTGGTGGCGGCGCTGCTCTCCAGTTATTTCGAAAAGCCCATCGATCCGGCCACGGCGGTGTGCGGCGAGGTCGGACTAGCCGGCGAGATCCGGGCTGTGGGCCAGATGGAGATGCGGCTGCGCGAGGCCGGGCGGTTGGGCTTCACCGTTTTTTTCATGCCTGAATCCTCGGCCCGGCAGTTGCAAGGCAAAAAGCAAGCAGGCATGCGGCTGGTGCCGGTACGCACCGTGGCCGAACTGGCCGAACACCTGTTTTAGCGCTGTGACGCTCTGATGCGCAATAAGAAGGCTATTCATGAGTACGTTATGCACCGAACACTGACCAGAGTTTTTTCTGTCATTTCGACGAGCACAGCGAGGAGAAATCTATAAATATTTCCGTAAGTTCTCGCGCAAGCCAAGGAGATTTCTCCCTGCGGTCGAAATGACGAAACAAGGACTTGTTGTTCGGTGATTAATGACCGTATTAATATGCTGAGGAGTTAACCGCACCGTGGATGGTACGAAATGGCGGCGCAAAGAGAATACAGGTGTGCGTATACAAAAATGGCTGCCCCTGCTGTTTCTGTCCGTAACGTTTTTGTTTGGCCTCAGTTCCCAGTCTATCGCGATTGAGTCCATAACGGCCTCCGCATCGAAGTCCGGTGCCTGCGCAGTGATTTCGGATTTGTATGGCCGTTATTTCGGCACCATGTGCGCGAGGGGAACCGCCTCGTTCACGATGCCGCCCCTTGACGGCATCAGCCTTGACTGGCCAGTCGCGGAAGAGCGGAATCTGTGCGTTCTTTACGCTCTGTGCGGGAAGTCTGCCCAGACAGCGGTTGCCATTCTCTATCTGGAAACGGCTTTTCTGCCCCAAGGCATGGACCTTGAGACGGCAGCCAGCAGTCTGGCCGCGCAAAGCGCCGCGTCCGGCAACAATGCCTTGGACAAGGCGGAAAAAAATGTCACTATAATCAAGTATCCGAAAAAGCTGCACAGGATGCGGTTTGCCGTCCGCTTGCTGCACGCTCCTCTCGAAGCCGCGCCGTTTCCTGTCCAGGCAAAAGCGTATTGCAGGCATAACGATGCGATGCTCATATTGACCTTGGCGGCCCGCAGCCGAGGAAATCTTCAGGAATACATGCCGTTTCTGCATACGCTGATGGATTCGGTGACGGTCGCGGATTTGAAAATCGTTCCCGACTCGACCGGCAAGTAGCGCTCCGCAATCCGCCGCCACCAGCCATTGTGCATGGATTCTGATTTTTCTGCGTCAAGGAGAGAGGTGCGAACTGGCATCGCCCCTGGCAACGGTCAGGGTGGCTTCTTAAACCGAAAGCGCGAACAGAGCGCGAATCACGATATGGATCTGACCCTCGACAGCCCGCTCGACATGCACCTGCATCTGCGCGAAGGCGAGATGCTCCGCCTGGTCGCGCCTTGCAGCGCCGCCCATTTCGCCGGCGGCGTGATCATGCCCAACCTGGTGCAGCCGGTGAATACCCTGGATCAGGCGCGCTCCTATCGGGCCGCCCTCATCGAGGCCTGCGGCGGCGAAGCCTTTGTTCCCTACATGACCCTGTTTTTTCGTGACTACAGCCGGGAAGAGTTGATCGAGGCCCAAGACGAGATCATCGGCGTCAAGCTCTATCCGGCCGGGATCACGACCCAGAGCGAAGCCGGGGTGCGCGATTTCGACCGCATCGGCGCCACCGTGGCCCTGCTGGAGGAATTGGACATTCCGCTGCTGGTGCATGGCGAGACCGGCGGCTTTGTCATGGACCGGGAACGGGAGTTTCTGCAGGTCTATCAATGGCTGGCCGAGACCTTTCCCCGGCTGCGGCTGGTGATGGAGCACATCACCACCGCCGAAGCGGTTGAATTCCTCGACCGTTTCGACAACGTGGCGGCCACGGTCACCCTCCATCACCTGCTGCTCACCCTGGACGATGTGGCCGGCGGTCTCCTGCGGCCGGATTTGTTTTGCAAGCCAATCGCCAAGAAACCCCGAGACCGGGCCGCTCTGCGGCAGGCGGTCCTGGGCGGCCATCCCCGCCTCATGTTCGGTTCTGATTCAGCCCCCCATCCTCGGCATAAAAAAGAGTGTCTCGGGTGTGCTGCCGGGATATTCTCCGCTCCGGTGGCCTTGCCGGCCCTGGTGGAGCTGTTCGTTGAGGCGGGATGTCCGGAACATCTGCCGGCCTTTGTTGCGGCCAATGCCCGCCGCATATACCGGATCGATCCACCGGCCAAAACGATGCACCTTGAATCGGTTGCCTGGCGGGTGCCGGAGCAGTATGGAGGTGTTTTTTTGTTTCTTGCCGGTACAACAATCGGTTGGAAGGTGAAGAGCGTCGCATCCAGCCCGGCTTTACTTGCCACAGAGGAGGGAAGATGGTAACCAAGACCGCACGATTCTCCGCCCCGGTCTATTCCACCGGACAAGGCAGGATATGTTCAGGCTGCGGTCAACCGACCGCAGCCTGTTCCTGCAAGACGCAACCGGTCATCCCCAGGGGGGACGGTATCGTCCGGGTGGGGCGGGCGACCAAGGGGCGCAAGGGAGCCGGGGTAACGGTGATTACCGGGCTTGCCCTGAACCAGGATCAGCTCCGCGAATTGGCCGGGCGTTTGAAAAAACAGTGCGGCGCCGGTGGCGCTGTCAAAGAGGGGACTATCGAGATCCAGGGCGAACACCGCGATCTCCTGGTGACCACCTTGCAACAGCTTGGCTACACCGTCAAACGGGCGGGCGGCTGAATACCGGGTCTGCATCTTTTGCATCTCCGCCGCCCGGAACGCTTTCTCTGCCGGATGCGGCGCGCGGATCAAGCCGACAGCCCGTCGCGGCTGCCACAGCCCGCAATCCTCACCGTAGCTCGCACTCCAAAGGGGCTCCCTATGCTCTGGTCCCATCTTCTTGCCTTTTTCCGTAATTTTCTCGGCAATGCCCCGCGTTGGTACAAACTGATCATCTGGCTCTTTTTGATCGCCAATCCCGTGTTGCTTCACCTGTACGGCCCGTTCATCGCCGGCTGGGCCCTGATCGGCGAGTTCATCTTTACCCTGGCCATGGCTCTGAAATGCTACCCTCTTCCTGCCGGCGGCCTGCTGGCCCTGGAGGCGGTTGGCATCGGCATGACCAAAGCGGAAACCGTCTTTCAGGAAGCGCTGAGCAATTTCGAAGTGATTCTGCTGCTGATCTTCATGGTGGCCGGCATCTTCTTCATGCAGGATTTCCTCCGGTTCACCTTCACCCGCATCGTGGTCAAGGTCCAGTCAAAATACACCATCTCTCTGCTGTTCTGCTCTGTCAGCGCCTTTCTCTCCGCCTTCCTCGACGCCCTCACGGTCACGGCGGTGCTCATTGCCGTGGCCTACGGTTTCTATGACATCTACCATCGCTATGTTTCCGGCATGGGCGGCAGCGATACTGCCCATGACCTGACCAGCGATCTGGTGCTCAAAGAGAAGGAACAGGAGACGCTCAGGCAATTCCGCGGCTTTCTCCGCAACCTGATGATGCATGGCGTGGTCGGTACCGCGCTGGGCGGGGTATGCACCTTGGTGGGCGAGCCGCAGAATCTGCTGGTGGGCAACAGCATGGGCTGGCATTTCGCCACCTTTTTCCTCAAGGTAGCGCCGGTGAGCCTGCCGGTGCTGGCGGTCGGGCTGGCCACCTGCTACTTGGTGGAAAAGAAAAAATGGTTTTCCTATGGTTTCGAACTGCCCGGGCACATCCGCTCCCACCTGCTGGAGACGGAGATGCGGATGGAAGCCAAACGCGGGGCCAAGGGCACCTTGATGCTGGTGATCCAAGCCATGGTCGGGATTTGGCTGATCGTCGCCCTGGCCTTTCACCTGGCCACGGCCGGACTGATCGGCCTGTCGGTGATCGTGTTGCTCACCGCCTGCAATGGTATCACCGAAGAGCAGCGGATCGGTCGCGCCTTCAGGGAGGCGCTTCCTTTCACCGCGCTCTTGGTGGTTTTCTTCGCCATCGTCGCCGTCATCCACGATCAACACCTGTTCGCGCCGGTGATCAACTGCGTCCTCAGCCTCACAGGGCGGACCCAACTGGCGGCCTACTACATCGCCAACGGCCTGCTTTCCGCCATTGCCGATAACGTGTTCGTCGCCACCATCTATATGTCGGAGACGAAAATCCATTTTGTCGACCTGTTGGCCGCCATTCCCGGCATCGGCATGTCTGGACAGGAACTGATGCAGAAGCTCACCGACCCGCATGTGGCCCGCGCCGATGTGCTCGCCACCCTGCCGCAGGCCTCGGCGGCTCAGGCAAGCGGGCTGATGGACCAACTCGACAAACTAGCGGTGGCCATCAATACCGGCACCAATATTCCCAGCGTTGCCACCCCCAACGGCCAGGCCGCCTTCCTCTTTCTGCTGACCTCGGCCCTGGCCCGGGTAATCCGCCTGTCCTACGGCCGCATGGTGTGGCTTGCCCTGCCCTATGCCATAACGATGTCGCTTGCTGGGCTGGCGGCGGCCAGCCTGTTCCTGTAGGCCCGCGAAGCAACAAAAGAGGTGTACCGGCTTTCGGAACGCCTCCTCTTGGGTTCGAGCCTACAGCCGCTGCTTGATCGCTAGAGCCAGTTCGTGGACAGTCATGGCGTAATAGGTGGAGTTGTTGTAGCGGGTGATGACGTAAAAGTTCGGATGCCCGATCAGATACTGATCGTGGTCGGCATGGCGGAGCAGCAAAAGACGCAGGGGACCGTCGCTGCTGCACGGACGGACCGGTTGCAGTCCGGCCCGCTGGAGGGCGGCCAAGGTGTATTGGGGCGTCAGGCCCGGTTCCAGTTTGACCGGACCGTTGGCCTTGAGGGGCGTGACCACCGGATGGCCTGGTTGCCAACCGTGCTGGGCAAAATAGTTGGCAATGCTGCCGATGGCATCTTCCGCATCCCACAGATCCCGTCGGCCGTCACCGTTGAAATCCACCGCCCAGCGGAGGAAGCTGCCGGGCATGAACTGCCCCAATCCCATGGCGCCGGCAAAGGAACCCACCGGCTTGGCCGGGTCTATCCCTTCGCTGCGCGCCATCAGCAGAAAATTTTCCAGTTCATCGCGAAAATAATCGCCGCGCCGGGCGTAATCAAACCCCAGGGTGGTCAGGGCATCGATCACTCGATCCTTGCCGACGTAGCTGCCGAAGGTTGTCTCCACCGCCAGGATGCCGAGGATGTACTCCTCCGGCACGCCGAATTGCTGGGAGGCACGTTGCAGGGCACTCCGATGGCGGCGGGCGAATTCGACGCCGGCGCTGATCCGGTGCTCAGTGAGGAATTTAGACCGGTAACGGGTCCAGCCGCCGGGGGCCGGAGGGCCTTTCAGCTCCTGGTCCGACTTGGCGAGGTAGTTGAGGGTCCAGTTCTTGCGCCGGGCCTGGGAAAACAGCCCCAGCAGATATTCCTGGTCAAAGCCGTGCTTGCGGACCATCTGATCGATGAATCGCTGCAGGCTGGCATAGCCGGAGAAATCGCCGGTGAGCTGCTTGGCGTGATAGGAGCCCACGCAGGTGCGGAGTATCGACGCATCCGTTGCCGCTCCTGCGGGGCGGTTGGTTGGCGGCGCGACCCGGCTGGCCGCGCATCCAGAGCAACTGAACAGCAGCGGGAGAGCGCAGGCGGCGACCAGCAACCGGTGCCATCGGATAAAACAAGCAAGCAACAGCAGGAAACGGCACGCGCGGGAAGCGGTGGGCAACAGGCAAAGGTATTGGGCAGAGGTGTCCATGGTGGGGCGATTATACAACAGTTGGGCTCAGGAAGGGATAAGAAAAGAACTCTCGGCCCGTTGCACAGGCTGGTTGCAACGAGTCGCTTCCGCCTTGCCCATTCGGAGCGAAGCGAGACGATGATCGACCATCGGCTTGTGGTCCATGGCGATGTAATTCGGCTTGACTTTCATGAATCGATCTGTTTTTTATGAAACATATTTCAGGTTCCTTGCGAGGATGAAAGGGGAACTCCGTGTGAATCGGAGACGGGCCCGCCGCTGTAACCGGGGACAACCGCCGCAGATTGGTCACTGGCCGAAAGGTTGGGAAGACGCGACGTGAGGATGATCCGGAAGTCAGAATACCTGCCTGAAATGTGATAACCTCTTCTCGCGGATTAGGGAGATGGTGCCGATACGTGGATAAATCAGGGCTCCCCGGATCATTGTACAATGGTCCGGGGATTTTTTTTAGGGCGCACGGAGCGCCCCTTTCCGGACCGGTGCGGCGGGAGATTCGGAGCAATCGATGAGGCGAGCGCTCCGATCTCCCTGGGAAGAACGGCTCCTCGCCGGGGCCGGGAAAATATGTCGGAACACGGAGTTTCACCGGTTGCCATGTCCGGGATGGCCAACGCCGCATTGTTTGCCGGCAATGCCGCCGCCTCTTTCCCGTTTCCGTGTCCGATGCCCCTCTGTTACGCGCCGCCGCGTGCCGGAGCCGTTCCCCATTGTTGCCGCCCTTCTTTGATTTGCGCAAAACCGGTCGCCAATCCCAGGCCGCCGTTGCCTTGCGCGACCGATTGCCTGTTTTTGCGCCGAACCGCCTGTGCCATCGTTCTTGTGCTCGTTTTCCCTGGTTCCCGCCCCATTCTCCTGCTCTGCGCAGCCCGCCGGTTCCGCTGGGGGCGCGGGAAGGGCGGCTGGAGATTGTTCCGGCTGCTTCCTGCCTCCGTTGGTTCTGAACAGGGGACCAACTTCGGGCAGGTAGGGTGCGAAAGCATTGCCGTAGATTTCCCAGATGGTGATGAACAGGGCGGCGATGATCGGGCCGAGGATGATGCCCAGGATGCCGAACAGGCTGATGCCGCCCAAGGTGCCGAAGAGCACGAACAGGTCGTGCATTTCGGTGTCTTTGCCGACCAGACGGGGCCGCAGGATATTGTCGAGGTTGCTCGACACCGCACCGCACAGCACCGCCAGGATAATCACGCTGAGCAGTTCTCCTTTCAGGGCGAGGATCATCAGAGCCGGCAGCCAGACGATGGCGGTGCCGAATAGGGGAATGATCGATGTCACCGCCATCACCGTTCCCCAGAAAACCGGTCCCTGGATGCCGACCAGGGCAAAGGCCGCGCCGCAGATGCAGCCCTGGAGGGTGCCGATGATCAGCACGCCTTTCAAGGTGGCCTTGGTCACCGAAGTGAAGCGGTGCAGCAGGCGGCGTTCGTCGTGGTCATGCAGCGGCAGGAAGTAGAGGATTTTGATCAGCAGCGCCTCGCCCATCACCAGGAAGTAGAACATCACATAGAGCATGATCACGCTGCTGAACACCGCGTTGACCGTTTGCATGGTCACTGCGGAGAGGCTGTTGATCAGAAAGGTGGAAAGGTTGCCCACCACCTGCCCGGTCTTCTCGATGATCAGGGCGCGGTAGGGAAAGAGCTGCTTGTAGTAGGGGATGCTTTCCAGATAGCCGGTCATGGCCGTTGGTTCATGGATAAAGGACTGGACCCAGGGGCTGACCGACTGGCTGATACTGATCGCCTGGCCGACCACCACCCCGATCAGGAGCGAGAGCGGGATCAGCACCAGCAGGACGATGCCGACAATGACCAGGAGCGAGGCCAGATTTTCCCGGCCGCCGATCTTGCCGGCCAGCCAGCGGTGCGCCGGGCTGAGGATGGCGGCAAAGATGCCGGCCATGAAGATCGGCAGGAGGAACTGCTTGATCATACCGAGAAACAGGGCCGAGATAAGCAGGACCAAGGCCAGGAGCACGCTCTTATTGATGAGTTCGCTTTTCATCGGAGTGCTGGCATGCGAGCATAAGATGGTTTGCCGTTTGTCAGGCGGACGAGACGCGGAGACGGCGCCATTGGCTCAATGGACCATGGCTGCCGCCCGGACCGCGGCATCGGTCAGGCGGGAGAGGTCTTCCGGCCCGATGATGTAGGGCGGCATCAGGTAGAGCAAACGGCCGAAGGGGCGGATCCATACCCCCTGCTTGACGAAAAATTCCTGCAAGGCAGCCATGTTCACCGGATTTCTGGTTTCAATGACGCCGATGGCGCCCAACACCCGGACATCGGCCACGGTGGCCAGGCTGCGGGCCGGCTCAAGTTCGGCCTGCAGTTGGCGGCTGATGGCGGCTATCCGGTCCTGCCAGGGGGTGTTCAACAGAAGCTGGATCGAGGCGCAGGCCGCGGCGCAGGCCAACGGATTGCCCATGAAGGTGGGCCCGTGCATGAACACGCCTGGTTCGGCCTCGGAGATGGCGGTAGCCACGGCGGTGGTGGCCAAGGTGGCGGCCAGGGTCATGGTGCCGCCGGTGATTGCCTTGCCCAGACACATGATGTCCGGCGCAACCTCTGCGTGCCCGGCCGCGAACAGCGTGCCGGTGCGGCCGAAGCCGGTGGCGATCTCGTCGAAGATCAGCAGCACCTGGTAGTGATCGCACAGCCGCCGGAGACCACGCAGATATTCGGGGTGATAAAACCACATGCCACCGGCCCCCTGGACGATGGGCTCAATGATCACTGCGGCCGTTTCGTGGTGATGGCTGGCCAGCAGCCGGGCCATGGGCGCAAGGTCGTCTTCGTTCCAGGCCGCGCCGAACCGGCATTCCGGCCGGGGGGCAAAAAGCTGGCGCGGCAGGGCGCGTTCGAACAGGGTGTGCATGCCAGTGACTGGATCGCAGACCGACATGGCGTGAAAGGTGTCGCCATGGTAGCCGCCACGTACGGTCACCAGCCGGTGCTTTTCGGGACGATCCACCGCCGACTGATATTGCAGGGCCATCTTCAGGGCGACTTCGACGCTCACCGATCCGGAATCGCAGAGAAAAACCTTGTCGAGCGGCGCCGGCGTCAACTCGGCCAGCAGTCGGGACAAGGCCACGGCCGGCTCATGGGTGAGGCCGCCGAACATGACATGCGCCATTCGCTCGGCCTGAGCAGCCAGGGCCTGGACCAACGCCGGATGACTGTAGCCGTGGATGGCGCACCACCAGGAAGACATGCCGTCGATCAGCTCTTGCCCGTCCGTGAGCCGGATACGCACACCGGAGGCCGAGGCTACCGGATAGACGGGCAACGGCCTGGTGGTCGAGGTGTACGGGTGCCATACGTGATCCCGGTCGAACCGGAGCAGATCATCGACACTCATGGTTCGGGCCGTTCAAAGGTAAAGCCCAGGGCCGAGAGCCGGGCGAGATCGTTGGCGATGGACGAACCGGTGGTGGTCAGGTAATTGCCGACAATGGCGCCGTTGGCCCCGGCGGTGAAGCAGCGGTACTGTTCTGTTCCCATCTGCTGCCGGCCGCCGGCCATGCGGATCACCGCATCTGGATTGATGCAGCGGAACAGGGCCACGGTGGTCAGCACCTCGTCGACCGCCAGCGGAGAGCGTTCGGCCAGCGGCGTACCGGCAATGGGGGTGAGGATGTTGACCGGAATCGACTTCACCTCCAGCTCACGCAGCTCAAAGGCCATGTCGATTCGATCCTCCATGGACTCCCCCATACCGATGATGCCGCCGGAGCAGAGCGACATCCCCATCTTGCGGGCCAGGCGCAGGGTTTCGACCTTCTCCGCCCAGGTATGGGTCGTGCAAACCTGAGGAAAGTAGTTCCGGCTCGCCTCCAGATTGCAGTGGTAGCGCCGTACTCCGGCGGCGTACAGGTCGGCGGCGATCTCTTCGGTGAGGAAACCGGCCGAGACGCACAGCAGCATGGACGAGGCCGCCGCCATGCTGCCAAACAGCCGGGTCAGTTCGGTCAGGGCCTCCGGCGACAGGCTGCGGCCGCTGGTGACCAGCGAGATGCGGTGTACGCCGTGGCTGTCGTTGTCCCTGGTCTGCATCAGCGCCTCGTCTTCGCCCACGGTCTCGTAGGATTCAATGCCGGTGCGGTGCCGTGCCGACTGGGCGCAGAAGCGGCAGTTCTCGGTGCAGTTGCCGCTTCTGGCATTGATGATCGAGCAGAGATCGAAACGAGCGCCGCAGAAGTGGCGGCGGATGTCGTCGGCGGCCCGCCACAGATCTTCCCGGTTGCTGTCCAGCAAACGGAGGGTCGTGGGCCGGTCGATTCGGCTGCCGGCGAAGATGGCGTCACGCGCCTGTTGTACGGTGTTGTCCATGGATGCGCAGAAAAAAATTACGTTGGGGAGGATGTGCTGCTCTTGGGCGGCCCGTTGACAATCATCTCGGCGATGGTCAGCCTGATTTTCGGCATACAACCGTGCCGTTCGCCGAGGAAACGGGCTTCTAACCCTGCCAGCCGCTGGTAGAGGACGGTCCGGTCCATGGCCGGGGCATCGGCCGCGTCCTGGTAGCGGTCGGCAACGATCTCCTGGCAGCGGAAACAGCCGGGAAAGCGGAGCAGTTGACCGTCCGGGCGGGTCAAAGCCGCAGGCACGCCATGGGTGCGGCAGATCATCAACCGATGCGCATAGAGCCCACACCGGCCGGATTCATTGAGCGGGCACATGAGCTGCGGTCGTTCACCCCTGGCGATCAGTTGGCGGCTTTTGACCGCATAGTCGCGCGCCCGCTGCATGATGCGGTCCAGCCGGTCGTCGTCCAGGGCCCGGATGCCTTCCCACAGATAGGCCCATTCGCAGTAGGTGTGGTGGAGGAAATAGGAATCGCAACAGTTGTCCGGGCATCCTGAGCAGGTCAGAGGAATCTCCCGGGCCACCTCGTCGTAGGCCGTGACCATGGATTCGTAGATTTCGCCGATCTCGTACGAGAGTTCCGGCGGGAGAAACAGCTCTTTCATCTATTGTTCGCCGGAGTTGGGTTGTTCAAAGGATTGCACCTGATAGGTCGAAATATGCAGCCGTCCCGAGCGCCAGGCACCCTCTTCCAGCCCGGCCTTGCGGCAGAGGTGGGCGAGAAATTGCTCCGGGGTGGGCAGTTGCTTCCATACTTGGGGTAAAAAGGTAGCCCTGGTCCCTCCGGGCCCTTCCAGGATGATGCCATCGACGTCCGGCCGGAGCAGCTGGAGGAGTTGCCCGGCGTTTTCGTAGGGCAGTGGCTGGGGAGTGGTCAGGACAGAAACTTCCATGTGGAGCGCATCCAGCTCGGCTGCGGTTACCGGTGAGAAACGGCTGTCGTAAAAGGCCGCATTGAGAGCCTGGCGGCGAACCCCGTCGACAATGGGTTCGGCCCCGGTCAGGCTGCCGATGCAGCCGCGCAGGGCATTTCGCTTATGCAGGGTCACAAAAACGCCCAGCACCTGCCGGAATTCCGGCAGGTCGAGTTCCTCGTCGGTGACCAGTCGTGACGGTACGACTCCCAAATGCTGTTCAATCTGCTGACGCGCCCAGCGGACGAGAATTTGCCCCTGCTTGGGAGTGAGCGCTGCCTGCCCGTATTTCGTGGATTCCACCATAAAAAGGCCTGTATTCTATTGTACCGGTCGCTCCAATCTGTCAACACATAACGGCGGAAGAGTGGCATGACAGGCTGGAGCGCGGCGAAAAAGATCGGGATGCGGAAGGGCGGTGGAACAAGGAACTCCGGTCAGACAACAGGCAAGAAAAGCGACGGCGCCGGTATCCGGTTGCCCAGGTATCGCCTCATCGGGGCAGGGCCGCTCCCTTCAAGGACAGTTCGCCCGAGGAATTGAAGGGCACATCCTTTTGAAAGCCGTGAATACCCACGCGAACAATACCCTGCAACGTGTAGGGCACCGGCTTGTCGTTGGCCGGGAGCTTGCCGGCGGTGTGGAGCAGGTCTGCCACCGAAGCGACCATATCCAGCACCGAGGCATAGACTTCGACTGGCAGCAAGGCGGTGCCGAAGGCCGCCACGGTCTGGTTGCTGCTGCTGATACCGCTGGCAAAGTGACGGCCGTTGATTTCCAGGTCGCAGTTGATGCCATGAATATCCAAGGGGATATCGTTCGGGTTCAGCACCCGCAATGTGATCACAAAGACCCCTTCCATCGCCTTGACTTCCTGGATGCGGATATCGGCAACGGAAATTTTGGGTTCTTCTTTGAAGCCGTACATTTTCGCACAGCCGTTCAAGAGCAGCAGAGAGCAAAAAATCAACAGAACTTCAACAGGTTTCGCGTACAGTGCAGGAATACGCATAGCCGCTCCTTGGGCAAAAAAATCATCAGATTATTTGTACCTATGGGTCAGGACAAAGTCAACAGCTCTTTAGAACTGTTGACGTTCCGGCAGGAACACGGTATCAATAGCCCGGCGCGGAGAAGTGCCGGAGCGGTTGAACGGGACGGTCTCGAAAACCGTTGTGGGGATGACTCCACCCAGGGTTCGAATCCCTGCTTCTCCGCCAACTTATATTCCGCAGTAGTCCTTTGCAGTCCTTTATAGGCCGGTAAATTCCGAGAGAAATCAAGGGTTCCGGCCTTTTTCTTGTCCTTCAGAGTTTTTTGGGAGTATGTTTTGAGGCAGGCACCATGGGGTGAATATCAGGTTTACCGCGCCACATCCGTAGCGGACCAGATAGAAACCTCCGTGGGTTGCTCAAGCAGGTCTTTGATTCTTTCGCGGTAGGCCATCATGTGCGGCGCGGCGCCGTGCGCCTCAAAAGCGGCCTTGTCCTCCCAGATTTCGTAAAACATGAATCTGCCTCCGCCAGACTTAAGCACGTGCAGATCGTAGCGCAGGCAGCCTTTTTCCTTGCGGACTTCAGGGATGTTTTTAAAAATTTCCGCTCTCACGACTTCTTCTTTGCCCGCCTTGGGATAGATCGTGGCCACGATATAATATTTGTCCATAATGGTCCCTTCGAATGTTGGGTTGCTGGTCGCTTTTCCAGATAGTGGGTACAGGATATCATGCGGGCGATATTGGCGCTATTTTGTCCGCAGGACCAGAAAAGGCGTCCTCGAAAAATAGCAACTGCCATCGCCAATCCCAAGAACCAATATGCTCAATCCGGCCAACTGGTAATCGCCTTGCCTTGCACACCCTTGGAGGTCAAGGAAGCAAGGAGGAGTCGTTAATGTTTCGTTCGACAGTCGTCAAGGTCCCTCTTGCTGGGGATGACCGGATCATGATAAGTTGGCACGGACGATAACGGCTTTTGTGGTATTTTCAAAAAATTGTCAAAAATGCAGCCGAATGCATGCTGTCCATAACCTGGATGTCTTCCGGCAGCAGGCTACCGACCGCCATTCGCGGGGGAGTGGAGTGCTTCTCTCGACAGCGGCGAGAGCAAAAACGAAAGAGAACATTTCAATGTTCACGGACCAAAGAGAGACCAACCGGGAAGGCATCTGATCCGGCTCACTGCCTTTTGCGACCCGCTCCGCCGTATCCCATGATCCAGCATCCATGAAGCTTCTTTTCGATTTTCTTCCGGTTCTCCTTTTCTTCCTCGCTTACAAACTGTTCGACATCTACATCGCCACCGGAACGGCCATCGTCGCCACCGTGGTCCAATGCGGCTGGCTGTGGATCACCACCCGCAAGGTGGGCACGATGCAGCTGGCCACCTTGGCCATCATTCTCGTCTTTGGGGGGCTCACCCTCTTCCTCCATGACGAGCAATTCATCAAGTGGAAGCCCACGGTGATCAACTGGCTGTTTGGCGGCGCATTCCTGTTCAGTCAGATGGTGGGTCGGCAAACAGCCATCGAACGCCTGCTGGGTGGCAATCTGACCCTGCCGCCGTTGATCTGGCGCCGCCTTAATCTCGCCTGGTCAGCCTTTTTTCTTGTTTTGGGCGGAGTCAATCTCTATGTCATGACCTACTATGACCGCGATACCTGGGTCAATTTCAAATTGTTCGGCATGCTTGGCCTGACGATGGTGTTCATCGTTGCGCAATCGTTTTATTTGTCCAGACATGTGCAGGAACCCAAGGAAGAGGTCAAGTAGCCTCTCTGTCCTGATAGTTTTGCACCTGGACTGGCGGAAGCAGGGATCAGCGACCGATTGAACGCCGCATCCCAACGGGAGGCGGACTCGATACTGGCCGGGAGCGCTCAGAGCTTCTTGTCATCCACCCGCCGCAGGCCTTCCATGATCAATCCCATGAACCCGCCGATGGCCGGCAGCATTGTTTCCTCGGCGGAGAGGCCGCCGGTATACGTGAACCCTCCCTCTTTTTTTGCCAACAGGGCAAAAAAGGCATCTTTGCCGACAAGTTCCCCGTAGCGGGCATCAGTCAGCTCGCCTTTGTGGAAGGTCACCAGAGCGCTGCCATCATCGAGGCTCAGGGAGATCTTGCCTGTTTTCCGGCTGGAATTGACCAACTGGAACAATTCAACCGCGTTGATTTCAGCAAGCCGTCCGGTCATGCCCGAGCTGATGTTGCCGGTACGCATGATGTTGGCCTGGGCGCGTTCCACCAGCATCCGATAGAACAAGACCTGGAGGACTGGATAGCGGTTGAGAATATGCTTGAAGTCCTTGCTGGAGAGCATGGCCAACAGGGTCTTTTCCCGGGAATGGATGGTGGTGGTGACCGGCTCGCCGGACAACAGGCTCATCTCGCCAAAAATTTCCCCCACTCCTATTTCGGACAGGATTTGCCGATCGTCGCCAATAACCGTGACCCGCCCTGCGAGCACGATATAGAGGTTGGTCCCTGGTTCTCCTTTCTTGAGCACTACTTTATTGGCCTCAAATTCCTTCAGTTGGAGCAGGGCAGAAAGATCGCGCAGGCTGTCTTCGTTGAGCGGATCGAAGATCTCCAGCTTGCGCAATACACCGTAGAACCGGTCCAGATTCCGCATTTGCTCCTTCTTTTCAGCAACGGCCAGCAACTTCATCTGGGGCGTGGAAAAATCTTTTTCCTTTTTGAACTCGAACCGGATCAGGCCGGTACAGCCGCCGCATTCGAATTTGACGCGCTGCGGACCCACTGGAGAAAAGTGCTGCATACTTTTCTTCCCAACCAGTGCCTTCATCAATTCACGCACCATCATCAGGCAGACAGGCTTCCCTTCGGGACCGGTCAGGGCATCCTGTTCAACTTTGAACTCTTCGCTGATGTTGTAGATCGGGCAGGAACGCTCTTCGCTGACAATAAAGATCGCGTTACGGTATTCCATGATTCTCCAGCGGCAGACAGGCAGGCGGGCAGCGGATTACGTCCATGTCCGGGATCATTCCAGACCGGGATCGCTCAATCGGAACGGCCCAAAAGAAGGTAAATAATCAATCCCAGCAGAGCGGCTCCGCCAAAAAGGACCGGCAGTATCTTGTTGATCTGCACGGTCCCGTCAACCACCAGGCTGTGCATGTAGGGTGTCCCCGAGGCATACCAGGCGCCGAAGAGGGCGGCCAAAATGATCATGTCGCGAAAGGCTTTCCTGTACAGGAGATGGCCGATCAAGGCGATAAAAGGGACTAAAAACCAGGGGTTGGTGAACAATCCCGCCACATCGACGGCTTTGATCTGTCCCACCAAGTGCGTTTTCTCGACAAACTGGCTGATCGATTCGGCAAGGGCGCCAAAATTCATCATGCTCTCCTTGTGCGCTGGAAGATTCTCTGTCGAAGGACAGCAGTCCGTGATGGGCAGCATCAGGGGGACCGCCTTGAAAGGCGAGTATAAGATATACTCGGATAGACTTAACATCTTTTAATGGTAGCAGCGGCAACCCGGTTCGTCAAAACGAAATCAATGGCGCTGGAGCAACTCCATCGCTCACAGGCCAAGCCGCAGGGGTGATACTAGGCCATGATGTTGACATACGTGGCCGGTGTTAGGCTTGTGGCGACATAACGGAGAATCGATTCCGTCTCGGCAAGCGACCCCGGCATCAGCAGGTGGCGAATCAGCAGGCCGGAGCGGGCGATACCGTCGGGCCCAATGTCTAACTCGCCGACTTGTCGATGCATGATCGCCAGGGCCTCGCTGGCCCGCTCCGGATAATCCGGCGCCCCTGCATAGCGGTTTGCGGTGTCCGGTCGCCAGAACTTGAGATCCGGCATAAGATGTCGACTACACCGTCCAGCAGCGCCAGGGTTTCGGCACTTTCGTAACCGCCGCAATTGAAGACAACGGGAATGTCGAGGCCCTGTTCCAGCGCCGGGATCAGGGCTGCCAATATCTGGGGCACCACATGGCTGGGGGTGACCAGATTGATGTTGTGGCACCCCATGGCCTGCAGTTCGAGCATGGCGGCGGCCAATGCGCGGGCATCGGCCTCCAGGGCCAGGGCATTGCCCTGGCTGATGCCATAATTCTGGCAAAAACAACAACAGAGATTGCAGCCAGCAAAAAAGACGGTGCCGGACCCACCCCTGCCGACCAGGGGGGCTTCCTCGCCGAAATGAGGACCGTAACTGGCTATCCGGGCCAAGGCTCCGGTACCGCATCTGCCGGTCTCGCCGGCCAGGCGGTTGACCCGGCAGCGGCGGGGGCACAGGGTACAGCTGGCCAGTATCCGCCAGGCACGATCGGCGCGCCGGCGGAGCAGGCCACGGGTATGCAGGGCATGGCAGGGCTCTGGGCTGGCCGGCGCTTATTCCCCGTCGCTCTCCATCGCGATGAGCAGGGCCTCGAGTCCCATGGCCTGGGCCATGGTCAGTAATTCGTCATGATGGAAAAAACCGGCCATCAGGGCGACGAACTGAGAGGCAAGAAACAGGGTGTGCGTGTCCGTCTCCTGACCAAGCAAAAGGCGGCAGGAAGCGACATCGTCCGTCTCCACCGCGGCCAGGAGGTCATTGAGCCAATCCAGCTGCTCTTCCTCGAAATGGAACTCCGCCATTGCCTGGGCGTACATGCCGACAATGGCAGCCCGGTGATCATATACAGTGTCGAGGTCGTCCGCCTCGACCGCATCGAGCACCTGGCGGATTTGTGCCAATACCGCTGCCCTGTCGCTGCGTTCATTGGTCATGGTCGTACCTCCTGTGGGGCCGGCAAAATTTCAATTTGATGAAGCCCATGCCCTGCGTTGTTCAATTCTTTTCCCGTGTCCGCCTTGCCTTTTGCCGTAGGAGAACTGCGTCAATACATGGCATGGGCAAGAGAGCAAAGACCACAATGCCCTTGCTTCTTTTTCCCGCAACATGCCTCAGCAGGGCAAGCGCCGCCTCAAAAAGGTTTGGCCATCGCCATACAACCTTTACATATACTTTCCGCCTGCCATCAGCGTGTTATGCCGACAGCGGGCAAATCTTTCCGCGCCAGATGCGTATCTGGGCGACTTTCTGATGTGAGATTTCAGAAAAAAACATTCAACTCCTTGCATCGTATCGGCCAACAGCCTATTGTCCGCCGTCTTTATCAATTTTTTTTTTCTTTTATTGATAAATTGGCTAGATGTCCTGAACAATCTTTTACGGGGAAGGAGAAAATGCCAGCATCTTCAGGTTGTTCTCGCTGAATGGCGTATCATTATTGGGCCATCTTAAACTGCAATCAGGACAAAAAAGGAGGAGAAGCCATACAAATGCCTTGATTTTGCTCGTTGACAGTACATTACAACTCATTTATAGTCCACCGCAACGTGATGGAAAGCGGAAAAACTCTAATAATCACAAGATAATTCAACAAGAAAGGAGGGGAAAAAGCACGGCCAAGGACCAAGACACATCGCAGCCAAGCAGGTCAATTCAACTTCAAGAATAAGGGGGAGCGCATCAATGTCAGAACAAACTACTTTTCCAAGATGGATACCACTCCTTGGAGGTCTTCTAGGCAGTACCACTTGCGGTTTATTGCTGTATGCGTTTAGTGTTTTCATCAAACCGCTCCAGGCGCAGTTTGGCTGGTCCGTCATGGACGTGGCCCTGGCGTATGCCATCATCTGCCTGATTTTCGGTTTGATGACCTTTCCCGCCGGCCGGCTCAGTGACAAATTCGGTCCGCGAAACGTTGTCCTCATTGGCGGCATCATCATGGCCGCCGGTTTTTTCCTGGTCTCCACCATCACCCCCCCAGCTAAAGAAATTGTCGCGGCCGCTCTCGCTCCCAATGCTGACGCTGCCGCCAAAGCCGCCCTCCAAGCGGTCAATCAAAAACCATTGTGGCTGCTGTACCTCTTTTATGGCGTGATCGCCGGTTTTGGCGGCGGATGCGTGTACCTGCCACCGATCGCCACCGCGCCCAAATGGTGGCCTGACCGCCGTGCTCTGGCTACCGGCTTCACCGTTGTCGGCCTTGGCCTGGGTTCCTTTATCATGGCTCCGCTGGCCGTCAGCATGATCAACTCGCCGGACATCGGCAATGGCAGCGCCCTTCCTGTTTTCAAATATGTTGGTATCGCCATGTTCATCCTGGTCGTCATCGCCGCCTTCTGCTTGAAGGTGCCACCGGCTGGATGGAAGCCCGCCGGCTGGAATCCGCCCGCTCCCGCTGGTGGCGCTGGCGCGGCCAAGGCCACCCGCGATTATACCTATGAAGAAACCAAGAAAACTCCCCAATTCTGGCTGCTGTGGGTTGCCTATTTCTGCGGTTCCTTTGCCGGTCTCATGGTCATCGGCCTGCTCGCTGCGCACGGTATCGACGCCATGACCGCAGCCTACAAGACCCTAAACTCCGTTACCACCGTTCCTGCGGATGAAGTCAAGAAGATCGCCATGGCGGCTGCCGGCGCGCCGAGCGTCTTGGCTATTTTCAATGCCCTGGTCCGCGTCCTGATCGGCCCGATCGCCGACAAGCTCGGCGGAACCAAGGTGATCTTCGTCACCCTGTTCACCCTCCAGGTTGCCGCCATGCTGGTGCTCTTCCCGGTAGGCAAGTCCGCCGTGCTGCTGGCTGTTTGCGCCGCTCTGATCGGCTGGAACTACGGCGCCATGTTCACCCTGTTTCCCGCCACCACCTTGCAGTACTTTGGGGCGAGCGCCCAGGGTTCCAACTATGGCCTGCTGTTCACCGCCTGGGGTGTGGCTGGTTTTGCCGGCGTCTTTTCCGGCGGTTATCTCCGTGGCCTGACTGGCTCTTATCTCACACCTTTTGTGGTCTCGGCGGTGCTGGTGGCTGTTGCCGTGATCATCTTGGCTACCATGAAGGCGCCTGAGAAGAAACACGCGTAATCATTCTGGCCAGAAGAATGTAAAAAGGGTGTTCCGCAAACCGGGACACCCTTTTTTTATGGAACACCCCTGAGCATGCACATCAGCGGTTTTGACCGCCGGCTTATGCAAAAAATTTTTGTTCGCACGTCTCCTCACCGTACCAGACCGGCACGGATACTCGCCGACCCATCCCAGGGAAAATCAGAAAATCGTATTCCCATTTGCCAATTCCGCTGTTCCGCGCTAAACATTCGCCAGGATCATCGCTGCTCTGGCCGACAGCGATTTTATCGGCGACGATCTTGCCCAAATGTGATTGAGGCAGACGGCACCATGTGGGCGGTTAGTAAGCCCCATACCTGTCATGCCGGGATGGAAATGAGGGGGACCGAAGGGTTTCGGTTCTCAATGCAGAAATAAACATTAACGAAGAGGAGTGGAAAAATGGCAGAAGAAAAATTGGCAAATCCAGCGGTTGTTGGTCTAGCTGGCTTCGGTACGACGACGTTGTTGCTTCAACTGCACAACTTGGGCTTGTGCGGGAGTGGCGTTATCTTCTGCATGGCCCTGGCCTTTGGCGGTGCGGCGCAACTCCTGGCAGGATTGCAGGAATTCAAGACAGGAAACAATTTCGGGTACAGTGCGTTTAGCTCCTACGGCGCTTTCTGGATTGGTTTAGCGCTCGTTTTCATGGTGTCTGATTTTCAAGCAAGCCCGAATACCTGGATCGGGGGGCACCTCAAAATCGGCGCGACCGATCTCGGCTGGTTTCTCTTCGCCTATACCCTGTTAACTGTTATTTTTTGGATCGGCTCTTTTGCCGTGCATACAGCTATGCTGTGCACCTTCACCACCCTGCTGCTCGGCTTTATCGGACTCGACCTGGTAATCATCTGTGGCATGAAAAATCTTCTGGCCCCTACCGCTTGGGTGCTGATCGTGTGCGCCTTATGTGCATGGTACATGATGGCCAGCACCATTTTTGCCCAGGTTTTTGGACGCAACGTCCTGCCGGTTGGCAAACCTTGGGTCAGCAAGCCGTGATGCGTGCAGCATAAACGGCACGGATGGCCATGAACAAAGGGTGATCCTTTTGTTGCGCCGGCCAAAAATCTCCGTTCTCCTCCGCCCCAATCTCTGCGCCGATGCCCGCGCCGAGGTTGGGGCGTTTCTGTTATGGTCCAACCGTGATTTTCAAGTGCGCCCGAATACCTGAACCGCGAGGCATCTAAAAATCGATCCGACCGATCTCGACAGGTTCCCCGCCACCAAACCATTGCCAATGGTTACTTGAAAATTAAGCACTTATCCGCAAACAATCACCTGCCTGTTGTGCGGATTGACGATTTCCCCCTGGCCTGTTCAACGCAAGATTCGGTCTGAGAAACGTTGTCCTCTTTGATGGCATCATCGTAGCCTTCAGTTTTTCATGGTCTCCGCATCATCCCACCATCTCAAAAAATTGTCGCCGCCGTCAAAGCCACCCTCCCAAAGCGGTCAATCACAACCGTTGATCTTGCTGGACATCATCCATCTATGATGTGATCGGCTTTGGGGATGGGTGAGTGTATCTGTTGCCGTGACCACTCTGGCCAGCATGAAGACGCCTGAGAAGAAGCCCGCGAATCATCCGGCCAGAAGAATGTACAAGATGTTCCGGGTTCCAGCTTGCGGGACATCTCTTTTTTACGGAAAATCCCTGTATACGTAAGCCGGTGCGATGGGAGGAGCGCCTGCTTGACCCAAATTTTTGTCGCCCGACTCTTCGCCGTGCTGGCAACGGTACAGGCACCCGCCACTGGTCTATGCCGAAAAAATAAAAGAACACATTCTTATTTGCCAATTCCGCTGTTTCGAGCTAAATATTTACCCTTACTGAGTAATAAATAATTCTTGTGTACAGTTTATCCCTATTCAATGAAAAACCCCACGGAGGCATTGATGCTGGAGTTTAAGCATGGCGTTGATATCTTGTCAGCAATTGGCGGCATTACAACCATTGGCGACGCCAACAGGCTGTTTGAACAACGACTTGACCAGAAACACAGGGGACGGTTGCGCGCGATTGCCAATGAAGAAGCGCTGTTAAAAATCGCCAACGCCATAGCCATGTGCGACCCTGATCGGGTTTTCATCCATACCGGCAGTGACGAAGATTGCGCTGCCGTCCGTCGGATGAGCCTGGAAGTCGGCGAAGAGCGGCCATTGGCCATTCCCGGTCACACCATCCATTTCGACCTGCCCGAGGACCAGGGCCGCATGGTCGATCAAACCTTCTACATCTCCAACCCGGAGGAACAGGTTTCGTCGCTGGCTAAAAAAGAGGCCAGGGAGCGCTCACATGCCTATATTGACGAGCACATGCGCGGTATCATGCGCGGCAAAACCATGTACGTAGGCTTCTACAGCCGTGGGCCGGTGGGGGCCAAGGCCTCGATTCCGGCCATCGAAATCTCCAGTTCCAACTATGTGATGCATTCGGCCGAATTGCTCTACCGCAACTGTTTCACCGATTTTGACGCCGAGGTCATCCGGCGGGGTGAATTCTTCACCAACGTCCACTCCGAGGGCACCAACCGTTCCGAGGATGTGCCCAAGGCCCGCATCTATATGGATCGGAGCTGGCAGACCACCTTTTCCTTTTTCTGTACCTATGCCGGCAATACCCTGCTGATGAAGAAGGGCAACCACCGCTTTGCCTCCGACAGCGCCATGTACAAATACAACGGCATGGAACTCTCGGAGCACATGTTCATAACCGGCATGACCGGCCAAGGGGGGCGCAAGACCTATTTCGCCGGCGCGGCACCCTCGGGTTGCGGCAAGACCACCACGGCCATGGTCGGCAGCGATTTTATCGGCGACGACCTCGCCCAAATGTGGATCGAGGCAGACGGCACCCTGCGGGCGGTCAGTCCGGAGGTCGGCATCTTCGGCATCATCGAGGACGTCAACCAGGAAGGCGACCCCTACCTGATGCAGTGCCTGCGGCATCCAGGGGCCGAGGTGATCTTCTCCAATGTTCTGGTCGATCCGCAAGGCAAGCCCCGCTGGACCGGAGACGGTGAGCCGCCTCCCGCTCAAGGCGTTAATTTCCAAGGCGCATGGACTCCGGCCACGGCAGGAGTGCCCATGTCCCATCCTAACTCGCGATGCACGCTCAAGGCTGCGGTGGTTGGCAACCACAACGAGCAGGTCAACGCCGACCCACGCGGCATCGTCATTGAGGTCATCACCTATTCGGGCCGTGACTCCAACACCATGCCTCCCATCTGGGTGGCCAAGAACATGGATGCCGGGGTGGTTATCGGTGCCTCCATCGTCTCCAAAGCCACCGCCACCGAGATCGGGGCCAGTGGCGTCAACCGCCAGCCATGGGCCAACGCGCCGTTCGTCGCCAGCCCGCTGGCCGAGTACCTCGACGCCCAGTTCAATTTTTACAGCAACCCCAAAATGACCAAGAAACCGATCATGGCCGGGCTCAACTACTTCCTCACCCACGAGGCGCGGAGCGGCAGCGGCAAAGGCCTGCTGGGCGAGAAGCGGGATGTCCATGTCTGGCTCGGCTGGCTCGAACAGTTCACCCATGGCGATGTGCAGGCCATCGAAACCCCGATCGGCATGATCCCAAAATACGAGGATCTGAACAAACTGTTTGTGCACAAGATCAACAAGGAGTACCCGGAATCGCTCTACACCATGCAGTTCTCCCTGTACATCGACAACATCATCGCCCGGATCGATCTGCAGGAGGCTGCCTGGGGCAAGGAGCCGGGAGCATCTGCCCGATTGTTTGCCATCTATAAGGAACAGAAGGCCGGTCTCCTGGCGCTCAAAGCCGCTAAAGGCGGGATTGTCACCCCCCAGGATTTTGTTTAGTAGGGCAAGGCCCTTTTTTGCCGCACCATGAATGATTCGAGCCCTTGGCGCACCCGCCAAGGGCTCTTTTTTCTCTCGTACGAAAAAGGCCGCCGAAGGCCCTGAACAGGTGACTTCGGCGGCTTGCTGATGACAGTGGCCTTGCAGGCCGGTGATCAGCTTGTGCGCATCTGCTTCACCTTATCGATAATCGCTTCGCTGCCCATACCCTGGTGCGGGATCTGCTCGGACAAACCGCCGGCGCCATCCTTCCAGGTGCCCATCACGCCGTATTTGGGCATAAAGCCGCGTTCCAGCAGCCAGGAACCGTAACGGATGCCCAAGCCGGTCTTGCTGTTCTGGGTCTCCACCACCAGGACCATCGGGCTGGTGCCCACGGTGGCCAGCATGGCCTCGTCCACCACATTGAGCACCGGCTTGTTGATCAGGCCGATGTCGATGCCCTCTTCCTTGAGCAGTTCGACCACGTGCAGGCAGCGATAGAGCATCTCGCCGTAGGAGACGATGTAGCCGTCACGGCCCTGGCGGATGATCTCGTCGCGGTCCTGCCTGAAGACATAGCCGTCGCCGAAACGCCTGTTGCCCTGTTCGTCGAGGATGAACGGGGTGCCGGAACGGGTGGAGAAGAGGAAACGCAAACCCGGATCGTTGAAAATGCTGGTGACGATGGCCCGCAACTGCAAGGCATCGGCCGGAAAATACAGCCGGGTCCGGTCGTGTTCGGCCAAGCCGTTGTCGGCAAAGAAGTTGTTGATGCCGAAATGGCAGGTATTGTCGGCCATGTCGTCGACCCCGGAATGGGAGAAATGGGCCAGGACATTGGCCTGGTTGAGCCGGGCCATGGTGATCTCGGAGATGACCATCTCCTGGAAGGCGGCAAAGGTGCCGAAGATGCCCTGGCGGCCCGGTGCCGAACCGAAACCGGCGGCCACCGAGAAGTTGTTGCGCTCCATGATGCCGCCGTGGACATAGACCTCGGGATGGCGCTTGCGGATATGGTGCAGGCCGCAGGAACCTTCAAGATCAGAATCGACCACCAGCACCTTGCCGGCGGGATGGTCCATGCCCGCGATGATGTCGCTGACGATTGCACCGAATTCGTCGCGGTTCTTGGCCTGTTCGGCAGTGCTGCCGCGGTATGCGGTCTTGGCGGCCTTTGGCGGCGGTTCCTTGAGCATGGCCGCTGCCGCGTCGCGGCCTTTGGCGGAGAGGTAGTCGATGGCCATGGCCACCGGAATGACGTCGTGCCCCTTGGGCAGCCCTTCGATGCCGGCCACGCCGGGCGCCATCTTCCGTTTGATCACCGCCGCCGCCGGGCCTTGGCTGGCGAGGGCGCGGCGGATGCAGGTAAAGAGCGCGTCGATGTCCTCACCGGCGCAGACCTGAACATTAAGGCCATGACCGACAAGGGTACGGGCCAGGTCGTACCCTTGCATGTAGGCGCTGGGGTGGCCGGCGATGGTGACGTCGTTGTCGTCGAGCAGCAGCTTGACATTCAGTTGCCGCGCCACCGCATAGCGGGCCGCCTCGGCATCGCTGCCCTCCTGCTGGGAGCCGTCACTGCCGAAGAGGAACACCGCCTTGTCCGGATGGGCTTCGGCCACGCCGTTGACATGGCTCCACAGGTGCCCCAGGCGGCCTGAGCTGAAAAAGACGCCGGCGGCCTCATTGCGTTCGGGGTGCCCATAGAAGCCCTTGCCGAATTCCCGGTAATGCAGCAGGGATTCGGGCGCCTTGTAGCCGTTGAGCACCGCCATCATGTATTGAATGGCCACCCGGTGACCGGCCTCGTCGAAGTAGACCGGGTAACAGGCATCGCTGCCCTTGATGAACCCGTCGGCGATCAGGATTTCGGGCACGATGTCGTAGGCGCCGCCGGTGTGCCCGCCCAAATCCTTAGTGTTGGCCAGGGCGGTGAAGAAAACGATGGCATCGCGCACCAGGTCGATATTGGCCCGCAAGGCGGCCCGCTGCTCTCCGGTCAGCGATTCCTGGGTCACGGAAAAGCGAAGGGGGGTGTAGGTCGAAAGATCAATGGGAAAGGTCATGACAGGCTCCTGAAGAGAAAAAATTCCGGGAGCAGGCCTGAAGCTGATGGAAGCGGGCCGGCTTGTTCTGCGACGGTGAAACGTACAGCACAGATAACAGAAATGGCAAAATGCGCAAGGATGATCTTGCCGCGGTTGGACGTGAGGAGACGGAAAGAACGGCCATCGCCTTCTGTTGCGCGCAACCGGGAGAAGAGGGAGGCCGCTCTTCGCGCCAACGTGCACCCTCCAGAACCGCCGTGTGTTTACACCAGGGAGGCTGTAAGAGGAGAAAGGGAGAGGCGCCGCGTCTGACTATCGGCCAGGACTGGCGACAGCCGGTGCTCTGGCCTTGGAAGAGCGTTCATTGCAGATTGTATTTTTGTTGCATCTCTTCGTACACGAGCGAGGAAAATTTGCGGATGACATTGCCGCTCGCCTGCATCCATTGTTTGTAGTCCGCTGGTTTGGTCGAGCGCTCGACAATGCCGACTACCGCATAGGGAACCTTGCGCCCCTCTTTGTCCCGCGCGACCAGGATACCCATGTCGCCGCACAGGAGCGCTGTTGTGCCGGTCTTGTCGTACACTTCTATGCTATTGGGCAGATGGGTGCCATAGACCAGCCGGTCAGGACCGGGCAGCGT
Organism: Desulfobulbus sp.; assembly: GCA_009780825.1. Taxonomy (GTDB): domain Bacteria; phylum Desulfobacterota; class Desulfobulbia; order Desulfobulbales; family Desulfobulbaceae; genus Desulfobulbus. Next base: position 176,740 of record WQZH01000002.1, on the reverse strand, counting down.
CATTACCCGAAGCAATTCCTTGGCATTCGGTACCTGATACCGCCACAGCGCTTTGAGGAATTGTATGTATCCGTATGGTTGCACGCTATTCAGATAGGTGCGCCCATCGGGCGGGATATACTCCTTGAACTTGAGTTGTCCAATCAGATGGCCATATTCCTTTTTCAGCAGGGCTTCGCACCGCGTAGGACCGCCAAGCTGCCGGATAAACCAATTCGTCGCTTGATTGCTGCTATGCTGGATCATGGCCTCCATCATTTGGCGATGCTGCCGCGTGTACGATGCCTTGCCCTTGTCGACCTGGTGAAAAAAGGCCAAGGCGACAAACGGCTTGATCATGCTGGCCGCTTGGAAGGATTGGTTCAGGTTGATGCTGACTATGTACTTGTCGGCGGTGAGATCGTAGGCTGCCCACCCGGTACGCACCTGGGGCGACATGTTCGCTTTGCGGATCTCTGCCTGAAGGAGGGAGCTGATCCGGGTATTGAACCCGGCGCCAGCCTCCTGGCGGCTCGACGCCCGCTCTTGATTTTTGATTGCATCGGCCGGTTTTTTCCGGTCCTCTGCCAGGGAAGGGGCAGGAACAATCGCAACGGCTGGCCGGTCCATGGCGGCAATGAGGACCGGTGCCCTGTTGGTCCGGGGTAAGCGAGATGCGAGGTCTCGGGCGCTTTTTTCCGCCTCGCCTTTCTTTTCCCAACCCCGGTAGATAATCGCCCAAATCCGGGAATCGGTTTGTTCGATAGCCAGTTTTTCTCCCCGTGGACCGAGGGCATTCTTCAGCCGGGTGTACTCTTCTTGCAGGGCGTCAGGGCCGGAGGCCTGGCTCACGCGAATATGATACAGGCTGGAAAAACTGGTGGTGGCGACGACCTGCGCCGACTTGAGCCCTGCCCGTCGCAGGCGTACATTCTGCTGCTCGGCCTGTTTCTTGGCCTGCGCCAGCGGCGCGTTGATATTCCAGACAATGCCGTACTCCTGTTCCCGGGCAACGATTTTGAGTTGGCTGTCCGGTTGCAGCTCCAGCAGGGTGGCGATTCTCTGCCGGTAGTCGAAGACCCGCTGCCACTTCATGTCCCAACTGTAGGCCAGGGCATATCGCCGTGATTGCGTGGCGGCAACAACATCGGCCGCTTGCGTGAGCAGCAGCGCGACAACCAAAAAATACAGGCATGCGATTGGCGCCTTCAGCCTGTGCGCTCCTTCCTTCCCCATGATCTTCCTTCTCCTCAATGCCGACGCTTCCACCAGGAAGATCCCGACCAACCACAGCAAGCCACCTCAAACCAGTAGCCGCCAACCCGCCGTTGCGCAGAATGCGAAAAACAGCAGGATGATATCCATTGCGCCGCCAAGGTGGCAGCGGTAAACAAAAGAGCCGCCCATGCCGGGCAGACCGGATGCGGCGGCATAGAACCTGATCTGTCATCCTTGATTGCAAACAACATAGCGGAACGCAGCATGAAAACGATCTGGAAATTCGAACTCACCCCTAACCGGACTCAGTCCCTCCCCTTACCGCACGGCGCCCAACTGCTCACCGTGCAGACCAAAGGAGACGACGCGCCGCTGCTCTGGGTACTGGTGGACCCGGACATGCCTCTTGAAGAGCGGTATCTGGGTATTTACACGACCAATACCGCAGTGCCCGATGAGCCGGGAAGGTATATTGGCACCTTTTTGATTTATGAGGGAAGTCTCGAATTTCATCTGTTTGAGGCGGCTGGGCCGGATGGAGGGCTGCAGACCTAAACCGGCCTCACTGGAATTTCAGGAAAAGACCACGGTCTGGTTCTGATACACCAGGATCTGCCGCTGCAGATGGTGCCAAATTGAACGGGACAGGATCACCTTCTCCAAGTCCCTGCCCTTGCGGATCAAATCTTCCACCGAGTCGGCATGGCTGACCCGGATGATGTCCTGGGCGATGATCGGGCCGGCGTCAAGCTCCTTGGTCACGTAATGGCTGGTGGCGCCGATGACCTTCACCCCGCGCTCAAAGGCAGAATGGTACGGCTTGGCTCCCGGGAATGCGGGCAGGAAGGAATGATGGATGTTGATGATCCGGTTTGCATAGTGGCCGATGAATGGCTCTGACAAAATTTGCATGTAGCGGGCCAACACAATGAACTCGATTTGATGCTCAGCCAACAGGCGCAGTTGGGCCTGTTCCTGTTCCTGCTTGTTGAGCCCGTTGATCTCGAAGCAATGGAAATCGATCCCGAACTGCCGCGCTATCGGTTCGAGTTCGGGATGATTGCTGATGATCAGGGGAATATTGACCTCGATTTCCTGGGATCGCCATCGGGAAAGAATGTCGTAGAGGCAATGGGACTGCTTGGAGACGAACACCGCCATGTTGGGCACTTCGTGGGAAAAGTGCAGTTGCCATTGCATATCGAATTTTTTGGCGATCAAGGTGTCGAAATACTCGCCGATCTTGTCGTCCGGGATGATGAAGTTGCGCAACTCCCACTGGATCCGCATGAAAAAGACCTTGCGCTTCACATCGACATGCTGATCGAGATTGGTGATGTTCCCGTTGTTTCTGTAAATGAATTCACTGACGGTGGCCACGATCCCTTTGCTGTCGGGGCAGTGGATCAACAGGGTGGCCGAGGCCTGGTCGGGCGAGGAATGGATGGAGGTCATGGCGGTCGAGATACGCGAAAGATTGAGGACAGGATCAGCAGCCCTTCAGGGCAACACGCAATGCGGTGCGCAAGATATATTTTTCCCACGGAATCCGCAAGCCGCCGAAGCAACTTTTCTTAAGGAAAAAGCCAGCATATACCGGCTGTGGGTGCTGATCGCCCTCAATCAGCCCGAGAACGGCCAAGTCTCCTTGAGCCGCGGCGGCAAGATGCCTGTTGGTGGCCGCGTATTTTCCCGGTCGAGATGCTTGTCGCCGGAAGGGGGATAAAAACCGGGGAGCGGTGCTACCGCTCCCGGTCAGGGTGGGCAGGAGGGTGCTGCGGGTGGGAAAGATGATGGAATTATTTGTTTACTGTCAGGCAACCTGCGTGAATATGGTCTGCTTGGCGCCGCATATCGGGCATTTTTCCGGGGCCGCTCCCAATTCGATGTGGCCGCACACCGGGCAGAGATAAAATGCGCTGACATCCAGGTCCACCCCCTTTTTTACTGCCTCCAGCGCCTTGGTATAGATCTGGGCATGAACAGCTTCCGCAGCGACGGCAAATTTGAACATGGTTTTCGCCTTGTGACCATCAGTCACGGCCTTCTCGACCATTGGCGGATACATCTCGGTAAACTCGTAGGTTTCGCCATCAATGGCGGCCTGCAGATTTTCAGCGGTCGAGGCGATCATATCCAAGGCCTTGAGATGCCCTTCGGCATGAATGCGTTCGGCCTCGGCGGTGGTTCTGAAAAGTTTGGCGATGTTGACAAATCCGTCCTGTTCCGCCTTTTTGGCAAATGCGCGATACTTTTGATTCGCCTGGCTTTCTCCGGCAAACGCTTCCTGCAAATTGTCTTGGGTTGTGGACATGGCATTTCCCTCTATTGAGTGTATTTATGGTGCGTCGTTCAATTATGACTCGACGAATATAATTTGCACTACCACATAACGCAATCATGATAGGAATAAAAATAGTTTGATAATGAATATTAATACATTAAAATCATCCTTGGGTTAGCCGCCTTGTAGCTTGCCCGGAGAGATCCGAAATGTATAACATGTTAGTCCTTCTCAAAGCTAACGCCGGATCAGGCATATCAAAAATTTTCCAGCCCTTGCGTTTCAACCTCTTTGCCGGCAGAAAATTGATCGCATTTATTCAACGCGGGGCATAAGCGGACGATGTTTGTTTATATTGCAAGGCAACCCATCTTCGACCGCCAGAAGCGCCTCTTCGCCTATGAAGTGCTTTTTCGGTCGAGCATGGACAACACCTTCCCTGAACGCATGGACAGCGACGAAGCCACCCATGGTGTTCTGGCCCATGTCCTGTTCAACATCGGTCTGGATGCGATAACCGGCCCTCATCGGGCTCTGATCAACTTCACCGAGAACCACCTCCTCAACAAGACCCCGCTCCAGTTGCCCCGGCAGCGCTGCATCGTCGAAATCCTTGAATCGATTCTCCCTTCCCCCCAGGTTTTTGAGGCCTGCAAGGAATTGAAGGCGCAAGGATATACCCTGGCCCTGGATGACTTTGACTTCAATGCCCAGTCCGAACAGCTGATTCCCCTGATGGATATCGTCAAGGTCGACCTGCGGGCAATCGACCTTGGGCGGCTGGCCGACAGCATGGCCAGGATGCAACGTTATCCGGATGTTGCCTGGCTTGCCGAAAAAATCGAGAATTATCAGGAGTTCCAACTCGCGCAGTCGTTAGGATTCAGCTATTTCCAAGGATATTTCCTCGACAAGCCGGAGGTGCTTAAAAACAAGACCATTGATACCGTGAAAGTCGTTCTGCTCAACCTCCTGGCCGAAGTCTGCCAGCCGGCAGTCGATCTGCGCAGAATCGAAGGGATGGTGACTCCGGACGTCGCGCTTTCCTACAAACTTTTCCGCTATATCAACTCCGCCTACTATGCGTTGCCCCGTAACGTCACTTCAATCCGCTACGCTTTGGCCTATTTGGGCGAAAGCGGCGTCCGGCAGTTTGTTTCTCTGGCCGCGATCTCGGAACTCTCCGTGGGCAAATCTTCGGAACTCATGCGCCTGTCGATGGTCAGGGCGCGGCTGTGCCAACTCCTGGCCGCTTCTTCCCGCAGCGGGCAGGCGGACGAATCCCAGCTTTTTCTTCTCGGTCTCTTCTCCTTGCTCGATGCCATGCTTGATATGCCCATGGCCGAGCTCACCTCGACATTACCGCTCACCGATGACCTGAAAGATGCCCTCAACCAGCGCTCCGGGCCGCTCGCTCCCTATATTCAGGCCGTCACCGCCTACGAAAAAGGCGAATTTCAGGAATGCGCAGCCCATCTCACCCAGCTCGGCATCGTGCCAGGAGCGATGATCGATGCCTATTTCACGGCGCTGACCTGGGCGGATGCGTTCGCAAAGAATTTTCTCAAACAAGATTGAGGCGAGCTGACGTTGGCCGTCTCCTCGGCTTCCTCTGCTGCCGCTGACACTGTCCTCTCGTCGGCAAAGACTACGGCGGCTTTTTTCGGCAAACTCCAGAGCCATTTTTGCAGATGAAGGCGCGGGTGTTGATGCGAATTGCATCGTTATTTTAAGGTGTGCGCTGCGATTAGCGAAGCGGTACGGCTAAGAGAGAGGGGGCGCCAAGATATTACTCTGATGAATAACAAGAATACTCATTAGTCGGGCAATCAATCGGAAATATAATGAGTTAATATCAGAACAATAATTATTACAATTTGACAGCGTATGGTATATTAAATGCTTCCGACACGCGGGCATGAGGTAAGCGCAAACAAAGAGGCTCCTCTCTCCCCTGGACGGTATGGGGCATCACGATGGGCGAATGGGATTTTTTGCCCAGCCATCGGGGCAATATGCTGATTTTTTTTGCAGATGCAACTGTGGAAAAAATTATGGGACAGCAGTTTGCGGCGCACTTGTTCAAAAGCAGTGCCGCATCGTCTGTATATGCAAACTATGAATATGGTCATTAATCACCGAACAACAGCCCTTGTTTCGTCATTTCGACCAAAGGGGGAAATCTCCTTGGCTTGCGCGAGAACTTACGGAAGTATTTATAGATTTCTCCTCGCTGTGCTCGTCGAAATGACAGAAAAAACTCTGGTCTGTGTTCGGTGAATAACGTACTCATTAATATCAGATAGAAACAGTTGCGATCATTTTGTATTCAATTTTTATGAGCTGGCGGGAATGTCCTATGATGAAAGTATTTTTTAATATGAAGCCTTGGTTGGAATCATGGATGAAGCAACATGGCTATGTTCTGTTTGCCGCAAACGCAAAACGAACAGGGTCGATTGCATTTTTGACCTGTTTTCTCTCTGTTGGATCGGCGTGGGCGCTTACCATATCAGGACCGCCTTTAACCGGCAGCCGTCATTTTACCGAGGATTCAACGTTAACATTAACCCAGGGAGATTTTCCTAATTACTTCGTGCTGGGCGCAACATCTTCCGGGCAAACGGTAACAAGTGATCCAGGCACGACCATTACATTGCGGATTGCAGATGGCGTATCCCCGCCGCCAGGATACGGATTAGGCACATATGGACTGCATGCGGCGGATGGCGGGCAGATTATCCTGGATAAGGTAGATATAGACGGAGCATTTAATGATGGATTATATGTCTACAACGGCGGCACCATTCGTATAGGAGACAACTCAACGGTCAATGTCTATCTGGGAACAACTGGAATAGCTATTATGGCTGAGCAAGGGAGTCATGTTGTAGTTGGAGATAATGCCACCTTAAAGGGAAATATTTACGGAGGTGAAGAGGCTGTTGTCCTTGCATGGCATAATTCAGATATTACCATTGGCAATTATGCAAAAATCATCAATGAAGATGATGACCCCACCGATCCATACCATCGTGGTGCGGTATTGGCGCGGAACGGCTCCACCATCAACATTGGCGACCATGCATCCATCGGCGTGCAAATTGGCTCTGCACCACAATCAAGCCGCGACACAAACTACATTGTCCGGGCCGGGTTTCGTGGCGATTCTTCATATTCAACCGTAACGATTGGCAATGACGCCACCATCTGGTCTGATAATTATGGGACGTATGGACTCTATGCCTATCTAGGCGATGCAACATCCGGCTCGACCGTTACGCTGGGCAATAACTCGACGATTACACTGGGAGGCGCCAATTCTTGGGGTGCCTATGCATACAATGGCGGCAGGGTTGTGCTGGGAGATCATGTCACAGTAGAAACCACCAGCACTGGTTCATGGTCCACCAGTACGACGACAAATGCGTATGGCTTGTATGCGTCCGGCGCCAATTCAATCATTACTGCCGGCAATGATCTGACCGTTAACACCGCGGGGAGCAGTTCGTACGGAGTTTTTGCCGAGAGTAGCGGCAAGGTGAGCCTGGGCGACAACGCATCCATCACCACCACCGGAAACGGAGCCGATGCCCTGCTTGCGGCTGGCGGCACCATTGAACTGCAAGGCGCCACCATTGCGGTGGGTACGGCGAAAGACGCCGTGGCGATTCGGGCTGGCGGCACCAGCGATGCATTACTCGGTAAAGTTACCGGGGCCGGTAAGTATAACATCACAGGTGATATTGTCGCCGATGATTACGGCGCTATTGATTTGACCTTTAAATCCGGTTCGGTGTTGACCGGCGGCACGGATGTGGGCGTCAACTCGTCAACGCTCAATATGTCTTTCACCGACACCCGTTGGGATGTGACCAAGGATTCGACCGTGACGACCTTATCGTTGGATAACGCGTCAACGATTGCAGTGCAGCAGGGCGCTCATCCGGGCACCAAAATCACCATCGGCAACCTGCTCACCACCGCCGATGGCTCGCTCTTTGTCCTTCGCGCCGACCCCACCACCTCGACAGCGGATAATGTAATCATCAACGATGTGGATTCGGCGGCAGTGCATCATCACAATGTCGCGGTGCTGGACGCAAGCACAGGAGTGGTGACCGGCAGCGAAAAAATTGATTTAATTTACGCCAATGGCACCAACGCATCCAATAACCTGACATTCAACCTGACCAATATCCATGGCCAGCCCATTGCGGCCACTGATCTGGGCGGCTTCCAATACGCCCTGCACAACAACCTGGACGGAACAACCAATACCTGGTTTCTGCAGGGCATTGGGAGCACTTCGCAGGATGGTTCCGCAGCAATCGAGGGTGTGGCCGCCCAGTATCTGCTCGCCTACGCGGAAACCCAGGCCCTCGTCCAACGTTTGGGGGATCTGCGCCAGGACCCCGGGAGTTCCGGTCTTTGGGCCAAAGGATTTGGCGGTTCCTATGAAGGGCGCAGCGGCAACTTCCTCCAGGGAGGCGGCGACAGCTACTTCCTCCATGGGTTCGATATGTCCTACTGGGGAATGCAGGCGGGAGCTGATCGTAAACTCGAAATTTGCGGTGCTTCCTGCGGCGAGATGTACGTAGGGTTTATGGGATCGTTCGCGAGAGGCGATGTGGATTATCCTACCGGCAAAGGCAGTGAGAATTCCAAAAGCGCTGCAATATATGGAACGTATATTGGTGCACAAGGATGGTATGTTGATGCGATGGTCCGCTATATGTGGATGGACAATGACTTTGACGTGCTCACCACGCAAGGCACCAGAGTGAGCGCAAATTCTCTGCGCACCAGAGGTTTGGGCGCTTCTGTTGAAACAGGTTACCGGTTTCATTTCGGTTCTGGTGACGAAGGGTTTCATATTGAACCACAGCTCCAATTGAGCAGCCAAAACCTGAGCGGAGGCGATGTGGTCGCCTCCAATGGCCTGCTGGTGAATGCCGATCGGCTGCATTCGCTTCTGGGCCGTGTCGGTCTTCTCGTAGGCTATGAAACCAAAAAGGCTGATACGCCGCTGGATATCTACGCCAAGGTATCCGGTGTCCGTGAATTTAACGGCGATATCGGGGTCGCGCTCGATGGCGTCCATGTGCAGGACAGCTTGAGGGACAGTTGGATCGTCTATGGGGTGGGAGCAACAGCGCGGCTGGCGAATGCGCACAAACTGTTCATTGATCTGGAACGCTCTAACGGCAGCCAGTTCAACGCTCCTTGGGCGATCAAGGGCGGATACCGCTTCGACTTCTGAGCATGGGCGATCAGGTCGGGAGCATGCTGCGAAGCGACAGCGTTGTCAGGCGGTTTGAAAAAATGGCGGCTGACATGAGTTGCCGCCATTGATGACCGCCCGCTCCGCCCTGGCGTTTTTCCTGCCGGGACAGCCCATCCGCGCCCTTGAGCCTCTGGGTCTGGGCAATATCAACGACACCTGGCGGGTGACGCTGGCCCATGGCAGGCACTTGGTCCTGCAACGGCTGCATCCCCAGGTGTTTCCCGATCTGGCGGCAGTGATGGTCAATATGCAGTTGGTGACCACGCATCTTGGCCGATCCGCTGTGCCTGGCCTTGTTTTTTTCCGGCTGGTTGCCGCCCCTGATGGCCGGAACCACTATCTCGATGCCTCTGGTTGCTGCTGGCGGCTGTTGACCTATCTTGAGCAGACCCGCACCCTGGCCAGCCTGACGACCCCGGCCCAGGCCGAGGCGGTCGGTGACCTGCTGGGCTTTTTTCATCTCCTGACCGCTGATCTCAATCCTGATCTCCTGGCCGATCCACTGCCCGATTTCCATGTCACCCCCCGTTATCTGGAGTGGTATGACGCGGTTTGCCGGGGCATGACCTGGAGCGGCGACCGAGGGGAATCGTCGTGCCGCGAAATGATCGAACTCCTGCGGCCAACGGCCTCGGTCCTCGAAGACGCCAGGGACCGGCTCAGCCAAAGAGTAATCCACGGCGACCCCAAGGCGGCCAACTTCCTCTTCGCCGCCAAGGAAGACCGGGCAGTGAGTTTGATTGATTTCGATACCGTCAAGCCCGGCCTCCTGCTCCACGATCTGGGCGACTGCCTGCGCTCCTGCTGCAATCCGCTGGGCGAGCATCAAGCCGACCCCAAGGCCGTTGTCTTTGCCCCGGAGATGTTCCAGGGGTTGATGACCGGCTATCTGCGCCGGGCTGCTCATCTGTTGGCGCTGGCGGACCGGGAGCTGCTGGTGGATGCCGCTGCCCTGATCAGTTTCGAGCTTGGCCTGCGTTTCTTCACTGATCACCTGGAAGGCAATCGCTATTTCAAGGTCAACCGGGCAGGAGAAAACCTGCATCGGGCTCTGGTCCAGCTCTACCTCAATCGTTCGATCCACAGGCAGCGGAGTGAACTTGAGCGGCGACTGGCCGCCCTGCTCTCCTGATCGAGAGCTGGTCCACCGGCGGATCGGCCGCAACGCGGCGGGCAAAGCGGTCTTGCAATTGTCCGGCGGGCAGGATATAGCTGTGCGCACGCCGCCGGCTGGGGCAATCCGGCCGGTCTTTTCTTCCATTGAGGACATCATGATTATCAGCCAAGGCAGCACCGTGACCATCACCTATACCCTGACCCTGGAGAGCGGTGAGACCGTGGAATCCAGCACGGATGGCGAACCGCTCACCTACACGCATGGCGAGGAGCAGCTTCTTGCCGGCTTGGAGCAGGCCTTGGCAGGGAAGAAAGCGGGCGATTCTTTCAGGGTGAGCATCCAGCCCGAAGATGGATACGGGGCAGCCAGTCAAGACGCCCTGATCGAGGTGCCCCTCTCGCACGTGCCCGAGGAAGCCCGGCAGTCAGGCTCGGTGCTCACGGCGGTCGGTCCGCAGGGAGAGGAATTGCAGGGAGTGGTGAGCGCCATCGGAGAGACGACCGCGACCGTCGACTTTAACCATCCGCTTGCCGGCCAGGTCCTGCATTGCGAGGTTACGGTTCTCCGTGTCGAGTGATTCCAGCTTCGCTATGACCGCCGCTTCGCCTTTTATGCTGCTGGGCCGCTCCAGCGAATGCCAGGCCCGGTATGGCGAGCTGGCCACGCTCCACGGCACCGTGGCAACACCGGTGTTCATGCCGGTGGGAACCCAGGCCTCGGTCAAGGCGATGACCCCGCAGAACCTGGCCGAGATCGGCGCCCAGATCATTTTAGGCAACACCTACCATTTGTATATCCGGCCCGGGCATGAGCTGATCCGCGCCTGCGGCGGCCTGCACCGGTTCATGCACTGGGAGCGGCCGATTCTCACCGATTCCGGCGGGTTTCAGATTTTCAGCCTCCAGGAATTGGCCAAGATCACCGAGGAAGGAGCGGCCTTTCGCTCCCATCTTGACGGTTCCCGGCTGTTTCTCAGCCCCGAGGACGCGGTGCATGTGCAGGAGGCGCTCGGCTCGGACATCATGATGGCGCTGGACACCTGCATCCCGTATCCGGCAAGCCGTGACGAGGCGATCCGGGCCACGGCCCTGACCACCCGCTGGGCCAAACGGTGCCGGGCCGCCCAGAGTGGAACCGGCCAACATCTGTTCGGGATTGTTCAGGGCGGCATGTATCCGGATCTGCGGGTGGAAGCAATCGAACAACTGGTGGAGATCGGCTTTGACGGCTATGCCCTGGGCGGGCTGTCGGTGGGCGAACCCAAGGAACTGATGTACGAATTGCTTGCCGTCGCCGACCGGCTGCCGGCCGATTGTGCCCGCTATCTCATGGGGGTGGGCACGCCTGAAGATCTGGTCGAAGGAGTGCATCGCGGCATCGACATGTTCGATTGCGTCATGCCCACGCGCAATGGACGCAATGGAATGCTCTTTACTTCGCGGGGCAGACTTGTTATAAAAAACGCCTGTTTTCAGCAGGACCAGCGGCCGGTGGACGAAACCTGCGGCTGTTATACCTGCCGCCATTTTTCGCGCGCCTATCTGCGCCACCTGTTCCAGAGCCGCGAGATCCTGGCTTACCAACTGAACACCATCCACAATCTGCACTATTATTGCGCGTTGATGGTTGAGATGCGAGAGGCAATCCGGGCAGACCGGTTCCTCGCTTTTCGTCACGCCTTTTATCAGCAACGGGCCGAACCATTGGCCGAAGATTAAGTTGAATTGGAGGAAAGTCCATGAGTGGAGTTGCCTGGGCCGCTGACGCAGCGGCACCTGCGGGAATGGCGAGCATTGCCCAATTTGCGCCGTTGATTCTCATCTTTGTCGTTTTTTATTTTTTGCTCATCCGGCCGCAGCAGAAAAAAGCCAAGGAGCACCAGAACTACCTGGCCAACCTCAAAAAGGGCGACCGAGTGATTACCGGCGGCGGCATCCACGGGGTGATCGCCAGCCTGACCGACACGGTCGTCACCTTGGAAATCGCCGAGAACGTGCGGATTAAGGTCAGCCGCAGCGCCATTGCCGGTTCGGTCGCCGAGGCCGAGAAGCAGGCCCCGGCCAAAAGCGGCGGCTGAGGCCTCAAGGGATGTAACTGATTTTCATCGTGCATGAAAACGATCTGATCCTGTGTACTGCCTCCGGCTGGTGATCGCCTTCTTCCGGCGGATCGCTTCCGACCAGGCAGTTCTTTTATGACTCTTTGCGGGCTGTGGCATCGAATGTTCGGTGCCGCAGCCTTTTTTGTCGGAGCGGACCCGGTGCGCCAGTTGGTGTACAGCGGTTGGACCGGCGAGCACCCTGTGCTGGTCACCGACGAGAACGGGGTGCGCACCCTGCGTTTCGGCACCGAGGAAAGCCAGACCAGCATCGATCTCGGCAGGCCTTGGGCATTGCAGCTTGCCTATACCCAGTGGATGGCCACCGCGCTGCTGCTCCATCCCCGGCCGAGCTCCTTCCTCGTCATCGGTTTGGGAGGCGGCGCTCTCCCGCATTTCCTGCTCCACCACCACCCCGGCGCCCGGATCGATGTCGTGGAGAAAGAGCGGCTGGTGATCAATCTGGCCCACCGCATCTTCCATCTGCCGCGGCAACAGCAAGGGCTTCGGGTCATCCACCAGGATGCGCTTTCGTTTCTCCGGTCCTCTGTCTCCTCCGGCTATCACATCGCCTTCCTCGACATTTTCGGGCCCGGATGTATGGCGCCGGCCCTGTTCGATCCCACCCTGTACAGGAAAATTGTCGCCCGTCTGCATCCTGACGGCGTACTGGCCGTGAACCTGTGGAGCGGCGACCGGGCGGTGTACGAGCAGGCCGCGCGTGCGGCCTGGGAAGGATGCGAAGGCCGTTTGCTGCGGATGCAGGTCAGGAAGCGGAGTAATGTGATCCTGCTGGGGTTTGCCGGCGACATTCCCTGGACAACGATCAGGAAGGCTCGGAAAGGCAGCGCCGATTTCCAGCAGCGCTACGGTATCGATTTCTCTTACTTGCTCAAGCAGTTGCGCCGCACCAATCATGTGTCCCTGCTGGAACGGCTTTGGGGCTGAGTTCGGTTCACCCTCGCGCCATTGCCTTGCGCTCCCTTTACCAAATGAACAGTTGCAGAACCTGGACAGGAAGGCGAAAGCGCGGGGGCGCATCTGGTTCGCGGATACAGAGGCAAGGAAAGTCAGGAAGCGCCATGATATGGCGACGGGCAGTTTTAGAAGAACGACGTACGATTATTTGTAAAATTCCAGCAGTTCTCCTTCGGTTATATTTATGCCTACTTTTTTCAGCTTCTCGATTTGTTTTGCGAACATTACCTTTATTTTTTCCGTTTTGGTGTTTTCGTCCCCGAAGTGGACCGCTCGGTGACAGGTCGGGCAGATGCAAATGATGTTTGCAACGCAATCAATATTTTTCTTGTATTCCTTCATAAAGGCTTCACTGCGATCTACCGTGCATGGGATGAGATGATGTCCTTCCATGTAAGGTACATCGTACACAGTTATGAAGGTCTTGTGCGTTGAATCTACTTGGCATGTGTATTCGGCATCTTGCAAAGCCCTTTTTGCAAAACTGCTATTTTTTTTAATTGTCTTACTTTTCTCTGTACCTGTATAATCCAGCGGTCTGTCCTCTGAGCCTTTTATTTCTCTCGCGGTGGCTGGCTTTGCTCTTTGTATCGCTTTCTGCTCTTCGCTGTCGTCGTCAAGTTCTGTATAGGCAACTATCCCCGATTCTCGAAGAGCCTCAATCAAATTAGGTTTTAGCATCCAAATAAAAAGACCATCTTTGTTTCGACCTTTAAAAAATAAATCCCAGTATTTATATTTCCGTTCGCTACGGACAGTAAAATCAATATCGTATCCTTTCGCTATACGCTTTGCAAGGCGTCCAATTTCCGAATTTAAAGGGGCTTGCGTACTTTTACCTCCATATCCAAGAGCTTTGCCAGCCACACTCGCTGCTGCCTCGTGGTTTGGACACGAATAAATGTATTTGAATAATCTCTTGTCCAGGTCATACGTAATTTTGGGATCACGCAATATCTCAACAAACTGTTCTTTGGTCAGCTCTGTTGCCATGATTGTTTTTCCCGCCTTGTATTCACAAAGCGCAAAACACTCTCCAGCGCCTTGTCAATTTCTCGGATTTTATTCCTTCAGATTATTGCCGCGCTTGCCGCCAACCTGCTGTACAATGAAATTCATTGGTTCGATCGCCTGTCCGGAAATGTCATCAATCTGATTGCCGCGAGAGACGGGGACTGCCGTCAGCACGTCGTTTGTCCGATTACCTGATAGTAGCGCTCGCCGTCGCAGGCGCGGCAGAGCGTGCGGCCGCTTCGTTCCCGCTCCCGGCAATCCTGAACCCAGTCGCCGCATTGGTCGCACTGGACTCGGCGGAGCGGACGGCCCGGCCGGGCGCATTCCGGGATTTTCACCTCGACTTGCTGGAAGGTGAACAACTCATCCAGGGGCATGACCTTGTACGCCTGCAGTTGGCGCTGGTATTTGTCCGCCATTTCCGGGCAATAGTTTTCGGCCAGAATCCTGGCTTCCTCACGGGCAACCACCCGGACCGCATGATTGCTGGCGAGGTTGACGAAGGTGGCGGCCATGATGCCGAAATCGAGCCAGCGCAACGAGCGTTTGCCCAAGCTGCACCCGGTGACCGACTGGATGGCATCGGTGGCGCAACGGTCGATCTCGACCAGCACATAGAGTTTTTTCCGCTCGGTTCCCTTGGGGTCAATGATGTTGATCCGCTCCAGTCCGGCCATGGCCATGCGCACGCCGATTACCTGGCCGGCACAGATATGACCGTGAATGCGCGTTGATTCAGCGAGCAGCTGTTCGAATGATTCCATCTCGTGTCGCCTTTGGCAAGGTCAGGAGTGTCCGATATGGGCCGCCCTGCCGCCGGGCTGTAGTATGGCGCCAAGGGGCAGGGGGTTGGAAAGACGACCGCACCTTACCCGCAGTGTTTCCCTCTGTCAATTGGCAGCCGCGTACAGATCGCTGATCACTGAGGGGGGAAGAGGGTGGGTGATGGAATCGAACAACTCCTGGCAAAAGCCGCAACGGCCGCATCGGTTGTCGCATTGGGAAAGCAGGTTGGCAAAATCGAACGACAGCAGGCTGTTATCGACATAGAGACGGTCAGCCAGCCAGGCGGTGGTGCTCAGCAGATCAAGCAGATTGCCGTTGTACCGCCGGGCACGGTAGGCGGTAATGGCGTTGATCAGAAAATCGGAATCCAGCGAGCGGCCGCACAGTTTGACCGTATCCACGTGGTAGAGATAGAGGTCGATATCCTCCGGCCGGATGAAGGGCGATTGCAGCAACCGGTGCGGGTGTTCGCTCCAAAGCCGCACGCAGCCGACGTTGCGGTTGAGGGAACGGAGCTGATCGAGGCCTTTCATGTTGGCCAGGGCGATGTAGGCATCGTGGGACAGCTTGAAGGGACAATAGGGCAGGCAGCCTTCGTTGGCCAGCGCCTCGAGCTTGAGCCCGGGGACATTCTGGTGCATGGTCAGACACATCTTGGCCAATTCGTCCAAGTTACGGTTGAGCGAGCGGTCGAGGATGATTTTGCCGGGCATCTTGAAGCCGGTTGCACCGATATAGACCAGTTGCGCCTCGATCTTACGCACGGAGTCCTGCATGGCGTTGATGCTGGGCACCGCTTCGAGTTGGGCCGCGATTTCGGGAGACCCGTTGGCCAGCGCCTGGAGCAGGTAGTAATCGTTGTAGACGATGCCGTCGAGTACCCCGCGATCCAGGCAGTGGTCCAGGTTGCTCAGGATCGATTTGATGCAGTCGTGGTCGGTCAACAGCTCGGGAGAATAAAACCGGCTGTTCAGCAGGGTATATTTCTTCGGCCCGTTCAGACGTGCAAGTCCGGCAATATTGGCCGCCTGGCTGATGATCGGTGAGATCTGGGTAAGGCTGGCGAGATCCTGGTCACGCAACAGGTCGAAATGGATGCTGTCCAGGTCGGCGGCACATCGGCAGAGGAAGTCGACGTACTTGTCTTCTGGCAGAAAAGGGACGCTGAGAAAAGGTTTCATGCGGGCTTGATCTGTTTGCGCACCAGGGAGAGAGGTTCAATGGTTGCCAGGGGCGGTTCGGTGTGCAGGATGACTCTACTGCCCGGATTTGCCCGATGTACCGGCGTGCCATCTTCCAGTTGGATGGCGCTGACCGTCACCGATTCCGGTTCAATGGCCGTCCGCCCCACATATTCCACCTGGTCGCCAACTAAGATCGTATGTCGCGTCTCAACCAGGAGGGGGGCGGCGGCGCGGATAATGCCAGCAGGCACGAACCCTTGTTCGAATCTCATTCTATCATACAACATGTCGCCGGATGAAGGGCTGGAGGCGAAAAAGTTTTCTGTCTGCCCCCGGGTACCGATCTTGTTCAATTCTTTGTGAAAAACTTCGGGCAAGACGAGGCTAACTGGTGAGAGACCGGAAAAAAGTTGCTGTTGGATCCAGTCGAGGGCCAGCCGGTACAACCGCACCACTGCCCCTACATAGCCCGTTGATTTCATCCGGCCTTCAATCTTGATGGCATCGACGCCGGCATCGATCAGCATCGGGAGCCGGTCCAGCAGGCAGAGATCGCGGGCGTTGAAGATATAGGTGCCGCGCTGGTCTTCCTCGACCGGAAAATATTGACCCGGCCGTTTTTCTTCGACCACAGCGTAGGCGTAGCGGCAGGGGTGGGCACAGTCACCCTGGTTGGCGTTGCGTCCGGTGAAATACTGACTGAGCAGGCAGCGGCCCGAATAGGAAATACACAGCGCTCCATGCACAAACACCTCCAGTTCGGCGGAGGTGGCGGCTCGCATGGCTCGAATTTCATCCAGGCCGAGTTCCCTGGCGAGGTTGAGACGGCTCACCCCCTGTTCGGCCCAGAAACGGGCACTGGCGATGTTGGTCACATTGGCCTGGGTGGACAGGTGGAGCGTTAACTCGGGAACAAGCCGCCGGGCGATGACCAGGATGCCGGGATCGCTGACAATGCAGCCGTCAACGCCAATTTCCCGCAGCAGCAGCAGGTAGGGCTCCAGGTGTTCCAGATCGCGGCTATGGGCAAAGATGTTGACCGTGACATACACCTTGACGCCGCGGTCGTGAGCATAGACCACTGCTTGCCGCAGTTCATCCTCGTCGAAATTGGCGGCGTGGGCACGGAGACTGAATGCCTTGCCGCCCAGATATACGGCGTCGGCGCCATAATGAATGGCGGTGATCAATTTTTCGAAATTTCCGGCGGGCGCCAGCAATTCGGGTATGCGCGGTCTGGACTGGTCAGTGGGGGAAGTCGTCATGGTCGTTGGCAACAAAATGGGAATGACTGATTATACGGGATGGGTGGAAACGTATTGCGTACTGGAAAAACAGAGGGGTTACAGGGACGAGGCAGCGGTTTCACCGGCAACAGCGCGCCCTCGGCAAGGCCTCGCCTCTCATCCATGGTGTTTTCATCGGATGTTTAAGGATTGTTGCGCGTTGAGATAGTGCTTGCCCCCAGTAATCGGCTGTTATACCATTTTATGGAATACCGTTGTGTTGCTCCACGATTCGAGCCAATCCGCCCTCGACGGGCAAGGAGATCTTTTATGCTGAAGAAAAGTTATTCCACAACCGGAACGATGTGCCGTGTCACCTTCAAGTACGAAAACGAGGAAAAGGCAGAAAGCGCTGTGGTGGCTGGCGAGTTCAACGATTGGTCGCCGCAGGAGGCGCCAATGAAGAAACTCAAGGACGGCAGTTTTTCCGCCACGCTCTCTTTGCCGGCCGGCCGTTCCTATTGCTTCCGCTATGTGCTCGACGGCGGTGTCTGGGTCAACGATGCCGAGGCAGACGGCTATTCCCCCAACGAGTACGGAGAAACCAATTCCGTTCTGGTTCTCTAACACCGCCCAACAACGGAGCCTGGCGGCCCGTTAAAAGCAGTCTCCCACTCTGGCCTCATGGTATTCGTTTTTCAGCGCCACATAGCGCCGCCACGAGGCCTGCATCTCTTGCAGCTGGGCATCACTGACCTCTTTGACCACCTTGGCCGGCGTTCCCATGATCAGGGAACGAGGCGGGAAGTGTTTGCCCGGCGTTACCACTGAACCAGCCCCGACGATTGATTCCTTGCCGATGACCGCGCCGTCAAGGATGATTGCCCCCATGCCGATCAGGCAGAGGTCTCCCACGGTGCAGCCGTGGAGAATGGCCCGATGGCCGACTGTGACCTCACAACCGATGATCGTCGGATGACCGTCCTGGTCGGCCCGGTCCGCTCCCGTATGCTGAGTGATATGGAGCAGGGTGAGGTCCTGGATGTTGGTGCGGGCGCCGATGCGGATCCGGTGCACATCGCCCCGGCAGATGACTCCGAACCAAAGCGACACATCCTCGCCCAGCATCACGTCACCGATCAAGGTGGCGTTGGGGGCGACCCAGCCACCTTTGCCGACCTGGGGCCGATAGTCTCGGTATGGCAATATCATAATTTCTCCAAGGCGCTATGAACGCGCATTTTCGAGGGCAACGCGTCTGTTGCCCGTCCTAATTTGCCGGCCCCGCATCTCCCGGTGGGGTGGAACCGGATGCAACGGCTGCGACCGTTCACCCGCTTGGCGGCGGGCGACATCGGCGCATCTCATACAACTCCAGGACATGCCGGGGTCAAAGAGGAATTTATCCACCCCGGGGTTCATGCAAACCGGACATGCGTCCGGAAAAAATCCCGGTATTCGTCCGGGCGGTGGCTGACGTAGACGATGGTGGTCAGTTGCTCGTTGGCAATAGCGGCGAGAAAGTCGAGCAGGGCCATGCGATTGGGTTCGTCGAGCCCCTGGGTCGGTTCGTCGAGGAGAAGCAATTCTGGTGCCTTGATCAGAGCCCGGGCCAGCAAAAGCAGCCGTTGTTCGCCGTAATTCATCTGGCGGAACGGCTGTTGCGTCTTATGTGCCAGGCCAAGGCGGCTCAGCCAGCGGCGGCCGAGTTGCAGTTGCGCTTCACTGGGGCGGGTGTAGAGTCCGATCGAGTCGAAAAGCCCGGAGACCACGGTGGCTAGCCCGCTGCCAGCCACACGGTGATTGCGGTGGAGGTCCGGACTGAGAATGCCCATCCGCTGTTTCAGTTCCCAGATCGATTCACCGCTGCCGCGCCGCTGGCCGAAGAGTGTCAGATCGTTGGTGTAGCACAGCGGATGGTCACCGCTGATGAGTTGCAGCAGGGTCGATTTGCCGCAACCGTTGGGGCCGGTGATCAAGGTATGCCCGCCCCGATCGATGACAAGATCGAGACCGTTGAAGACCTCGACTGCGCCGTAACGGGCAAAACCTGAACGCAGGGTGAGCAGATTGGGGCCAGCATCTCCGGCTCCTTCCGGCTGTCGCCGGTCTTGGCGGAAGTCCTCCACCGTGACTTGAAAGAGCGGCGGTTGGCTGGTTAACCAGCCGCTCACCTCGGCCAGCACCTCGGCCCTCGGCCCTTGGACGGCGAGGGTTCCGGCGCGAAACGCCGCCAGATGCGTGCACCATTGGGGAATATCGGCGCTGTTGCCGACCAGGATGAGCAGGCCCATCCCC
The DNA here is from genome assembly GCA_009780825.1 of Desulfobulbus sp. Taxonomy (GTDB): domain Bacteria; phylum Desulfobacterota; class Desulfobulbia; order Desulfobulbales; family Desulfobulbaceae; genus Desulfobulbus. Next base: position 157,271 of record WQZH01000002.1, on the reverse strand, counting down.
TGAGCCAGCAACCCGGCCAGCACGCGGTTCAGTTCTACGCAGCTGGCCTGGTCGAGCCCCTCATACGGATTTTCCAGAATCAGCTGGCCGATGCCTTTGGTGATGATCTCAAGGAGGCAGAGCTTCCGCACCTGGCCGGAACTCAACTGGCGGTACCCCCGGTCGAGTAAGTCGGAGAACGCGAACAGATCGATCAGAAAGCGATGCCGGTCGATGTCGGTGAGGAAGGCGCGAGCCGGGGTGCCGGGGTCGATCCGGTCAAGGAAATCGGTGTCGTCCTTGCGGAGTTCGGCCTCGAAAAGCGACTGCTGCCGCTTGAACGACAGTACGCCGATGTCCGGCGGCAGGCTCAACTTTTTGGCGCAGTAATCGGTCTGTTCTCCGGCGATGATCTCACAGAATTGCTCAATGCCTGAACCGTTGCTGCCAATGAGGCACCAGGCTTCTCCGGGATTGGCGGCAAAGTGATCGATCCACAAGCCATCGGCGGTGAGTTGTTTGATCAGCAGCATGTTTTCTGGCCCGAATCATTCATCCCAGAGGATTGTCGTAGGGTAGGGGGATTCCAGGCCAATAAGGCATGGGACATCGACGGAGCGGCAGTCCCGGTCGAGCGCGGTGGTTGCCGTTATTGGGGAAAACGATAGCATATTGACTCTTCTTGTGGCCAGCCAGGCACGAAATGGCCGGTCGGAGACACTCATGTCGCGCCGGATTGACGGCAGGGGTGGGGCAACGTGCGCAAACGATGGGCAACCGTGCCTAAAATAAGAAGCCGAAGCGTATTCGTCAAATGGAGATTACGGTACAAGGTCGGAGAATATCGAGGATTTGTTTCGGGAGCCGGAATCAACGAATAGTCGATTGTCCCGGTCTGGCGGCACAATCCGGAGAGGAGACCTGGCAGCTGTCGTTGCTGTCCATGCCTGGAATCACGGATTGCATCGCGGGCGGTGCCAGGGAGTTCGACCGTTGCCCGCCGGTGGTTGCGGTTGGGGCGGGCAAACTGAGAGCGGCAAACACGGCGGCCTCACCCTGGCGGATGTTCCATCCATCCGGCGTTTTGGTCATAAGTACCGGAATCTCGTTGATCCCCAAGGCGGCCAACAGGGCTTTGTTGAGGGCCGGGGTGTAAGAGGTGTTGACCGTAGTGTTGTCCAAATCGATGGCGCGGACCCGGTCGATGGGGTTGAAGTGCACGGTGAGTCGGCCGCTGGTTTTCAGCGCGGCTATCACCTGTTCGCAGTGGGGACAGGTCGAGGCGAAAAAAAGATAGTGTTCTGGGTAGTTGGTTACGCCCGGCCTGCTGGCGAAGACGCCGGCGGTAAAGGCTTGCCGGCCGACAGCGGGCTGGTGCAGATCTAAACTGGCAAACGCCAGAGATGTGGTGGCGAAGACCAGCACGCCTGCCATGATCTGTCGGGTGCCGAGCAGGCAATTGAGCAGGACGATAACCGCGAGAATAGTCAGGCAATAGGCGCAGAAGGTCTGTGCCACCAGGTATTGAAAGCAGGTCAGGACCGCCTCCACCCCGAGAGCGGCAAGCAGCAGGTACGGCACAAAGGCCGGAAGACGGCGCCGTTCGTTCCGGGCTGCCCGTAAGCTCCAGTAGATTGCCTGAAAAAAGCAGAATCCCACTCCATTGAAGACCAGAGGTGGAACCTTGATCAGCTTTTCCACGATGGTGCAGCCATCATTCAGACAAAACGGCGTTCCCTGATACAGGACAAAACCGATCTGTCCAGCGACCAGCAGGCTGGCGGCCAAGGCCAGAAACTGGCCGGACTGGAGCGCTCTGTTTTTTTTTCTCAGCATGGTGTTCCGGAAGTTGCGGCTATAAAAAATTGCCGAAGAACGTACGATATGCCAAGGATGCCCAAAGCATGGAAGGATGTATAATGATTCATTCTTTCCGAAGTGTCAACCTTCCTTATCGAACGGCCGGGCTTCCCTCCGGACAGCGCCAGGCGCTGTACCGTTAGTTATGCCGTTCTGCCGGCAGCGGCAGCGTGATACCAGCAGGTTTTTTACCGGGATGACGCAAGTTGCAAAAGGAGGAGCATCGCAGAGGGAAGGTGCAAATAAAGGAGCTCCGGCCAAAGGCTGACCGGAGCGTGCGGATGTTGCAGAAAAAGAGGCTACTTCAACGCGGCCAGGGCATTGTCGTAATTTGGTTCCTGCGCGATTTCTGGAACCTGCTCGGTGTAGATAATCTTGCCGTCGCTGCCGATGATGACAATTGCCCGGGAAAGGAGGCCGGCTAAGGGGCCGGTAGTGATGGTTACTCCGTACTCCTTGCCGAAAGCTGGCGAACGGAAGACGGAGAGGGATTCAACATTTTTGAGCCCGTCGGTCTCGCAGAAGCGGGTGTGGGCAAAGGGCAGGTCGGCCGAAACGCAAAGCACAACCGTACCGGCCAATTCGTCGGCGGTTTTGTTGAAGCGGCGTACCGAGGCCGCACATACCGGGGTATCGATGCTGGGAAAGATATTGAGCACGATTTTTTTGCCTTGGTAATCGGCAAGGGTCACTTCGGAAAGATCGGTCTTGACCAGCCTGAAATCAGGAGCTTGGGAAGATTTTGCCGGCAGGGCGCCGCAGGTTTCAAGGGGATTGCCTTGCAGAGTAATGGTAGCCATGATGCGTCTCCTTCGAGAATGATATTGGGTGGTTGCATTGAAGTTTCTGGGGAAATTGAGCGTGGTGCTCCCGCGATGAGGGCTCTCTCCAGCTCTTCTTTCCAATATTGATACTACACAATAATCATTCTTTTTTTGCTGTAAATCCCTAACAAGAAGGTGTGCGGTATCTGCGTGGCGGGGCTAACTCGACAGGGAGAATGCCGCCTGCCCCCCCTTGTCGCTGCGCTGCGTCTTGCGGGTACAGACGACACAGGTGCCATGTGCCACTACTTTGGTGCAGTCGACGGAGCCTATCGTGGTCAAATCGGAAGGCAGCAGGACATCGTCAAAGTCCTGCCAGAAAAAATCGACCAATTGGCCGCAGGCGCTGCAGAGAAAATGGTGGTGCCGGGCGGTTATGGCCTCGAACCGGGCTTGGCTCTCGGCAGTGTCCACCCGATGGGCCAGCTTGAGTTTCTCAAAAGTAGCCAGGGTTCGGTATACCGTGTCGAGCGAGAGGGAGGGGAGCCGTTTTCCCAGCCGTTTGTAAAGAGCTTCGGCGGAAGGGTGGTCGTGCGCCTTCAGCAATTCGTGGTAGATTTCCAGACGCTGGTGGGTCACTTTGAGTCCGGCACTCTTGCAGATCTGTTCAAAGTATTGGATTTGGTGGTGGAAATTATTTACAGGCATAAGGAAGTTAACAAGGTAGGAGTAAAATAGGAGTAAAAAGATACTTTTTGCTTAATATCTGGTAGCTGCTGCTGAGTCAATGGGAAAAGTGCTTCGAAGGCACATATCTTACAGATATCACAATGTGGTCTTTTTTGTACGAGCCCGAGGCCATTCCGGGAAGATCCGGGAAGGCGGATGTTCAATCGCTGTTCCAGCCAGGGTGGTCCACCTGGACGGCCGGTTTCATGGTCAGTTCTTTCTCCATATTATCGCGGAGATGACAGCTCACCGGCGTGCCGAGGCCCCGGTGGAGTTGTTTGATTCCACCACGTTGCGGAATACCAAATTGTCAGATGTCCGGGGTCACTCTGTGGTGTTGGCAGGGGGGAGTAGAGACGATGCCTTTTTTGCACGATCCAGTTGGATTTTCAGGCCCGAATATCGGCTTACCCGGCGTTGTACGATGTGATGGAGCAGCGTGCGGCGGCAGAACAGGGTGAGGTGGTTTTTGGCCCTGGTGATGCCGGTGTAGAGCAACTCCCTGCTGAGGACAGGCATATCCTCCTGGGGCAGGATACACAAAACCCGGTCAAATTCCGATCCTTGCGCCTTGTGCACGGTGAGACCGTAGGCGGTCTGCCAGGCGGGCAGGCGGGCGAGAGCCACCGGCCTGGGTTCATTGTCCGGCTGAGCAAACCAGGCATGGAGAACACCGTGGCAATCAGGCCACAGGATGCCGGTGTCGCCGTTGAACAGGCCCAGGTCGTAATCATTGCGCAGGATCAGGATCGGCATGGAGCGGTAGAGCCGTTCATTGCCGGCGATGAGGCCGTTACGCCGGAACAGGGTCTCGGACAGGCGGTTGATCCCTTCGACCCCGGCTGGTCCTTCGCGCAGGGCGCAGAGTATGCGGCAGCGGCCGAGCTCGTCCAGGGCATGTTGGGGACCGCCGGCAGTGAACAAGGGCAGGAAAGAGTGTTCGATCCATTGCCGCAGCCAAAGGACCGCCTCCGGGTCGGCGGCCTCCTCGAGGTGCACATCCGGGGCTTCACGCTGGAGAACCGCCTCCAGCAAGCCGGGGTCGCCGGTGCTGACCGCGCGCGCCAGGGCGCCGATGCCCGATGTCGCCCGGAAGCGGCGGCTGGTGCGGAGGATGACCAGGGAATCGGCCAGCGGACCGGCATGGGAACTGGGCATATCCGGCAATCGGGCCGGGGCGAGGAGCGGCCGCATCCGGGCTGCCAGTCCCCTCGACCAACAGAGCGTACCGTCGCCGCAGAGGTCGACGAACAGGTTGCCGGCTTCCACGGAGGCAAGCTGATCCCGGTCGCCGAGCAGGATAACCCGGCAGGATGGCGGCAGGGCGGCCAGGACGGCGGCCATCAACGGCACATCGATCATGGAGGCTTCATCCAGGATGAGGAGATCGAGGCGGAGAGGATTGGCGGCATGGTGGCGGAAACCTGGCCGGTTGTTGCGGTAGCCGAGCAGCCGGTGCAGGGTTTGGGCCTGTTCGGGAATGGCCTCGCCCAGAGCGGGTGGAAGCGCTGTCTTGGCGGACCGGATGGATTCCTGTAGGCGAAGCGCCGCCTTGCCGGTGGGCGCAGCCAGGGCCATGCGCGGCTTATCCGGAGCCAGCGCCGCCAGCAGGGCGAGGATGCGGGCGGCGGTGTAGGTTTTGCCTGTGCCTGGCCCGCCGGAGATGAGCACGAAGCGGTTGCACAGGGTCAGTGCGGCGGCGGCCCGCTGCCAATCGACGGTCTCCTCGCCGGAAGAGGCGGGAAAGAGATGGTCGAGCAGGCCGACCGCCTCTACCGGCGGGTTCGGCATTGGCTCTTCGGCCCGCAGGCACAGGGCTCGGACGATTACCTCTTCGTCGCGGTACAGGCGGAAGAGAAACAGATTGTCGGCCTCATCAAGCACCAGGGGGCGGATATCGCCGGCCCGGCCAACCGCAGGCGAATCCAGAAGGGCCCGGCGGAGAACGGCAGGGTCATGGAATGGCGCGCTGTCCAGACCGCCATCGACCAGGAGGCGGGGTATTTTGGACAAGGGCAGACAGGTATGCCCTTGTCCGGCGGTCCAGCTGACCAGGGCCGCAATCATCGGAAGCTCCGGGCACTGTCCGCCGTCGATCCTGCCCAAGAGGCGGGCTACATGGGCATCGAGAGGACGGAACATGCGGCCGGCTTGTTCGGGATGAGGGATGGAGGTCATGTTGCGCCGCCTCCCCGGCAACAGTCGTCCAGGGCCGCGATGAGCGCCCGGTCAGGCCGGAAGGCATGGATGCCGGTTCCGGGTGGATGGCCGGGATGCATGGCCCGCAGGAAAAGATAATAGACGCCGCCGAAATGATCGTCGTATCGGTATTCTGTCAGCCGTGAGCCCAGGAAGCGGTGCAGGGCCAGGGTGTAGATCAGGGCCTGGAGCAGGTATTGATGGCTGTCCATGCAGGCCGTCAAGGCTGCGGGGAGGTAGTGCGCCGGGCTCGGGCCGAGAAAATTTGACTTGTAATCGGCCAGATAATAGCGATCCTGGTGACGGAAGGCCAGATCGATGAACCCTTTCATCAGACCGTGCAACACAGAAGCGCCTCCGGCTATGGGCCGCAAGCCTGCTCCGGTGAGCAGTTGATTGAGACGCCGAAGATCGATTCGTTCCAGAGGGAAAAGAAAGCTGAGTTCTTTGATCCGGTCGCGGTCAGGCAATTGGCCGAGGGAGCAAGCGCCGGGCAGGTGGACCGCGAGCAGATCGTCCAGCCAGCCGGCCAGGGCGGGCAGCCAGCGCTGATCGATCCCGGCCTGCTCCAGGCCCTGGGCGATCAAGGAAGACTGTTCCCTGGCCGGGCGGCCGCAATCGAGCTGTTCGAGCAGGGCATGGAGGCAGGTGCCCGCCTTGGGGCCGCGGGGAAAGGTGAACATGGATTTGAAGTCCTCGGGCATGGCCGCCGCCGGGGTGTCCCATTCGTCCCGGTCCGCCGTCTCGGGCAGATCGGCGCCTGCACTGAGCTGGGAATAGCTGGTCAGCGACCAGCTGGGGCTGATCCGCCCGTGGAAGGCTGTCGGTCGCAATCGCGGCGCGTCACTGTCGGCCGCGAAACGATGGCTGCTCAAGGCTGCGGGATGAGGCCGCAGTTCGAGCAGCGGTTCTTTTTCGTTTAACGACTCCAGGTCAAGGCACAGATCGGCATCGTCTTCCGGGCAGCGGCCCTGATGCAGGAGATGGGCAAGCCCGGTGCGCTCCAGGCCGTTCACCCGGCCCCAGCAGAACAGGCAGCACGACTTGGCACGGGTCACGGCCACATAGAGCAGGCGCACCTCCTCGGCCAGCGCTTCCTCCCCGGCGCGGCGGCGATGCTCTTCGTGGCCGGTGCCCAGATCAAGGACAAGGCGCAGGCTGTCCTGGGCGTGGAAGGCGAGCGGCCCGTCGGCGTCCGGCGACCGGCCGGACCACAAAAACGGCAGGATCACCACTGGAAACTCCAGTCCCTTGGCCCGATGGATGGTGATGACCCGGAGCAGATGTTCGTCGTCTTCCAGACGAAGCAGTTGATTGTCCGCATTGATGTCGGGATGATCAATCTGGCGGTGCAGCCAGCGCAGCAGCCCAGCAGGACCGTGGCGGCCGGCCGGGCTGGTTTGGAGCAATTCGGCCAGATGGAGATAGTTGGTCAGGCTGCGACGGCCGCCGTCTTTGGCGGTCAGACGCCTGGTGACCCTTTCCGTGGTGAGGAGATGGTGGAACATAGGCAAAAATCCCTGCTCGATCCAAAACTGCCGGTAACGGAGCAGGCTGGCCAGCCTGTTTTCCCAGTCCTGTTCGTTGGCGGCGAGACGGTGCAGGTCCTCGCCGCTGTAGCCGAACAGGTCGGTCGCCAGCGCGGTGCGGACGGACGCCGTGTCGGCGGGCGCGGCCAGTGCGCCTAGGACCTGGACCAGCGTCTTTGCCTCTGGGCCAGCGAACACCGAGTCTTGGCTGGCGGCGGCGCAGTTCAGGCCCCGGCGGTGCAATCCCTTGCGCATGGCCTCGGCTTCGCGGTTAGTGCGGACCAGGATGGCAATGTCGTGTGGCATGAGGGGCTGGCCGGCGATGGCGGTATGCCCTTGCCGGGCCGTCTCCATCAGCTCGACGATGGCGTCGGCGCAAAAATCGACCGCTGTCTGGATTGCCTGTTCCTTGGCAATGGTTTGCGATCTGCCGCGCCGTAGCCGTTCGGCGTCCAGGAGCAGGGCGGTCAGCGGCGGCATGGCTCGGCCCGCAAGTACGAGTGGTTGCGCTGTGGGGGGAACGGCTGCTTGGATGGGCTGAAACACGATGTCGTCTTTGAAGACAAAGGCATCCTCGCGGCGGCCGAACAAGGCGTTGACCGCCCGCACCATGGCTGGAGTCGCCCGATGGTTGACCCCCAAGGTCGTCCGATTGCCGGGTGCGGTGGCGCGGCGGGCCTGGATATAGGTGAAGATGTCGGCGCCGCGAAACGAGTAGATGGCCTGCTTGGGGTCGCCGATGAGCAGCAATGTGCCGTTGTGGCGGTATATGTGGGAAAAGATCCGGTACTGGACGGGGTCGGTATCCTGGAACTCGTCGATCAGAGCGGCGGGATAGCGCGAGACGAGGCGGGCAGCCAGGCGCGGCCCGCTGCCGGGCTGCTCCAAGGCCTCGGCCAGCCGGGTCAGCATGTCGTTGTAAGCCAGCCAGCCCTGTGCCTGTTTGCGGCGATCGAGCTCAGTGGTGAGAAACTGCCGGGCCTGGTGCAGCACACGGATGGTTCGTGCATGCCGCAGGCGGTCGTGGACCAGGAACCATTGGCCGAACAGGGTGAAAAACGGATGATCGGGCGGTGCGCATCGCGCCTTGATATGCTGAGCCATGACAGATGCGGCCAGCCGGTCGATCCCGCCGGGCAGAAGAAAAGGCGGCTCAACGGATGCGGCCAGCCGGTCCATCCCGTCAATCAGCCGTGGCACCTGGTCGGCAAGACGGTAGGTCTGTTCACTTCTCTTGAGGCCGGGATCTGTTGCCAATATGGAGCAGACCTGTTGCCGCTCCTGCTGCCAGTCCCGGCACAGCTCGACAAATAAACGGCTGCTCTCCTCCTGCAATGTTGCGAGTTCCCGCTCGTCAATCTCCGGAATCAGGTCACAGTCCATGCCTGCGGCCGCCTTGCCCAAGGCCCTGAGCAGCCCGGCCGGACCGGCCCAGGCAGCGGCGGCCCAGGCAGCTTCATTGTCGCTGGCCGGGTAGAAACGGTTGCGCCAGAAATCCTCGATCACCTGGAGCCGCATGTCATCCTCATTGGTCATCAGTTCGGACTCGAAGGGCATGGCCGATTCGAAGGCATGTTCCTGAAGAATGCGCTGGCAAAAGGAGTGGATAGTGTGGATGGCGGCTTCATCCAGCCGCACCAGGGCATCAGTGATTCGCTGCCGGGCCGTTGCCGGCGGGATGGCGGCCAATAGGGCCGCAAGGAGCGGGTCAATGTTGCCGGTCCTGTTATCCAGGTGGTCAAGGGTCTGGCGCAGCCGCTGACGGATACGGTCACGCAGTTCGCCGGTGGCCGCCCGGGTGAAGGTGACCACCAGGATCTGGTCGATGGCCATTTTCCGTTCGAGCAGTAGCCGAAGGAAAAGCAGGGTCAGGGTGTAGGTCTTGCCGGTACCGGCGCTGGCCTCCAGCAGACGCCATCCGTCCAGGGGCAAGGTGAGCGGATCAAGCGGTTGCACCGTCGTCCTCCAGATGGGTCAGGATCGGGTCATAAAGGGTGGCCAGTTCGATGAAATCCGGGGTGGCGGCAAAGCGTTCCCAGGGGAAGCATAACCGGTAGGCCGGGTCACTGCCCTCGCCGGCGCGGTTGAAGTGGTCTTCCCAGGCCCGCCGGGCGGCAGCCAGCGGCTCTTTTTCACGACGCTGCGCCTCGATCCAGGCCAGGCTGGTGGCGGGGAAAAAAGGCAGAGGTGTGGACAGCCCCTGCCAGTAGAAATCGAGCAGCGGTTGCAGATACCTCTCCGCATCGGCCACCGGCCGGAGAACAAGGCTCCGGACCGGATTGTCCGCCTGGTCCGGGTCGCGGGCCAGATGCGTGGAGACTGGGGGCAGGTGGTCTGGCGCCTGGAGGTTGAGGATCAGGTGCCAGACCCATAGGGTGATCAGGTCAGCGCCCTTGCAGGCGGCAGCCTGCCAGGTGACCCGGCCGGAGGCGAAGCAGCCGGTCAGCCAGCCGGTGAGCCGGAAGGGCCCGACGGCCTGGTTGATGACCACCGGATCCTGGGGCTGGGTGAGGAGGGGGCGGAGCTGGTCGGCGAACTGAGCGCTGGCAGCGGCTATCCCGGCAAATTCGGCCCGGCCGAAACCGTTGTGGGGCAGGTGGCCGCCGGTTGCCATTCCGCGATAAATGTGGTCCGCCGATATCCCCTCCAGCAGGCTGGTCACCGTTGCCCGGCGCAGGTGGTATTGGTCCAGCCGGTCGAGGGCAAAAGGTTCGCTTTCGGTTGTTCCGGCCGCTTTGTTCCGCAGGCGCAGACCGAGCGTCCGTTCCAAGAAAAAACGGACCGGGTGACGCCAGAATTGGGCTAACTCGCTGACATCGACAATCCGCCAATCGTCAGGAGGCGGGTTGAGGGCGCCGTGAAGAAAAGGCGGCGCTTCGGTTTCTCGCTCCGCCGGCAGCCAGGCCGGATTGTAGCTGGCTGTAGCCGAAGTGCCGTCAAAACAACGGCGGCTGAAGGGCTGCATCGGATGCAAGGTGGTGAGATAGGCGGAAACCGTTGTTGCCGCCAGCAGGCAGCTCTGGTCGAGATAGTCCCGCAATTCGGAGATAAGCACCGAGGGCGGAGTAATGGAGTCGTCGCGCTGATTGCGGCCGCTCCAGGACAGGTAGAGGACATCGCGGGCCGAAAGCAGAGTCTCCAGAAAGAGATAGCGGTCATCCTGACTCCGGTTGCGGTCGCCCAGGCGCGGTTGAGCCGCCATGAGGTCAAAGACGAGAGGATGCTGGCGGCGTGGGAATGCCTGATCGTTCAGCCCTAGCAGGCAAATGACGCGGAAGGGCACAGACCGCATCGGCACCATGTCGCAGAATGTGACCCGGCCGCTGAGGAAGGGCTGGTTGCTGGTCGGCTGGGTAAGAGTGGCGTGCAGGTGCCGCTTGAGCACGGGAAAGGCCAGGGGCGTGGTGTAGGCGGCCTGGCGGCAATCCGCTTTCAGGCCACTGACCGCCTCCCGCAGGGTTCGCAGGCCTTGATCGTCCTCCTCGGCGGCAAACAGATCGTCGATGAGGGCCATCAGGTCATCGCACCATTCCTCCATCGGCCGCTCCCGCCGCAGACGCAGACGCCAGCCGGCCAAGGCGTCGATCAGGGCGAGGAAGCCGCCCAGCGCCTCATCCTCGCTGCCGGCTAGATGGCCGTAAGGGAGACGGCTGGCCTGGGGCTCCTGGCAGTCGCCCATCAGGTAGCCGAGCAGCAGCCGGTCCAGGCCGAAGCGCCAACTGTGGAGATCACCCGAGTGGACCTCGAGTTCCTCCCGGTGCTCCGCGTCAAGGCCCCAGCGGATTCCGGTCTCGCTGGCCCAGTCGTGCAATCGCGGCAGAATGGCCGGATCGAGGCCGAAGCGGCGGAGCAGAGCAGGCGTCTCGCACAGGGCCAGCACCTCAGGAGCGGTGAACCGGCCAGGGAGGAGGTCGAGCAGGTCGAGCAGACAACGGATCAGGGGATGCTCGCCGGCCAGCGGCTGATCGGCAAGCGACCAGGGAATGCGCCGTTCGCCTCCGGCCCCGCCGAAAACGCCGGCAACCGCATCGGCATATTCCCGGATCTCCGGGGCGCTGACCAGGATATCGCCGGGAGTCAGATCCGGATACCGCTGGAACAGGTCGAGCAGCCGGTCATGCAGGACCTGGACCTCGCGCAGGGGCGATGCGCAGCAATGGAATTGGATCGAGCGGTCATCGGGATTCAGCGGATGGCGCGCCGCGCCGGCAATGGAGAGGTCGTTTAACTCAAGGATATCGTTTTGCAGGACAGCCAGCGCATGGCGCGATTCGTTTTCCTGGTACAGGTCATTTTCCTGCGGATCGCCATCAAGCAGTTGACAGAAGAAATCCTGACCGATTTTGCCCAGTGAGGCCAGCAGAGGATGACCCTGCTCGGTATAGGCGTCGATAGATTTCTCCCGCCGGTTCAGGTTCCTCTTTCCGGCCAGCCGCCGGGCCGAGACCAGATCGCCCCAGTAATGGCGGCAGGGACTGAGATGAAAAAGATGCACTTCCGTCAGGCTGCTGATCTGGTGGATGATCTCCAGATGGACGGGCGCCAGCGAGTTGAGGCCGAACAGGTGACACCGCTGCGGCAGAGCGCCGGCAGCAGGGTGCGCTCCGGTCAGCGCCATTTGAAAGTGTTCAGTCAGACGGGCCCGATGCGGCACGGCGATGGCGGTCAAGGCCCGCCAGAGCAGCGCCTGCCAGTGGTCGTCGCGGCCCTGCTGCCAAAGGTTCAGCAGATCGGGGCGATATACCATGTACTGGTCGAAAACATCGGCGATCCGGGCCGAGAGCTGGTCGAGTTTGCCGCCGTCGGCATCATCCTGGAGATAGACGTCGGGCTCACGGAAAGCGGGGCGGGCGAGCAAAGAAGGCAGCAGTCCGGCAATCCGCCAGCGCAGGACCGGCTTGCGGAAGGCGTCTTCCTCCGGCAGGGCGGCCCCGAGCCGCCGGACCAGATCCCAGGCAAAGCGGGCCGGAAGGGGGAAATGGCAATGGGCGGCAATCCCGTCGGCAAAGGCCAGCTGCTGCGCCAACCATTGGGCCATGCCCGAATTGTGGACCACGATGATTTCAGGAATCAGAGGATCAGGCAGAGGGTCGCGGAGAATGGTCCGGAGTTGGCGCAGCAGGACTTCCAGCCGGTTGGATTGGTGCAGGAACATGGACTATCCTTCGTACAAGGGCCTGGGACTGTGCCGAAAGTCGGGGACAAGGAGTTGCATGGCGAATCCGAAGGGATGGACGGTTTTTATTTCATGAAAGCGGGCGGGCTTTGCTATAATTTAAATAATCAATGAGATTTTATCGAATAGTTTCCGGATCAATAGCCATGAAGTATCGGTTTCATTGTCAGCATATCGTTGTCGCCCTCCTGGCCACCTTGATCCTTGCTGGCCTGTTCTATCTTCCTTACCTCGCGGCCCGCAACAAGACCATTGAGACGTTCCGGGGCCAGCAGTCGCGGCTGGCCCAGCAGACCGAGGCCGGATTACAGGAGTATACGGCCGTCTACAGGAAGGCATTGATCTACCTGGTGCAGCAACCTGCCATCCAAGCCTTCAATGAGGAGGGCAAAGCTCTGCTCCGGGATTTTTTGGCCATCCATCCGCAGGATATTGCCGCCATGCAGCGGCTCGATGCCACCGGCGCCTCTCTGTTCGCTGCCCCCGAAGAGTGGACGGACGATCCCGGCGCCAAGGCGCATTGCCGCCAGATCAAGGACTCCCCCGTTCTAGTGGCCAGCGATCTTATCAGTCTGCCGGACGGCAACCAACGGATCTATTTTTCCGCTCCGGTGCACCGGAACAAACAGTTTGACGGCTGTCTTTCCTTTTCATTGCCGCTCTCCCAGGTGGCTAATCGGTATCTGAAACAGATTCCCTGGCACCATGACACGTCTATTCTGCTGTTCAGCCAGGACGACAGGATACTCGCCGCCCCCGAAGGAGCGCTGGTCAGCGAAAGCGCCCATCATTTGCACGGCACTACCGATGAACTGGCCTCGCTGCGGGCGGCCATTGCCGGGGGGGAACAAAGCATGCTGACCATTCCCTGGCAGGTTAAGACAGGCGACAATGGTGCGAAGGAGCAGGCCTATGCGGTGGTCCACCCAGTGCTTTTGTCCGGCAACACCCATTGGTCGATGGTGCTGTTGACCCCGGTGAAGGATGTCTTGGGCGCCATGGCCGAATTCCGATCGCAGTGGCTGATGGTGACGGGCATTACTGCGGCGCTCGTCGGCCTGCTCACCATGAGATTGAGCAGTTGCGTGGCCAAACGAAGAGAGGAGCAATGGCTACAGGCCGAACAGGAACAGTTGGCCGCTTTGCTTGATCTGGCGCCGCTGGGGGTTTTTTTGGTGGACGGTAGCCATACAGTCCTCCACATCAATCGCGAGGCACGCCGGATGATCGGCGCTGACGACAACCATGTGCTCGGCCGCTCATTTATCGATTTCCTCCATTGTGACAGCCAGGCGCAGGTGGTTGCCGGCATGAAGCAGCCATGGGGTGGACAGGCTGTTCGGATGGAAGCCGTGCAATTTGTCGGCCTGACTGAAACCGTGCGCGACGTCGTTATCACTGCGCCCCCCTATCACACGGGTGCGCAGCCCCAGTGTCTCCTGCTGCTTCGCGATGTCACCGAAGAACGGCGGTCAGCGGCCCGGCAGCGCCGCTTGATCGAGGCGATCGATCAGGTGCAGGAGGCGGTGCTCATCGCCGATTGCAGGGGGACGATCGATTATGTGAACGCCACCTTGGGCAGGATGACCGGGTACACACAGGAAGAATGCCACGGCCATCCGGTCCAGATGCTGTGGGCCAAGGAGCAGGATACCCACCTGGATCAGGAGATAGGGAATGTAGTTGAACAAGGAACAACATGGCAGGGGCGCATCGTCAACCAGCGCAAGGACGGCAGTCGATTCGTGGCTGCGGTCACTGTCTCCTCCATGCGGGATCTCAAAGGGGATGTGGCTCATTTTGTCTTGGCGCAGCGTGATATCACCCATGATGTGCAAATCGAGTCACGCATGCAGCAAGCACAGAAAATGGAAGCCATCGGCACCTTGGCCGGCGGTATCGCCCACGATTTCAACAATATTCTGGGCGGGATCATCGGATTTACCGACATGGCCTTGTTGCTCTGCGCGCCGGAAACCGCCATCCATAACAACCTGCTCCACATCCGCCAGGGCGGCAAGCGGGCAGCCGATCTGGTGCAGCAGATCCTGACCTTCAGCCGGCAATCAGTGATGGAGAAGGTGCCAGTTCCGGTGGCGTCGCTGATCAAGGAGAGCCTCAATCTGATGCGCGCCACCTTGCCGGTGACCATCGATATCCGGCAGGATTTGCTGGCGGATGATGCGACGGTCATGGCGGCGCCGGTACAGATTCAGCAGATCATCATGAATCTGTGCACCAACGCCTGTTACGCAATGCGGGAGAAGGGGGGAACCCTGACCATCCGGCTTGAGCGCACAACAGGGGCGGACCAGAGATGGGGGGGGAATGAAGAAGGCAGGGTCATGTTGGTGGTTGAGGATACGGGCCAGGGTATTGAACGCGATATCCTGCCCAACATTTTCACGCCATTTTTCAGCACGAAGGAGCCCGGTGAAGGCACGGGCATGGGGCTGAGTGTGGTCTACGGTATTGTCCGCGAACTCGGCGGTGAGATTTCGGTGCAATCACAACCGAATCAAGGCAGTGCATTCATGGTGCTGCTGCCCGAAGCCGATCAGGACAAAGATGGGCATCTCGCCCGAGGCGAGGAACCGCTTCCGGTCGGTTCGGAACATATCCTGGTGGTGGATGATGAAAAAGAGATCAGAGAAACCTGCAGGATGATGCTCACCCATCTGGGATATACCGTGACCACGACGGACGATCCCCAGGAGGTCCTGGCCTTGGTCGAACAGTCGTCGCCGCCTGTCGATCTGGTCTTGACCGATCAAACCATGCCCAAAATGACCGGAATCGAGCTCACAGAGGCAATACGGCGTTTGCGGGCCGATATCCCGGTTATCCTCTACACGGGTTATTCGGACCAGCTCAACCACGCTATTGCCCTTGAAGCCGGAGCATGCGATCTGCTGATGAAGCCCATGGATCTGCGTGGGCTTGGCTCGGCGTTGCGTTCCGCGCTTGATCGCCGTCAAGCCGCTACGCCAAACGTGTCCTGACCGGGCCTGATCTGTTTGCCGGAAGTCTATGAGTGTGCAGCGTTATCGATAAAGATAGGAGATTGGATGCCGAGAACGGGATATTGCCGTCAATGCCATGTGACGGTGTATCATTGTGGAAATACACGATTAATTAGAAGTTCCCCATGTTGTTGCTCAACAAATGGTTGACAAGACCCACCTGATTCAGTTTAATATTGCCGATTTTGTCTGCAACCGTACAGTGTCGAAGTGCATGAGCCTGAACGATATCAATTTTGCATAGAGAGGATGATGGTTACAGAAAAGAATTCCCAGCCTGTTTTGTCCCGCCGCTCCTTTCTCCTCACTTCAACCCAGATTGTTCTCGGCTTGAGCGTGGTTTCCGCTCCTTCCCTGGCATGCGCCAAGGCTCTGGACAGACGGTCATTGTCTTTTTTTCATACCCGCACCCAGCAAGAGCTGCGCATCACCTATGCTTCGGGGAAGACGTATGACCGCAAGGCCCTGACCCAGATCAACCAGTTCCTCCGCGATTACCAGACCGGACAGGTGCATATCATCGATCCGAAGTTGCTGGATATCCTCTGGGCGGTCCAGGGAGAAATGGGGAGCAAAGGGGTCTATGAGGTTGTTTCCGGCTTCCGCTCACCCAAGACCAATCGGAATTTGCGGAAAGGGCATCCCGGTGTGGCAAGCCATAGTCTGCACATGAAGGGTAAGGCGGTGGATATTCGGTTGTCCAGCGCCAATCTGTCCCAGATTTATCAGTGTGCGCTCGCAATGCATAGCGGCGGTATCGGCTATTATCCCCAAGACGGTTTCGTTCATCTGGATTCCGGGCAGTTCCGTACTTGGTAGCAAAAAACCCGGCACCGGGAAAACAGTCGTGTTTCCGGGCAGGGGGGGGATAAACGCTTTTTCCTCCTGTGTCGGTGTGTTGTCTATGCTCCCCGCTCCTTTTTCTCCCCGCTCCTTTTTCTCCCCGCCCTCACTCACTGGAGGCCGCCTGTGGCAAGGCTTCGAGCCACGGTCAGGATCTCGATTCGTTCCGCACCTGCCTTGCGCAGCACTCGGCTGCATTCATTGACTGTGGTGCCGGTGGTGTACACATCGTCGACGAGCAGGATCTTCGCTCCCACGACACGGCTTCGTTGCGCCAGGGAAAAGGCATTGCCCAGATTGCCGCGCCGCTTTTTGCCGCTTAAGAGTGCCTGGGGAATGGCCGGGCGGTGACGCAAAAGCAGGTCAGGCTCTATTTTGCCCCGCCATTGGGGCAGACATTCCCTGGCAATGACCAATGCCTGGTTGAATCCCCTTGCCCGCAATCTGCCGCGATGCAAGGGGATAGGCAGGAGCAGATCCGGCTCGCCAAAGGCTGCAAGAAATCCGTCATGCGCGAGTAATGCCCGCAGGGTGGCGAGTCCGCTGAGAGAGCCGGTGAACTTGAGCGACAGGATCAGGTCCGAGGCCGGAGGGCGATATTGCAGCAAAGACCGGGCCAGGTCAAAGACATGGAGCCCGGCAAGGCAGTCGCCGCAGAGATGGTCGGTGCCGGAAGCAAAGGGAAGGCCGCAGCAGGAGCAGAGCGGGGAATGGAGAAAAGCCAGTTCAGTGACGCAGTGGGGGCAGAGCAGCGGCGGCCGGGAGGTGGTCAGGCGCTGACCGCACCCCAGGCAATGGGGCGGGAACAATAAATCCTCAAGCGCTTCGACAAACGTCGGCATCCGCCCCCAGTCCGGGTGAGGTTAGCGCATGTTCGCGATGATGGCGCTGCCGAACGCGGAACAGGACAGTTCTGTGGCCCCATCCATCAGGCGGGCCAAATCATAGGTCACTGTTTTTTGGGAGATGGTCGTTTCCAAGGCTGTCTTGATCATGGCCGCGGCCTCGTGCCAACCGATGTATTCCAGCAGCATCGCTCCGGAAAGCAGGAGCGAGCCGGGGTTGACCTTGTCGAGTCCGGCATATTTGGGCGCCGTGCCGTGGGTGGCCTCGAACAGGGCGACACCGTCTCCGATATTGGCCCCGGGAGCCATGCCCAACCCTCCCACCTGGGCGGCCAGGGCATCGGACATGTAATCGCCATTGAGATTGGGCATGGCCAGCACCGAGTACTCTTTGGGGCGCAGGAGGATCTGCTGGAACATGGCATCGGCGATCCGGTCCTTGATGACGATCTTGCCCGCCGGCACCTTGCCGTCATGCTGTTCCCAGAGGGCTGTCTCGGTGGCGGCGACATCACCGTATTCCTCTGCTGCCAGTTCGTAGCCCCAGTTGCGGAAAGCCCCTTCGGTGAATTTCATGATGTTGCCTTTATGCACCAGGGTGACCGAGTCGCGTCCCTGATCGAGGGCGTATTGGATGGCCTTGCGCACCAGCCGCTTGGTGCCGAATTCCGAAATCGGCTTGACGCCGATGCCCGCATTGTCGTGGATGTTCGCCCCCATCTCGTTGCGGAGGAACGAGATCATCCGGTCGGCCTGCTCTGTGCCGGCCTGCCACTCTATTCCGGCATAGACATCCTCGGTGTTTTCCCGGAAGACCATCATGTCGACATCCTCGGGCCGCTTGACCGGGGCCACCACACCCTGATAGTACCGAATCGGGCGGACACAGGCATACAGGTCGAGCACTTGCCGCAACGTGACATTCAGGCTGCGTATGCCTTCACCGACCGGAGTGGCAAGCGGGCCTTTGATGCTGACCACATATTTTCTCATGGCGTCGATGGTTTCCTGCGGCAGCCATTCGCCGGTTTGGCGGAAGGACTTTTCTCCGGCGAGGATTTCCAGCCACGCGATGGCACGCTCCCCACGGTAGCTCTTGGCGACAGCGGCATCCAAGACCCTGTGGGCGGCTGCCCAGATGTCGGGGCCGGTACCATCTCCCTCGATAAAGGGAATGACAGGAGTGGCTGGAACATGCAGCGAACCGTCCGCGTTGATGGCAATCGTATCAGCAGTCACGATAGACTCCTTGTTGAATGGCAAGGCAACGGCCCTACAACTTTAAGCCGACCAGAAGATCGATAGAAAATATATTCTATCCCATGCCTTCCGTCAATTCCGGCGCATCCGCTGGTCAGCCGCTCTGGGCGGGAATTGCTTGCTCTTCTGGAAAAGGATTGCTAAGTACCGGGCTGGTTGTTGATCGCGCCGAGATCGTCCGTCAGCCGCTGTTGAGGGAATCTCACCCGCAAACAGAAGTGTTTCCGGTCGGTTGGCGGTCCTTTTGCGGGAGCCAGGGCGGCGTGTTTACTAGAATAAATGTATCAGATGGCAGCAGACATGTCACCTTTTCAATGTATCCGTTCCATTTGCACCCTTGCGTTTGCCCCATTTTTGACCCTTGCGGTTTCAACCGGTGCTCTGATCGATTTGTTGTGGGTTCGTAAATCGGGGCGCAAAGCACAGGCCTTTCCCCGTTATTGGGGGCGGATATTGTGCGGGATGGCCGGAGTTCGGGTACGGGTGGAGGGATTGACCAATATTGATCCCGGGCAGATTTATATTTTTGCGGGCAACCATTGCAGCCAATACGATATTTTTTCGTTTCAGGGGTATTTCCCACATGATTTCCGCTGGATCGCCAAAAAAGAACTGTTCAGGATTCCAATATTCGGCCAGGCCATGCACCGGGTCGGCTATATTCCCATCGACCGTTCCCACGGCCGCCAGGCATTGAAAAGCCTTGATGACGCAGCCAGACAAATCGCCTCGGGCAGCTCGGTGATCATCTTTCCCGAAGGAACGCGCAGTCCCGACGGAACCCTCCAGGAATTCAAAGCCGGGGCCGTCCTGTTGGCCATTAAAGCAGGGGTGCCGATTGTTCCTCTGGGATTCAGCGGGTCTCATGAGGTGCTGCCCAAGGGCCGTTTGCTGCCCCGCAACGGAGAGATCGTTATCCGCATCGGCACCCCGATCTCCACAGGACATTACCGGGCTGCCGACAAACACGTTTTGGCTGCGGAGCTGCATGCTGCCGTGGCACGGTTGCTGGAGCAGCGCTCCAAGCATGAGTAATCCGGGGCTTCGTTGCTCCCTGCGGAGGAATACATTGAAAACAAGATGATAGCGAGTGAACGCCTGATCTGATCATTGCAAAAGAATGACAGAACTTCTTGCAAAATCGAGGAAACATGTCATAATGTGCGCCAATTTGCAATGTGAACATTTTATATTTATAACACATTGTAATTTAAGTCTTTATGGCTCATGATCATAGAGATGCACAATCCGGCCTTTCTGAGGAAAACAGACGCGAATAGGAAACTTCTCATGATGTCGACATCCCGAATCCTTCGTCCCCATTCGACCCTTGCGCTCCTCTTCTGCGGAATGCTGCTCGGTGCGCTTGTCGTGCCGACTGGTTCACTGGCGCGAGAGTTGAGTACCATTTTCCTGCCGTTTAAAATCAATGCGCCGGATACGGCGGTTGTCACAGGGCCGGCGGACAAGGCGCTGGAGCAGGAAGCCGTGGGCAAGGGGATGAAAATGATTCCACGCGGGCAGGCGGAGAAACTGGTTGACTACAAAGGCGCCTGGCCGCCATCGGCAGTGGCGCTCGCCAAGGTCGCCGAATCCTCCGGCGCCGGCTACGTGGTCATTGGCAGTCTCAATAAACTGGGCAACCGAATCAGTGTCGATTGCGCCATTGTCGATGCTCTTGCGCCTAAAGCTCCTTATTCTGCTTTCAGGGAAGCCGACTCGCTTGAAGGCTTGGGCAAAGTGACCGGTGAACTGGTCGGCGCGATGCTCGCCTATGCCAACCGGGGGGATACGGTGGCCTCCATCACCTCCGAAGGCAACGAGCGGATAGATGCCGGCGCCATTCTCCAAAAAATATCGACCAAGCCCGGCGACCTGTATGATCCAGCGGTTCTCCGTCAAGATCTCAAGGCCGTTTTTTCCATGGGATATTTCGATGATGTCGAGATTGACGCCAAGGATTCCGAAGACGGCAAGGCAGTCATTTTCCGGGTGCGGGAAAAATCGCTGGTCGGCAAGGTGACCATTACCGGGGCCAGCGAGATCAAGGAAGAGGATGTCCGGGATGCTGCCGACATCACCGTCAATTCCATCCTGAACCCCACCAGGGTCAATGAGGGAGTGCAGAAAATCAAGGATCTGTACAAGTCCAAGGGATATTACAATACCGAGGTTGAGGGCAAGATCAATACGCCTGATCAAGGGAATCCCGAAGTAGTGTTTGAGGTCAAGGAAGGGAAAAAGGTCACCATCGCAAAAATCGGCTTCACGGGCAACGAGACGTTTTCCGAGGGAGACCTGACCGATGTGATCCAAACCAGCACCCATAAATGGTGGTTGTCCTGGCTGACCGATGCCGGTGTCCTGAAAATGGATGTCCTCAGGCAAGATGCTGAGCGGATTGGCGCCTTTTACCAGAACAAGGGATTTCTGGAAGCCAAGGTGGGCGAACCGACTGTGGAACAGAAAGAAGACGACCTGTTCGTCACCTTTCCCGTGGACGAAGGTCCCCGGTATCGGGTCGGAACCGTCGAGATTGAAGGTGATTTGGTCAAGAAAAAAGAGGATCTGCTGGCCGAGTTGAAGATTGTCAAGGAAGAGTATCTCAATCGCCAGATGCTCCGTGACGACATCACCCGGCTGACCGACCTCTATTCTGAACAAGGGTATGCCTTTGCCGAGGTCACTCCCAAGATGAACAAGTCCGGCAGCGGTAACGCGGTTGATATTATCCTGCATGTCGAAAAGGGTGCGGTCGCGTATGTCAACCGGGTTGAGATTCAGGGAAATACCCGGACCCGCGACAATGTCATCCGCCGCGATCTCAGGGTGGAAGAGGGTGGACGCTTCGATTCCAAGGCGATCCGCACCTCGACCCAGAGGCTCAAACGGTTGGATTATTTTGAGGATGTAACGGTAACGCCCAAGCCGACCATGGTGGAAGACCAGGTGGATGTTGTAGTTGATGTCAAAGAGAAGCCAACCGGTACCTTCCAGATCGGCGCAGGATATTCTTCGTCAGAGAATGTGATGCTCATGGGGCAGATCTCCGAAAACAACCTGTTCGGTACCGGCAACCGGCTGTCGTTTGCCGCCTCCAACAGCAGCGAGACGACGCGCTATTCTTTGACATTCACCAATCCACGCCTGTACGATTCCCAAGTTTCCGGCTCTGCCGAGTTGTTTAACTGGGAGTATATATACGACAGTTTCACCAAGGATTCCACCGGCGCCACCTTCCGGCTGGGGCATCCGCTGTGGGAAGAATGGCGTATCTACTATGCCTACACCATTGCCAACACCAAACTGTCGGACATTGATTATGCCAATGTTTCGAGCGCCATCCTGCAATCGAAAGATATCAAACTGCTCAGCATGCCTGAAGTCAGTCTGGTACGCGATACCCGGGATAAGGTCTTCTCGGCGACCAAGGGGTCGCGCAACAGTATCACCGTCAGCTATGCGGGCGGGCCATTCGGCGGAGACGCCGAATTCACCAAAGTGGAAGGGTTGTCTGATTGGTATTTTCCGTTGTTCTGGAGCACCGTCTTAAATATCAGAGGGGCTGCTGGTGAGGCATTCGAGAACAAAACCGGTAAGTTGCCGGTGTATGAGAAATACTTCCTCGGCGGCATGAACTCCATCCGCGGATTTAAATCGTATTCCATCAGTCCGATCGATCCGAGAACCGGCGACAAGATCGGTGGCAACAAAATGTGGTACGGCACGGTTTCCCTCATTTTCCCGTTGGCCAAGGATATGGGACTCGATGGCGAGATCTTTCATGATTTCGGTAACGTGTACGATGTCGGCCAGAATTGGGATTTCAGCGACTATAAGAAGACCGCCGGTGTTGGACTCTTGTGGACCTCGCCGCTTGGTCCCATCAGACTGGCCTGGGGTTTTAATCTCGACAAGAAGCAAGGCGAAGACAGCTCCAACTGGGACTTCAGCATGGGTGGAACTTTCTGAGCCTATTTTTCGTATAACTTTGACCGAGCCGCGTCCGCATGCAGTCGATCCTCGCGCGGCTGCGTGACAGCAGTTCGCCTTCTGATATCTTCGGTCTTCACGGTGCATCCGCCGCCTTGCTGCTCAGCAGGGCGGCGGTTTTTCTTCAGCGTACCATATGTTGCCTGCTGCCCGCCGACGATTTGCTTGAACCGTTCGCGCAGGACATCTCATTTTTTTCCGATATTCGGGTGGTCGTGCATCCGAGCTATGAAATTCCTCCCTATGCCCCGCTGTCGCCGGACCCGGCTACAGTATGCACACGGCTGGCAACCTTGTATCAACTGCAGGAAAAAAGCAACGAACCCTGCGTTGTCCTGACCTCAGCGGAAGCCATTCTCCGGCGGGTGCTCCCCGCCAGGGCCCTGAGCGATCATTGCGAATTGGTGATCGCCGGCGAGGAGACAGATCGGGACGGGCTCATCGCTTCCCTGGTGGCCTCGGGATACCAGATGTGCGATCTGGTCCGGCAGGAGGGTGATGTGTCGTCACGCGGCGGTATTGTCGATGTCTATCCGCCCAGCCTGGAAATGGCCACGGCCGGCCCGCTCCGGCTCGACTTCTTCGGTGATACCCTCGAATCGATCCGCGCCTTTGACCCGCTTACCCAACGGTCCCGGCACGAAATCCGGGAAGCGGTGCTTGTGCCGGCCTCGGATCTGCTCTTTCCAAAGTCAGACGAGCGGAGTTTGTTGCTGCATGCACTCGAGGATACGGCGGAACAGCACGACTGGCCAACCCGTGAATTGCTGACCATCCGCGAGAGGTTCGCCACAAGACAGCGGTATCCGGGCATGGAATTCATGCTGCCGCTCTTGTACGGCGGGCGGGCGGGTCTGCAGACCCTGTTCGACTATCTCCCCTCCACCGCATCGCTGATGCTCTATGATCCCGTGGCCGTGCGCCAACGAATGCGGCTGGTGCGTGATCGCATTCAGGCTAATTACCAGGAAGCCCTCGACCGCCGATTGGCGGTGCTGCCTCCTGCGGATCTGTTCATGACCGAGCCGGAGTGGGAGCAGATCTGTCAGGACCGACTGGCGGCACAGTTTTCCTTTCTGCCTGATCCCGACTGTTCCGACCCGGGGATACGGCTTGTCACCGGCGATCATAGCCTGCTGGTTCAAGAAATCGAGCTGCAGCGCAAAAAGCGGGGAGTTCTGGCCCCCTTGATCGATCGTCTCCACCTGTGGCAACAGGACCAGGACCGTGTTGTGCTGGCGTGCAGGTCGGCGCGGCAGGCAAGGCACCTGCAAGACATTCTTGCCAATTACCAGATCAGGAGCCAGATTTTTTCGCCGCCGTGCAATGCTGCGGAGCCGCTCGAACCGGGCCTGGTTGCCTGCTACGAACAGCCCCTGTCGAAAGGATTCGACCTGCCGGAAGAGCATGTTCACTTCCTCTCGGCCACTGAATTGTTTGGCGACAAGCGTCTTCAGCCTGGTCGTAACAGAAAAAAGAAAGAGGCAGAAGGCGAGCCCATCGAGGTTGAACAGCTCGCCCAGGGCGATATCGTCGTGCACCGCGACCATGGCATCGGCGTGTTTCAGGGCTTGGTCAACATGGAGTTTTCAGGCCAGCGGGGCGACTTCATGCAGATCGCCTTTCGGGATGACGATAAACTGTATGTTCCTGTGGATCGACTGCACTGGGTGAGCCGCTATCAGGGCTTGACCGACCAAGAGCCCAGACTCGACAGCCTCGGTTCCCAGCGCTGGCAGGCCGCCAAAAAAAAGGTCACCGAGGCGGTGTGGAAGATCGCCCAGGAGCTTTTGGACATCTATGCCCGCCGAGCCATGCGCGAGGGGCATCGCTTTTCCCCTCCGGGCAATCTGTTCCAGCAACTCGAAGAATCCTTTCCCTACGATGAAACCGATGGTCAGCTCAAGGCCATCGACAGCGTTATCGACGATCTCACCCATGATCAACCCATGGATCGCTTGATTTGCGGCGACGTCGGCTACGGCAAGACCGAGGTGGCTGCCCGGGCGGCCTTCAAGGTGATCGAAGATGGGTATCAGGTCGCGATTCTGGTGCCGACCACGGTGCTGGCCGAACAACACGCCGCCACCTTCAGGGAGCGCTTCTCCTCCTTTCCGGTGGAGATCGCCTGCCTCAACAGGTTACGGACGGGCAAGCAGCAGAAAGAGATCGCGGCCAAATTGGCAACAGGCGCCATTGATCTGGTGGTGGGGACCCACCGGCTGCTTTCCAAAGATATCCAATTTAAGCAGCTAGGCCTGCTGGTCGTCGACGAGGAACACTGTTTCGGCGTGGCCCACAAGGAGAAGATCAAGAAGATCAAGGCAACGGTGGATGTGTTGACCCTGACCGCCACGCCGATTCCCCGGACGCTGCAGATGTCGCTTCTGGGGATTCGCGACCTTTCCGTCATCTCGACGCCGCCAAGGCGGCGGCGCTCGGTCAAAACCTTCCTGGCCAAGTACGATCAACTGGTGATCCGCGAAGCGGTGAGCAGGGAGATGGAGCGAGGAGGGCAGCTCTTTTTCGTCCATAACCGCGTGCAATCCATCCATCGAATGGCTGACACCATCGCCACCCTGGTCCCTCAGGCGCGGATCGGCGTCGCCCACGGCCAAATGCCGGGACAGCAACTGGAAGAGATCATGGTGCGGTTCATCAACCACGAGCTCGATGTCCTGGTCTGCACCACCATCATCGAGTCGGGGCTGGACATCCCCAACGCCAACACGATCATCATCAATCGCGCCGACCACCTCGGGCTGGCCGATATTTATCAATTGCGCGGTCGGGTCGGCCGCTCTTCGCGCCAGGCGTATGCGTATCTGCTGGTGGCCTCCCTTGATCATCTCACCTCGGATGCCCAGCAGCGGCTGCGCACTCTGATGGACTGTTCGGAACTCGGCGGAGGATTCAAGCTGGCCATGAACGACCTGCAAATTCGGGGAGGCGGCAACCTCCTCGGGGTGTCGCAGTCCGGGCATATCGCCGCAGTCGGTTACGATTTGTACCTGGAGCTGCTGCAAGCCACGGTGGCTGATTTGAAAAGCAAGGCGCTGGCGGCCGGGGAGAATGCATTGTCAGCAGACGAGTTTGATCCTGAAATCAAGCTCAAGGTGGCGGCCTTCCTGCCGGATGGCTACATCCAGGATGCGAGCCAGCGATACCACGCTTACCGCCGGCTGGCGATGGCAGGTTGCGGGCCGGAAGAGGGACTGGGAGATTTGTGCGAGGAGCTGGTTGATCGCTACGGTCCGTTGCCGCCCGAGGCGGCGAACCTGGTCACGATTATCGGTCTCAAGCAACAACTGCGGTCGCTCGGTATCATCAAGATTGAGCAGGGGCCCAATGCCCTCGTCTATTCCTTTGTCCCTGTCCCGTCCTTCGATCCGTCTCGCATCGTAGGATTGCTGCAACGGAAGCCTGAAAGGAAGAAGGTGTCCGCTTCCGTCCGCCTGACCCCCGATCAGCGTCTGGTCGTGCCGCTCACCCTTCAGGACGATGTCTTTACCTGCATTCAGTCGACGCTGGCTGCCTTGACAGGATGACCATCATGCCCAACGAACAGGCTGCTTCGGGTGGCAAGACAGCTCCGCACATCTCTTGGGACAGGATCGATACTGTTCTTTTGGACATGGACGGGACCCTGCTGGACAAACATTTCGACGATTATTTCTGGGAGCAGTATGTGCCCGAGCAGTACAGCCTCCTGCACGACATCCCGGTCGAGGCGGCTAAGGAACAACTGTTGGCCAGGTATCGGCAGGTGCAGCATACCCTTGATTGGTCCGATCTGCGTTATTGGTCCCGCGAGGTCGGGCTCGACCTGCTGGAGCTGAAGCGGCGGATCAAGCAGTTGATCGGGGTGCATCCGCACGCTGTTGAATTTTTGGAATATTGCCTGCGCTGCCGGAAGAAACTCTATCTGATCACCAATGCTCATCCCGGCTCGCTGGCCATCAAACTGGAGCAAACGGGCATCGGCGTCTGGTTTGACCGAATCGTCTGTGCCGAGGAGATCGGGCTGGCTAAGGAAGAGACGGAATTCTGGCCCCGGTTGGAGCACATGCTGCAGTTTGACAAGGCCAGGACGCTGTTGGTGGATGACACGGAAAAAGTGCTGCTCACCGCCAAGGCACATGGGCTGGCCTATCTGCTTTTTGTCGCCCGGCCGAGCAGTCGCCAACGCACCCGCTCGTCCCTCCATTTTCCTTCGATCGAGTATTTCAGGGAATTATTGCCCCGGCAGGACAGTAACGAAGCGCAATAAAAAAGCCATCCCGTCAAGGACGAGATGGCTTGTGGCTCGCAGGGTTACGGTCCGGGAGAGCAGCGTGAGCAACCGGTCAGGATCAGGCTTTTTTCTTGGCCTTGGTGGGTCCGTTTGCATTTTTTCGTTTTTTCAGCTCCTCCACTTCCACCTGCAGGTTTTCTATGGATGCGGCCAGCGGCGCAGGGTCGAATGGGGGCTGCTCGTCTTTGGGACGCTCAAGCTGCTGCAGCCGTGCCGGAATATCGCCCAGCATGCTTTCTGGAGTGATGCCCTGAAGCTGCTGAACAGTTCCGTCGATCTTGCCTTCAAGCGCAGCGACCTGCTCCTGAATGGTCGCAAGCGTTTTCCCCGACGCGGCCAACTCAGAGGTAATGGCGTCCAGTTGATTGGCCGCGGCGAAATCGGCGCTTTTCTCCTCCAGTACCTGCATCTTACCGGCGAGAGCGGAAAATTGATCGCTCAGCGCCTGCTGGCTCTCGCTTACCTTGCGAACTGCATCAACTGCCATGGCGTGCAGCTCTTCCTGAAAGTGAGGGTCCGGGGCAGCGGCAACGGCCGTTTGAAGCGGCGGAGCCGGACACGATGCGTCTTCTTCCCGGCATCGGCCGGAGGCGGCGCCAAAACGGGAACATATCGGCCCACAGACAGTGCGCACGGTTTCCTTGACGGTTCGGTACATCGAGGCGGCCGCTTCCCTGTTGACCAGCAAAACGGCAAAGAGAAAGATAGCGATGAGCACGGCGATACAGACCGTCAGGCTGATGGCCATGGCAATGGCCCATTGTACCAGCCGGAAGGCGCCGATGATGATCTGGCCGATAGAGTTCAACACGCTCCCGTCAGGGGAAGCGCTGGTCAGGGAGGCCAGCAGAACCAAAACCAGAAGAACAAGCCCTGCCTTGAGCAGCGGCGTACGCATCATATTTTTTTTCATACAGTATTCCTCCGTTGGGAAACCGCCATCCACTCGCGGATAGGCAAAAGGCCTGCACCGGAAGAACGGTTTTCCTCCCAGTACTCTAATTTACTGATTTCGGTTTTAGTGTATATGCCCGCGAACGGCAAGGGAAATGTTGCGGAATCGCGACCCTCCGGGTGGGGTATGCATCTCTTAAGCCAGCTTGGCGGCGCACGCCGGGAGCGGCCGAACGCCCCGTTGAAGGGCATGAAGGAGTCCGGTCGGAGCGGATTGAACCGCAAGCTCCAGTTGCTGACGGTCACCCCAACTGTTTTCCCAAGGCGACCGTAATCCGGGCATCGGTTCGGTCAGTATTAATGAGTACGTTATGCACCGAACACAGACCAGAGTTTTTTCTGTCATTTCGACGAGCACAGCGAGGAGGAATCTATAAATATTTCCGTGAGTTCTCGCGCAAAGCAAGGAGATTTCTTCCTTTGGTCGAAACGACGAAACAAGGGCTGTTGTTCGGTGATTGATGACCGTATTAATAAGCTCACCCCCTCTGCGCCGTTGAGCAAAAAAAGAAGGCATCGGCTACCGAACCGGGGTCAGGATGGATCGCCCTCATGGAGGAATCGGACAATGGCAGAGGTAAGCGCGGTGTCCAAGGGATTCGGCGGACAGATAAAGCGACTGACGGGCGCGACGATGCCGGGCCTGGACCAGTATGAGCAGCATATCGCGCCTCAAATTCCGGCAACAGATCAGGGGACGCTTTGATTTTGGGGGATGGAGCATGAGATGATGAGGGACATACGACGATCATGAGCCCGGCTTCACTGTCCATCGGCATACCGCGGCACATTCGGGAGGCATCGACAACCGGATGGGGAAGCGTTTTTTCGTCGAGTCGATACGCTTCGCTTATTTTTTCGTTTGAGGTCTTTTTTCGTTTGACGGGATAGGTTAGAATACAATACCGTCGGCGTCATGCTGGCGGCACGGAAGATCGTGGGTGGGGAGTTGTTTCGGATAGTTCGGGATGACTGAAAAAATGGCGGAAGTGCATGGGAATCGAACCCACCTGCCGGGCTATTCACCCGGCACACCGGATTTGAAGTCCGGGAGAGCCACCAGCGCCCTTTCCACTTCCACTTGTCAGCAACATTTACCGGTTGTTCTCCGGAAAAACAACTTTTTCTTGTCCTGCGGACAGAAGATGCCGGCGGAGAACCTGAAAAACGTCGAAAACGCAAACGTCCTGATAGTCAATGGAATGTGAACAACTGATACGCCTGATCAAGGATTGGTATCTCCGCGTTAAGCAGGAAACCATGGCGCCGGCCCGGATGATGCAGTTTGTCGATCAACACATCAAAGGGTGTTCGATTTGCAAGGCTGATCTGCTCCTCTCTGATGAGGTGGAAAAAATTCGGGAATTCGTCCTGCCGGAATCTAAGATTCCGAAGGCTGCCCGTGCGCTTGATGACGACAGCTTGACTCCAGGAATTTCTTCGGATGATGAGGATGAATTTGAAGAGGAGCAGGATGACTATGTCGACGATGGCGAAGACGAACTCGATGGCGTACTGGACGAAGATGATGATCTGAGCGACGAAGATATCATCTGATCGCGGATGCTTTTTTCGTTTTTCCTGTCTTCTTCCTTTCCTGTTGGTCAACCATGAAGCGGCACATCCCCGGCGGCGCGTACGGCATCGGTGCAGGGCGGGCCGGGGTCGTTGCCGCTTGCCTGTTGCTGACGATTCTTCTCATCCCGGTTGCCGGCGTAATGCAGGATGCGGCGGCGCAATCCGGTCCGGTGTATGCACGGATCGTCTCCCTCAGCCCTCTGCTCACCGAAAATATGTATCTGCTCGGCGCAGGCGATAGCCTGGTGGGCGATACCATCTATTGCAACCGGCCGGCAGCGGCGCGCGATAAGGTCAAGGTCGGCTCAATGCAGGAGTTGAGCATCGAGAAGATTGTCGCCCTGCGTCCTCAATTGATCCTGGTCAGTAACCTGACGCCGCAGCAGCAGGTCGAGCAATTGCAGCGGTTGGGGTATCAGGTGGAACTCTTCCGCCAGCCGGCATCGTTTGCCGATATTTGCGCCTATCTCCTTCGTCTCGGACAGGTGTTGGGGAAAAATGCACAGGCCGAGGCAATTGTCTCGCAAGCCAGAAAAAAAGTGGCGCTCGTTCGTCAAGCCGTGGCTGCGCAACCCAAGCCCAAGGTCTTCCTCCAGGTCGGCGCCCATCCTTTGTTCTCATCGGTGAAAAGCTCATTTACAAATGATTACATCGAACTGGCCGGTGGGATCAATGTTGCCGGAGAACTGCGTTCTGGAGCGATGAAGATGGAACAAGTCATGGCCCTTGATCCCGCTCTGATTATCATCGCGGTCATGGGTACGGAACATGGCGTCGGCGCCGAGGAAAAGCAGCGCTGGCTGGGATATCCCGCCATCGGAGCCGTACGTGCCGGACGGGTGCATGTTTTGGATCCGGATTTGGTCTGCAGCCCCTCGCCCCTCACCTTTGCCGATACCTTGGTCACCATCGCCCGCCTGATTCACCCCCAGGCGATCATTCCCTCTGACGCAGGCAACCCCGCCCCGCCCGTCCAATAAGCCCCAGGTTCGTCCCATCCTCTTCCCGCCGGCTGATCTCGTTTTTTCGTTGACACACGGCTAGCGATTCTGTAACACGATAGCGTAACACCGGGTCGAAATTTGTGTTATCAGCTGTTGTGCATGCGGCCGGCCGCAACGGATCATGTCCGGCAGCCTCTTATGGGAGACGCGAGTATGCACATGGCCGACGCACTTCTTTCACCCGCCATTGGCGGTACATTCTGGGCAGCCTCCGCCGGCGCCATTGCCTGGTGCGCCAAAAAGGTGCAGCAGGGGCTTGATGACCGAAACGTTCCACTGATGGGGGTGCTTGGCGCCTTTATCTTTGCCGCCCAGATGATCAATTTTACTATTCCGGGCACCGGTTCTTCCGGACATATCGGCGGCGGCATACTGCTGGCCATCCTGCTCGGTCCCTACGCGGCCTTGCTGACGATTGCCTCGGTACTTGTCGTGCAAGCGCTCTTTTTTGCCGATGGCGGCCTGCTCGCTTTGGGATGCAACATCTTCAACATGGGTTTCTTGCCCTGTTTTCTTGCCTATCCCCTGCTGTACAAACCCATTGCCGGCAGCGGCAAAAGCCGGCGGCGAATTGCCATTGGGGCCATTTTCGCCGCAATTGCAGGCATGCAACTCGGCGCTTTCGGGGTGGTGTGCGAAACCGTCTTGTCCGGAATCTCCGCATTGCCCATGCACACATTTCTCTGGGCCATGCTGCCGATCCATTTGGCCATCGGGCTGATTGAAGGGCTGATCACCGCCTCGGTCGTCACCTTTGTCTGGCAGGCCCGGCCGGAGATCCTCGACTGTGCCGCCGGTGCCCATCCCCAGAGTTCGGCCCCCATCACCAAGGTTTTGATCTGTCTGGCCGTGGCTGCGGCCCTCATCAGCGGCGTGTGCTCCTGGTTCGCGTCGAAGGCCCCCGACGGCCTGGAGTGGTCGATCGCGCGGGTGACCGGCCAGAAGGAACTGGCCGCGCCGCTGGCTGGCATTCATGGATCGCTCGCTGGTTTGCAGGAGAAAACCGCCTTGCTGCCCGGCTATGGTTTTCGGAATAGCGGGCAGGAACCTGCTGTCCACCTGGAGGGACAGTCCGCCTGGCCCGCCGTTGACCCCGGCGCTACGGTTGCGGGTCTGGTCGGCGGCGGCCTCACCTTCCTGCTGATCATCTGGCTCGCGCTGGTCTTCAGAAAACGCCGGCGGGCGGCCTAGCCGATGGTTCCCTGCCCCTTCGCCTTATTTCCGGACAAGAAACGATTTTCCCAAAGGGTGGCCCTGTGCCGACCATTGAATCCGCTTTTTTTGAGCTGCACCGCCTCGATCACCTCGCTGCCCAGGATTCGGTGATCCATCGGCTCGATGCCCGGATCAAGGTGTTGATCATCGTTGCCTTTCTTGTCTGCGTCATATCCTTTGACAAGTACGAGATCGCCGCCATGTTGCCCTTTGCCCTCTTCCTGATCGTGGTTCTCGGATTGGGCGGCATCCCATCCGGTTTCGTCATCAACAAGCTGATCCTGGTCATACCCTTGGCCGTGCTGATCGGTCTTTTCAATCCCATTTACGACCAGCAGCCCTTGATGCAGCTCGGAGCCGTGACGATTTCCGGCGGCTGGATCTCCTTGTTCTCCCTTCTGCTCCGCTTCTGTCTGACCGTCGGGGCCGTGCTGGCGCTCATCGCCACTACCGGTTTCAACACGGTCTGCATGGCCTTGGAGCAGTTGGGCATGCCCGCCGTCTTTGCCGTGCAACTGCTGCTTTTGTACCGCTATCTCTTTGTCCTGGTTGAGGAAGGGCAGCGGCTGGACCGGGCCAGGAAACTTCGTTCCTTTCAAGGACGGGGTTTGGGAATGCGTGCCTTTGCGCCTCTGATCGGCAATCTATTGCTCCGCACCTTGGATCGTTCCCAGCGTATCCACCTGGCCATGCGCTGCCGGGGATTCGATGGCGCCATCCGCACCTGCCGGCTCCGGCGCTTGAACAGCCGCGATGTCCTGGTGCTGGTTGTCGCCGGGGGCGTTCTTTTTGCCATGCGCGTCTTCGACGGGCCATCGCTCTTGGGCCGGTTTGTCACCGGGCTGCTGGCATGAACCATTCTCTCGTCGAAATCCAGGATCTGACCCACACCTATCCGGACGGAACTGAGGCTGTGCACAGAGTTTCCCTGCGCATCCGCAACGGTGAGTCGGTGGCGGTGGTCGGTGCCAACGGCGCAGGCAAATCGACCCTGCTTCTTCACCTCAACGGTTCCCTGATCCCGCAGAACGGCACGATCCGCGTCGGTGATGTGCACATCACCAAGGCGACCCTGTCCGATATCCGCCGGACAGTGGGCATGATTTTTCAGGATCCGGACGACCAGTTGTTCATGCCTACCGTGGCCGAGGATGTCGCCTTCGGCCCGATCAGCCTGGGCCTTGCCCCGGAAGAAGTCGAGCGACGGGTGACTGCGGCCTTGCACCAGGTGCACGCGACCCATCTCCGGGACCGGCCGCCCTACAAGCTGTCCGGCGGCGAAAAGCGCCTGGCCGCCATTGCCACGGTGCTGGCCATGACCCCCGACATCCTGGTCATGGACGAGCCGTCGTCCAATCTTGATCCCCGTGCCCGGCGAGCGTTGATCGAACTGTTGGCCGGATTCCGGCAGACTAAAATCATCGCCACCCACGATCTTGACCTGGTGCTCGATCTCTGCGAGCGGACCGTTGTCCTGCGGGAAGGGCGGATCATGGCCGATGGCCCCACCAGCGACATCTTTGCCGCCGACCGTCTGCTTGCGGAAAGTCATTTGGAGAAACCGCTGCGCCTGCAGGCCTGCCCGGTGTGCTCGCGGCGGGGTCCTATGACCGCGCCTCTGCCCGGATTTGGCAGGAACAGCAACCCTGACGAACCAGAGGGCAACAGAGCGAGGCAGTGAGCAAGAAGGGACGGGTCATCGGATTGGCGGCGGCAGTGTTGCCAATGGCGATGAGTTGTCTGGTTGATGGTTTGCCGGGAAATGCGGTAGCAGACACCAACCAACCGCAGAATCATCGAAAAAGAGAGTTATATCACTGGAAAATAGGGCAGGGGATCGTGTTCCGATCTGCACAGATGAGCAATATGGCTACAGCGACACCAAGGGCGAGATGGTAATCCTGCCGGGGTTTGAGAAGGCAAGTCTCGTGGCGGGATAACCTGGTCGTCGAAAACCTCGGCCCAGATTTGCAGATGGGGATTCCCGGCGATGTTCGATGCCCCGGAGAAACAGATTTTCTGCTTTCGGTTGGATTGCAGCACGCCGACCGATGCACGTGGCGCATCCATCGCCTGCCTGTTCATGCCTCAGTCAGTCGGCCATATCCAGTCGAGGAAACGGCCCTGCTCCTCGTGACGCGGCCGGCTGTGCCAAGTGGACAGGCGCTGGCTCCTCCGACGGCTGGTGATTCGCTTCGGCACGGTTGTCCGGCGGAGCATTTTTATGGCTGAGGGTCAAGGCGGGGTTGACGTCGCCAAGAGTTTCCAGGTAAAATGGCTCCGCTTTGCCATAAGCGGCTGCGCCCGTAGCTCAGCTGGATAGAGCATCGGACTTCGAATCCGAGTGCCGGGGGTTCGAATCCCTCCGGGCGCGCCAGTAATGCCTCAATCAGGGGATAGCTCCTTTCTTTTGCCGCGATCAATCCGATAACGGCCACATCTTCAATACTATTATTTCCCCAATGCAAGATTGCCAGCCGTTATGAAGGCTACATGGGCGTTGGCGTTGCCCCCATCCTCTTGAATGCCGGGTTCATACGCCAAATCGACGCGAACCCATATTGCGGGCAAATTGGTCGTTCAGCGCGCATACTTCGCCAGGCGCTCGCTGATCAAGTCATAATCCAGCGCATCCACGCGCATCCGCAGCCAGGTGACGAGATCCCCATCTGATTGATACCGGTATTGCTCCAAGTTGTGGAGATGCGCCTCCAGCATACTGTGAGCGCAGGACAGGCTGGCCTCGTAAAGAGCTGTCAGCTCTCCGGCCTCGGGCGCGGGTTTGAGGGGTTTGTCTTGCTCAGGGGCAGCGGGCATAAGCTCGCGCAGCAGGGCGTCGATGTCGCGCAGGAGTTTTTCCGCTATTTCCAGAAAAGCAGGGAAGGTCTCCCGCACCTTGGGCCAATCTTGATTTTTTGCCGCGTATTCCAACTCCTTGGCCATATCCCCAAGGGCATTGGCCTCCACGCTGTAGCTTGACCCTTTCATCCCATGCGCGAGAATGCCATATTCCACTAGGTCCGTTTCGACCAGGTGCCGCATCTGATCCAAGACCTGCGGAGTGTTGGCGGCATAGGATCGCAGCACATCAAAAAAAACCGCTTCGCTACCGAAACGCGATACAGCCTTTTGTATGTCCAAGCCTTCAACGGTATAGGAAACTTCTGCTTTCTCCTCCGCCTCCTGGGATGGATAAGGCGGTAACGCATCATCTTGGGGACAGTCCGGGGAGACCTTCTGGTGCGGGTCTTTCACCCACCGGCTGATAACCGCGTCCAGTTGCGCTGGATTGATAGGTTTGCCGAGAAAAGCTTGAAATCCCTGCTCAAGAAACTTTTGCTTATTACCGGAAATGACGTTGGCCGTGAGAATGATGACCGGCACCGAACGGGCATAGTCGCTGTCTATGGCTCGGATGCGGTGCAGCGCCTCAACGCCGTCCATGCCCGGCATCATGTGGTCCATGAATACGGCGTTGTAGCGGGGCTCCTCCGAGCGTATCAGGTCGATGGACTCTTGACCGCTGGCGACGCAATCCACCGCCATGCTGTATCGTTGCAGCATGGCCTTGGCCACAGCCAGGTTCGTCGGCACATCATCCACCACCAGTACCTTGGCATAGGGGATATAGGAACATCGCCAGTTGATGCTGTGCCTGTAAAGACTACGCCGGGACATGGCGAGCTGGTCGGTCATGTCGCGCACGGCTACGTGGCCGATCGGCGTGGGGTCGACAACGACCTGGGGAATGATACAGGAAAAGCTGCTGCCTTTTTTGTATTCGCTCTCCACCTCCATCTGTCCGCCCATCATCTCCACCAGGTTTTTGCTGATGGCAAGGCCCAAGCCGGTGCCTTCGATCAGCCGGTTGGTCTTGCTGTCGAACCTGGTATACGAGGTGAACAATTTTTTGAGATTTTCGGCCTTGATGCCCCGACCGGTATCCCGGATGCTGAAGCGTATGAGACGAGTGTCGGGCGGCACTTCTTCCCCTGGCGCTCTTGCCGCAGGCTCGACGGAAAGCGTCACTATGCCGCCCTCCGTATATTTGAACGCGTTGCTGAGCAAGTTGTTGAGCACCTGCTTGATGCGCAGAATATCGCCGTTGAGCTGTGATGGCAGGCTTTCATCCATTTCCAGGCGAAAGGTGATGAGTTTTGACTCCATACGGAACGAGTTGAAGGCGATGACCTCGTTGATGGCCTGGGTGAGATGGTAGGTATCGCCGGTCAGTTCAAAACGACCCGCCTCTATTTTGGAAATGTCCAGAATGTCGTTGATAAGGGTCAACAGGTTATGGCTGGCATCCAGAACGATCTCCAGATTATCGATGGTCTCCTGGGGCAATTCCTTTTGCACCTCCAGACTCAGAAAGCCGATGATGGCATTGAGAGGCGTACGCAGCTCATGGCTCATCCTGGCCAGGAACTCGCTTTTCGCCTGGGAAGCTATCTGGGCTGCATGGGAGAGGGCTTTCAGAGACTGAGTATGCTCATACGCCTGCCGCATCTGTTGTTCATGGGCCTTTGCCTCCCGCAAATCGCGGATGCAGGCCACCACGCACCAGTCGCCTTTCCAGGGAATCCGGATCAGGGTGACTTCCGTCGGCATCGGCTCATCCTCCGAGAGCGTACGATGCAGCCACTCGAATTTATTATAACCGGTTGCAAAGGCCTCACGGACGGCTGCGGCCGATTGTTTCAGGCTGTTCGTGCCGTCGGGTTGGAATTCCGGGCTGAGTAGATGAAAGCGCGTTGCATGGGTTAATGCATTTTTGTCGGGAAAACCGAACATGTGCAAAAGCATTTGATTGCAGTCGAGAAGATTGCGTTCCCGATCCAACAGGAAAATGCCCATCGGTACGGAGTCCAGCAGTATCCTGGCGCGCTCTTCCGCTTCCTGGCGGGCTACATGCTCGCGCAGATCTTGGATGTACGCCCCGATCCACCAGCCGCCTTTCCAGGGAATCCGCACCAGGGTGATTTCTGCCGGTATCGCCTCCCCTGAGAGAGTACAATGCATCCATTCGACTTTCTTGTAGCCGGTTGTCACGGCCTCGCGGAGAAGTGCAGCCGCTTTCTCCCTGGTGGGTGTACCGTCGGGTTGGCATTCCGGACTGAACTCATAAAAGTGGTTGAGGAAATCGGATTTGCCGGCGAGGTCAAATATGCGCAGGCATGCCAGATTGCAGTCGCGGATAGAGCCTTCCTCACTCCATAAGGAGGCGCCCATCGGCATGAAGTCCAACAGCAGACGGCCGCGTTCCTCCGCTTCCGCCTTCTGCCGCTCCTCAGCCTTAACCGCGCTCATATCACGGTTGTAGGAGGCGACAGCCCAGCCGTCCTTCCAAGGAACCCGCACCAGAATCTTCTCCACCGGAAGCTCGTCGCCAGAGGCGGTGAGGTGCGTCCAGTCGCATTGTTCAAAGCCGGTATCGAAGGTCTTGCGGATAAGGTACGCTAACTTTTCTTGGGAAGGATTGCCATCGGACTGGAGCGGCGGATGCAGCTTGGGCCAGTAGTCATTTGCCAAAGATTCCTTGGAGGAGTAGCCAAAAAGGCGCAAGGTTTCCTGGTTGCAGAACAGCATATTGATGTTTTCATCCCATAGGACAGCTCCGAGAGGTGTGGAATCAAAGAAGAGTCCGGTGCGCTCTTCCACTTTACGCAACTGCTGCTCCCGGGCCTTGATCTCACGCAGATCACGGTTGTAGGAGGCGACATGCCACCCGCCTTTCCAAGGAACCCGCACCATGATCTTTTCCACAGGAAGAATGTCCCCAGAGGCGGTGAGGTGCGTCCATTCACATTGTTGAAAGCCGGTATCGAAGGTCTTGCGGATAATGTCCTCTAACTTTTCTTGGGAAGGCTTGCCGTCGGGCTGGAACGGCGGATGCATCTTGGGCCAGTAGTGAGCTGCAAAAGATTCCTTGGAGGAGTAGCCAAAAAGGCGCAAGGTTTCCTGGTTGCAGTGGAGCATCGTGCCGTTTTTATCCCAGAGGATAGTTCCGAGGGGTGTGGAATCCAAGAAGAGTCCGGCGTGCTCTTCCGCTTCACGCAACTGCCGCTCCTGAGCCTTGATCTCACGCAGATCACGGTTGTAGGCGGCGACATGCCAGTCGCCCTGCCAAGGAACCTGCACCAGAATCTTCTCCACCGGAAGCTCGTCGCCAGAGGCGGTGTAGTGCATCCATTCGAATTTTTCAAAGCCGGTTTCGAAGGTCTTGCGGAGAAGTCTCGCTAACTTCTCTGCGGAAGAGCTGCCATCGGGCTGGAACGGTGGACTCAGCACACATTTGTACTCGATTGCAAGAGCTTCCATGGAGGAGTAGCCAAAAAGGCGCAGGGCTTCTTGATTGCAGTGGAGCATCGTGCCGTATTTATCCCATAGGATGGCGCCGAGCGGTGTGGCGTCCAGCAGGATTTTGGCGTAGTGTTCCGCCTCCCTGACCCGCCGCTCCTGCTCCTTGGTCTCGCGCAGATCCCGGGTATAGCAGAGAATACGGTAGCTACCCTCCCACGGAATCCGTACCGCAGTCCCCTCAAGCGGCAGCAGCTCGCCCGTCGCGGTGCGGCTCATCCATTCATAACGCAGATAACCGTGTTCAAGGGCCTCTCCGATGATCCGCCTCACCTCGCTGCGGGTATCGCGCCCGTTCGGTTGGCATGCAGGGTTCCGATCGAAAAAATGATCAATGATCTCTGCCTTGTCCTTGAGACCGATAACGTTGATCGCCTCCTGATTACAGTCGAGCAGGTTGCCCTCCGCGTCCCATAGGTTGCAAATCAAGGGAGAAGAGTCCAGCAGCAGACGGTCGCGTTCTTCCGCTTCACGCCTCAGCCGCCGCTGGTGCTCGAACTCGCGCCGGTCTTGGGCATAGCAGACAAGGCGGTAACCTCCCTGCCACGGAACCCGCACCACGGTCATCTCAAGCGGCAGGGATTCGTCCGTTGCGGTGCGGCTCGTCCATTCAAGATGAGAATAGCCGGTGTTCAATGCCTCTTTGAGGGCCCGCATCATCACACTGCGGGAGGGTTGCCCGTTCGGTTGGTATGCAGGGATTCGGGTGTAAAAATGCGTAATATACTCCGCCTTGTCCTTTAAGCCGAGCAAGCGGACCGTTTCTTGGTTGCAGTCGAGCAGGTTGCAGTCCTCGTCCCACAGGGTGCACATCAAGGGGGTGGAGTCCAGAATTAATCTGGAGTATAGGTCGGTATGCGTGTGTTGGTCGGCAGTGGCGTCATGGCACACCACCAGCACGCCGTCACAGTTTCCGGCAGCATCCCCCATGGCGGAGGTGTGCACCGTGTAGAAACGCCGTCCTTCCTGGCTCGGGAGCGTGGTCTGCATTGCCGCAACGGTCTGGTTCCGTTGTCCGGAACGCACGGCCTGGAATTGCTCTTCGCCGGTTGCGGCGAACGCCCTGTCTCCAAAGAGCAAATACAGATCCTTGACGTACAGGCCGTGTATCTGGTCGAAGGAATCGAGCCGGGCGGCCGAAAGGAGTCCGCCGCTGCCCGTGATGAGGCGGCCGTCCTGGTCCAGGACCATGATGATGTCCTGGGCGCTGGCCAACAGCAGGTGCATGAGTTCGGAGGTGGCCGGTTGCTGCGGCATGGAGATGCCTTTCGGATCATCCATCGCCAGTGCGGCGTTTTTTCGATCTTCCAGGCGCCTTTTCAGCGTATCCACTTCATGGGCGAGCCGCCTGTTTTCTTCCTGCAACTCCCGCATCCGCTGGTCAGGAGATGCGACGGCGACGTTGGCGTCAGGCAATTTTTTTTCCTTATCTAAACTCATGACGATTTCCCCTGGCGCAGTCGTGTCTATTTATCTTGCAGTATCGCTGATCGCCTCAAGCAGGCGCGCGCATTGCTCATGTGCTTCATGATAATCTAAGGTGTCGACCAATGCGCAGATCGTCTCTATTTGATCCTTTATGTCGCCGGGCAACGCCATCGCCCTCAGGGCATCCGCCGCTGTCTGGGCCTCTGTGGCGCGGTGTGACAGACATGCGTCATGCAGACGCGATACCTGCTGCTTGAGTGTGAGATCCACCGGCGCAGTCAGCGGCTTTGCCGACTCGAGCTGTTCAGCGGTCTCTTCCTGGCTGTCTTCGGTCTTCAGGCCCACCAGTCTGGCCCGCAAGCGCATCATATCGTCGCAATAGCTTTGGATGCGGGGCATGTATGCGCTGCCGCCGCCCGCATCCACCGCGGCCGCCAGGTCAGCGGCTTCCTGCGCCAGATCAGTCGCGCCGATGCCAACGAAGAACTCCCGCAGGACATGCAGGCGGACGGCGACCTCCTCCCAGGCCCCGTCGAGGGGCAGAGTCAACAAGGGTTCGATATACTCCTCGAGTTCCGCAGTGAACCGGCGCAGCATGCTGGCATATATTTCCACGCTGTGCCCCATGTGGGCCAGACCTTTTTCCGCATCCAGCCCGGCAATGCCGGACAACGAGTGGATCAGGTCGACCCGCGCGCTGTCGGCGGAATGCGGCACGCTCGCCTGTATCGACGCTCCGGCCGCCTGTCCATGCAAACGCGGCAGCAGATCCAACAACAAAAGATTCAGCTTGAGCGGATCAACGGGTTTGTCCAAATACCCTTGCGCTCCGGCCTCAAAAAAGGCGGTCTCCATATTTTCCGCAGAGCCCGCCCCGGAGTGCATGCCGATGGTGAAGCTGGTCCGCAGGAGCCCCTTCTCGCGGGCGATGGCGGTGGTTCGTATCCCGTTCAGGCCCGGTATGGAATAATCCATGAAGACCAGGTCGTAGCGTTCTTCGGTGAGTTTTTTCAGCGCCGTTCGCCCACGTTCGGCGGCATCGGCCGCTATATTGTGGCGAGAGAGCAGATGCACGCCCAAAGAGCGGCAGATGGGATTGTCATCCACCACCAGGGCGGTGGAGCCTTCTTTGGCCTGCGCCAGCCCGGAGGGTACGCTCTCCAGGGAATCTTCCTCCGCGTTGGCCGGGTCTCCGGAAATCAGCGGCACGCCGATGACATATCGCGGTTCCGTGCCATGCTGATCTTCCGCGAAAAAGTACCCCCCCATGAGAGCGGCGAGCTGTTCCATCTCGTCCTGGCTGAACCATGTCCGGGAGCCGTCGTCCTCGCCTTCGTGCACGCCGGCGTACCAGACGGTAAAACTGACATAATCCCAGTCGTCTTGCTCGGCCAGGCCCACTTCAAGTGTCGTGTAGCCCACTTTGGAGGCATGCCGGTCCATGACATAATCCAGCATCATGGCTACCGCCAGCCGCAACGACGGGACATTGCCCTGGATGACCAGGGGCAGCCGGTCATCGTACTTGGTGGTAAATTTTATATTCTGGAGGGAGGCGGCTCGAGAGCCCCGTTCCACCATGTTGCGGTACAATGCCGGCAGGTATACATCTTGGAGGTGCAGCGAAGTCTCGGCGCCAGACGCCAGCAAGCGCCTCAGGCTCCTTTTCATCGTTTTGTGGAGGTGGCTCCAGGTGTGCAGCAGACCGGATTGCGCAGACATCGCAGCTTCCATCAGGGGGAATAGATATTATTCTGGTGTGCCGTGGGGGCATCCATGTCCAGATGTTCCAGAACCTGTTGCAGCAGCAGGCTTGGTTTGAACGGTTTGAGAATATACCCGTTCGCGCCCGCTTCAGTGGCGCGCTGGGCAAAGCGGGGTGAGTCATGCGTCGTCACAAAGATGACGGGGAGATGCACAAGCGCCAGATCCTCCCGTATGGCCTGCAACAGTTCAAACCCATTATAGCCCGGCATTTCGATATCCAGCAGCACCAGGTCGACCCGTTCCCGCTTCAGCAGCGCGAGCGCCTGTGCTCCGTCTTTGGCGAGGCGGATATCGAACAAGGGCTCCAGAATATTTTTTATGGCGATTAAATTCGAGGGAATGTCATCAATGGACAAAATAACTTTCTTCGACTTAGAGGCGCGCTGCATGGCAAGTCTCCACCATCAATATGAATGTATTCATTAAAACCGATCAGCTATCCTGTATCAAGCCACCACATTGTAGGAATCATCCCGAATTGAACGAACCGGGACGCACAAGACAGCCGCCCGCTCCCGCGCTGCCGCCACCGGCAGCATGGACGGGCTGTAGGCTATCTTTTATTACTCAGTACAACGGAAAAGAGCCTTTTTTCAAGAAGATTTATGGCAGGAAGGTTTCCACCATGAACATGAATGAATATCTTTATTAAAACCGATCATTCATCCCGTGTCAAACCGCCACACTGTAGGAATCGTCTCGAACTGAAAAAACGAACCGGGACGCACAAAACAGCCGCCCTGCTCCAGCGCTGCCGCCACCGGCAGCGCGGACGTGCATGCAGCCCATCTTTTATTACTCAGTACAACGGAAAAGAGCCTTTTTTCAAGAAGATTTGTGGCGAATTGCCGGGCCATAGTCAAGCCGCAAATAACCACCCGTTTGCTCTCGGCCGCCCAAACAAATTTTGACCTGACAGGAAGGTCGCTCTCAAGGCGCCTACGTCTCCATGACGGCATCGGGATTCCATGCCGAAACGATGAAACGCAGTTGTCCGTCGATCCCGGGGCTTGTTGTTCCGGCAGAGGACAGCGGAATCTTCAGCTCAATCTTGCCGGCCTGGAGAGCTTTGCCATTCATTTCGGTAGTCGTGAGGTTAAGGCCTGTTCCCTGCCAGGAAGAGCTGACTTTCCATTTGGCGCCAGGCGTGGAGGGCGGAACCATCTCCACGAGGATTTGGTCGCGAAACAGGTAGCTCCCTTCATAATGTTCGTTGATCCAGAGTTTCCTTTCGATTTCGTAATCCGGAACGCGCACGTTGAGGGTGAGGCAGTATGCCAAGGTGGCGCGGTCAGGATTCACCTTTGCCCGGTTGGCGAGGAACACGGTGGAGAGGTACAAGCTCCCATTCTCCTTGGGCGCGGCCAGCCAGTTGGCGTGACTCATGCAGGCGACGGAGTCCTCCACGGCGGTGCGGCGGGTGAGATACCACAGCTTGCCCCTGGGAGAGGCCAGGATCTCAAACTGGTAGAGCGCGTTGATCTGCTTGCCGGCATCCTGCTGTTTTTGCACCTCCACGGGCAAGCGGATGTCTGTGACGTCCAGCCAGATATCCACCCGGACATTGCCGAACAGGAACCGGGTAAGATTCTGGTAGGCCTCCTCGCTGTTCACGATGCCGTAGTAACCCGAATGGGACCGGTAGGCAAAGGCCTTGGCGCATGGTTGGCCCGGTTGTCCGTTGCTCTTGAGCCCGCGCAGGGTCGCATTGTCGATCCGTACCAGCCCATCGCTGCCATGTCCGGAAAACGTCCGTGACAGACCCATGGCAACTTCATAGTCCATGCGGTTCGTGCCCACCATGCAAAAGACCCGTTCGGGGGAAAAGCGCTCTTCCGGGAGCCAGTCCACCCGGTCGTCCGGCGGCTTGCTCATAGGTGCCGTCAACCCCAGGTATTGGGCCATTCTCTCCCGGTTGAAGTTGTTCATGTCATTTAAGCTGAACCAGTTGGGGACGTTCATGCCGGCCACTTCGATACCGTTGTGGGGCGTGGCATAGGTGAAGAGTTTGTCCACGTATCGGCCCGCCTTTCGGGGATCGTTTTGCGGATTCTGGAGCAAGGCCCGGCAGATCAGGCCACCCATGGAATGGGCCACCAGATAGCAGCGAAAATCCTCCTGGCCGACGCCATTTTGCTCATTTCTGCAGACCAGATCCCGCACGCGCAGCACGAGATCGCCCAACTGCCGGGCAAAATCGTCGATGGATGGCGTCTTGCCGCTTCCCAGCATCCTCGATGCCTGGTCATAGTAGCGGAAGATGATGATGGAGCGGCTGGCAAGCCGGTTGCCCGTGGACTTGCCGGTGGCGTCGGTTTCCCATTCGTCGTCCAGGATGTCGTATCCATCCTGGTAGATGTTCCCGTATTTGAAATCCGAGGCGAGGCGCACCACCGGCGACTGAAAAATGAACTTGCGCGGGGCTCTCTCCTTGTCCGGTACCGCCCGGTACACCGTTGAACCAAGGTTGAAGCCGCAAAAGGGGTCCGCGGTGGTCGCATCGATTTCGTCGGCTGTCATGGCATAGCCGCGCA
Organism: Desulfobulbus sp.; assembly: GCA_009780825.1. Classification (GTDB taxonomy): domain Bacteria; phylum Desulfobacterota; class Desulfobulbia; order Desulfobulbales; family Desulfobulbaceae; genus Desulfobulbus. The sequence continues at coordinate 113,937 of WQZH01000002.1, read as the reverse complement.
CATAGATGATGGGATGAAACGGCGTGTTGGGATTTGGCATCGCTTTCCTCCTTGAATGAGTCGAGAAGTGGTTTCACCTGCTGGCCAAAATTTGCTGGCGCGCGGGTGAAATGCAGTACGCTGCCGGTTCAACTGCCGGCAGCATGGCGGCAAGAGGGTTTTCCCGGGGGGCAGCCCTTGATGCCGCCGAAGGCGGCGAAACAGGAGTTTTTATGCAGCAGATCCACGGAGCAAAATCCCACCTTGCGCATCAGATCCAGTTGAAACGTGACCGGACGAGGGGAATCTTCCTTGTCGATGTAGCGAAAGACCCGTTCCCGGTAGTCTTTCCCGCCTGTCGCTTCAAGGTACTCGCCATAACGGTGCCACATGAGTTGCTGCACCTGATCGATTTCGTGAGCGACCAGATCGGTCACCCAGAATGAGCCCCCTGGTTTGAGCAAACGATAGATCTTGGTGAATGTCCTGGTCCAGTCCTGTTCGTCGCGGAGATGGTGAAGCACCGCCGCCGCCAGGATGATGTCGTAGTCATCGTCTGCAAGACGGGCTGTCCGGACATCTCCGTAAATGATGTTCACCCGGCCCCTGGTCTCTTGCGCGACCCTTTGCCGTGCCCGGGTGAGCATGGGCATGCTGAGATCGTTCAGGTCGCAGTCGAAGTTGCCGCCATGACTGCGCAGCAGCTTGATCGTATTGTTGCCCGCGCCGCATCCGATATCGAGGATTTTGGTTATGACCGGCGTGGCCGCCATGGCCGCGGAGGTGATCAATTCCATTGCCAACGGCGCATCGATCGTCGCGATCTGGCCCGTTTCCAGGTTGGAAAACCGTTCGACATCCTGGTCAAAGCGCTGTTCGATTTCGGCCAGCGTGGATTTCTGATGCAGCGGGGTAGGCATGATTTTTTGATTCTGACGGTTGTCGCTGAGCCATGGATCTTAACTCAAGCGTTTGATAGGCAAAAAGGTCAGTTGCCCGCTTCCTGGCGGGCGAGTGTTCAGGGGGGAGCTGGGAAACCGGATCAGACAGGGCCATCCCACCGGATCGCGGACGAGTTCATTGCCTGCTGAACGCCAGGCGGCCGGCCAGAAGCATGAAAATCGAGCCTGCCGCACGATGCAGGACAACCTGGACGCGCCTCGAATTGCTGAGCCATTGGCCGATGTGGCCCGCGGCCCAGGCGATGCCGCCAAAGACAACGAGGGTGCAGATCATGAACACCGCGCCCAGCAGGACGATCTGGAGGGGGATGAGGCCACGGCCCGGATCGGTGAACTGCGGCAGAAAGGCCAAAAAGAAAATGGCCACCTTGGGGTTGGTGACATTCATCAGGATGCCTCTGGCATACAGCGCCCATCCTCCCATGGGGCCGCTTTTTTGCGCAGCCGGGTCAACAGCTCCGGCGCGAAACGCCTGCCACGCCAGATAGAGGAGATAGCCGGCGCCGATCATCTTGAGCGCGTTGAACGCGACGGCGGACTTGTGCAAGATGACGGCTATCCCCAAGGCGACGGCGCTGGTATGGACCAGCAGTCCGGTGCACAGGCCAAGCGTGATCAGCAAGCCCGCCTTGCGCCCGTACAGCGCCGATTGGGTAAGGACAAAAAGATTGTCAGGCCCTGGCGTGATGGCGAGAGCTGCGGATGCGGCGGTGAACAGAAAAAGGACATCGAATGGGATCATGGCAGCGTATGGTTTCGGCAAATGGAACACAATCCGGCAACATACCCGCAGAGTCGTGCCCACCGGTTTGGCCTGCGTCGGTTGCGCCCGGTGGTGCCGGATCAGATATGGGACAACTGCTTATTTTGCCAGAGTTTGCCTCTGGCCTCAAGTCTTTCCGTGGACCTCGCGCCTGATGGGTTCACGGTCCGAGCCAGTTGGCGCCAGGAGTCCTTGCTTCTGAATATGTGGGGCAGATTCCCGTTGTCTTTCCGGTAGAATTTCGTTCTAGTCGCAGGGTTGATGCTCCAACCTGCGGCAGGTAGCGACAGTGTTGGAGGATCGGGCGGGAACGGCAAAAACGGAACCCCAGCCCACAACTTTTCCGCTTCGCTACGCCAGGTCCGATGGCAGGATATTTTGGTTGCCGCCCATCGGACCAAGGAATTTTTTTATCATCCATGACTGGAGAGCTACAAGGAATTGTGTCAAGCGGCGGCAGGGCAGGGCTGGCTGGTCAGCGGTCCGTATCGGGGTCGGCTATCCGGAAAACGGGGACGATCCGCTGTGTTGACCAAAAAAGGTATGAATACGGTCATCAATCACCGGACAACAGCCCTTGTTTCGTCGTTTCGACCACAGGGAGAAACCTCCTTGGCTTGCGCGAGAACTCACGGAGATATTTATAGATTTCTCCTCGCTGTGCTCGTCGGAATGACAGAAAAAACGCTGGTCAGTGTTCGGTGAATAACGTACGCATTAATAAGCTCCTCTTTTGGCCGCTGCCCGCGCCCGAGGTGCGCTTCTCCATAAAAATGCGGAAACAAGATGCGTTCCGTGGTATAGGCGGAGCGGCGCATACTGTGCGCCGTCTTCTGTTTTTTGTGAAAATGAATTGCGAATACGTTACGTTCCGCAATAAGTAATTCCAGCTATGGTGAAGGAAAAACCGAACCGGGACCGAGATGGTCAAGGCTATTGGCGCTCTGGCATATCCCATGGTTCCGCAATCTCCACTCCAATTACCCCAACAAAAGAGGAATGATCATGGGACAGAACTACTTCAATACCCTGCCGTTGCGCCTGCAACTGGAGGAACTGGGCAAATGCCGCTTCATGGATGCAGCTGAATTCGCTGATGGCGTTGACAAGCTCAAGGGCAAGAAGATCGTTATTGTTGGCTGCGGCGCCCAAGGGCTGCACCAGGGTCTCAATCTGCGCGACTCCGGCCTGGACGTCTCCTACGCCCTGCGCGATTCGGCCATCGCCGAGAAACGCCAGAGCTGGAAAAACGCCACCGACAATGGCTTTGCCGTCGGCAACTATAAGCAGATGATCCCTGCCGCCGACTTGGTGATTAACCTCACGCCGGACAAGCAGCACTCCAAGGTGGTCGCCGCCATCATGCCGCTGATGAAGAAGGAGGCCTGCCTTTCCTATTCCCACGGCTTCAACATCGTCGAGGAAGGGATGCAGATCCGCGAGGATCTGACCGTCATCATGGTGGCGCCGAAATCGCCGGGAACCGAAGTGCGCGAGGAATACAAGCGCGGTTTCGGCGTACCCACTCTGATCGCGGTCCATCGTGAGAACGACCCCAAAGGCGAGGGCTGGGACCTCGCCAAGGCCTATGCCGCCGGAACCGGCGGCCATCGAGCCGGCGTGCTGCAGTCGTCCTTTGTGGCGGAGGTCAAGAGCGACCTGATGGGCGAGCAGACCATCCTCTGCGGCATGCTCCAGGCCGGCAGCCTGCTCTGCTTCAACAAGATGGTCAAGCAGGGTATTGACCCCGGCTATGCCACCAAGCTGATCCAGTACGGCTGGGAGACCATCACCGAGGCGCTCAAGCACGGCGGCATCACCAACATGATGGATCGTCTGTCCAATCCGGCCAAGATCCGCGCCTACTATCTTTCCGAGGAGATCAAGGAGATCCTGACCCCGCTGTTTGAGAAGCACATGGACGACATCATGTCCGGCGTTTTTTCCAAAACCATGATGAAAGACTGGGCCAACGACGACAAGAAGCTGCTCGGCTGGCGCGCCAAAACCGCGGAAACCGCCTTTGAAAAGACGCCGGCCGCCGCCGTCGAGATCAGCGAACAGGAATATTTCGACAAGGGCATCCTCATGGTGGCCATGATCAAGGCGGGCGTGGAGCTGGCCTTCGACACCATAGTGGCCTCCGGCATCAAGGAGGAGTCGGCCTACTATGAGAGCCTGCACGAGGTGCCGCTGATCGCCAACCTCATTGCCCGCAAGAAGCTCTACGAGATGAACGTGGTCATTTCCGATACCGCCGAGTATGGCTGCTATCTGTTCGCCCATCAGGCCGTGCCGCTTCTGGCGGATTTCATGAAGTCTGTCGATACCGATGTCATCGGCAAGGAGTTGGATGGACAGGACAACTCGGTGGACAATATCGAATTGATCGGCGTCAATGCCGCCATCCGCTACACCTTGATCGAGCAGGTGGGAGAGGAGCTGCGTTCCCACATGGGCGCGATGAAGCCTATCATCTGAGCTGAGCGCGCCCACTTTTCTGGTCGCGTCCGCAGTGAAAAGTCCCCTCGGCCCGCTTGGCCGGGGGGACTTTTTGTTTGGCGTACGGCAAAGGGCAACTGGATTCGGCGCAACCCAAGCAGCGGGCGACGGGGCAATGACGTGTTGTGCGCAGGATACGCCAGGGGGGCCGAGAAAACGGCGGGTACGATTACAGGAGGGCGTTCCCCCGGTTGATCAGGGCTTTCTGGGCGGCCAGTTCGATCTTTTCGATCAGCTCATGGACATCGATGGGTTTGAGGCAATAATCGAAGGCGCCGCTTTCCATGCCCTCGATTCCCGATTGGACCGAGGCATGGCCAGTCAGGATGACCACCTCGACCAACGGCCAGCGCTCCTTGACCTTGCGGAGACACTGGATGCCGTTCATCCCCGGCATGTTCATATCCATGATCACTACATCGGCATTCAGGGTTGCCAAGAGGTCCAGCGCGGCGAGACAACATTCGGAAACGCTGAGGCGGACCCCCATCCGCGACAGGTGCTTTTGCATGATCTCTTTGAACTCACGGTCGTCGTCTACCAGCAAGAGGTGAATCTTGAGCGTTGCTTCGAGTTGGAAGGCCTGTTCACGCATGATGCAACGTTTCCCTAATGTTTCGAATGAAGGTGCTGCGTAAAGTTGCCTCGCTCCGGGATCGGTCATCACCATGTCCGGTTGCCGGGCACGGATGGTGAGATAGCCCAAGACGTGGAGCCGGTCAAGGAGAATCTGGCCGGGATCTTGATTCACCCGGGTTGGTAAGGGCATCGCCAACCGGACCGATCCGGCAGGTGAATCGCTCAGGAACCGGGGCCGCAATGCGATTGCCGGTGCCGCGCCTCTCTTGGGCCGTAAGGTGGTGCCGCGGTTCGCCGCGGTTCGCCATGGCCTCGACCATGGCGCAGATAACCGAACGGATGAGGATATCCGACGAGAATACAATACCTTTGGGCAAGAATACAATATTTCTTTTGGAGCCGGTGGCGGGGGGCAGGGGGGCCAGAGGGTGGCCGGAAAGCTCGAGCCGCCGTAACCGGCGCAGCACCACGATGAGGGAGCGATCGAGCCGAGGCGTGGCGGGCGAGAAAAAAAGGGCGGCGATGGAAACGAATTCCCCGCCGCCCCGGATACGGACAGATTACGAATCAATGATCAATCTTGATGCCTAATCCTTCGAAGAGATACATGAGGCCAAAGCCATACCAGACGGTGTAGATGACATAGAAGGCGAGGGCTGCTATCAACAGCATCATTTCTTCTTTCACCGGCTTGGCTTCTACCTGATAGAAGTTGTATGCCGGTTCGATCGCCTTAGACATACAGCCTTGAATGAACTTTGCTTGTGCCTGTACGGCTTGGTCAGGCTTGTCCTTCATCTCCTTCACCATGGCGCCCAGAAGCTGGTACCAGGTATAGATGGTCCGCTGTCCGTCAACACCATACTTTGCGGCCAGGGCTTTGTCGTCGTTCTTGTACAGCAGATCGGCATCCTTGAGCACGACCGTGAGCAAGGCGCCGAGATCGCCGTTGACCTTTACCTTCTCGCCTTCGACGGCGGCGGTGATATGGTCGGTGGCGAGCAGTTTCACCGTGGCAGCAGCCTCATCGGCGGATTTTGTCTTCATGGTGAAGCTGAACTGCTGACCATTGTACTTTTCTGCTTTCTTGATCTGGTCGGGAATGTAGTAGGCGGAGCTTTTGGCGAGTTGGTTAAAAAAGTTGTCGATGAAATCAAGGCCGGTCACCTTTTTTCCTTCGGTGAGACCCGGAAAAATCGGCATGAAGATGACGATGAGAACCGCGACGAAGGTGATCAGCAGGAACGATCCCGCGGTTTTGAGTTGTGCTGGGCTTGCCATGATTAATGAACCTCCCCCTTCAAGGTGCCAAGATTAGCGAAGAAGCAATAAAAGACCCACACCGCAAAGATGGTGATGATGATGAAGAAGCCCACATTGCCGATGAGGTCAATGATATTGAGAACCTCCTTGGGCAAGCTGAAATAGCCCATCCGCACCAGTTTATCCGGCAGGGCGCAGAGCCGGTTGAGGAAACCGGCGGTGACCGTGACGGCATAAAAGCCGCGAATGGTGGTGCCGGGAACGACCTTGGTGACGATCGAGCCGACCTGGATGCCAATCAGGGAGCCGAGCAGCATGCCCATCGCCAGGGTGTAAAAGATAAAACCGTAGATGCCATACTGGGTGATGGAGGAATAACCGGCGGTGAACACGATCTGGAAGATGTCGGTGCCGACGGTGGTCATGGAGGACACGCCCAGGCCATACACGAACATCGGGAAGGTGAGAAAACCGCCGCCGACGCCCATGACGGACGCCGCCAAGCCGACGATAAAACCGCTGATCACCAGGAAGATTGAGGAGATCCGGCGGCCGCCCGGGGTGATCGACTCGTCGAAGGTCAGCATCGGGGGGATGTTGACGGCCTGTATCCGCTTGCCTATGGCCGGGATTTCCTCGGAAAGCCTGGTCGCGCCTGCCTCAACCACCACCTTCTTGGAGCGGGATTTGAGGTAGTCGTTCATGGCGTAAAAGGAAAGGAAGCCCAGGATGAAGATGTAGACTCCGGTGATGAACATGTCGCTCAAGATCGGATTGGCGTCATAGATCGTGCGGTTGAGCCAGCCGCCGACGGTCGAGCCGACGAGGGCGCCGATCAGAAAGGTGACGGCCAGGGAAACCGAGATGTTGCCCAGCTTGCGGTGCAGGACCGATCCCATGATCGCCTTGGCGAAGATGTGGAACAGGTCGGTACCGACCGCGAGGATACCTTTGACGCCGGTGCTCATCAGGGCCGGGGCGATGATGAAACCGCCGCCGGCGCCGATGCAGCCGGTGATCAGGCCGGCGCAGATGCCAACCAGCACCGAAGCGCCGAAGATGAGATTGGTGTAATGCGAGGGTCCGTAGGCCTGTTTACTGCCGATGAAGCTGGGAAGGGCTTGGTTGATCGCATCGGCAAAGGCATAGCCGCCAAGGAAAACGGGGAGTAGCAACAGTCCCAGAATAAGCAGCCGTTTGCGGCTCCTCAAAATGTTGTTGGACATTGCCAATTCCCATCGGGCATGGGCCTTGGCCCCGGCCATCATGAATTGGTGTAGCTCTCGAAAAAACTTCATTTTGTTCTCCTTTTTGTTTGTCGATGAAAATGAAAACACGGGTTTATACGAAGGCCGCCGCCGGTCAGGACGGGCGAATCAGATCCTGTTTGATCTGGATCATCTCAATTTTTTCCTGTTGGAGCCGTTTGTGTTCGTAGGCCGCGTTCAGCTTCTCGAACAGCGGATCCAGTTCCATCGGCTTCATCAGGTAATCAAAGGCACCGTATTTGATGCCGTTGATGCCGGATTCCACCGAGGCATGGCCGGTCAGTATGACGACTTCGGTCATGGGCGCGATTTGCTTGATTTCCCTGAGGGTTTCTATGCCATCGCGGCCGGGCATCTTGATGTCCAGCAGGACGACGTCGTAATTTTTTGCAGCGATCATTCTGAGGGCGGTATCGCCGTCAAAGGCACATTCGCACGCAAGATCGCGCTTGCTCAACTGCTTGGCGGTCATGTTGCGGAATTCTTCTTCATCGTCGACAATCAATACACTATACAAGGACATGAGCTCTCTTTTGATGACCGGATGGTGCAGGTTGCAAAGAGCAAATAACCGCGGCGGCGGGTCTGGGCATGCCCATTGTGATCCTCGACCCCTTGCATGATGATGTCTTGTCTACTCGCTCAGAAATTGTTTGAATTCGGCGATCCGCTCGGCGGCAAAAGTATAGACGGGAGTGGCATCGTTGGTCAACTTTTTGAGTTGCCATATCGATTCCTTGCCGTCGGAATTTTCTTGCAACAAAACGATCTTATCTGGATGAAAGGTGATGATTTTGAGTTCAATGTTGGTGTCAAGTCGAACAAAATCAAAAATATAGGCCGTTTCTTTGCGCAGCGCGTGCAGAGCCCAGATAACCTCAATCGTTACCGTATGCGGTATGGACTCGTCGGCGAGAACAAAAAGAATTTTTTTACTGTTGCCTTGCAGAAGCCGGTCGGGAATCGGAATGTTGTGCCGGACGAGGTGTTGCACCAAGTCATGGGAGTGAATCATTTTCCCATCCTTGCCTTCAATAACAGGAACAGCCCCCTTGTCAATCCATTTGCCGAATCGTTCTTCGGAAACAGAACAGATAACCGCAGCCTGTCTGAGGCCGAGATATTCGTGGTCCATGGGTGGAGGTTGCTGTTTTGTCATGACTTCTTCTCGCCGTGGCTGACATGATGTCGCTCCGTTGCCGTTCTATTGTCAATGCAGAATCGAGGCCAGTTGAACGGCCGGGGGAATATATTTTTTCATTTATATATCAAGATGTTGCGAAGCGAGTCTGTTTTGCGCGCTGACATGATTTCGTGGCGAGGTGGCCGAGTTGTATAAAAATGGTGACGGATGATGGCCCATGCCTCTAATATCCTAAAATAAAAAGAATAGTTTTGTGTATAAAATTGGTGACAGAAAAGAGGGGGGCGGTGGATTTGTGTGAAGAACGAGACGGCCTTCAGGTTTTTGGTGATCGATCGGCGCTGTTCGACCGTGCGCGGCGCGCGGCATGGCGGCGGATAATGGCCCTCTGTGCTCTGTATTCCCCAGCGCAACCGGCCGGATCATTGCGCGCACGATGGTATTTTATCCTTGACGGGCGGCGAGATTTTTTCTATAAAACTGACTGAGTGCTCAGTCTAATTCCCCTCGTCTCGTCAACTTCCAGCGCCACGGCATGAAAAAGAAAGACGTGATTCTCCAGGCCGCGACCCATTTGTTTTCCCGCAAGGGGTACAAAGACACGGCCATGGGAGAGTTGACGAAAATGACCGGAGCTGCCGAAGGCACCATTTTCTATCATTTCAAAAATAAGCAGGGGCTCTTTCTGGCGATTTTAAACAGCTTGAAGGAGGGCGTCCTGCCGGAGTTCGAACGATACCGGAACACGGAATCGCAAAAGACCGGGTTGGATATGGTGGAGGAGTCGATTTCTTTTTATCTGCACATGGCCGAGAGCAGGGATGATCTGTTCGCCATCCTCCATCAACGGTATCCCTATGAGCTGGCGGGAAACAATCTCGAGTGCCGGGACCACCTCGAAGCCGTCTACAACTGCTTTGTCGATATTTTCGAGAATGCCATCGTCACGGGCCAGCGCGACGGTTCCGTCGCTGCGGATGTTGTGGCGCGCAAATCGGCTCTGATCGTTTTTTCCATGGTCGACAGTATGGTCCGTTTCCGGATGAACAACCTGTACAACGTTGGAGCGCTTTATAAAGATCTCATCGACGCCTGCCGGCGGATGCTGGAGAGCAGGAAACGGTGATGATGATAGCTATGATGACAATAGGCATGTAACCCTTAATTTTGGACGATTTGAGGTGCAACGAACGGTATGATCAAACGTATTTTTCCTTTCCTTGATTGGTTCTCCGGTTACAATTTTTCCTTGCTCAAGGCGGATGCCCTTGCCGGTTTGACCGTAGCCCTGGTGCTGATTCCCCAGTCCATGGCCTATGCGCAGCTGGCTGGTTTGCCCGCCTATTACGGCCTGTATGCTTCTTTCCTGCCACCGATAGTCGCGGCCCTGTTCGGCTCAAGCCGACAGTTGGCTACCGGGCCGGTGGCCGTGGTTTCCCTGATGACGGCGGCCTCACTGGAACCGCTGGCCACCGCAGGCAGCGCAGAGTATATCGCCTACGCGATTCTCCTTTCGCTTTTGGTCGGCGTGTTTCAGTTGGCGCTTGGCATCCTGCGCCTGGGACTGGTGGTCAACTTCCTTTCCCATCCTGTGGTCAACGGTTTTACGAACGCCGCCGCCATTATCATTGCCACCTCGCAATTATCAAGTATGTTCGGCGTCCGTGTCGACAATCTGGACCATCATTACAGAACAATGATTCGCATGGCCCAGTCCGCAATCCACTACACGCATTGGCCGACCCTCTGCATCGGTGTGTTGGCCCTGGTGATCATGATCGTTTTGAAGCGTATCGCCCCCAGGGTGCCCAATGTCCTGGTGGCGGTGATCGTCACCACCTTGCTTTCCTGGCTGGTCGGCTTTGAACACAATGCCGCTGTGGAGAGCAAGGCTATCCAGTCGCCCAGCACGTTGGAGATCATCGCGAAATTCAACGCGGCCACCAGCAGCATTCCGTCCCTGGCCGAGGAGCGGACCAAGACCAGCAAGCAGATCGAAAAGGCGAGGGAGGGCGGACAGGATGCCGTTTCCCGTATTGCCCGCATTGATGCCGAACATGACGACCGGGTGGTCGAATCGAAGCTTGAGGAAGTCAAGAATGAGGCCCGTCTCTACCGGGAAGCGCTCCGCTTGCTCCTGTTCAAGGCGGCGATCCAGCCCGACAACAGTGTTCTCTATTATTTGGCCGATGAAGTGCCGGATGGAGCAAAAACCGACGGCAGGATCTGGCGCATCCGGGTGGGCAATAATCCCATAAAACTCGAAAAAGTGCCGATGACCGGCGGCGGCGAGGTAATCGGCAGTGTGCCCAAGGGCTTGCCGGCAGTGACCATGCCCGACAAGATTGACTTGGGTGTCATGCTCAAGCTTTTCCCCTATGCCATCATCATCACGCTGCTCGGTTTCATGGAGGCGATCTCGATCGCCAAGGCCATTGCCAGCAAGACCGGCCAACGCCTCGATCCCAATCAGGAGCTGATCGGCCAGGGGTTGGCGAATCTCGTCGGCGCCATCACCAAGAGCTACCCGGCTTCCGGTTCCTTTTCCCGTTCAGCGGTCAATCTCCAGGCCGGAGCCGCGACAGGTTTATCGAGCGTTTTCACCAGCTTGCTCGTTGTCATCATGCTCATGTTCTTCACCCCGCTCCTCTATCATCTGCCGCAGTCGGTGCTGGCTGCCATCATCGTGATGGCCGTCATGGGCCTGATCAACGTCTCCGGTTTCATCCATGCCTGGAGGGCGCAGTGGTACGACGGCCTCATTTCCATCCTCTCGTTTGTCTGTACCCTGTGGTTCGCGCCCCATCTCGACAAGGGCATCATGCTGGGCGTGGGACTCTGCCTGATGGTGTTCCTGTACAAGAGCATGCGTCCGGTGGTCACCTCGCTGACCCGGGATCGCAGCCGGGTACTGGTGAACGCGGTCAGCACGGGGCTTGAGGAGTGCAAGTATCTTTCGCTCGTCCGGTTCGAGGGCCCGCTCTTTTTTGCCAATGCCAGCTATCTCGAAGACAAGATCTCCGACCTGATGCTGTACAAGACTACCCTGCGCCATATTCTGATCATCGCCAACGGCATCAATGATATTGACGCTTCCGGCGAAGAAACGTTATCCTTACTGGTCGACCGGTTGCGCAGCGCGAATATCGATGTCTCCTTCAGCGGCATTAACGAGACGGTACTGGTGGTGCTGGGTAAAACGCACCTCTACAATAAGATCGGTGCCGATCACGTTTATCCGACCATGGATGAAGCCTTGCGGACCATTCATCCCACCCTGCACACCCAAGAAGAGGAAATGCAGCGCTGCCCCCTGGGCATTCATCCCCAGCCCGCGATTATTCATCCATAAGAGAGGAACCAGATGTCTGTGATTACTGTTTTCAACGCACTGTACTGCAACGAAGAGTCGATTATTTCGCAGCTGACCGACAAGATCGGCTACCGGTTGGTGGATGACAGCGAGATCGCCGCCTTGGCCAGCAAAATGTCAGGGATTCCTCCAGAGCGGATCAGCAGGGCGTTTGCCGCCAAAACGTCGTTATTCAATCCGTTTACCCGTGAAAAAGAGCGGTCCATCGCTTACCTCCGTCAGGCTGTCGCCGATATGCTTGCCGAGGGGAACATGGTGATCACCGGTTTTTGCTGCCACCTTATCCCCACTTCGATCTCTCACATTCTGCACATTGGCCTGATCGCGGACATGACATACCGGGTCAAGCTGGCTCAGTCTCTGCCTGAGCCGGAAAAAGATCCGAGCAAGGCGATCCGCAAGAGCGACGAGGACAAAGCAGCGTGGGTCATGCAGATGACCGGCAAGCAGGATCCTTGGGACCCGGCCCTGTACGACATCATCATTCCCGCCGACAAGATCGAGGAACAAGAATCCATTTCTCTCATCGTCCGCAATCTCCATACCGACGTGCTGGCCCCGACCGAGACCTCGCAAGCCGCTCTGGCTGATTTCCGGCTGCAGGCCAAAATCCAGGTCGCCCTGACCCTGGAAGGACATGAGGTGACCGTGACCGTCAAGGATGGCGAGGTCACCCTGACCATTGAAAAAAATGTGCTCATGCTGAACCGGCTTGAACAGGAACTCAGGGAGATCGTAGAAAAAATCGACGGAGTGCGGTCTGTGGTCACTGCGGTCGGCAAGAATTTCCACCAGGCGGATATCTACCGGAAGCTTGATTTCAATGCGCCTGCCCGGGTCTTGCTGGTGGACGATGAGCGCGAATTTGTCCAGACCTTGTCGGAGCGGCTGCTGCTCCGCGACATGGGATCGGCGGTGGCCTACGATGGTGAATCGGCCTTGGAGATGCTGCGCGAGGACGAGCCCGACGTGATGATCCTCGACCTGAAGATGCCAGGCATCGACGGTATGGAGGTGCTGCGGCAGGTCAAAGCCACCCAGCCAGGGATCGAGGTCATCATTTTGACCGGCCATGGCAACGAAACCGACCGGGAAATCTGTATGCAGCTTGGCGCCTTCGCCTATCTCCAGAAACCGGTGGATATCGATGTCCTGAGCGAGACCATGAAACAGGCCAACGAGAAGATCATGCTCCGCCGCCAACAGCAGGGCTCCTAATCCCCGCATCGGCCAGATCGGGGCGGCGGGCAGGCGCAGGAACCGTCGTCCCGGTTGCGGAAGATATTTTCGGCAGCATCGGCGAACGCCTCTGTCTCCCTCCCTTATCCTGCAGAGGGGCGGTCGAGAGGGGCCCGTGCCGGCAACGTCAACCCTATCGCAGATGAGAAATTGCCATGCAGAATGGATGGAAAAGCTATAAGCCCAAATTTCTCGAACATTCCAATCAGGCCTCGGGTACGGATAAATCGCTTATCAACTTCAAGCGGCTGTGGAAACAATCCATCATCATCACCCTCGCCGTCGTCTTGTTGCCATTATTTACTCTGGCGGTGCTCGATTACACCATCAGCAAGAAAGCCCTCGAATCCGAACTGCTGCTGCGTTCCTCCCGCCTGGTTTCCAACCTGCGCCGCAACCTGACATCCTACCTGGAGGAGCGCGTCTTCGCGCTCAATTTTCTCATCCTCGATAACAGCTATGAACAGCTGGCCGATGAAAACCGGTTGAAGCAACTCCTTGAACACCTGAAAGGCGGCCTGGGCGTGTGGTATGATCTCGGGTTGGTCGACCATACCGGAAAACAGGTCAACTATACCGGCCCTTACAATATCCGGGGCGTGGATTACAGCGGGCAAGACTGGTACAAGAAGCTGCTCCCCAAGGAGCAGGAGACCCATACCGATTCCAACGCCGCGCAGTCCGATGTCAGCGATGTGTTCCTCGGATTCAGAATGACGCCTCATCTGGTCATCTCCGTGCTGCACAACGACCCGCAGGGAGGGCATTACATTCTCCGTGCCGGTCTTGATATCGAGCAGTTGAACGCCATTCTTTCCCATACCGAGCTGGGGAACAATGGTGATGCCTTTCTCATCAACCATGAAGGGATCATTCAGACGCCGTCGCGGTATTACGGCGCCATCATGCAGCAATGTCCTCTTCCTGTGCCGCCGTTTTCGCAACGGACCGAGGTCATCGAGGGCCAGAACCACATGGGGCAGGAAATCGTCACCAGTTATGCCTATATCACTGGTACGCCTTTCATTCTCATAGTGGTCAAGCAAAAGGACACCATGGCGGGCGCCTGGGAGTCCACCGGCAATAACCTGCTGGTTTTCCTGGCCGGTTCGGTGTTGGTCATTGTGGCGGTGGTCGCCGGGATCAGTACCTATCTGGTGGACAGCATTTATCAGGCCGACCAGAAACGTCTCGCTTTGCTGCATCAGGCCGAGTATGCCAACAAAATGGCCTCGATCGGCCGGTTGTCCGCGGGCGTGGCCCACGAGATCAACAACCCGCTGGCGGTCATCAACGAAAAGGCCGGGCTCATCAAGGATCTGTTCACGTTTCGCAAGGAGTATGCGGAAGATCAGCGTTTGCTTGGTCTGATCGGGTCGATCATCAACTCGGTTGACCGGTGCGCGACCATTACCCGGCAGTTGCTCAGTTTCGCCCGCAATGTCCAGGTCAATGTCCAGAACATCAATTTGCGGCACATCGTGAACGATGCCCTGGAGGCTCAGATTAAGGCAGCCAGCTCCCGCAATATCGTCATCGATGTCGATATTGCGGAGGCCATACCCGAATTTCCCAGCGACCGGGGCAAACTGCAGCAGGTGCTCATCAACTTGGTCAATAACGCCGTTGCCGCGATGAAAGAGGGTGGGCGGCTTGGGGTCAAAAGCTGGCTGGCCGATGACGGCGCTCAGGTCGTCATTACGGTGCGCGACACCGGTTGCGGCATTCCTGCGGAGAATATCGAGAAAATTTTCGAGCCCTTTTTCACCACCAAAAGCGGAAGCGGCGGCACTGGATTGGGACTGTCAATTACCTACGGGCTGGTCACGGAGATTGGCGGCTCGATAGGCATCGAAAGCACTGTCGGTGTGGGGACGACCTTCACCATCACCCTGCCGCTCAAATACCAGGCGGACAAAGGAGGAACCCATGCGGGTACTGTTGGTTGACGACGAAGAAGAATTGGTGGCGACACTGGCAGAACGGTTGGATATGCGGGGCATTGATGCCACCTGGGCCACCGATTACCGGACAGCGCTGACCTTGGTCGAAGAAAAGGAGTTCGATATCGCTCTGCTGGACGTCCGGTTGCCGGAAATGAACGGGCTTGAGCTGAAGCGGCAGATCGGAGCCCGGCAGCCGAAAATGCAATTCCTCTTTCTCACCGGACATGGCTCGGAGGAGGATTTCGAAGCCTGTTCGGCCGAAAGCGGGAAGGAATGCTATTTGATCAAGCCGGTGCAAATTGAGGTGCTCATGGCCAAACTCAATGAGATCTGCTCGGGACAAGGGGAACCAGGATGAGCAGTTATCACGGCAATGTCGACAGCTTGGGGCTCAGTTTTTTCGGCAGCATGACCGCTTCCATCTCCCACGAGATCAAGAATTCTTTGGCGATTATCAATGAGAACGCCGGATTGCTCGGGGATCTCGTTGCCCTGTCGGAAAGAGGCCGCCAGTTGGATCCGGAGCGGCTGAAGACGATTTCGGGAAATATCCGCCGGCGGGTGCAAAACGCCGACGACATCGTGCGCCGGCTCAACCAGTTTGCCCACAGCGCCAACCAGCCCGTTGTCTCTGTCGGTATCCGTGACATTCTCGCCACCGCGGTCGCCCTGGCCGAACGGCTGGCCACCATGAAAGGAGTGGCTCTCTCGATTGCTCCCGGAGATGAGATCGAGGTGCAGACGCTCCCTTTTGTGATCAAGAATCTGTTGTGGATCTGTCTGAAGGACATCTTCCTTCTGTCTAAGGAAGGGCAGCAGGTCGTCGTGGGCGCGTATGGCGAAGCGGACGACGTCATCATGACCCTGCACTGCACTCCCGGGGTACCGGTCCAGCAACTCGAGGCAACAGTGGCGGTGGAGGCGCAGCCTATCATCTTGTTTCTGCATATGCAGGTTCAGGCCGATCCGCACAACAGCATGCTGCGCCTGCGCATGCCCATCAAATTCATCGAGTGAACGCGGTGACCGCTGGGAGGGTGACACGAGGGAGGTATATCCGTAACAGTTACCGCTGATCGCCGCCGATCAGGAATTCCTCGATATCCTGACGCAACGATGGGCTATTGGGGAATGGAGGGCTGCGGCGGCAATATCGGGAAGAGTTGTTCTTGACCCTGTGCGCACCCTCTGGCTCAAGGTGCTGGGGCAGCTTGCCGCAGTCAATCCCGCCCAAAACAGTCAATCCCGCCCAAAATTTTGTTGGGGATGGTGTCGTCTGCCGAGCCGTTCCCTTCCCCCGTCACCGGAGCGGAAGCTGGAGGGTAAATACCGCTCCGCCTTGTGGTTTGTTCTCCACCTTGATGGTTCCGCCAAGCCGGTGGATGATGTCGCTACAGATGGAAAGCCCCAAACCGGTCCCCTTGCCGGCTTCCTTGGTCGTGAAAAAGGGCTCCCAGATTTTTTCCAGCACTTCCTGGCTGATTCCCTTGCCGTTGTCGGCTATCTGTACCTGTATCTCCTTGGCGCTTCTGGACGTGGCGATATCGACCTTCCCTTCCGGCCCTACGGCATCGAGCGCGTTTTCGAGCAAATTCAGCAGAACCTGCTGTATCTGGGCGCCATCGGTGCGCAGTGCCGGCAACTCCTCGTCGAGTTGCAGATCGAAGGTGATGTTGTTCGCGTTGGCCTCGTTTTCGAGGAAGGAGATGGTTTCCTTGAGCAGTTCGTTGATCTGGACATCGTATTCGGCGCTGATCTTCCGGGAGAAACCGAGCAGGCGATGGGTGATGGTGCCGGCACGGTTGACATGTTGCCTGATCTTGCCCACCGATTTCCGGTATTCCTCCAGGTTGGCCACCTGTTGCGCATTTTCTTCCTGTAACAGCTCGTCGATCCAGCCGGCCTGCATCTGGATAAGTTGCAGGGGGTTGTTGATTTCATGAGCAATACCTGCAGCCAGTCTGCCGATGTTCGCCATCTTTTCGATGTGGGCCATCTGCTGGTTCAAGGCGATCTGTTCCAGGTCGGCCTGCCGGATTCGTCCGATTATGAAACGGCTGACGCCATGGCTGATCACCAGGAACAGGGCGGCGATCGCCAGCACGCTGAAGGTGATGCGATCCCGGTATTTGAAGTAATTGTCCATGGAATCGGTGATTTTCGTCTTGACCACCAGTAACCACATGTTGCCGTTGAGCCATTTGCCGACATAGAGGTATTCATCGTCCGAAGAGAGTGCGGTACTGGTCCGGTGGCGCAAGAGCCTTTGTTCCTCATCGTTCAGGGCTGTGGCTTTTTGCAGGCTCGGCGTCTGGAATTCGCCGTTGGAGTTGAGGATGAAGGCATCACCGCTGGGCCCGATTTGGGCGCTGTGCAGCAGCGAATTGAAGATGCCTGAATTGATGGTGGCCCGCAGAACGAACGTCTTGCGGGGATCGGTCAGGGCGATGACGAAGTGGGGATAGTTGCGATAACCGCTGAACACATCGCTGACATAGACGCCGCGGGCCAGCACTTCCTTAAACCAGGCCGCATCTTGATAATCCTTGCCTTCGATCTTGTCCTGATACGGGCCGACGTAGGCCAACTGCTTGCCGTTGGTGCCGATGAGCTGCAGATCGACGAGATCTCCTGCCCGATCACCCCCCTGGTTGACGGCCAAAAACAGCTTGTTGAGGTTTTCCTTTTGCTGCAACTGATCGAGCTGATAAAGGTTCATCAGGGTTGCGAGGAAGTTGATCTGATACTGGAGGAAGGTGTTGATTGCGTCGTTGCGGTGTTCGACCACCTGCCGGGCGGTCACTTCGATGTCGTTGATTGAAAGCTGCCTGAAGTTATAGATTGATCCCAGGGCGATGAGGATGATGGGGATGATGCCGCTGACGAAGAATCCCCCGGAGAGTAGCCGTTGCAGCCTGGTATAATCTTTATATTTTTCTTGCATATTCGTAGTGGCGGTACGGTTCTGGAATTGTTGCCCACATGGCCGGCGTCGACTCTTTTGGGGCTGGAATCGGGATTATTTCTTCTTGTTGCGCATCCGGGCGCCGATGGCCAGACCGATGACGATGGATCCGACGATGATAATCAGGAGAATAAGGTTTTGCACGATTTTCCTCCGCGACTGGACGTTGTTGGCGCCAGGAATCCCTCAGGGTCGGCGCGGGGCAGTTTCCTCACGCCTCAGCCGGTGGAGCCGTGAGCTTGTAGTTGCCGGCAACGAAGTTATCCGCCACCCACTCCACGCTGTGTTCCGTGGTCATCAGCATGTCGAGTTGGCGCGTGAAGATCAGCAGCCGGCCCAGAATATCCATCCTGCTTTCGATATAGGACTTGGGGTATTTCTGCAGGCGGGCATCCACCTTGTCGCCCTTGACCCCGACCCTGAACCCTTCCTGGTCAAGAATGCGGGCAATGGCCCGGACGCGGCGGTTCTTGCGGATGTCGTCGGCCGCGCCCCCTTTGAAGGTGAAGGTTATGTAATTTTTGCTGATTGTATTGCCGCAATAGGCGTCAATGACACTGTAATGGTATCCGACTCGTGAACTGAAATTGAGATACTTGTCGGCAATAATTGCATAACTGCGGTCGCCGAACCGATCGCCGATATGGCCGGGGGTCAGAGTCTGTTCCCTGATCACCGACAACAGGCCGGAAAAATTGACCGGCCGCGGCTCCAGACCATGGACCTCCTTGCTGAGCATGCCCTGCAGCAGGAATTGGAAGGGTGCGGAGACGATCTCGTCGATCTTGACCGCATGCCATTTGGTCATGGCGCTCTCCTTGAGGCCGCTGCCCAGGTCGATCAGGTGGATATCCATGGGCAAGGCGGCATCCAGCTTGAGCGACCAGCCATGGAATTTGGAGGCCAGATCGCTGATCTGAAACATCTCCTTGTAGGAATACTCGTGGCAATAGCGGGCAAGATCGTGCAGGGTGGCGCAACCCAGGGGCGTGAACTCCGGGGCGTCGGGATTCACCAGATTGAGCGGGGTGACGTGTTTGGCGATCCGCTGTAGCTGGTCATGGACCGGCGTACCCTTCATGTGGGCTTCTTCCTTCCTGACCGCGGCCAGCAACTCGATGACCGTACCGGCATAAACCCGGCCGCTGTAGGCGTCCACCGTCACCTCCATGCCCGGCGGAATCCGGTCCAGCAGGTGGGCGCAGATGAGCGTCGGCACGTTGAATTCGCGGGCCAGGGCGGCCATGTGGCCGCTGACGCTGCCCGCTTCGACGACGATGGCGCTGCAGCGGCGCATCACCATTACATATTCGGGCGAGGAATGGCGGGCGATCAACACGCCGCCCTCCGGAAAGTCGGCCAGATCCTCCATTGACCGGACGTGGACGGCGACGCCCGTACCCACTCCCTGGGAGGCGATTTCGCCGTTATCGACGATCAACGGATAACCTTTAAGGGGTACGGCCTTGGGCAGGCCGGAATGCGCGGGATTTTGGATTTTCAGTGGCCGCGACTGGAGGATCAGCAACTGGCCATCCGGCGCCAAGGCCCATTCGACATCCTGGGGGCACTTGTAGTGCCGCTCCAGAGCAGCGCCATATCCGGCCAGAAGGCGGATCTGGTCGTCGTTCAGGCAAGGAATGTTTTGCATGTCTTCGGCCACCGGCTGCTCTCCGACGCCGCCCCCGGCATGCAACGCCAACTGCACTGGTTTGGTGGCCACGATTTTTTCCTGCAGAGTCAGTCCGGCATCCTTGGTCACCGTATAGGCGTCCGGCGTGACGACTCCATCCACGGCATACGGTCCCAGGCCCCAGACCGCGTTGATCAGGATGTGTTCGTTGGTGATGTCGTAGGGGTGGCGGGTGTACAGCACGCCGCTGACCCTGGAGTCGACCATCTTGAGGCAGGCCACGGCCATGGCGAGATCCTCGTCGTACACGCCTTTAGAACTGCGGTAGGCGATGGAACGGGCAGAAAACAGGCTGGAGATGATTGATTTATAGGCCTCGCAGATTGCGGATCGGGTGACGCCCAACAGGGTCAGATACTGGCCGGCGTAGGAGATGTCGCCGTCTTCGCCCACCGCGCTGCTGCGCATGGCCACCAGCACCGACTGGTCGTCTCCCCAGAGTCCGGCGCAGGCCGCGAGGATGTCTTCTGCCAATTCCGGCGGCAGCGGTTTGGATCGGACCAGCGCCAAGGTCTCGGCGCTCAGATTGTTCAGCAAATCGAATTCGTTGACATAAAGCAGGTTTTTTTGCTTGATAATGGCTTCCTTGAGATCGTTGTACTCGAAAAAATCGTGGAACCCTTTGGTGGTGATGGCGAATCCCTCGGGAACGGGGATGTGGAGACGATTGCTGATCTCGCCAAGATTGGCATTCTTGCCGCCAGCCCAATCGGCATCTTTGAGCAGGATGTGTTCATAGGACATGACCGCCCGGGGGGCGTGTTCGGCCTTACGTTCCTCAATGATTGCCTTGATGCGGTCGTTGATCTGTTCCAGGGCCGCATACAGGTCGCGGTGCTTGCCGCTGGACATGACGTTGAGGTTTTTCACCATCTGAAAGGCGCTGCGGAGGGATTTGTTGACCTGGTTGGTGATATACGACAAGCCGAACACTGTTTCGCCCTTGAGTTTTTCGTCCATGTCGGACAAGACGGAGAGCAGTTCGGAATTCGCGGCCAACAGTTCCTTGAACAGGGTGTAGCGGAACCGGAAGAGAGCGCTCATCTCCGACGGATTGCCGGGTTGATCGGCAACGTTCCGGTCGCGGAGCTCCTTGAAGAGCTGTTTGAGATTACCAAGAATAGTAGCCATGACACCTTCCTGTGAGGATGTGGATGGTTGCGTATCTTCCGCTTCCTTGCAGCGCTGGGTGTGCTGAGGTGAAGGGGCGGCAATATGCCGCTCAGCCGGCTATGGCCTCTTTTTCCCAGGTCTGCTCATGCCGCCGTTGATGGCGGCCGCCACCATGTTCCTCCCCTCCGCTCTGCCGGAAACCCTTCGTTCTCCGGCAACTATGTCTGTTCACGCCAGCAGCGTGTTGATGTCTTTGGTGAGCTTGTTCATGTAAAAGTTGACCAGCGCGCTATTTCCCATAATCATGTCGAGCTGGCGGGTGTGGAGCGTCAGGTAGCCCAGGATTTTGAGCCGGCCGATCATGTATTCCATGTCGTATCCCTCGATGCGGGCATCCAGGTTGTCGGCGTTGATTGTGGCGCGAAAGCCATAGCGTTCCAAAATCTCGCGGATGAACTGGACACGGCCCAAACACCGTTCGAAATCGGCTGCTCCGCCTTTGAATTTGAAACCGAGGTAGTTCTCGCCGGACCGGTCGCTGACCATGGCCTCCATGGTGCAAAAGTGATAGCCGAGCCGCGAGCTCAAGGTGCAGTAATTTTTGGAGATCAAGAAGTAATTACGGTCGGCGTACTTGGACTTGACTCCGGAGACCAGGGCGGTATTCATGGTCGAACGAAACATGATCGAGGTCATGCCCTTGCCGTCCAGGGCCGGGGGGCCGTCCCAGGGGATGGCGGCAAAGCCTTCCCAGAAGGCCACCATGGGAATCGAGGCAATATCTTCCAGCTTGACGTACTTGCCATGGATTTCATGGATGAATCCGTCATCGAGATTGAGGATCCACCAATTCATCGGTACCCGGTAATGGAGCTGCTTGCTGGAGCGTTCGGAAAAGCTGTGATCCCTGCCGAAGTTGAACATATCGACCACGGACTTCTCGTGGATGAAACGGGTGATGTCGTGGAACGTCTGACAGTTCTGCGGCAGGAATTCCCGCGATTCCGGGTCGAGCAAGTGCAGCGGAATGATATGGCGGCTGATCTCCTTGAGTGATTCGTACACTGGGCTGCCCAGCATCAGCTTGGGTTCAGGGCGGGTCCATTCGAGCAGGGGCGCGATGCTCCCCTGGTAGACCCGGGTGAGGTCGGCCGCCACGGTGACGGTGTCGCCGTTTTGCATCTTGGCCGAGGCTCCCGCAGCCCCGAAGATGGCGGGAATGCCGAATTCCCGGGCCACGTTGGCCAGGTGGCCGGCAAATCCACCCTGTTCGGACACTACTGCCGCTGCTCTGGCCACCAGCGGTGCCCAGGCGGGCAGGGCCTGCTCTACCACCAGGATTGCCCCTTCGGGAAATTGAAGGATGTCGATTTTTTTGGCCACCTTGAATACTTCGCCGCAGGCCACGCCAGGGCTGGCATTGATGCCGCCTTCGGCGATCAGGGAGTCCGCGAACTGGTCAAGATCCAGTTCCGGTCCAGGGAGGATGGTGTCCATCTGCTGCAGGGGACGCGATTGGAGGATGAAGATCTTCCCTTGGTTATCAATGGCCCATTCAATATCCTGGGGCATTTCATAATACTGTTCGATGCTGACCGCATGATCGGCCAGTTCCCGGATCCGCTCGTCGGAGAGAGACGGCTGGTCAGCGAGGGCCTCGTCGGTCGCCGTGCGGGCGCAGCCATCGCCATCCAGGCAGACAGCCCGGTGTCCCTTGTGCTGCACCTCCCGCCTGAGAATGGTCAAGTCGTCGTCGCGGCGGACCACAAACAGGTCGCACAGGTCGTTGCCGTCCACCACTGTCTTGGGCAGCCCCCAGGTCGAATTGATGTAGATGGCGTCGTCCTTCGCATCAAGCGGATTACGGGTATAGATCACGCCGCCGGCAACGGCGTCGATCATGGCAAGGCAGCCCACGCACATGGCGATATCCTCGTCACGGAAGCCGCGGCTGAACTTGTAGGTGATGGCCTGGACGCTGTATTTGGAGGCGATGACCTGCTTGTAATGGTAGAAGAACTGCGAGAAGCCGACATTCAGCTCGCTGCGGTACTGACCGGCGAACGAGCTGTTTTCCGCATCCTCGCCAAAGGCGCTGCTCCGGACCGCCATCTTGATTTCCTGGCCGTGGTTGGCCGCCTTCATGGCGGAATAGGCATCAACCACCGCCAGATAGATGGCCTCGGGAACTTCGGCGGTCATGATCCGCTGACGGATCTGGGAACTGACCAGGTCGAGATTGCGGTCTTCGTCGGAGCCAGCCACCTGGAAAAGGCGGTCGATCTCCCGCTGGAGCCCGTCGGTCTGCATGAACAGTTCGTGGGCAGCGGCGGTGATCCCGAATCCGGCGGGCACATTCATCTGCAATTTGTTTTTGACGTCACCCAGGTTGGCCATCTTGCTGCCGACCAGATCAGTCATGTCGCTGGTGATTGCATCCAGTGGGATGACCAGGCGGCGGTCGTCGATCTTCTTCCGGGCGCCGAGCAGGGCGTCGATCTGCTTCTGGATGGCGGCGAAACTGTCTTTCAGCTCGGTATATTTTCCCGGGGAGATATTCTCCATGGCATTGATCATCCGGAACACATTGACCGAGATCGCGGTGCAATGCGTCTGCACGAACGACATGCTGAAGGATTCGTTGCCCTGCAGGGCTCGCTCGATACTGGCCATGCTCTCCAGAATCTTGCTGTTGGCGGCGAGCAGCAGCTTGAAGTTGTGATAACGGGATTTGAAGGCCAGCCGCAGGGCTTCCACCTCTTCGGCTTCCAGGGCCGGATAGCGCCCTTTCTGGTTCAAAAAGAAGAATTTCTTGGAAAATTCGGCCAGTTTTTTCAGCATGAGTCGCCCTTGTTGTCAGCTGCGGCGGAAGGTGCGTGAAGACGGAAAGTTATTGCTTCGCCTCTCGTTGCTGCTTTTCGTTGAGTTTTTTCCGGGTGTAGGCGTCTTCGATTTTGTAGAGGAGTTCGTCGATGTTGATCGGCTTCATCAGATAATCAAAGGTGCCCATCTGCATCATTTCGATGGCATTGTCCACGCTGGTGTTGCCGGTGAGCATAATCACCTCGATCAGCGGATCGATGGCCTTGATGGCGATAAAGGTGTCCGAGCCATGCATCCCCGGCATTTGCTGATCGAGCACCACCACTTCCGGCGGATCGGTTTTGATGGATTCGACGGCGGCCTCGCCGCTTTCGGCCGTGAGCACGATAAAACCCCGCACCGACAACTGGCGTGCCGTGGCCTCGCGGAAGATATCCTCGTCGTCAACTAACAATACCTTGAATTCTCTTTGTTTTTTGTCCATTATAGTGGTTACTTGTCATGTTGTTTAAGAGTTTTTTGCGCCTGTTCGTTGATGGGCAGCAGGACGGTGAACGAACTGCCTGTCCCTAGAATACTGTTCACCTTGATGGTGCCGCCCAAGTACTTCACAATACTCGCCGCAATGCTCAGGCCCAGGCCGGTGCTCCGACCGCCTCCCTTGGTCGTGAAGAATGGATTGAAGATCCGTTGCAGATCCTCGGGCGGAATACCCTTGCCGGTATCGGTGATGGTCACCCAGATCATCTCTTCCTTGGACTCGGTGGAGATGTTGATTGTTCCCTTGTCGGCAATGGCGTCGCAGGCGTTGATCAGAATATTGGCGAATACCTGACGGAGCGGTTCGGGTTCGGCGAAGATGTGCGGCAGGTCGAGGACCAGATTGTTGACCACCTCGACCTGTTTGGACTTGAATTCCACTTTCTTCAGCCGGCCCACCACCTCGTCGAGCAAGGCGTTGACATCGCATTCCACCACGCTGGGCACACGGCTCTTGCCCATGTCCTGCAGTTTGCGGGTAATCCCCTTGGCACGGTCGGCGGCCGCGTCGATCACCGACAATTCTTTATCAATGGCCTCCGGGCTGTGGTCGAGTTCGAATTCCGGGTTGAGCATGTCGCGGATGACGCCGCTGGTGGCCATGATGATCGCCAGAGGATTGTTGATCTCATGGGCCACGCCGGCAGCCAGTTCGCCGATGGCGGCCAGTTTGGAGGCGTGCGCCAGCATTTCCTGCAGCATCTGCCC
Source organism: Desulfobulbus sp. (assembly GCA_009780825.1). Lineage (GTDB taxonomy): Bacteria > Desulfobacterota > Desulfobulbia > Desulfobulbales > Desulfobulbaceae > Desulfobulbus. The sequence goes on along the minus strand of WQZH01000002.1, from coordinate 89,077 downwards.
CTTTTCGGCCATGTGCCGTGCCCGGCCGACCAGTTTCTTGATCGTGAAATAGATCACGGTCGAGATCAGCAGGCTGATAATGATCAGGCTGGCGGTCAGCACCACCCTGGCCTTGATCATGGCGCCCTGGGCCACAGATACCGGCTGCATGGCCAGCAGGGCCCAGTGGTGCTCCTTGAGCCAAGTGTAGGCCATCAGCATTTTCTGCTCGCCCAGTTCGAGTTCTTCCACCCCGGAAAGCGGGACCGACGGAGGAATATGGTCAGTGATGCCGGGAAGCTGGTTGCGGCCGGCTGGATCGATGACCTGATACATTCCCTGCCGGTTGATCAGGGTTGAGTCCTCCTCCTTGCCCTGGCTGATAGAGCGCAGGAAAATATAGAATTTGTCTGGATCGAGAGCGGCCCGCATCACATAGGTGCGGTTGTCGAACACCTGTTTGATGGCGATGGTGAAGTGGGGGATGTTGCGGAATCCCCTGTAGACATCGCTGATGAAATAGTTTTTGTCTTCCGTCAGCAGGTCGTGGTACCAAGGCTCCTTGTGGTAGTCCATGCCGAGCAGCGAGGAGAAGGGGCCGGCGTAGGCGAATTGGACGCCTTTGTCATCGAATAAGCCGATGTCGACAAAGCCGTCGTTGAAGCGCTTGAGCCTGGCCAGTAAGTTCTCCATCTGCTCCTGGGTGGGGTTGAGCGAGAATTCCTTGCTTTGGAACAGGTTGTAGAGGTTGACCACCCGTTCCTGGAGATACAGGTCGATGGTATTTTTCTGGCTTTCCGCGACCGCCGCCAGATTGAGTTTGGCGCTTTCCTTCAGGGTATGGGTGAACTGAAAGTGAAAGTAGGCGGAGAGCAGGGCGTTGGGCAGGAGAAATCCCAGAACCAGGCCGAGAATCAGGCGGGTCTGCAGTTGCTTGAAATGGAGCCTGATCTGTTGCAGGTTGGCCTGGGTGTCGGCAGAGTCGTAAACTTGTCCGGCGGTGTCCTGCCTTTGAGACGGTACATTGTCGTGCAGATGACTGGTATCCCAAACTTTCATAGCCGATCTGCCTCCTTCAGCCCCATGGAGCGATGCTGCTTGTTATATGTAACCAGGTGTGAGCCAGCCGGGCGATCCACCATTCTTGCCGGGAGTCCGGCCTCGTAGCCCATACAGGGATCTCAGAGGGTCAGCCCGCTTTTTTTGTTGTAGGCCTGCCCGATGGTATCCAGTAATTCGTTGAGTGGCGCCGGCTTCATGACGTAATCAAAGGCCCCGAGCTGCATTCCCTTGAGGCCGAATTCCAGAGAGGCATGTCCGGTCAGCATGATGACCTCAATCTCTGGTTTGAGTTTTTTGATATGCTGCAATGTTTCGATGCCATCCATGCCCGGCATCTTGACATCCAGGACAATGACGTCGAAATCCTTGTCCTTGAGAATCTCCAAGGCATTGATGCCGCTGGCGGCGCCTTCCGTCTGGATTTTTCGCGCATTCAGCCGTTTGACTATGGTCTCTCGTAAATCGTCTTCGTCGTCAACTATCAACACCCGCAATGTATTCATTGTCTTCCTTCATTGTTTGGGCAAAAGAATGGTAAAGACCGTTCCTACGCCTACCTTGCTCTGTACTTTCATCTTGCCGCCCAATTTTTCGATGATGCTGTAGGATATCGACAGGCCGAGGCCAGTCCCCTTGCCGACCTCCTTGGTCGTGAAAAACGGATCGAAAATTTTGTGCAGATCACTTTCGGCGATGCCTTTGCCGGTATCGGCGACATTGATCTCCACCTCGCCGGTTGTTTCGAGATCCTTGCTGGAGACCGTGACGGTGCCGTCATGGCCGATGGCATCGATGGCGTTGTTGAGCAGATTGAGCACCACCTGTTGAATCTGGGACAGGTCGCTGGTGATTACCGGATCGTTGTCCGCGTATTCCTTGGCAATCTGGATGTTGACGTAGCGGGCTTCGTTTTCCAGAAATCCGGTGGTCTCGTCGAGCAGCTTGTTGACATCGATCTTCTCTTTGGCCGGCTCCATCCGGCGGGCAAAGCCGAGCAGATTGTGGACGATTTTCCGCGCCCGAGCGACGTGCTGTTCGATTTTGTCGATCGATTCACTGAACTCGGTGTAGTTCTTGCTCCCGGCAATGTCCTCCTCGGCCAGGAGATCCTTCATCCAGCCGGCATTCTCGGCAATGGAAGCCAGTGGATTGTTGACCTCGTGCGCGATCCCGGCCGCCATCTTGGAGAGGGCGATCATCTTGTTGGCCTGAAGGAGCATGTCGGCGTTGGCGGCATTGACCAGGTCGGCCTCTTTGATCCTGTTGATCAGGGTGTTGGTGACCAGGGCCGCTCCAGTGGCGATGATCGCCAAACCAGCCGCCATAAAAAGCAGCATCCAGTGCTGCCCCTTCACCAGCGGCGAAAGCATTTCATCGGGATTTTCCTTGATGACCAGAATCCATTTGGTGTTGTGGATGGGGGTGGCGGCGAAGAAGGCGTCCATGCCACTGTAGGTCACTCGCTCCAGTTTGGTGGCGACTACCGAGCTGTAATCGGGGTAGGGGTGGGACTTCAGAGAATCCGCTGTGTATTCAGGCGTCGCCGGGACATCAAGGAAATTCCCGCCGAACCTGGGACGGGTTTGCAGGACGTTTTTCTTGTTGACGATAAACGCGTCGCTCAGGTGGCCGGCCCAGGCCTTTTGGACGACATCGTCGATATTTTTCAGGTTGATGGTGACCCGCAGGATCCAGGAAGTGTTCTTTTCGCGGACCATGACCGCGATGATAAAATGTGGCGTCTTGCGGAAGCCCATGAAAATGTCGCTGATGTACAGGCCGTTGGCCTGGACTTCTTTGAACCAGAGTTCGTTCTTGTAGTTGACCTGCTTGAGTGTGTCATAATAGGGACCCACGTAGGCGAGGTGACGGCCTTCGCTGTCGATGATGCCGATGTCCATATAGGAATCGGACTTGACGTGCATGATCTCGAATATTTTGTTGAGGTAGCCTTCGTCGGTCAGTTGTTGAAAGGAGTTGGCATTGGCGATGGTGTACAACTGAGCGATGCGCTCCCGGAAAAAGAGATCAATGGCGTCCCGCCGATTCTCGGCATTGCTGCGCAGGCTCTCCATGACCTTGTCGGTGTAGGTCGTGTCAAACAGATGGTAGAGGAAGAAGTTGACCAACAACAACGGGATAACGGAAAAGCCAATGATGGCAAGACAATGTTGCCACCAAAGTTTGCGATAGTTTCGTTCCATGGCGGTATCGTTGCGCTGATTCCGTTCAGAGTGTTTTGGCAGCCTGGCCGGGAAGAGGGGAAAGGAGAGTGGAATCAGTGGCATCCGGTCATGCTCTCTGTAACACCACTATCTGTTATCCACTTGTAATTACTACAAAGCATGCGGGAAATTGTCAATGACTTTTCCAGAAAGTCAATGGTCTTCTTGCGAGGCAACCTTGGTGGATTTTGGGGCGACGCATGCGATGTCGCCCGGGCGGACAGCTACGGCGTCCTTGGCCTCCAGGCGGACCTCGCCGTTCTCGCAACGGATGATCTGTGCTGTGCCAAGGAGTTCGCCGGTGGCACGGTATATGGCGGCCTCCATGCCGGGGCCCAGGAGGTCGCTGCCGGGGAGTTCACAGGCGACTTCCGTGCCTTGGTCGGTTCGATGCAAGGCGTAAATTTCGCCGCAATGGTGGGTTCTGAGGTGCCTGGCCCACAGTCTGCCGCAAAGAACGTTCGCTCCACCGGCGAGCACACCGCCGATGGCGAGACCCACGGTGAACAGATACGGGTTGTTTCCGGTCTTCCTGGTGAGAAAAGAGGCGGAATGGGCGTGCAATGCGGCTTGATCGGGCCAGATTCGCACCTTGAACACCAGGCTCGGATTCTGTCGTTCGCCGAATCGATCCGTGACGGTGAGGATGTAATTGCCTGGTTGGGCATCGGGGGCAACCACGATGAGGCCGCGCCACATGTTGCCGCCGAGCCAGTATCCGGAAAACACGGCTTCAGGCAGAAGCCGGAGCGAACCGTCCCGCGGTTGACCTTCTATGACAAAGTCCTTGATCGCATCGGTGCGCGGGGGCATGGGGCCGCTGATCTGATACTGGGTGTCCGGGACAAGCGCAATGATCCCCCGGGAGCCGCCAAGACCGCCGACCAGGGCATCGGCCAGGGACAACAGCGCCCCGACCAGAAGCACCATGGCCAAGGTGCCGGTGCGTTTTTGCCAGAGAACGTATCGGGTGCCGGCTGCCATATCAGGATATCAAGACGGGACGGCGTTTGCCGAGCATGCGTTTGCCGATGAAACCGAGGGAAACGGTGGGGATGAGCAAGATGAAAAGGGTCTTGAAAAAGGTGGGGGTGAAGCTGTCGGGGAAGAGCGAGGCCCGGTACATGGCGATGGACACGGCTGCAAGCACCAGGATGTTGACGCTGAGCACCAGCAGCTTGTGCAACAGGAAGAAGGTGTATTCTGACATGGCTTGCCTCGATGAATGAGTTTTGATGAGGGCCGCAGGCGGACGTGCTTCCACCTGCGGCCCTTTACGGCGTTGCGGCTTTATCGCTTGAAAATATCGGTCTTGGTGATGTTCATGAAGCGCAGGGCCTGACCGGGAGTTCTATAGGTGAGTCGCACCTCGTCACCAGCATCCCACGTACTTTCCGGATAGTTGATATAGTCGTCTGGAATCGAGAAGGCGCACAGCATTTTCTGGCGGCCGGAATGGAGGGTGACCGTTTTCTTGTCCCTGTCGATCACCGGAAATTTCTTAGCCTTCTTGGCATCCTTGTCGTATACCAGCGGGTGCTCTTTGTCGATGGGCTGTTGCAGGTCGGTGATGGTAATCGGTACATTGACGATCTTCCCGGTTTGGGTGTCGAAAATGGTGATGACTTTTTTCTCGGTATCCAATTTCAGCCGCTGACCGGGTTTCGGCTCAGGGCCGACTTCCGCCGGATCGGTCGGCAGTCTGAATACCGAAGGCGGCAAGACGTCATAGACGGGGTCCTGGGGATCCATGGCGCTGTCGTGGATCAGGGTCACTTCCCTGGTGTCCTTGTTGAAGGCGATGGTCCGACCCTGTTCCACCTTCGGGTAATCTTCCTTGTTGCATCCCGAGATTGAAACGATCAACGAGGCGGCAGCAAGGGAAAGCAGTATATTGGTCCATTTCATAAGTAGATACTCCTTGTCCAATCTTGCGGTTAGGCGCTTTGCTGTTTGCTGCGCAGTTCTTCTTTTACCCCCATCGCCATCCGCACGAAGATGTACAACGACATGATGGAGACCAGGCCGAGAACCAACGTGGTCGCCGAGATGTCGAGCAAGGGCTTGTACTGCGGCACCCAGGGCTGGACCAGCTTCATGAGAATAGAGATCGCGCAACCGACGACGCAGAGCCCGAAGGCGATGCGGATGCCGTATCCCTTGATATATTTGGTGGCGACTGCGCCGACCTGGGCGCCTATGGCGGCGCCGACCAGCATGATCATGGCGGCGACCAGTTCGGTACGGCCCTTGTATGTGTAGGTGAGGGCGCCGTACAGGCCGGAGATGGCGACTTCAAAGAGGTCCGTGCCGACAGCGACATGGGTCGGGCAACCGATCAGGTAGATCAGGGCGGGCATGCGGATCAAACCGCCGCCGATGCCGAGGATACCGGCCAGCCAGCCGGTCAGGAAGCTGACTATGATGGGCAGCCAGGCGGAGCAGGAAATGCCCGCTTCCTTCAGATGCACCATCGGCGGGATCTTGATTTTGTGCAAAGTCTTGTGCCATTCGACGCCGGTGGCGCCGGCAGCCAGCTTTTCACCCTTGGCGGCAGCGGCCTTCTCCTTGCTCCTCCGCTTGGCGACGTCGTGGAAGACCATCCAGGCGATGAGGGTCAGCAGACCGATGTAGATCCAACGGACGACCTTTTCCACCGAGCCAATGCGCTCAAGCCACATGACCATCTGGGCGCCGACCTCAAAGCCAATAACCGTGCCGGCCAGCATGATGAGGCCGAGTTTGTAGTCAACGTTGCCGAACTTGCCGTGGCGCATCGTCGAAATCAACGATTTGCCGGCCATGTGCGCGATGTCGGTGCCGATGGCAAAGGCCATGGGGAAACCGAGGATGTTCAAGCCGGGCGTGACCATCCAGGCGCCGCCCATGCCAAAGAAACCACCGATGATTCCGACGCCGATGCCAAGAATGACAAGGCCGGGCCAGAAAATTTTGACGCCCGCGATGGGCATGAGAATATACAGCCAGTCCATGTGTCGCTCCTTGTAACGGATTAATGTTCAGCCAGTTCGCGGGATTTCAGATCGATGCCGATCCATCCCATGACGATGTCCGCCAGCACGCCGAAGATGACGCCGGTGACCGGAATGATGATAATGGTCAGGACGGCGAACTGCACATGGCTCTCGTTGTAGAGGTTGGCCCACCAGGTCATGATGCCGTCCAGCTTGCGGGTATCCGCCACAATGACGATGGGGGCGCCGCCGCCGCCCGCCGCCAAGGACAGGCTTGGAGCAAACAGGATCAAACCCAGAGTTGCCCACCACAATCGTTGCAAACGTTGTTTCATTGTCTTCCTCCTCTTGGTGTTTGTTGTCGTGGTCCGCGGATACAGACGGTAGTTCGGCTCAAGGTGAACCGAGAGGATCCGCAACAAGAAAAGGGATGAGATCCGAGCGTGGTAGAGGGGGGCTCCGGACGCTCAGATCTCATCCGCAGCCGGCTTGCGCAGTCAGCAGGGAAGCGCGGTTTCCGGAGAGTGCGCAAGCAGGCTGGTCAGCAACAACCAAAAGGCGTGCCGTTTATAGCGAAAAAAAATATCTTTTTTATCCAGCGCGTTGAGATGGTGCGTTGCGCTTTTGCGCTTTTATTGCTAATGAATTGGGCGGGTGTGTTGTTAAGCGCAACGTTGTTGTAGGGGAAAAAAGCATGTCGTATGAGCATCCGCCTCTGCTGGCCCCGATCGTTCAGATGGAAAAGTCAATTTTTGCCTGGAGCGTCAACAAGTTCTTGGTGCTGATCGGGACATTGTTGATGACCGCGATTTTGACTGCCATGGTCGTGCTTATTTACAAGATTGTTGCCGAGTATCTGGATCAGGCCTATTCCCGGAATGCGCAGACCCGGGCCATGGCTCAGGCCTATGAAATGAACCAGTTGCTGATAGCCGCCCATTACGAGTTGGATTTTTTATCGAAGATGTCTCTCACCCCAGAAGCGATGATGCATCACTGGGAAGACACGACCCCGCAAGTCCGTAACCGCTATCGTGAGATCGCCTTTCAAGGCCTGACCCCGGATGAACGTTTTGTGTTGCTGAATACAGGAGCCGAGATCGTCAATGTGCCGATCGATCAGGCCATTGGCGGGAACTTCGGGATTTTTTTGAGCCAAAATAGTCTGATGGAGCGGCAGCCTGGACAAGTTCAGATCAGTGATCCCATTGAAGCGGTGTATCCCTCTGTCCTTGCGCAAGGGACCATGAACGCATTCAACATCTATGTCATCCGGATGACCACAGACGTGTATGGCGATAATAATCAGTACAAAGGACGGCTAACGCTCTCTGTAGATCTCCTGAGGTTGCGCGACATCATATCCCTCCATACCTCCAACCGTTCTCCGCTGTTTCTCCATCCGCAGGAAAATGAGCAGAAAAAAACATTTTTTTTCGATGCGGACGGATGGCTGTTATTTCAGTCGGAATCGCTTGATTATCCGAGGGAAGAACTGTCTGTTGACCAATTACGCATGGGATTGCCCGGCGATGTCGGGCGTCCCGGGTTTTCCTCTGCCTTTCGTCCCGGATCGACCTTGGAATTGTATTGGGCCATGGTGGCTGCCGTCCAGGCGGGAAAATCCGGACAGTTGCTTGTTTCCAAGCCATTTCTTACGCAGTCTTCAAGCAGCCGCACCCTGTATCTCAGCTACGTCCCCATCGTGTTTTTCGAAAGTCCGGAGACGCAGCGCATTATCGGCGGTGTAGGGTGTGTCGATACCAGCTTCGTTTTCATGGCCTCAACGTACAACATTGCCAAAACGCTGGCCGTCTGTCTGGTCGCTGCCGTGATTCTCGTCTTCATCGTCATGTACTTTATCGGTAGCTGTCTCAGGTGCCAACTGATCCAATTGCGCGAGGCGGTCGAAGCGCGGGCCGGCAGCGACGAGGTTGCCCCTTTGGCATTGGAGCCGCTTTTTCATGAAATCAACCTGTTTCAGCGGGGTATCAACATCGTGTTAGCCCAGTTGCGCGTTGCGCGAAACGATTCATTGCTGCGCGAAGGGTTTATGGAAGGGGATCGGGCCCGGCAACCTGTGGATTTGTGCAAGGACATCCGCATGAATCCGCTCCTCGATTCACAGTTGTTGGCATCGCCCTTATGCGGCATTGTTGGCGGCGGCAGGGCGGTTCACAATTTACGGCAGCAGATCCACAAGGCTGCACGGGTGCTGGCCGATGTGTTGATTGTCGGGGAGACCGGAACCGGTAAGGAGTTGACGGCGGAAGCCATCCATTTGGTCAGCCATCGGGCGCCAGGGCCTTTCATTTCCATCAACTGCGGCGCACTGGACGAGAATCTGCTGATGGATGCGCTATTTGGGCATGTCAAAGGAGCATTTTCCGAGGCGCACTCCGACCGTAAGGGGGCTTTTTTGGCCGCTTCGAGCGGAACCTTGCACCTTGATGAAATCGGCAATGCTTCACCCCTGGTACAGCAGGCACTGCTGCGCGCCTTGTCCGTCAGACGCATCCGCCCGCTTGGCTCCGATCAGGATTTGGCTTTTGATGTCCGAATCGTTGCGGCGACAAACGTCGATCTGCTGCGACGTGCAGCTTCCGGGGCTTTTCGGGAGGATCTCTATTACCGGCTGGCGGTCATTACGATCAACACCCCACCGTTGCGTGAACGAAAGGAGGATATCCCTGTCCTGGTCAAGGCGTTTCTGGCGGAAAATGCGGCATCGGCTGGCACAGCGTCTTTTCAGATCAGCTGTGGCGCTTTGGAAAAGCTGACGCGCTATGATTGGCCCGGCAACATCAGGGAGCTGCGCAACTGCATCACCCGTTCGCTGGCTTTTGCCGAAAGCGATCTGCTGCTTGCCGAGCATATTCTCTTTGATGAACGGGCCGCTGATGGCCTCGATGCCTCGCCCACCGGTTTGGCATCCGGGCCTATGCTGCCTGCCTTGCCGTTGCCGATTTCTCCGGCAAGCCAGTCTGCTGATTTTCCGAAAGACTCGTTGAGAGAGGTTCAGGAGCAGGAAATGCAGGTTCTGCTCAATCACCGTCAACGGAGAGCCTGGCCCATAATCGTTCGGAACGGCATGATTACCCGTAGCGAATATCAGGCTGTGGTTGGTGAGGCAATTTCCACTCGCACTGCTCAGTACGATTTGCACGATTTGGTCGCCAAGGCGTTGTTGCAGAAACTCGGTCGAGGCCCTTCCGCGCGGTACCTGGTCAACCGTCATAACCGTCGGGAGCCGGGGCTGAAGACAAGTTGAGAAAGCGTTGTCGCCCGTTCAAACCATGGTGTGCCTTGGTTGGCCCCCGTTCTCAGCGTGCCGTAGCTTATGGTGCATGTATGCAACAAAAAAGGGTTAGCTTGTAAAAGCTAACCCTTGATATGCTGGTCGGGGCGGGGCGATTCGAACGCCCGACCTCCTGCTCCCAAGGCAGGCGCGCTAACCAGGCTGCGCTACGCCCCGTCAGTGGTGGTGGCTGTTCTTCCAGAGGGACCATCTTCTACACCATTCATCTCGGCCCTGCAAGCATTTTCCAAGTGATATTCGGGAAAAAGGGCGGTAATCCTGTCCCATGCATCCGAGGGGGCCGCCTGGATCCTCGCCGTCCGTTGACCTCCGATCCCGCCGCAACCTCCAAGCATGAACTGTCTCTTGACAGGAAAGCGCATGATCGGGTACAGCAGAAACCTTGTCGGACATGCCATTGGGTCCGAACTTCATTGGCGGGAGTGGACGACGAAGGACGGCCCGTGCCCCCTCCTGTTTCCCTTTTGTTTGCAGAGTAGCTGATGGAATTTTTCGCGCTGATTCAAAGCATCGTTCTTGGCCTGGTCCAAGGCTTCACCGAATTCTTGCCAATTTCATCCACCGGTCACCTGATTATTGCTGGCGATCTGCTCGGCTATACGGGCGAACAGGCCAAGACTTTCGAAATCTGCATTCAACTCGGTTCGATCCTCGCGGTCTGCTGGGTCTACCGGCAGCGGCTGTTGCGGGTAGCGACCAGCATGACCCGCGAAGCCGGGGCGCGGCAGTTTGTGATCAACCTGATCGTCGGTGTTCTGCCTGCGGCCGTTGTCGGTTTGCTGCTGCACAAGCTGATCAAGCAATATCTGTTCAGCCCGGTGGTGGTGGCCCTGTCGCTGATCGTCGGCGGCCTGATCATCTTCCTGGTCGAGCGGAAACAACGCGCACCACGCATTACCGCAGTCGAGCAGATGGGTGTGGTTGATGCGCTCAAGGTCGGATGTGCGCAGGTTTTCGCCCTGATTCCGGGAACGTCCCGCTCAGGGGCAACGATTATCGGCGGCATGCTCTTTGGCATCTCTCGCCAGGCGGCAACGGAGTTTTCCTTCTTCCTTGCCATCCCCACCATGTTTCTGGCCACGGGCTACGACATCTACAAATCCTGGGGCGAGATGGGGCAGCCGGATCTGGTTTTTTTTGCCGTGGGTTTCGTCACCGCCTTTTTCAGCTCCCTGGTAGCCATCAGAGGGCTGCTCCACTATGTGGCGCACCATAACTTCACCATCTTTGCCTGGTACAGAGTCGCGTTCGGCGCCTTGTCCTTGTTGTATTTCCTGCATCAGGCCACCCCGTGATCACCGAGCTGATCGCGCAAATAGCGGTGCAGATCCTCGAAGCCACCGCCTATGTCGGCGCTTTTTTCCTCATGGCCCTGGAAAGCATGATCGCACCGGTGCCCAGCGAGGCGGTGATGCCCTTTGTCGGCTTTCTGGTCACCGACGGCAAGTGGAATCTGTGGTTGGCCGTGCTGTCCACCAGCCTGGGATCGATGGTCGGATCGCTTGCCTCCTACGGGATGGGCTATTACGGCGGCAAGCCGTTGGTGCTCAAGGTCGGGAGGTACCTGTTGCTCAACCGCCACGACCTGGAACGGACCGAGCGCTATTTTCAACAGCGTCAGGGGGGCTACACCGTTTTCCTCGCCCGCTTCATCCCCGTGATCCGTCACTTTATTTCCGTCCCGGCCGGCATGGGCAAAATGCCGCTGCTACCGTTCATGGCGGTGACGACCGTCGGCGCCACTTTATGGAACGGCTTTCTCCTGTTTCTGGGCATGCGCTTGCGTGAACATTGGGCCGTGGTGCAGAAGTATTCTCATCAGGTCGATATCGCCATCGTGGTGGTGGCGGTGATCGGCATCGGCTGGTTTTTCCGCACCCGGCTGGCCGCCCGCTCACGCAGGTCAGGCGACTAACCCTTGTATCGCGCCGGATTCGCCACCGAACTGCGCCAATTCTGTCACTGACCTCTTGACGAACCAATCGCCTGGTATAATGTTGCTTGCCAGCACAGCCGAAACTGGTTGTTTGCCGCTGCCCAGCCGCAGCATGCAGGGCGGCCTCTTCTTTCCATGATCGAATGGAGCAACCACATGGACAAACCCAGCAACCGCACCGAATCCAACCGTTTTCCCATCCTTGCCTCTTGTCTGCTCTGCCTTATGGTGCTGGCCGGAGGGTATCATCCCGCCTTTGCCGGAAATGACGATGACCTGGCCTTGCTTGACCGTTCTGCCAAGGCTTTTTCCGCCGTGGTGAAAAAAGCCGGTCCGGCGGTGGTGTATGTCGGAGTAGAGAAAGAAACCTCTGCCAGGGGCATGGGCCAATTCCCCGACTTATTCAACGATCCCTTCTTTGAACGGTTTTTCGGCCCCCAATTCCGTCATCCTCGTGACAACCCCAAGCAAGAAAAGCGGACTTTCAAGCAACAGGCCGCAGGATCCGGTTTTATCATTGCCAGCGATGGCTATATCCTGACCAACAACCACGTGGTTGAGAATACCAGCAAAATTACCGTGCGCTTGGCCGATAAACGTGAATTTCAGGCCAAGGTAGTGGGTGCTGATCCCCAATCCGATGTGGCGGTCATCAAAATCGAGGCGAAAGATCTGCCGGTCCTGGCCCTCGGCAACTCGGACAACCTGGAGGTGGGCGAGTGGGTTATCGCCATCGGCAGCCCCTTCGAGCTGAGCCAGACCGTCACCGTCGGGGTGGTCAGCGCCAAGGGGCGCAACCGCATGGGTATTACCGATTACGAAAATTTTATCCAGACAGACGCCGCCATCAATCCCGGCAACTCGGGTGGCCCGCTGCTCAATATCCGCGGCGAGGCCGTGGGGATGAACACCGCTATTTTTTCTCGGAGCGGCGGCTACATGGGGATCGGATTCGCCATCCCGATCAATATGGCCAAGTCGATCGAACAGCAGCTGCGCAAGGGCGGCAAGGTCACCAGAGGCTGGCTGGGGGTCATGATCCAGGATGTCAACGAAGATTTGGGCAAATCGTTCGGCGGCAAGGCGGGCGGCGCTCTTGTCACCGAGGTGAGCGACGATTCTCCGGCCAAAAAGAGCGGGTTGATCCAGGGTGATATTATCGTGGCCATCAACGGCGAGGCGGTTGCGGACGTGGCCGACCTGCGCAACAAGATCGCCATGACCCCGCCGAGCACCGACTTGAAGCTGCGCGTCCTGCGCGACGGCAGCGAAAAGGAGGTGGTGGTGACTGTCGGCGAGCAGCCAGCAGACATGGCCTCGATCGGCAAGAAGATGACCGGCACCACCTTGAGCGAGTTCGGCCTTTCCTTGCAGGATCTGACCAAAGAGGTCGCCGAGCAGTTCAGTTATGCCAAGGACCAGGGCGTGCTGATCGCCGACGTCGAGGCCGACAGCGCCGCTGCCGAGCTGGGGTTGCAGTCCGGTATGCTGATCGAGGAAGTCAACCGTACCAGAGTTCATAATCTCAAGGAGTTGCAGCAAGTCTTGAAAAAGAGCGGTAGTGGCAGGCAGATTCTTTTGCGGGTTCGCTCAGGCGAGCGAAGCCAATATGTGGTACTGCAGGCCAAGTAGGTCGCGCGACCGCATCCAGGTCACATCTTGCGAAAAAGCCGATATGGTGTATCCACCATGTCGGCTTTTTTATTGTTCGCGCCTTTTGGGCGGTCTGGGCAGGTTATCCGGTCGGCGCAGCGGAGCTGCGCTCTGGTGAGCCTGAAGGCGTCGGTGGTAGGCTTTGTCCCGAGCCAGGTGAGGTTATCCTTGAAAATCGGAATGCAGATCGCGGGTGATCTTGCTGCGAGCGCCGGCATCCTGGTTGCGGACCAGTTCCGGCAGGCGGCCCCAGAGCGCGATCTTGCCGTTCTTGACCGCTAGAATGCCGTCGATGCCGGCAATAGTGCCGACCCGGTTCAGCACCGGCGTCAGGTCGCGCTCACTGGTGATCAGGTTGCAGACCAGAGTGACGGCGGCGTCGGCCAGCGCTCCGTCTCTGGCGGTCACGGTGGCCAGGTCGCACTGGCCGAAACTCAAGGAATGCCCCATTTTCGAGGATGAGGAGCACAGGGCCATGGGCAGGTTTTCGGGATGGATGCGCAAGGCCAGCCTGTCGCCGATGGCATTGTCGCCGGCGTACAGGCCGATGGTGACCTCGTGGTCTGAATGGATGAAGATGTCGCCGCCGTTTTCAACGATCGCCTCGCGGCAACCGGCGGCCATGGCCGCTTCGGCTCCCATCTGCGCCAGGGTGCCGGCCACGGCGGCCATGGGGCCAAGACCGGTCAGCTTGGCGGCGGCCGCCATCCGTATGGCCGCCGCAGGCGGGTCGTCCAGCAGGGCAACCGGCACCAGGGCGGTAAGAAATTCGGGGTGGCGGGCGATATAACGTTCAAGCTTGCGCCGCTCCTCGACCACGGTCCGGGTCACCAGGTCAAAGTTCTCGCAGGCCACCCGCAGGTTGGTTTCCTTCCAGGAAAAGGAGCGGTAGGCACGCATCGACAATCAAGCGAAGACGCCTGCTTCTGCCTCAGATCGTCGAGGAACAGGCGCCGAAGGGGCAGGCGGCGATGCAGGCCAGGCACTCGACGCAGCCCTCCTCGTTGAAGGCCACGGCTCGAGTGGGCCGGTCGATGATGGACAGCGCCCCGGTCGGGCAATGGACCACGCAGGCGCAGCAGTGGACGCACCGGCTTTCGTCCCAATGCACGCCTTTGTTGCCGGCATGGACGACCACGTCAAAGGTGGTGAGAAAGGCAAAAGCCTGGTCGATGTTCTCCTGGGTGCCGGTCACCTCCAGGCTCAGATACCCTTCTTCTTCCGGCGTTACCTTGGCCCGGAAAATATTGACGATCAGATCGTAATCCTTGACCAGGTGGTAGACGATCGGTTTTTCGGTCTCGCTCTTGGGAAAATAGAGATAGATTTTTTTGGTGATCATCTGACCGATCCCGTGATGTTCATGGATTTCATGCCCTGATTGAGTGGCAGGCGCTGCATGGGCTCGGAGAGCAGAAACCTGCCGTCCTGAATCTCGCTCTTGAGCAGGTTGCAGATCTTGAGCGCCTTGTGGTAGGAGGACAGCGAGGTGACCGGTATTTTTTTGCCCATCAGCTCCACCTCTCCGGAGCGCAGCGCCTCGTAGGAGACCTGGGCCAGAACCTTGCCGGTTTTTTCCGGATAGTCCGCCGAGTAGTCGATAACGCAGGCGGTGATGTCGCGGTCGCGGACCGTGGTCCGCTGCAGGATCTGCGGGTTGAGGATGGGAATGGGGACGCCCACCCCGAGCGCCAGCGATACGCCGTACCCCTTGAAACTGGCGCCGCGCACGAACTCGGGCAGCATCTCTTTCATGTTGCCGGTCAGGGCGAGCGTTCCGGCTCCCTCCACTGGCACGCCGTTGTCGCCGCGTTCGGCCAGTGAGCAGTGCTGAGTGCCCTCGGCGTAGACGTGTCCCCGTGCCCCGGCCAGCCAGACGCTGGTGCCGATGCCGATGGTCTCGTAGAAGGGATCGTTCAGCAGCGGCGCTAACTGGCCAGCCGAGCAGTAGGTCATGTTGCGCATCTTGGCCCGGAGGATGCCCAGGTAGGTGTAGATGCGCTTGTCTGAGACATTGACCGCGACGTTGTAGTTCTGGTAGCAGTTGCGCGGGTTGACCATGATCGCCTGGTTGAGGTCGTTGATGTCGAACATGGTGCGGACCTCACGACGGGGATAGTCGTCGGTGCCGTAGGAGAGGCCGAAGAGCTGCAGTTTCTTGCCGGCCACCAGATCCTCGATCACGTGGCCGCCGCCGTAGAGGAACTCGCCGGGGTGGTACATATTGGCCGGATCGTTGTGCCGCAGTTGGGTCGCTCCGAGATAGACATCGACCGCCGCGATGCCGCAATAGGCCGCCACATCGTTGATCCAGGCCTCGGAGATGCGCATCTTGGGCTTGCTGTGGCCGAAGTTGAGGAAACAGCCCGAGGAGCACATCGGACCGAAGGTGGCGGTGGTGACCACGTCCACCTCCTTGGCCGCGGCCTCCAGGCCGCGTCTGTCGACATAGTTGATCACCTCTTCGGCGGTCAGGACCACGGCCTTGCCGGAGGCTATTTTTTCGTTGATTTCCGCGTAGGTCTTGCTCATGGGACATTCTCGCAAATAAAGGCTGTTCAGATTCGCCGGAAAGGATTTAATTATAGGACGAATGGAGCAGAACGGCAAGTTGTCGCAATGGCTTCGGCGAAAAAACCCAGCCTTTCAGCGGGTCGTTCGGCCGCCTCCCTGCTTGTGCTGAGTTGGATGTATCGTATAAGGAACAGTCTTCCCCCCCATCTTTTCAGGAGACATGCGCTATGACCGCGACCGAGGATTTCTCCCGTTTCACCTTCCGGACGACTCTGCAGGTCGGCAACGCGACCTATACCGCCTATTCGGTGCGGGCTCTGGAAAGGCTTGGATACGGAACGATTGAACGACTGCCATATTCCCTGCGCATTCTGCTGGAGAACCTGCTCCGCCACGCCCCTCTGGGGTTGGCCGGCGAAACTGACATCGACAACCTGGCCTCCTGGCGGCCCGACGCGGTGCCGGATGCGGCCGTCCCCTTCATCCCGGCCCGGGTCATCCTCCAGGACCTTACCGGCATCCCCGCCCTGGTCGATCTGGCGGCGATGCGTTCCGCCCTGGCCCGTCACGGCGGCGATCCTGCCACCATGAACCCTTTCATTCCGGTGGATCTGATCATCGACCACAGCATTCAGGTGGACCACTGCGGCAACGCCGGAGCCTTGGCGGCCAACGTCGGCCTGGAAATGGCGCGCAACCGCGAGCGCTACGCCATGCTCCACTGGGGCCAGCAGGCCTTCGACAATTTCCGGGTGGTGCCGCCCGGCGCCGGCATTGTCCACCAGGTCAACCTGGAATACCTGGCTTCGGTGGTCACCACCGGCGCACAGGAAGGCGAGGCCGTGATCTATCCGGACAGCGTGCTCGGCACCGATTCCCACACCACCATGATCAACGGTCTTGGTGTCATGGGCTGGGGCGTGGGCGGCATCGAGGCCGAGGCGGTGCTGCTTGGTCAACCCTATTTCCTGCAAATTCCCGAGGTGGTGGGCGTACGCCTTGCCGGCAGGCTGCGGCCCGGAGCCACCGCCACCGACCTGGTGCTGACCATCACCCGCTTCCTGCGCGCCAAGGGCGTGGTCGGCCGCTTCGTCGAGTTTTTCGGTCCCGGCCTTGTATATCTGAGTCTGCCCGACCGGGCGACCATCGCCAATATGGCCCCGGAATACGGCGCGACCATGGGATTTTTCCCGACCGACAGCGAAACCTTGCGCTATCTGCGGTTAAGCGGCCGCCCCCAGGAACAGGTCGAGTTGGTGGAACGCTACTGCCGGCATCAGGGGTTCTTCTACACGCCGGACAGTGCGGAGCCCGCGTATTCGGTGGTGTACGACATTCCGCTTGATTCGGTGACGCCCAGCCTAGCCGGCCCCAGGCGGCCCCAGGATCTGTTGCCGATGGCCGGAGTGCGGGAAGACTTCTCCCGGCAATTCGCGCCGCAGGCTCCGGCAACAGCCGGCCTTGCCGACGGCGCGGTGGTGATCGCCGCCATCACCAGTTGCACCAACACCTCCAACCCAGACGTGATGATCGGCGCCGGCCTCCTGGCCCGCAAGGCGAGGGCGCGCGGGCTGACCAGCAAACCCTGGGTGAAGACCAGTCTCGCCCCCGGCTCCCGGGTGGTCACCCGCTACCTGGAGCAGAGCGGACTCTTGCCCGATCTTGAGGCCCTGGGATTTTATGTGGTGGGCTACGGCTGCACCACCTGCATCGGCAACTCCGGTCCGCTGAGCGATGCGGTCAGCGCCGAGATCAGAGAGCGCAACCTGGTGGCGGCCGCGGTGTTGAGCGGCAATCGGAATTTCGAGGCCCGCATCCATCCCCAGGTCCGGGCCAATTACCTAGCCTCGCCGCCGCTGGTAGTGGCCTATGCCCTGGCCGGCACGGTGCTGATCGATCTGGAGCGCGAACCGTTGGGTGTTGACGGCCAGAGCCAGCCGGTCTATCTCCTGGAAATATGGCCCACCGAGGAGGAGATCCGCTCGGCGGCGAGCCAAAGCCTGACCCCGGAGCTGTTCACGGCCAGCTACGGCTCGGTTTTCGCCGGCGACGCCCAATGGAATGAGCTGCACGGCGGCAGCGGTCATCTCTATCAATGGGACCCGGCCTCCTCGTATATCCGCGAACCGCCCTTCTTCCAGGAGCTGAATCCGGAACCCCGGCCGGTCGCCGAGATTGCCGGCGCCCGCATCCTGGCGCTGTTCGGCGACTCGATCACCACCGACCACATCAGCCCGGCCGGCTCCATCGGCCCCCAGACCCCGGCCGGCCTCTACCTCCAAGGGTTGGGCATCCGACCGGCTGATTTCAACAGCTACGGCTCGCGGCGCGGCAACCACGAGGTGATGATGCGCGGCACCTTTGCCAATATCCGTATCCGCAACCAGATGGTGGCGCGGGAAGGCGGCTGGACCAGACATTGGCCCGAAGGCGAGGAGATGCCGATTTACGAGGCTGCCATACGCTACCAACAAGCCGGCATACCGCTGGTGGTCTTCGCCGGCAAGGACTACGGCACCGGCTCCTCGCGCGACTGGGCCGCCAAGGGCACCTTGCTGCTTGGGGTCAAAGCGGTGGTCGCCGCGTCTTTCGAGCGCATCCACCGCTCCAACCTGGTGGGCATGGGCGTTCTGCCCCTCCAATTCCCGGAGGGTATGAATGGGGCCAGCCTTGCGCTGGACGGCAGCGAAACCGTCAGCCTCACCGGCATCGGCGGCGACCTGACGCCAGGTGGGCAGGTCTCGTTGCGCATCGACCGCGCCGACGGCCGCAGCGCAACCATTCAAGTCCGGCTGCGGCTCGATAACGCCATGGAAATCGACTATTACCGCCAGGGCGGCATTCTGCACAAGGTGCTCAGGCAACGGCTGCAAGGCCGATGAGCGGGGGTGGTGGCGGTGTTGGCCTTGTTGGTAGGAGCCAACGGCACCAGGACTTGAGACCCAAATAAAAAAAGAGATAATCAGTTATGGCAATTCCCAATTTTCAGAGCTTCATGTTACCTGTGCTTAAACTGGCAAATCGTGGACCTATGATACGTGCAGCTAAAGCCATAGCGCAGTTGTCCGACGAGTTTGCTCTTACCGAAACAGAACGAAACGAACTTCTTGGGAGTGGTAGGCAGACCAGGGTAGCCAACCGGGTATATTGGACTTTTTGTCCACCTGACCAAGGCGGACTTGCTCAAACGGGAAGCGAGGGGCCTTTACGCGATTTCTGAAGAAGGACGCAGGGTACTCGCAGAAAACCCATCAAAGATCGACATGAATTTTCTTTCGGCTCGCTCAGAGAAATACCGTCAGTTCCGTGCGGTAGGCCATACGGAAACAGAGCAAGAGGGTGCGGCAAATGTCATGCCTGGCCCCACGGAGCAGGATACACCGGAAGAGCGTATCGCCGCCGCCTTGACGGAACTGAATAAAACTCTGCAATCGGATTTATACGAGCGCCTGTTGGCAATGGATGAGAGTGATTTTGAACGCTTGATTGTGGAGCTTATGCTTGGCCTCGGGTATGGAGCCGGCGGCCTTGGCAGACGTACTGGCGGTTCCGGCGACGGGGCCATAGACGGTATCATAACGGACGCGCTTGGCCTGGATGTTATTTATCTGCAAGCCAAGCGCTATGCCTACGATTCCGCTATCGGCCCGGACAAAATACGCGAGTTTGCCGGAGCTATGGATGCGCACGGAATTGTCAAAGGTGTGTTTGTCACCACCAGCCGTTACACAAAGTCAGCTTTGGAGTATGCGGAACGAAGCCCTAAGCGGCTGCGTCTAATTGGTGGCGAGGAACTTACCCGCCTTATGGTCAAACATGGGATCGGCGTTCGAGATGACAAGACATGGAAATTGCAAAAAATCGACGAGAATTTTTTTGATGGATTGATGGAATAGTCACTGCTGTCTCACCAATTCTTCCACAATAAAATTTGCGGAGAACCAGTTGGTTGTCTTGACCCATTTGAAGAACAGTCCGACCTGCCAGCGTTAACCGTCTGTCTACCATGCCCGCCATCGTCCTCGCCACCATCAACGCCCGCTACATCCACGCCAGCCTGGGGCTGCGCTGGCTGTACGCCAACCTGGCCGAACTGCAGCCCCAGACAACCATCCAGGAATACTGCCTCACCGACCGGCCCGGCGACATGGCCGAGGCCATCCTGGCCGCCAGGCCGGCCATTGTCGGCATCGGCGTCTACATCTGGAATGCGGATGAGGTGCGGCGTCTGGTGGGGGTGCTCAAACGGGTGGCGCCGGGAATCACGATCGTGCTCGGCGGGCCCGAGGTCAGCCACCTGCCCCTGCGGGTCGATTTCAGCGGTGCCGATTACCTGGTCCAGGGGGAAGGGGAGCACAGTTTCCTCGGTCTTTGCCGGGACTTGCTCGCCAGCAACCCGCCAGCGGATCGGATCGTCCCCGCTGCTCCGGTCGAAGCCGATACCCTGATGTTGCCCTACCGGTTCTACACCGGTCAGGACCTGGCCCATCGTCTGGTCTATGTGGAGGCGTCCCGGGGCTGTCCCTTTGCCTGCGAGTTCTGTCTTTCGTCCATTGACCGGCGGGTGCGGCCTTTTCCGCTCGACAGCTTCCTGGCCGAACTGGAGTCGCTCTGGGCGCGGGGAGCGCGGACCTTCAAGTTCGTGGACCGCACCTTTAATGCCAACCCGGCGGCAGCAGCCCGCATCCTCGATTTTTTTCTCGCCAAAGATCCGCCCTTTCACGCCCACTTCGAGGTGATTCCCGACCATTTCCCGGATGGCCTCAAGGACCGGATCGCCCGTTTTCCAGCGGGCACTCTGCAGCTTGAGGTCGGCATCCAGACCTTGGATGTGCGCACCGCGGCCAACATCAACCGGCGGCTCGACATCCATCGTATCCGCGAGAACCTGGCCTTCCTGGAGCAGCGGACCAAGGCCCATCTCCACGTCGATTTGATCGTCGGCCTGCCCGGCGAGCCGCTCGACCGGTTTGGCCAACACCTCAATACCCTGGTGGCGCTCACTTCCGGCGAGATTCAGATCGGCATGCTTAAAAAATTGTCCGGCACCGCTCTTGTCCGGCACGACCGGGAGCACGGCATGGTGTACGCCGCTGACCCGCCCTATGAGATCCTGTGCAACGATCTGATCGCCTTTGGCGAAATGCAGGAAATGAAGCGGCTGGCGCGGTTCTGGGACCTGGTGTACAACAGCGGCAACTGTAAACGCACCGCCCCGCTGCTCTGGCCGGACAGGGATGTGTTTCGGGGATTCCGCGCCTTCTGCGCCTGGCTCTACGCCCGGACCCGCGCCACCTGGCAGATCGGCCTGCCGCGCCTGGCCCATTTGCTGTTCGACTATCTCACCACCGAGCGGGGCCGGGATCAGGCCGAGGTGGCCGATGCCCTGGCCGCCGACATCCTGGGGATCAAGGGTAGGGTGCTGCCGCCTTCGATCATGGCGCATGTCACCCGGCTGCCCGGCGAGCGCCACGATCTAGGCGATACCCTGACCCGGCGTCAAGGCAGACACCGGCTGTAGAGGCGGGTGTAACGATGCCGGCGCCGGCGGGCTCCGCGCAATCGACGACCTTGCTCTCCTGGCGCACGATACCCTGTTGCCGGTTTGTTCTCCCCCGGTCGCGGAAGACGGAGGCGGTTCCATGCCGTTTCCCTGCAAATTGTGATTGCAAAAATCTGCATATACCACAAAGTTAACGGGTAGAATCGGAAAGGAGTGTTTCAGGAGGGAGGGTTGCATCTGCATCAGGTATTCGGTCATTCCGGACCGCTGGCCGGCGATAGTCGGCGGCCGCGTTATTGTTCGCAGTGCGGGACCCGCCTTGCCGGACAGGTGCTCGCCAGGTTTGAACGGCTCCGGTGCGATGGGTGCGGACATGTCCATTATCTCAATCCAGCCCCCGGCGTCACCATGCTCGTCAAGTCGCCGGTCGGCGAGATCCTCGTCGGCAGGCGCAAGGCAACGGTCCGATATGGCGGCAAATGGTGTCTGCCTGGCGGGTACATCGAGTACGAAGAGTCATTCATCGACACCGCGCACCGCGAAGTCCGGGAGGAGACCGGGCTGGAGGTGCGGATCGACGGCATCGTCAACGTGGTGTCCAACCATCTCGACGATAGCCACCATACCCTGGTGATCGTGCTGCTGGGGGAGATTCTGACCGGAAGCCCTGAACCCGGGGACGATATGGAGGCGCTCATGTGGATCGACCGGCAGGCGCATGCAGGCATCGACTATGCCTTCGATGCGGACCAACGGATTGTTGAGGGATATTTTGCCGGCAACCTGCAACTGTTGCCGATCGACGCCAGAATTGAACAAGATGAACCTATGCGGCCAGGTGCCGGCTCAATCGTCGGTCACGGCTAAGGGAGGCTTGGAACAATGTTTGAATCAGCGGAATTGGGCCATAAAATCAAAAAATCCGTTTATGAACAAGAAGTTCCGGCCTTGCGGGGGGCGCTGCTCGATGCCCAGATGGAACTGGTGAAATCAGGGGCCTTCCAGGTGATCATTCTGGTGGGTGGCGTGGACGGTTCAGGCCGTGGCGCCACTGTCAACCTCCTCAACGAATGGATGGACCCTCGCCATATCCAGACCCATGGCATGGGCGAACCCTCTGACGAGGAACTCGACCGGCCGATGATGTGGCGCTTCTGGCGGGCCCTGCCTCCCAAGGGCAAGATCGGCGTTTTCCTCGGTTCCTGGTATACTTGGCCGATATTGAACCGGGTCAAGGGCATCACCAAGGACGCCGATCTCGACCAGAGCCTGGAGCGGGCCGTGCAGCTGGAGAAAATGCTGGTGGACGAAGGCGCGCTGGTGCTCAAGTTCTGGTTTCATCTGTCCAAGGCAAAGCAAGAGAAACGGTTCAAGGAGCTGGAGAAAAGTTCCCTGGTCTACGGAGAGGTGACGAAACGCGACTGGAAGCATTTGATGAAGGATTACGATGCGTTTCGCGCCGTGCATGACAAGGTCATCCGGTACACCAGCACGGCCGAGGCCCCCTGGTTGGTCGTCGAGGGTACGGATGCGTGCTACCGCAACCTGACCGTGGGCAGGATGATTCTTAAGGCCATTCAGGACCGGCTGCACCTGGAAGCCTCACCGCAATCCCGGCTCCTGGCGCCGCCTCTGATGATGCCGCCCATTGACAATCTGCATCTGCTGAAGACCCTTGACATGACTCAGACGGTCGACAAGCGGGAGTATAAGACCAAACTGGAAAAACTGCAGGACCGGCTCAACGAGATGATCCGTGATCCCAAGTTCAAGTACATGTCGGTGATCGCGGTGTTTGAGGGCAACGACGCCGCCGGCAAGGGAGGCAGTATCCGTCGGATCACCGGTGCTCTGGATGCCCGCAGTTATCAGGTGATCCCCATTGCCGCCCCCACAGAGGAGGAGCGCGCGCAACCCTATCTGTGGCGGTTCTGGCGGCATTTGCCGCGCAAGGGCCGGGTGACGATCTTTGACCGTTCCTGGTATGGCCGGGTGCTGGTGGAACGGGTTGAGGGTTTTTGCTCGGAATCCGACTGGATGCGGGCCTACAGCGAAATCAACGAGTTCGAGGCGCAGATGGCTCGCCACCGCATCCTGGTGGTCAAATTCTGGTTGGCCATCACCAAGGACGAGCAGTTACAACGGTTCGAGGAGCGGCAGAATATCTGCTTCAAGAGGTTCAAGATCACCGATGAGGACTGGCGCAACCGGGAGAAATGGGAGCAGTATGAACATGCGGTCTGCGACATGGTGGACCGGACCAGTACCTTGCATGCCCCGTGGACGCTGGTGGAAGCCAACAACAAGAATTTTGCCCGCATCAAGGTGCTGAAAACCCTGTGCGACAGAATTGAGAGCAAGTTGAAGGAACTGCACGACGCGGGTATAGATTATTTGGATAAGTCCCAAAAGCGCCACTGAAGAGAGATGATCCTGCACGGATGCGCATCTGGAGACAAGACGATGCGCAGGGGGCGGAGGCGGGATGTGGGACGTAACAACTGATAAATTTTTCCGATTTTTGCGGGACAGCAGTGGATTATGATAAAAAAGGTAAGTATCGAATATCTGCAACTCGGAGTCTTTGTTCATGATTTTAACTGTGGCGGAAGCGATAGCAATCTGTACATCGAGCCAAGTTATATCAAGAGCGAAGATACTATTGGGATACTGAGACGTTGGGATATCAGAGAGGTTTATATCGATACAGATCGAGGGTTGGACGTGGGGCCATCCATCGATCCAGATCAAAGAGTAGTAGACGTGGTAGAGCAATCAAAATCCATTGTCGAAGATGTAAATCCCGCAGCCCCTTTTGGAGTCGAGCGCACTCTTAAACGACCTGCTGTGCCCTTAAAGATTGAATTGCAATCATCCCAGAAAATCACAGAGGATGGCATCAAGGTTGTCGAGCAAGCGTTTCGGCAGGCGATGGACGGGAGCATACCCGAAGTCGGCCCCTTTTATGACCTCGCCAAACAGATGCAGGTTTCGATTCATAGAAACCGTGACGCGCTTTCCCTCTTGAGCCGTATCCGGAAGAAGGACGAATATACGCTGCACCATTCGGTCAGTGTCAGTTCCCATGTCCTGAATATGTGTCATTACTATGGAATCCCGGAACAGCAAAGCCTCGACATAGCGGTTGGCGCTCTGTTTCATGATATTGGCAAGGCGCTGGTGTCACAGGCTATCCTCAACAAACCCGGAAAACTCACCGCGAAAGAATTCAGCGAGATGAAACGGCACACCGAGTTGTCCGCGGACATACTTTCCAAGGCGAAGAATATTCCTCCTGAGGGATACGATATAGCCATGCATCACCATGAGCGGTATGACGGCAAGGGATATCCCCACGGTCTGGAAAAAGATCGGATCAGTTTTGCGGCCCAGGTTACCAGTGTCTGCGATGTGTTCGACGCCGTTACCTCGGAACGATGCTATAAGGCCGGCATGGAATCGGTTCTGGGTTTACGCATCATTTACGAAGGCGGCGGGGTGCAGTTCAACGAAGAATTGGCCAACGATTTCATCCGGTGCACCGGCATATATCCGGTTGGCACCTGCGTTGTGTTGGCCGACGGTAGAAGCGGGGTGGTGATTGGATCGACTGAAGACATGACGCGGCCAATCGTCCAGGTCCTTTATGATGAAAAGAAAAAGCAGCAGATTGCGCCGTTCGCGATTGATCTGTCTCAGACCGACGATATTATTGTGAGCTACAATGATGCGAGGAATTTCGGCATGACATACGATAACCTATTGAAAAAATTTCTTTTATTGTAGAGCCGTGGCGCAAACAGGCAACGGATTTTCCTGTCGTTATCTGAGGGATGCAGTGGAATCGAGGAGGTCGAGCAGAGGGCGAAAGAGCTGTTCGTAATTGTGCAATCCTGCGTGCAAGATCAATTCGAGAGAGGAGAGATTGCGGTCGTTGATGACCAAGTTGGCGCTGAGAGCTAGAGCTTCCAGATTGTAGAGGGTGTGCAGGTCGGCGCCTATCAGTACGAAATAGATGCCTCTCCGCTGGTCGGCCGTTAATTGATTGACGAACCGGCGGACCTCCTTGAAGGCTGCATCCGCGCTGCAAAAAACCAGGTGATATTTACTTGAACCCAAGCGTTCGAGCGCCTGCGTGGCCGAGCTTGCCGTTATGACGGTATACCCCATCTTGTTCAGTTTTCGTGCCAGCATCTCTTGCTGCGTTTTCTTGCCGAGGGCAAGCAGTGCGGAGAAGGGGGCGTCGTCAGCCTGCTCCTGTTGTCCGCCAGAGGCCGCTTTGGCCAGCCAGCTCGTGTCCGGTGGCGGTGGCGGGACAACAACCTTGGCAGGCTCCGTAGCCTCGGCGGGCTTTGCCTTCTTCTCGTCGTTCCACCAGGTTGCATACCACACCGGCGGCGGGACAATAACCTTGGAAGGCTTCACAGCCTCGGTAGGCGTCATCTTCGCTGGCGAAGGCTTCGCTTTCGCTGATCCGCTCTGAAAAAGATCAGGAAAGAGATCCTGAGCACTTTGGCCTATAAGACTGCTCAGGGGTATTTTTTTTTGGCCTGTCATGCGTGGATCGAGCTAAAAAATAATATTTTTCAAATGGTTGATCGTAGCCGGGAAACCATTTTCAGTTGGCCGGAAAAAAGAGCCCATCCCCATCCCCTGCGCATCAGACAGGCTGCCAAGAACAAGCCGACCGGAAGAGACGACTTCTCCCTCAATTTTTTGAGGATGAGGCGGATATGCCTGCCCTGCTCCGCCGGGCAGGGCATTGATGGCGTCTCCCAACGTGGGCAGCAGGTCATTCCGCCCCTGTTTCGTCTCCGCAACCTTTCTTCTAATCTGCGGCGTCAAGATGCCTGTCGTTGCTCGCCGCATCAGCCCACTAAACTTCGGGATGGCACCTTGGGACGCCTATCCGCTTTCGCCGTCGACTCAATGACGGATCAATTAATAATGTATGCCTGAAGTGCTCTTCTGCGCAACTATTCTTATGTGATCCTCGGTCAATCCCTTCGTAAATTTTTTTTATCGTCTCGAACCATGGTCCTGATGCCGGTGGCGGCGGCGCCGAGCAGGGCGGTCTGCGGATTGACGATCACCTGAACCGGGACACGGGCAAGCATCTCCCGATAGGTTCCCCGGGCAAAGATGGTCATGAAGCGGGATGGCTCAATCAGCGGCAGCAGTCGAGCCGCCAGGCCGCCGCCGATGAAGATGCCGCCCAGGGCCAGGGTTTTGAGGGTGAGGTTGGCGGCCTCGTCGGCCAGGATGTCGAGGAAGAGGCGCAGGGTCTGTAGGGCCAGGTCACAGGGCGTGCCGCCGCGCGCGGCGTCGATGGCCGCTTGGACGATGACCGGCGTTTGATCGGCGGCACGCGCCAAATGAGCAGCCAGCCAATCCGGCACAGGCTGTCCGGCGGCGATAAAGGCGAACAGCTCGGGGATGGCCAGGCCGGAACAGGCTTGTTCCACCGAAACGTGTCCATGCCGTCCTGCCATGAATCTCAGCAATTCCATTTGTTCGGTTGTTCTGGGGGCAAAGCTGGCATGGCCGCCTTCCGTGGGAAAAGGGAGCAACAGGTTCTCATGGGGCACGAGGAAGGCTTCGCCCAAACCGCTACCCGGGGCCAGAACCGCCATGGCCGCCCCTGCGGCGAGGCGAGCCTCTGGATTGAGCGAATGCACGTCTCCGGGCGCGAGCCAGGCAATGCCGGCGGCGGTGGCCACCAGGTCGTTGATCAGCAGGACCTGGCTGCAACCGAGACGGGCTTGTAAAGCCGCGCCCTCAATCGACCAGGAGAGGTTGGTCATGCGGACCGCATTGTTCAGAACCGGGCCGGCTACACCCAGGCAGATGGCCACAGGCATCGGTTGGTCAGCGGCAAGGAAGGTGGCCAGCAGGTCGTCGAATGCGGCGAAGTCCCGATTCTTGAAGGTTTGCTGACGCAAAGGCAAGCTGGGCCAGGCCGCAGCCCGGTACAGCGCCAGGCTGGTCTTGGTGGCGCCGAGATCGCCGGCGAGCAGCAGGCCATTGGTGTCCGTCATCTTTATCCGTCCTTGAGCAGCCGGATATCCCAGGCCTCGGATCGGTTGTTGTTGGCTGGATTGTCCACAATCTTGAACTCGAAGATCCGGTACGGCTCCTGGAAAAAATGATCCGAGGGGAGCGTTGATTTCGACAGATGGAAGAAGACTGTTTCCGGCAGGAGGATGCCTTCCTGCAACCGGTAATAGCGGAAAAAGCCGAAGCCTCGGTCCTGGTTGAAATTGGCCACTGTGCCTCGCTGCCAGCGGTCGCCGTTGTCGCCGGAGCTGCCGGTGATCGGCAGCAGGCCGGGTACCAGAAAACCGGAGATATAGGAATCGGCTACCTCTCGCAGCTCTTTGCTGACATTAAAAAATCCGATGACCTCCACCCGGCAGCCCATATTCTGCAAGGCGATGGCCAGGCGCAGGAAATCGCTGTCGCCGGTGAGCAGGATGATCCGGTCGAGGTTACGGGCCTGGAGCAACGCGTCGATGGCCAAGTCCATGTCGGCGTTGGCCTTGGTGGTAATGTTGCCATCCTCGTCTTTGAAGCGGCGGACGTACTTCTTGATGATCTTGAAACCGCAGGACCGCAGGATGTTGTGGTACGCATAGACCTTCTGCCGGTATTCCGGATCGCGCTGGGTACGTTCGTGATCCTCGGCCAGATAGCAGTTAGCCCGCAGCAGAGTGGAATTTTTACTGTTGGCCAGGCTGACCAGCACATCGTAGCGCATGCCATAGCCGCCGCTCATCTTGATGTTTTCGGCATCAACGTAAATGGCTGTCTTGAGCATAGGACATTTGTGCGTTGCAGTGATTTCAAGGGGTAAACGGTACGGGTTTACTCCCACTCGATGGTTGAAGGCGGCTTGGAGGAGATGTCGTAGACCACCCGGTTGACGCCGCGCACCTCGTTGATGATCCGGTTGGAGATGCGGCCCAGCAATTCATACGGCAGGCGGCTCCAGTCGGCGGTCATGGCATCTTTGCTGTCCACGCAGCGCAGGGCGATGACGTGCTCGTAGGTACGGCTGTCGCCCATGACGCCCACGGTTTGGATGGGCAAAAGCACGGCAAAGGATTGCCAGACCTTGCGGTACCAGCCGGCATTTTTCATCTCCTCCAGCACGATCACGTCGGCCTGGCGCAGGGTGGACAACCGTTCGGCCGTGACCTCGCCCATGATCCGGATGGCCAGGCCCGGTCCGGGGAAAGGCTGCCGGTGGATGGCTTCCTCGGGCAGACCCAATTCCAGACCCAACTCTCGCACCTCGTCCTTGAACAGCTCGCGCAGCGGCTCGATGAGGTCCAGCTGCATCCGTTCGGGCAGACCGCCGACATTGTGGTGCGATTTGATCGGCGCCTTGCCGCGGAACGCCACCGATTCGATCACGTCCGGATACAGGGTTCCTTGGGCCAGGTAGCGGACCTGTCCCTGCTTTCTGGCCTCGGTCTCGAAGATTTCGATGAAGCCGTAGCCGATCCGCTTGCGTTTTTCCTCGGGCTCCTTGATTCCGGCCAGGGCCCCCAGAAAATACTCGGACGCATCGACATCGATGACCTTGAGCCGGGTTTTTTCCCGGAAGAAGCGAAGCACGCTTGCCGATTCTCCGGTCCGCATCAGGCCGGTGTTGACATAGATGCAGGTGAGCTGGTCGCCGACGGCCCGATGGACCAGGGCCGCGGTCACCGAGGAATCCACGCCGCCGGATAGGGCACAGATCACCCGATCGGCGTCGCCGACCTTGGCCCGGACTTCGGCCACGGTCGCGTCGATGAAGGAATGCATGGTCCAGTCGGGTCGACAGCCGCAGAGGCCGAAGATGAAGTTGCGCAGCACATCGGTGCCGATCAGGGTGTGGGCGACCTCGGGATGGAACTGGACGCCGACAAAGGGTTTTTCGCCATGGCGAATGGCTGCATAGGGCGAATGGGCGCTGGTGGCTGAGACCGAGAAGCCCGGAGCCAACGCTTCGATGCGGTCACCGTGGCTCATCCACACCCGATGACGGGTTGGTGCCATTTCCAGCCCGGCGAACAGGCCACCGGTGTATTCGACACAAAGCTGCGCCTCGCCGAATTCCCGCTTCTCGGCCCGCTCTACCTGTCCGCCCAGTTGGACCGTCATCAGTTGGGCACCGTAGCAGATGCCCAGCACCGGTACGCCGAGCCCGTATATGCCGGGATCGCTGATCGGGGCGTCGTCGTCGTAGACGCTGGCCGGACTGCCCGACAGCACGATGCCGGTGGGCCGCATGGCCGTCAGTTTGTCGAGGGACAGGGTGTAGGGATGGATTTCGCTGTAGACTTTCTGTTCACGGATGCGGCGGGCGATCAACTGGGTGGTCTGCGAGCCGAAATCGAGGATGACGATTTTTTGCGTATGGGTGGACATAGGCTGCCTTTCTTGGGTTGGAGAACGGGGACGGGAGATTTACAATGCTTCCGTCCGGTAGTTCGGGGCCTCTTTGGTGATGATGACGTCATGCACGTGCGACTCGCGCAAACCTGCCGAGGAGATCTGGACAAAGCGGGCTTTTTGGTGCAGTTCCTCAATGGTGGCGGCGCCGGTGTAGCCCATGCCCGAGCGCAGACCGCCGAGCAGCTGGTAGATCATTTCCGAAATCGGTCCGCGGTAAGGCACCTTGCCTTCGATGCCCTCGGGGACCAGCTTGCTGCTCTGGCTGTCTTGGAAATAGCGGTCACCGGAACCATCCTTCATGGCGCCGATGGAGCCCATGCCCCGATAGCCCTTGTATTTTCGGCCCTGGTAGAGGAAAGTATCCCCCGGAGTCTCATCGGTTCCGGCAAAGAGCGAACCGATCATCACCGAGTG
This sequence comes from Desulfobulbus sp., assembly GCA_009780825.1. Lineage (GTDB taxonomy): Bacteria > Desulfobacterota > Desulfobulbia > Desulfobulbales > Desulfobulbaceae > Desulfobulbus. The sequence goes on along the minus strand of WQZH01000002.1, from coordinate 59,052 downwards.
GGCGCCGATGCCGATGGCCTTGCAGATGTCGCCCGAAAATTTGATGCCGCCGTCGGCGATCACCGGGATGCCGTACCGGGAAGCGGCCTCGACGCAGTTGCGCAGGGCGGTCAACTGAGGCACTCCGACTCCGGCCACGATGCGGGTCGTGCAGATCGAGCCCGGTCCGACGCCGACCTTGATGCCGCTGGCTCCGGCCTTGATCAATGCCTCGGTGGCCTCGCCGGTGGCCACGTTGCCGGCAATGACCGGAAGGCCGGGAAAATGGGCCTTGATCTCCTGCAAGGCGTGCAGGATACCGGCGGAGTGGCCGTGTGCCGAGTCGAGCACCACCACGTCGACCTTGGCATTGACCAAGGCCTCGGTGCGCGGCAGGAGGTCAGGGCCTACCCCGAGGGCGGCACCGGCCAGCAGCCGGCCCATGGCATCCTTGGCCGCGTCGGGGTATTGTTTGATTTTCTCGATGTCCTTGATGGTGATCAGCCCTTTGAGCCGGCCGTTGTCGTCGACGATCAGCAGCTTTTCGATCCGGTGCTCGTGGAGCAGGGCCTTGCTGTGAGGCAGGTCGATACCGACCGGCGCGGTCACCAGATTCTTGCTGGTCATGACGTCGTTGACCCGGAGGCCGTCATCGGAAACAAAGCGGAGGTCACGGTTGGTGACAATGCCCACCAGCTTGCCGCCATCGATCACCGGCAGGCCGGAAATACGGTAGGCGCGCATGATCTGCTGCACCTCGGCCACACTCTGGTGGGGAGAGACGGTGATCGGATCGGCGATCATGCCGGACTCCGATTTCTTCACCCGTTCCACCTCCTTGGCCTGCAACTCGACGCTCATGTTCTTGTGGATGATGCCGATGCCGCCTTCCCTGGCCATGGCAATGGCGGTCTGGTGCTCGGTGACCGTGTCCATGGCGGCGCTGAGCAGCGGCGCCTGCAGCTCGATGGTGTCGGTGAGCCGGGTTTTGAGCGATACCTCCGACGGCAGGACCTCGGAAGCGCCCGGCACCAGGAGGACATCGTCAAAGGTGAGGGCCAATGGGATATCGTGCTGAAACATAGAGTCTCCTTGTTGACTGGAGTGAAAACCGGGCAGTCTGCTTCCCGGTCGATCCGGTTACGATGATTCGCTGCTGCTCTCCCGCAATGCACGGCAGGGCACGGGGAGTGTGCGCCGCCCGCGGCAACCCCGCTGATTGCACGAAGTTGCATGTGGTTGCCGTGATCAGCCTATGGCTGCATAAGGTAGCATGTTCTCGGCAAAAAGAAAACAGGCGACCTGAAGAGCGGCGACTCTGTACTGGCCGGGAAGAGGTGGGAGCGCGCCGGAACCTGCACCCTGTGCCACAAACATGTTACCGAGAAATTGCTGGATTTTTCCGGATGTTCCTGCTTAGATGACACGTTTGTCCCGGCGGCGCATCGGGCCGAACGTGTTGGGTACAGCCCGCGTCTTTCGTTATTTTGTCCTTCAGATGTCTGGTTTTTATGGCGAGAATTGTTGAGATCAATCCTTCCAATCCGCAGCCTCGGCTGATCGCCCAGGCCGTGGAGATCCTCCAGCACGGCGGCGTCATTTGCTACCCCACCGACACCATGTACGGTATTGGCTGCGATATTTTCAATCAAAAGGCGATCAAGCTGGTTTACCAGATCAAAAAGCGGCCCAAGGACAAGCCGTTCAGTTTCATGTGCGCCTCCCTGACCAACATCAGCCAGTACGGCCATGTCGGCAATACCGCCTACCGGCTGATGCGGAAGAATCTGCCCGGCCCGTATACCTTTGTCCTCTCCGGAACCAAGCTGGTCCCCAAAATCATGCTGACCAGGCAGAAAACCGTGGGCATCAGGGTGCCTGATCATCCGATCTGCCAAGCACTGCTTGGGGCCCTGGCCAATCCTCTACTGAACACCTCCGCCTCCATCGGGGAAGGCGAGGAGCCTGTCTGCACCTGTTACGACGTTGACCGCCTTTTTGGCAAACAGGTGGATCTGATCATCGACGGTGGCGAGATCGCTCCGACCCCCTCCACGGTCATTTCACTGCTATCCGAGCAACCCGAAGTCCTTCGCGTCGGCAAAGGAGACATTGAACCGTTCATCTAGGCCGCGATCCGCCTCAAGTGGGACTGGAAATAAAAAAAGACCGGACCCGTGAGCGGGGCCCGGTCTTGCGCCTGCATTGCAAACGGCGGTTATTTTTTTTCTTCGGCGATCAGGACTTCCTTCAACGATTTACTCATGGTGAAGTGGAGCGTTTTGCGCGCCGGGATGCTCATCATCTTGCCGGTTTTCGGATTCTTCGTGGTGCGCGGTTTGCGGGTCCGCACGGAAAAACTGCCGAAACCCCGGATTTCCACCCGCCGTTCTTCCGCCAAGGCCTGGGATATCTCTTCGAGAATAATATCAACTGCTTGTGCTATGTCCTGCTTATAGTAGTCGCCAAGTTGTTCAGAAACTTGATTAATCAATTCACGCTTGAGCATGATCCATATCCTTTATTGCTCGGCCGCGCCAGGTCAGGATGTGCACCCGACCTGGCGCGGAAAAATAAGTAGAGAGGCGGGATAGAGCCTCCCTATGGCTTCATCAAACGAACGCTTCGGCGCTTATTTGCTGTTGTCCTCGCCGGCTGCCGCCTTCAGGAGATCGCCGAAGGTGGAGGGAGTAGCGCTCTGAGCTTTTTGCAGGTACTCTTCGGGAATGGCACCGTTGTTTTCTTCCTTTTCCTGGAGGGCTTTCACCGACAGGCCAATCTTGCGGTCGTCTGCAGACACGTTGATGACCATGGCCTTCAGAATGTCGTTGACGTTGAACATGCCAACCGGTGTCTTGACCTTGTCCTTAGAAATTTCGGACACGTGGACCAAACCCTCGATCCCTTCCTCCAGTTGGACGAAGACACCGAAGTCGGTGACGTTGGTGATGGTCCCCTCAACGGTGGAGCCGATCGGATAGTTGCTGGCCGCCGCCTGCCACGGATCTGGTTCCAGTTGCTTGACGCCCAAGGAGAACCGCTCGTTTTCCTTGTCGATCTTGAGTACGACCGCCTGAATGGTTTCACCCTTGGAATACTTTTCGGACGGATGCTTGATCCGCTCGGTCCAGGAAAGATCAGAGACGTGAATCAGGCCGTCAATACCTTCCTCTATACCGATGAATATGCCGAAGTCAGTGATATTTTTGATCTTACCTTCAATGACCGCACCAACCGGGTAACTCTCCTCGACCACATCCCAAGGATTGGGCTGCAACTGCTTCATACCCAAGGAAATGCGCTTGGTTTCGGCTTCGACCTTGAGCACCTGCACCTCGATTTCTTCGCCGACACCGACGATCTTGGACGGATGACGCGGCTTCTTCGACCAGCTCATCTCGGAGATATGCACCAGCCCTTCGACCCCCTCCTCCAGTTCAACGAAGACGCCGTAATCGGTAATCGACACCACTTTGCCCTTGCCCTTGGAGCCGGGAGGATACTGGGATGGAACCCGTTCCCATGGATCGACCTTGAGTTGCTTGACGCCCAAGGAAACCCGGTCGGTGTTCTTGTCGTATTTGAGGATTTTGACCTCGATCTCCTCGCCGACGTTGTACAGTTTGGATGGGTGCGAGACCCGGCCCCAGGAGAGGTCGGTGATGTGACAGAGACCGTCCATGCCGCCCAGGTCGATGAACAGACCGTAATCGGTGATATTGGTGATGGCGCCGCGGATGATCTGGCCTTCTTCGAGAGATGTGCGCATCTGTTCGCGCAGGGCGGTCCGTTGATTTTCCAGGATGGCCCGCCTGCTGATGACCACATTGTTGCGTTTACGGTTGAATTTGAGGATTTTGAACTCAAAGGTCTGGCCGATGAGGGCGTCCAGATCCTTAACCGGCCGCAGGTCGATTTGCGAGTAGGGCAGGAAGGCGGGAACGCCGATATCGACGGACATGCCGCCCTTGACCCGGTTGTCGATACGGCCCTCGATGGTCCCGTCTTCTTCCTGGATTTTGGCAATCTGTTCCCAGACTTTGATGGCGATGGCTTTTTCGCGGGAAAGCAGCAGGCCGCCTTCCTCCTTGCGTTTTTCAATGAACACGTCGAATTGATCGCCGATCTTGATGACCCGGTCCGGATCTTCGTGGCGGAATTCGGCCAGCGGAATATAACTTTCCGCCTTGTCGCCGACATCTATCAGGACGGCGTCGTTGCTCAGTCCGACAACGGTGCCGAGGGCAACTTCGCCGACATTGATGACCGTGTTGTTGTCTTCTTGCTCGAACAATTCCGCAAAGCTCATTTCTTCAAAGCTGGGGTCAGTCGCCGCAAAAGCGGGTTGAGTTCCGTTTTTTGTCATGGAATTTCCTGTAATGACCGATGGCGGTCTTTAATAAGAGGTTGATGAGAGGGGAAAGGAGACCTCCCCTTGAGTCGAATAAAGACTCGAATTTAGCATAGCTTTTTTTGAAAAACAACTGTTTCCTGTTGAAAAAAGGTATTTCTTGGCAGGGGCTGTGCGCTTGAGGCGGATGGATGTGCGGGAACCGGTAGGTAGCTCGTTCAGTGCTTATTCAGTGCTTGCCGTAGGTGCCCCGCTCTTCGAGCATGGGGCCGAACAATTCCTCGTAGGCCGGAATACTTTTGCGCAAAACGACGTCGAGATGCTGCAAGTCGCCGCTGTTGACCGTGAGATTGGTGCTGTGCGCCAGGGCCTCGAGATCGTACAGGGTATGGAATTGGTCGCCGATGAGAATATAAAATATGTAGCGCCGCTGTTCCATGGGCATGCGGCGCATATAGGCGTGGAAAGAAGACTGTTCCAGGGGGCCTTCCAGGTTGGCCTGGAAGACGATGCAGGAAAAATTGATGAATCGCAAGCTTTCTATGGCATCGGCCATTGAGTTGACCATGACCACCTGGTAGCCTACCGATTCCAGGGACTCGCCGATACCTTTGCGCTGCCCGTTATCTTGATGGAGGAGCAACGCCTTGGGGACATCTTCTACTTTGTCCATATTCTGAAAAAGGCCCATTGTCAGCCATTCCAGCTTTGGCGGGGGCGGCTGCTGCACCGGATTGCTCTGGTCAGGCGGCGTTTTCTCGGTCTTGTCCAGGGAGATGGCGTTACGACACATGGGGCATTTGATGGTCAGCAGTTTGCCGGGTGCCAGTTGCGCCAAGGCTTGCTCCAGGCGGGCGATCTGCTCGTCGGTCAGTTGCAGCGGCTTTTTGCAGGAAGGGCAATGCGTCAACATGATGAGAAAGCCTCGGGCGGTTGGCGCAGGAAAGCGCCGTCCGTCTTGTTGAGTTGTTGTTGAAGGTTCGGGAATTCCGGGACCATCATCGCCTGTAAGGATCCTTCTCCTGTTGCTCCATGCGCAGGCCGTCGATGGAGGAGGTGCGTTCGCCCCGGGAGGCTTTGATCGTGTCTATCCCCCGCTTGATCTCACTGCGGTGAGAGGCGTAGGTTATTGCCGATTCATCGCTGATCAGACCGGCTTCGTAGAGTTCCAGCAGATGTTGGTCAAAGGTCCGCATGTCACGTGCCGATCCGGCCTGGGCCACATTGTAGAAGGTCTTTTCTTCGGTCTCGCCGTTGAGGATCAAGTCGCGGACCCTCAGGCTGGTACAGAGGATTTCCAAGGCGGCGATCCGGCCGCCGCTGACCCGGGGCAGCAGACGCTGGCTGACGATCCAGCGGATGGTGTCAGCCAGCCGGTTGCGAATCTGGGGCTGTTCATCCTGCTCGAACATGCCGAGGATGCGGTTGACGGTCTGGCCGGTGTCGATGGTATGCAGGGTGGAGAAGACCAGATGACCTGTTTCTGCGGCGGTCAGGGCGATTTCCAATGTTTCCCGGTCGCGAATCTCGCCGACCAGAATAACCTTGGGCGCCTGGCGGAGAGCGGCCCGGAGACCATTGGCAAAGGTATCGAAATCGTCGCCCATCTCCCGTTGATTGAAGGTGGCCTTCTTGTGCGGGTGGATATACTCAATTGGATCTTCCAGGGTGACGATGTGCACCGGACGATCCTCATTGATCTTGTTGAGGATCGCGGCCATGGAAGTGGTCTTGCCGGTGCCGGTGGCGCCGGTGAACAGAATCAGGCCATTGAGCTCGCGGGCCATCTTGGTAAAGGCGTTGGGGAAATGGTAGCCCTGAATCGAGGGGATTTCGGTTTCCAGTTTTCGCAGCACCGAGGCATAGTGACCTTTCTGGGAAAATATATTGACCCGGAAGCGGTGCTTGTCGTCAAGGGAATACGAGAGGTCGCAGGAGCCTTTGGTGATCAGGTCGCGTAGCAGACGACGGTTGCCGCCAATCAGATTGAGGGCAAAGACCTCGGCTTGAAAAGGGGTCAGCTCGGTGACCGGCGGGCTGACATCCACCGGTACCAGCACGCCGTCGCTCTCTACCTGCAGGGTCTTGCCCACGGTGATGTTAAGATCGGAAACCCGCTCGTGCTTCTGGAGCATGGCGGCGATCCAATAGTTAATCTCCTGTTGTGTCATATGGCATCCCGATATAGAATTGGCGGAAGTATCTCCTTAAATTCTATCGCTTCCGGGCGAGCAGAGACAAGAAAAAATTTAATGGTAGTGAGGTGCGACATGGTCAATCCCCTGCGGAGCGCGGTGACGACTGAAGGAAGAAGGATGGCGGGAGCTCGTGCTCTCTGGCGGGCCAATGGCATGCGGGAAGAACAGATTGGCCGTCCGGTGATCGCGGTGGTCAACTCGTTTACCCAGTTGGTGCCCGGCCATGTCCATCTCCATCAGATCGGCCAGCGGGTCAAGGAGAATATCGAGGCATTGGGCTGTTTTGCCGCCGAGTTCAACACCATCGCCATCGACGACGGCATTGCCATGGGGCATGACGGCATGCTGTATTCGCTTCCTTCCCGCGAGCTGATTGCCGATTCGGTGGAATACATGTGCAACGCCCACAAGGTCGACGCCATGGTCTGCATCTCCAACTGCGACAAGATCACCCCCGGCATGCTGATGGCGGCGATGCGGCTCAATATCCCGGCGATCTTCGTTTCCGGCGGACCGATGGAGGCCGGCCGAGTCGGCGACAAGACGCTGGACTTGATCGACGCCATGATCATGGCCGGGGATAGGGCGGTGAGCGATGCCGAGGTGGCCGAGGTCGAACGCTCAGCCTGCCCCACATGCGGTTCCTGTTCGGGCATGTTCACCGCCAACTCGATGAATTGCCTCAACGAGGCTCTGGGACTGGCCCTGCCGGGCAATGGCACGGTGGTCGCCACCCATGCGGCGCGCTTGGCCTTGTTCGATCAGGCAGCGGCACGCATCGTCGCCATGTGCGAAGCCTGGTACAGTCGGGGCGATAGTTCGGTATTGCCCCTGTCCATCGCCACCAGAGGCGCCTTTGAAAACGCCATGGCGCTCGACATCGCCATGGGCGGCTCGACCAACACCGTGCTGCATATCCTGGCCATCGCCCATGAGGCCGGAGTCGATTTCACCATGCAAGACATTGATGCCCTGTCGCGGCGTGTGCCCAACCTGTGCAAGGTGGCGCCCAGTTCCACCTATCATGTGGAGGATGTCAACCGGGCCGGCGGCATTCTCGGCATTCTGGCTGAATTGGACCGTGGCGGTCTGCTGGACACCACGGTGCACCGGGTCGACGGTCTGACGCTGGATCAGGCCCTGGCGCAGTATGACATCATGCGGGCCGGGGCCGCCGAAGCGGTACAAACACTGTACCGGAGCGCTCCGGCCGGGAGGCGCAATCTGGTCATGGGGTCGCAGCAAACTCTTTTTGCCGGGTTGGACACCGACCGGACAGCGGGCTGCATCCGCGATATCGCCCATGCCTATTCCCAGGACGGCGGTCTGGCGGTCCTGTACGGCAATATCGCCGAAAAGGGGTGTATCGTCAAAACGGCCGGGGTCGATGCCTCGATCCTCCATTTCACCGGTACCGCTAAGGTGTACCATTCCCAGGAAGAGGCCGGCGAGGCCATCCTGGGTGGCGCTGTCCAGGCCGGCGATGTGGTCTTCATTCTCTACGAAGGTCCCAAGGGCGGACCGGGCATGCAGGAGATGCTCTATCCCACCTCGTATCTCAAGTCGCGGCACCTGGGAGCGGCTTGCGCCCTGGTGACCGACGGCCGTTTTTCCGGCGGCACCTCCGGGCTGTCCATCGGCCATGTCTCCCCCGAGGCGGCCAGTGGTGGCGCCATCGGGCTGGTCCGCGAGGGCGACTGCATCGACATCGATATTCCGAAGCGGACTATTTCGTTGCTGATCAGTAACGAAGATTTGGCTGCCCGTCGGCGTGAAGAGGAAGCGCGCGGCGCCTCGGCCTTCACTCCCAAGCGGGAACGCACCGTTTCGAAGGCCTTGCAGGTGTATGCCCGCTTTGCCGCCTCCGCCGACCAAGGCGCAGTCCGGCTGCTCGACGCCTGAGCGCGGGCGTTGCCAGCACGTCCCAGTTTGTTGTGGGGCGCAGGGATTACCTGCTCGTACCAGCAGGAAGGACTTGCTGGAGATGATGGGAGGGGCTGGAGGGATCGCTCGGAATTGCAATATGGTCCGGGCCTACGATGCCTGCACCGGACGAAACGCAATGGTCGACGCCCAAGATAAATTGCAGGATCTGTCCGAAATACGTCACCTGCCTGCAATGTGTGCAGGCGAGTAGGCTGGATAGCTATGATGGGACCAGGATACAGGGAAAAAGGTACCCGGTCGAAAGATGAGTGTTCCACGCACGGCCTTATCCGGGCGCGTGCGTGGATGACGGCAGGCGTTGGCTACAGCTTGACCACGCTTTCGGCCGCCGGCCCCTTGGCGCCACTCACGACCTCGAATTTAACTCGGTCCCCCTCCTTCAGGGATTTGAACCCTTGGCCTTGAATCGCAGAGTAGTGGACAAAGACATCCTTGCCGCCATCCTGCTGGATAAAGCCGAACCCCTTGGAATCATTGAACCATTTTACCGTTCCTTCTGCCATAGCCGTTCCTCCTTGTGTCAACGACCTCACTCTGACCTGGGTACAGGTCATCTTTGCAATGCGGGTTCATGCGACAGATATCCTGGAGTAACGCAGGAAAATATCTGTACGGTAAACCCTAAAAAAACGTGCATTTCCCTCGTCACAGCCGGTCTCCGTCCGTCGTACCCCACAGCTTTTTTTCTCGTGGCGTACATGCCCACCATATTGGCAACGCAAGGCGTGGGCCGGAAGAACGGCCGCTTCGGGGGGGCGTGGCACACGAGAAAACAGAGGGAAAAGATGTTCATTCAGTGGAGAGATGCAGGGGAAGATTGGTGCAACAGGCAAAAAGAGAATGTTCGACGGCAGGTGGAGCCAATAGAGACAGGGAGTAGATGCGGTGAATCACAGATATTCGAACAGTTCTGCCTGGATGAGGGGATACAATGTAGTGTACGCATGAGCATTCCGTGGAGGGGTATCTACCGTAAACTCCTTTGAAATGCCAGATATTTTTTTGTTCGCTCCGGTTTTTTCCCATGTTTGGCTTCGGCGCGGCGGATCAGATTGTCGCAGTTTCCTTGAGCAGGGGAAATCCCATCGCTTCCCGCTGCTCGACGTAGCGTTGCGCCACCAGGCGGGCGATGTGCCGGATCCGGCCGATATAGCGCGTGCGCTCGGCCACGCTGATGGCTTTGCGGGCATCAAGCAGGTTGAAGGTGTGGGAACATTTGAGGCAATAGTCGTACCCGGGCAGAATCAGATTTTTTTCGATTAGTTTCAGAGCCTCTCGCTCGTGGGCGTCGAAGGCGTGAAAGAGCTCGGCGACATTGGCTTCCTCGAAATTGAACGTGGAAAATTCCTTCTCGGCCTGGTGGAAGATCTCGCCGTAGGTCACCTCATGGTTCCAGGCGATGTCGTACACTGAATCCACCTTTTGGAGGTACATGGCAATTCGCTCCAGACCGTAGGTGATCTCGGCGGTGACTGGTTTGAGATCAATGGACCCTGCCTGCTGGAAATAGGTGAACTGGGTGATCTCCATGCCGTCCAGCCACACCTCCCAACCGAGTCCCCAGGCCCCCAAGGTGGGAGATTCCCAGTCGTCCTCGACGAAGCGGATGTCGTGTTCCAGCAGATTGAGGCCGAACTTTTTCAAGCTCTCCAGGTACATGGCCTGCACATCCACAGGTGAGGGCTTGATCACCACCTGATACTGATAGTAGTGCTGCAGCCGGTTCGGATTCTCGCCATAACGGCCGTCGGTCGGTCGCCGTGACGGCTGGACGTAGGCGGCTTTCCATGGCTCGGGCCCCAGAGCCCGGAGCAGAGTGGCGGGGTGAAAGGTGCCGGCGCCGACTTCCATGTCGTAGGGCTGCATGACAACACAGCCCGCAGATGCCCAGTGGCTGTTCAAGGTGGCGATGATGTCCTGAAAATACATGGTGCAATCTTTCCAGTATTGATTGTTCCGGGATCGTGGCTACAAGTATGGGGCAATCTACCATAGGCGATAGCCTCGGTAAACGAAATTGTCGGACGCTGGCGTACGCGGCAGCGCCCGACCCCGGGGCGGCCCTCCAAGGCATGGGACCATGCTGCCCATCTCTGCCGCCTCCCGCATCTTGGCATGCCGGGACGACCCGCAAAAACACGAGATAATGCTGTCCTTACGCAAGAGCAGTACACTATGGAACCTCAATTTCTTCGCATCCGCGGCGCGCGGATGCACAATCTGAAAAATATCTCCGTTGATCTGCCGCGCAACAGGCTGATCGTCTTTACCGGCCTGTCCGGGAGCGGCAAATCGACCCTGGCCTTTGACACGCTGTATGCAGAAGGCCAGCGGCGCTATGTCGAATCGCTTTCCACCTATGCCCGCCAGTTTCTCGGGCAGATGGATAAACCCGATGTCGATTTGCTGGAGGGCTTGTCGCCGGCGGTCTCCATTGAACAAAAAACCACCAGCAAGAATCCACGTTCCACCGTGGGCACGGTGACCGAGATCTACGATCACCTCCGTCTGCTGTTTGCCCGGGCCGGACAGCCTCACTGCCCCCAATGCAGGCAGGCGATCCGTTCCCAGTCGGTGCATGACATGCTCGAATCCCTGCTGGCCCGGCAGGAAGGTGAGAAAGTGATTCTGCTGGCGCCGCTGGTGACCCGGAAAAAAGGGCAGCACGAGCAGATCCTGCAGCGGCTGCGCAAGGAAGGCTTTGTCCGGGTGCGGGTGAATGGCGAGCTGCGTCAGCTCAACGAGGAGATCGTCCTCGACAAAAATAAGCGGCATACTATCGAGGCGGTGATCGACCGGCTGGTGGTCAAGTCCTCGATCCGGCGACGGCTGGACGAATCGGTGAGCACGGCAGTGGCCCTGGGTGATGGCGTCATGCTCGCCCACTTTCCCGACACTGGCGAAGAGGTGCTGTTCAGCGAGTCGGCGGCCTGCCATCAGTGCGGCATCTCGGTGCCCGATCTTTCCACCCAGTTGTTTTCCTTCAATAATCCGCAGGGTGCCTGTTCAGTGTGCGATGGTCTGGGCGTCAATCAATTCATCGATGAACGACTGATCGTGCCCGATGCCTCACTTTCGCTGCTGGAAGGTGCCATCGTCCCCTGGACCCGGCGGCGGCTTTCCATCCAGGCTGATCAGTGGATCGAGGCCTTTGCCCGCCATTATCGCTTTGATCCGAACACGCCTTTCGCCGATCTGCCGGCCAAGGCCAGAAACGGGCTCCTGCATGGCACCGGCCGGGAAAAGCTCGAATTCGTGCATAGCCGGGGCAAGCGCCTTCTGGTTTCGCAGATCGCCTTCGAGGGCATCGTGCCCCGCCTGAATCGGTTGTTTCGTGAGACTTCCTCCGCCCGCTTGCGCGAGGAGGTGGAGGGGTTTATGAACGAGCAGGGCTGCCCGGCCTGCCAGGGTGCCCGACTCAAGCCCGAGGCCCTGGCGGTGCGGGTCGGCGACTGGTCGATCATCGAGTTATGCCGGATGGCCATTGAGCAGCTGATCAAGGCGTTGGAAACGCTCGCCTTCGAGCCGCGACAGGCGGTCATCGCCAAACCCATCCTCAAGGAGATCCGCGAGCGGTTGTTTTTTCTCCAGGGCGTGGGACTCGGCTATCTGTCGCTCGACCGCAAGGCGGGTACCCTGTCCGGCGGCGAGGCTCAGCGCATCCGCCTGGCTTCGCAGATCGGCTCGGGCCTGGCCGGGGTGCTGTACATTCTCGACGAACCAAGTATCGGCCTGCATCAGCGCGACAACAACAAATTGATCAAGACCCTGCTCAACCTCCGGGACCTGGGCAACACGGTGATCGTGGTCGAACACGACTCGGACACCATCGCCAATGCCGACCATGTGCTCGACATCGGGCCGGGCGCGGGCGTGCATGGCGGCGAGATCATCTATTCCGGCCCGGTTCCGGGCCTGCTTGACTGCGAGGCATCTCAGACCGGCGGCTATCTTTCGGGCCGGTTGAAAATAGAGATTCCGGCCCAGCGCCGTTCGGCTGGCGACCAAGCCATAGAGATTCGGGGCGCAGCCATCAACAACCTGCGCGATCTTTCCGTGCGCTTTCCGCTGGGAGTGATGACCTGCGTCACCGGCGTTTCCGGTTCAGGCAAGAGTTCGCTCGTGATCGAGACCCTGTTCCGCGAGGCCGAGCGGTATTTCGCCGACAAGAAGGGCTACCTCAGGGGGCGGCATCTGCTCCACGGTATGGAGCGACTCGACAAGGTGATCGATATCGACCAGAGTCCCATCGGCCGTACGCCACGCTCCAACCCGGCCACCTACACCGGAGTGATGACGCCCATCCGCGAACTGTTCGCCCGCCTGCCGGAATCGCGGGCCCGGGGCTATCGACCGGGCCGGTTCAGCTTCAACATCAAAGGCGGCCGCTGCGAGACCTGCGAGGGCGACGGCGTCATCCGCATTGCCATGCATTTCCTGCCCGACATTTATGTCACTTGTGAATGCTGCCAGGGCAGGCGTTACAACCAGGAGACCCTGGATATCCGCTACAAGGGGAAAAATATCGCCGAAATCCTGCGGATGACCGTGGAGGAGGCGCTGGCATTTTTTCAGAATGTGCCGCCCATCGCCGGCCGGCTGCAGACCATCGTCGATGTCGGCCTGGGCTACCTTTCCTTGGGGCAAAGTTCGGTGACGCTCTCCGGCGGCGAGGCCCAGCGGGTCAAACTGGCCAAGGAACTGAGCCGCCGTTCCACCGGCCAGACCCTCTACATCCTCGACGAACCCACCACCGGCCTGCATCCGGCCGACATCCAGCACTTGCTCCGGGTCTTGGGACGGCTGGTTGACGGCGGCAACACGGTGGTGGTGATCGAGCACAATCTCGACGTGATCAAGACCGCCGACCATGTGATCGACATCGGCCCCGAAGGCGGCAGCGGTGGCGGGCGGGTGATCGCCACCGGCACTCCCGAGGCGGTTGCCCGTGTTGCTGATTCCTATACCGGCATGTTTCTGAAGCAGTTCCTCAACGGCGATTGAACGGTTTTTTCATTGTCTTTCCGAGGCATCCCCTGGTAGGATGCCTCCTGTAAAATAAGCTGCCGGTGCCCAAATCCACCGGTTTTGAATGACTTCCACCACAAGGACAGACCATGGCAGATCGGACTCCCAACCAGCAGGAAATCCCTATTTTCCGTATGCAGAAGATGTACATCAAGGACTTTTCCTTCGAGAGCCCCAATGCTCCAAAGGTGTTTCTGGCGCGCAATCAGGATCCCAAAGTAGATTTCAATCTCCAGTTAAAAAACCAGAAGATCGATGATGACCACAGTGAGGTTTCCATCGCCATCACCGCCAAAATTCTGGATAAGAACAACGACGATTCGGTGATGTTTATCGTCGAGATCGAACATGCCGCTGTTTTTTTGATGAAGAATATTCCCCAGGAACACCACGAACGGGTGCTGGCGGTCGACTGCCCCTTGATGCTTTTTCCCTTCACTCGACAAATCGTCTGTCAATCCGCCGTGGATGGCGGCTTCATGCCGTTTTTAATGGAGCCGATCAACTTCATCGCCCTCTACGACAACGCTCAGCGCCAGCAAAAGGATGCGTGATCAACCCTGGCGCGCTTGCCATGCTGCCGGCATGGTAAGCGCGCTTTGGGTAGATTCTACAGAGCGCACTTGGGGTGGGAAAAACGGCGGACAGGCGAAAGCGCGTGCCCGCCGTTTTTTTGCGACCAGTATAGGCGCACTTCAACGGGCAGGTACAAGTCTCGCCGGAAATTGATCACCGTGGGCGAAGCGCTAACCGCATGAGGGTGACTGATTGCGGGAAGGGAGCGTGGAGCGCAACCGCGGACCGATGGACAAGAACCGGATAGAAGACGCTGCGGAGCAGGGCCTGTCCGCCGGCCGGCAGGCGAATGGACAAAGAATCGTGAATCCCTTGTAATCGAGGCGATGCTGTACAATATCATTTCCTATTTCTGAAGCAATACTTAGGTTTCTGCCGCGATGAACAACAAGGGCTGACGGATGAGGTCGATTGCATCAACAAGGGAAATTGACATAAATCCGGCGGTGGTGCAGTGACAGACAATAACCCATGGCCTGCATCGCGCTTCCGTTTTTGCAGTGACACCAACGTGACATCAAGATTTTGATTTTCTCATTCAGTGGTAACGATACACACCAGGATCATCCCCCTCTTTTTCCTTCTCGGCTGTTTTCTGCCGGGGCTGGCTTTAGCGGCGACTTCTCAAACAATCCATGTCGAATGGGAATACACCCCGCCTGCTTCACCGGCCGTTACCGGATTCAAGCTGTACCAGGAAGGCGTTTTTGTTTGCCGGGCCGAAGACCCCGCCGCCACCGCGATGGACTGCCCGGTATTGCTGACCCAGGACACCACCAACTTCACCCTGACCGCTACCTTCGACGACGGCACTGAAAGCCCGGGTTCCACACCTTTTCCTTTTACCTTCTCCAATAATCCGGACACGCAGGGCCTTTCGGAGGGACCAGAGACGACAGGCAGCAAACAGCTCACTTTCTCTTGGCAATACGACCAGCAGGCAATTGTCAAAGGGTTTCGCGTTTACCAGAACTCTACCTTGATGTGCCAGACTGATGATCCGACCGCTCGGCAGCTGACCTGCACCACCGACCTCGTAAAAACTCCGGCCATCTACACCCTGACGGCGGTCAATGCCGACAACACCGAAACCAGTTTTTCCAACGCCCTCACCTATGCTGGCGACGCCAGGAGCGGCACAGGCGATGCAGAACTGAAGGCTCAAATCGTTGCTCGTACCGTCAGCGGTCCGGCACCTCTGTCCGTGACCTTCGACGGTACCGCGTCAACCGGCAGCGTGACAAGCTACCAGAGGGATTTCGGCGAGGCTCGATGGCGACGACCCCGGCAGCCAGCCATACCTATACGACAGCGGACACATACACAGCCACCTTGACGATTGCCGACAGTACCGGCGCGGCCGACGCGGCGGCCGTCACCATCACGGTCGTCAATCCTATTGTCGCGGTGCCTACCCCAAAAGCTGTCATATCGTCCTCGGCGGCGACAGGTTCCGCGCCGCTCACCATCCAGTTCGACGGATTGGGCTCGGCCGCCACCAACGCCACCATTGCCTCCTATGCCTGGAGTTTTGGGGACGGCGCTTCGGGAACCGGAGTCACCGTCTCCCATAGGTACATGGCGGCAGGCATATATACCGTCACCTTGACCGTTGCCGACAGCAAGGGACAAAGTAGTTGGGCCACGACGCCGGTCATCGTCACGACGCCGGGGACAAACAGTAAACCGCCTCAGGCGGTCATCAGCGCTGCGCCGACTATCGGTCCGGCGCCGCTCGCCGTCACCTTCAACGGAGGCGGATCGACCGACAGCGACGGCAGTATCACCAATTATGTGTGGAATTTTGGCGACGGCGGGACAGTCACCGGCAAATCGGTCCCCCATACCTACACCACGGCCGCCACGTTCACCGCCACCTTGCAGGTAACGGACGACAAAGGAGCGACCGGCACAGCCAGTGTCACCATTACCGCGAAGACCGAGCTGCCAACACAGCCGACAACAGACGTGAAATTGGAAACCGGCGAGATTGCGGTTGGCAGCGAGTGGGCGCGTGTTCCCCTGACTACGCCGTTCATCAACCCGATTGTCGTTGCCGGCCCGCCGAGCTTCAACAACGCGGATCCCTGTACTGTCCGTATCCGCAACGTCGACAAGACAGGATTTGACATCAAGGTGACCGAATGGGATTATCTGGATGGCATCCATCCGCAAGAGACGATCAGCTACCTGGTCATGGAGCAAGGCCACTACACCCTGCCCAATGGCACAGCCGTCGAAGCCGGCAGTTTTACGGGAGCCACCAGCTTCAAAACAACGGCTTTCAAGTCCGCTTTCGCCAAGATCCCGGTGGTGCTCGCCACTGTTACCACAATGAATGATGCGAAAACGATAAGCGGCCGTCTCAAGAGCATCACAGCATCCGGTTTCGCATACTCGTACCAAGAACAGGAAAGGAACGCCAATAAGCACCTTGACGAGACCGTCCACTACATCGCTTGGGAGCCAAGTACCGGCATGCTCGGGACGCTGCGGTATGTGGTGGCCAAAACAGCCAATTCGGTGACCGATGCCTGGTATAGCGGAAAATATAAGAGTGCCTTTGACCAGATTCCCTTGCTGGTGGCTGGCATGCAAACCACCAATGATGCCAGCCCGGTTGCCCTGCGGATGCGAAACCGGACCACGACAGGGTTTCAGGTCAAGGATGAGGCGGAGAGGTCAAAGAACAGAAAGACGAGGCATTCCGTTGAAACCGTAGGGCACATCGTCCTTGATCAGCCTTAAGCAAAGCCTCGGCTTGAGGTGTTGCTGAAAATCTAAGAGAAACGATGCGCCTCCGCCAATCACACCTTTCTGAAAATCAGGCAAGCGTTGGTGCCGCCGAAGCCGTAGCTGTTGCTCATCACCGTGGTCAGCCGGTCATCGCGGTTGGCGGTCACGATGTTGTGCCCGGCCGCTTCCGGATCCATTGCCTCGATGTTGGCCGAACCGCAGATAAAACCATGGTTCAGCATCAGCAAGCTGTAAATGACCTCATGCACCCCGGCCGCGCCCAGGCTGTGGCCGGAGAGGGACTTGGTCGAGCTGATCGGCGGGTTGTCCGTGCCGAATACTTCGCGGATGGCCCGCAGTTCCACCAGGTCGCCGATGGGGGTGGAGGTGCCGTGGGCGTTGATGTAGTCGATGGGAGCTGAAAGAGCCGCCAAGGCCTGGAGGATGCATCGTACCGCGCCCTCACCTGAAGGTTGCACCATGTCCGAGCCGTCGGTGGTGGCGCCGTAGCCCATCACCTCGGCGTAGATGTTCGCCCCTCGTTTTTTTGCCCGTTCGTATTCCTCCAGCACCACCAGCCCGGCCCCGTTGGCGACGACAAAGCCGTCGCGGTCGCGATCGTAGGGGCGGGAAGCCCGTTCCGGGTTGTCGTTGAATCGGGTGGACAGGGCACCCATGGCATCGAACATGGCGGTCTGGGTCCAATGTTCCTCGTCGGCGCCGCCGGCAAAGATTACATCTTGCTTGCCCAGCTGAATTTGCTCCATGGCAGCGCCGATGCAGTGCGATCCGGTGGCGCAGGCCGAGGAGATCGAATAGCACAGCCCCTTGATCCGGTGGGTGCTGGTCAGACAGGCGGAAGTCGTGCTGCTCATGGTCCGCGGGACCATGAAGGGGGAAAGCCGCTTCAGCCCTTTTTCCCGCATGATATCGGCGGTGGCTACCACATTTTCGGCCGAGGTACCGCCGGAGCCGATGATCAGGCCGGTGCGGGGATGGGAGACTTCTTGCTCGCTCAGTCCGGCATCGGCAATCGCCTGTTGCATGGCAATGGAGGCATAGGCGGCGGCGTTGCCCATGAAGCGCAGATGCTTCTTGTCGATCTGTTCCTTCAGATCGACCCGGGTGAAGCCGCCGATCTGGGAGCGCAGTCCTATCTCGCGGTAGGATGGATGCGGGCGGATGCCCGAGCGGCCCGCCTGCAGAGACGCCAACACTTCGGCGATTGAATCTCCCAGGGGCGAGACGATACCCATGCCGGTGATCACTACTCGTCGCATGCGATGCTCCTCGTTCAGGCTTCCCGGTGAATAGCCAGGGGGCCACAGCCCTGGCAGACCGGCATGACCTCGACCGTACAGATATTGACATGTGACGGCACCGTGGTCACCCAGTGGACTATCTCGGCGATATCCGCCGGCCGCAAGGGCTGGGTGCCCTTGTAGACCGCGTCGGCCTTGCCCTTGTCGCCGTGGAAGCGGACGAGGGAGAACTCGCTCTCCGCAAGTCCCGGTTCGATGTTGGTCACCCGGATCTTGGTGTGGATCAGGTCGGCGAGCAGGTTGCGGGAGAATTGTTTGACGAATGCCTTGGTGGCACCGTAGACATTGCCGCCCGGGTAGGGGTAGGTGCCGGCGACCGAGCCCATGTTGATGACATGGCCCTGGTTGCGGGCGACCATGGCCGGCAACAGGCAACGGGTGAGGTAGCACAGCCCTTTGATATTGGTGTCGATCATGTTCTCCCAGTCGTTGAGGCTGGCCTGGTGGGCTCCTTCCAGGCCGAGCGCCAGGCCGGCGTTGTTGACCAGGACGTCTACGTCGCGGAAGCCCTCCGGCAGGTTGCGAAGCATAGCCTCCACCGCGCCCAGATCGCGGATGTCAATCTCCACGGCGTGGAGCGGGATCGCACTGTACTGTGCCCGCAACTCCTTGAGCCGATCCGCCCGCCGGCCGATGACGATGAGCCGCCATCCTTCAGCGGCAAACCGTTCGGCGCAGGCCCTGCCGAAACCGGAGGTCGCTCCGGTTATACAAACGGTTTTTTGCATGCTCTGCTCCATGTTGAGCGGTTTGCTCAGGGAGCATAGGGAAACAGGTTTGCCTGCAAAAGACAACATTTTTCAAGAAAACTATGGAGTATCTCATTGTTGGGTTTATAGTAACAGGCACCGTTATTATCGAAAATATTTCTTGTCAGGCTGTCCAATCGGCTTGGCAAAGGAGGTCACCATGCAGAAGAAGATGCTGAAGGCGCTGAACGGTCAAATTAATGCGGAAATGTATTCCTCCTACCTGTACCTGGCTATGGAGGCGTATTTTCAATCGATCAGTCTCAAGGGATTTGCCACCTGGATGCGGGTTCAGGCGCAGGAAGAACTGATGCATGCCATGAAATTCTACGATTTCACTAACGAGCGCGGCGGCAAAGTGACCCTGGAGGCTATTGCCAAGCCGGAAACCGCCTGGACATCGCCGCTGGCCGTTTTTGAGGCGGTGCTCAAGCATGAGCGGCATGTCACCAGTCTGATCAACGATCTGATCGATTTGGCGATCAGCGAAAAAGACCATGCCACCAACAACTTCCTGCAATGGTTTATTTCCGAACAGGTAGAAGAGGAGGCCAGTGCCGGCGAAATCGTCGAAAAGCTCAAACTGATCAAGGACAATCCCTCTGGTCTGTTTATGGTAGATGCTGAGCTGAACAAACGGGTCTTTACCATGTCTGCGCCTGCTGCTCAATAAGCCAGGTTTGCGGCTTGGGTAGCCGGAAGATCAAGAACGAGATCCTGGCCATGTTGCAAGGCCAGGATCTTGCCGTCATCATGGCGTTGATGCGCCGTTATCCGGCCAAGGATGTGGTCAATGTCCTGTTTGCGGCAATCTGCCGGGATGATCAGCGTCTGCGGTGGCACGCGGTCAGCTGCATGGGCGATGCCGTGGCCAGGTTGGCGGAGACGGATACGGAGGCGGCGCGGATGGTGATGCGTCGTTTCCTCTGGAGCCTCAACGATGAATCCGGCGGCATCGGTTGGGGCGCCCCGGAGTCCATGGCCGAGGCCATGAGTTGCCATGCCGGTCTGGCCGATGAGTATGTCCACATGCTGATTTCCTATATGCGCGAGGATGGTCTGGAGATCTGCCAGGACGGCAACTATATCGAGCATCCCGGGTTGCAGCGCGGCCTGCTCTGGGGCGTGGCCCGGCTGAGCGGCTGCCGTCCCCGCCTGCTGCTCGACCGAGGGACCGATGAGAGCGATATCCTTCCTTATCTGCGCGCCGAGGATGCCGCCATCCGCGGACTGGCCGCCCTGGCGGCGGGTAACCTTCGGTTGACCGCCACCGGCACGACCCTGCGGACGATGGTGGATGATCCGGCTCCCTTCACCCTGTATCAGGACGGTCTGTTCCATGCGGTGACAGTCAGTGCCGTGGTACAATCCGCCCTGGAGGATATGAACGCATGAGCACACCTGCACTTTTTCCGGCTGTTGCCTGCGTGCAGTTCGCCATCGTCCTCGGGGCGGTGGAACGTAACCTTGGGGAGGCGGAGCAGCTGATTAATCGATTCGGTCCCCCTCCTGGCACCCTGCTCGTGCTGCCCGAAATGTGGGCCACAGGTTTTGATTACGAACGGACCACGGAACTGGGGCGGCGGTCTCCGGAAATCCTGGCCGCCATGCAGCGAATTGCTGCCCGGCATGGTGTCTATCTGGCCGGTACCCTGACCGACCTGTCCGACGACGACACCCTGCCGACTAACTCCCTGGCTGTGGTTGGACCGCATGGAGTGATCGGCCGGCTGCCCAAACAACATCTGTTCACGCACTGGCAGGAAGATCGCTATTATCGCGGGGGTGAATCCGGCCCGCTGATCCAGACCCCGCACGGCCCGCTGGCCGGACTGGTTTGCTACGACCTTCGCTTTCCCGAGGTCGCCAGACGGCAGGTTTTTGCCGGTAGCCGCCTGCTGGTCGTATCGGCCCAATGGCCGTTAAGCCGGATCGATCATTGGCAGGCCTTGGTCCGTGCCCGCGCCATCGAAAATCAGGTTTTCGTGGCTGCGGCCAATGGCTGCGGCCGGACCGGCGTTATGGAGATGGCGGGGCACTCGATGATCGCGGCGCCCGACGGCACGGTAATGCAAGTGGCCGGAGCCGAAGCGGTGGTGATCGGCTGTCCGCTCGAAAACAGCCTGGTCGACGAACAGCGGAGCCGCTTTTACGCGGCCGGCGACCAGTCGTGGTGTATCGCCGACCAAAATAAAATCTATTCTCTCGAAAAACTGCATGCCGCCCTGAGCCTCATCAGACGCCAGGGCAGCCGTATCGCCTTTACCAACGGCTGTTTCGATATTCTGCACGCCGGCCATGTCAGTTATCTGGAAGCGGCGCGCCGCACCGCCGATTGTCTGGTGGTGGGGTTGAATACGGACGACTCGGTGCGTGGGTTGAAGGGCCCGGGCCGGCCGGTGAACAATGAGATTGACCGGGCGCGGGTGCTGGCAGCTTTGGGATGCGTGGATTTCGTCGTACTGTTTGGCGAACCCACCCCGTTGCGGCTGATTACAACCTTGATGCCCGCTGTCCTGGTCAAAGGTGAGGATTACCGTGAGGAGCAGATTGTCGGCGCCCCTGAGGTCAAGGCCGCCGGCGGCCAGGTGGTGCGGATCCCTTTTACGCATGACCATTCGACCACCAGTTTGATCGACCGGATCAGAACAGTTTCATGACATTTTTACGGTAATGCATTGTCATATAAAATGAATGAGGGCGACAATGACAATCCTTCGTATCCATGGCATGAAGTGCCAGCATTGTGCTGCTGCAGCTAAGAAGGCTCTGGAGGAGTTGGGGGCCACCGGGGTGGCCATCGACTTGGCCACAGGCGAGGCCCGGTTCGAGGGCATACTCGACAGCGAGCTGGTGCGGCAGGCTATTGCCGCCAAAGGTTTTACCGTTGCCGGGTAGTTTTTGCCTGCGGCCGGCTTCCGGTCTCCAGCCCATAAGGAGCCAGTGATGCACTGGTAGCCTCTGCCACGCATTTGTAGCGAACCCCAAAACAGAAGCAGGGGTGAGCTCTGTTGAGCTCACCCCTGCTTTTTTATTTGGCGTCCCCAACCGGATTTGAACCGGTGTTGCCGACGTGAAAGGCCGGTGTCCTGGACCTGGCTAGACGATGGGGACAAAATTGGTTGCAATTGGTGGTGGGTCGTGCGCGACTCGAACGCGCGACTCTCTGCTTAAAAGGCAGATACTCTACCGACTGAGTTAACGACCCTCTTACTTCGAGAAGTGTCTCTCTACTAACTTCTTTTTCGCGTGTCAATGAAAAACGGCTCCTGCGGGCCTATTATTTGCCATCCGCGCCAAGCCTTCCCACTCCAGCGGTTGCGGATGTTATCGCCACATTTCCCTATGGTTTCCTGGCCGGTTTGCGAGTACAATCTCACCATCATTGGCTTTAATCGAACGGGAAGCGGATTGTCCGTTCTATATGACGGAATGGGAAAGCATATGGGATTGTTGACAGGATCGGCGTCGCTGACGCGGTTTGCGGTGGTGGGTGAACTGCCTGCCTCTTTTTGGGATATTGCTAGCCAGCGGATCGCGGCCATGAGCTTCCGAGATATCGACGACACCATGGATGAATATTCCATTGGTTGGGTGTCGGTCGCCGACATGTTCGACGCTGGTTTTGCCTACAGTGCCTATGCCGCCGGCGATTATATCGCTCTGACCATGCGGGTGGATGAGCGCAAGGTGGCGCCGGCGGTGCTCAGAAAATTTGTCATGAAAGAAGAAGAACGGATCAAGCGGGAAAAGCAGATTCCACGGCTCGGGCGCGCGGCCAGGATGGAGATCAAGGAACGTATCCGCTCAGAGTTGATCCGCAACTCGCCGCCAGTCCCGGCCACCTACGACCTGTGCTGGAATCTCGCCGACAATACCCTGCTCTTTTTTTCGACCAGCAAAAAAGCGATGTCGCTCCTTGAAGATTTATTCAAGGAAACCTTCAGCTTGTCACTGATCCTGCAGATTCCATGGCTGAGTGGCCAGCATATGGCTGAAGGGGAGGCCTTGGAGCAGTACGAGGCCATGCGGCCAGCCATTTTGCTCTAAAAAAGACAACCGCTCGATAAACAGATGGAGACAAGATGAACGGCTCAGCGCTTGGGGCGCTTATTGCGGCTGCCTTGATTGTGGTGTACCTGGTGTGGAAAGAGCGGGGCACGCACAGACGATCTAAACGAACTACAGCCCGATCCGATACCGATGCTGCTCCGCCGCCGGCGGAATCTCTGGAGCCTCAGGAAAGAGAGCCGATGCCGGCCGCTGCTGATGCCGCGGAGACCTTGATCGCCGAGGAGATGCTAGTCAGTGCAATACGAAGCGTTGACGAAGACGCCGAACTGATCGACGAATCATCTGTTCCGCCGTCGGCTGCCGGGACCGACGGGATGCCGCCCACGGCTCTCTTTGGATCGGCGCCGGTTCTTTCCGGGCATGATGAGGTGCTGGAAGACGCTGGACCGATTGAAGCCGCTGGTGCCGGGAGCATTGCCGCAGTTGCGGAAACGGCGGGCAGCGCCGAGGCAAGCCCGGCGATAACGGAGCATCGGGATGACGAGGCGGTCGAACCTGAACCGCCCGTAGAGACTGCGGAGAAGCCGTCCGACGAGTCGATCGTGCAGAGCGGTCTTGTAACCGCTCTGACTCCGTCGGAGCCCGACCCGCCGGAGATCCGTTTCACCTTGGATGCATACGCGAGTCGGATGCACAATCTGGAGGAAGGAAAGCGCGCTTTGTTGGTGCGGGCCATTGCTGACCAGGACGATGACTTGCGCGACAAATTGCAGCGTGAACTGGTCGTCATGACCGACAAGCTGGCCTTGATTTCCGACAGTTATGCCGAAGAAGTCGCCTGTTTTCAGCAAATCATGAACGTCTTTGCCCGGTTGCGCGAAGAGTTGGGCGAGCGGCCCGCCCTTGCCGAAGCCATTGATGGTTTGTGCCACGGGAACGCCGAACCGGCAGAAGCGTGCCTGGCCGAATGGAGTGGCCTTTCCTCTTCCCTGCCTGGCAAAATCGCCTTCAGCAGAGGACAGCTGGCAGAGTGCCGGGTCGATTTACAACAGGCGCTGATCCTGTACCGGCAGGCGGTCGCCCTGGAGCCGGATGATCCTCGCTCTCTGCACGCCGCGGGACGGATGGCTCGTACACTCTATAACTATCAGGAGGCCATACTCTGGCTGGAATCGTTTGTGCGTCTGACCCGACAGCATGGCTCCAGCAATCCTCTGGCTCTGCCCCTTGCCCAGAGGGAACTGGCATGCACCTATATCCTTGCCGGTCAGCACCAGAAGGCGGGGTTGCTGTACAAGGAGTCGATGCCAGCCATGGCCGGGAAGCTGGGACCGGACCACTATGAGATGGGCATCAGTTGGTTTCAGATAGGCGAGCTGCAGGAAATGTTGGGCGAGCACGACAAGGCGGCGGCTTTGTACAGAAGAGCGCTGGAGATCGTTGAAAAGAAAAAAGGGGTGGAGCATCCTTCTCTAGTCCCCATCTTGGGGAAACTGGCATCGCTGTATGTGGAAGTGGAAATGGAATCCGAATCCGTTCCTCTCTATGAGCGATTGGTGCGGATCCGGGAAAAGACGCTCCGGCCCAACCATCAGCAACTGGTCATTGCCCTCAACAGCCTGGCCGAATCATACCGCCTCGTGGGGCGGTATGAAGATGCTGAAACGTGTTACCTGAAAATCCTGGCGATCAATGAGGCGACGGACGGACCAGATCATCCCAGCGTGGCCGCCGTACTCCAAGAACTGGCCAAACTGAATATCAACCTGCGCAGACCCGAAGAAGCCAAACAGTACCGGAGCCGGGCCGCAGCCATTTTCCAGAAAAGCTGCGAGAGCTCGGAGCAAAAGGGTGCCGGAGAGCCGCTGAGCTTAGAACTCTAATCCCACAGTGAAACGAAACGAACGGAATCGCGTATGGATCTTGTCGATCTCATTCAAGAAAAAAGATTTCTTGGTCAGGAATTCCTCGCCTGGCTATGGTATAAATCGGAAGAGCGCGGGGGGAGTGTGGAAGTGCCTGGCCGGGGCGATGTCCAAGTGGTGTTCGAAAAACACATGTTACTCGAATACGGCGAGGGCGAAGCCAACGAAAAGGTCATTTGCCGTGGTCTCCAGACCGAGTTGAAGGAAGCTCGGGCCGGGCTCGGGCTGGCCAAGAAACCCGAGCAGGCCCGCATCCGACTGGCTTGGGGCGAACATGAATTCAGTGTCACCTTGACGGCGGCGAGCTTCGAGTTCCGCAATATCCGCCTGCCCAAAACGGCTGGTGCCGACGAGGACGACGGCCGGGCCGAGAGTCTGGAAGGCCGTGTCCTGGAGCGGATCGCGCTGATCGAGCAGTTGACCAGGCTGGTCGACGATCTGTTTCGCATGTTCGTCAATATCAGAGCGTCGAAGCTCTGGAACGAAGAGTTGGTCAAGATCCGCGCCTGGATCAATACCGGCGGCCAATCAGCATAACCTTTGCATTGAACAGTATTGTCATGGAATTTGAAACCGTGATCGGGCTGGAAATCCATGCCCAGATGAAGACCAAAAGCAAGATTTTCTGCGGCTGCTCCACCGGGTTCGGCGCGCCGCCCAATACCCAGACCTGTCCGGTCTGCCTGGGTATGCCCGGTTCGTTGCCGGTACTCAATCGGAAGGTGGTTGAATCGGCGATCAAGCTGGGGTTGGCCACCGAATCGACTCTCAATCGGGAAAACCGGTTTGCCCGCAAGAACTATTTCTACCCCGACCTGCCCAAGGGCTACCAGATATCCCAGTTTGAACTGCCCATCTGCGAACATGGCCGCCTGGAGATCGAACTGGAAGGACAATCACCCAAAACCATCGGCATCACCCGCATCCACATGGAGGAAGATGCCGGCAAGCTGGTGCACGACGACTGCGAGCCGGTCAGTTATGTCGACCTCAACCGCACCGGCACCCCGTTGCTGGAGATCGTCTCCGAGCCGGATTTGCGTTCGCCCGAGGAGGCGGCCGCCTATCTCAGGAAATTGCACGCCATTGTCCGTTATCTCGACATCTGCGACGGCAATATGCAGGAGGGCAGTTTCCGTTGCGACGCCAACATCTCGCTCCGACCCCAAGGACAAAAGGAGTTCGGCATCCGCACGGAGCTGAAGAACATGAATTCGTTCCGGAATGTGCAACTGGCGCTGGAATACGAAGAACGCCGCCAGCGCGACATCCTCCTCGAAGGCGGGCAAGTGGTGCAGCAGACCCTGCTGTGGGATACGGACCGCGGACGGACCGAACCGATGCGCGGCAAGGAGGAGGCCCACGACTATCGCTATTTTCCGGATCCTGACTTGGTCCCGGTGGTGCTCGACGAGGATTGGATCGAGCGGCTACGCGCCGAACTGCCCGAGCTGCCGGACAAGCGGCGGCAGCGTTTTATCAGCCAGTTCGAACTGAGCGATTATGATGCCGCCATTCTCACCGCTTCCCGTGAGCTGGCCGACTTTTTTGAGACGGCCCTCCAGGAGTTCGGTAACGCCAAGAAGCTTGCCAATTTCATCGGTACCGAGCTGTTGCGCGACTATGGCCCAGAGCGGATCAATGAGTGTCCGATTCAACCGCGTCAATTGGCCCGGTTGCTTATCATGACCGAAGAAGGAGCCATTTCCGGCAAGATCGCCAAAACGGTCTTGAGTGAAATGCTCGTCAGCGGCGACGATCCAGAGGTGATCGTCAAGGCCAGAGGGCTGATACAGATGAGCGACGAAGGCCAGCTTGCGGGGCTGGTGCGGGAGATTCTGGCCGCCAACCCGGATCAAGTGCAACAATTCCGCGAAGGCAAAACCAAGGTGATGGGCTTTTTCGTCGGCCAGTTGATGCAGAAGACCAAAGGGCAGGCCAATCCGCAGTTGGCCAACAAGCTCTTTCAGCAGGAATTGGGCGCATAGGCGGAACCCGGGTGCAGGTCATGACCGCGCCACCGGAAATGAACAAAAATCTCGATTATCTTTGTCGGTTCCCTTCCCGAATGCTAACATGGGGAGGAAAAGAAATTATCTGGGCGCCAAGCAGGGTTTTCGTCGCTTGGCTCACGCCGGCAAGCCGAAAGAGCAAGCAATGCTGAAGGGATTTGATTGAGATCATGGCGTATTGATTCTAACTTGCTGCCGGTATCATCGTTGTTCTTTCATTGAACCAGACATGCACCTCCCATGACCGAGCCGACAAAATCGTTCTTCAGCCCTGAAGAGTCGTCAACTCCTAGCCAATCGACCGTCAGAATCAGCAGGTTCGGCATGCGCGAAAAGCTGATCCTCCTTTTTGTGGTCATTAAGGTTCTGCCTCTGACTGGCTTGTTGTGGATGGCTGACCACCAGGTAAAAGACCTCGGCGAAACATTCATAACCAAATCAAATGAGATGGTGCGCGCCACTCAGGACTTGGTGAGTCAGACTGGCGATCTGGCTACCCAAAGTTCCATCAGTGCCTTGGACCTCAAATCCAGGGAGACCATGGAACGGCGCACCGTCGGCTTGGCCGAGCAGGTGGCGTATTTTCTCTATGACAGGGATAGCACCATTATTCTGGCGACATCGCTGCCGGTCAATGAAGAATCCTATCGGAAGTTCGTCTCCGCGTACAAGAAAGAAGTAGTGCGTCCTGCCGAATGGGTTCTCAACAAGGAACAGACAGCCTGGGAGCCCAAAGAAAATCCGGCGCCTGACAACACGCCTACGCAGGTGGAATACGGTGCACCTGAAAATAAGAAAGATTTTCATTACACTCCCCCTGTCAGCATAGGCATCCATACGATGCAGCCGGTCTACCACGAGATGACGTTCTACGATCTCAATGGTCAGGAAAAAATCAAGATATCGTTGACCAATGTGCTGCCTCCGGAGTTGCGCAATATCTCGCGCCGGGAAAACACATGGTGCAAGGCGGAAGATTACTTTGAGGCAGCGCAACAGCTGAAGGAGGGGGAAATCTACGTTTCCAAGGTGATCGGCCCGTATGTGCCGTCACCGATTGTCGGCATGTACACTCCTGCCGCAGCCCAGAAGCAGGGCATCCCCTTCGAGCCGGAAAAAGCCGGATACGCCGGCAAGGAAAATCCGGTGGGCAAGCGCTTTCAGGGCATCGTGCGCTGGGTATCTCCGGTCTTCAGGGAAGGGAAGAAAATCGGCTATGTCACCATGGCCCTCGACCATACCCATCTCAAAGAATTCACCGACCATGTCTTGCCCACCGAGGAACACTTTTCCGCCATCCCCGACGCCGGCAGCGGCAACTATGCTTTTATCTGGGATTATCAAGGACGTAGTATTTGCCATCCCCGCGACCATTCCATCGTTGGTTACAACCCGGAAACCGGCGAAGAAGTCCTGCCTTGGATCAGCGCCGAGCTTCTGCCCTTCTGGGAAGCGGCCAACGGTTCATTCAGCGCTTTTGAGAAGACGGCGCCTCAATTTCTGGAACAGACCAACAAGAAAAAACCGGTTCCCGCATTCTCCAAAGCCGGTCTGGTCGGGCTGGATTGCCGTTACCTCAATTTTGCCCCTCAGTGCAGCGGCTGGATGTCGCTGACCCAGTACGGCGGATCCGGCTCCTTTGTCATCTTCTGGACCGGCCGCTGGAAACTCACCACCGCTGCCACCATCCCGTATTACACCGGTATGTACGGTGCAAGTCAACGGGGGTTCGGCTTTGTCACCATTGGTGCCGATATCAATGAATTCCACCGGGCGGCCACGGAAACTGCCGAAAAACTCAAGGTAATCACCCAGGAGTATGAAAACACCTTGGAGCGTGATCGAAAGGAAACGCTGACGACCATCAGCAACTCCATTAAGAAATCTGGATGGATACTGACCATCTCCACCTTGGTCATGATTGTCATTGTCATTGTCATCGCCACCTGGATCGCTTCCAGCATGACCGGGCGAATCCTCAACATTATCAGAAGCATTAACCGTTTCAAGGCAGGCGATCTGAGCGCCCGTCTGCCCATAATCAAGAACGACGAGATGGGACAATTGGGGGCGGCGCTGAACGACATGGCCGACCAGGTACAAAAATCCATTACCGGATATCAGGACGCCAAGCTACGCGCTGAGGAATCGGACAAGGAGAAAACCCTTTTCTTGGCCAACATGAGTCATGAAATCCGCACCCCCATGAATGCTATCATCGGCATGACCTCGCTCGCACAAAAGGCGAAAACCGAGGAACAGCGCCGCTACCTGATGAAAACGGTGGCCATTTCCGCGGAAAACCTGCTGCGTTTGCTCGATGACATCCTTGATTTTTCCAAAATGGAGGCCGGCCAACTCCAGCTCTACGTAGGACCATTCAACCTGCGTGGTTTGCTGGAAAGCGTTCTTTCCATCATGAATGTGTCGGCAATGGAAAAAGGGATACAGTTGCGGCTCGCTGAACCGCCATCGTCGTTGCCGGCCCTGTTTATAGGCGATGAAATGCGTTTGCGGCAGATTCTGCTCAATCTGGTCGGCAATGCCGTCAAATTTACCCCTGCCGGGTCGATCTCCATCTCCGTCACTCAGGACGAGCCGAAGACCTCTGGCCCCATATTGCTGCATTTTATTGTCTCTGACACGGGTATTGGCATTCCCCAGGAGAAACTCGATTCCGTTTTCAACCGATTCGAGCAAATTGATTCCTCGTATTCCCGCCAGTACAGCGGCGCCGGCCTTGGTCTGGCCATCTCCAGACAGCTCGTCGGGTTGATGGGCGGGCGCATCTGGGCGGAAAGCACGATCAATGTCGGCACTTCGGTCCATGTTGTCATTCCCGCCGAGCCAGCCAAGGAAGAAGACACTGTCATTTCTGCTTCCACTTTGTCCAGAATCCAATCCATCCAGGATTTACGGATTCTGGTCGTGGACGACAACCAGATGAACCGGGATGTGGCCCGTATGATGCTGGAGGAAAGCCATCAGGTGGAGACCGCCAATACCGGTTTCGAAGCACTGGAGGCCTTGGCGAACAGCGTGTACGATCTGGTTCTCATGGATGTGCAAATGCCGCACATGGACGGCATTACCGCTACTGAAGTCATCCGCTCCATCGAACAGGAAGGTGAAACAACCGTGGCTGTCCCCGCCGACCTGATGGCAATTTTGCGCAACAAACTCCAAGGTGGTCATATTCCGATTGTCGCCATGACGGCTCATGCCATGAGCGAAGACCGTAAAAGATGTCTGGAGGTCGGCATGGACGCCTATGTCAGCAAACCTTTTAAATATCAGCAGCTTATGACAACGCTTAGTGAATTGCTCCCGCAGATTGAGAAACAGCAACGCCTCCATGGTATCGCGTCGGACCAGCCTGCTCGGTCCGGGCCCCAGGACATGCCCAAAGAGCAAGATGTCCTGCCGGTGGAGTCTGCCCCGGAAAGGGAGGTTAAAAGCGGGGAGGAACTGGTGGCGGCAATCGCTCACAGCATCAAGCAAGCCACCCGTTTACCCGACGCGCAGGTCGCAAAATTGGTTAATTCAGCGCGCAGAAGCCTGACGGAGTATCTCGACCTGGCCGATAAGGCGCTGGCTGGACAGAACAAGGAGGAACTGAACCTGGCCTGCCATACCCTCAAGGGAATGATTCAGCAGTGCGGCTTGGAGGAGTTGGGCCAGGAGGCTCAGACCATGTATGATCGGGTGCGCAGCGGCGAAGAGTATCCTTGTGCCGAAACGCTGTCACGGATTCGCAGGGAATTGTCCGGTTTCTTGAATATGCAATGAACCTCGCCTTCCGCTCTTGCCCGCTCAGCGCAGCGTGTGCGGACGGCATAAGAGGTGGATCGTTCTTGCAAAAGAACTTGGGACGAACAAGAGTGGTTGAGGCAAGGCAAGCTATGGCTGGTTGATTCCTTACCACTCTGCAACATCTAGACGAAGGAACGCCCTTGCACAAGAGCGGCTGGCAAGAGAAAGGAGAGGGTCATCGACAACGTCTTCGCGACAAGTTCCTTGCCCAAGGTATAGACGCCTTCACTGACAGCGAGATCGTTGAACTGCTGCTGACCTTCGGCACACCTCGTTCTGACTGCAAAGAAGCGGCCCGATCGGCGCTCGTCAGGTTTGCGACCCTGCCCGCGGTGCTCGACGCCGCGCCGGCAGAGTTGCAGCAGATCAAGGGCATCGGGCCCAAAAATATTTTTGCCCTGCGTTTCATCCAGGGGGTGGCTCGACGCTACCTGCGCCAGCGCATTGTCGGCAAGCACTATGTCCGCTCCTCCCGTGAGGTGGCTGATTATCTGATCCACTCCATGCGTGGGCTGCAACACGAAGTGCTCACCGTGATTTTTCTCGACGCCTCCCATGCGATCATCGATTCGGCGGTGGTGGCCGAGGGTACGGTAACAACGAATACTGTCTATCCCCGCGAACTGGTCAAGGCGGCGCTGGCCCGCAACGCCAGTGCCCTGATTCTCGCCCACAATCACCCTTCCGGTACTCTGAGTCCCTCCAGCCAGGACGAAGAACTGACCCGCACGCTCCACCTGATCTGCTCGCTCATGCACATCCGACTGCTCGATCACCTGATCATTGGCAGCGGGGAGACGGTGTACAGTTTTGCCGACCAGGGGATCATGGCGCGAATTCGGGAAGATTGCCGCCTCCTCCTCGAACGGACCGCCTGATGGACCTCGCCGCCCAGGCTGGGCTCTATGTG
This sequence comes from Desulfobulbus sp., assembly GCA_009780825.1. Taxonomy (GTDB): domain Bacteria; phylum Desulfobacterota; class Desulfobulbia; order Desulfobulbales; family Desulfobulbaceae; genus Desulfobulbus. The sequence goes on along the minus strand of WQZH01000002.1, from coordinate 27,492 downwards.
CATGTCCCCTTCTGCCTCCGCAAATGCCCGTATTGCAGTTTTTATTCCTTTCCGCCGCAAGCGGGCGACATCGACCGGTTCCTTGCCGGGGTCCGGGAACAGATGCGCCAGGCCGCCGCGCTGCCCGAGGTGAGGTCGCTCTCCTTTGCCACCGTCTTTTTCGGCGGCGGCACCCCGTCGGTGCTGCCAGCCGAGGCCCTGGATGATCTGTTGGCCCAGGCGCGGCACCTGTTTTCCTTTGCCGCCGAAGAGCCGGAGATCACCGTCGAAATCAATCCCGGCACCATCCGCGCCGCCGGGTTGCTCCAGTTGCGCCGGGCCGGCTGCAACCGGCTCTCCATCGGCGTGCAGTCATTGAACGATGCGGAGTTGCGTCTGCTCGGGCGCATTCATACCGGCGCCGAGGCGTTGGAGGTGATCGCGGCGGCCCGCCAGGCAGGGTTCGACAATGTCAGTTTCGATCTGATGTACGGCCTGCCCAATCAAACGGTCGCCGCCTGGAAGGCTACCCTGGAGCAGGTCATGGATCTCGCCCCGGGTCATCTGTCGATGTACGAGCTGACGATCGAGGAGGGCTCATCCTTTGCGCAAGCGGTTGGCCGAGGAGAGTGGCACCTGCCCGGAGAAGACGAGATCCTGGCGATGATGGCCGCCCTCGAAGCGGCCATTGCTCGAAGTGATTTGGTGCGTTACGAAATTTCCAACTATGCCGCCACCGGCAGAGAGTGCCGGCATAATGCCAACTACTGGCAAAACGGTTTCTATCTGGGACTGGGGCCGGGAGCGGTCTCCGCCCTGAATGGAGAACGGCGGTTCGCCGTGGCCGATCTGGACACCTTCTGTCGGAAGGTGGCGGCGGGACTGTCGGTATGGCGCGAGACGGAGCGGCTCGACCGAGAGGCGGCTTTCCGCGAAACAGTGGTCATGGGGCTGCGGATGACGGGCGGAGTATCGCTCTCAGGCCTCAGGCAGCAATTTGACATCGACCTGCCCCAATATTACGGACCCGCACTCGCCCGCCTCCTTGATCAGCGCCTGCTCGCACTGTGCGGCGACAGGCTGTTGCTCACCGACAAAGGATTGCCTCTGGCCAACCGGGTGATGGCGGAATTGGTCTAGCGCTTGCTCGGTCACTTCGCTCCCGCCTCCGGGTCACTGAGCCGTTCTTCAGCTAAAACAGTCACGAATTTCAGCAATTACCCTCCGTTCCTGTCTTGCCTTTGTCGCCGGCGCAGGGTAAAAATAAAACTGGATATTTGCCTGGTCCGCTATTTGCCGCGTCAAGTGCGGCTTCGGCGGAGCATCTGGCGCGGAAGCAGTGACCAGGGCCGCAGAGGTGCCGCCAGTACACCGCTGCCGCACCACGGGTTGTACGAGCCGATGTGTTTTGTCTGTCAGGCGGGAGTTGGTTCAACCGCTCCCCTTGTCGTCATCTTTTCATTTCAACAAGGAGCATGATTATGGCAGGTTTTGTGTATCAGGATCCTTTCCAGCTCGGTAAGGATGAGACCAAGTTCCGGCTGCTGGAAGGTTCCCGGAAGTATGTCACCACCGATACCTTCAATGGACAGGAGGTCCTCAAGGTTGATCCCGAAGGTCTGAAGGTGCTGGCCCAGCAGGCCATGCGTGAAGTCTCGTTCCGCCTGCGCCCGGCCCACAACGAGCAGGTCGCAAAAATTTTTGCCGATCCCGAATCCTCGCGCAACGACAAGGAAGTGGCCTGCGCCATGCTGCGCAACGCCGAGGTGGCGGCTAACTATGTGCTGCCGTTCTGTCAGGATACCGGCACGGCCTGTATCGTGGCCAAGAAGGGACAGAATGTCTGGACCGGCTGCGACGACGCCGAGATGCTCTCCGCTGGCGTGTACACCACCTATACCGAGGAAAACCTGCGCTATTCCCAAAATGCGCCGTTGAGCATGTACGAGGAGGTCAACACCAAGACCAACCTCCCGGCGCAGATCGACATCTATGCCACCCAGGGCAGTGAATACAAATTCCTCTTCCTGGCCAAGGGCGGCGGCAGCGGCAACAAAACCTATCTCTATCAGGAGACCAAGGCCCTGCTCAATCCCGGCACCCTGAAGAAATTCCTGGTGGAGAAGATGAAAAGCTTGGGCACGGCCGCCTGTCCGCCCTACCACATCGCCTTTGCCATCGGCGGCACCTCGGCCGAGACCTGCCTGAAGACGGTGAAGCTGGCTTCGACCAAGTATCTGGACAACCTGCCCACCAGCGGCAACGAGCTGGGCCGCTCCTTCCGCGATCTGGAACTGGAGCAGGAATTGCTTGTTGAAACCCAGAAACTCGGCCTCGGCGCCCAGTTCGGCGGCAAATACTTCGCCCACGACATCCGTGTCATCCGCATGTCCCGGCATGGCGCCTCCTGCCCGGTGGGTATGGGCGTTTCCTGTTCGGCTGACCGCAACATCAAGGCCAAGATCAACAAGGACGGCCTCTGGATCGAGCAGATGGACGACAATCCCGGCCGTCTGATCCCGGCGGAATACCGTAACCGTACCGGCAGTCATTCGGTGAAGATCGACCTCAATCAGCCCGTAGCCAAGGTGTTGGCCACCCTGACCCAATATCCGGTTTCCACTGTTCTGTCCCTGACCGGCACCATCATTGTCGGCCGTGATATCGCCCATGCCAAATGGAAAGAGCTGCTCGATGCCGGCAAGCCGCTGCCCGACTATCTGAAAAACCACCCGGTCTACTATGCCGGCCCGGCCAAGACCCCACCCGGCAAGCCTTCCGGTTCCTTCGGGCCAACCACCGCAGGCCGCATGGACAGCTATGTCGATCTGTTCCAGGCCAACGGAGGCTCCATGGTGATGATCGCCAAGGGCAACCGTTCGCAGCAGGTCACCGACGCCTGCAAGAAGCACGGCGGCTTCTACCTCGGTTCCATCGGCGGCCCGGCCGCATTGCTGGCCGAGGAGAACATCAAGAAGGTCGAGTGCATCGACTACCCGGAGTTGGGCATGGAAGCCGTCTGGAAAATCGAAGTGGTCGATTTTCCGGCCTTCATTCTAGTGGACGATAAAGGGAATGACTTCTTCAAGAGTCTCATGTAAACAACCGTCGTTTCCTCGCCGAACTCACGGACGATGAACTGACGAATATCCCGGGCAGGCGGAGAAGCTGGCGCTTCTTCGCCTGTTTTGCCCTGTTGCTGCGTATGGACGATTTGAGAACCTCGGAAGCCTGGCGCGTTTTCCGCATTCAGGCCGAATTGATTGACGGCATTGAAACCCTCAACGACCTGGGGCCGGCGGTTTCAGTCTTCGGCGGTGCCCGCTTCGGCGAAGACACTCCCTACTACACCGCCGCACGCGCCACGGCCGGAGCACTCACCAAGATGAACCTGGCGGTGATTACCGGCGGCGGTCCCGGCATTATGGAGGCGGCCAGCCGGGGCTGTTTCGAAGCCGGCGGCACCTCGGTGGGGCTGAATATCATCCTCCCCCGGGAACAGCACCCCAACCATTATCAGAACCGCAGCTTGACCTTCCGTTATTTTTTCATCCGCAAGCTGATGTTTGTCCGCTTCGCCATGGGCTATGTCATCTTTCCCGGCGGCTTTGGTACCATGGACGAGTTTTTCGAGTCACTCACTCTGGTTCAGACCAGAAAAATCCGGCGGTTCCCCATCGTCCTGTTCGGCACCAGCTACTGGCAGGGGTTGATCGATTGGATCCGGGCGGAAATGCTGCCGCGCAAATCGATTGACCCCGAGGATGTAGATCTCTTTCATCTGGCTGATACTCCGGAGGAAGTGGCGGCGATTATCGGCGGCTATATAGAGCGGTGCCGCCAGTTCGAGGGTGACCAGCGTAGCGGGATAGGGTGAACCGAACGCCAGCCATCTTGGGGGCGATCCAGCCCTCTTTCGCAACCGCGATTTCAGTTGCAACGACGGGCAGGCCGCCGTAATTCATTAGAGAGCAATATGAAATCGTTCTACATTGAGACTAAATAGTCCAAATCGGTCTCGGCAGCGGCTCCTCCGGGACCGATTCTTTTTTCCGATTTCCCCCGTGCAGCGGGGAAGCGAGGTCATTTCCCATGGCGAACAATCTCTATGTGACCGCAGCCGAGGAACGCAGCGGCAAATCGGCCATCATCCTCGGCGTCATGCAGGTGATTATGAAAGAACTCAGCCGCATCGCCTTTTTTCGTCCGATCATCAACGATCACGTCTTCGGCCGGGTCGATCACGATCTCAACCTGGTGCTCAAATACTTCAAGCTCGATATCGAATATGCCGACACCCACGCCTATACCCTGAGCCAAGCACGACAGCTGATCACCTCGGGCCGGGAGGAGATCCTCTACGAGAACATCCTTAAGAAATACAAGCAACTCGAAGCCAAATACGATTTCATCCTTTGCGAGGGCACCGATTTCCAAGGCAAGGATCCGGGGTTCGAACTCGACCTCAACGCCAATATCGCCGCCAACCTCGGTGCCCCGGTGCTGCTCATCGCCTCGGGACGAGACAAATCCTCCGAGGAGATCTGTACCCATATGGCGATCACCATCGATACTCTGGAGGAAAAAGGGGTGGAGATCGCCGCCATCATCCTCAACCGTGCCCCGGAGACCTTTCTCCGCGATACCGCGAGCAGCGACAAGTGCCGCGAGCAGTTCGACCGCCCGTCCCCCCTGTATGTCATCCCTGAAAACCGTGCCCTGGGCAACCCGACCATCGACGACGTCAAGCGCTGGCTCGGCGCCGAGGTGCTGTATGGCAAACCAAGCATGCTCAACCTGGTGAGCAATTATCTGGTGGCGGCGATGCAGATCAGCAATTTCCTCGAATATCTCAAGGAAGGCAGCCTGATCATCACCCCGGGTGACCGGTCCGACATTATCATCGCCAGCCTCGCCAGCAGAATTTCCTCGGCCTATCCCAACATTGCCGGCATTCTCATCACCGGCGGCATCGAACTCAGTCCCAGCGTGCAGCGGCTGATCCAGGGCTGGACCGGCATTCCGGTTCCGGTGTTGTTTGTCGAATCGCATACCTACGACACGGTGCAAAGTGTCAACGAGCTCTACGGTCGGATCGAGCACACCGACACCAAGCGGATCGCCACCGCCCTCGGTTGGTTCGCCAAATATGTCAATGTCCCCGAATTGACCAAACGGGTCGTGGCCCAGCGATCCGCCCGGATCACCCCGCGCATGTTCGAATACTCGCTGATGGAAAAGGCCTCGCGAAGCAAGCAGCATATCGTCCTGCCCGAAGGCATGGGCGAACGCATTCTCAATGCCACCGACATTATCCTGCGCCGAGGCATCGCCGACATCACCCTGCTGGGCCGAGAGGACGATATCCGGACCAAGGCCGCCAAGCTCAATCTCAACATCGACAGCGCGGCGATCATCAATCCAACCGCTTCGGAATACTACGACGATTTCGTCCAAGCCTATTTTGACATTCGCAAGCATCGTGGCATCGTCATGGATGTGGCCCGCGACCGGATGTCCGATCCCACCTATTTCAGCACCATGATGGTGCATAAGGGGCTGGCCGACGGCATGGTCAGCGGTTCGATCACCACCACCGCCCAGACGATCCGGCCGGCCTTCGAGTTCATCAAAACCAGGCCTGGCGTGTCGGTCGTTTCTTCGATCTTCATCATGTGCCTGCAGTCCAAGATCTTGGCTTTCGGCGACTGTGCCGTAGTGCCTAACCCCGATGCCCGCCAATTGGCGGAGATCGCTCTGAGTTCTGCGGAAACCGCCAGGATTTATGGCATTGAGCCCCGGGTGGCCCTGCTGAGCTATTCCACCGGCGCATCTGGATCGGGCGAGAGCGTGGACAAGGTGGTGCAGGCCACGGCCATTGCCCAGCAGTTGATGGCTGAACGCGGTCTCGACTACCCGCTTGAAGGCCCACTGCAGTATGATGCGGCCTTCGATTCCGAGGTTGCGGCATTGAAGTGGCCGGATTCCCAGGTGGCCGGGCGGGCCACGGTTTTCATCTTTCCCGACCTCAACACCGGCAACAACACCTACAAGGCCGTGCAACGCGCAGCCAACGCCGTAGCCATGGGGCCGGTCCTCCAGGGATTGAATAAACCGGTCAACGACCTGTCACGGGGTTGCACGGTCCAGGACATCGTTTATACCGTTGCCCTGACCGCTATCCAGGCGCAAGTGGCTAAACATCATTGAACGATTCGCGCAAGGAACGGGATCATGAAATTGTTCATCATCAATTCCGGCAGCTCGTCGATTAAATACCAAGTGATCGAGATGGCGGACGAAACCGTGCTGGCCGCCGGTCTGGTGGAGCGGATCGGCGAGACGTGCGGTCGTTTGAAAAACATCGCCTTCCCTGAGACCAGAAATGAACAGGAATCAGTGATTGAGCAGCCGATTCCGGATCATCACAGCGGCATGCTGCTGGCGATCGCCACCTTGACCGACAAGGACAAGGGCGTGATCGGCCATGTCTCGGAGATCGGCGCCATCGGCCATCGAGTGGTGCACGGCGGCGAAGATTTCCGCGGATCAATGCGGATCACCCCGGCGGTGATCGAGGTTTTGCAACGCAATATCCCCTTGGCTCCCCTCCACAACCCGGCCAACCTGGACGGCATTCGGGTGGCCATGGATATTTTTTCCCAGGTGCCGCAGGTGGCGGTCTTTGATACTGCCTTTCATCAGACCATGCCTCCCCGAGCGTATCTCTACGCCATTCCTTATGCGCTCTACGAAACGGACCGGGTGCGTCGATACGGCTTTCATGGCACCTCGCACTGGTTCGTGGCCAAGGAATGCGCCCGCCTTTTGGACAAATCGTTGCCCGAATGCAATTTGATCACCATTCACCTTGGCAATGGCTGCTCCATGACCGCGATCGAAAACGGGTGCAGTGTCGATACGTCGCTGGGCATGACGCCACTGGAAGGGCTGGTGATGGGTACCCGCTCCGGTGACGTCGATCCGGCGCTCCACCTGTTTTTGAAGCAAAACAAGGGGATGGATCTGGAAGCCATTGATACGCTGCTCAACAAGGAGTCGGGACTCAAGGGCCTATGCGGCATGAACGACATGCGCGACATCCACAAGGCGGCGGTTGCGGGCCATGTCCGGGCCAAACTGGCGGTGGAGGTGCAGACCTACCGCATCCGCAAGTACATCGGCGCTTACATGGCAGTGCTTGGCCGGGTGGATGGCATCGTTTTCACCGCCGGTATCGGCGAGAATGATCCCATTGTCCGCGCGGAATCCCTGAAAGGGATGGAGGCGTTCGGGGTACGGCTCGATCCAGAGCACAATTGGCTGCGGACAAAAGAGGCCCGCTGTATCAGCGCGCCGGATAGCACCGTCCGGGTGTTTGTCATCCCCACCAACGAGGAGCTGGCCATTGCCCGCGAGATGGCGCAGGTTCTCCGTGATTGAGCAGGAGGGCAACTCGTTGCATCGCGGCCCTGCCTTGCGGCGTTTTCGCAAGCGAGAGTAAGCCTGCGGATTTCGGGGAAAGGTGAGATGACAACCCAGCGGACAGCACTGACCCGTTATGCCTGGCTCTCCATCGCGGCAGCCATCGCCACCATTTTTTTGAAGCTGGTGGCGTATCTGATAAGCGGGTCGATGGGGTTACTTTCCGATGCCGTCGAATCCATGACCAATCTCTTTGGCGCGGTGATGGCCCTGTGGATGTTGTCGTGGGCGGCGCAGGCCGCTGATGCCAAACATCCGTACGGTCATGGCAAGGCGGAATATTTTTCCAGCGGCTTTGCCGGCGTCCTCATCACCTTGGCGGCGGTAGGGATCGCCGCCGCCGCCATTGAGCGCATTCTCCATCCCCGGCCGTTGGGCCAACTCGGCGTGGGCTTGGCAATTGCCATTGTCGCGGGCGTGGTGAATTTTGTGGCGGCGCGCATGCTGCTTAACGCGGGACGCCGCTACAATTCAATCACCCTGGAAGCCGATGGCCGGCACCTGCTCACCGACGTGGTGACATCGGCTGGCGTCGTGGTCGGCGTCGGCCTGGTGGCGGTGACCGGATGGCCCGTGCTCGACCCGATTGTCGCCCTGCTGGCCAGCGCCAATATCGTGTGGACGGGTGTCTCTCTGCTCCGGCGGTCTGTGGATGGATTGATGGATGCGGCTCTACCGAAAAGGGAACAGAACGCGATTGAGCAGGTGATGGCGGTTTTCCGGGCGAAACGGGTGGAATTTCATGCCCTGCGGACCCGGCAGGCAGCAGCCCATCGGTTCATTTCCGTGCACATGCTCGTGCCGGGCGACTGGACGGTGCATGACGCTCACCACCTGGCTGAGGATTTTGAACAGGCGCTTTGCCAAGCCTTGGGCGAGGCGTATGTCACGACCCATCTCGAACCGATGGAAGATGAAAATTCGTTCCATGAGGATGTGTCGTGAATGTGTCTCCGCTGATGGAGTGGCGCACGGCGGGGAACTGGTCCGGATCGCTGGCCCGGGGGGATGGCAGTGGCCTGGAGTTCAGGAAAAGAGACCGGACGCGCTGGTCAGGAAATGCTGCACACTGTTCAACTCGGTGAGAGAAAGACCAAGCTGGACCGCTTCCGGCAGCGCCAGCAGGTCGAGGTTTGGGTCATGCCGCAAGCCGATGCCCATCCAATGGCAAATCTGGTTGGCGAGGCGTACGAGCATGAGGAGGTAATTGTCGGGGGGAAATTCCGGGAGATGATGATCGCGGGCGATAAGGGCAAAATGCTCCGGCAGTTGGATTTGGCGCAACAGCAGGTATCCCTGCTCGGCATGCAGAAGATCCATCGTCCCGAGCAGCATGGGTTCTGAGACGTCCAGGGTTTTGTTGGTCTGTTTTTTATCGGCAACCACCTTCAGGACGAGCAACTTGCCGATATCGTGCAGCAGACCGGCAAAAAAGGCCTCCTGCTGAAATATGCCGAAATCGAGGCTGTTGGAAAGCATGCCGGCGGCAAAGGCGCACCCCATGGCATGCTGCCACAACTTTTTCATGATGGCGTCAGTCCGGCGGTCACGGTCGGAAAACGATTTCTGGCTGACATTGATCATGACAATCCGGAAAACTTCTGAAATACCCAGCCTGATCAAGGCCGATCTGACGGTAGTGATATCAATCAGCCCTCGATAAACCGACGAATTGGCGATCTTGAGCAGCTGACTGGAGAGAGACTGATCGGCGCAGATCAGCTTTTCGATGGCTTGCAGACTGGGATCTTTTTTCAGCAGTTCCTGCTGCAGGCGCATGGCAATGGGATCGAAGATCGGCAGGGCAATCTGTTTGGCCTCGATGTGCTTCTTGAGCGCTTGCAGGAACGTGCTGTCAGCGATCATGGGGCTCCCCTGTGATATGCCGCAGTTGTCGTACCCGTTTGCTTCCGACATTGCCTTATCATCCTCAACTACTGGCTGCCGGAATGACATAGAAGAGAACGGCGAAATAGTGCAGGGTGCCACCGGTCAGAACAAAGAGATGCCAGATGGCATGGTTGTACGGCAGGCGGCGCCACAGGTAGAAGACAATGCCGCCGGTATAGGCGAGACCGCCGGCAAGCAGCAGCCAGAGACCGCCGCTTGCCACATTGGCCAGCATCGGTCGCGTGGCAGCCACCACCGCCCAGCCCATAGCCACATAGAGGGCGATCAGCCAGCCCCGGAACCGCCTGAGCCGGGTCGTTTCGATCAGAATGCCCGCTACCGCCAATCCCCAGATCAGGCCGAACAGGCTCCATCCCCAAGGGCCGCGCAGGTTGACCAGGGTAAAGGGGGTGTAGGTGCCGGCGATCAGCACTAGGATAGCCGCATGGTCGAGGATGCGCAAAATGGTTTTGGCGCCAGGATGAGGAATGGCGTGATACAGGGTCGAGGCTAAGTAGAGCAGGAGCAGGGCAGCGCCGAAAATCGAGCAGCTGACGATGTGCCAGGAAGTGCCGTACAGGGTGGCAAAACAGACGAGCACCACCAGACCGCCGGCAGCCAGAAAGGCTCCCAGCCCATGGGTGAGACTGTTGGCGATTTCCTCGCCCTTGCTGTACCGGGAAAGAGAGGATGCGTGCGTCATGGATTTGCAGAATTGGTTGCAAAAAGAGATGGTTCCCATCTATCTATGAGATTTTAACGTGCTTTTTCTTCCTTGTCCATCGCATTCCTGCCAAGGTCTCCCGGAGGAGTAAGATTGCGGAGCAACCTGCCCCAAGCGGATGGCTATGGTCCGTTGACCCCCAGCGTAGACCTGCGCAGTGAGGCCGCAGCATCTTGTTATCTGTCCCAACCATTTCCGGGGACTGTTCCGGGGGCGATGCTTCTGTCGTGCCCGCCAAGAGCGAAGAATCGATTTCTTGCAGCTTTGAGTCTGGCGCATACCAGACGCTTGTCCGCAAGCGGGAGAGAGCATTGCATGGAATCAGCGGCAGGTATTTTCCTGGAGAACGCGAGACCGAAGAGGCCTGAGAGAAAAAGAGCACCCGCCAAGATCGATCAACTTATTGTGAAACGCGATTTTTCCAGACCTAGAAGAGCGGCGAGTATTTGCCTGGTCGATCCCGGTGCGGCTCAGTATCGCGCGGCAATGCGCCTTGCTCGCGGTATCCTCTCCTCCCGGCCCCGTTTTCTTCGATTTTTATGAGACAGCAGTGGTTGGGCTACAATACTTTTCTCGCCTCAAGGGGGGCCGCCTGAATCATCCAGACGAGGTGCCCACGTTGGGTGAGGCACCAATGGCGGGTGGCCGGGCGGTTAGTTGTCTGCTGTGTCGTCTACCGTGATTTCGGGCTTGATTTTCTCGATGATTTTACTGCCGATCCCTTTTACTTTGGCGAGATCGTCAATGGTTTGGAAATGACCGTTCTGAGTTCGGTACGTGACTATGGCCTCTGCTTTGACCTTGCCTATCCCGTTGAGTGTTGTCAGTTCGTCCGCGGTGGCGGTGTTGATGTTGATCTTGGCAAAGGCGGTTGCTGCAAAGAAGAGAATGAACATAAGAGCTACATACAATTTTTTCATAATACCTCCTGGATTAAGAGAATGGAACGCACTGCTGCCTCATAAAAATCGAAGAAAATGGGGCACGGAGCATAAGATCCGAGCCAGGGGGCTATCGTGACACGGTGTGCAGGTACTTGATCACACGGGTGTTAAGGGATGCATTCGATGCGTTTGCTTAAGCGCATTATGAGCAAAAATTTTGTTTATACAACCGCTGGAGGGAGTTCCTCGCCATACTGATCAGCCCGCTCGCCAACAGAAGGAGCCGCCGGGATATCACCGGCAATCAATTGCAGCAAACACTGTTCACCCGATAAAGAAATATGGTTCTATAGTAGGGGAAAACGTTGCTGGAAGTCAAATCGTAACCTCACATAATTTTTGCCATAAGGAGAAGATTTCGTTGCAAGCATTGAACCTGCATGATTCTAATGCTATTGATTTGCATGGATTTGCGACAATATGAAAAATTGTTTCGAAAAGATTCGAGCATTCACCGGAAGATGAGGGCGTTGCTTCGATCAGGGAAAAGAATATGATGGGATGTTTGCGCAAGCTCGTAAACCGATGGCGTCCGCATTATTGCCTGGTACTGGCGATGGGATTGCTGGTCGGCGCCCCGTTTTTCTTTTGGGGAGCGCCGGGGTACTATGTGGCTCGTTCCTTTCGGGAAGCCTGGCAACAGGGGCATTTTTTCTATTTCCTGTTGTTCACTCTTTGGATTCATGGCCTGCGTGCAAGAACAAGGGTGCCGAGTGCCCCCCTCCCCACTTTTTCCGTGTTGTTCATCCTGGTGTTACTGCTTGGTTCGGCGATAGAGTTCATACAGATGTTTGTCGATGGGCGCTCCTTCCCTAGTCTTGACGATATACTGAGGAACCAGCTCGGCTGCCTGACGGCATTTGCCTTTTTCATCCGGCCAAGGCTGTTTCAAGTTCGTTGGCGGCAACGCGTCCTGCAAGTCGGGGTGCTCATGCTGCTTGCTTTTTCGGTTTGGCCGCTGGCGAGAGCGCTGTTCGACGACTGTGCCGCCCGTCTCCAGTTTCCAGTGTTGGCCGATTTCGAGACGCCATTTGAATGTGATCGCTGGGACAATCCGTCGCAACTGCGGCGGCAAAATGAATATGTCCGGTATGGCCGGCAAGCGGCGCGTCTTCAACTGTCGACCGAACAATATTCGGGGATTTTTCTGGTGTACTTTCCCCGTGACTGGCGTGGTTATCAGACCCTGCATTTCAGCGTCTACAATCCCAATGCGGCTCCGCTTCTGCTCAATGGCCGCATTCACGATAGTCATCACCGGGAGCATGACCAGGAATATCAAGATCGTTTCAATCAGACCTTTACCTTGATCCAGGGATGGAACGACCTGGTTATTTCTCTGGGCAAGGTCAAGGCCGCGCCCAAAGGCCGGCTAATGGATATGGAACACATAGAGGGCTTCGGTCTGTTTGTCGCCCGACAACCCCGGAACCAGGTAGTGTATCTTGATCACATCTATCTCGACAGATAGTAATACGCCGTGAACAGAATCTATCATCCCCGATCTTTCCCCTCGCTGCTGCTCACCGGCTTTATTTTTGTCGCCCTGCCCTTGATCATCGCTTTGGGTAGTTCGATCCAGATCCTCGACGGGCTGGCGGAGCAAAGCGAGGTGGCTGTATTTCGTTCCGCGGGCAGGATTGACACCTGCCGGAAGGTGGCTGAACTGCTCAACAGCGAGGAACGGGCGGCCCGACTTTTTTCGGTACTGGGCGAAGCCGAGCACCTTGAAGAGGTCACGGCTGTGCATGGCGATATTGCAGATTTGTTGCACCAGTTTGCCATCCTGAATTCCGATAACGCACTGCCGACTTTGATTGAGCAGATGCAAGCAAAAGAAAATCATCTGGTCGCGATGCTGACCGAGACATCGCACACAGCGCCCGAAAGAAAGAGCAGGCAAGAAAAGGCCCTGGCCAGCTACGGTGCAATCGGAGCGCTGGCGGGGAAAATGGAACAGGTGAGCAACAGTTTGATGGTCCAAGAAGTCGATACCCTCAAAGAACAGGTGCAACACAACAAGAACACCATGACCTGGCAGACTTCGGGATTGATCGGCTTCAGCGTGTTGCTGGTGGTGCTGTTCATGTCCTTGATCAACAAGCCGGTCAGTCAGCTCGATCAAGGCATCGAGCGGTTGGGCGAGGGAGATTTCGCCACACCGATCGTGGTTTTCGGACCGCGCGACTTGGAGGCCATTGGCGAGAAGCTCGATTGGCTGCGCAGGCGACTGAACACCCTGGACCGGGAAAAAGTACGAATGTTGGCCCACATTTCCCATGAATTGAAGACACCTCTGTCTTCCATCAAAGAAGGGGCCGGATTACTCAAGGATGGCCTGGTTGGTCCGTTGAGCGACAAGCAGGTCGAGGTGGTGGACATCCTTGACAACAATTGCAGCAAATTGCAGAAACTCATCCAGAACATACTTGATTTCAACATGGCGCAAGCCAAGGAAATGCCGCTCGATTCCCAAGATATCCGGGTTGATGTACTTGTGACTGATGTGGTGGCCGATCATAGCAATGCCATGCTTGCCAGGAATATCCAATTGCAGACGGAACTGCTGCCAGTGTGGGTGCATGGCAACCCGAAGCAGCTGAAGACAGTGTTCGATAACCTGCTCGCCAATGCTGTCAAATTTACCCACGATAATGGCGAGATCGGCATTATAATGAAGAAAAAGGCGCAGATGCTGCGGTTGATCGTCGAAGACAACGGACCCGGCATCAGCGAAGAGGATAGGGCGCAGATTTTTCTTCCATTTTTTCAGGGGGGACAGAAGAATCGGTCGGTTGTGAAGGGGTCAGGTTTGGGACTAGCGGTCAGTAAAGAATATATGCAGAACAACGGCGGAACGCTTCGGCTGCTCCCCAGCGAACAAGGAGCGCGTTTTGAGGTCGCTATGCCGTGCAGTCGGGAAGAAACACGGTGAGTAAAGCGTATCGAGCGATTATCTTGGTGGCAGGATTGCTGTTGGGCGGTTGCGCGACCTTCCTTGGAAATAAGGAGGCCGATCAGGCAAAAGAGAAAATCGTGGTCCGCACCACGGAAACGGACGCTATCTTGACATGTCTTGCCGAGAGCAAAAAAATCTCCCCCAAGGCATTCAATGGCGCCTACAAGACCGCCCTTGCCGATGTGCCCCGCCCAGAAAGCACCGAACTGGCCCCTTTGATCTGCCTGAGTTTGCGTCAACAGGCAACATACAAGCAGTTCAGGACGGGCATAGAAGTGCTCGCCCGGTATGTCAAGGCGCATCCGGAAAGAGCGCCCAGTCTTCAGGGGCTCTTGCTCCTGCTGCAACGGTTCGACCAGGAAAAGGTTGGTAAATGGGCGCAACACAGCAAAAACAGGGATGAGAAGGAAGATCTGGAAGCCGAAAACAGGGAACTGCTGGAACGTATCGAGACCTTGGAGAAGAATTCCACGCAGGATCAGGTCCGAATCAAGGAACTGCAGCAGCAGATTGAACAGCTGAAAAACATCGAAAATATCATCAAGAACAGGGAACGGTAAGATGGGGCTTCAATACAAGATCCTATTGGTTGACGACGAAGCCGATCTGCTTCGTCTGTGGAAGCTGCGCCTTGAAAGCAAGAATTATCATGTCGCGGTTGCCTCCAGCGGTGAGGAGGCCCTGGCTACTTTCTCCGCTTTCAAACCCGACGTCGTGCTTACGGATTTGCGGATGCCAGGCATCGACGGTATGGCTCTGTTTGAAGCGGTCCGCTCGCTCAACAAATCGGTGCCGGTGATCATCATCACCGCCCATGGTTCCATCCCCGAAGCGGTTGAGGCCACCAGGCAGGGGGTCTTCTCGTTCCTGACCAAACCGATTGAGGGGGCGATCCTGCTCCAGGAAATCGCCAAGGCGATCGAGATGACCTGCGGAGGCATCGGCGATAGCGCGACGAACCGTGACGAATGGCGGCAGGACATCATCAGCCAAAGCGCGGTCATGGAGGAATTGCTTTCCCGCGCCAAACTGGTCGCCGAGACCGATGCCACCGTGCTTATCCGGGGAGAGAGCGGCACCGGCAAGGAACTGCTCGCCATCGCCATCCACAGGGCCAGCCAATACCATCAAGGCCCCTTTATCCCGGTGAATTGCACGGCAATTCCTGAATCCCTGCTGGAATCCGAGCTGTTTGGACATGTCAAGGGATCGTTCACCGACGCGGTCAGAAGTTATGGCGGACTGTTCCAATCTGCGAATAACGGAACGCTTTTTCTCGATGAAATCGGCGATATGCCCTCCCACATCCAAGTCAAGCTGCTGCGGGTACTCCAGGATCGGCAAATTCGTCCGATGGGCAGCCCCCGGCCGGTTCCGGTCAATGTGCGCATTGTTTCGGCCACCCATGAAAATCTGGAGGAGGCCATCCGCGAGAACACCTTCCGTGAAGATCTTTTTTACCGGTTAAACGTGGTCAGTCTGGAATTGCCGCCCCTGCGCAGGCGCAAGGAAGACATCCCCCTGCTGGCCGAGCATTTTGTCGGCATTCTCACCAAGAAGAAGGATGGCCAGGAGAAGCGATTCACGTCCGAGGCCATGAAAGTCCTGGTCGAGGCCGAATGGCCCGGCAATATCAGGCAGTTGTACAATGTGGTCGAAAATGCTGTGGCCCTGGCGACCTCTTCCCTGATTACGGAGGATTTGCTGTTTGACGCCATCAAACAGCATCAAAAGAAGATCCCGTCCCTGTCTGAGGCGCGGAGACAGTTTGAACAGCAATATCTCATTCAGTTGTTGCAGACCACCCAAGGAAACGTCTCGCAAGCTGCCCGGCTGGCCCAGCGTAACAGGACAGATTTTTACAAGTTGTTGAGCCGGCACCATATCGTCCCTTCCCTGTACAAGGATTGATCGCTTTTTTGTCGTCTTGAGCAAGAGATAAAGGCTGGGGATTTTGGCAAGAGAACGGGATATCAGCGGGAATACAGTCACCCGCGGGAGACGCGATCAAGGGGCCGGCTGGCAGGCAGGGCAGAAGTAGGTCGCCCTGCCCGCCAAGGATGTCTTGACAATGGGTTGCCCACAAAGCAGGCACGGCAGATCCTTGCGGCCATACACCTGGAAATGCAGCTGGAAATAGCCAGGATGGCCGGTGGCGCCCAGGAAGTCGGCAATGGTGGAGCCGCCGGTCGCTATCGCCAGGTGCAGAATTCGCCTGGATTCAGCCGCAACCCGCTGCCAATCGTCAACGGTTAAGCGGCCCGCCGGAGTCAAGGGATGAATGCGGCTGGCAAACAGAATTTCATTGGCGTAGATATTGCCGATTCCGGCCACGAGTCGCCCGTTCATGAGCAGCGATTTGACCGGAGCCGTTTTGCGTTCAGCGAGCCGGAGCAACTGTCCGGCGGTAAATTCCTCACCCAACGGCTCAAGACCTTCTCTGGCGGAGAATGTACACTCGGCGTTCTCGGCCCCCTCAGCCGGCCAGACCATGACGGCCCCGAATCTGCGGCTGTCATTGAAGCGCACCTCTTTGCCGTTGTCCAGCGTCAGGATCAGATGATCGTGACGATGCCGCGGTGCATCGCCGTCGAGCAGGCCCAATTTTCCGGTCATACCCAGGTGGATGACCAGGACAGATCCTCCGGCCATCCGCACCAGCAGATATTTGGCCCGGCGGTCGATGGTCACAATGCGTTGGTCAAGGATATGCTCGCGCAGCTGGCGGCACGGCATCGGAATCCGCAGCCGATGGCCGCTCAGGGCGATGGCGGCCACGGTCCGGCCGGATAAATGGTCAAGCAGGCCCCGGCGGGTGACCTCAACTTCCGGCAATTCAGGCATGCGCATCTCCTGTGGCGCAGGCCACCAGATGATTGTCCATCTCGGCTATCCGTACCGTGGCGGCCATGACGGCTGGCTGCGATATCCGGCATTGGGCCGTCCAGAGCGATGACTTCTGGTCATGCTCAATCCAGGTCAATCGGATCCTGCCCAAAAACGACGGATGGTCGGCCAGCAAACATTTTTTCACCGCCTCCTTAGCTGTCCAGATCAGGCCGAGACGGGTCAAGGGCGCGGACAGAGGGCTGATCAGGTCCAGTTCGTCCTCGTGCGTGAATCGATCCGCCACGGCGGCGAGTTTTGGTGTCAGGTATTGGACGTCGATGCCGCAGCTTCCGGACCGACACGCCACAGCGGCCGCATAGCCACGGCTGTGGGAAATAGAGAGCGCCACATCCTGACACGTCGTCTGTTCAAGACGGGGGCCGCCATGGGTGTTGGACAGGATCGAATACTGGTGAAACAGGGACGGTGAGGCGTCAGGAGCGAGAAGCTGGTGGATGCAGTGTTTGGCCGCCACGCGTCCGCCCAGCCATTCCAGTCGCCGTTTATCGAGGCGGAAGCGTTGGAAAAGGGCGTTTTCTCCAGGAGAGAGCAGATGCGCAGGGGTATCGGGTTGTTCAATCAGGGAAGACAGCAACCGTAAATCCAGCAACGCCAAACAACAGCGAGGCGGTGTGAGCATGCAATACTGTTCGGCCAGGTGCTGCATGTGATCAGCGAGGAACTGGCAAATTTTGAAGGATATTGCCGGACAACTGCTTGTCATGACCCACGAATCCGTTATAATCGCCTTGGTGTTGCCGGTACTCGTCGCCGGGAGCCAGCCGCGCTGCCTGCGCTCTCGTCAGTCCGGGACAGGCGCCGCCGACACAATCGCCATTCATTATTCATCATTCTGAACTCAGCCCAATCCTATGCCAACTCTACCAGCATTGCATGATTTGACCTTTTTCGACCTGGTGGTCGCCGCCATTGTTCTGCTGTTCCTGGTCCGGGGCGTCTGGATCGGCTTTGTGCGACAACTGGCCGCCTTCTTTGCCCTGGTGGGCAGCTATGGCATCGCTGGACAGTATGCGGACAGAGTCCTGCCCTGGACGGAAAAGTTCGTCGATAATCCCAGGGTAACCTTCTTTGTCAGCTTTGCCATACTTTTCATCGTCTCGGCCCTGGTCTTTACTTTGATCGGCAAGGTACTGCACCGTTTTCTCCAGATTACCCTGCTCGGCTGGCTGGACCGGTTGGCCGGTCTGGTCCTCGGTTGCGCCAAGGCCGCTTTGGTCGCCTCCCTGCTCTACATGCTGCTGGCCTCCACCTTGTCGACCACTAACGATATGCTTCGCAAATCATATTCCGGCCCGTACCTTAAACAGGGCGCGGAGTGGCTGCGCTCATTCATCAACGACCCGCATCTGCGTGACTATCTGATGCAGAAGGAGCCAGCCATTCTGCTCAAAGAACTGCTGCCGGAAAAGCCGGCTGACCAGAAGAATGAGCAGAGATAAACCTGACGTTCTTTTCGTGGGCCTTCTCCCGGAAAAAAGCAGGAGATTACGGGAAAGGCCGGAAAGAGAGGCGCAGGGCTCTTCCCCGCGAGCGGCAGACGTCCACGCAGTCGCCGCAATTGGTGCAGCCCAGGCGATGGGCAAGAGTGATTTTCCGCGGGTTCAGGGCAAGGGAACAGGCGGCGAGACAGGCGCGGTCATTTTGGGCGCAGCCGCATTGCTTGCGGACAAAGCACAGCCGCAGCCCAAGCCATGGCAAGGCGGCGAAGAGAGAGAGCAGCACGGACTGCGGACACAGGTATCGGCACCAGAAACGGTTGCCGGTAAAGCCTTCCAGCAGGAGCAGTGCGGGAAAAAGCAGTGCGCCGTACAGCGGCAGGCCGAAGAAGGCGGCATGCTGCAGGGCGCGGGTATACCAGCCCGGCATGGAAAGCTGATTCAGATAGGGTGCGGGCAGAAACAGCAGTACAGCGAAAAGCCCCAAGCCGGCGACAGCGGCCCTGACCATGAAAGGACGGATGTCCGTCTCGTGTGCAAGAGTTGCAACGGTTTTTTGGTGTGCCCGTCGCTTGGCGCTGATGGCGAAGACTATCTCTGAGGCCAGGGCGTAGGGACACATCCAGCCGCAGAAGACCCGGCCCAGCAGCAGGGCAATAAGCAGGGCCAGAGCCGCTCCCGCCATGGCCTTTGGTGCCGGCCAGCCTCCCGCCAGCGTCTGGAGCAAGGCCAGGGGGTCGACAACGCTCAGGCCGAAAAAATCAAAGGAGAGCAGATTGCCGGCAATGACGGAGATGCCCCGTGCGTTGAACAGGGGCAGGGCGATGAAGCCGAGGGCGATGAGCGCCTGGCAGCCTCTGCGCCAGAACAGCAGCGGGGGCTTCATGTTTGCTCCCGCAAGCGCGTCGGCACGACGGAGATAGCCTGTGTCGGGCAGACGTACTCGCAGACCCCGCAACCCACGCAGGCATTGGTGACCGCGGGCCGATAGCCGTTTTCCAGCACCATAGCCGTACCCCGCAAGGGGCAGCGTTCGTAGCAGGTCCAGCACATGATATGCCACTTTTGCTGGTAATCCACGCATCTTTTTCTATCCAGAACAGCCATGCCCATGCCGGCTTTTTCCATGGGCACCTTGTGCAGTGCCTCGGTGGGGCAGGCAGGACCGCACTTCATGCACAGATAGCAGGGAGCTTTGCGGTGAAAAACCTTGGGGGTTTCGCTGCCGAAAAACGAATCGGGCGTCATTGCGAGGCAGTGAAAGACGCAGGCGGCGACGCACCGCCCGCAGGAGATGCAGCGGGCTCTGAATTCCTGTTCCGAGACGACTCCCGGCGGGCGCAAAAAGGAAAAGGTCAGCGGCATAGCCGTTCAGATCCGTTTGGACGGAGATAAAAACGCGCTGGAGGGCGCGGTCGGAGCGTCCAACTCTTCGTCCTCGCGGGTAAAGGAGGTCACATAGACCACCAGCACGCCCTCGACGGCCTTGACCCGATCGACGAGGGCCTCCAACTGCTCGGCAGGGGCTTCGGCCACCGTCACCACATAGCAGCCTTTGTGTACACCGTAGGTGGTCAGTTCCGGCATGGCGGCAAGGGTTTTCTCCGCTGCATGGGCGTGATCGGCCAGAGTGTGGGTCAGAAATCCGAGTATGGCCATAGGAGATCCTGGTCGGCGGGAAAAACCCCGGCAAGGGATGAACACCCTTGCCGGGGAAAGGAGAGGTGAGCGGCAGGGACAGTGCCCCGCACCGTTTTACGCCTTATAGACCTTGGTCGCGCAGATTTTGTACTCCGGCTCTTTGGAAATGGGGTCCGCAGCGTCGTGGAAGAGCTTGTTCACCAGCAGTTTCTGGTCAAAGAAAGGCGTGAAGACCAGCCCCGGCATGCAAGTATCGGTGACCCTGGCCGGAAAGGTCATCTTATCGCGCCGGGTTTCCAATACCACCATGTCGCCGTTGGCAATGTGCAGTTTTTTGGCGTCTTCGGGATTCACTTCCACATATGCGCCGGGATAGGCCTTTTTCAGTTCAGGCACGGTGCCGGTCATGGTGGCGGTGTGCCAGTGATCGATGACGCGACCGGTGGTAAGCACAAAGGGATACTCGGCATCCGCCGGCTCAAAGGGCGGTTCGTAGGGGCGCAGGAAGATGACGGCCTTGCCGTCGGGCTTGCCGTAAAAGAACATCTTGTCTGGATGGTCCTTGGGCACCATGGGGTCTTCGTCGCGCACGTAGCGCAAATTGGTGCCGGGATGCTGTTCGGTGGGACAGGGCCATTTGATGCCCGATTCCTTCTTCAGACGCGCCCTGGTTATACCGGAGAAATTGTACACGGACTTGGCGCTGATCTGGCGCCATTCGTCCCAGATGTCGGCGGAGTTCTTGTAGGGGATGAGCTTGGGATCAACGCCCACGCGCTTGCCGAATTCCATCAGGATGTCCACAGCCGGGCGAGCCTCGCCGCTCGGCTTGATGGCCTGCTCGATCAGCGAATAGCGCCGTTCCGTGCACCCATAGACGCCTTCCTTTTCACACCAGAAGGCGTCGGGAAAAACCACGTCGGCGTATTTCAGGGTTTCAGCAGTTTTGAAGCACTCGGTTATGGCCACAAAGGCGGTCTCCAGCCCCTTGGTCAGCTTGTTGAGGTTGGGCAGGGTATGGGCCGGATTGGTGCAGTGAATGAACACGGCTTTCACATCGCGTGAAATCATGCCCTCATAGAGGGCGATGGTGTGGCGCCCCATCTTAGGGGCAATGGTGCCGGGAGGCAGTTGCCACAGCTCTTCCATTTCCTTGCGGTGGGCATCGTTCTCCACCACGCGGCCACCGGGCAGCAGGTGGGCCAGAGCGCCCACGTCGCGTACGCCGCCGCAGGCGTTGGGCTGGCCGGTCAACGACAGGGGCGTCGCACCGGGGCGACCGATCTGTCCGGTCAGCAGGTGCAGGTTGTGGAGCAGGTTATTGGCCCACACCCCTTTGAAACGCTGGTTGATGCCCATGCACCAGAGCGAAATGGTGCCGGGCGATTCGGCGAACATCTTGGCGATTTTTACCGTGGTGGCGGCAGGGACGCCGGTAATGGCCTCCACTTTTTCCGGGGTATAGTCCTCCAGGAATTTTTTGTACTCATCAAAGGTGACGGCGTCGTTGCCTTTCATGAAGTTGCAGTATTTGCCGTAGAAGCGGGCGTTGTCCAACTCTTCCTTGATGATGACGTGGGCCATGCCGTTCAGCAGGGCAAGGTCGGTGCCGGGTTTAAAGGTGACATGCACGTCGGCGATGCGCGAAGTATTGGTGCGGCGCGGATCCACCACAATGACTTTGACCTTGGAAGAACTTTCCTTGCGCTTGGCGATGCGCTGGAACAGCACCGGGTGCGCTTCGGAAGTGTTGGAGCCGATAATGAAGAAACAGGAGGCGGCATCGATGTCGCCGTAGGTGCCCAGGGGTTCGTCTTTGCCGAAGGTGGTAGTATAGCCGGCCACAGCGGAAGCCATGCACAGACGGGGGTTGCCGTCCACGTTGTTGGACTTGAGCCCTCCTTTCCATATCTTGTTGGCCACATACGATTCTTCGGTCAGGGCCTGGCCGGAGCCGTAGTACGCGATGGCGCCGGGGCCATTTTCCGCCAGGACTTTCTTGAAGCGGGCAGCCGCAAAGTCCAGAGCCTCGTCCCAACTGACCTCAGTCAGTTTGTCGGCCTTGCCGCCTTTGCGGATCATGGGCTTGAGCAGGCGGTCCGTCGCATAAATGACCGGAATGAGCATGGCTCCTTTCAGGCAGAGCAGCCCTTGGTTATGGTTGTTGGGATCACCCTTGACGGCCACGGCCTTGCCGCCTTTCACGCCGACCAGAATGCCGCAGCCCGTGCCGCAATAGCGGCACACGCCCTTGACCCATTTTTCCGCCTCAGAGTTGTTTTGCTGCGCAGCCATGGCCGGACCGGCGAGAACGGAAAGGGCAATGCCCGCAGCGGTTCCTTTCAAAAATTCGCGTCTGGAGAAAGTCATGAGCGTACTCCTTGGTTGTGTGGTTACGGGTCGCTCCGCGCGGAAGACGGCCCAACGATTCAAGGTTCGGTGTTGCTGGCCGCAGTTGTGGCTTCGAACGCGCTGCGGTGCAAGGAGTTCTGATGCCTGGGATGGCAGGTTTCGCAATCCTTCAGTTCCCCAAGTTTTTCCACCATGCGATTCATGGCCGGTTCATGGCATCGGGCACATATTTCCTTGGCGCCGGGCTTGGCGGCAAAGGGAATGGAGCCTTTGCCGTCGGGCTCTCCGTGGCAGACCACGCATTTTACCAGCAGGGCACCGTGTTTGGAATCTTTCCAGTCCTGCACCAGCATGGGCGTAACCTTGGCGTGGCAGGCGACGCAGTCGGAAATCGCTTCGGGTGTGGTCGGGTGTTTTGCCGCTTCACAGCGTACCTTGGGAAAGGCCTTATCGAGGTAGACAAAAAATCCGACTACAGCGGCAGCGATAAGGATGATCAAGATCATCCCGATAAACAGCGTTTTTTTGACAGTAGCCATCAGCGTTTTACCTCCTCTTGCTGAAGCCGGGATGCGAATGCGGCGTTGACTTGGAGTCGCCGGTCAAATTCCGGCAGATGCGCAAGGTTGATATGGCAGCCCACACAATTGCGCTTCGTGTTGCCGTTTCTGCCGAGGTATGCGTCATGGGCCAGCCGGCCGTATTCGCTGACAGGCGCGTCGTTCCTGGCGCTCTTGTATAGGTCTTCGTGGCAGGCAAGGCAGTTGGCGTCATCCACAAAGCGGCGGGCTGTCCCTTGGGCATGGACACGGTTTACGCGATCAGGCTTTGCCCAGAGGTGCACGACAACGTCCTTGATTCCTGAATACATTTTTATCGCCAAAAAACGCGGTCCCATCCCTTGCGGGATATGGCACTGGCTGCAGCTGATCTCATTTCCGTTCTTGTCCCTGGCGTGGGGAGAGAGGCGCTGCTCTTGCAGGTATGGTCTCATTTCATGGCACGACATGCAAAAATTTGTGGACGAGGTCGCATGCAATGCATACATGCCGCAGCAGAACACGGCGAACAGACCCAGAACGAGGAAGACGGCGCGATACCGACGGCGTTTTTCAGCCATTGACTCACCTATGTTGCAGGATAAAAAACAATGCGCACTCGCATATTGGAACAATGAATTGACCACGGGTCGGTGCGCTTTTTGCGCATGATGACGAAAATGACCGGTCAGTTGTCATGGCATACTAAAAGCGAGAGAGGAAGACTACAAACCTGTCGCGCCGAGAGAACCGAAGTTGTCAGCACACATCGGCGGGTTGTTCGGTCTGTCACCTGGGAATGGCGCTGCGCTTCTCCAAACAGTGCACCATATAATACATAAAAGCAAGTGACCTGCCAAGTAAGATAACCAAGCAATCCCACGCAGTTGTCTGCAAGCGAACATCGGCGATGTTACGGCAGGTAACATGCGGCATCACTGCTCGTTCTGTTTCCGTAACGCGCAACAATGCCGGCCCTTCTCCGGACATGCACGATACTTCCTCCCGGCAGCTATTTCGGTACGGTCCTGGCTGTACAGACATGCATCGGCCGGCAAGGATATCAAAGGCGACCCGCTCCAAACCGCCCGGCACCACCGGCTTTGACCGCCGCGCCAACAGGGTTGATCCCTTCTTCTGGGGACAGTTGAGAACGATATGCATCCCGCCGCAAGAACGATGTAGTGAACAGGCATCGTTAGGAATTTTGCTGCACAAGATGTGGCGCTGAAACCGTCACAGCCAAGGGAGAAAGCGTTGACCGCATTACGGGACTCAACCCTGGGTAATCGGCATGGGATACTTGGCTATGTCTTGGGCACGCAGCCGGCGAAAGGCGGCTATATAGCTGTCGAGGACACGTTTGTCGTTGTCGGAGATATGGAAAAATTCGATACCGCTGTGGTTCCGGCCGGCATCGATTGCAGAGTAAACTATTCTTCCCATCACGTCGATCAGCTGATCCTTCAATCCCAGCGTGATCATCACCTGCTGTCCCTGCGGCAACGGAAGGTGCGTTTCCACCAAGATCCCGCCCTTGCTCACATTCAGGGTTCTCGCCATGGAATATTCACCTGGCCGGCCTTGATCGTCTATGATGAGATAATCCAGTAAATTTAACGATTCAGGGCGAATATATCGTCTGTGTTCCTCTGACATTCCATCTCCTGTTGGTCGGCGAGCGAGGCCCGCGATGAGGCTCTGGCGCGGTAGCAGCATTGGGACGAGAAAACATGCGCTCAAGCATCTGTCTGCCCCCATGCCAACTACATGATATATAAAAAAAGTACCGCTTGGATTTCTGTTTGTCAATCAAGGGGATGGCGTGGAAGGTGGAGTAAGAATATTTTTTGGACCCGATGTCGCGCGGTGCCCCTCATGACAAAAAGTAACTGTGGGCTGGAAAAGAAAAGGCGTTGAAATGTATTGCTTTTTTGTGTGCAACTAAAAGATTGTTTGATTAATTGTTTTCGCTTTGTTAGCCTGCCTCGTCTTTGGTGCAAAAATGTCAAAACAAAAAGGGCGATGCGGATGGCAATGGGGTGATCGTCGGCATGTATCGGAAGGGGCAGGTGCGACCCAGGCACCTCTTATCCGGTACAGCCGATCTGCTCTTAATCAACCGCCCAGACCCTGGCGGATTGATTTCGCGTGATCAGCCCTCCGGGTCTGTATCGCCACTGAGGCCAAGCAATCGATCGACGTCTTGCAGGTGCAGACCCGGGTTGGGGCAAGCTGACCGGTTTGGTGGTCATCGATCAGGTTTGCATGCCCCTGATGCATGCGGAATGTGAATGTGCTGGCTCTCTGAAGAGCCGCTGTTGTACTGTGTTGTATTATTCGGATGCGACCGGATTATCTGAGCGGATTTCTTGAACCAATCATCCAAGTGCGTGGAAGGAGCAGAGCGTATGACCCGCGACCAAATCATGGCAATGATCAAAGACAAAAATGTGACCATGTTGCGTCTGCAATTTGTCGATATTTTCGGTTTCATTAAAAATGTTGCCATTCCGCGCAGCCAGGTTGAGAAGGCGCTGGACGGCAAAATTATGTTCGACGGTTCCTCCATTGAGGGATTTGTCCGCATCAACGAGTCGGACATGCACCTCAAGCCCGATTACAATAGCTTTGTTTTCCTGCCCTGGCGAGAGAAGAATGGCTGCAATGCCGCCCGAATCATTTGCGACGTGTACAAACCGGACGGCACCCCTTTTGTCGGCTGCCCCCGCAACAACTTGAAGCGGGTTTTGGCCGACGCGAAGAAGCTCGGCTTTACCATGAACGTCGGCACCGAATCTGAGTTCTTTCTGTTCCGCCGTGACCAGAATGGGCGGCCCACCACCATCACCGACGATGTCACCGGTTACTTCGACGCCGAACCCGATGACGGCGGCATCGATTGCCGCCGCAAAATTATCCAGACGCTGGAAGCCATGGGTTTCGAGATTGAGGCCTCGCATCACGAATGCGCCGAAGGCCAGCACGAGATCAACTTCAAATATGCCGATGCCGTCACCGCGGCCGACAACACCGTCACCTACAAGTGGGTTGTCCGGTCGATCGCCTCCGAATTCGGCCTCCATGCCACGTTCATGCCGAAACCGATCTTCGGCATCAGTGGCTCGGGCATGCATACCAACCAGTCCCTCTTCAACCTCGACGGCACCAACGCTTTCTATGACGAGAAGGGCACGTTGCAGTTGAGCGAGATCGCCTACAAATACATTGCCGGTGTCCTCAAAAATGCCCGTGGATTCGCCGCGGTGACCAACCCGTTGGTCAATTCCTACAAACGTTTGGTTGCCGGCTACGAGGCCCCTGTGTATGTGGCCTGGTCCGCCTCCAACCGTTCCGCGCTCATCCGTATCCCGTCCTCCCGCGGACTGAGCACCCGGACCGAGGTCCGCTGCCCGGATCCCACCTGCAATCCGTACCTGGCCTTCGCGATGATGCTCAATTCCGGCCTGGATGGGATCAAGAACAATCTTACGCCACCGGCAACCACCGATGTCGATATCTTCGAGATGACCGCCACCGAGAAAGCGGAAGCAGGCATCGCCAGCCTGCCGGCCAATCTCTACGAGGCCATTCAGGAATTCAAGGTGAATCCGATCGCCAGGGAGACGTTGGGCAGTCATATCTTCGAAAAATACATCGAAGGCAAAGAAAAGGAATGGGACGCCTACCGCCTTGCGGTCACCGATTGGGAAGTCAACAAGTATCTGAGTCGGTATTGATCCACATGGTAGCAGATCGGCACGGCCTAAGGGACATCCTTTCAGGGTGTCCCTTTTTTTGACCGTCATCGAATATCAGCGAATTTTTTCGTGACAGGTGCGAGTGGACCTATCAATAGGCGTATATGCCTATCTATCGCGGGCCGGCAGGAAACGCGCTGGTGCGGTAGGGAAGGGCGGTGTTGCTCTTTTTCGAAGTTGGATGGCGCTCGGGAACGGTTTCGCGTATAATCAATCGGGGTCCACAGATGTTTGCGCGCTTGGTGAATGAAAAGGAAATGAAGGGCGGTCATCGGCAGGGATGATCCGCCACCAACCGGAGGGGAAATCTATGTGTATCGGCCAGATCATACGGGCCGACTTTGTGGCGGCACCTCCGGGATCGCTCCAGAATCAACAGATGGATATGCAACGCTTGTTTTGCCGGCCAACCGTTCGATTTCGCACTTCGGCCAGGGGCCCGCTTCCATGAACAGTCTGAAGATGCTTGTCAGCAGGGCGTATCACCAAATCCTGCTTGTTTTTGGCGCCTTTTTGATCATGGTCCTGGTCAGCTATGTCTATGTGAGCAACATAGTCAGCCGCCAGATGCAATTCATTGGCGACAGCAGCATGGATGCCATCCAGACCACTGTTTCCGCCAACCTGAAAAATACCGAACTCTTTTTCATCAATACCACCTATCACCTGCAAGGAATGCTCAATGACGGGCGCACCAACCAGGAAATCCTGAGCTATCTGAAAGAGTTGAACTCGTATTTCAATACGAAAGGCTCGCCTTTGCCTGATCTCACGACGATCTACGGCTATATCCGGGGAGAATGGCTCGACGGTTCCGGATGGGAGCCGCCCCCGGACTTCGAGCCAAAATCACGGCCCTGGTATATCGGCGC
>WQZH01000001.1 GCA_009780825.1 Desulfobulbus sp. | reverse complement strand
TGAGATGGTGATGCCGGGGGACAATATTCATATAGCGGGCGAGCTGATTACTCCGATCGCGATGGAAGCTGGTCTTCGTTTTGCGATTCGTGAGGGCGGGCGTACAGTTGGCGCCGGCGTTATCAGCGATATTATAGAATAAGAGGAGATCCGATGATTCCTACGGATAAAATTCGTATCAGGCTCAAGGGATACGATCATAAACTGCTGGATCTTTCTACCAAGGAAATAGTTGATACCGCCAGGCGAACCGGCGCCACCATTGTCGGCCCGATTCCTCTGCCTACCAGTATTAACAAATACACCGTATTGAGATCGCCGCATGTTGACAAGAAGTCTCGCGAACAGTTTGAGATGCGGACGCACCGGCGTTTGCTGGACATTTTAGAGCCTACTCAGCAAACGATTGATTCGCTCATGAAGCTTGAGCTGTCAGCAGGTGTGGATGTGGAGATTAAGCTTCCTTGAGGATGTCGGGCAAGGAATGCAGCTTGTAGGTAAAGCGCGCAATCATCCGAGTGATTAAGAACTGAATTCAGGTAGACAGATGCCGAAGACAAAAGGATTATTAGGGCGAAAGGTTGGAATGACCCGCGTGTATGACGAAAATGGTCGTTCCATACCTGTGACCGTCATCGAAGCGGGACCTTGCACGATACTGCAGAAAAAGACTGTGGGAAAGGAAGGATACAACGCTATTCAGGTTGGTTTCATCGAAAAGAAGGAATCACGTTTGAATAAACCGGAAGCAGGACACGTGAAGCGATCCGGTGGCAAGGGATACTATCACATCAAGGAATTCAGGGTTTCTGACCCGGAATCCTACGAAGTCGGGCAACAGGTCACCATCACGGATGTCTTTTCGATTGGGGATTTTGTTGATGTGTCCGGGAAGAGTAAAGGCCGCGGATTTCAGGGTGTTATTAAGCGGCATGGCTTTGCTGGCGGCCGAAAAACGCATGGTTCCAACTTCCACCGCGCCCCAGGATCGATAGGTTGCAGTGCATGGCCTTCAAGGGTTCTGAAGGGAAAGCGGTTGCCTGGCCGCATGGGCAATGATCTTGTTACCCAAAAAAAAATGAAGATCGTTGATATAAGGACTGAAGAAAATGTTTTGCTTGTCCATGGTGCGACACCTGGGGCGAAAAACGGCATTCTTAATATTTATTCCAAAGCGTAATCGCCAGAACTGCTTTTAAGGAGATTCTCATGGCAGTTTGTGATGTTTTAAATACTCGTGCCGAAAAAATTGGCGAAATCGAGCTGAACGACCTGCTGTTTAACGTAGAGGTGAAGACCGGAATTTTGCATGAGGTGGTTTGCATGCAGCGTGCGAACCGTCGGAGCGGCAATGCATGCACCAAGACGCGGGGCGAAGTGAGTGGAGGTGGTGTCAAGCCTTGGCGGCAAAAAGGAACCGGGCGTGCGCGGTCGGGCAGCAGGACATCCCCTGTTTGGCGAGGTGGTGGGACTGTCTTTGGACCAAAGCCGCGCGATTACAGCTATACGATGCCCAAGAAGGTCAAGCGGCTTGCCCTGAAAATGGCAATGAGCGCCCGCCACCAAGAAGGCAATCTGGTGGTTGTTGACACCTTTGAATTGGCGGAGATTAAGACAAAAGATTTTGTCGGAGTTATGAAAAACTTTCAGTTTGACAATTGTTTGATTGTCACTGGCGAGGTGGACGACAAAATGCTTTTATCGGCAAGAAATGTGGTTGGCTTCAAGGTATTACCGGTTGCAGGACTTAATGTTTACGATATTCTGAAACATTCTAAATTGATGCTTGTACAGTCAAGTCTTGCAAAAATCGAAGAGAGGCTGATGGTATGAAAGCGATATATGATATAATAAAATGTCCTTGCTTGACTGAAAAAGGCAATTTTTTACAGGAATCACAAAATAAGGTCGTTTTTGAAGTTGATGACCGTGCAAACAAGATAGAAATCAAGAAAGCTGTCGAGAAACTTTTTAATGTTAAGGTTTCTAAAGTGTCGACAGCTAATATGACAGGGAAACAAAAACGGGTAGGTGCTAAATCCATTGGCAGAACGAGTGATTGGAAAAAAGCTTACATTACTCTTGCAGAAGGAAAAATTAATTTCCTTGACGAACTTTGATCCAGTCTGAACTGATTTAAATCTGCCAAGATTAGATTATAGGAATTGCAATGTCTATAAAAATCCATAAACCGACATCATCTGGTAAGCGGCATCACGTATCAGTTCTGCAGAATTTACTGTCAGATAAGGAGCCGGAGAAAGCACTCGTCACTACTTTGCAAAAGACCGGTGGCCGCAATGCCTATGGCAGGGTAACAGCTCGGCATAAAGGTGGCGGTCATAAGCGGAAATATCGAATTATAGACTGGAAGCGGAGCAAGACAGATGTCCCCGCCAAGGTTACTGCCATTGAGTATGATCCCAACCGGTCGGCGAATTTGGCTTTGCTTACCTATGCCGATGGTGAGAAAAATTATATTTTGGCGCCCAATGGATTGGTCGTGGGTGACACGGTTGTATCTGGGATAGGAGTGGATATCAAATTGGGGAATTGTCTGCCCATGATTAACATTCCTCTGGGCACGGTGATCCACAATATTGAAATGAAGATTGGCAAGGGCGCCCAGTTGGTGCGTTCTGCCGGGGCGGCTGCCCAGTTGATGGCAAAGGACGGCAATCAGGTGCTCGTCAAGTTGCCGTCCGGTGAGGTGCGGCGGTTCAATAAAGATTGCCGGGCCTGTATTGGCCAGGTGGGCAACACTGAACATGGCAGCCAGAAACTCGGAAAAGCGGGACGGGCGCGGTGGAAAGGGATTCGTCCATCAGTACGCGGCGTGGCGATGAACCCTGTTGATCATCCGATGGGTGGTGGCGAAGGGAAAAGCTCCGGCGGGCGTCATCCTTGCTCGCCTTGGGGTGTGCCGACCAAGGGTTTCAAAACAAGGAAACGTAAGACCTCTGATCGTGATATTGTCAACAAGCGGAGCTAGTGAAAGGAGAAAAAATTTATGGCCCGATCAATAAAAAAAGGTCCGTTTGTCGATGATCATCTGATGAAAAAGGTCGAGCAGGCTCAAGAAACAGGATCACGCAAGGTCATTAAAACCTGGTCTCGCCGTTCTGACATTTTGCCTGAAATGGTCGGATTGACTTTTGCGGTGCATAACGGCAACAAATTTATCCCAGTCTATGTAACGGAAAACATGGTTGGGCATAAATTAGGGGAGTTTTCACCAACCAGAACCTATTATGGTCATGCTTCGGACAAAAAAGGCAAATAGAGCCTGCTTGATTTTACTGTAAGTCCCTTCTAGGAGTGAAATGATGGAGACCAAAGCCGTCGCAAAATATATTCGCATTTCTCCCCAAAAGGCACGTCTGGTTGCAGACGTTGTTCGTGGAATGAATGCCGAGAAAGCGGTAACCACTTTGCGTTTTATGCCGAAAAAAGCAGCCAGGATTATACGGAAAGTGCTCGAATCAGCAGTGGCCAATGCAGATCAAATGGAATCTGTGGATGTTGACGCCCTGTATGTCAAAGAGATTACCATAGATGGTGGCCCCATGCTGAAGCGTATCAGCCCGCGTGCACAAGGTCGCGCTACGCGTATTCTTAAGCGAACGAGTCATATTACTGTAATTGTTGCCGAAGCTTAGCCCATACAAGCTAAATATTTCGAGATTAACTGTAGAGGGAACGGAGGAATATCTTGGGACAAAAAGTTAATCCCATCGGACTGCGCATCAATATTACGCGATCTTGGGAATCCATCTGGTATGCTGATAAGGAATATGCCAATAATCTCCATCAGGATCAGCTCATTCGTAAATTCCTGAAACAAAGATTATATCATGCCGGTGTTTCAAGGATTGTGATAGAACGAACAGGCGATAAGGTGAAGATTAAACTCTTTACAGCTCGCCCTGGGATAGTTATCGGCAAAAAAGGCACTGAGATTGAAGGGCTGAAAAAAGAACTGGAACAAAAATTTAACCGTTTTTGTTTTATTGATATCCAGGAAGTGCGCCGGCCGGAAGCCGACGCCCAACTGGTTGCCGAAAATATCGCAACGCAGCTCGAACGGCGTATTGCTTTTCGTCGGGCAATGAAGAAATCCATTAATTCTGCCCTCCGTTTTGGCGTACAAGGGATCAAAATTTCTTGCTCTGGTCGTCTAGGCGGAGCTGAGATGTCTCGTACCGAATGGTTTAAGGAAGGGCGGGTGCCGCTTCACACTCTTCGGGCCGACATAGATTACGGTACGGCCGAAGCGAAAACCACTTATGGAATCATCGGCGTTAAGGTGTGGATTTTTAAAGGTGAAATTCTTTCAGACGCCACGCCGACCACTGAACAAATTTCGCAAACAAATTGATCTGCACGTGTGCAGTCTGATTTGGCGATGCCTATTAGGAGTTCGAAATCATGCTAAGTCCTCGCAAAGTTAAGCATAGAAAGCAATTCAAAGGAAGGATGCGCGGAGCCGCCGACCGTGGTTCTGATCTGGCTTTTGGTGAATTTGCCCTAAAAGCTTTGGGGTGTGGGCGGATGACCTCCCAACAGATAGAAGCTGCGCGAATCGCGATCAACCGGAAGGTAAAGCGTGGTGGTCAACTGTGGATCCGCATATTTCCGGACAAGCCGATTACCAAAAAGCCTGCTGAAACCCGCATGGGCAAGGGGAAAGGATCGCCGGAATACTGGGTGGCAACAATTCGTCCAGGAAGAATTTTGTATGAAATAAAAGGGATACCTGAAGAATTAGCCATTGAAGCGTTGAGATTGGCAAGTTTTAAGTTACCTTTCCCCACTACAGTCATCAGCAAGAGTAATTCGATATGAAAACAAAAGAATTGCGCTCTCTTTCTGTTGAAGATCTTCTGAAGAAAGATGCCGAATTGCGCGAA
Source organism: Desulfobulbus sp. (assembly GCA_009780825.1). GTDB lineage: Bacteria > Desulfobacterota > Desulfobulbia > Desulfobulbales > Desulfobulbaceae > Desulfobulbus. Next base: position 374,835 of record WQZH01000001.1, on the reverse strand, counting down.
GGTCTTTTTAAGTTGCGCTTTCAACACGGTATTCGCCGACTTGAAAACCCTGCAAAGCTTGGACTCTTGAAAAAAGATATTGCTCGAATCCAAACCGTGCTTGCCGATAAAAATCAAAAATAATTGTCTAACTTCAATCATTGTTCTTGGATGAAAAAATGAGCGAACAGGTAAAGAAAACACGACAGGGCTTTGTGGTCAGTAATAAGATGGATAAGAGTGTTGTCGTGGTTGTCGAGCGAAAAATGCCGCATAAACTTTACGGAAAATATATTCGACGACAGGTAAGATATATGGCTCATGACGCCGCGAACCAATGTCAGATTGGTGATTTGGTTCTGATAGAGGAATGCCGTCCATTATCTAAAAGAAAACGATGGCTGGTGCGTAGTGTTATTGAACGCGCCGCCTAATGTGCTTGTGAACAAACGAACAGCTTACGTGTCGATTTGAGTCGATAATCGGGTGAGGTCATGATCCAGACAGAAACCGTTTTGAATGTTGCCGATAATTCCGGTGCCAAAAAAGTGCTCTGTGTTCGAGTCTTGGGTGGAACCAGGAAGCGTTACGCCAGTATTGGTGACATTATTGTTGTCACAGTAAAAGAAGCGATACCGCATGCAAAAGTAAAAAAAGGCGACGTGTTGAATGCGGTTGTGGTGCGTACCGTTCAGTCAATCAAACGCCCCGAGGATACCAACGTTAAATTTGACGAAAATGCTGCGGTTCTGTTGGCAAATAACGGTGAACCTATAGGTACACGTATTTTTGGGCCGATTGCCCGTGAGCTTCGTTCACTCGGCTTTATGAAAATTATATCCCTTGCTCCAGAAGTACTCTAATTGAACTTTTATCATCAGAGCGATTGAGGACATATACTAATGCGTCAAGGACATACGAACTTGCGGGTCAACGACAAGGTAGAAGTAATTGCCGGCAAGGACAAAGGAAGAGTAGGAAAAGTGTTACGTATCGACAAGGAAAAGCGCCGGGTTGTTGTCGAGCGGATCAACATGATTAAAAAACATCAAAAGGCAACTGCTGCCGGCCAGGCTGGGCAGATTGTTGAAAAAGAAGCATCGATTCATCTCTCAAACGTGATGCTTGTTTGCCCTGAGTGTGCTGAGACAGTTAGAATTGGAAAGAAATTGCTGGAAGACGGAACAAAAGTCCGTATATGTAAAAAATGCCAAGCGACAATTGCAACTGCGAGCAAATAGTCTTGCCTGTTTACGGAGTACATGATGGCTACGCTGAAAGAACAATATGACAATGAATTGAAAGGAGCCCTTCAGAAACAGCTAGGTGTCACCAACGTGATGGATATACCTAGAATTGAAAAAATTGTTCTGAATATGGGGTTGGGGGATGCAGTTCAGAATCCCAAAATTGTTGAGAAAGCTGCCCAGGAACTTACGTTGATCGCAGGACAGAAAGCTGTGGTGACCAAAGCGAAAAAGTCCATAGCCACTTTTAAACTGCGCGCGGGTATGCCTATTGGGGCACGAGTCACCCTCCGTAAGGAACGAATGTATGACTTCCTTTCCAAACTCATCAATATCGCCCTGCCGAGAGTTCGTGACTTCCGTGGTGTTTCTCCAAAAGGGTTTGACGGTAAAGGCAACTTCTCCATGGGAGTTACCGAACATATCATCTTCCCGGAGATTGATTATGACAAAATCGATCAGATCCGTGGCTTGAATGTTACCATAGTCACCTCTGCCAAAAACGATGAAAATGCCCGAGCGTTACTTGATGCTCTGGGGATGCCATTCAGAAAGAAATAATATTTGCAGTTTGTCTGCTGTTGAGGAGGAATCTGTGGCAAAAAAATCACTCATTGCCAAGGCGAGTCGCAAACCCAAGTTTTCTGTGCGCACATACAATCGTTGCCCTCTGTGTGGACGTGCCCGGGCCTATTTTCGCAAATTCGGGTTATGTAGACTATGCTTCCGCAAACTCGCATCCCAAGGCGAAATTACCGGTGTCACCAAATCCAGTTGGTGAGCTTGATCCGCTTTGAGCTATCAGTGTTAATCCAAGCAAGAGGAAGGTTCAATGTCCATGAGTGATCCGTTGGCAGACATGCTGACAAGAATACGGAATGCTACCAAGGCACGATTTCGTTCGGTTGAGATGCCGCTTTCGAAGCTGAAAGTAAGCGTTGCCAATGTGTTGAAGTGTGAAGGATTTATTGAGGAATATCACATTGTTGGTGATGGGCCTCAGGGCACATTGAAGATCGATTTGAAATATGGCGCCCATAATGAACGTGTTATCAGTGGGGTTCGTCGAGTCAGCAAGCCAGGACATCGTCGATACAGGCCGAGCGATAAAATTCCGAAAGTCATGAGCGGTCTCGGTATCGCTATTCTGACTACTTCTCAAGGTGTAATAACAGACAAAGAAGCGCGGCAGCGGAATGTAGGCGGCGAAGTGCTGTGCGAGATCTGGTGAGATCCGAAAGGTTTTTGTAAAAGGAGAACGGCATGTCCAGAATCGGTAAACAACCGGTACCAGTTCCTAGCGGTGTCAAGGTTGAGATACAGGGGACAACTATTAAGGTTTCGGGAAGCAAGGGAGTGATTGAGCGGTCAGTTCGCCCTGAGATCGAAATCGTATTGCAAGATAATCTTCTTGTCTGCACTCCGAAAGGAACGAGCAAGCGAGTTATGGCGTTTTGGGGAATGACTCGCTCTCTTGTGAGCAACATGGTTGTCGGGGTTCACCAAGGTTTCTCAAAAAAGCTCATGGTCGAGGGTGTTGGTTACCGGGCAAACGTCGCTGACCGGACCCTCTCCTTGAGCGTCGGATATTCCAGTGCGGTTGACTTTGTCCTGCCCGAAGGCATTTCGGCCACAGTGGATAAAGACAACTCGATCACCTTGGTAGGGATTGATAAAGAACTCGTTGGCTTGACCGCGGCGCAAATCAGGAGCATCCGAAAACCTGAGCCATATAAGGGCAAAGGTATTCGTTATGAGAATGAGCACATCGTCCGCAAGATTGGTAAGGCTGGCGGTAAAAAATAATATCACACAAGTGGTCAACAAGCATGGCTAAGACAAACCCAAAAGTTACAGCAAGGAAAAAGCGGATACAAAGAATCCGCGTCAAAATCTTCGGAACTGCTGAACGGCCTCGGATGAGTGTGTATCGGAGCAATAAACACATCTATGTGCAGCTTGTTGACGATATGCAACATCGAACGTTGGTTGCCCTGTCCACTGGAGACAAGAACTTTGATGGCAATGAGTTGAATGGGAAATGTGAACAAGCCAAAAAGGTTGGCCTACTCATAGCTGCAAAGGCTAAGGCTGCGGGAATCGATAAAGTTGTTTTTGATCGCAGCGGCTATTTGTATCATGGCAGAGTCAAGGCGTTATCCGATGGCGCACGCGAGGGTGGGCTGGAATTTTAACAGTATTCTATCGTTCATTGATCACATAAAGCGAACGGGGGTGTTTCTTGGCTGAATTTAAGCGCGCAAAAGAAGGGGTTCAGGAAGAACTCATTGAAAAAATAGTTTATATCAATCGGGTTGCAAAAGTCGTTAAGGGCGGGCGCCGTTTTAGTTTCAGTGCCATTGTCGTGGTCGGCGATGGCAACGGTAATGTGGGGTACGGCTTGGGTAAAGCCAACCAGGTTCCTGAAGCAATTCGTAAAGGGATTGAGCAGGCACGAAAGGACATGCAGCAGGTCTCGTTGACCACTGTTTCCATTCCCCACGATATTGTCGGCAAATTCAAGTCGGGGAGTGTGATGCTGAAGCCGGCTTCTGACGGTACCGGTGTCATTGCCGGCGGCGCTGTGCGCGCGGTGCTTGAAGCAGCTGGTGTACAAAATATTCTGACCAAATGTCTTGGCTCGAATAATCCGCACAATTTGGTGAAGGCAACCCTAGACGGATTGAGGAAACTGAGGACCGCCGAGCAGATTGCGAAGTTGCGCAATCTGAGGGTCGAGGAAATGGTTGCCTGAGATCCTTATCACTGGAAGAAACGTATCATGAAGGACACAATCACATATTCGCAGATAAAAAGTTACATAGGTAGCACCAAGACCATCCGGTCAACTCTCATTGGACTTGGGCTTACGAAAATGCACAAAGTTGTGACCAGAAAAGACACGCCTGAATTGCGTGGGATGCTCTCCAAGGTCCAACACCTTGTCAAGATTGAGGAGTAACGCATGCTCACACTAAATAATCTCGCACCAAATGATGGGGCACGAAAAGCCAAAAAGCGTGTGGGACGCGGGCCAGGAGGCGGCAGCGGCAAGACAGCGGCCCGTGGTCATAAGGGAGCGCGCGCCCGTTCAGGGTACAGCGCTCGCCCAGGCTTTGAAGGCGGCCAGATGCCTCTGCACCGCCGGCTTCCCAAAAGAGGATTTAACAATATCTTCAAGAAGGTCTGCAACCTGGTATCGCTGGATCAACTCAACGCGTTTGACGCTGGAACTGTTGTGGACTATGCGGCATTGGTCACCGCAGGGTATGTGAACAAGCCAGGGCCGGTCAAAATTTTGGCGAACGGAGAAATCAGCAAGGCGCTCACAGTTCGGGTCGATAAGGTCAGCCAAGGGGCAAAAGAGAAAATAATCGCCGCAGGTGGTTCGGTCGAGGAGTAACGGATGAGCGGTCTCGTCAGCGCAGCCAGTATACCGGAATTACGCAAGAGAGTGATTTTCACTCTCTTGATGCTTTTGGTCTATAGAATGGGAGTGCAAATCCCTACGCCCGGTATCAATGGCGAAGCTCTTGCTGCTTTTTTTGAAAAAAACGCGAGCACGCTGTTCGGCATGTTCAATATGTTTTCCGGTGGCGCGCTGGAGCATTTTTCAATCTTTGCTTTGGGGATCATGCCGTACATATCGGCTTCGATTATCATCCAGCTGCTCACCGTCGTCGTGCCTCAACTCGAAGCCCTTTCCAAAGAGGGAGAAGCGGGTAGAAGGACAATCACAAAATATACTCGATATGGAACAGTCGTCCTCTCTGTAATCCAGGGTTTTTTTATTGCCACTGGCCTGGAAAACATGGCCAGCCCGACAGGGATTCCCATTGTGATCGATCCCAGTCTTCAATTCAGATTGATGACGGTTCTTACGCTTACATCGGGGACAGCGTTTATCATGTGGCTTGGCGAGCAAATGACGGAACGCGGCATTGGTAACGGCATTTCGATGATTATTTTCTCCGGTATTGTGGCACGAATGCCTGCGGCGGTCGGCAATACGGTTGAATTAATCAAATCAGGTGAGCTGTCATTGATTTTTCTTCCGATCATTGCGGCCATGATGTTTCTGGTGGTCGGGTTGATCATTTTCATTGAAACTTCACAGAGACGCATCCCTATCCAATATGCAAAGCGCGTTGTGGGCCGACGTGTTTATGGTGGTCAATCTTCGCATCTGCCATTAAAAATTAATGTGTCAGGAGTTATCCCGCCAATCTTTGCCTCATCAATCATGATGTTCCCGGCCACCATTGGTTCCTTTATTCATGTTGACTGGGTGCAGCGATTTTCTGCCGCTCTTTCGCCGGGAACTTTATATTATTACATGATAGATGTGGCCTTGATCGTTTTCTTTTGTTTCTTTTATACCGCCGTTACCTTTAAGCCAGACGATGTGGCGGAAAATTTGAAAAAGAACGGTGGCTTTATCCCGGGTATCAGACCTGGAAAAAAGACTGCGGAATTCCTTGATCATGCTCTCGTTCGACTCACTGTCGTAGGCGCGGTGTATCTGAGCGCAGTATGCGTTATGCCGACATTGCTCATTCAACAGCTTAATGTTCCATTTTATTTTGGCGGGACGGCGTTGCTCATTGTCGTTGGTGTTGCCATAGACACTATTGCTCAAATTGAATCTCATTTAGTTATGCGCAATTATGATGGATTCATGAAATCTGGACGCATCAGAGGAAGGTATTGAGCTGTTGTGGTTAATAGTCATTCTGATCAAGTAATCACCATAAAAACATCGGAAGAAATAGAACTTCTCTTTCAGGCGAATCAAATTGTTGCTGAGGTGCTTGATCTCTTAGAATCAAGAGTTGTTGAGGGTATTTCCACGCTTGAGCTGGATCGCTTGGCTGAAACATACTGCCGCGACCATGGTGCGTTGCCTGCATTCAAAGACTACCGGGGATTTCCGGCCAGCTTATGCGCCTCCGTGAATGAAGAAGTTGTACACGGTATTCCTTCAAAGAAAAAAGTACTGCGGCAAGGCGATATCGTTTCTCTTGATTTTGGTGTTTGTTATAAAGGTTTTTACGGAGATGCAGCAATCACCGTTGCGGTTGGAACTGTTGCCCCTGAAGTCGCACTGTTGATTGAGGTAACAAAGACTGCGCTGTACAAGGGCATTGAGCAAGCCAAGGTTGGCAACAGAATTTCCGATGTTTCTCGCGCCATCCAACAGCATGTTGAAGTGCACGGTTTTTCTGTGGTTCGCCAATTTGTTGGGCATGGTATTGGCTCCCATCTCCACGAGCCCCCAGAAATTCCTAACTTTTATCAGCATCGACAAGCTTCGCCGCGGATAATGGAAGGGATGGTTTTGGCCATTGAGCCTATGGTCAATAAGGGAGCGGCAAAAGTGAAGATTCTTCAAGACCAATGGACAGTGGTGACAACTGACCGAGAGCCTTCGGCGCATTTTGAGCATTCTGTTGCGATTGGTTCCCAAGGTCCAAGGATTCTCAGTATGAGACCGTCTCGGTGAGCTTTGCGGACGGCAATTAAAAAAACTTGAAAAAACAATCTTAGTCCGATATTAGTTACAGCTTCGTTCGATTGATCAGGAGTAGCATACATATATGGCAAAAGAAGAGGCCATCGAAGTTGAGGGTACTATCATCGAACCCCTGCCCAATGCCATGTTCCAGGTTGAGTTAGACAATGGGCATAAGGTATTGGCGCATATTTCCGGGAAGATGCGGATGCATTATATAAAGATTTTACCCGGAGACAGGGTGACAGTCGAACTTTCCCCCTACGATTTGACCAGGGGAAGGGTGACTTTTCGAGCGAAGGGCGGAAAGGGAAAAAGTAAATAATGGAGTTTGAGGCGTGCTATGAAAGTCCGGTCATCTGTTAAAAAGATATGCAGCGAATGTAAAATTTTAAAACGGAAAGGTGTCGTTCGAGTTGCTTGTGCCAATAAAAAGCATAAGCAGCGTCAAGGATAACATTCTTGTAATTCATCTGAGCAAGTTTCGATAAAGGAGCACGAACTTGGCACGCATAGCTGGTGTGGATTTACCACGCAACAAACACATGGATCGAGCGCTGACTTATATTTACGGCATTGGGTTGACAACGGCCCGTCAAATTCTCGATAAGGCTGATCTTCCCTATCAGATGAGCAGCGATGATTTAAGTGCTGACGATATCAATCGGGTTCGAACCATCATTGAAAATGACTACGTCGTCGAGGGTGACCGGCGGCGCGAGGTATCCATGGATATCAAGCGCCTCATGGATCTCGGCTGCTACCGCGGGCGGCGACATAGAAGAGGGTTGCCTGTCAACGGACAGAGAACAAAGACAAACGCCCGCACACGGAAAGGTCCTCGCAGAGGGGCGGCTGTTCGGAAGAAATAAGTGAATATTTTGCTGATCGCTTTACGAAGGCGGGGTATCAGGAGAGAACATGGCAAAACCAGGGAAAGTTAACGTAAAAGTTAAGAAAAAAGACAAGAAGAACGTCCCGGAAGGGATAGTGTTTATCTATTCGACGTTCAATAATACTGTCGTCACCATTTCTGACCGCCAAGGCAATACGTTGTCTTGGGCAAGCGCCGGTGTTCTTGGTTTTAAAGGATCGAGGAAATCAACCCCGTTTGCAGCTCAGAACGCATTGAGCGATGCCGTGGCCAAAGCCAAAGAACATGGACTGCGGAAAGTAGAGGTTCGGGTGAAGGGGCCCGGTCCGGGACGCGAAGCAGCGTTGCGCGCTTTGACCACAGTTGAGCTTGATGTTACCCGCATCATCGACGTCACCCCCTTGCCTCACAACGGTTGCAAGCCTCCCAAAAGAAGGCGGGTGTAGACGGTCTTTCATTTTCATCTGTTATTGATGTCTTGTTGGTGATCCAAGGCGATTATTGGAGGTATAAGTTGGCTAGATATACAGGAGCATCCTGCAGGCTGTGCAGACGAGAAAATCTGAAGATGTTTCTCAAGGGAGATCGTTGTTATTCGGATAAATGCGCCTTCGAAAGACGTTCATTTGCACCAGGGCAGCATGGTCAGAATCGTTTCAAAAAGATTTCGGACTATGCGGTGCAGCTCCGGGAAAAACAGAAAGTAAAGCAAATTTACGGCATGCTTGAGGCGCAATTTCGTCGATATTTTGAAAGAGCCGATCGAGCAAAGGGTGTAACTGGTGAGATTTTGCTTGTCATGCTGGAACGCCGATTTGACAACGCTCTGTATCGAGCGGGCTTTGCCAGTTCACGCGACCAGGCCCGGCAAATGGTTCGGCATAACCTGTTCACGATCAACGGGAAAAAAGTCAACATCCCTTCATATCAGGTTAAGGCTGGAGATGTGATTGTTCTGAAGGAAAAGAATCAGAAAAATCCCGTTATCGCCGATAATCTTGAAGGCGCTGTCCGCAGAGGATTGCCGAGTTGGCTTGATCTTGATCAAACTAAATTTCGATGTGTTGTTACAGCATTGCCGAATCGCGATGAAATAACGATGCCCATTCAGGAACAACTCATTGTAGAGTTGTATTCCAAGTAACTCTTATCGTTATAGGTAGCGCATGCCACAAGAACTATTGGATGAGAATCCCTTTTACAATAATTGGCATACCCTTATCGTTCCTGAAAAACTTGAGGTCGATGATGGATCATTGACCAGTCGGTATGGTAAGTTTGTTTGTCAACCTTTGGAAAGAGGATTTGCAACCACCATTGGTAATTCTCTTCGCCGCATTATGCTTTCTTCCATCAGAGGTGCGGCCATTACCTCTGTCCGGTTGAACAATGCGTTGCATGAATTCACAACCATCGACGGCGTCCATGAAGATGTCGCTGAAATAATTCTGAATTTAAAACAGGTCCGTTTGAAATTGAATGGTCCGGAAATGCGTACTGTTGTGCTTGAAAAAACGGGTCCGGGAAAAGTATACGCCAGTGATATTAATGGTGGCGCGTATGTCGAGGTTATGAATCCCGAATTGGTGATCTGCACGATAACCAATGAAGCAACTTTTCGCACCGAACTGGAAGTGCATTGGGGCAAAGGCTATGTCTCTGCTGAATATAATAAAAAAGAAGGGCAGCCGATAGGTGTTATTCCTGTTGATTCAGCGTTTTCGCCCATCAAGCGGGTGCAATATGTTGTCAGCCAGGCTCGGGTGGGACAGCAAACGGATTATGATCGCCTGACCATGGAGATCGAGACCGACGGCAGTGTCGAACCGCAGAATGCATTGGCATACGCTGCCAAAATTCTGAAGGAGCAGATGACCATCTTTATTAATTTCAACGAAGAAATCGCCAAAGCACCTGATAATTCCGATGGTGACGATGACGGCAAGGCCTATCCGCCCTTTCTGGATAAAAACGTTGAAGATCTCGAATTGTCGGTGCGGTCTGCTAACTGTTTGAAAAATGCGCAGATTCAGTATATTGGTCAGCTTGTGACCAAGACAGACGCCGAGATGCTCAAGACGAAAAATTTTGGGCGCAAGTCCTTAAACGAGATCAAAGCGCTGCTGGCGGAACATAACTTGACCTTGGGAATGAAGTACGACGGTTGGGTTATCCCTGAAAAACGAGAAGACAGGATCGAGGAATAATCTTTTCTTTTTCGCCCAGGATATAATTTTTGCTAACGACGAAAGGATAGACCATGAGACATAGAAAAGCTGGCCGTAGACTTGGCCGAACTTCTTCGCATCGTGATGCCATGTTGAGGAATATGGTCACTTCGCTCTTGGATCAAGAGCGGATCGTAACCACTGTAGTGAAAGCGAAAGAAGCCCGGCGAGTCGCTGAGCAGATGATCACGCTTGGGAAAAAGGGCGATTTGCATGCCCGGCGACAAGCACTGGCCTATATCCGTTCTAAAAGCATTGTTGCCAAACTGTTCGACCAGTTGAGCAGCCAGTATGCTGAACGGCAGGGCGGATATACACGCATTATTCGTACCGGTTCACGGATGGGTGACGCTGCGCCAATGGCTATCCTCGAGTTGGTTGACTATAGCGAATCAGCAAGTGGCGCGAAAGTCGAGCAGACCCAATAAATGTGTCGTTGTTTTCTCTTGATCTGAGCTGGCATGAGTTGTTCATGCCAGCTTTTTTTATTTTTGTATGAGCCGCAATGGATTGTGATCATCTTGTGCCGCCGGACCGCACTTTGATCTCGGACGGAACGTTTCAGTTTCATTGTCATGCAGGGGTGCGTTGTTTCCGGAGCTGTTGCTGCAATGTCGAGTTGCTCTTGTTCCCGTATGACATAATCTTATTGAAAAATCAGTTAGGCATCCATTCGTCTGATTTCCTCCGGGCACACACCCGACTCTGTGCCGGGAGCCATCCTTTCTTTCCAGGATTGCAGCTGAACATGCGGGAGGATCGCTCATGCCCTTTCCTGGATGAAGCGGGCTGCAGCGTATACGCCAATCGCCCCTCGGCCTGCCGGACATATCCTCTTGAGCGTGCGGTGGAGCGCCTTGGCAGTGGGCAGCCGCTTCGTATTCACTATTTCCTGACGCATCATCCATACTGTCTGGGCCATTTTGAGGACCGCAGCTATTCCGTCCGGCAATGGGAACGGGATCAAATGCTTGATGCATGCAATCAATATAACAACCTCTGGGCAGAGATGGATGCCTTGTTCGCCTCAAATCCCTGGGCCGGGGAAGGCGCTGCCGGGCCGTATCAGCAATTGGCATTCATGGTGTGCTACAATATCGACGAGTTTCGTTCCTATGCAGAAAAGCAAAGGCTTCTCTCCCGCTACAGGCTGGCAAAGGAAGACAGGCGCCGAATCGAGAAGGATGATGGCGCCCTGTTGTGCTTTGGCTTTGATTGGCTGGAGACCATTCTGGGAGGACGCAGGAAACTGACCAGATCCAAGTGAGGCAGCCGTTCTTGTGTATGCTGATGCAGCAAGGTGGCAAGACTCTCTTGAAATTGATGATTTATCGTGATAAGAAAAAAAATTTGTTTTGCAGGAGCCGGTAGGTTAAAGACGGTCGCCGGCATTATCACACACATCCCCGTAAACAAGCCGTTGGTGTTCCACCGTGTTGAGTGTGGAATTGGCTGGGGGATGGAGGAACAACCAAAATAGAGGAGAAGGTATGACAACGGTCACGATGCGGCAAATGCTTGAGGCAGGGCTCCACTTTGGGCACCAAACCAGGCGATGGAATCCCAAAATGAAACCTTTCATCTACGGCCCTCGCAATGGCATTTATATTGTCAATCTTGATATCACCATGCGCCTGTTTAAAAAGGCATGCAGCGCCATGGTGGATATCGTAGCGAACGGCGGCTCGGTGCTCTTTGTCTGTACCAAACGGCAGGGACAGGCCATTATCCAGGAAGAAGCCGTACGCTGCGGCATGTTCTACATCAACCATCGCTGGCTCGGCGGGATGCTGACCAATTTCCAGACGATCCGCCATTCCGTTGATCGGCTCAAAAAAATCGAGTCCATGCAGGCCGATGGGTCGATTAATCGCTTCCCCAAGAAGGAAGTATTGCAAATGGAAAAGGAGCGGGTCAAACTTGATCGCAACATCGGCGGCATCAAGAATATGCGCAGCCTGCCAGATGCGCTTTTTGTCATTGATCCGAGAAAGGAAGACATTGCCGTAGGCGAGGCCAACAAACTCGGCATCCCGGTGATTGCTCTGACCGATACCAACTGTGATCCGGACGGCGTGGATTTCGTCATTCCCGGCAACGACGACGCGATTCGCGCCATCAAGCTGATTACCTCAATGATGTCCGAGGCGGTCCTGGAGGGAAGAGTGCGGCGCGGCGAAGAGGCCGAAGCCAATGTCGATGGTCTGGAAGCGGCCATGAGTGCCGGGGTCGAAGAAGAGTTGGCGGCAAAAATGGATGAGGAAGAGTGAGCGCCGCTCTTGAAGACGGGCAATGTTGCGCGTACGGGAAACCGGTAGGGAGCTTGTCCCTGCTGGTTCTTTGCCGCGAGGTTGAGTATTTGTTGGTATATTGCAGAAAACGAGTTTTGGGATAAGGAGAGGGAACGTGACGATTACAAGCCAGATGGTGAAAGAGCTGCGTGATAAGACCAATGCCGGGATGATGGATTGCAAAAAGGCATTGACGGAAACCGCAGGTGACATGGAGAAAGCTGTCGATCTGTTGCGGCAGAAGGGGTTGGCGGTCGCTGCTAAACGGGCGGGTCGCGAAACCAAGGAAGGCGTGGTCGAAAGCTACATCCACGCCGGCGGGAAATTGGGGGTGATGGTGGAGGTCGGCTGTGAAACCGATTTCGTCGCCAAGACGGATGATTTCAAGGCATTCGCCAAGAATGTCGCCATGCATATTGCCGCTGTCAACCCGGTTGCGGTCACCCGGGAAGAGGTTCCTGCCGATATCCTGCAGCGGGAAAAGGATATTTACGTCAATCAGGCGTTTGATTCCGGCAAACCTCAGCAGATCGTCGACAAGATGGTGGCCGGCAAGGTCGAGAAGTATCTCGCCGAAGTCTGCCTGATGGAACAAAAATACGTGAAGAATCCCGACCTGACCGTTCAGGATTTGTTGAACGAATTGGTCGCCAAGATGGGTGAGAATATCTCGATCAAGAAATTTGCCAGGTTCCAGATCGGATAATTGGCTGTTCGAGAAGCTTTCAGGACAAGGGCGAGGTTTTTCCTGGATCGGAATCGGATACGTTGCAGAGGGCGGCAAGATGAAATTTAAACGCGTGCTCTTGAAAATCAGCGGTGAAGCGCTGATGGGTGAGAAGGCCTACGGGATCAGTCCTGAAGTGGTCAAGTTTTTGTCTCAGGAAATCCAGGCCTTGCACAATCTCAAAATCGAGTTGGCTCTGGTGGTTGGGGCCGGCAATATCTTTCGTGGAGTTGCCGGCGCCGCCAGCGGCATGGATCGGAGTTCCGCAGACAATATGGGCATGCTGGGCACGGTGATGAACTCGCTTGCCGTGCAAGATAGGCTGGAAAGCCTGGGTATACCGACCAAGGTGATGTCGGCTATCACCATGCACAACGTGTGCGAGCCCTATGAACGGCTGAAGGCGATTGAGCACCTGGAGCAGAAGCGAATCGTTATTTGCGCGGCCGGGACCGGCAATCCCTATTTTACCACGGATACCGCCGCTGTTTTGCGCGCTTTGGAAATCAAAGCCGACGTGATTATGAAGGCGACCCGGGTGGACGGCGTGTATGATCGTGATCCTGAGCAAGACGCCAATGCCGTCAGGTATCATACCCTGACCTACTCCACTGTCCTGCGCGATGACCTCAAAATCATGGATGCGGCGGGCATTTCCCTGGCCCGTGACAATAACCTGCCCATTTTTGTTTTTGACATGACGAGGCCCGGCAACATCGTCAAGGCAGTCATGGGCGAGGATGTCGGCACGCTCATCTCCAATTAACAACCACAACAGGTCCGCTGAATCGGGAAAGGCGCGTAACGAGCCTCCCGGACAACTCTTCTTCTAGGATAGCGAGCTGCTGCAGTGAGGATGCTATGACACACGCACTCATCGATCAATTGCAAGAGAAAATGGCATCAAGCATCGAAGCGCTGAAACGGGAGTTGGTGAAGATCAGGACCGGGCGGGCATCACTGTCCTTGCTTGATGGTATCAAAGTGAACGCCTATGGCTCGCAGATGCCTATGGATCAGGTCGGCACGTTGACCATCCCAGAAAATAACATGATCGCCATCAAGCCGTGGGATCCGCAGTTGCTGCCCGCCATTGACAAGGCGATCTTGGGTTCCGGGCTGGGGCTCACCCCGCAAAGTGACGGCAATGTCGTCCGGCTGACGATCCCTCCCCTTACCGGTGAACGCCGCAAAGAATTGGTGAAGCAGGTCAAGAAGATCGGAGAAGAATACAAGGTCGCCATCCGCAATGTCCGGCGCGATACCAACGAGTCCTTGAAGAAACTGAAGAAAGATAAAACCATTTCCGAGGACGAGCTGTTCCGGTTCCAGGAAGAGGCGCAAAAGGTGACCGACGGCTATATCAATCAAGTCGACGAGATCGGCGCAGGCAAAGAAAAAGAAGTCATGGCGGTGTGATCCCGTCCATTCTGTGATCGTGGATGCGCCAGACGTACATAGACCCGCCCCTCGCCATGTGGCCATCATCATGGACGGCAACGGTCGCTGGGCCGAGGAGCGGCACCGTCCCCGGTTGTTCGGGCATAAGGTGGGGGTGGATTCGGTTCGGGAGATCGTTGAAACGGCCAGCGAGATAGGAGTCGAAATCCTGACCCTCTATGCCTTTTCGACGGAGAACTGGAATCGTCCCACGCGCGAAGTCAGCGGGCTGATGGGTCTGTTGAAAAGCTATCTGCGGTCGGAGCTGCGAACCATGATGCGCAATAACATTCGGCTGCGTTGTCTGGGCGGGCAGGATCGTCTGCCCGCAGATGTCGGCGCGGTGCTGCGGCAGGCCGTTGCCGACACCTGCTCCTGTCAGGGGATGATCCTGAACCTGGCGCTCAATTATGGTGGCAGGAGTGAACTGTTGGGCGCGGTTCGGGAGATGGCGCGAAAATGTCAGGAAGGGGTGCTCGATTGGGGCGCGATCTCCGAAGCCAGCATCAGTGACCATCTGTTTACCGCCGGTCAACCTGACCCTGACCTCCTCATTCGGACCGGCGGCGAGCACCGTTTGTCCAATTTTCTCCTGTGGCAGTCTTCCTATGCCGAACTCTATTTCACCGAAATCCGCTGGCCTGACTTCAGGAAACAGCAGTTTTTGGACGCCATTCATACCTTTCATCTCAGACAGCGCCGTTTTGGCCGGACCGGGGTGCAGGTGAAGGAGGCATAGGCTATGAGCCGTGTCATCCCCGGGATATGCATGGCGGCCGGGTGGTTCCTTCTGCTGCTTTACGGGCCTTTTGCGCTGTTTTGGGGCGTGACCCTGCTCGGAGCCGTGCTGGCGCTCCATGAATTTTTTCGCATGACTTTGGGAATGAGGTGGGGCTGGCGGCAGGCAGTCACCATCGGTTGCTGCCTTGGTCCTGTCCTGACTTCCTTTTGGGGGCATGGCGACGCGGTCCTTGCCGGGATGATGTTCAGCCTGCTGGCGCTGGCTGCGCTGGCGCTTCACGGTTATGGCAGCATGGATGATTCGCTGCGGTATGCCGGGTATGCCGGTTTTTCCTGCATCTATATCTCAGGATGTATGGCCCATATGGTGCTTCTGCGCGCGCATCCGCAGGGAAGCTTCTGGTTGATCATGCTGGTCGCGATTGTAGCCGGGTCGGATACCGGCGCCTACTATGCGGGCCGGGCCTTTGGCAAACGCAAGCTCTTTCCTCTCCTCAGCCCCAAAAAGACGGTGGCGGGCGGTGTGGGCGGCATGGTTGCCGGAGTGGTTGCGGCCGAGGGTATCAACCTGCTATTCCCGCATCCGGTCAATCCAGGGACGCTGCTGCTGGTGGCTCTTGTCCTGGTTGTGGTCGGTATTGCCGGTGACCTGACCGAATCGATGATCAAGCGGTCGGTGGACTGCAAGGATTCGGGCGCCATTCTCTTTGGCCATGGCGGCCTTCTGGACCGCCTCGACAGCCTCTTGCTCACGGCGCCGGTGCTGTATTATCTGCTGCGTTTTGGTGTGGTGTGATGAAAGCCCTGTCCCTGCTCGGCTCCACCGGTTCCATCGGGCGCAACGTGTTAGCCGTCGCACGGCAGTTCCCCGAGCAATTCAAGGTCGTTGGCCTTGCGGCAGGGCGAAATGTCGAATTGCTGGCCGCCCAGGTGAAGGAATTTGAGCCGGAATGCATTTCGGTGGCGGAGCCGGAGTTGGCCGCCACCCTGGCAGCGCTGCTGCCTCCCCGTTATCATTCGCGGATAGTCTCGGGCACGGAAGGCAACTGCCAGGTTGCCTCCCTTGCTTCGGCGGATATGGTCATTTCCGCGGTGGTCGGTTCAGCAGGATTGCTGCCGGCACTGGCGGCCATACAGGCCGATAAGGATCTCGGCTTGGCCAACAAGGAAACCCTGGTGATGGCCGGCCGGCTGATTATGGAGACGGTACGGTCACGCGGGGTGCGCCTCTTGCCCATCGATTCCGAGCATAGCGCCATCTTTCAAGTCCTGGAATCCAGACGCCGGGAGGATGTGTCCAAAATTATTCTCACCGCTTCCGGCGGGCCATTTCGCACTTGGGATACCGACGCCTTGGCCGCGGCCGTCCCCGATCAGGCCCTGGCCCACCCCAATTGGAGCATGGGTCGCAAAATTTCCATCGATTCGGCGACCCTGATGAACAAAGGGTTGGAAGTCATCGAGGCCCGCTGGCTGTTCGATGTCCTGCCGGAGCAGATCGAAGTGGTCGTACATCCCCAATCCATCGTGCATTCCCTGGTGGAATACCGGGACGGCTCGGTGATGGCCCAATTGGGCATACCGGACATGCGCATTCCCATCGCCTATGCGCTTTCCTATCCCGCGCGGCTGGAGCTGGGACTGTCCCGCCTCAGTTTGGCGCAATGCGGCAACCTTGCCTTCGAACAGCCGGATCATCAGCGGTTTCCCGCCCTGCGGATGGCTTACGAGGCGCTGGCCATGGGGGGCGTGAAGCCAGCGGTGCTCAATGCCGCCAATGAGGTCGCAGTGGAAGCCTTTCTTGCCGGCCGGATCGGATTCACGCAGATCGCGGCCGTCGTCTCCACCGTCTTGGGAGCAAGCGATCAGGGAGACGAGATGGATCTGCAGGCGATCCTGGCTGCTGATCAGCAGGCGCGGCTGGCGGCCGAGCGGGCCATTGGCGCGGCCTGAGCCATTTTTCCTGTTCCTCGTATCTATTTTTTATCCGACTGTTTGCGCATGGTATGAATGCTGTTCTCTCCTTCATCATTGTTCTCGGTGTCCTGATTTTTGTGCACGAGCTGGGTCACTTTCTGTTGGCCAAGGCCTTCGGAGTGCGGGTGCTGAAATTTTCCCTCGGCTTTGGCAACAAGCTGATTGCCCGACAATGGGGCGAAACCGAATACCTCATCAGCGCCTTCCCTTTAGGGGGGTATGTCAAGATGTATGGCGAACATCAAGAGGAAGAGGTGCTGCCGGCGGAGCGTCATCGTTCCTTTTCCCACAAAACGGTGTGGCAACGGTTCGGCATCGTTTTTGGCGGACCGCTCTTCAATCTGCTGTTTGCCGTGGTCCTCTTCTTCGGCATGTTCGCTTTTGCCGGTATTCCCGAACCGATCGATTCCTCCCGGGTTGGTGAGGTTACCGTCGGTTCAGTGGCTGATCAGGCCGGCATGAAGGCCGGGGATGTGATCCGTTCCATCAACTCCGCCCCGGTCACCTCGTGGGAGCATGTGTCTGAACGCATCAAAAACAGCGGCGGCGCATCTGTGACGTTGATCGTGGACCGTCAGGGACGGGAGTTGACTTTTACTGCCAAGCCTACACTGCAGAAGGCAAAGAACCTGCTCGGCGAGGAGGTGGGCGAGCGATACATGCTTGGCATTGTCCGTAGCGACGAGGTCCGCTATAGGGCGGCCACCATCGGCGAATCGGGCGAGGCGGCCCTGCTGCAGACCTGGAACCTCGGCTATCTGACCGTGATGGGGATCGTCAAGATGATCCAGCGGGTTATCCCGGCCAGCGAACTGGGCGGCCCGATCCGGATCGCCGAGCTGGCTGGGCAGCAGATGGAGGCCGGCTGGATGAACCTGCTCTATTTCATGGGCCTGTTGAGCGTTAACCTCGGTATCCTCAACCTGTTGCCTGTGCCGGTGCTTGACGGCGGTCATCTGGTTTTTCTTTCCCTGGAGGCTGTCCGGCGCAGGCCCTTGAGCGACCGGACCATGGCAATCAGCCAGCAGATCGGCATCGCTATCCTGGGCACCTTGATGGTGTTCGTTTTTTATAACGACATCCTGCGGCTGGTCAAGCGATGGCTGATCTCCTGATCTTGGCCATTGAGACGGCAACCGGCTGTGGGAGTGTGGCCCTGACTCGGGGAGCCGGCGCAGCGGGCAAGGTGCTGGCCGAGTACACCCTGCAGCCCGAGATCACCCATGCAAGGTGCCTGCTGGGATCGGTTGCCACGGTCATGGCGGCCGCCGGGGTCGGCTGGGGGGATCTGACGGCTGTGGCGGTCAGCCAGGGACCTGGTTCGTTCACCGGATTGCGGATCGGCATGGCGGCCGCGCAGGGACTGGCCATGGCCTTGGCCGCTCCCCTGGTGCCCGTGCCCACTCTGGACGGATTGGCCGCGCAGGTCGCTCCGGGCGATTTGCCTGTCTGCTGCCTGCTCGATGCGCGCAAACAACAGATCTACGCTGGAGTATACCGATTCCGGCAGGCACAATGGCAGCGGATCAGTCCCTTTTTTGTCGTGAGTCCCACGGATTTGGTCCGGCGGGTCATTCTGGAGCCGACCCTGCTGATTGGTCCCGGCCTGCAAGCCTGCCGGGCCGAAGTGGCCGCCCAGCCGCTGGCCCGGATCGCCGGTACGGGTTTATTCCATCCCAGGGCGGCAACGATCGGTTTGTGCGCCGGCCAGATGCTGGCCGACGGGACTGCCCATCCGGCGGCAAGGGCGGTTCCCCTGTACGTGCGGGCTTCGGAGGCTGAGCTGCAGGGAGGAACGATGCGGGAGGGAGGCCAGGAGGCGCTATGATCATGCGCAAAACAACCCGTCAGATTCATGTTGGGCCGGTGGCCATCGGCGGCGGCGCGCCCATCGCCGTCCAATCGATGACCAATACCATGACAGATGATGTCGAGGCCACGGTCCGGCAGATCCACGAACTGGAGCAGGCCGGATGTGAGATTATCCGGGTGGCGGTGCCGGACACGGCCGCTGCCTGTGCCATAACCGCGATCAGGGAGCAGATCGCCATTCCCCTGATCGCCGATATTCACTTCGATGCCCGGCTGGCGGTGGCAGCCATGGAACATGGCGCCCAAGGCATCCGCATCAATCCGGGCAATCTCGGCGGGCCGGCCAAGCTGGCCCGGGTGGTGGACGCGGCCAGGTTGCACCAAGTGCCGATCCGGGTGGGGGTCAACTCCGGTTCCATTGAAAAAGCGTTGCTTGCCCGCTACGGCTATCCCACTCCAGAGCGACCGGACGCCTTGATCGAAAGTGCGCTCAATAATGTCCGCCTGCTGGAGGAGCGCGGTTTCTGCGATATCAAGATATCGATCAAGTCGTCGGATGTGCTGACCACCATCGCCGGTTATCGTCTGCTGTCGGGCAGGACCGACTACCCTCTCCACCTTGGGGTGACTGAGGCGGGCGGTCTGATCGCCGGCACGGTCAAGTCGAGCGTGGCTCTGGGGATCTTGTTGGCCGAGGGCATCGGCGATACCCTGCGCATCTCGTTGACCCGTGATCCAGTGGAGGAGTTGCGGGTCGGGTTTGAGTTGCTGCGCGCCCTGCGCATCCGCGAACGGGGACCGGAGTTGATTTCCTGCCCCACCTGCGGCCGCACCCGGATCGACCTGTTCACCCTGGCCGAACAGGTGGAGCGCTACCTGCAAACCATGCGCTCACCGCTCAAGGTGGCGGTGATGGGGTGTGTGGTCAACGGTCCGGGCGAGGCCAGGGAGGCTGATATCGGTGTCGCCGGCGGCCATGGCGTGGGTATTTTGTTCAAGAAAGGGAAAATTTACCGGAAAGTCGTGGAAGCGGATCTGTTGCCGGTCTTGCTTGAGGAATTGAAAAAACTGGAAGCCGAGCGGAACGCGGATGCGTGAACAATTCGCCGCCTGACGCATCGGTTTTGTCCGCCTGGGACGGAGATCAGATATGCGCTATTCACAGTTGTTGCTGCCCACCACCAAGGAAACCCCTGCCGAGGCCGAGGTCGTCAGCCACCAGCTCCTGGTGCGGGGAGGGTTCATCCGGAAATTGACCTCGGGGATGTATACCTATCTGCCCCTGGGATTTCTCGCCCTCCAGAAGGTGGTTGGGATTGTCCGCGAGGAGATGAATCGAGCCGGGGCCCAGGAAATCCTCATGCCCATGGTTCAGCCCGGCGACCTGTGGCAGGAATCGGGCCGGTGGAAAAAATATGGTCCGGAACTGCTCCGCTTCCAGGACCGGCACGACCGCGATTATTGCCTTGGCCCCACCCATGAGGAGGTGGTCACCGATATTGCCCGCCGGGAACTGCAATCCTATCGGCAACTGCCGATCAATCTGTACCAGATTCAGACCAAATTCCGCGACGAGATCAGGCCGCGCTTCGGTCTGATGCGGGGTCGCGAATTCATGATGAAAGACGCCTATTCCTTTGATGTCGACGATGCCGGCGCCAACCGCAGCTACGAGATCATGCGCCAGGCCTATACCCGCATCTTTGCGCGGTGCGGCTTGGAGTTCCGGGCGGTGGAGGCCGACAGCGGCACCATCGGCGGCTCCTATTCCCATGAATTCATGGTCCTAGCCGAGACCGGCGAGGATACCCTGGTTATCTGCGATACCTGCCCCTATGCCGCCAATGTCGAAAAAGCCGCCATTGCTCCGCCGGACGAGACCGGTGCGGACTCCATGCGGTCAGAGGTGCGCAAGGTGGCCACTCCTGGGCTGAAGCAGGTGGACAAGGTGGCGGAATTTTTTAAGATCAGCCAGAGCGGCGTGATCAAGACCATGATATATTTGGCGGACGGTGAACCGGTGGCCGCCCTGGTGCGCGGCGACCGTGAGGTGCAGCCGGTCAAGATGAAGAACTTGCTGGGGGCCAATGAGGTCGAGGTTCTCGACGAGGAACAGGTCTGGCAGCGGACCCGCCTGCCTGTCGGCTACCTGGGGCCGATGGGGCTCGGCATCAAGGTGGTGGCCGATCAGGAGGTGATGCGCATGGTGGATGCGGTAGCCGGCGCCAACGAAAAGGGCTTCCATTGCACCGGCGTCAATCCGGGCCGCGATTTCCAACCCGATGTGGCGGGCGATCTGCGGCAGATCGCGGCTGATGACCGCTGTCCCGTCTGCGGCGGCGGCCTGCGGCTGAAGGAAGGGATAGAGGTCGGCCATATCTTCAAACTCGGCACCAACTATTCCGAGGCCATGCACGCCACCTTCCAGGGCAGCGACGGCCAGCAAAACCCCTTTATCATGGGCTGTTATGGCATTGGCGTCAGCCGGGTGGTGGCGGCGGCCATCGAGCAGAACCATGACGCCAAGGGCATTATCTTTCCGGTACCCCTGGCGCCCTTTCAGGTCATCGTCCTCAACCTCAATCCCAAAGACGAGACCTTCTGCCGCGTTGCGGATGGCCTCTACAACGATCTGCGAGCCCATGGGCTGGATGTCCTCTATGACGACCGGGACGAGCGGCCCGGTTCCAAATTCAACGACGCCGACCTCCTTGGCATCCCCTACCGGCTGACCGTGGGCAAGACCTACGAAAAGGAAGGCAAGGTGGAGTTGCGGTCACGCAGAACCGGCGCGACCGAGGTCTGGGCCTTAGATGAAGCGGTTGCCCATATTGCCGGACTTGTCCGGCAAGTACCCGCTTGAACGTGTAGCAAAGAAGAAAACGGGCAGGAAAAACAAAATTTTTCTGGAATATCGCCTGGCTGATCAAGCAGGCGGTTGGCCGGATGATCATATCCAATTGCGCCATGTCAGACATCAAGCATCTTCTCTCTCTTGCCTCGGCCTACCTCCATGGGGTTGACCTGGAGCCACTGATCAGGGCATACGAATTCATCAAAGAACGGCACGCCGGGCAGCGCTACGTGACCGGCGAGTCGTATATCGATCATCCCCTGGCCGTGGCTTCGACCCTGGCCTCGATGAGGCTCGACCTGGACACCATTGTCGCCGGCCTGCTGCATGGCACCATCAAGGAACAGGTCGCCACCTTAGATGAGCTGAAGAAGAAGTTCGGCGAGACCATCGCCAATATCGTCAATGGTGCCAGCCGGATCACCAACGTCCGCTACAATTCCCAACTGGCCCATGAGGCGGAGAACCTTCGGAAACTGCTGTTGGCCGTGGGCGCGGACATCCGTGTGCTCCTGGTCAAGCTGGCCGACCGTCTGCACGATATGCTCAACCTCGACGCGGTCGATGAGGAGGAGCGGCGGATCAGGGCCAGGGAAACAATGGATCTATACGCTCCGCTGGCCAGCCGCATCGGGATCGAATGGATCAAGCGCGAGTTGGAGGATCTCTCCTTCAAGTATCTCATGCCGGTGGAATATGCCGATCTGACCGCCCAGTTGGAGAGCACCACCGACGAACGCCAGGCCTATGTTGATGAAGTGATCGGCGTCTTGGCCGCCAAACTCCGGGCGAATAAAATCGAACCGGTGCGGATGGTCGGCCGGCCCAAGCACATCTATTCGATCTACAAGAAATTGGTGGAGCAGAAGATATCGATTGAGCGGGTATATGACAAGGTGGCTTTCCGTATCATCGTCCGCACGGTCAAGGAGTGCTACCAGGTATTGGGTACGATCCATGCCGACTGGACGCCAGTCCCCGGCCGGATCAAGGATTGGATCAGCGCGCCCAAATCGAACAACTACCAGTCGCTGCACACCACGGTGGCTGGCCCGCTGGGTCAATTCATTGAGATTCAGATCCGGACCGAGGAGATGGACCGGGTCGCTCAGGAGGGCGTGGCCGCCCATTGGGCCTACAAGGAAGGGCAGAAGATTACCGGCAACGATGCCAAGCTGTTCAAGAATTTGAAGCGGTTGGTGCAGTCCCTGCAGGAAGTCGAAGACCCGAACGAGTTCATGGAAACCGTGCGCGGCGAGTTGTTTGAGCCCGATGTCTTCGCTCTGACCCCCACCGGCGAGGTCCGGGAACTGCCCAAGGGTAGCACGCCGATCGATTTTGCCTACGCCATCCATACGGCGATCGGCGATACCTGTGTCGGTGCTAAGGTCAACGGCCATATCGTCCAATTGAAACATGAGCTGCAGAGCGGCGACATCGTCGAGATCCTGACCCAGAAGAATCAGCATCCCCGCCGTGCTTGGCTGCAACTGGTCAAGACCAGCAGGGCCCGGACCCGGATCCGCCAGTATCTCAGGCGGGAGGAAAAGGAACGGTCGCTCAAGCTGGGCCGCGAAATCTGCGAGCGTGAGCTGAAGAAGCACGATATCAATTTTCACCGGCTGCTCAAGAGCGGGCAGCTGCGCCTGCTGCTCAAGCAGCTCAACTGCCAATCCCTGGAGGAGTTGCTGACCCGGGTGGGCAACGGCTCCATTACCGTGCCCCATCTGCTGCGGACACTGCAACCCGAGGAATTCCGCGAAACCGAGGAAAAACGGCGGATGGCGGAAATGGTCGAGCGGGCCCAACGCGCGGGCGAAGAGCAGCGCGCCGCTGTCTCAGCCCGGCGTACCGCCATCGACATCGATGGTGTCGACGACATACTGGTCAAGGTGAGTCAATGCTGTCATCCGGTTCCAGGCGATCCGATCATCGGCTTCATCACCACCGGCACCGGCGTCTCCATCCATCGCACCGATTGCCCCAACCTGCTGGCCGTCGATCCTAACCGTTGGCTGGAAGTCTCCTGGTCTGGATCGCCGCAGGGCGTGTATCGGGTTGCGCTGCGTATCAGGGCGGAAAACCGAAAAAGTTTGTTGGCCGACATCAGTGCCGCCATTAGCGTCGATGATGCCAATATCGTCGAACTGAATGCCCGCACCACGGTGGAGAACATCGCCGAGTTCGATGTTCTGCTCGAAGTGACGCATATCAAACATTTGCACACCTTGCAGCAGCATCTGCTGCAGATGCCCGATGTGATCGAGGTCCGGCGCCGGTAGCGATGCGCACACGGAAGCCTGCGTGAACTAGACATGGCATCGCTGCTGTGCGAGATTTGCGGGAACGAGTTCGACCCCGGCCAGGGTCGATGTCCCTATTGCCAGGCCTCCTGCGGCTCCGGCAGGATGAGCGCGGTTGGCCCGTTCCATCGGGTGATCAACCTGGAAAGAGGCATGCCGCTGGTGCAACAGGCGCTTGACCGGCTTGAGATGGCCATTGTCGAGGCCAACAGCCAGGGCGCCAAAGTGCTCACCTTGATCCATGGTTACGGTTCCAGTGGTAGAGGTGGGGCCATCAAGGCGGCGGTCCAACGGCAGTTGCACCTTCTTTTCCTGCAGGGCCGGATCAAGGAGATCGTGTACAGTGAAGAATTCAAGGGGCGTTCCAAACGTGGCAGGCACCTGCTGCGCCGCTTTCCTTTCCTAGCCGGACACCGTGATCTCAATCGCGCCAACCCCGGCATTACCCTGGTAATTCTCTGATTCCGGCAGCGGGATAACCACATTGCATTAATGGAGGAGCCATGCGAAATGGTCATCGCCCGGCCAACGGATTGCGCCCGGTCAGTATCGAATACGGTGTCCAGCCCCATGCCGGCGGTTCGGTCCTGATCCGAATGGGACAGACGCATGTACTCTGCGGCGTGAGTGTCGAGGAGAAGGTTCCACCCTTTTTGCAGAATCGGGGACAGGGATGGATCACCGCCGAATACGGCATGCTGCCTTGCGCCACCCATGGGCGCAGCCGGCGGGAGACGATGTCCGGTCCTTCCGGCCGGACCCATGAGATCCAACGTCTGATCGGCCGTTCCCTGCGGATGATGGTTGATCTGCGGCTTTTGGGAGAGCATACGCTCCGGGTGGATTGCGATGTGCTCAACGCCGACGGCGGCACCCGCTGTGCCTCGATCACCGGTGGAGCTTTGGCAATACGAATGGCGATCCACAAGATGGTGCAACAGGGCAAGCTGGCCGCCATGCCGCCGCTGTTGCCGGTGGCGGCCGTCAGCGTCGGCGTGGTCGGCGGACAGCCGGTCTTGGATTTGGAATACAGCGAGGATTCCGCTGCCGATGTTGACGCCAACTTCGTCATGCGCCGCGATGGATATTGGATCGAGGTGCAGGCCACCGCCGAAGGCGCCCCGTTTCGTCCGGAGTTGTTTCCCGCCATGGCAGATCTGGCCACGGAAGGCATCCGCCGGTTGTTCATGCTGTGGGAGCAGGAAGGCTGGAGAGGGTAGACGCCTGTTCTGCGCCAGAAGAGATTTGCTCGAACTGCTTAACCCCCTTCCAATTCAACGTGATGTTTTTCCGTAGTTTTCATTGTTGAATAATTCGAGACAGCAGGAAACGCAAACGTTTATTCGATCCGCTCCACCATCACCGCCGGTTGCGCGGCAGGCGTCGGAGAAGGGCCATGCCATCCGGGGTGACCGGTTCTGTTTGGTGCAGCGCCTCGATATCGTCGAGATCGATGAACCGGCCGTGGTCGATCTCCTCTTTCTGGAGGGTGAAGGGGCCCTCGCTGACGCAGAAAAAGATACGGCCCCACACCCGGTTGTCGCTCTCCTCGAAATACTGGTCAAACAGATGGGTCAGTTTGACCCCGGTCAGCTCCAGCTCTTCCCGCAGTTCCCGTTGCGCCGATTCCAGGTACGATTCTCCGGCCAGCACCACGCCCCCGGCGGCCAGATCCCAGCAGCCAGGATAGATGTCCTTGGTGCGGGTCCGTTTCTGGATGAACAGTTGTCCGTTCCGATTGAACACCAGCACATAGGATGCCCGGTGGATCAGATTCTGCTGGCGCATGATCTGACGGGTGACCGCGCCAATGGAGTGGTTGTCTCGGTCGACGATTTCGACCAGTTCTCTGGCGGCGAGATCGGCGGTCACGGCATATCCTGTCCGGTGGCAAGAGGCTGCGGATGATGACGAAATTCCCAGCATCGATGAATGCGGCGATTGCGCTGAAAATCAAAGGGGATGGTTTCGTCGCTGATTTCCCGGACCGCAAAATCGCGGGCCAGTGATGCCTCCAGGGTGAATGTGCGGAAGTTACTGGAGAACAGCAGAATGCCGTCTTTGGCTAACCGCTGCATGGCCAGGCGGAGCAGGGCAGGATGATCGTTCTGGACCTCGAAGGTCTGTTTTCGGTGCCGGGCATTGGAAAACGTGGGCGGGTCAACGAAAATCAGCCCGTAGCGTTCCTGGGAGTGCGTTAACCACGTGAGGCAGTCGGCCTCGATGGTCTGGTGCTGCGGGCCGCCGATCCCGTTGAGCGCCAGATTGGTCCGGGCCCTGGCGAGATAGGCGGCGGAGATGTCGACCGAGGTGGTGGCTGTGGTTCCGCCCAAGGCCGCATGGACCGTAGCCGTGCCGGTATAGGCGAACAGGTTGAGAAACGTTTTGCCCGCAGCGAGTTGCCCCAATCGTTCCCTGGTCAGGCGATGGTCGAGAAACAGGCCGGTATCGAGATAGTCGGTGAAGTTGACCAGAAAGCGGCAGTTGCCTTCCCGGACCTCGTGGAGCGTCCCGGTCCCATCTTTTTTCTGATACTGCTGCGAGCCCTTCTGTTTTTTCCTGGTCTTGATGAACAGCCGGCTGCGCGGGACGCCGAAAACGGCGCGGATAACCTGCAAGGCCAGGGTGAACCGCTGCTCCGCCTTGGTGGGATCAACGGTGGCCGGTGGAGCATACTCCTGGACATGAACCCATTCCCCATAGAAATCGATGGCCAGATTGTATTCCGGCATATCGGCGTCATAGATGCGAAAACAGGCAATACCCTCCTGTTGCGCCCATCGCAGGATAGTCTCGCAGTTCTTGAGCAGCCGGTTGGCGAAATCCTGGCCGGGCATACCGGCAGGCAAGGGGACCGGAGTCCAGCGGTGGGCGGGATGTTCCTGCAAGGTATTTTCCTGACCCGCCAGCAACTGGCATTTGATCGGTCCGTTGAACAGCCGGTGCCGTTCCTGCCACTCTATGCCGGTCATTTCGGCCAGATCGGGATTGGCAGTGAAAAAGGCCAGCGTCCAGCCGGCGAACTGGTCCCGGAAGACGCGGCCCAGGCAGCGGTAGAGATATTTGACCGCTTCCTTTTCTGAGAGCCGTTCGCCATAAGGTGGGTTGGTCAGCAGGCAGCCGGCAGGGGCCGGACTGTGCAGCCGGGCCAGTTGACGCTGCTTGATGACGATCACTTCGCGCAGGCCGGCGGCGATTACGTTTTTTCTGGCTGCGGCGACCACCTTGGGATCGGCGTCGTAGCCGATGAACTGCGGCCAGACGGCAGGCATGCCCAGACTTTCCCGCTCCACCGCCTCCTGTATCAGCCGGTCCCAGAGTTGCGGATCGTGCTTGTTCCATGCCATGAAACCGAAGGTTTTGCGGAGCAGGCCAGGGGCGCTGTCGCTGAGCATCAGAGCTGCCTCGATGAGCAGGGTGCCGCTGCCGCACATCGGATCGAGCAAGACCGGCTCGTTTCCGGTCCGGTCGAGCCAGCCGGAAAGGCGGACAATGGCAGCCGCCAGAGTTTCCTTCAGAGGCGCATCACCGCTGCCGACCCGGTAGCCGCGCCGGTGGAGACTGTCGCCGGAGAGGTCGAGAGACAGCACGGCGCCGGTCCCCTGGACATGGAGGTGGAAGCGGAGATCAGGATGTAGGGCGTCCACGTCCGGTCGCTTGCCGAACCGCTTGCGGAACTGGTCGACAATGGCGTCCTTGACTCGCAGCGAGGCGAATTGACTGTGAGACAAGGCGGCGTTGACCAAAGTGGTATGCACGGCAAAGGTCGATTTCCAGGTAAAATGGTCATCCCAGAGGATACTGCTCGCATGCGCGTAGAGGGCGTCTGTGGTTGGGGCGTCGAAACGGGCTAATTCCAGGAGGATGCGCGAGGCAAAGCGGGACCAGAGGCATGCGCGATAACCTGTCTCCAGGCTGCCGCTCCAGGTGACTGCCCCCGGGTGCACGGAGATCGTTTCACCGCCGGTCGCGGTGATTTCCTCTTGCACCAATGGTTCCAGGCCGAAGCCGCAGGTAGCCGTGAAGCACAGAGGCTGTTTTTTCTTTTTTCTGGCGGTGGCGGAAGCGGGCTGCATGAATTTTTGAGGTGGCGGTTGAACGGAAGATAGATGGCGGGATGCGCCCAGGGACCAGATCGAAAGCGGATTGCCGAAAACGCCCCCGCAACAGCACCTTGGCCAGCCGCATCGCCTGGCAAAAAGGAATAAGCCGGTATGACCAACCCGGCCCGCGCCGGCGTGTGGTCAGCCGCAAATCGGTCAGGTCATGGAGTAAAACCGGTTTGCACCATAGCCAAACTCCGGTGGTAAGTAAACAACAACCAGGCGGCCGGAGTATTGATCCTGGGCAATTCACCGCATTGCGGCGACAGTTGGGCGGGTAGGGGTATGGGGGCACGCGAGAGGGGGTGAGCGGCACTTTGCTCTTCCGCTACGACTTCTGAGTATATCCACTTATTCGTACACGCGGCGCGGCAACGCTAACGGCGTCCGCGCCGCGCTCGTCTGTACTGCCCAATGCCCGATACTCTATCTGCTGCCGCGTATGCGGCAGATTGTCGTCAGAGACAGGTCCACAAGAGATTCTTCGCTTGAATATTGCAGGAATAACGCGTATCAAGCCTTGAAACAGAACCTGTTTTCCCGCAAAGGTTGAGGAGAAATGATGAACATGAAGTGTGCGCTCAAAAAGACGTTGTTGTACGGCTGGTCCGTGGCCATGGTGAGTCTCCCGATTGCGAGTCAGGCGGATGAACAAGCCGTTGCCAAGGGTCAGCAGGCCGGAGTTCCGCAACAAGAGCAGCAGGCCGGAACCCCGCAACAGGAACAGCAGGCCGGAGTTCCGCAACAAGAACAGCGGGCCGGAACCCCACAACAGGATCAGCAAGCCGGAATTCCGCAACAGGATCAGCCGGCCACAACTCCGCAACAGGAGAGCAAGTGGAGCGAGGCGGGCAGGGACGTCAAGGCGGCGGCCGGATCGGTGGCGGAAGCCACCAGGGAAAGCACGGGAACAGCTTGGGATACCGTGAAAAGCGAATCGTCATCAATGTGGGAAAAGACCAAAAGCGGGTCACGGGAAGCGTACGAGATGGTGGGGGACAAATCCAAGGAGGCCTGGCAGGCGACCAAGGAGGGATCAAAGAACGCCTGGGAGAAGGGGAAAGCGCTGATCCACGAGGCGACCGCCCCGGATCCGCCCGCTGAACCGACCGCCCCGGCAACGCCTCCGGTCGCGCAATAGGCGAGGTTGCGCCGGGTATCCTGTCTCCTCATTCGGGCCAAACAGTGGGCAGTCAGAATTGGCCCAAGTCAGCGGGGGCGAAGGGCAACCAGTGGAACAGGTAGCGTTCCAAGGTGAGGCATTTGCCGAAGTTTTCCCGGATCAGTTCCTGCCGCGTGGGATTCCCCTGGCCGTAATGGTCGAGGATGTATGCCAGCCGCTGGTCAAGATCGACCACCATGTTGTGCTGCACCCGTTTATCAGCATAGTAGACGATCTCGCGGGCAGTGAAGCAGCCCTGTTCGTAGCGGGCGGGATCAAAATCCCAGAGGCGGACATGCTGTTCGACAATGGCGGCAATCTCCGGGTAATGGTGACGACGGCAGATTTCGGCGCCGGCCTTGGCATGGTCGCAGGTGCTGTTGAGGCAGGGGGTTTTGGCAATATCGTGGAGCAGGGCACCGCTGATGACCAGGTGGCGATCGGCTTGAGGACGCTCCGGGGCCATGGCACAGAGGCCACGATGCAACTGCTCCGCCAGCCGGGCGACGGTCAGCGAATGATGGCGGATGTTGGGCAACATCCCGTATTGCTCCATCAAATCGATGCAGTCGGCGAGCGAGGGAATGGCAGAGCCGGATTGATCCATGGCGGTGTTTTCCGATAAGGCCCCGGTCAGGGCTTGCCGCTGAATCGGTGCACGGCATCGACAGCGATCCGGACCTGCCCGGGGGGAGTCTCCGGCAGGATACCGTGGCCGAGATTGAAGATGTACCCGCGGGCATCGCGGGCATCGAGCAGCATGGTTCTGATCCGTTCTTCCAGGCGTTCTTTGGGCAGGAAAAGGGCAAGGGGGTCGATGTTGCCCTGCACGGCATGCCGGCCGGAGCACGCCACGGCCTCGACGATCGGCAATCGCCAGTCGAAGCCGAGGACATCGGCGCCCGCAGTGGTGGTCAGGGCAGTGAGGGTGGCGCCGTTGTTGATGAAATAGATGATCGGCACATCGGTCATGGCCCGCAGCTCAGCAATGATCGAGCGGACATAGGGCAGGGCGAAGGCCTCGTAATCGCAGGGGGCGAGAATTCCACCCCAGGAATCGAACAACTGCAGGGCCTGGGCGCCTGCCCGGGCCTGTGCCTGCAGATAGGCGCTGGTGCAGGCGGTGATCTTGGTCAGCAGGTTATGATACAGTTCAGGCTCCTGATACATCATCTTTTTGGTGTGCAGGAATACCTTGGAGCTGCCGCCCTCGATGAGATAGGTGGCCAGGGTGAAGGGCGCTCCGGCAAAACCGATGAGCGGCACGCGCAGACAGCCGCGCAGCAGGTGAATGGTCTCAAGCACGAAGGGCAGCGATTCCTCCGGGACCGGAACCACCAGATCATCGACTGCCCGCTGACTGCGGACCGGCCGGGAGAAGATGGGGCCCTTGCCCTCATGGAATTCGAGGTCAAGGCGCATGGCCTCCATCGGAATCAGGATATCGGAAAAGAGGATGGCGGCGTCGAACCCGAAGATGTCAACGGGCTGGAGGGTGACTTTGGCGGCGAGTTCCGGTGTCTTGCACAATTCGAGAAAGCTCACCTTGCTGCGGACTTGCTGGTATTCGGGCAGATATCTGCCGGCTTGACGCATGAACCAGACAGGGGTGTAGGCCGTATGTTCGCCTCGACAGGCTTGAAGAAAGGTCTCGTTCATGGGGGAGATGTCGGTTGAAATTAGCGAGCCGGGGCAATCCGGTGCGTTGCGGCGCGTTTTCTTATCGCCCGGGCCGGTAGGAGCAAAACGGCTCGCCGGCCAGGTAGTCGCCGGTCACCGCATAGGCCCTGGCCCGGCAGCCGCCGCAAACGCGCACATACCCGCAACGGCCACAATGATCCTTGTATCCGGCAAAGTCGCGCATGTCGAGAAAAAGTCTCGAATTTTCCCATATTTCCCAGAACGACTGGGTGCGCAGGTTGCCTGCCGGCAGGGGAAAATAGCTGCACGGCAGGACATTGCCGTCGACATCGATCATGCAGATCAGCTGACCGGCCAGGCATCCCTTGGAGCCACCGGTGGAAAACTTGAGGGTACGCCGCGTGAACTGTTCCCCTTCAGCCTTTGAGCGCTGGAGGACGATGCGGTAATACTGGGGAGCGCAGGTAGGGCGCACCAGGATCTCGCGCTCTTCCTTTTCCATGTCGTAATGCCAATTGAGAATATCCTCGTACTCGTCGGCCGGGATCAGTTCCTCCATGATCGCCTCTCCCCGCCCTGTGGGGACGATCATGAACAGGTACCAGGCCGTGGCGTACAGGCCCTTCACCAGCTGATAGATCTTGGGGATCTCTTTTTGATTGCGCCTAGTGAAGGAGGAGTTGACGAGAAACTCGATCTTGTGCTCGTTGAAGAGGCGGATGGCCTGCATCACACCGGCAAAAGATCCTGCCTGGCTGCGGAAGTCGTCATGCACTTCGGCTGTGGCCCCGTCGAGGCTCAAGGAAACCATCTTGATGCCGGTTTCCTTGATGGCGCGGCAAACGGAGCCGGTGACCAGGGAACCGTTGGTGGCCAGGCACATGCGTAATCCCAGGTCGGTGCCGTAGGCCGCTATGTCAAAGACATCCGGGCGCAGCAGCGGTTCGCCTCCGGACAGCACCATGACCGGATTGGCCCGGTTGCTGATTTCGTCCAGTATCCGTTTGGCCTCGGCCAGGGGAAAGTCGGGGTGTCCCTTGGCCTCGAGCTGGGACGAGGAGCGGCAGTGCACACAGTTGAGATTGCACCGGCGGGTGATCTCCCAGGCAATCCATTTCGGGGTGAATTCCATAGTGATGTCCGCATGACCGGAGAGCAAGAAAATCTGGGTGGTGCCGCCAACAAGCGAAGCAGGAAAGGGTTCCTGTCCCGGCGGATGACAGCGGCATGACGATGTGCGACGAATGGAAGGCAGTATAGGCATGATGCAAGTCATGGTCAACAGCTTTGACTGATTCCCCGGCTTGCGGCGAGGCCGATGTAGTTATTCGTGGTGAAAAATGCGCAAACGATATAATCTAATGGAATCAATCTGAATTCGTTCATCTATGCCCAGATAAGGAGGTCGTGTATGCAGGCGATTAAGCGGATCTTGACCCCGGTGGATTTTTCGGACAATGTCGGCAAAATTATTCAGGCGGCGACCTACATGGCCGGGACGTTCAAGGCGGAACTCTATCTGGTGTTTGTGGCTCAGACCTTCGAGGACTACAGCGGTTTTTTCGTTCCGCCCATCAATCTGCCCCATTTAGAGGAAGAACTGTTCGCTTCGGCGCAGCAGCAGATGGAAACATATCTCGAGGAAAACAGAGCGAAATTTACCGAGGCTGGTGTATCGAATGTGATCGGCAAGGTCCTGGCCGGGGACATTGCCGGAGAAATTTTGAGCTATGCGGCCAAGAAGAAGGTGCAGTTGATCGTCATGGGAACGCATGGCTACAAGGGGGTTGAACGGATCATGTTCGGCAGCGTTGCCGAAAAAGTCGTGAAATCAGCCTGCTGCCCGGTGATGACGATCAATCCTTACCGGGAGGAATGTGAGAGCCATACGGCATAATCCGCCTTTCAGAGGGCGAACACGGGGAGAAGGCCGCGATCGGGTTGCAGCGCTGGCGGTTGATTAGCGGCGATGACAGTTCTCGAGAAAATGGTGTGGAAAAACACCGAGATCGGCGCATGACGATCAGTGACACGGGCAGCGATATGTCTACGGGCTGCGGGGAATGGTTTCGGGGTTGGATATGTGCGTTCGCTGGAGCCCCGGAATGCCGCTGAACGGTTTAGAGAACCTGTTCAGGACATCCTGAGCAGCCCGACAACGCCACCTGTACCCTCTTCACCGCTGTCCAAACGGCTGGAGACCGAGTCCGCGAAGCTTGCCGCAAATAATTGAGCCGGGAGCGCTTGGGGGAAATAGAACAAATCAAGAATGGCTGGTTCCGCCGGGTCGGCCGCAACCCGTGACCATTCCTCCAGCCCTGCTTGCAGCAGCAGTTCGCACTCACCTGCGAGCCGGAGGTATGAACCAGCTGCCGCGATCCCGGCCAGCAGTCTGCCCAAATCGGGACATGCTCGTCCAGGCGGCTCACCGGGACAGGCCGTTGGCGCCGATGCCGGGATGGGTATCGGAAGAGAGGCCAGCAGGCGAGCGCTCTGCCGCCACCTTCGCTCATACACTTCCTGTAACAGGTCGACAGCTGTCCGGTGGTGGGTGACCAGGAGTCCGGGGGCAGGAATGCTGCCGTGAAAACACAGCCGACTCCAGGCCTTGAGTCGATGGCGGAGGATGTTGTCTGTTTCGGGACCGTCGTCCTGCCCGGTAACGGACAGGACAAAGGGGTTTTCCTTTTCTCCGCACAACTCGGCAAACAGGCTGTCCTGTTTCCGGGAAATGGCATGCAAGGCGTGGTGCAGTTCGGCCTGCTCAATGTCGTACGCTTCTCCCAGCTTGATCAGCAACCGTGCTTGCCAGAGCATCAGTTCGGTCTGCTCGCGCTCCCGAATTTCGGCTCCGTGCAGGAGGCGGGATAGGATTGTGTGGGCAGGTTCGGCATTGTCCCGCCGGCCAAGACCAGCCAGGGTGAGCATGCTCAGTTGACTGGTCTTGGCGTCGCCACGACGGTGTAACTCCTGTGCCAGGGCGAGAAATCGCTCCCGTTGGTCCCCAAGGGGTACGGGCGTGAATGGGCAAAGGCGTCCCTGTTGCCGGCACTGTTCGATGAACGCGGTTGCGGTTCTTTGCTCCGGGGGCTCGTTTTCAATGGCTTGCATGTGGACAACCTGTCCGAAAACCTGTACAAGGGGCAGCAGGAAGCGCTCGGTGGGCAGGGTTTCCGGAAACACGCAGGCAATGCTGTTTTTCATGATATGAGTACACTACGGGAAAAGATCACATTTATTCTGACGGCCCTGGCCTATTTGCTCTTTCATCTGCGCCTGGGCGCCGACATCGGCACAGTGGCGAGCGGCACGGCGTACCAGATGCTCCTCACCGCTCCCTATGCCTTGGGGTTCACGTATATTGTCGCCGTCGTGTTCCGGAGGCTCGCCGGCAAGGGATGGCTGCCCTGGGACCGGTTGTTTCGGATTTTTTTCACCGTCGGCATCCTTTTTGCCTTTTTTTTTGCGCTCTACGAATACGCTGGGCAAGGCAAGCCCTTGGAGGACCGCGTGTTGCAGTCGGACTCTAGCGCAGCACGCTTTTTCGAGGATATACTCCGGCGGGTGCGGTAGTATTGGGCATGAGCAGGCTGTCTGGGCCCAAGATGGTGCCAGGATTGGTCACGGAGTTGCATCCGGTCTGGGAATCGTCGCCGATGATGGCTCCCAGCTTCTTCATCCCGGTGTCCAGGGTAAGCTCACCGTTCCGTACCGTGATGTTTCCAGAGGAAAATCGAAGATTCGCACACTTGGTTCCGGCGCCGAGATTGACCCGATTCCCAAGGATCGAATCGCCCAGGTAGGCGAAATGGCCTGCCTTGGCATCGTTGAGCAGGATACTGTGCTTGACCTCGGTGGCATGACCCACCACGCAGCGCTTGCCGACCAGGCAGTTGCCGCGCAGATACGCTCCCTGGCGGATCTCTGATTGATCACCGATTATGGCCGGAGATTTGATCATGGCACCGGATTCGATCAAAACTCCTTTGCCGATCTTGACGTTTTTACCAACGATGACCGCACCGGCCATGATCACCGAAGCCCCTCGCAGCAGTTGGCCGTTCTCCCAAACCGTCAGACTGCCTTTGGTCGCGTCGCCGTAGGTGATGATGCATTCGCGGGCATTGCGCAGCCTGCCGTTGAACCAGATATAGGGGCTGTCCAGGGGCACCCCGTCGGTGATGCAGAGGTGCTGAAAAGAGGGGATAGCCTGGCCGGCGATATAGGCCTTCAATCTTTGCAGAGGCGTCCAGACCGTGGGACAGTCGGCGAAGAGCTCGTGGTCGGGGAAATCGGCAAGATCGAAAAGTGACCCGATGGTCAGCATGATCGGCTCCAGAAATGCGGGTGGACAAAAGGTGAGCTAACAGCCTTTTCTATATTGGCGGCCCGGCAATTATTCAAGAAAAATCTTCGTCCCGGTCCCGGCGGAGCGTTGCCTTGACTTCGGATGAGGTTGTGTTTACTGTCGGGGGACAATTCAACGGACGCGTCACCGCATCAGGCGGTTTTACAAGGAGGGAAAAGGTGGAATTTGACGATTCACTATCGACCAGCATGGGAGATTTCGGCGAACAGACGCAGGATCTGGAGATTCCTGAGTCTCTGCCCATGATGGCTGTCCGGGATGTCGTGATCTTCAACTACATGATCATCCCGTTGTTTGTCGGCCGGCCCGGATCGATCGAGGCGGTCAACGATGGCTTGAACAGCAACAAGCTGCTGATGCTGGTGACCCAGAAGGATCCGACCAAGGACGAACCTGAGGAGAAGGATCTCTATCAGGTGGGCATGGTATCGATGATCATGCGGACCCTCAAGCTACCCGACGGCCGGCTCAAGGTGCTGGTGCAAGCCCTTGCCAAAGCCAAGATCCGGTCTTTTCAGCAGAAGAAACCGTTCTACCGGGTGGAGATCGATCTGATCGAGGAGCCCGAACCTCCGGAGATCACGGTCGAGGTCGAGGCCCTGATGCGAACCGTCCGCGAGCATGCCGAGAAGATCATGTCACTGCGCGGTCTGCTCTCCTCGGACTTGATGATGATCATCAACAATATCGAAGAACCGGGACGTCTGGCCGATTTGGTTGGCTCCAATCTGCGGTTGAAGATATCGGAATCACAGAAGATCCTTGAGACCGTCGATCCGTCGGAACGGTTGCGCCTGGTGGCCGATCTGCTCCATAAGGAATTGGAGGTGTCCACAGTTCAGGCCAAGATTCAGTCGGATGCCAAGGAGGAAATGTCGCGCAGCCAGCGGGAATACTTCCTGCGCGAGCAGATCCAGGCTCTGAGGCGGGAATTGGGCGACGAGGACGGCTACTCCCAGGAAATCGATGAATTGCGCAAGCAGCTGCGGAAGAAAAAGATGCCGAAGTACGCCAAGAAAGAGGCGCGCAAGCAGCTGAAGCGGCTTGAAATGATGCATCCCGACGCCTCCGAGGCCACCATTGTCCGCACCTATCTCGACTGGTTCCTCGACCTGCCGTGGCGGCAATCCTCCACCGATATGCTTGATCTCAAGGTGGCGGCAGAGGTGCTCGACGCAGATCATCACGGTCTGGACCGGATCAAGGAGCGCATCCTCGAATATCTGTCGGTGCGCAAGCTCAATGCCGACACCAAGGGGCCGATCATCTGCTTCGTCGGCCCTCCCGGCGTGGGCAAGACTTCGCTCGGGCAGGCCATCGCCAAGGCCATGGGGCGCAAGTTTTACCGGCTGTCATTGGGTGGCATGCACGACGAAGCCGAAATCCGGGGTCATCGCCGTACCTATATCGGTGCCATGCCGGGGCGGATTCTCCAGGGGCTCAAAAGCGTGGGCACCAACAATCCAGTGTTCATGATGGACGAGATCGACAAGGTCGGCGACGATTACCGGGGCGATCCCTCTTCGGCCCTGCTGGAAGTGCTCGACCCGGAGCAGAACAATACCTTTTCCGATCATTACATGAACCTGCCCTTCGATCTCTCCAAGGTCATGTTCATCACCACGGCCAACCGCACCGATACCATCCCCGGGCCTCTGCTCGACCGCATGGAGGTGATTCAGCTTTCCGGCTACACCTTGGAGGAAAAGGTGGTCATCGCCAACAAATTCCTGTTGCCGAGGCAGATCAAGGAGAGTGGCATCAAGGCCAGTCAACTCAAGATCGACGATGCCACCTTGAAGACTATCATCAGCAGATATACCCACGAGGCCGGCGTGCGCAATCTGGAGCGGGCACTGGGCAAGGTGTGCCGCAAGCTCGCCCGCAAGGCGGCCGAGGGCGGCAAGGGCGCCTATGTCATCTCTGATAAAACCATCGAAAAATATCTGGGGCCTCCGAAATATATACCGGAAAAGGATATCGACACCAGCGGCCAGCCCGGTCTGGTGATCGGTCTGGCTTGGACCGAGGTGGGCGGCGAATTGTTGCATATCGAGACTTCGGTCCTGCCCGGCAAGGGCAAGCTGCTGCTGACCGGCCAGTTGGGCGAGGTGATGAAGGAATCCGCTCAGGCCGCGCTCAGCTATTGTCGCAGCCGCAACCAGGCGCTCGGAGTTGAGCCCGACTATTTCGATACGGTCGATATTCATATCCATGTCCCGGCCGGGGCCATTCCCAAGGATGGGCCGTCGGCGGGCATCACCATGACGACGGCCCTGTTCTCAGCCATCAGCGGCAATCCGGTCAAGCGCGGTATTGCCATGACCGGCGAGGTGACCCTCCGCGGCAGGGTTCTTCCCATCGGCGGGCTCAAGGACAAAGCCCTGGCGGCCCTGCGCGCCGGTCTCTCCAAGATCATCATCCCCGAGGAAAACCAAAAAGATCTGGTTGAGATTCCGGAAGAGTTGCGCAAGAAAATCACCTTTTTTCCGGTTCAGCACATGGATGAGGTCATCGAACTGACCTTGGGCAATATCCTCAAAAGCAAGGCGGCTGCCAAGCAGACCGGAAAAGAAGAAAAGTAGGCAGATCGTTTGTACCGCGCTCCCTCATTTTTCTCATCCGTCCGCCTCGCATGCGCCGCCTGCTGACAGTTCTGTTCCTGATCGCGCTCGTTGCCCTCGGAGGGGCCGGGCTCTGGTATCGGTCCTACTTGCTCACTCCTGCTCCGGGGCACGGCGAGGCGGTGGTCGAGATCCCCAAGGGAACCGGGGTGCGGGGCATCGGTTCCCTGTTGGCGGCGCATGGTGTGCTGCAAAACGACCTCCGCTATCTCGCCTTGGTCTATTTTTCCGGCCTGAGAACCAGGCTCAAGGCCGGAGAATACAGCATTCCCCTGGGAATGACTCCGCCCGATGTGTTGGAATTGCTGGCTTCGGGCCGTACCCTCCGGCATCATGTCACCATTCCTGAAGGCATGACCGCGGCCCAGATCGCCGCTGTTTTTGCACAGGACGGCTGGGTCAAGCGGGAGCGGTTCCTTGCCCTGGTCGAAGATAACGCCTTTGTTCGTCAACTCGGGATAGAGGCCCGCAGTCTGGAAGGGTATCTTTTTCCTGAAACGTATACCTTGGTCCGCAACGAGACCGACGAGGCTGCGGTGATCCGGATGATGGTCGCGCGCTTCCAGCAGGTCTGGCAGACTCTGAATGTTGCGGGGGCCCACGAACTGAATCGTCATCAGCTCCTGACCCTGGCCTCGATTGTCGAGAAGGAAACCGGAATAGGGGCCGAGCGGCCGCTCATTGCCAGGGTTTTTTGCAACCGGCTGGCGAGAAAGATGCGCCTGCAATCCGATCCGACCGTGATCTATGGTCTTCCCGATTTCAGCGGCAACCTGACCAAGGCGGATTTGAAAAGGGAGACATCGTACAACACCTATCTCATTCCAGGTCTGCCGCCCGGACCCATCTGCAATCCAGGCCGCGCAGCCCTGGAAGCGGTTCTGCATCCCGTTGACTCCGACGCCCTCTATTTTGTTTCGAAAAACGACGGCACGCACATCTTTTCCTCTGACTTGGCCGATCATAACCGGGCTGTGCAACGCTACCAGCGGGCGCAGCAACCACCACCTTGAGCCACCGCCGGGAAGCAGGGAAACGCCAGTTGATCCGGCGCGATTCTTTCCCGGCAGGCATGCTATCGCCTTGGCTGGGCGATAAAAATGCGCGAGACAGACAAGCCGTTATCAAATTCCTTGTTTTTCACTCAATTAATGGTATGTTCGCGCCCAGAAACAGAATAGACGTTATCGTAGCGGAGTAGATTACGGTCAGCTGTGCCGGTAATATCGCGTAGATGGAACATTCAGTCCAAGACAAGGAGAAGAGGAAGCAATGCTGAAAGGAACGGTCAAATGGTTTAACGAGTCGAAAGGTTTCGGTTTTATCGAGCAGGAATCTGGCAAGGATGTTTTTGTCCACTACTCCGCGATTGCAGGAGCGGGCTTCAAAACACTCAATGAAGGGGATAAGGTACAATTTGAAATCGTTGACGGACCCAAGGGACCGGCGGCCGCCAACGTCACGAAGCAATAATTCAGACCTGTTGTTTGTGCCCGGCGGGACCCTCTGCCGGGTTTTTTTTGCCAACAGCACGGCGGGATGTCGGCCCTTGGCCTCATCCCTTCTTTCTGTCGGTTTTTTGTCCCCTGCGCCGCAGACGCTTGTCGTGCGTGGCGAATGTCTCCGGCAAACAGTAAACCGCATAGTGCCTGCCGGTTGTACGTATCGTGAAAATCGCCCTTATCCAGACGAATCCAGTCATTGGCGCATTTGAGCGCAATTCTCGGCAAGTCACTGCCTGGATCGAGAAAGCCAAACAGGCCGGATGCGCCTTGGCGGTTTTTCCCGAACTGACCTTGTGCGGTTATCCCCCGCGTGACCTGCTGGCGTGTTCCGCCTTCATGGCAGCCCATGATCGTGTTCTTGCCGACCTGATCATGGGAGTGGACGGCATCACCTGCATCATGGGCGTGCCGGAGCGACGTCAAGGGGCGGGAAAGCCTTTGTATAACGCCGCCTATGTCATCGAACGCGGCACGATCGTCTGCCGGGCACGCAAACAATTGCTGTCCACCTGCGATGTCTTTGACGAGACGCGCTACTTCGAACCCGGGGACACGGCCACAGTCTTTCCTTGGCACGGGCTGCACTATGGTTTGACCATCTGCGAGGATAGCTGGTGGAGCAGTACGGCACCCTCTGCCAACCCCCTGGCCGGGATGGCCATCGGGCCGGTTGTGCCGGACTGCCTGATTAATATCGCCGCCTCGCCCTATTATCACGGCAAATTACAGACGCGCCAACAGGTCTTCGGCCAGGTGTGCCGGCAGAACAATGTGCCCTTGCTCTACGTCAATCAGGTCGGTGGCCAGGACAGCTTGATTTTTGACGGCCATTCGATGGTGATGACGCCGGCCGGCACCTTGGGTAAAGCCGCCGCTGGTTTTGCCGAGGACATGCTGGTTGTCGACAGCGGGGAATGGTATGGCATGGGCCTGGGCGAGCAGTTGCAGGACAGTATCGCCGATGTGGAGGCGGCGCTGGTGCTCGGGGTATGCGATTACCTGCGCAAGACCGGCCATACCAAGGTGGTGCTTGGGTTGTCGGGCGGCATCGATTCGGCAGTCACAGCCGTGATCGGCTGCAAGGCCCTAGGGCCGGAAAACGTGCTCTGCGTGGGCATGCCCTCTCCATACACATCGCGGCAATCCGTTGACGACGCCCGGCAGCTGGCGAACAATCTGGGCTGCGACTTTGAGATCATCGATATCGCCGCCGCCATGGATGTCTATCGAACGGCCTTGGCGCCCTTGTTTGCCGGACTGGCGGAGGACACTACCGAGCAGAACATCCAGGCGCGGATCAGGAGCAATCTGCTCATGGCCCTGTCCAATAAATGCAACCGGCTGTTGCTGTCCACCGGCAATAAGTCGGAGATGTCCGTGGGTTACTGTACCCTGTACGGCGATATGAGCGGCGCTCTGGCCGTGATTGCCGACCTTTCCAAAAAGATGGTGTACGCGTTGGCCCGGCTGATTAACCGGGAACGGGAGATTATTCCCGAGCAGATCATCACCCGGCCACCGACCGCTGAACTGAAACCGAATCAGGTCGACCAAGACGATTTGCCGCCCTACGATGTGCTGGATGCGATTCTCCATGCCTATCTCGAAGAACACAAGAGCGTCGCGGAGATTGCCGCCGGTGGCGTGGATATCCGATTGGTGCGGGATATCATCCGCCGGTTTACGCTCAGTGCATACAAACGCAAGCAGTCCCCGCCCGGCATCATGGTCACCAGCAGGGCGTTCGGTCCGAGGCGCTGCTATCCCCTGGTCCATGGCTTTGTGGAGTGAGCGTTCCCTGGCATGCCAGGCGGGCCATTCAAAGTTTTTTTGACGGCGTATCTTTCCCCCGTTATTGTGGTCAGACCCTGCCTGGATGCAAGAACTCTATCCGAAGCAAGCGGCACGTATCATGACCCGAACACCCCATCGTCTCATCCCTGCCGTTCTCTTTGTCCCAGCCTGCCTGCTGTTGATCGGCTACCTCGTTTTCCGCGAACAAACCACCGAGCGCCCCGGACAGTTGGCTGTCACTACGGCGGGTATGGTGGAAATGTGCCTGCATTGCCACACCAAGGAAAAACTGGACGGCGCCCACGACAACCAGGTGGTCGGCTGTTCGCCCTGTCATTTGGGTGACCCTTTGGCCATCGACAAGGACAAGGCGCACAAAGGCATGGTCCTCAATCCCGGCGATCTGCGATGGGCGGCCAGGACGTGCGGCGTCGAAGGCTGTCACCCGGAGGACATCCGCAAGGTGAAGAATTCCCTTATGGCCACGAATCGCGGCATTCTGGCGACGTTGCTCTATTATTGGGGAGAGAGGAAAGACCAGTATGCCGATATCACGGTCGAGCGTTTACTGACCAGTGGCGAGACCTCTGTGGCGCTTGACTATTACCGGAAGCTCTGCGCCACCTGCCATCTATGGAAACAGAAAGGGGATCTGCCAGGCGCTCCAGCCTTCTTCAACGAAAAAGGCGGCGGGTGCTCTGCCTGCCATTACATTTTGCCGCCGGGCGCGCCGCAGCCCACTATCACCTCGGAACGCGCACAACCCGTCCAGGAGGAGCACAGAAAAGACCGGCCGCATCCCCAAGTGGTCAAGCAGGTTCCTGAGGAAAACTGCATTCGCTGCCATAACCGTTCCGGCCGCATCGGGTTATCCTACGTCGGCATATTCGAGTCAGAGGGCTATGGGACGCCCTACGAGCAGGGACAGCCTTCGTCGCAACGGCTGGCTGGCGACCGTTTTTATCTCAAGATCGCCGAAGATGTCCATCATACCAAGGGAATGGTTTGCATTGACTGCCATATCCGCGACGAGATCATGGGAGACGGCACCAACCATGCCCATTACGAAGACCAGGTGGAGATCACCTGCCGGAGTTGTCACGACGCCCAACCGGGTGTCTCGCGCCAAGGGAAACCGCTGACCAATGTCACTAAACACCAGGGGCAG
Organism: Desulfobulbus sp.; assembly: GCA_009780825.1. Taxonomy (GTDB): domain Bacteria; phylum Desulfobacterota; class Desulfobulbia; order Desulfobulbales; family Desulfobulbaceae; genus Desulfobulbus. The sequence goes on along the minus strand of WQZH01000001.1, from coordinate 332,484 downwards.
TCCATCCTGACCGGCAAGATTGACGGCAGACAGCATCCCTTGCAGCCACCGGCCAGACAGGCCTGTCTGGCGCCCGGCCACCAGCGCCTTACCTGCGCTGCCTGCCATTCCACAACCGTGCCGCAGTGTTACGGCTGTCATATCAAACGGGACAAGCGCGAGACGCATCTCGACAAGTTGACCTTCAAGGAGACAGCCGGCTGGTGGGAGGAGGGGCGCTCCTATATCCGCTATGAAAAACCGATGCTGGCGGTTTGGGGAGACAAGGTGGTGGTGGTGACGCCCGGCTGTCAGGATATGGTGACCTTGATCGATGAACATGGTGATTCCGAGGGAGGGTTCAACCGGTTCACCATGGCGGCGATCAATCCGCACACGATTCAGGCCAAGGGGCGCCCCTGCAAGGACTGCCATGCCGAACCGAAGACCGTTGGGCTGGGAGAGGGCACCGTGGCCGTGCGGGACGGGCAATGGCAGTTTTTTCCGGTGGATCGGGGGGTGCGGAGCGAACAAGGGCAAACGGTGGGATTCGATACCTTCGTGACCATCGACGGCACACCGCTCCAACACGGTTCCCGGCCGAATTTGCGGCCGTTCAACGGCGAGGAGCTGCGGCGTATCCTGCGCGTCGGTCTCTGCCTCGATTGCCACCGCGAGGCTGGCGACCCGGTCTATCGCAATTACGATCGTCAGCGTCCCTGCCCGGTATTCAAGGGGCCGTGAATGGTGACGACCCGTGGAAAAATGTTCGTTTCACAGCCGATTTATACTTGTGGAATTTGAATGAAAGCGTTACAGCGCACTGTTTTTTGTCACTTAAGGATACGAGGGAGGAGTTGAGGATGTTTTCTGAACAGTTTGTACTTGCAGATAGAGTGTTGAAAGTGCCATCCTCGCCAACGTTAGCGGTCGATGCCAAGGCAAAGGCTCTGAGGGCCGCGGGAGCGGATATCCTGAATTTCAGTGTGGGCGAACCCGATATGCCGACTCCTGCCCATGTGTGCGAAGCGGGCAAGAGAGCTATCGATGCCGGGCATACCCGCTATACTCCGGTGCCTGGTATTCCCGAGCTACGGGAAGCGGTTTGCGCGAAATTGAAGAAAGAGCAGGGGTGGGAGTACCAGCCGGAGGATGTGCAGATCAGTTGCGGCGGCAAGCATGGGCTGTACAATATCTTTCAGGCCATACTCAACCCAGGGGACGAGGTGCTCATTCCCGCGCCGTATTGGGTGTCCTACCCGCCCATGGTGTTGCTGGCCGGAGGCACTCCTGTGCTCGTTCCCCTGCAGCAGGAGCGGCAGTTCGATATCGATCCGGCCGTGGTGGCCCGATACGCCACCAGCAGGACCAAGGCCATTATCCTCAATAGTCCTTCAAACCCGACCGGGGCGGTGTATTCGCTGGCGGCGCTGGCCGAGATCGCCAAGATGGCGCTTGCGGGCGGCTGGCTGGTGATCAGTGACGACATGTATGAGGAGCTGTTTTATGGCGAGGGGAAAGTGCCGCATATCCTGCACGCCGATCCGCAGTTGCAGGGGCAGACAGTGCTGTCCAACGGGGTGTCCAAGTCGTTTGCCATGACCGGATGGCGGATAGGATATTCCGCCGGCCCGGGCAAGGTGATCAAGGCGATGAATAAAATCCAGAGCCAATCCTCCTCAAATCCGGCGGCTCCCTCGCAATATGCGGCTTTGGCCGCGCTGACCGGGCCGCAGGATTTTCCCCGGCAGATGCGCGAAGCCTTTTTGTCCAGGCGGGCCTATTTTGTCGAATCCCTGGAATCCATTGCCGGGGTAAGCTGTGTGGCGCCGATGGGTGCTTTTTATGTCTTTCCCAATTTTTCGGCTTATTACGGCAAGCGGTTCAGCGGCAAAGTGATTGACGGCTCCGTTGCCTTGGCCGATTATTTTCTGAGCGAGGCCCAGATTGCCACGGTACCTGGAGCCGCTTTCGGCGCTGATGATTTTGTGCGCTTTTCCTTCGCCACCTCGATCACCACTATCGAAAAAGGCATGGAGCGGATCAAACGAGCCCTGGCTGCTTTGCAATAGCCGATCCCGCAGCCGGCAGTCATAAAAAAAACCCGGACAGAGCGGTATCGCTCTGTCCGGGTTTGCTGTTTTTTGTGCTGTTCCCGATGAATGGCCCGTCTATTTTCCTTCCCCGACAAGTGGACCGTTTTCCTGATTGACGTTGTTGTCCATCCGCAGCGACTGGAGTTTCCATGGGGATGAGAGGAACTCCCGGCCCAGGTGATTTTTCGCCACTATTTCGCAAAATTTCAGGAATTCGGCCATGAGGCGGGTGATGATCTTGTTCTTGTGCTGGATGATCCAGAGCTGGCGGCGCATGTCGATGCCCTCGATGGGCAGAATTTTCAACCATCCCTCTTCCGCTTCCCGGTATACGGTCAGCATAGACAGGCAGGCCGCGCCGACCCCTGATTCCACCGCCTTCTTGATGGCTTCGGTATGACCGGTCTTGGTCACCACCTTGAGCAAGGAGGTGTATCGGCCCAGCTTTTTGGTGAACACTTCAGCGGTCCCCGAGCCCTCTTCGCGCATGACCCAGCTGGTTTCCTTGAGATCGTCGGGAATCTGGAAGGTCGAGCGTTCGGCCAACTTATGGTTGGAGCTGACGATAATCCCGAGTTCGTCCGCGAACCAAGGGATGGCCTCCAGCGCATCGACGTTGATCTCGCCTTCGACAAATCCCAGGTCGGCCTGGCCGTTGGCCACCAGTTTCTCTGCGGTCATGGTGTTGACCACCAGCATGTTGATATGCGCCTCAGGATGGATCTGCATAAAGGCGCCAACGAGATAGGGAAGGACATAGTTGCCGATGGTCGAACTGGCGACGATCTCAAGGACTCCGGCCACCGTCCCTTGCTGTTCGGTAAGGACGGTTTCGATGCTGGCTACCTGATGGAGAATATTTTTGGACAGGGGCAACAGGTAGCGGCCCCGGTCGTTGAGGAGCAGGCTACGGCCGTGCCGGTCAAAAAGCGGGCCGCCCAACTGATTTTCCAGTTCACCCAGGGCCATGCTCACGGCCGATTGGGTCAACAGCAATTTTTTGCTGGCGCGCGTGACCTGCTGCGTTTCGGCGACCGCAATGAAAATTTCGAGTTGTCTGAAGGTAATGGCCATGAAAAACGTTTAGTATCAACTCAACTGAATATATTCCCGATGGAAATTGGAGGTCAAACTAACACTTCCGAAAAATAGGTCAACCAATTTCCGAAATCAAGAGGTATTATTCCTTGCGTTGACGGGCGCTGTGGCCTGAATTTTAAACCACACCGTGGCTGTTAGGAGGCATTATTCCTCGGGTTGCCGGACGTTGCGGGCAAAGAGGCAGTATATTTTTTGCAGCAATGGCTAAAATTGTTCTTGACATTGAATTTTCAGTAGTCTAATAAAGTGCGCTGATTAAACGCATCAGTCTGATTGATGCCACTCGGTGGCCCTTGACAGGGAGAATGGAAATGGATCAGATTCTTCTGACAAATATCATATACGTCGCCATTTTTTTGATCGGCGCCCTGTTGTTCGGGTTCGGACCGATCATCATTGTCAAGTTGCTCGGCCCGTCTTCCCATACCCGGCAATCCGCCGGCAGGAGCGGGCAGCTGATCGAATGCGGCATGGAGCCCATCGGCAGCGCCTGGATTCGGTTCGGGATCATCTATTATCTCTATGCCTTGATTTTTCTCGCTTTTGATGTTGATGTTCTTTTTTTGTTTCCAGTGGCCGTGGCCTACAACAACCCGGAGCTGGGTCTCAGAGATTTTTACGAGATTCTGCTGTTTGTCGCCATTCTGTCTTTAGCCGTTGTCTATGCCTGGCGTAAAGGAGTGTTCACGTGGGAGAAGAAAACGTACCTGCATCAATAGTGCAGTTCGCCCAGCTCGATCAACTGCTCAATCTCTGCCGGGCCAACTCGCTGTGGCCCATGACCTTCGGGCTGGCCTGCTGCGCTATCGAAATGATGTGCACCGGAGGCTCCCGTTTTGACATCTCCCGCTTCGGCGCCGAGGTCTTCCGGCCGTCGCCCCGGCAGGCCGATGTCATGATCGTGGCCGGCACCATCAACAAGAAGTTGGAATTGGCCGTTAAGACGCTGTATGACCAGATGTCTGAGCCCAAATGGGTCATCGCCATGGGGAATTGCGCCATTTCCGGCGGCCCGTTCAAGGTCAAGGAAAACTATAACGTGGTCGAGGGCGCGGACAAACTGTTCCCGGTGGATGTCTACATCCCCGGCTGTCCGCCGCGGCCTGAGGCCTTGCTCGAGGGCATCATGATGCTTGAGGAAAAGATCACCGGGAAACGCCGCTGGCCGCGGGTTCATCCGGTCTGAAACAGGGGAGTGAGCAATGGGTCTGGTGGAGCGAACACAGGCGGCTTTGGCCGGATTATTTCCCGAACCGGCTTCCCCTGCCGCGCCGCAGACAGAGGAGGGCTGTCAGGGGGCGGCGTCGCGAGAGGCAGGGGTGCTGGTCACAGACCAAGCCAGGCATGGCAGCCATCTCGATGTCTTGTGCCGTCTTGACCAGGTGGTAGAAGTGGCGCGCGTGCTGGATCGCGAAGGCTACTTCCTGGAGTCCATCTCCGGAGTCGACTGGCTGGACAAGGGCCAATTCGAGGTCATCTACGACTATAACCGGCTGGACGGCGAGCATTGCCGGGTGATGGTCCGCACCTTGACAGACCGCAGTGATCCGGCGGTCCCGACCATATTCGGTGTCTTTCCGGCCGCTGACTGGCATGAGCGCGAGACCTTCGACTTTTACGGCATCCATTTTCAGGGACATCCCAACCTGACTCGTATACTCCTCCCGGAGGATGCCGATTTTCATCCCCTTCGCAAGGACTATATGCCATGACCGTCCCCGTTCATCTGCGACACGATGAGACCTTTGTCCTCAACCTGGGGCCGCAGCATCCTGCCACCCATGGCGTCCTGCGGGTCAAACTCACCATGGACGGCGAGTACATCGTCAAGGCTGAGCCGGTCTTGGGCTACATCCACCGCATGCACGAAAAATTGGCCGAAGGCGGCACCTTTGCCCAATTCATGCCCAATACTGCCCGGATGGATTATTTGCACGCCCTGGCGTTCAACCATGGCTGGGCCCTGGTGGTGGAGAAGGCCGCCGGCATCGAGGTGCCCGAACGGGCCGAGTATATCCGGGTCATCACTGTCGAACTCAACCGCATCGCCAGCCATCTGCTGTGGTGGGCGGCCTTCCTGCTCGATCTGGGCGGTTTTTCTCCTTTGCTCTACGCCTTTGACGATCGCGAACAGATCATCGATCTCCTTGAGCGCGTCACCGGTTCCCGCCTGACCTATTGCTACATGCGTTTTGGCGGCGTCTACAATGACATCGACCAAGAGTTCATCACGGGTACCCGCGCCATCATCAAGCGTCTTCGGGAACGGTTGCCCCGCCTCTACCACGATCTGGTCACCCATAACATCATCCTGATCAAACGGATCAAGGACATCGGTTTCATCACCGCCGAACAGTGCCGCCGTTACGGTGCCACCGGCCCGGTGGCCCGGGGCTCCGGCATCAGCTACGACATCCGTAAAAACGAGCCCTATTCGGTCTACCCGGAATTTGATTTCGACGTGCCGGTCTTTGGCGAGGGCGATTCCATGGCCCGCTACATGGTGCGCATGCATGAAATCGAGCAATCGATGCGGATCATCGAGCAGGCCCTGGACAAACTCCCCGGCGGACCGGTGATGGGCAAGGCTCCCAAGGTGCTGAAGCCCGAGGCCGGTTACTACTATGTCGCGGTGGAGACCGCCCGGGGTTCGCTCGGATACCGGTTGGTCAGCAACGGCGACAAGAGCCCCTACAAGCTCAAGCTGCGGTCGCCGACCTTTTCCAACTTGAGCCTGTTCGGCGAGGTGGCCGAAGGCATGTTGCTGGCCGATGCCCTGGCCTTCATGGGCAGTCTGGATTTGGTCATCCCCGAAATCGACCGCTGACCGGGAGAGGAGAAGATGGAAACAAGTATATGGCGAGCCCTGCTGTACCTGGTGGGACTTATGGCCTTTGCCGGTGTCAACGCCGCCTGGCTCGGCTGGTGCGAGCGCAAGGGGGCGGCTCGTATCCAACGGCGCATCGGACCGTGCGAGGCCGGATTCGCCGGTCTGCTCCAGCCTCTGGCCGATGGCCTCAAGCTGATGAGCAAGCAGTTGCTGGTGCCCCAGGGCGTAGACGGGATCATCTTCCGGGTGGCGCCGATCCTGGCGATGATCCCGGCCATCACCTCCATGGCGGTGATCCCATTTGCGGAGAATGTCGGCGCCCGGGCCATGGAACTCTCGGTGCTGCTCCTGTTCGCCCTGGCCTCGATCGGCATGATCGCCATTCTGCTCGGCGGCTGGGCCTCGGGCAACAAGTACGCCCTCATCTCCGCGGCCCGTTCGGTCTCCCAGAGCCTGGCCTACGAGATTCCCATGCTGCTTACGGTGATTACCGTGGTGATGATCTCCGGGTCGATGAACCTGCGCGACATCGCCCTGAATCAGCAGGGAGGATTCTGGCACTGGAACATCTTCCGCGTGGAGAACGGACATTTTCTGACCATGTGGATCTCGTTCATCATCTTCTTCATCTGCTCAGTGGCGGAAACCAACCGCGCTCCCTTCGACATGGCCGAGGCCGAGAGCGAACTGGTGGCCGGCTTCATGACCGAATACGGCTCCATGGGCTTTGGCCTGTTCATGATGGGAGAGTATCTCAACATCGTGGTCGGGGCCTGCCTGACCGCGACCCTCTTTCTCGGCGGCTGGGACTGCCCCTTTGGCCTGACTCCCGGCATCTGGTGGTTCCTGCTCAAGATTTACGTCCTGATCTTTACCTTCATCTGGATCCGCTGGACCTATCCGCGGGTCCAGGTTTATCGACTGCTCAACCTTTCCTGGAAAATACTGATTCCGTTTTCCCTGGCCAATCTCTTGGTAACGGCAGCCCTCATCAAGGTGTTCTGAGTATGAGCGGATATTGGCATGATATCGTGACCGGCAGTAAAAGTCTGGTGACCGGCTTGGCCATCACCGCCCGCGAGTTCTTTAAGCCGGTGGTGACCGAACAGTATCCATGGGAAGTACCGACCATGACGCCGCTGTTCAGGGGGCATATCGAATTGGTCGGCAATGAGGAGACCGGCGAGCCCAACTGCGTGGTCTGCGGCATGTGCCAACGCGCCTGCTCATCCGCATGCATCAGCTTAGACGGCAAGAAGAACGAGGGCGGCAAGGGCAAGGTGCTGACCAGTTATATGCTTGATTTCACCAAGTGCAGCCTCTGTGGCTTTTGCGTGGAGAGCTGCAACTTCAATGCCCTGCGGTTTTCCAAGGAATATAACTTGGCCAGTTTCGACAAGAATGACTTCGTCATGGATCTGATGAAAAGGCTGGAGGAACAGAACAGATGCAAGCGCTAATCTGTCAGCCGACAGGTTCTCCGGCCCTTTTTTCCGCCGAGGGCATGGTCGGGATTATTTTTCTGCTCACTGTGGCCCTGGTCGTGGCCGGCGCGGCGATCGCGGTCAGCACCCGGAGGCTGGTCCGCTCCGTTGCCGGCTTGGCCGTCTGCTTCACCGGCTTGGCCGGCGTCTATTACTTTTTGCTCAGCCCCTTTCTGGCCATGATGCAACTGCTCATCTACGTCGGCGCGGTTTCCATCCTGATCGCCTTCGGCATCATGATGGCCACGCCTGAAGAGCAGCAGACGGCGGGCATGAAACACCGCGCCGCCCTAGCCGGTCCGCTGGGCTTCAGCGTTGCGGCCCTGATCTTCGCCGCCTTGACCGTGCTCGGACTGAAAACCGAGTGGCAGGTCTTCCCCAGGCAAGGAACCTTTGACATCAAGGCGGTGGGGCTGTCGCTGCTGACCACCCACGGCTTTGTCTTCGAACTCATTTCCATCGTCCTGCTCCTGGCCATCATTGGCGCCCTGGTGCTCGCGCGGAGGGGGAGAAACTAATCGATGCAACTGCTGAATCTCTGCAACTGTCTGTCGACCTACCTGGTGATCGGCGCCCTGCTGTTCGCCTTCGGGGTCTACGGCATGGTGGCCCGTCGCACGGTGATCGGCATGCTGATCTCTTCGGAGTTCATCCTGGCCGCAGCCTCCACCAACTTCATGGCCTTTAACCGTTTTCTGGCCCCCAATCCAGTGGTGGGACAGATCTTCACCCTGTTCATCATGGCCATTGCCGCCGCCGAGGCGGCCATCGCCGTCAGCATCATGATCGCGGTCTACAGAAATTACAAGTCCATCGAGACCGACGACCTGGTCGATCTGCAGGGATAAGCGGGGAGAATATCCATGGATCTCGTTGCCTCCACCACCGACATCGTCGCAAACGCCAACCTGCTGCTGGCGGTGATCATCCCGTTGTTCGGCAGCCTGGTAGTCATGACCATGAAAAACAACCCGAACCTGCGCGAGTTCGTCTCTGCCAGCGCCTCGGTTCTGCTGTTGTGCATGGTCCTCTCCTTCATCCCGGCCCTCAAGGCGGGAAAAACCCTGGTCTATCCGATTTTTCAGCTCCTGCCCGGATTGTCGATCACCCTGCGCGCCGATGGCTTTTCCATGATCTTCGCCATGGTCGCTTCGTCGCTGTGGGTGATCGCCGTGTTCTATTCCATGGGATACATGCGGGCTCATGACGAGCCCTGTCAGACCCGGTTCAACGCCTGTTTCGCCCTGGCCATCTTCGGGGCCATCGGCGTGGCTTTTTCCGACAACCTTCTGACCCTCTATCTCTTCTACGAGATCGTCTCGGTGTGCACCTATCCGCTGGTCGCCCATCATCAGGACGAAGAGTCCTACGAAGGGGCGCGCAAGTACATCGTCTATCTGACCACCACCGCCAAATTTTTCCTCCTGCCGGCCCTGATCCTGATCTACGTCCTGGCCGGCACCTTGGATTTTCCGCATAACATCAATACCGGCATCATCCCCGCTTCAGCCTCCGGCTGGATGGTGACCATGCTGTACATCTTCTGTATCTTCGGCTTTGCCAAAAACGGCGTTATGCCGTTTCATCACTGGCTTCCCGGAGCCATGGTGGCCCCAACGCCGGTTTCGGCGCTGCTGCATGCGGTGGCCGTGGTCAAGGTCGGCGTGTTCTGCACTACCCGCACCATGCTCTATGTTTTTGGCGTCGATACCATGGATCGGCTCAATCTGGGTATTCCCACCGCCTATTTTGTCGGTTTCACCATTATCGTTGCCTCAATGATCGCCCTGTCCAAGGACAATCTCAAGGCCCGGCTGGCGTACTCTACCGTCAGCCAGCTTTCCTACATCATCCTGGGCGTGGCGCTGTTGACGCCCCATGCCATTGAGGGCGGCCTGATCCACATCGTCAATCACGCCTTTTCCAAGATTACCCTGTTCTTCTGCGCCGGCGCCATCTACATCGCCGCCCACAAAAAATATATCTCGGAGATGAGCGGCCTGGGCAGAACCATGCCGTTCACCTTTGGCGCCTTTGCCGTGGCCTCGCTCTCGATGATCGGCGCGCCGCCTGTGGCCGGTTTCGTTTCTAAGTGGTATTTGCTGGTTGGCTCGATGGAGGCGCACCAGGTCGGCATTCTGCTGATTCTCATTGCTTCGACCGTACTCAATGTCGGTTATTTCGTGCCGGTGACCTACAAGGCCTTTTTCGGCAAGCGCCCGGCCGGGCAGGCCGAGACCGGGATCAAGGAGGCGCCGTTGAGTATGCTGATTCCCTTGCTGATCGCGGTCACTGTTTCGGTGATCATCGGCATTTACCCCAATTTCATGATGCAATTCGTCTGGATGGTGACAGGATGACCACGCTGATCGCATATCTTAAGGCCAGGATGAAAACCGTGGTGGCGGTCTGCGTCGTGCTGCTGGCAGTGATTGCCGTAGCCTCGCTGTTGATCGACACGCACCACGCCCATACCTGGGCCGAGCAGCATGTGCCCTTTTTCTGGTCGTGGTTCGGCTTTGCGGCTGCGGCCCTGATCATCGGGGCTGCTCGCTGGTTCGGCCGATCCGGCATTCAGGCCCCGGCCGATGCGTATGACCGTACCCTTTTACCCTGCGAGGAGGACGCATGACCACCGGCTTTCTCCATCCATCCGCGTTCCTGATCGCGGGCGCGCTGCTCCTGCCGTTCATCCGGGGACCGCTGCGCAGGCCCTATCTTTTCCTGGTGCCGCTGCTGGGCCTGTTCGCCGTACTGTACAACACCACCTTGTCGGCCGACAACTACGGCCTGATGAACTTCCTGGACTGGCAAGTGGTTTTCGGCCGGGTGGACAAGCTCTCCTCGGTCTTTGCCCTGATCATGAGCCTGATGGCGGTGGTTGGCACGCTCTATGGGCTGCATGTGGACCGGGCCGGTGAGCACATGGCCGCGTGGTTCTATGCGGCCGGTTCCCTGGGAGTCATATACGGCGGCGATTATCTGACGCTTTTCCTCTTCTGGGAAATGATGGCCTTTGCCTCGGTCTTTCTCGTCTGGTTCAGACGGGGGCCGAATTCGCTGGCAGTGGGCTACCGCTATCTGATCATTCACACCATCGGCGGCATCATCCTTCTGGCCGGAATTCTGCTTCGCTACCAAGCGACAGGCAGCATCGTCTTTGATCTGCTCGATGTTGCCCATCCCGAGCCCTTCACCTGGCTGATCATGATCGGCTTCGGCCTCAACGCCGCCATGGTGCCGCTCCACTCCTGGCTGCCCGAGGCCTATTCCGAGGCATCGTTCAACGGCGCGGTCTTTCTCTGCGCCTTCACCACCAAGACTGCGGTCTACGCCCTGGCCCGGGCCTGTGCCGGCATGGAGATCCTAGTGGTGCTCGGGGTGATCATGGCGCTGTACGGCGTGATCTACGCGGTGATGGAAAATGACATCCGCAAGCTGCTTGCCTGGTCGATCGTCTCTCAGGTGGGGTATATGGTCGCCGGTATCGGCATCGGTACGGACATGGCCATAAACGGTGCCGTGGCCCATGCCGTGGTCCACATTCTGTACAAGAGCCTGCTGTTCATGGGGACAGGTTCGGTCCTGTATATGACCGGCAAAACCAAATTCACCGAACTGGGCGGCTTGCATGGCAAGATGCCGGCCACCTTTTTCTTTACCATGATCGGTTGCCTGTCGATTTCCGCCGCTCCTTTCTTTGCCGCCTATGCCAGCAAATCGATGATCATCACCGCCGGTTTTGAGCACCATCTCAACTGGGCCGGCTGGTTATTGATGTTCGGCGCCACCGGCACCTTAATGTACAACGGCCTCAAGCTGCCCTATTTCCTGTTCTTTGGCGGCAACAGGTGCAGCAAGGCCACCTGGGAGAAGGCGGGCGACCCTCCGGGGAACATGTTGATCGCCATGACCTTGGGCGCCACCCTGTGCATCCTGGTGGGGACCGCGCCCGGCTTCCTCTATGCCCTATTGCCCTATCCGGTCGATTACACGCCACACACGGTCTATCATCTGATGGAAACCCTGCAGTTGCTCGGTTTTGCCGCGCTGGCCTTCTTTTTGCTCAAGCGGTACGTGGAACCGGTGGATCGGATTTGTCTCGACATCGATTGGCTGTACCGTCAGGCTGGCCGTGCCCTGCTCTGGCTGATCAGACGTCCGCTACAGTGGTGCGACACCGCTTGGGGCGAGGCGTATCGGGTGGTTGGACTCGGCTCCCTGATGACGGTCAGCCGTTTCTGGAGCTGGTTCGATTGGAACGCCATCGACGGGGTGGTCGACGGTATCGCCCGCGGTGTGCGGGCACTGGGCGGCAAGGTGCGCGTCCTCCAGAGTGGCCAGATTCAGATCGCCCTGTTCTACGTTTCTTCGCTCGCTGCGATCGTCTTGGTCACTTTTGTTGTCTCCCAGTTGCTCTGAGGGGAAAAGAGAATGGATCTGCTACTTATCAAAGAAGGTTTTCCCCTGCTCAGTTTTCTCATCTTCCTGCCGCTGGTCGGAGCGCTGGTGCTGCTTTTCTGCCACGGCGAGACCTTTGCCCGGCTGTGGACCCTGGTCATCACTTCGCTGACCGCAATCTGCTCGCTGTCGCTGCTGTCCGGCTTTGATCCGGCCAGCAGCAAGTATCAGTTTGCGGAAGCCTATACCTGGATTCCCCGGCTGAACATCAACTACATCGTCGGCATGGACGGTATCTCCATCTTGTTGGTTCTGCTGACCACCCTGATCATGCCGTTCTGTGTCCTGGCCTCCTGGAAGTACATCCAGCAACGGGTGACGCCCTTCATGTTCTGTCTGCTGACGATGGAGACCGCCATGATCGGGGTCTTTGTCGCCTTGGACTTTGCCCTGTTCTACATTTTCTGGGAGTTCATGCTCATTCCCATGTATTTGTTGATCGCTGTCTGGGGTGGGCCGCGCAAGGCATACGCTTCGATCAAGTTTTTCCTCTACACCTTGGCCGGCTCGGTGCTGCTGCTGGTGGCCATCATCGCCCTCTATCTCAAGTCGGGCAGCTTCTTCATCCCGGAAATGATGTGGCAGCCCTATTCGCTCGTGTTTCAGGTTCTGGTTTTTCTCGCCTTTTTCCTGGCCTTTGCCATCAAGGTGCCGATGTTTCCATTCCATACCTGGTTGCCGGCCGCCCATGTCGAGGCGCCGACCGCCGGGTCGGTCATCCTGGCTTCGGTATTGCTGAAGATGGGAACCTACGGCATGCTCCGCTTCTGCCTGCCGATCACCCCGGATGCCACCATGCTCCTGGCCCAGCCGATCCTTTGGCTGTCGATCGCGGGCATTCTCTATGGCGGCTTCACCGCGCTTGCCCAGCAGGACATGAAAAAATTGATTGCCTACTCCTCGGTAGGGCACATGGGCTTCGTCACCTTGGGTCTCTTTATCCTCAACACCCGGGGGATCGAAGGCGCCATGCTGCAGATGATCAATCACGGCGTCACCACAGGGGCGCTCTTCCTCTGCGTGGGTATGATCTACGAGCGGACCCATAGCCGGGAGCTGGCGTTGGCCACGGGCGTGGGGAAATATATGCCCTGGTTTGTCACCTTTTTGGCCTTTTTTTCCCTCTCCTCCTTCGGCTTTCCGGGCACCAACTCGTTCATTGGCGAATTTCTGGTGCTGGCCGGAACCTTTGAGCACAATACATTTTTGGCACTGGCCGCCATCCCCGGCGCTGTCCTGGCCGCGGCCTACATGCTGCGCATGCTGCAAAAAGTCGTTTGGGGAGGAACCGCCAATCCGGATCAGTCCTACTTGAAAGATCTTGGCGTGCGCGAGATCGTCGTGCTTGCACCTTTTCTGCTTTTTGTTTTCTGGATCGGCCTCGGACCGCAACCGTTCCTCGACTTGATCCACACCTCGGTCAGCACGCTGATCGATCAACTGCACCACTGGCAGCAACAACAACAGGTTGCGGCTGTACTGTGGTACTAATTGTGCGGTGTCATCCGCATTGCCCCGTCACTGTCCCGGTCGTTTTGAACGATCGGACAACACGAAGATAGGCAACATGTATGGTTATTCTTCCTGAATTGGTGCTGGCTGCCGGTGCATTGGCGATCTTCCTCGTCAGCCTGAGCAAGACGCCTTCGGCCCAAATGGCGAAAGCGGTGGCCATGGTTTTCGGCTTTGCCACCTGCGTGGCCGCATTGTTCGCGTTTCAGTCGCAGGGGAGCCTGTTTTACGGCGCGTATGTCGTGGATCAGTACTCGCAACTGTTCAAGGCGTTGATCGGATCCTCCCTGGTCCTGTTGCTGGTCTTTGGCCAGAACCTCAAGGGGATCGATCCGGATATCCGGCCGGAGTATTACCTCTTTTTGTTGCTCAGCGTCCTCGGCCTGATGATGCTGGTCAGCTCGGTGGAACTGATAGCCATCTTCATTTCGCTTGAACTCTCCTCCTTTGCGCTCTATCTGCTGGTCCCCATGCGCGACGATCGCACCGGCAGCCGCGCGCAGATGGAAGCGGGCATGAAGTATATGCTCTTTGGCGTCATGGCGACCGGCTTCATGCTCTACGGCATGAGCCTGCTGTTCGGTCTCACCGGCACCACCTATCTCAAGGACATCATCGCCTTTCTCGCCAAGGGGGGACTGCAGCCCACGGTGACGGTGGCGGTGCTCCTGGTTCTGGCCGGTTTTTTCTACAAGCTGGCGGCCTTCCCTTTGCATTTCTGGGTGCCTGATGTCTATCAGGGCGCTTCCAACGAAACCGCCGGTTTCATCGCCACGCTGCCGAAATTCGGCGCGGTGGCCCTCTTGATCCGGTTCCTCACGGTGCCAACCGGTCATACCGAGTTTTTGATCGAGCTGATGGCGATCTTGGCGCTTTGCTCCATGTTTTACGGCAATCTCAGCGCCTTGATGCAGAAGGACGTCAAGCGGATGCTCGGCTTTTCCGGCATTGCCCATGCCGGTTTCATTATCTTGGGTCTGCTTGCGCTCGACCGCGACGGGTATGGGGTCGCCATCTACTACATCGCCGGTTACGTGCTGATGAATCTCGCCTGTTTCCTGGTGATCAGCAATGTCTCGAAGGAAGGGGAAAACGTGACAATCGAGGATTGCAACGGCCTGTACAAGAGACAGCCGGTGCTGGCCTTCGTGCTGGCGGTCGGTCTCTTCGGTCTGGCCGGTATCCCGCCCTTTGTCGGATTCATGGGCAAATTCATGATCCTGACCTCGGCGCTGCGGGCCGACCATGTGCTGGTCGTCTGTCTGGCCGCCATCAATACGGCCATTGCTCTCTACTATTATCTTTCCGTGGTGAAAGCGGCCTATACCGCCGAACCTGGAGAGCGGCCGCAGGTTGATGTGCATCCGGCCATTCAGTTGACCGGAGTGGTGCTGGTGCTCGCCATTATCTTGCTTGGCGCCCTGCCCGCCAGGTTCATCGATTTTGCCAGCACGGTGGTGCAGAATTTGTATTGAGTGTGTTTATTCCCGAATATTGACACGTTTTTTCTTCGTCATTTCGAGGGGTTTTGCTCCGATAAATCCTTTCAATCACCTTTTAGAAGAGTTTCACTCTGGGCTTAGGGATGTAGGGGTGAAACTAGTAAGCAGCACATTCTCCCTGACGGGTTCTTTCCGTGTTCTATCCAGGCATCTAGATCGGTCTGTATCTCAATATCGGTAGTGCTCAACCCAATGTCTTGGAGACATTGAGAACATGGCTCTCAAACCGTATACTCTGGCCGAAGTATGACTCCCATTTCAGATGGGAACAGTTTTCGAAGGTGGGGCAGCAGTCTCGTCAGGCAGTAGTCCACTGGAGGCCGCTTCCTTCCAGGTCTTGGCAGTGTGTGTCTCTCTCATGTTATAGGATGACGTCGCGATTCCTAGATCGTAGCCATAGCATACGATTACCGATACCCGCATATTATCCGCTATTTTCAGGCTTGAAATTGCTTTTGAGGCCACGCGGATAGCCTCCGGTTTCAGGTCATCGTATTTTTGATTGAGCGTAACTGTAACGATGAGCACCACATTTTCGCGTGTCCCAGTGCTGTCAGTGATGAAAGCATGTTGCTCGGTTATAGAAGCCTGCGTTACTTCGGGAAGTGTTTGAATCTCTTTTTGAGCGGCAACCATGCCCGGGAAGGAACCTTGGCCAATTATTTGTTTAGCCAGGTTCGTCCCTACCAAAGCAGGAACAATCCCCAAAATGCACAGTACACCAGCAATGATTTTATGGACATGGGCGGTGACAACAGTCGCGGACTCGGAGGATGCGCGGACGACAACAGTACCTGTTACCAGGTCGTGTAAAAGCTGTTTAGACCTGCGGTTAAACAGCCAAAGATACACAAATGCGGCAAAGCTGCCAAAAACGATTAGGGAAAGGAGACAAGAGAGAGCCATCATCCACCACGACGGTGCAAAACCGTCGCAGGCAAAATAATAACCGTTCAAAAAAACAGGAACCGCCAGCACCATGGTACGTGCAAGAGTACGCACAACACTTGGAGGCTTGTTCTTCGTGTCGACGACCTTTAAATCGAGCAGCCGCTTGCCGAGAGTTTGCCCTCCCTTGAGAGCACTATCCTGCGGCAGGAAATAGGCGAGGAAAAGTAGCCCGCCAACTAGCCGTCCGTGGGGTCCGAGATGGATGAAACCATCTCGGAATGCCCAAGCCATGAGATGAGCCACAGCGGAGAGCAGGAGCATGTCGATTGCAAAGGCTCCGAAGCGACGCCAATAACCACCTAACGCAACGCTTCGCTGGGGGATGGCTTCGTTGTTCATGTGTTCTCCCCTCAACGCGATGGATATTAAATAATAATCCGGTAGGCCTTGAATATAATCCGGTAGGCCTTGAATATATTGCTCAGCTCGGCTGCCAAGTTCAGAAGGTTAATCTTGTCTTTGATGATGTTTTGATTGAAGTTTTACGTGTCAGCGTCCAGATCAGCGTACAGACTCCAGCCCCGGTGCAGGAAAATCGGCGCAGAGGTGCTGCACCGCTGTAGCGATTTCGGCCTGAAGGGCGGTGTTGGCCGGATCGGCAACCACCGCGTCGATCCATTTGCCCACCTGCACCATCTGCTCCTCCTTGAATCCGCGTGAGGTGACGGCCGGGGTCCCCAGGCGGATGCCGCTCGGATCAAAGGGTTTGCGCGTATCGTAAGGAACGGCATTGTAGTTGAGGACAATGCCGGCCGCATCTAGAGCCTTGGCCGCGATCTTGCCGGTCACGCCCTTGTTGGTGAGATCGATCAGCATCAGGTGATTGTCGGTGCCGCCGGTCACCAGATTGAAACCCCGGTCGATCAGTGTGCGGGCCAGCGCCTGGGCGTTCTTGACGATTTGGGCCGCATACTGCTTGAAGGCATCGGTGGAGGCTTCCTTGAGGGCGACGGCGATGGCGGCGGTGGTGCTGTTGTGCGGACCGCCCTGGAGCCCCGGAAAGACCGCCTTGTCGATGGAGGCGGCATGCGCGCTTTTGCACAGAATCATGGCGCCCCGCGGTCCGCGCAGCGATTTGTGGGTGGTGGTGGTGACCACGTCGGCATAGGGGATGGGCGAGGGATGGACGCCGCCAGCCACCAACCCGGCGAAATGGGCCATGTCCACCAGGAGCAAGGCCCCGCAGGTGTCGGCGATTTCCCGGAAGGTGGGAAAATCGAGAATACGGGAGTAGGCGGAGTGGCCGGCGATCAGGATCTTGGGCCGGCAGGCCAAGGCTTTTTCGCGGATGGCATCGTAATTGAGCTGACCTGTTTTCTGGTCAAGAGAATAGGATTCGGCGTTGAAGTACAAGCCGGAGATCGAGACCTTGGCGCCGTGGGTCAAATGCCCGCCGTGGGGCAGGGCCATGCCGAGAAAGGTGTCGCCGGGTTTGAGGAAGGCAAGGTAAACTGCCAGGTTGGCCGGTGAGCCGGAATAGGGCTGCACATTCACGTGCTCAGCGCCAAACAGATCCTTGGCCCGCTGAATGGCCAGGCTTTCTATCTGATCGATGTATTGCTGCCCTTCGTAATACCGTTTGCCGGGGTATCCTTCGGAATATTTGTTGGTCAACACCGAACCAGTGGCTTCCATGACCGCGCGGGAGACGTAGTTCTCCGAGGCGATCAGGCGAATCTTGTTTTTCTGCCGCTGTTCTTCCTGCTTGATCAGGGCAAAGAGTTCTGGGTCACATTGTTGTAAGCTGCTCATTTTGACTCCTTGGATGGCTCAGTATGTTGGCTGGACGCGGTCTGTCCTGCGGAGGCGGCCGAAGAAAGGGACAATACGGTGCGGTTTTTCCGCAGCTTGCATGGAATAGCAGCTTGGGAAAACCGTATTGCGAAACAAATATCATACCCAACCTGCCCCCTGTTGAACAGGAGAAAATGACAGATGCGTTTTGGGCCGGCTCGATGAGGTTGAGGTGGAACAATGTGGTCCTTGAAACCCATACGAGGAAAAAGCTGTGTAAGGCCCCTGCGACCTGTTGCTCGTTTTTCGATTTTTTTGATATGCGCTTATGGCCTTGGAAAAACAGTGTCGGTAGAGTATTTTGAAAGTCATATCTATCCTGTTCGTAGCGATCTTGGGATACTTGAAGGCCGCTGTGCGGTGGCTGGCGTCTGTATCCGAAAGATGGCGGGCGGGAAAATCCGGAAGGCCACGAAGCAGTGAAGATTGCTTTGTTACGGAAAAACGGCAACCAAGAGGTGATGCAAAGAGAGTGGGCGACGCGGAAAAAAGCGTGTGAGTAACAACGGATGTTGAATGGACAACAGGGGGTGGAATGGAGACAACAGCATTATTTTGTTATGGAACGTTGCAGTCGCCACTGGTGATGAAGGCCGTCACCGGTCAGTCCTATGAGGGCAAGGAGGCGTCCTTGCGTCACTGGGCCCGGTATCGCGTTCGCGGTTCCGAGTATCCCGGCATCATCCGCGAGGCGGATTCGGTTGTTTCCGGCAAGTTGTATTGGGGGCTGGACGAACGGGCCATGGAAAAACTCGATGACTTTGAAGGCGACAAGTATGAACGGGTTATTGTCCAGGTGACCATGGCCGACGGGACGCAGGAAGATGCCTATGTCTATGCGATTCGAAACGATTGCCGCAAGATGCTGTCGGACGACCCTTGGGATTTTGACCGCTTCCTCCAAAATGGTTTGGAGAAGTTTATTCACTGGTTTGTCGAGGACCGCCGGGACCTGTTTGACCGGGGCGATCTCTGATTCATCTCCGTTTGCCGGGGACAAGCCTGGAAAACATTTGGCCAGCCCCCGTGCAGAGGGCTGGTCATGGCCTTTTGGTCCGGGCGGCAGTTCTGCCGCCTGTTTTTTGCATAATCTTCTCCGAATGATGGATGGATGAGCCGGATGTCAGCGATATCCGCCGCGCTTCGGGAAGATCTGGATTGGGCCGGTACAAAAGAAGCATCCGGCCAATGACTTGAACCAAGGCGGCTCCAGTTCTTCTGGTCAACTCTTGTCCCGCTTGGTTCCGCTCCACCGGACAGTTCTGTCCGATTTTGATCTTGATCAGTTCATGCGCCGTGAGCGCGGCCTGCAGCGAGTTGAGCAGAGCAGGGGACATTCCTTCTTTGCCCACATAGACCATGGGTTCAAGGTGGTGCCCTAAACTCCGTAGTGCTTTCTTCTCCTGACTGGTCAAGATGACTGTTTCGTCGGCCTGTTCACTCATTGCTGTCACGCTGATACATGGTCAATCGGATATGTGGGATGCGGAGCCGCACGCTTGCCTGTGTCGAACCGCGATGGTGCGGCCTGCTCGTCTATTTGCGGCGCGGTTGTGTTTCTTGAGATGAGGGGCTGGCGCGCACCAACTGCTGAGCAGGTGAAACGGAGCAGGAAATGGAAAGTGAAGGAGCAGAGAAGCTGCGGAAAAAACGGCAGAGGCCAAGGAGAGCCGGGGCCTCTGCCGGTGAAGCCTATCCTTTCTTGACAATCAGTTTATCACCCGTCTGTAGAGCATTGCTGCTGAGCTTGTTCCAGTCTCGAATATTTTGGGGTGAAGATTGAAATTTTTTGGCGATGGTTGCCAAGGTGTCTCCATTTTTCACCACGTACCAAGTAGGAGGCTGGTCCTTCATCGATTGTGCGGCCACCACTTTTGACGGCACGGCAGATTTTTGCCCGCTGGCTGGTTGTGGCTGCGCCTTGGCAACGCTTCGTTTTTTGGCTGACTCCAGCACCGGAACAGCAGCGGATGCCTTGTCTCCTCCCATGTTCTTGGCGACGACAATCTTGGCGGCATCGGTTGCGCCTTCGGGTTTCTCGGCAGAAACCGGTTTGGCAAGAGCAGGGTAAAGCACAAGGTGTTGGCCCTGTTTCACCTTGCCCTGGTGGGAAATGTTATTCCAGTGCAGTATCTGCTGCGGCGAAACGTGATATTGTTTGGCCACAGAAACCAGGGTTTCGTTAGGTTTCAGCGTGTGTTTCACCATCTGCTGCCGCTTGCTGCCCTTAGCGTTGTTCCTGGCCACGCGCTCCTCAGGCGACAGCCTGTCCTTGGCAAGGACATATTTGGTCGTGGTCGTAGGGATCTGGAGCCGCAACCCTCTCGGCAACTGCGCGGTTCTCAGGTTGTTGGCTTTCAGGAGCGTGGTCTTGCTGATATTGTACAGGCTGCAGATGGTATCCAAGGTCTCATCTTTTTTAACCGTGTGGGTGGTGTACACGGTCGTGGTCACAGGATGGAGCTTGTCAAGATTGCCGGCGATCAACTCTTTGGTCCCCAAGGGGATACGCAGGGTATACTCGTGCTTGGGCGGGGTTTGGCCTTTTTTTAATTCATTGTTGAGGGACCGCAATTCCTTGATTGTAGTGTTGGAGGTGACGACCACAGCTTCAAGGCTCACCCCGCCTGGAACCGCGATCGTTTCGTATTCTTGAGGTTTCTTGTAGGCAATGTCGGTGAAGCCGTATTTTTCCGGGTTGCGGGCAATGATGATAGCGGCAATCAACTTCGGCACATACCGCTTCGTTTCCATGAAAATCCCTTCTGATGCCGCTATCTCCCAAAAATCTTTGGCATTTATTGTCTTCAAGGCGGTATCGATTTTTTTCTCGCCCGCATTATACGCTGCCACGGCAAGATACCAGTCGCCAAACTGCGTATGGAGATTGGAGAGATAACGCACCGCCGCTTTCGTGGCCTTTTCCGGCTGTCGACGCTCGTCAACCCAGGAGTCGATCCTGAGGCCGTATCTGCCGCCAGTGCCTTCGATGAATTGCCACAGCCCGCACGCTTTGGCCGGCGAATAAGCCGATGGATTGTATCCCGATTCGATCATGGCCAGGAAGACAAGGTCGGAAGGGAGGCCAGCCTTTTTCAGTTCAGCTTCGATATAAGGCCGGTACATTGAGGAGCGGGCCAACCATTGGGTAAAATAATTCCTTTGCTTCCCCTGGAACAGCTCAAGATAGTACAGGACCTGCTTGTTCACCATAATGGGGAAATCGTATTTGGCGGGGTCAATGCCCAGCTTTTCCAGAGAATAGGTCTTGTTGATGCCGTATTCCCAGGCGCCGGGCGCATTGAGGGCTTCCAACTCCTCTTCAGCGGTTTCTTCCGGTTCAGCCGAAGAGACCTCTTCATCCGGGGTGTCGGTGATGGCCACCTCGTTTCCGGATGAGCGCAGTGCTGATTTATTATGCGATGAACAGGCGGAAAGGGAGCAACAGAGAAGGACGATGAGACAGTAGAACGGCAGAGTCGGCAATATTCTCATATGGAGTAGTCGGGTTTGTGCAACCTTATATTGCATTGAAATAATATTGTTTTTCTGCGAACAAAGCGGCGCTGAAGATACAGATATGCGCAAATAGTGAGTCCTTTTTAACTTTTAACAAAAAGAATGACAAGCAAAAGTGTCTGATTGCGTTGTTTTATTCTTCTGGAGAGTCGACTTTTTCTTTGAATTTTTACCATGGGGGTGATGTTTTCCGATTTTTCGTACAGGTGGACAACAGGGGGACGAGGTCGGAGAAGACCTCGCGGCCGCCTCAAGGTTATTCCCCATTTAATTATTTGATTATATTATAAAATAAATAATTTTTCCGATGAATATCGTGGACAGTTACTTGTCCGCCAGTCCTGGCGCGGTCGTTTGTTCGTTTTTTTCTCGCGGCAGGGGATCGTTTGTTTTTGGCGACAAAGAAAAAAACGCTTTTTTTTTTGCTGAACATGATAATAATTCCATCGCATCGTTGGCTGCAGCACATGCATGGGAAGCTGTATGATCAATAATCGGCTGGTGGTGCGAATAGGGCCTGTGAAACGGACGGCTGGAGTGATGGAGTGGTTTTGATCGCCCGCCGTGAAACATGTGGGCGTTTTGTTGGGAACGCATGGAACTTATGTTTAAATTGTTGAAATATTGTTGCATATTTTTTGTGATGCTCTTTGTGTTGGCCGCCGCGATGGGAGTCGGCGGGCTCTATTATTTGGTCGCCATGGTGCCCGCGCCGGAGATCGAAGAGTCGGCCATCAGCGAAATCCTCGCGAGGGAAAGCCCGGTGTATTACCGAAACGGCCAGGACAAGTTGGGGGTGCTGTTTGAGGATGTCCACCGGCAATACCTCACCTACAACGAAATCCCGAAGTATTTTGTCAAAGCGTTGACCGCAGCGGAGGACAGTCAGTTTTTCAGCCATTTCGGGGTCGATGTCCCAGGGATTGTCCGGGCGATGCTGGTTAACCTCAAGGCCGGCAAAGTGGTGCAAGGCGGCAGTACGATCACGCAGCAGACCGCAAAGAATCTGTTCAAACGGGAATCGCGTGATCTTCAGGCTAAAATCAAGGAGTTGCTGTACGCCTTGCGTCTGGAACACAAGTACAGCAAAGAAAAGATTTTCGAATTTTACGCCAACCAGTTTTTTGTCAGCGGCAATGGCCACGGACTCGGTGTGGCGGCCCGCTATTTTTTCGATAAGGAGCCCAAGGACCTGACCTTGTTGGAATGCGCCTTCATTGCAGGAAGCGTTAAAAGGCCCAACTATTACAACCCGTTTCTGCGGCAGAACTTGGCCAATACCGCTGAAGTCAGGCAGAGAACCGAAGAACGGGTGCGTTACGTGCTTGGTCAGATGCGCAAAAACGGCATGCTCAGTGACGAGGAATACAGCCGCCTGAACATCGGTGACCTGGTGTTCAGGCAGGGAAGAATGTCCTATGCCCAGAGTACGGCCATGGATCTGGTCCGGGAAGGACTCAGCATCCCGTTCATCGCCGATATCCTCGAGCAGAACGGCATTGCCAATATCGCGACCTCCGGCGCCCGGATCATCACCACGCTTGATCCCGAAATGCAGCGGAGAACAGTCCATGGCCTACGCCGCCACCTCTCTCAACTTGACGTGCGCCTGCGAGGCTATGACCGCTCCATGGTGCAGGCCGAATATAAGGCGATGGAATACCAGGGAGACGAGGAGCGGTTGCCGGGAAATTTCGTTTTCGGAACGATCAGGGAGATCGACGAAACCCATACCACGGAAGTGCGCGTACATTGCAACGACGGCCGCTTCGAAGGGATCATTGATGCCACTGGGCTGAGCCGGTTGGCAGACGCCTATGCCAGGTTCAGTCGCGGCGCCCAGACTGCGACCCCTGCGGACCGAAAGGCCCTGATCCGACAGTTGAAGGCCGATGACAAGGTGTATGTCAGCGTCCGGGAAAAAGATGAGCACGGGAAAATGCTGCTTGACCTGGAACGCTATCCGCAGGTTGAAGGAGCCGCGTTTGTTCTCCAGGAAGGCGCGATCCGTGCCATGAGCGGTGGCATGTCCAATCTGAATTTCAACCGGGCCACCACGGCCAAGCGACTCATGGGGTCGACGTTCAAAACCTTTCTGTTCGCGGCAGCTCTGCAGTTGGGCTGGAGCCCGGTGGACCTGCTCAACAATACCCGGGACACGTTTATCTTCATGAACCGTCCGTATGCGCCTCAACCTGACCATGAGAGCCCTTTTGGCAAAGTGTCCTTGAGCTGGGCCGGTGTCACCTCGGAAAATGTGGCCGCAGTGTGGCTGCTCTATCACCTCACAGACCACCTGACGTCGCCGATGATCCGCGAGCTGGCCGCCAAGGTGGACATGGCCCCGCGGATCGGTGAAGACGGCAGAAGCGAGGAGTATCAGCATTACCGGGAGCGGATGCGGGATTATTTCGGCATTCTTCTCTCCCGTCAATACGCCGATTATGCCGCCTTTGGCAGCGCGGTACGGGTCCTGCAACCCGATTTCGTCTTCGAGCATCGCGATGAGGAATATACGCTGCTCACCCAGATGCGATACGATGAGTTTCAACAGTTGCGGTCGCTGGTTTCCGCCCTGACGGCCTACCGCCAGGCACTTGGCGGATCGATGCGTCCACTCAATCCGCAAGACGCTTTTGATGCTCCGGTCATGCCGGCCACAGCGGATGGCGCTGGCCGATTGGTCCAGGACACGAATGGCCGGTATATTTTCACCCTGCGACAGGATCTCCCCGCCAATTGGATACCCCTGAGCACCCAGGAGGTGATTGATCGACTGGTTGCCCTCGCCCCGGGGCAGTTTGATGCCTTTTGGCTGGAACAGGTCCAGCTCGAAGGGAAGATTTCGGCCACGACCATCCAGCAGGTGAACATGCAACTCAGGAGCGAGCGGGAAAAACTGAACCCGGATAAGCTCTATTCCCTGGACGTGCTCGGAGAAGTTCGTGATTTTCGGGTGATGCTCGGGCTGCAATATTTGGTGCAACTGGCCAAGGAATGCGGGATCAACAGCAAATTCGAGCCGGTCCTGTCGATGGCGCTCGGTTCCAACGTGGTGTCGTTGTCCGAACTCACCCGCACCTATGAGACCTTGATCACTGGTAGCCGTCATGATGCGGCCGATGCCCCGACCTTGGCCCAATCTGAACTGGATGGTCATGTCGATCCCGATGGCGCCGCCATTATCGACCGGATCGAGACCCCGGATGGGGTGGTTGTTTATTCCCGCCAAGTCTACAAGACCCCGGTGCTGGATGCCAAGAGTTCGGCTGCGGTCGGTAATATCCTGCAAAACGTCATCCCGTACGGAACCGGCCGATATGCTGTGGAGCATGTCCGGCTCCAGAGTGATGATCCTGGCCGGGCCAAGATGCTGGTCAAGCTGAACCAGTCGTATCCGCTGATGGGCAAAACCGGTACGGCCAATGATTACCGCAACGCGGCCTTTGTCGGCTATGTCCCCGTGCTGGCGCCGGATCAGTCAGGGCTGAGTCTGCAGGGAGGCTATACGGTGGGAGTGTATGCCGGTTATGACAACAATGCCGTCATGGCGCAGCGCGGCTTCCGGGTCACTGGCGCGCAGGGTGCGCTCCCGGCTTGGAGCGCCATTGCCCAGGCCATCCTCGATACGGAAAAAATCGCCGATCGGCTCGACCCGGTGGATCTGACCTTCAACGGTCTGGCCCTGCAATATCCCGACGTGCGGCAGGTCTTCATGCCGGTGGATCCCCGTCAGGGCGGAGCAATGACTGGTTCCGCCGGTCTGCGCCAGAGTACGCCGCCCGGACCGCCTGCCAGCCTTTGCTTTGGCGCGGTGGGTTCGAGCGGCAAATTCGAGCCCGAGCGTCTGTTCATACCCTACTGGAAAAACCGCTGATCGTCTTATCGGGGCAGTGCCAGTCGACTGCCCCGAAGTATGTTTTCTCACTTGGATAGAGAAAGCGATTGTTCGCCATCGGCTTATTTGCTATCTTGCCGCCGTATTCTCCGCGCTGCTTTTTTCAACGATGCGACAGGATCATTTACGACCTTCCTTCAACGGACAACACCCATGATGCCCTCAATCTCTTCGTCGTATAAATTGTTGCTGCTTGTCTCCTGTCTGGGAGGCATGTTCCTTGCCGGATGCGTGTCTGACAGCGGGATGATTGATCCTGCCGATACCCGGGCCAGGCGGGAGAACGCCATTCGGCAGGATAAAACGGGGCAGCCTCAGACCGAGGTCGTGCGGCGGGACGTGCTGATGCCGGTGATGAGTTCTATCAACGGCCGCATTCGTGCCTATGAGCAACGGGTGGAAGAGTGGCATGAGGTCGAACGGAAAACCGCGACCATGAACCTGCCGCAGGAGAAATTGAACAGGATCGACGAATGCCGCTCCAATCTGCAGCACATCCTGATCGAATACAATGCGCTGCAAAAACAGCTGCAACAGGAAACGCGGATTGAGTCGGCTCAGTTACTTGCCGGCAATTCCTTGTTGCAGTTGAATCAGCAGGATATTGACTATCTTGAGAGCGGGTGCGGCAAATTCCTGGCCGAACTGAAGGCCGCTGCCCAGTCCTCGGTCGCCGCTCCACCTGATCCTCAGATCAAGGCTGCGTTCGACAGCGGCGACTACAGCCAGGTCATCAACCTGTACGGGCAGATTGTGACGGCTTCTGGTCAGACCCCTGGGGCTGAAACGACCTTTCAATATGGGCAGGCGTTGTTGAAGAATCGTCAGGAGGCCGAGGCGTTCAAGGTGTTGAGTGAACTGCTTGGCCGGATGCGGCAGCAGCAAGGGCAGGACGAGTTGCGGTTCCGGCTGCTGCAAAGCGTATCCGATCTGGATTTCGGCATGGAAGCGTACGATGAGGCGCGGAAAAATTATGAGGAACTGGTCCGGCTCTCCATCGAAAAGGAGGCCCATCGGGACGAATGGGCCGGATTACAGCTCGCCGCCCTGATGCCGACGAGCCCTATCCCGCCGGTCGAAATGCAGGAATACAGCGCCCTGCTCAAAAATTATCTGGCCTATGTGCCCAAACGAGACAGCTATAACGTGATTGAGCGGGCGGATAAATTCCTGCGCGCCTACCCGGCCTCGCTGCTGGCGCCTAATGTGAATCTTATTAAGAGAAATGCGAAACAACAGGCTGATAATCTTATAAACCAGGAGATCGCGCGGGTTGAGGTGCAGGCGGGCGAGCGGGGCATGCCGCAAAACCAGCTTCCCGGAACAGGGCCGTCGGTTGGTGGCTCGGCCAGGACGGATACCGGTGTTGTCATTGGCGGCGGCACCATAACAATAGGGGGCGAGGCAACCCTGCAGGCGGATTACGACCGGGGAATGGCCTATCTCCAGACCAAGGAGTACGACAAGGCGATTGAGCGGTTCAATCGGCTGCAAAGGACATCTTACGAGGCCAAGGCCCGTCCTCAGCTTGAAGAGGCGTCCAAGCTCGCGGCTCAGGATTTACGCCAGAAGGCCGCCGAGCTGTTTGTCCGCGCCAGCAACAGCCGTGATTCCGATGAAAAACGTAAACTGCTGCTGACCTCGCGCGATTTGCTGCAAAGCATTCTGGTGAAATACCCTCAGTCGGGTTTGACCGACAAGGTGCAGAAGAATCTGGCCCGGATCGAGGCCGAACTGCGGGCGGTTGACGGCGGCACCGCGCGGTGACCATGCGCCCGTCGCCTGAATCCTGCCTACTGCTCGAAGAATAAGGGGGGCTTCGTGCGACAGTTTCAAAGAAGAAAGATACCTGTTGCCGGATATGGAACTGTTTAATGTAACGGAAAAAAGAGTTGATTGCTCCGGATGGGGGCTCCATTGCCTCGAATGCGGCCAGCCAGAGGGCATGGCCGCCGTCTTGCTGCATGGGATGAAGTTTCAGGCGGCAACTTGGCGGGAGCTGGGTACGCTGGAGGTGCTGGCCGAGTTAGGCTTGCGGGTGTTGGCTGTGGATATGCCCGGTTTTGGCAAGAGCCCGGCGAGCACCGTGCAACCGGTTGAAGCGCTGGTACGTTTTCTTGACCGGCAAGGAGTCCCTCGGGCGGTTCTCGTCGGTCCTTCCATGGGTGGACGCATCGCCCTCGAATTCGCCATCGCCCATCCCGATCGGGTGGCCGGGTTGGTCCTGGCAGGGGCTGTGGGCGTGGAGGAAAACCGGGCTCATCTGACCACTATCACCGTCCCGAGTCTTGTTGTCTGGGGTGGCGAAGATCAGGTTTCGCCGCTGGCCAACAGCGAGATCCTCCTGAATGGCTTGCAGAATGTCCGCCGGGAAATGTATCCCGGGGCCCCGCACCCCTGTTATCTGGCTCAGCCGGAACGATGGCACGCCAGTCTTCGCACCTTCTTCACCGCCCTGCTTCTTTAAGGATATCACCCGCTCCATGGGAAAAACACTGATTATCGCCGAAAAACCGAGCGTTGCCACCGACATCGTCAAGGCCCTCCCCGGGAAATTCGCCAGGGCCAAGACCCATTTCGAAAGCGATGACCACATCGTCTCATTTGCCATTGGTCATCTGGTCTCCATTGCCTATCCCGAGGAGATCGATCCGGAGTTGCACAAATGGACGCTCGACAACCTGCCCATCCTGCCCGAATCATTCCCTCTGACGGTGCTGCCCGAGACCAAGGCCCAGTTCAATGCCCTGACCAAGCTGATCCGACGCAAGGATGTGGAGGTGATCGTCAACGGCTGCGATGCCGGTCGCGAGGGCGAGCTGATCTTCAAATACATCCTCAGGCAGGCGGCGAACAGTTCGGTGGAGCGTAAGCCGATCAAGCGGTTGTGGTTGCAGTCCATGACCCTTGAGGCTATCCGCGACGGACTGGGCCGTCTCAGGGATGACAGCGAGATGCGGCCGCTTGAGGACACCGCCCTGTGCCGTTCCGAGGCCGACTGGCTGATCGGCATCAATGCCACCCGGGCATTGACCTGCTACAATTCCCGGTTCGGCGGGTTCCGCAAGACCCCCTGCGGACGGGTGCAGACCCCGACGCTGTCGCTGCTGGTCAAACGGGAGATACAGCGACACGAATTCGTGCCCCAGACCTACTGGGAGCTGCACGCTCGTTTCGGCTGCGGCGCGGTCGTCTACGAGGGGATCTGGATCGACCCCGACTTTGCCAAGGGTGACGACCAGGCTCAAGGCCGCCGTAATCGTATCTGGGATGAGGAACAGGCCAAGGCCATCACCCTCCGCTGTGCCGGCCGGCTGGTCACGGTGGAGGAAACGAGCAAGCAGTCGACCAAGGGAGCGCCGCCGCTCTATGATCTCACCCTGTTGCAGCGCGAAGCCAACAGCCGTTTCGGTTTTTCCGCCAAGAATACGCTGGCCCTGGCCCAGGCCCTGTATGAGCGGCACAAGTTGATCACCTATCCCCGGACCGACAGCCGTTGTCTGCCCGAGGATTACCTGGCCACGGTCGAACAGGTGATGACCCGGCAGAAGGAGTGGCAGTTCGGCCGGTTTGCCGCCCTGGCCCTGACAAAGAAATATCTGAAGAACGACAAACGGATCTTCAACAACAAAAAGGTATCGGACCATTTCGCCATCATTCCCACCACCAGCCTGCCTAAGACCCTGTCCGAACCGGAACAGAAGATCTACCAGATGATCGTGCAGCGGTTTCTGGCTGCTTTTTTTCCCCCTGCGATCTATCAGAACACCCGGCGATTGTCGCTGGTCGAGGGCGAGAGCTTCCTCACCGAGGGCAAGATTCTGGTGGAGCCGGGTTGGCGGGCGATTTACGGGGCAGGCAGCGAGGAGGATGGGGACAAGGAATTGCAGGCCCTGCCGGCCGAGACACCGATCTGCTGCGAGGAGATCGACCGACAGGAGCACCAGACCAAACCCCCTCCCAGATTTACCGAGGCCACCTTGCTCTCGGCCATGGAAAATTCGGGCAAACTGATCGACGACGAGGGGTTGGCCGAGGCCATGAAAGAACGGGGTTTGGGGACTCCGGCCACCAGAGCGGCGATCATAGAAAAGCTGATCAACGAGAAATACGTCATCCGTGAACAGCGAGAACTTGTCCCCACCGGCAAGGCCTTTGAATTGCTGAGCTTGCTGGAAGCACGGCAGATCGATGTCCTGGCGTCGCCCGAGCTGACCGGCGAGTGGGAGTACAAGCTCAATCAGATCTTAAAGGGCGCCATGACCAGGCCGCAGTTCATGCGCGAGATCCGGGTCATGACCGGGGCCATCGTGGAAAAGGTCAGGCGGGGCGGCAGCGACGAACGGAAGGCGGCCTCCTTCTCCCCGGTCGACGGGGTCAGCTTTTACGAGACCGCCTCGGCCTATGAGTCGGAAGACAAGAAGCTGATTGTTCGCAAAGTGCTTGGTGGCCGGGTGATGATCGAGGAGGAGATTGTTGCCCTGATCAAGGGAGACACCTTGGGACCGTTTGACGATTTCCGCTCGAAAAAAGGCAAGCCCTTTACCGCTTCGGTGCATATTGTTCATTCCAAGGTCGAGTTTATTTTCGCTGACTCCGGAGAATTCGAACTCGACGAGATCCGCAGCCATGAACCGCTGGGCGAGTCGCCCATTGACCGGACCAGGGTCTTCGAGACGCCGGTGGGTTTTTTCTCGGAATCAGCCCTGGAAGGGGATCAGAAGCATGGTCTGCGGATATCGAAAATCATTCTCGGCCGTCGGCTGGACCGGGAGCAAGTCAGCCAGTTGCTGACCACCGGCCGCACCGGATTGATCAGCGGCTTCATCTCTAAAAAGAAAAAGCCGTTTGACGCCTTCCTGCTCCTTGATGCCAAGGGCAAGCTGAGTTTTGAGTTCCCGCCCCGGGAGAAAAAGAGGCGAGCGCAAGAGGCTGCAAAGAGCTCTTCGTCATCCTCCCAGGAGGGTTGATTGTTCACAGGGCGTTGTCCGTTCGGGCTCAGCGGCCCGAATGTCCGCCAATAAGGAAAATCATGCGACAGTTAAAGAAAGAATACGCGGAAAAAGAAGGGAAGGAGCTGGCGGCAGCCTGTGCCCGCATTGCCTCGGACACCAAGGCCGAGGAGCTGATGGTGCTGGATGTGCGCGGCTTGGCATCCTTTACCGATTATTTCG
Organism: Desulfobulbus sp.; assembly: GCA_009780825.1. GTDB lineage: Bacteria > Desulfobacterota > Desulfobulbia > Desulfobulbales > Desulfobulbaceae > Desulfobulbus. Next base: position 302,183 of record WQZH01000001.1, on the reverse strand, counting down.
TTATCATGAGCGGTCGGTCCACCCGTCATGTCCAGGGTCTGGCCGAGGCCATCGCCGGCGAGCTGCATGCCAAACGGGTCAGCGGCAGACACAGCGAAGGTCTGGGCGAGGGGTTGTGGGTTCTGCTCGACTTTGGCACGGTGGTGACCCATATTTTCTATCACGAGAACAGGAAGTTCTACGATCTTGAAGGATTGTGGCACGACGCCCCCAAGTTGGACGTGGAAGCGCTGCTGGCCGACGAATCGTGCGATACTGTTTCCTGAGGTGCGCATCATGTCTGTTCCTGTCCCGATCATCCTGACCATTCTCGACGGCTGGGGCGTTGGTGCGCCTACCGCCACCAACGCGGTGTTCGTTGCCGATACGCCGAATATGGACCGGCTGAGCCGGGAATTCCCCATGACCACCCTGACGGCCCACAACGGTATGGTCGGCCTGCCGGAGGGACAGATGGGCAACTCCGAGGTCGGTCATCTCAACATCGGCGCCGGGCGGATCGTCTACCAGGACTACACCCGCATCAACCGGGCCATCGAGTTAGGCGAGTTTGCCGCCAATCCGGTGTTCAACAACATGATGGACCGGGCTCGGGCGGCAGGTTCCCGGCTGCATCTGTGTGGGTTGGTGTCTGATGGCGGCGTGCACAGCCATCTCCGCCATCTGATCGCCTTGATCGAGTTGGCGGCGGGTAAGGGCATCGAGGTGGTGGTCCACGCCTTTATGGATGGACGGGACACGCCGCCCACCAGTGGGCTGGCATTTATGGAAGAACTGGTTAACGCCATGAACCGCATTGGCTGCGGTCGGGTAGGGACAGTATCCGGACGGTACTGGGCCATGGACAGGGACAAACGCTGGGACCGGGTAAAAAGGGCCTGGGATGCCATGATCTGCGGGCAAGGGCAGACAGCGACCGATCCGTTGGCGTGTATCCGGGCGGCATACGGCCGGGGCGAGACCGACGAGTTCATCACCCCCACGGTGTTGACCGACGGTGATGGGGCTGTTGGGCGGATTATGGATAATGAGGCGGTGATTTTTTTTAATTTCCGTGCCGACCGGGTACGCGAACTGTGTCATGCCTTTGGGGATGCTTTCGACGGCTTTGATCCCGCCTGCCTGCCCAACCTGCTCGGCCTTGCCACCATGACCGAATATGAGGCTGACTTTACCTTTCCCGTCGCCTTCCCGCCGGTCAGCCTGACCCGGATTCTGGGGGAAGAGGTCAGCCGGCATGGCCGGCTTCAACTGCGGATTGCCGAAACCGAAAAATATGCCCATGTCACCTATTTTTTCAATGGCGGCAACGAGATCCCTTACGCGGGCGAAGACCGTATGTTGATTCATTCGCCCCGTGATGTCGCCACCTATGACCTCAAACCGCAGATGAGCGCGGTGGAGGTGACCGACACTTTGCTGCGGGTTCTGACCGAAAAGGAAGCGGCGGGCACGCCCTATGACCTGGTGATCCTGAACTTCGCCAACGGCGACATGGTCGGTCACACCGGGGTGATGGCGGCGGCGGTGGCCGCCTGCGAAACCGTGGACCGTTGCGTTGGCCGGATCGAACATTTTGTCCGGCAGCGAGGAGGGATCATGCTGATCACCGCGGACCACGGCAACGCCGAGCAGATGGTTGACCCGGAAACCGGCGGCCCGTACACGGCCCACACCTTGAATCCGGTCCCCTGCATTCTGGTTGCGGACCAATACAAGCAACACAAAAAATTGCGGGATGGCGGGGCCCTGCGGGATATCGCCCCCACCCTTCTGACGTTGATGCAGCTGCCTCTTCCCGTTGAAATGGAAGGCAAGAGCCTGCTGGACTGATCGCCTCAATCGAAGGACACACCATGCGCTATATCAGCACCCGGGGCGGCATTGCGCCCCTGCGATTCCAGGATGCGGTGATGATGGGGCTGGCCCGGGACGGCGGCCTGCTCCTGCCCGAAACCCTGCCCACGGTAACCGCCGGCATGCTTGACCGCTGGCAGTACCTGCCCTACCAATATCTGGCCAAAGAGATCCTCTCGCTCTTTATCGACGACATTCCGGAGAACGATCTCGAAGACTTGATCGAACGGGCCTATGCCAGCTTCACCCATCCCCAGGTGACGCCGATGACCAGGCAGGGCGATGTCTATATCCTGGAACTCTTCCATGGTCCGACCCTGGCCTTCAAGGATGTGGCACTGCAGTTGCTCGGCAACCTGTTTGCGTACGTGCTGGAGCGCACCGGCGGTTTCATGAATATCCTCGGCGCCACGTCGGGCGATACGGGCAGCGCCGCCATCGCCGGGGTGCGCGGCAAGAACAACATCAATATCTTTATCCTCCATCCGCACGGCCGCACCAGCCTGATCCAGGCCCTGCAGATGACCACGGTTCTTGATCCCAATGTGTTCAACATGGCGGTGCGCGGCACCTTCGACGATGCCCAGGCCCTGGTCAAGGCCATCTTCAACGACCTTGCCTTCCGTGACCGCCATCGCCTGGGCGCGGTCAATTCGATCAACTGGGCCCGGGTTCTGGCTCAGGTGGTCTACTATGTGTACGCCTATCTCAAGCTGCGCAAACTTGGGCACGACAGCGTCGATTTTTCCGTGCCCACCGGCAACTTCGGCGACATCTTCGCCGGCTATGTCGCCCGGACCCTGCTGCCGCGCGGCTGCATCCGCACCCTGATCCTGGCCACCAATGCCAACGACATCCTCGCCCGATTCGTCGCCGAGGGCGACTACTCGCGCGGCCAGGTGCAGGCGACCAGCAGTCCATCCATGGACATCCAGATCGCCTCGAATTTCGAACGCTACCTCTACTATTTGCGCGGCGAGGACGGCAACGCGGTGGGACGGGATATGGACAACTTCGCCGCCACCGGCCTGCTCGACCTTTCCGCCTGCAGAAAACAGGTGGCTGAAGATTTTCGCTCCCGGTCGGTCTCCGAAGAGGAAACCCTGGCAACCATCGGCGAGTTCTACCGGCAGTACGGCTATCTCCTCGATCCGCACACCGCGGTCGGCGTCAAGGCGGCGCTCGAACTGCGTGACCCGGCCCGGCCGGTGGTCTGCCTGGCCACCGCCCATCCGGCCAAATTCGGGGCAGCCGTTGTCCGGGCCATCGGCAGCGAGCCGCCATTGCCGCCTGCCCTGGCCGGTCTCGAAAACCGAGAGAGCCGCTGTGCCGTACTGGATGCCGACCTGGCCACGGTCAGGGATTTTGTCGCGGCCAATGCCCTCAAATGAGATGGCCCGTGCCGGAGCGCGACCACGGTGATTGACATGAGCCGATATCGGCAACAGGTCGAAGAGACGGTTGCATGTATCCGTGGCCAGGTCGCCGAACCGCCCGAGGTGGTGATCCAGTTGGGGACCGGGCTCGGCGGACTGGTGAATGCCATGCAGGTGGACCGCTCCTGGCCATACGCCGAGATTCCCAATTTTCCGCGCTCCACCGTTGCCAGTCATGACGGCAACCTGGTCATCGGCCGCCTCGCCGGCAAGCGGGCCGCCATCCTGCAAGGCCGTTTTCACTGCTACGAGGGCTACACCGCGCGGGAGGTGGCTTTTCCCATCCGGGTGCTGGCCCTGCTGGGGGCGCATACCGCCATCATCACCAATGCCAGCGGCGGCCTCAACCCGTCTTTTCGAGCCGGTCAGATCATGGTGCTGGCCGATCACCTCAATCTTTTGGGCGACAATCCCCTGCGCGGCCCGAATATCGACGAATGGGGGCCCCGTTTTCCCGATTTGTCCACTCCGTACGACCTTGGCCTGCGGCAGCTCGTTTTCGATCTGGCCAGCCGGCTGAGGTTTGACGAGGTGGTCAGCGGCACCTATGCCTGCATCCCCGGCCCGAGTCTGGAAACACCGGCTGAGACCAGATTCCTGCGGATGATCGGCGCCGATGCCGTGGGCATGTCGTCGGTGCCTGAGATCCTGGTGGCCCTGCATGCGGGCATGCGGGTGCTGGGCGTGTCGGTGGTGGCCAACGTCAACGACCCCGACCATTTCCAGCCGATCCTGCTCGACGACATTATCGCCGCGGCCCGCAAGGCCGAACCGCGTCTGCAACAGTTGATCATGCACACCATGGCGGAGCTGATCCCATGAAGACAATCACGGCTGACCTCATCCTCACCGGAAAGTATCTGTTGACCATGGCTCCAGACCAGCCGCCTATCGAAGATGGTGGCATAGCCATCGGCGGCGACACCATTCTGGCGGTGGGTGGCGGCGCCGAACTGTTGGCCCGTTTTCCGGAGACGCGGGTGATCGCCGAGGCGCACGGGCTGATCATGCCCGGCCTGGTGAATGTCCATACCCATGCGGCCATGTCGCTGTTCCGGGGCCTGGCCGACGATCTGCCCCTGATGCGGTGGCTGCACGACACCATCTTTCCGCTGGAGGCCACTCTGACCGGCGAGGTGGTGCATCTGGGAACCTTGCTGTCGATCTGCGAGATGATCAAGTCTGGAACCACCGCATTCTGCGACATGTACCTGTTTGCCGGCGACGTGGCCAGAGCCGCGGAAGAGGCGGGTATCCGGGCCTGGGTCGGCGAGGTACTGTACGATTTTCCCTCGCCCAATTACGGCGCACTGGAAAACGGCTTCACCTGCATGCAAGACCTGTTCGACCGGTACCGGCATCACCCGCTGATCACCGTCGCCGCGAGCCCGCATGCGGTCTACACCTGTTCACCCGATCTACTGACCAGGCTGGGAGCTATGGCCTGGGACGAGAGGTCGCTCTATGTGATCCATCTCAGCGAAAACGAGGAAGAGGTGCGCGCCTGTCTTGAGCGCTACGGCCGCACTCCGGTGGAACATCTCGAATCGCTCGGACTGCTCGGATCGCGGGTGGTGGCCGGCCATTGCGTCATGCTGACGCCAAGCGAGATCGCCCTGCTGGCCAAGCGGGGCGTCAAGGTGGCCCATTGTCTGGAGTCGAACCTGAAGCTCGCCTCCGGCATCGCCCCGGTGGTGCAGATGCTGGAAGCGGGGATCTGCGTGGGGCTGGGGACCGACGGCAGCGGTTCCAACAACGATGTCGACCTGTTCGGCGAGATGAGCACCGCCGCCAAGCTGCACAAGGTCGACCGGATGGACCCCACGGTGATGAGCGCCGCGACCACGCTGCATGCCGCCACTCTGGGCGGCGCCAAGGTGCTGGGGGCCGAGCGCCTGATCGGCAGCCTGGAGCCGGGGAAAAAGGCGGACTGCATTGTGCTTGATCTCGACCAGCCGCACCTCACCCCACTTTATCACCCAACATCCCACCTGGTGTATGCCGCCCGGGGCAGCGATGTCATCCACTCGGTGATCAACGGTCGTTTAGTCATGCGAGACCGTCGCCTCCTGACCCTCGACGAGCCGGCCATTCTGGCCCGTGCCGCTGCGGTCGGGGTCGGGTTCCGCCGGGGCCGTAGTGGCAATTGACAGGGAATCGGCCGGAGTGCTATCGTTAGATGCTCCCGCTTTCCTTTGCTTCTTTTCGATGAGGTGCCGTCATGTTCGGACTCGGAATGCCTGAATTGATCGTCATTCTGGTGATTGTCGTCATTATCTTCGGAGCCGGAAAATTGCCGGAGATCGGTGGCGGCATCGGCAAGGGCATCCGTAATTTCAAGGATGCGGTCAAAAAAGACGACTCAAAAACCCTGGACAACGACAAAAAAAGCTGAACCGGCCTGGTGCCGTCCGCCTATGTACGATTCCTGCCCCAAATGCGGTTATGCCCGCCGCGCGCAGGATAAAGGTCCTGCCGACCAGTGTCCTGGCTGCGGCATCTTGTTTTCCCGCTGGGAACGGCATGAGCGCCGCAAACAGGAGCTGCGGCAATGCCCCAGAGACCGCACTTGCCTGCCCCGTGCGCCCGATTGCCTGCAACTGACCGACAACGAAGCCCCACAAACGCGGCATCCGTTTTTCTGGGCGCGCCTTGTCGTCTTCTTCGCGCTTTTCGTCTGGGGATGGAAAATCGCGGGATACGGTTACCGGGACGGCGGGATATGGAACACTTGGTTCATTCATCCTCCCCTCCTCATCATCCACGAATCCGGGCATATCTTTTTTAGGCCGCTGGGGGATTTCATGCAATTCCTGGGCGGCACGCTGATGCAGCTCATCATGCCGCTCACCTGCTGCGCCGTCTTTCTGTTCCGTCAACGCGACCCGCTTGCCGCTTCGTTTTGCCTGTGGTGGGTCGCGATCAGCTTCATGGATATCGCGCCCTATATATACGATGCGCTCAACCCGAAATTACCGTTGCTCTCGGGCCTGACCGGCGTCGAAGACCCTGGACACGACTGGATCAACATCCTCTCTTCCCTCGGGATGCTGCGGCAGGCCCACGTCATCGCCAAAATAACGCATGCGTTCGGAGTGCTGCTGATGATACTGGCGCAACTGTGGGGGGGACTGCTGTTGGTGCGCCAGTTCCGTCTGCCGGTCTCCGACGGATTCGAGCGGTTTTGATTGAGGACATTTTGCTCGGATTTCGTTGCAAATCAAGCAAGCTGCGATTTGAACAGCGAGACTTGGCAGAGATGCTCGTCCCAGCAGGGTACGGTGCAGCTTTTCTGGTATGACGCCAAGCGGGGATGGCCTGAAGAGTACTCCGCTCTGAATTGCCGGGAATTGGGCAGATTGAAATCGCCAACAATGAGTATGCGGTCAGGCCAGCTTTTCGGCCTCCTCAATGCACCGTTTGAACCGCTCGGTCGAGAAGCGCAGTTGACAGCCAGGACAGCAGTTGCCAGGCTTTTTGAACCAACTGCTGGGATTGGTCATCTTGATGCCGCATTTGGGGCAGGTGACGGTGATGGTCTTGTCTTCCATCGTGCTGTTCTCCTCGAAAAGAAAGAATAAATGCGATTGACAACTTGATCGGCCGTTTTGGGGGATCATCGCCGGAACAATGGTCCATCATCTTTGTTTCTTGCGGCGCAACCGCAGCCCTTGCAGCGTCTGCGGCCGGAAAACCCGGCCGCAGAAGAGGCGAAAAGAGTCCGCGGGAACCGCCGGGCCATCTGTCAGATGGCCTCGATCACATACTCGGTCGTGCCCAGGCCGATTTTTTCGGCATAGGCAAACTGGTGCTCCCACGGGATATAGGAATAGACGGCCCGGATTTTGTCGGTGGTGTCCGCCTTCTTCGCCAGGCAGGAGGTCGGCAGGACCGGCTGCTTGTGCATGAGATCCACCGAGGCCTTGTCCAGGGCCACCGGGTCGGTGGAGGCCAGGATGCCGATGTCGCCGACAATGGGGGCGTCGGCATAGGAGTGGCAGTCACAGGCCGGTGAGATCTGGGTGAGGAAATTGATGAACAGGGATTTTTGCCGCTTGCCGTGGAGTACGGCGGCGGCATAATCGATCATCCGCTCCAGAAAAGCCGGGATGTCGGTGGCCCAGTTCACATCCATGGCGCCCTGTTTGCAAGCGTGCAGGCACATGGCGCAGCCCACGCATTTTTTGGCGTCGATGCGGGCCAGTCGGGTGATTTTCGGGTTGGGGGATTTTTCCGTCGCACTCCGCTTCACCAGGCTGAGCGCACCATGGACACATTGGCGCAAACACATGCCGCAGCCGATGCATTTTTTCGCGGCAACCACCGGTGAGACCGTGCTGTGCTGCGCCATCTTGCCCCGCCGTGAGCCGCCGCCCATGCCGATGTTTTTCAAGGCCCCGCCGAAGCCGGCCATTTCATGGAGCTTGAAATGGGCGACCGAGATGAGGGCATTGGCATGCACCAGGGCTGCGCCGATATAGGCTGTTTGGAAATGGGCCGATTCCACCGGCACCTCGATTTCATCCCGGCCGTTCAAGCCGTCGGCAATGATCAGCGGCGCGCCGATCGAAGAGTAGCCGAAACCGTTGTAGAGCGCGTTATTGAGATGATCCACCGCATTGCCCCGCTGCCCGACGTAGAGGGTGCTGGCGTCGGTCAGAAAGGGTTTGCCGCCCGCCTTCTGGACCGATTCCACCACCGGACGGACAAAAAGGGGCCGCACGAAGGCGGTATTGCCCAGTTCGCCGAAGTGCAGCTTGATGGCGGTCAGGTCATCCTTGGCGATGACATTCTCCAGACCGGCCTTGCGCATCAGGATGCGGAGCCTGGGGAGGATGCCCTGGGATCGCTTGGTGTTCAAATCCATGGAATAGACGGTTACCGGTGCCATACTGCCTTCTCCTTGCGCTGTACGCGGTCAATGAAAAACAATCATCCCAGACAGGTGATTGGCCCGCACATTGGCGCTGTGGGCATCACACCTTCGGGCTGTTGGCATTCTTCGGCAAAATCTACTCCAGTCCTGGCAGATTGAGTAGTTTTATTTGACTGCTCGCCATGGATTCGGGCACTGGGGCCAGTGACCGAATCCGCGCGCACGGGCGGGCGTGGGAATGCACGAGACGACAAGCTCCTTGCCGTTTTGGGGGGGCGGGCTTGCGGCGCAACTCCGGCCTAGCGCTAGCGACCGGCACCTCTATTTCTTTATGAACCGGAGCAGCACCTTGTATTTTTTGGTCTCCAGATCCTTCGGCAGGATGGCGCTGTCGGGGATCAGCAGGGTGAGCACCTTGCCGTTGGCCGGGTCTCTCCGTGGCTGTCTGCGCCGCTCTTGCCCCTGTGGACCGGCGACGCGCTGGCGGGGATCGCGCACATGGAGCAATTCCGCCTCCACCAGCGCGCCGGTGAGGCCGGCCGTGCCGGAGTGATGGCCAAGAGAATCGACTGAACCGATGATAATATCCACCATGAATTTTCCTCCCTGAAAAAAGGATGGGGATGTCTGGTTGTTTTCAGCGGGACGCGCTGCTGCGCATCCGCTGCCAGGTGTGTTGTTCCAGATCGAGCAAGGTTTGTTTCATGGGCAGTCCGCCCCCGAAACCGGTCAGGGCGCCGCCCGCTCCAATCAGCCGGTGACACGGAATGACGATGCCCAGTGGGTTGGCATGGGCGGCTCCCCCCACGGCCCTGGCCTTTTGCCGGCCGCCGATCCGTTCCGCCAACTCGCCGTAGGTCATGGTCCGGCCGTAGGGAATGGTCTGAAGCTGCGCCCACACCTGTCTCTGAAAAGGGGTGCCGTAAATGGACAAGGGCAGGTCGAATTTGACCAGGGAACCATCGAGATAGGCGAGCAATTGCCTAGCAGCCTCTGTCAGAAGCGGCTGAGCCACCTGTTCCACTGGGGCCAGCGAGTCGGCAGCGGATGATTCCCGGGGCAGGAGCAGGCGCAAGAGGCCGGTTTCGTCGGCGGTCAGCACGAAACGGCCAAGCGAGGTGGCAAGGGCGGCACTGATGGGCATTGGAACCTCCAGCAGGAAGAATGAACGGGAACAGCAGGCTACGGCACCGATATCGTTTGGTCCCGCGCCATTGCCAACAGCAGATCCTCGATGCGGGTCTGCCGGCTGAGCACCGCTGCGGCCCGCTGGTACAGGATGGACAGATCGGCTGGAGCGGCGCCGGTAAGGATATGGGTGCAGTTGTAATTGAGGCAGAAGATCGGCTTGACCGCAAAGAGGCAGCCCCGGGGACCGAGGAAGCAGCAATGCTGCCCGTTGTCCGGTTGCATGAGCACGGAGACGCCCAGCAACAGATTGATCAGGATCTGGAGGGCGTCGGTGTTGTCCGCCATGAACGCGCTGCAGCACCCTCCGTCCGGCCGCGCGGCACAGCGACCGCACAGCCGGCCCAGATCCATGCCCGTCATCTGGCGGGCAAGCGCAACACAGTCCAGACGCAACTGGCCGAGTTCGCCGGTCAACTGCGGCAGATCCTGGAGATAGGGCGCCAGTTCGGCATGCAGGGCTGCGGCCGAGGCCAGCTTCTCGGCTGGCCGGCCTTCGTACAAGCCTTGCATGAGCTGATGGTTGCGGATGGTCATGGTCAATCCTTCAGTTCATCGTCTGCAACATGAACTGTTTCCAGACCGGTGCCGCTGCCTGACCGCCGGTTTCGCCGGCGCCGAGCGACGTGTCGCGGTCGTGGCCGAGCCAGACGCCGGCGGTCAGGTCCGGAGCGGACCCGACGAACCAGGCATCGATCTGGTTGTCGGTGGTGCCGGTCTTGCCGCTGGCTCCAGGCACGCCGGAAACGTTCTTGCCGGTTCCCCGCCGCACCACCTGAGTCATGGCCGCATGCAGCCAGGACGCGGTTGCCGGCGTCATCACCTGAGTGCCCGTGGATTGCGGCCAAGGGGTGAAACCGCCGCTCCGGTCTCCGATCCTGGTGATGCCGACCGGAGCATGGTACACGCCTTGATTGGCGATGGCGGCATAGGCGGCGGTCAGTTCCAGCAGCGACACCGGCGAGGTGCCGAGCGCCAGCGACAAGTCGGCATTGAGCGGCGTGTCGATCCCCATCTTCCGGGCGGTCCGGATCACCTGCTGCGGCCCGACCTGCTGCATCAACCGGACCGCGACCACGTTACTGGAGTAGGTCAGGGCGTCGGTGAGATTTAAGGTGCCCCGGTATTCGTTGCCGAAATTATGCGGCTGCCACGGTTTGCCGGCGCCGCTGTACAGGGTGATCGGCGCATCCTGGAACACCGCGTCCGGCGCCACTCCCTGTTCCAGGGCTGTGGCGTAGAGCAAGGGCTTGAAGGCCGAACCGGGCTGCCGGTTGGCCTGTATTGCCCGATTGAATTGATTTTCCGTGAAATCGACCCCGCCGATCATTGCCTGGATGCGGCCGCTGCCGGTATCGATGGCCACCAGCGCGCCTTGCGGCGCCGATTCGCCGGGATGACGCGCAGCGATCCCGGCCGCCCCCATCTGGACGGCCTTGACCGCCGCTTCCTGGAGCCGGGCATCGACGGTGGTGGCCACATTCAGTCCCTTCCCATAGAGGTCAGCTTCCTTGTACACGGTAAGCAACTGTTGGCGGATATACTGGGTGAAATAGCCGTTGACCGACCTGCGCCAGTTGCCGGCCAGAGGCAGCCCTTCTTCGTAGGCCATGCGGGCGGCGTCGGCGGTGATGATGCCGTCTTCGGCCATTCGGTTGAGCACGTAACGCTGCCGGGTGCGGGCCGCCTCGGGTTGCTTGAGCGGCGAATAGTTGCTTGGCGATTGGGGCAGGCCAGCCAGCAGCGCGATTTCACCCAGAGTCAGTTGACTGGCTTTTTTGCCGAAATAGGTGCGGGCCGCGGCTTCGACTCCGTAGGCCCCTTCGCCGAGATAGATTTCGTTGAGGTAGATCGAGAGGATTTCCTCCTTGGTCAGCATGCGTTCCAGACGGAAGGAGAGTACCGCCTCGGCCGCTTTGCGCAGATAGCTCTTCTCCGGGGAGAGGAGCAGGGCCCGGGTGACCTGCTGGGTGATGGTCGATCCTCCCTGGCCGCGACGGCCGGAACGGAGGTTGTTGAAGGCGGCGCGGGCGATTGACCAGCCGTCGAGGCCGTCGTGCTCCCAGAAACGGCTGTCCTCAGCAGCGACAAAGGCCTTGGGCAGCAGAGGAGGCAGACTGCTGTAAGGGACGACGATCCGGAATTCCTTGGCAATGGCATCGATGGGTCGGTTGGAACGATCAAAAATCATGGTCGCCACCTGAGGTCGGTAGTCGTCCACCGAACGGATATCGGGCAAGGACGAGATCCAAGCTAATACCGTACCCAGCAGCAGCGTCACCAGCGCGGCGATGGAGAGTGCCAACCTCGTGAGGTGGCGTTCATGCAGAATCCAGCCGCGAAAAGGGGGCTGCTCGGGAGGAAGTTCGGTTGATACTGAAGGAGCGATGGACAATAATTTGAAAAAATAGTAATATATTCGCGCAAGCAGGCTGCGCATGACCGGCAACGCATCAGTTGCCGGATATCGATAATCGTTTCCGTTGTTACCATGAATGGAGCGTTTAAGCACGGAGTTCTTTTGCCTGCCGCCGTTCAACCAGGCAAAGAGGGGGATTGTTTCCTCAGGACCGCTGTAGGGTAACGTGCTGCGGGGATGATTGTCGTGTATGCCGGATCAAGGCTTGTTGTTTTGTCGAGCGGTTATTGTGCACTCTCTACCAGAAAGACGATAGGTCGTGTCTCGCATACGGATACTTTCAGAACAGTTGGCCAATCAGATCGCCGCCGGCGAGGTGGTTGAACGCCCGGCCTCGGTCGTCAAGGAACTGCTGGAAAACAGTTTGGACGCCGGTGCCACCCAGATCGACATTCAGGTCGAGGGCAGCGGCAGCGGACTGATACGGGTGGCCGACAACGGGGTGGGTTTGGATGGCGACGATGTGCTGCTGTGCCTTGAGCGGCACGCCACATCCAAAATTCGCGAGGAGGCCCAATTGACCGCCATCGCCACCTTGGGGTTTCGCGGCGAGGCCATTCCCAGCATTGCCTCGGTTTCCTGGATGACCATCCTTTCCCGGCCGCAGGATCAGGAACTGGGCACCCGGGCCGAAATCCGTTACGGGACGCTCAGGCACGTGCATCAGGATGGATGCGGCCGGGGCACATTGGTCGAAGTCCGTCATCTGTTCGGCAACATGCCGGCCCGGAAAAAATTCCTCAAATCGGCCCGTACCGAACTGCACCATATCGAAGAGGTGGTCAGGAACCAGGCATTGGCGCATCCCGCCATCGGTTTCACGCTCCAGGCCGACGGGCGGACGGCGCTTGATTATCGGCAGGACGTTGATCTGGAACAGCGGGTCCGGGAGGTGTTCCGCTATCAAGGCAAGCTCTTGCCGATCCGGGCCGAGACCGCGACCGATACTGCGGCGATGGCTGTGGACGGTTTTTTGCTACTGCCGGAAACGACCCAGGCCGCTGCCGCCCGTCTGCGTCTCCTGGTCAACGGTCGGCCGATACAGGATACGATGCTCCGGCACGCGGTAAACGAAGGCATGCAGGGATTGCTGATGAAAGGGTATCAGCCGTCCGGGGTTCTGCGGTTGTCCATTGCCCCTGATCAGGTGGACGTCAATGTTCATCCGGCCAAACGCGAGATCCGCTTCCGGCGGAGCGAGGCTGTCCACCGTTTCGTGGCCGACGGGGTTCGCCAGGCCATGGATGGGTACCAGCAGGATCTCCGCGCCAGCCTGTTCGTTCCGCCGGCCCGGTCATTTAGGGAACAGATGGTTGATTTGCGTCCGCCTGCCGCCGGACTGCCGGATCTCCCCGCCCTGACCACGGCCGAGCCGCCCGCGATGCAGCCGCGCCTGCCGGTCGCGCCGCCGCCCGCTGCGCCGGTGTTGACGCCGCCGCCGGAGGCACGGGCGCCCATGCCGGACAACCAGCCCTCTGGGCCTGAACCCCGGCACGAATATGGCGGCTTGACCCTGATCGGTCAGTTGTTCTCCCTCTATCTGCTCTGCGAAAGAGAGGGGCAATTCATCGTGATCGATCAGCATGCGGCCCACGAGCGGCTCTTGTACAGTCAGCTGCGGCAGGGGTATCTGGCGGCGAACATGCCGCAGCAGGCCCTGCTGTTTCCGATTACCGTCGAATTGACTCCGGCCCAGATGGAGACCCTGGAACAACGGGGCGAGGCAGTGGCTGCTTTCGGTTTTACAGTGGAACCGTTCGGCGGTGCTACCTATGCGATCAAGGCCGCCCCGGCGCTGGTCAGCCATGTCGAACCGAGGACCCTGCTGCGGGAGATCCTCGACGGGTTGAGAGGACCGGTCCGGAGCGATTTTGCTCAGCCCGTGCCGCAGGCGGTGGATGACCTGCTCGCCTCCATGGCCTGCAAGGCAGCGGTCAAGGCGGGAAACCGTCTGCAGCCGGTGGAGATGCTCAAACTGCTGGCCCAGATGGAGGCTGGCGCGATGTTTTCCCACTGCCCTCATGGCAGGCCGGTGCTCAAATGCTTTACCGCCCACGACGTGGAGCAATGGTTTTACCGTCATGGCACCTGATGAACCGCAGCCAGGCACAGTTTTCGTCTGGCTGGATCCCGCATGGAAACCTGTCCCAGAAAAATGCCTTGTGAACGGAGGGGTGCTGTTATGAATCAATCCGTCATCCGGAACAGCAGGCACAGGCACGGTGGTATATGGTGCTTTTTCCTGCTGTTCTGCCATCTTGTCCTGATCGCCGCAGGCAACGCCTCGGCCTCGGATACCGTTTCCCCGCGCGCCATTCTGACGGAGAACAACTACCCGCCTTATATCTGGGCCGACAAGATAGGGAACATCCGGGGCATTTTGGCAGACCAGTGGCGGCTGCGGCAGGAGAAGACCGGCATCCGGGTCGAGTCGGGTCTTGCCCGGATTGCCGCCGAGGGTCAGGAGCCCATCGACAAAAAAGGGATGGACAGTCCTCTGCCGGGCCTGCTGAATGCCTCGCTGCTCGTGGACGTCGGCCTGGTGCTGATGATCGCCGGCCTGTTGTATTGGAATTGGACCCTGCGGGCATCGGTGAAAAAGCGCGCGGGCGAGTTGGCAAGCAACAAACGGACTCTGCGGGACAGAGAGGCATGGTATCTCGAGTTGGTCGACAACGCCGACTTCATTATCCTGCGCCTGGACCTCGACGGTCGGATCATTTATCTCAACGAATGCGGGCAGCGGTTTTTCGGCTACACCCTCGTTGAAATAGTCGGCCGGAACCTGGTGGGGACCATTGTGCCGCCCGGCCTTCCCGACAGGAGGTTCTGGGAGATCGCCGCCGACCCGGGTGAACACCCCTCCGGCCATGCGCTCAGTGAAGATGCAATGGTGCGCCAGGATGGGTCACCTGTCTGGGTAACATGGAGCAGCAAGGTGTTGCGTGGACCGGAGGGCGGGGTCCGCGAGATCCTGTGCGTGGGGAACGACAGCACCGATCGCCGGCTGATGGAGGAAGCGTTGCGGCAGGACCGCGAGCGCCTGGGATGCCTGATCGCAGGAGCAGGGCTTGGCACATGGGAGTGGCATGTGCAAACCAATGAGATCGTCATCAGCGAAAGCTGGGCGCAGATGCTTGGCTACACCCTTGCCGAACTCATGCCCTGCACATACGCGACCTGGGAAAGACTGGTGCATCCTGACGACGTGGAACAGACCAGAGAGGCGTTGCTCAGGTGCGCCGGGGACGAGGTGTTTGACCATGAATTCCGGATGCGCCACAAGGACGGGCATTGGGTCTGGATTCAAAATCGTGGCCGTGTCGTCACCTGTGATGCCGATGGCAACCCCTTGGTGCTGATTGGCGCCCATGTGGACATCAGCACCGGCAAACAGGCCGAGCAGGAGTTGGTGACCACCAATGAGCTGCTGACGCAATTCATCAAGAATTCTCCCATCTATGCGTTCATCAAAGAGGTATCGCCTACCACAAGCAGAATTCTGCGAGTCAGCGACAATTGTCAGGACATGTTCGGCATGCCGGTCGCCGAAATACTCGGCACCACCATACAGGAGTTGTTCCCGGCGGAGTACGTGGCCAAGATGGCGGAAGACGAATGGCGGGCTGTATCCCAGGGAGATATTCTTCGTTTTGAACAGGAAATCGACGGACGCACGTATACCATCATCAAATTCCCGATCCGGCAGGGAGCAAGAGGCCTGCTCGCCGGATACGCCATCGACATCACTGAACACCGGCAAGCGCAAGCCACCCCTCTGGCCGGCGAGGCCGCCCTCCATACCATCCTCCAGGCCTCGCCCATGGGCATCCATATCTTTGACCTGCAACCCGATGGTCGCCTGGTCCTCAGCGGTGCCAATCCCGCCGCCGACCGGTTGCTGGGGCTGGAGCACTCCCGGTTTATCAACAAGACCCTGGAGGAAATCCTTCCGGCGCTCCGTGAGACCGAACTTCCCATGTATTTCCGCCGGGCGGCCGAATGTGGCGAGAGCTGGCAGGCTGAACGATTCGAATATAACTACGATACGGTTGCCGGGATCTTTGAACTGTATGTTTTCCAGATATCGCCCGGCAAGATGGCGGTGCTGTTCAACGATGCCTCTGTCCGCAAGCGGACTGAGGCGGGAAGGAATAGGCAGGAGGCGAGGCTGATCCAGGTGCGCAAGATGGAATCGATCGGTCGGCTGGCCGGCGGTGTGGCGCATGACTTCAGCAATATGCTCGTCGTCATTCTCGGCCATTGCGAACTGGCGCTCAACGGATTGGACGCGTCGCACCCGCTGTATGCCAGCCTGCAGAGTGTCCGGCAGGCCGCGGAACGATCTGCCAATCTGACCCGGCAGCTTTTGGCCTTTGCCCGTAAGCAGCCTATTAGCCCCAAGGTGCTCGACCTGAACGAGACGGTGGCCGGGACGCTGAGCATGCTGCAGCGGCTCGTCAACGAAGGTATCGATCTGACCTGGATGCCCGGCCGGAATGTCGGACAAGTGTGCATCGATCCCTCGCAGCTTGATCAGATCCTGGTCAATCTTGTTGCCAATGCGCGGGATGCCATTGGTGATACCGGCAAGGTTACCATCGAGACGGCGGCGTTGATTCTGGGCGAGCAGTACTGCGCCGAGCATGTCGATATGGTGCCGGGCGATTACCTCCTGCTGGCGGTGAGTGACAACGGCTGCGGTATGGACGCCGAAAAGCTTTCCCTGCTGTTCGAGCCCTTTTTCACCACCAAGAAGATGGGCAAAGGTACCGGGCTCGGCCTGGCGACGGTCTATGGCATCGTCAAGCAGAACAACGGATTCATCAACGTGTACAGCGAGCCGGGGCAGGGGAGCACCTTCAAGGTCTATCTGCCCCGGAATGTGAGCCCCGCCGACCGGGCCTCGGCGGCCGGAGCCATGCCGGCGCCCTCCGGCAGCGAAACCGTCCTGCTGGTGGAGGACGAGGCCATGATTCTTGAGGTCGCCACCTCCATGCTCTGCCGGTTGGGATACACCATTCTGGTCGCCTCCGGGCCTGATGAGGCCATACGCCTGGCCCAGGGGCATGCCGGCGCCATCCACCTGTTGCTGACCGACGTCGTCATGCCCGAGATGAACGGCCGTATGTTGGCTGAAAACCTGCTGGCATCCAACCCCAAACTGAAATGTCTGTTTATGTCCGGCTATACCGCCAATGTCATTGTCCACCATGGCGTGCTCGATGAGGGTGTACACTTTTTGCAGAAGCCGTTCACGCTCGAGGCGCTCGCCGTCAAGATCAGGGAAGTGCTGGACGAGGCGGTCTGCTGACCCGGTGTGCCGTGGGATGCAACATTTCCTCAATGCCTTGTTGGGCCAAGGGAGAGAACAGTGTTGCCCCCTCATTTTGAAATTGGACCGTTTACCAGGAGCAGTTCAATCCCACACCAAATGACGGAGCCTCTTTGCCACTGGAACGGCTGTGCGCTAACCTCGCGCAAAAGCTATAAAAATCGCATGGATGGCGACAAGCAGAACAATAAAAATATGCCTGGCTGTCGGGTTGGAGACAGGAATACACACCGCCCGCAGCGTGATGGCCTGCTTGGTGCACGCCGGGATACAGTCCATGCAGAGCGAGCATTGGCATGCTGTTTTGCCCAGAGTACGGCTGGATGCGGAAATTGCCCTGTACTTGCAAACCGCTTCACATGCGCCACAGTGGTCACATTGTTCCGGCTCGACGCGGATGCGCCACGGCGAGATTTTGGCCAGGGCATTAATGACGATACCCATGGGACAAAAGGTCGTGCAGTGCATCATGCTGTTATACTTTCTTGACGCTCTGCCCATGATGAAAAAACTTGCGCCAACAAAGAGACCGGCAACAGGCAACGCAATGGTCAAGGGTTGGTGCGTCAAGGGCAACGCCACCGCCACCAGGCTGCCCGCGGCCAGAACGCATAGCCGGCCGTAACGTATCGTCCACCGCAGCGATGGAGGCAGGGGCTTCACGGGTTTGTTGCCCGCCGCAATTGCATCGAACGGCCCAAAATAACACAGCATACTGCACCAGGCGCTGCCGGTGAGCAGCGTTGCCACCAGCACAAGCCCCGCCATCATGCTGAGCGTACCGCGAAAAAGCGGGCCGAAGACGATAAAGCCCGGGACGGGAATATGCAGGGTCCCGGTCATGAGCATCCGCTCAAGCACCAGAATGCCCAATGCAAGCTGGCTGTAGAACAGCAGCGAAAAAAGAAGCCAAGCCAGTTTCCTGCCTTTGCGGCTGCGCTTCGGGTCAAGGAGCAGGGTCGCGACCCAGACGCCGTACCAGGCGATAAAAAATATTTGCGCGCCGCCCCAGCCCGGGAAAAAACGTTCGAGCAGCAGGAGTGGTATGGGGGAGTATCGGGCCAGATAATGAATCGCGCCAAATGAGATCAGAAACACGATGCCCTTGAGTCGGGCGTAGTCATCTTTGCCCTCAGTTCCGGCTTGTTGCCTATAGAGAGCGAGGGCTCCCAGTCCGGTCACGCATGCCACTCCCCACAGAATGAGCGCGGCGCGGAACCAGGGTATGCCTGCCTGCATACGCGCTTGCGCCAGAAACAATGCGGTCTCCCCCCATTCAACCGCGCCCCAGAGCAGAAAAAAACTGACAGCGTACCGTTTCCACTCCGTGTGTCCGCAATGCAACAGGAATACTCCGGCACAGCACAGCACAAGTCCGTATGCAGAGGCCCTGAAAAAATGAGCCCCGAGCAGCGCGATCAAGAGAACAATCCCCAACCAGCCCGCAGCCTGCCGTAAGCTGAAAGTATGCCCGAAGTAACGAATCCCAGCGGTTTTTCCGGTCATGAGTTGTATCCTTAACGCGTTTTTAAGTGGGTTTTCGTGTTCACGGAGCCCCGGTCGCGTGATAGACTAACCTGCTGACCGCAAACCGGAACGCGACCGCGCCGGAACGTTCTCCGGGTGCCAGCGCGTCAAGGACACGGTTCCGGATACACCTTGCGGGTCAAGCAGACAGGAAGCACTTCCGGACAGTTGAACAGCTTATACCGAAAAACGTCTCAGGTTAAGTAAAAAATTCTCTAAAACCAATACGATACGGATTTGAGCCGTTTGGCGCTGATCATGCCCTCTCCTGTTGCCGCCATCTGGCGCAGCTTGCATATGCAGAGAGGCGTTGTGAGTCTGCGCCCAGCGTCGTGGACGAGCACGGAAAAAACAGAACCGGAACAAGATGGAGCGTGAAGAGGCAGCGAAAAAATGTCATAAATTCTGGCGATGCTCCCCGCGTTCAGGCTGTACAGAAGGGCATGGGGAGCACCTCATTTGCTCAATAAAAGGAACAAGGAACCGAAAAAAGAAGCTCTCTGTTCGTGCAAGGAGGAGACATGGGCACGGCGCGAATCATCGACAGCCATATCCACTGCGGCGTACAGCATTCGGATCTGCCGTTTGAGCGCATCACGCCTTTGCTCCGCCAGGCAGGCATCACCGATGCCTGCCTGTTCGCTCCGGTGGAGGATGTCTATGACCGTGACGATTTCCATTTCCAGGACAACGACCAGTGGCAACAAACCCGGCGGGCGGCCAACCGCTATCTCCTTGACCTGGCCGGCCAGGGCGAGTCTGTCTTTCCATATCTGTTCGTCTGGAACGATTTCGCCATCGACGAATTGCGCCATCCCTATCGCGGCATCAAGTGGCACCGCCACTCCTACGAACCTGAATACCAGTATGACGACCCCCGCTGCGCCGCCATGCTTGACGCCATCACCCGCCGCCGCCTGCCGGTGGTGCTTGAAGAGAGCTATGCCAATACCCTCCGGTTCGCCGATTTGGCTTTGGCCTCGGCCGTGGACCTGCGTCATTTCGTCGAACACTATGGACCGGGCAAGCTGCTGTTCGGCAGCGATTTTCCCTTTGGCACTCCAGCGCATGAGCTGCGCAAGATCAGACAGTTGAACCTGTCAGCCGCCGATTTCGACCAGGTGGTCTGCGGCAATATTCTCCGGCTGCTGCCTGCGGTGAGCGATCCGTGCATGAGTGGCGGAGTGGGGCCGGGGCAGAGGATATTTTTTTGATGAGGTGATGCGATGCGATTTTCCGAGGCCCGGCCGGGCAGGGTGTTTGTTCTCCGTTTGGAAGACGGCGAGATCGTCCATGAAATGATCGAGCGATTCGCCTTGGAACAGGGGATCGAGGCGGCCTCGCTGCTTGCGGTTGGCGGCGCCGATGCCGGCAGCCATCTGGTGGTCGGGCCGCGGGACGATCGTGGCCTGCCGCTGCAACCGATGCCATGGGAGCTGCAACACGTCCATGAAATAGCCGGTGTCGGCACCCTGTTCCGCGACGAGGCCGGCACGCCGCTGGTCCACATGCACATGGCCTGCGGCCGGGGAGGCGGCACGGTGACCGGTTGCATCCGCTCCGGAGTCAAGGTGTGGCACGTGTTGGAGGTCATCATCCATGAACTGGTGGGTACATCTGCCAGGCGCGTGGTGGAACATCCCTTGAATCTACAGCTTCTGCAGCCATAGCGGCAGCGTTGCGACCGGCGAAGGGCCCGCCTCAGGCGCTTTTGCTGAGCGGCTATAGCCAACCACAAACCACAAAGGACATCGACCATGACAATTCCCGAACTCCTCTCCCTGGCCGGCGGCTGCTGGCAGACCTGTACCCTGCACGCCGGGGTCAAATTGGATGTCTTCAGTCATCTGGCGGCAAAGCCCATGACGGCAGCGGAACTTGCCCGGCATCTGGATGTCGATGGCCGGGCGCTGGATATGCTGCTGCACGCCCTGGTCGCCATGGAGTTGTTGAGCAAAGAGGGCGACACCTTCGCCGCCACCCCGCTCAGCGCCGAGCGCCTGGCCAGGCAATCTCCCGACTACCTGGGGCATATCGTCCTGCACCATCACCATCTGGTCGAGGCGTGGAGCAAGCTGGACGAGGCGGTGCGCACCGGCAGGCCGGTACGCAAGCGTTCATCGCACGAGGCCGATACTGCCGAGCGGGAGAGTTTTCTGCTCGGGATGTTCAACCTGGCGATGCTGCTGGCCCCGAAAGTCGCCGCTTCCATTGATCTCAGCGGCCGGCGCCGGCTGCTCGATCTGGCGGGCGGACCCGGCACCTATGCCATCCATTTCTGCCTGCACAATCCGGAATTGAACGCGGTGGTGTTCGATCTGCCCACCACCCGCGCCGTGGCCGAGCAGACCATCGCCCGGTTCGGTCTGAGCGACCGCATCCGCTTCGCCGGCGGGGACGTGGAAGCCGATTCCATCGGCGACGGCTTCGATGTCATCTGGATTTCCCATCTGTTGCACAGCGAAGGGCCGGAGCAATGCGAGGCCATTGTCGCCAAGGCGGCGCAGGCGCTTGCCGATGACGGCATGCTGTTCATTCAGGAGTTTATCCTGGACAACACCCGCACCTCGCCGCTGCATCCCACCCTGTTCTCCCTGAACATGCTGGTCGGCACCCTGGAAGGCCAGGCATACACCGAGGCAGAGTTGAGCGGTATGATGCGGCGGGCCGGACTGAGAGACGTACACCGGGTTGCCGTTGCCTTGCCCAACGGCGGCGGGATCCTGGCGGCGAAACGGTGAGCAAGCAGTGCCCTGGTCAGCTTGGCCGGGGATGGAACCGCACGTCGAATGTAGGGTGCGATCTGTTTGTTGTTGCAGCGTTACCAGGACGTTCTTGGTCTGTAGCGTGGATATGCGCTAGCGGTATGTGTGTGTTTGTTGAATACGCCAGGCTTGCGGTCAGGCGGGCTTGGCATCGCCTATGTTTGTTGGGCAACATTCGGAGGTCTCCC
Organism: Desulfobulbus sp.; assembly: GCA_009780825.1. Classification (GTDB taxonomy): domain Bacteria; phylum Desulfobacterota; class Desulfobulbia; order Desulfobulbales; family Desulfobulbaceae; genus Desulfobulbus. The sequence goes on along the minus strand of WQZH01000001.1, from coordinate 280,592 downwards.
ATGCGGCATCGATGGTTGTGTCTTGTTCTCTGCGGTCTCTGGTTGAGCATTGGTGACGGTTTCGCGGTCGCAGCGCCAACCGATTCGGATGCCACGGCCGGAGAATTTTCCGTGGACACCGGGGTTTTTATGGCCCCTGACGAAGTAACACCGCAGCAAATCCCGGATTTGCGAGAGGTACAACGCAAGGCCGATCAAGAGTATGTCGCCGCGCAGGTTAATCTAGGACTGGCGTACGCGAACGGGCGCGGGGTGGTCAAGGATGAGCACAAGGCAGCAACATGGTTCAAAAGTGCTGCAGATCAGGGAGATGCACGAGCACAGACTTTTTTAGGAGTGATGTACATGAACGGGCGCGGAGTGGTCAAGGATGAGCACAAGGCGATGGAATGGTACCAAAAGGCGGCGGATCAGGGAGATGCACGAGCGCAGACTTTTTTGGGAGCGATGTACATGGACGGGCGCGGGGTAGCCAAAGATGAACCCACGGCACTGGCATGGTACCAAAAGGCGGCGGATCAGGGGGAAGCACACGCGCAGGTTAATTTAGGCCTGGCGTACGCGAACGGGCGCGGCGTAGCCAAGGATGAGCGCAAGGCGATGGCATGGTTCCAGAAAACGGCGGATCAGGGATATGCTGCCGCGCAGGCTCTTTTAGGAGCGATGTATATGGAAGGGCGCGGCGTGGTCAAGAATGAACGCACGGCATTGTCATGGTTCCAGAAGGCGGCGGATCAAGGATATGCTGCCGCGCAGACTCTTTTAGGAGCGATGTACATGGAAGGGCGCGGCGTGGGCAAGGATGAGCGCACGGCATTGTCATGGTTCCAGAAGGCGGCGGATCAGGGATATGCTGCCGCACAGGCTCTTTTAGGAGCGATGTACATGGACGGACGCGGCGTGGCCAAGGATGAATGTACGGCACTGTTATGGTTCCAAAATGCAGCGGCTCAGGGGTATGCTGCCGCGCAGGATAATTTAGGAAGGATGTATGTGGGTGGGAACTGCGTAGCCAAGGATGAACGTACGGCCTTGGCATGGTTCCAAAAGGCGGTAGATCAGAGGTATGCCGCCGCGCAGAATAATTTAGGAAGGATGTATGTGGATGGGAACTGCGTAGCCAAGGATGGCCACACAGCAGCGGAATGGTTCCAAAAGGCTGCGGATCAGGGATATGCCGCCGCGCAGGATAATTTAGGAAGGATGTATAAGGATGGGCGTGGCGTAGCCAAGGATGAGCACAAGGCGATGGAGTGGTTCCAGAAGGCAGCGGATCGGGGATATGCTGCCGCGCAGTCTAATTTAGGAAGGATGTATATGGATGGGCGTGGCGTAGCCAAAGATGAGCGCAAGGGGATGGAATGGTTCCAGAAAGCGGCGGATCGGGGATATGCCGCCGCGCAGGCTTTTTTAGGAGCAATGTACATGGACGGGCGCGGCGTAACCAAGGATGATCGCAAGGCGATGGAGTGGTTCCAGAAAGCGGCGGATCGAGGATATGCCGCCGCGCAGTTTAATTTAGGAAGGATGTATGTGGATGGGCACGGTGTTCTCCAAGATGACCGCACGGCGATGGAGTGGTTCCAAAAGGCGGCGGCCCAGGGGAATGCACAAGCGCAGGCTGCGTTAGGAAGGATGTACGTGAACGGGCGCGGCGTTCCCCAGAATGACCGCACGGCGGTGGAGTGGTACCAGAAGGCGGCAGATCAAGGGGAGGCATTCGCGCAGGTTAATTTAGGGTGGATGTACGAGCAAGGGCGTGGCGTTCCCCAGAATGACCGCATGGCGATGGAGTGGTACCAAAAGGCGGCGGACCAGAGGTATGCAGATGCGCAGGTTAAGTTAGGATGGATGTACGAGCAAGGGCGTGGCGTTCCCCAGAATGACCGCACGGCGGCGGAATGGTACCGAAAATCGGCAAATCAGGGAGTTGCAGGTGCGCAGTCTAATTTAGGAGCGATGTACTTGAACGGGCGCGGTGTGGCTAAGGATGAGCGTGTGGCAGCGGAATGGTACCAAAAGGCGGCTGATCAGGGGTATGCCCGTGCGCAGTTTAATTTAGGAATGCTGTACGAGCAAGGGCATGGCGTGATCAAGGACGAGCGTGTGGCGGCGGAATGGTTCCAAAAAGCGGCTGATCAGGGAAATGCACAAGCGCAGGTTAATTTAGGAGCGATGTACTTGAACGGGCGCGGCGTGACCAAGGATGAATGTATGGCGGTGGCATGGTGGCAGAAAGCAGCGGATCAAGGGGATGCACAAGCGCAGTTTAAGTTGGGGGTAATGTACGAGAGCGGGCGCTGCATGGCTAAGAATGAGCGTGCAGCAAGAGAGTGGTGGCAGAAGGCGGCGGATCAGGGGGTTGCAGACGCGCAGTCTAATTTAGGAGGGATGTACATGGAGGGGCGCGGTGTGGCTAAGGATGAGCGTATGGCGGTGGAATGGTTCCGAAAGGCGGCGGATCAGGGGGAAGTACACGCGCAGGCTCACTTAGGATGGATGTACTTGAACGGTCGTGGCGTAGTCAAGGATGACCGTATGGTAGTGGTATGGTTCCAAAAGGCGGCGGATCAGGGGGAGGCACACGCGCAGACCATTTTAGGGATGATGTATGCGACTGGGCGCGGTGTGGCCAAAGATGAGCGTACAGCAAGGGAGTGGTGGCAGAAGGCGGCGGATCAGGGGAATGCAGACGCGCAGAATAACTTAGGGCTGATGTACGAGAACGGACGCGGGGTGCCCCAGGATAAACGCAAGGCCATGGAGTGGTACCAGAAGGCAGCGGATCAAGGGCATGCAGGCGCGCAGACGAAGCTAGGACAGATGCAGCGTGACCAAAAATGAGCGCCCAGCAGTGGCATAGTGCTGGAAAGCGGTAGACCAGGGAACCGGTAAACCGCGCATTCCTCCTGGCTTACTCCAAAGAATTGCTTGCAATTCCATTTTCAAATCAAGCAAGGTATAATTCGAACAGCAAAACCTGGTGGATGAGATGCGTCATATCAACCGCAGGGAGAAAGCTCTTGCCATGATGAGATTTCAGCAGGTTGGTTTGTCCAACCGGCGTTCGCCGCACTCGTCGAAATGAGCCAAAGACACACTGCGTTTTGCAATGAAGCAACCAATTTTGTGTTCGTCAACATTGTAGGGAGGCGCTTGCCAACATGCTGATCGCAGAGGATGAAGAAACCATGCCAGTTCTGGAAATATGCAAACGAATCGTGCAGATCGTGGCCACCTGCATCGGTCTTGCCGTCATCGTCATCGGCCTCTACTATGCCGTCGATGTCTTTCGTCTCATCCTGTCCATGCTGAAATCGCCGGCCCTGCTCGCCGGGCCTATCCAGGAACTGGCGGACAGCTTCGGCGGCCGCGCCTTTGAAATCAAGTTGCCGGACCGCACGATTCCCCTGGCCAATCTCATCGCCCTGGTGGTGTACTGTTGCGGCGCGCTGGCGGCCGCGTTCCTGACTATGGCGCTCATGCAGACCGGCGCTAAGATCGTCTCGCTGACCGCCGGCGACCGCATCGCCGTCAAACAGATGCTGCAGGACGCCTTTGGCCGCCGCATGCGCCCCAGGGAGCAGCCGGACGACAGCCGGGGAGTGCGCCGCGGTTGAGCGCAGCCATGCAAATCGATCTCAACTGCGACATGGGCGAGAGTTTCGGCGCCTATTGCCTGGGTGAGGACGAGGCCATCATCGCCTCGGTCTCTTCCATCAACATCGCCTGTGGATTGCACGCCGGCGATCCCCACGTGATGAACCGGACGGTCCGGCTCGCCAAGGAGCGCGGCGTTGCCGTCGGCGTCCATCCAGGCCTGCCCGACCTGCTTGGATTCGGCCGGCGAGACATGGCCTGCAGCCCGGAGGAGATCGCCGATTACCTCACCTACCAGATAGGCGCCCTCCAGGCCTTTTGCACGGCCCAGGGGGTGAGGCTGCGCCACGTCAAGCCGCACGGCGCCCTCTACAACCGGGCCGCGAATGACGAGCAGTTGGTGCGGGTCATGGCCCGGGCCATTGCCCGCATCGACCGCGGCCTGCTCCTGGTCGGGCTGGCCGGGCGGGATAACTGCCGCATGGCTGCCCTGGCCGCCGAAGAAGGCGTGCACATGGTGTTCGAGGCCTTTCCGGATCGGGCCTACACCCCGGAGGGCACCCTGGTTTCCCGCCGCCTGCCCGGCGCGGTGATTCTCGATCCCGAGGCAGCCGCGCTGCGGGTCCTGCGCATGGTCCTTGACCAAGAAGTGGAAGCAGTCAGCGGCGCTGTGGTCCCTCTGGCCGCCCAGACCCTCTGCATCCACGGGGACCATCCCCAGGGCGCGGCCCTGGCCGCGATCATCCGGGCGCGTCTGGAAGCGGCCGGCGTGATGGTCCGGCCGATGCGGCCGGTATGAATCGCGCCGTGGACAACAGCAGTAAAACCGCCAACCAAAATGCATCATCCGTTGTCCGCTTCCGGGTCAGCGGCGACCGGGCTCTGATCGCGGTGTATGGCGACGGAATCGACCCGGCAATCAACGAGTCGGTCCGGCGGATGAGCGCCCTGATCGAGGCCATGCGCCATCCGGCCATCGAGGCGGTGGTGCCGTCCTATTGCACCCTGGCTGTCCATTACGATCCCGACCAGATCGATCCGGCCGCGCTGTCCAGTCTGCTGGGCGATCTGGCGGCCCATGCCAAAGAAGCGGCAGTGCCGCGGGCGATCACGGTTGAGATTCCAATCTGCTACGGCGGCGAGTTCGGGCCGGATCTCGACGCGGTGGCCGCGCACAACCGGCTCGCTCTGGAGGAGATCATCCGGCTGCACAGCGGGAGTAGCTACCGCATCTATGCCATCGGCTTCACGCCCGGCTTCTGTTACCTGGGCGGGCTTGATCCCCGGCTGCACACGCCGCGTCTGGCTACCCCGCGCCTCCAGGTTCCGGCCGGTTCGGTGGGCATCGCCGGCGCTCAGACCGGCATCTACCCCCAGGCCAGTCCCGGGGGCTGGCAACTGATCGGCCGCACCCCGCTGTCGCTTTTTGCGCCTGAGCGCGAGCCGCCGGTTTGCTACCGGCCGGGCGACAGCATCCGTTTCCGGCCGATCCCGGCCGCGGCTTTCTTGCACCTGGCCAGGGAGGCGAACCGGTGAAACCGGGCCTGCGCATCCTGTCGCCGGGTTTGGGCCTCACCGTTCAGGACCTGGGCCGGTTTGGCGCCCGTCATCTGGGAGTGCCGCCATCGGGCGCTGTGGATGACTACGCCCATCGGGTGGCCAACTGGCTGGTGGGCAACGAGGCCGCCTGCGCTACCCTGGAGATGACCATGGGCAGGGCCCGGATCGAATGGTTGAGCGAGGCCGACATCGCGGTCACCGGGGCCGCTATGGGCCTGCGGCTCAACGGCATGGGGCGGCGGCAGTGGATTTCCCTGCGGGTCAGGCCGGGTGACGTGTTGGAACTGGGCGTAGCCGAAAACGGCTGCCGGGGATACCTTGCCCTCACCGGCGGCATTGGCGTGCCGGAGGTGATGGGCAGCCGTTCGACCTGCCTTGGCGGCAAATTAGGCGGCCTTGGGGGGCGCTTCCTGGCAGCGGGCGATCTGCTGCCGGGAGGATGCCAGCCGTTGCTTCCCGAGCCACGCCGGCTGCCCTGGACGCCGGTTTATCCGGAACATCACCTGCTCCGGGCCATTGCCGGCCCGCACGATCATCTGTTTCAAAGCTGGATCGACCGCTTTTTTGCGGCCACGTTCACGATCAGCCCCCAAAGCGACCGCATGGGCTGTCGGCTCAGCGGACCGGCGGTGGAGCGGGATGCGGCCGCTCCGGCCGGCATCGTCTCCGAGCCGGTGGTGCCGGGCAACGTGCAGATCCCGGCCGACGGTCAGCCGATCCTGCTGCTTCGGGAGCAGACCCTCGGCGGTTATACGTCCATTGCCACGGTGCTCTCTGCCGATCTCTGGCGGATTGGCCAGGCCAGACCAGGGGACACGGTGCGCTTTGTCCGGGTCAGCCTGGATACAGGGCAACGCCTCGCCGGACAATGGCGGGATTTTCTCGGACAGACGGAGCGGTTGCTGGCTGCCGGATTGGGCTGATTGCGCCGGATGCGCCATCAGGCGCTTCGTCCCGGATTCGGGCCGAGGTGGCTGTTTTGGTCTTGAATACGGTGCGTTGTGCGCAGCCCTTTTGGGTTGACAACCGGCCAGGCCGGGAATATGAGTGTGCCCTTGCCCCGTATTTTCATTTTCAGGCTCAAGTCTGAAGCTGCGTGAAGGAATAGTGCCATGATCATACCTGTATTGCTCAATTCCGAGCAAGGCCGGAGGATTGCGGAGGCAATCCGCAACCGTTTTGCCGATGCCACCGATGCCGCCTGCCGGGAGGCGGTGGCCGCCATTCTGGACCGGGTGCGCCGGGAAGGCGATGCGGCGGTGCTCGACTACTGCCGCCGATTCGACTGCCCGGTGATGAGCTTAGCGACTCTGCGGGCCACGGCCGAAGAGTTTGACCGGGCCGAGCAGGAGGCGGGCGAGGACCTGCGCCAAAGCATCCGCTTTGCTGCGGAGCGCATCCGCCGGTTCCACGAGCGCGAGCTGGAGGACTCCTGGCTGTTGACCCGTGATGACGGCGTGGTCACCGGCCGGCTGGTGCGGCCGGTGGATTCAGCCGGTCTGTACGTTCCCGGCGGCAAAGGGGGATCGACCCCGTTGGTTTCCTCGGTATTGATGAACGGTATCCCGGCCCAGATCGCCGGGGTGAGGCGGCGGGTGATGGTGACTCCGCCGGGCCGCGACGGCCGGGTGAGTCCGGCTCTGCTGCTTGCGGCGCGGGAAATCGGCATCGACGAGGTCTACAAAATCGGTTCGGCCTGGGCCATCGGTGCCCTGGCCTACGGCACCGCCGCCATCCCCCGGGTGGATGTTCTGGTCGGGCCCGGCAACCAGTACGTGGCTGAGGCCAAGCGGCAGGTGACGGGACGGGTGCGGATCGACATGCTCGCCGGGCCGAGCGAGGTGCTGATCGTGGCCGACGCCGCCGCCGAGGCCGCCTTTGTCGCCGCCGACATGCTGGCCCAGGCCGAGCACGATCCCCAGGCCCTGGCCATGGTCATCACCACCAGTGGACAACTGGCCGCCGCCGTCGGCAAGGAACTGGAGCGTCAGTTGCCGCTGCTGCCCAGGGCCGATATCGCCCGGGCCGCGCTGGCCGAACGGGGCTTGATTCTGGTGGCCGACAACCTGGATGCGGCTGTTGACCTGGCCAACGAGACCGCCATCGAGCATCTGGAGCTGCAGGTGGCCGAACCGTGGCAGTGGCTGCCGAAAATCCGCCATGCCGGGGCTGTCTTTCTTGGCAACTGGACCCCGGAGGCGGCGGGCGATTACGTGGCCGGGCCCAATCATGTCCTGCCGACCATGGGCACAGCCCGCATCGCCTCGGCCCTGGGGGTGGAAACCTTTCTGAAAAAGAGTTCGATCATCAGCTATTCCCGCCAGGCCCTGGAGGCCGACAGCGAACACATCCGGCGGCTGGCCGGCCTCGAAGGGCTGACGGCGCACGCCAACTCGGTGGCGGTCCGGCTTGACCGGGGATAGCCGCCATCTGCTCGCCGAGGGCGGCCGGCGGCTGGGGATCGATCTGGAGGCGGACGTCGTTGACCGGCTGACGGTGTATCTGACCGAACTGATGAAGTGGAACCGGCGGGTCAACCTGATCGCCCGCGATACCCCGGAACAGCAGACCATTGATCTCCATTTCCTCGACTCGCTCACCCTGCTGCCGCTGCTGCAAGGGCACTACGGCCCCATCCGCCTGCTCGATGTCGGTACCGGCGCCGGATTTCCCGGCCTGGTCCTGGCCTGCGCCCTGCCCGATGTCCACTGCACCCTGGTGGAGCCCCGGCAGAAACGGGTGAGTTTCCTGCGCCATATTGTCCGAACTTTGGGCCTGGACAACGTCGAGGTGACGGCCGACCGGCTTGAGCCCCATGCCGCCTCCTGGCAGGGACGGTTCACCCATGTCACCAGTCGGGCCGTGGCCGAACCGGGCGTCTTGCTTGCCTTGGTCCGCCCCCTGGTCACACCAGTGACCCAGGTGATGCTCATGCTGGCCCGCGAGGAGGCCCTGGCCGGCATCGATCATCTTGCTTCCGGCCCGTGGCGGCTCATCGCCACCCGCGCTTTCGTCCTGCCATTTTCCGGTGCGCCCCGCTTGCTGGCCACCGTGCATTCCGGGTGATACTTCTTTCTGGAATAAATGCGGCCAATCTGGTAGTAACAAATCTCTCTCTTCCACTCCATACGTACGGAATTGCTCCATGATTGAGCGGGGTTCACTATGACACACACGATTGCGGTCCTGGCCGGTGACGGTATCGGCCCGGAGGTGATGGCCGAGGCCATCAAGGTGCTGGATGCGGTCCAGCGAAAATTCGATCTTTCCCTCAGCTACACCGAGGCTGATGTCGGCGGTATCGCCATCGACAACCATGGCAAGGCCCTGCCGGCTTCGACCCTGAAAGCGTGCGAGCAGAGCGCGGCCATTCTGTTCGGTTCGGTAGGCGGGCCCAAATGGGAAAGCCTGCCGCCGGAGCAGCAGCCGGAACGGGGTGCGCTCCTGCCCCTGCGCAAGCATTTCGATCTGTTCTGCAATCTGCGTCCGGCCAAGGTCTTCAAGGCCCTGGTCAATGCCTGCCCCTTGCGCCCGGACATTGTCGGCGACGGCTTTGATATTCTGGTGATGCGTGAACTGACCTCGGGCATCTACTTCGGGCAACCCAAGGGCCGCGAGGGCAGCGGACCCGATGAGCGGGCCTGGGACACCAAGGTCTACAAACGTTCCGAGATCGAGCGCATCGCCCGCATGGCCTTCGATGCCGCCCGTCTGCGCAGCCGCAAGGTCACTTCGGTGGACAAGGCCAACGTGCTCACCAGCATGGTTTTCTGGCGTGAGGTGGTCAAAGAAGTGGCTAAGGATTTTCCCGATGTCGAGTTGAACCACATCTACATCGACAACGCTACCATGCAGCTGGTGAAGAATCCGCACCAGTTCGACGTCATGCTCTGCGGCAACATGTTTGGCGACATCATCTCCGACGAGGCGGCCATGCTCACCGGCTCCATGGGCATGTTGGCCTCGGCCAGCCTCAACAACTTCAAGTTCGGCCTGTTCGAGCCCGCCGGAGGATCGGCCCCCGACATCGCCGGTCAGGGCATTGCCAACCCCATCGCCCAAATCCTGTCGGCGGCCATGCTGCTCAAGTACAGCCTCGGATATGAGCAGGCTGCTGCTGCCATCGAAGCGGCGGTCGCAGTGGTCTTGGATCAGAAGATCATGACCCGCGATATCGCCACCTCCGGCGTGACCCCGGTTTCGACTGCGGCCATGGGAGACGCGATCGTCCGCGAAATTCTGTCCTAGCCCCTGTCGGCCCAGGAGACACCGCATGGCGCGGCGGGAAGACATTGTCCTGATAGCGGGCCGTTCCGCGGCCCGCATGGCAGCCGGCGTGGCCCGCGAGCTGGACCTGCCGGTGACCGGGATGCTCGTCAAGCGTTTTGCCGACGGCGAGCTGTACCATGCCTTTCCTCGCGATATCGCCGGCTGCGACCTGGTGATCATCGCCAATACCGAGGATGACGCCGCCCACCAGGAATTGATCGACCTGATCGCCGGGGCCCGCTACTGGAACGCGTTGTCGGTCAACGTGGTGATTCCGTACCTGGGATATTCGACCATGGAGCGGGCTCGGCCCGATTCCGGCGAGATTCCCAAGGGGATCACCCGTACCCGGCAGATCTTCCGGGCCCGGCCCGATTACGTCGCCTTTCTCGACCTGCATTCCGAATCGGTCATGCATGCCCACACCGGCGAGGTGCGCACCCGCCACCTGTGGACCGAGCGGGTGGCGGCGGAGAAGATCCGGCAGATGGGATTTGCCAATATCGTGCTGGTGTCGCCGGATTACGGTTTCTCCAAGCGGGTGGCGCGGTTGGCCGGATTGCTCGATTGCCCGCACACCGCCGCCAACAAGGACCGCTACGATATCGACCAGACCATCGTTGGTCAGTTGTCCGGGGCGGTACGAGGACGCAACGCCATCATCTGTGACGACATGATCCGCACCGGCGGCTCCATGCTCCAGACCGTGGACCGCTGCTACCAGGCCGGCGCGGTGAGTGTGATGGTCATGGCCACCCATCTGGTCCTGGCCGGTAACGCCAGGGAACGATTCATCGAGAAGGGGATTGACTGTATAATCGGCGCCGACACCTATCCCAACAGGACCAGCGACGACCTCCTGCAGGTGTATTCGGTGGCTCCGGTGATTGCCGACGAATTGAAGAGATATCTTCGCCTGCACTGAGCCAGGCGCAATACATGACCACAAGGGGATAAGGAGACTATGAAAAAGGTAGGGATTGTTGGCTGGCGCGGCATGGTTGGCTCGGTGCTCATGGAGCGAATGCGGCAGGAAGGCGATTTCCAGGGGTACGAGCCTCGTTTTTTTTCCACCTCTCAGGCCGGGCAGACAGGGCCTGAAGTCAACGGCGCCGTCCATGAATTGCTGGATGCCGCCGATGCCGGCCTGCTGGCGGAGATGGACATCATCGTCTCCTGCCAGGGCGGCAGCTACACTGCCGAGATCCATCCGCAACTGATGGCCAAGGGCTGGCAGGGCTACTGGATCGACGCCGCCTCAAAGCTGCGGATGGATGCGGATTCGATCATCGTGCTGGATCCGGTCAACCGCAAGGTCATCGATCAGGGTCTGGCCAAGGGCATCAAGAAGTACATTGGCGGCAACTGCACGGTCTCTCTGATGTTGATGGCCTTGGGCGGTCTGTTCGAACAGGGATGGGTCGAATGGATCAGCAGCCAGACCTACCAGGCCGCCTCCGGCGCCGGGGCTAAAAACATGCGCGAACTGGTCAACCAGATGCGGCTCATCGGCGAAAACGCCGAACATCTGTTGGACGATCCGGCCGCGGCCATCCTTGATCTTGACCGCAATGTGGTGACTACCCTGCGCAACCCGGCCTTCCCGACGGCCAACTTCGGGGCGGCGCTGGCCGGCAGCCTCATCCCCTGGATCGACACCGCCATGGAGAGCGGTCAGACCCGCGAGGAATGGAAGGGCGTCGCCGAAACCAACAAAATCCTGGGGCTTGCCCCCGGACAGATTCCGGTGGACGGCTGCTGCGTGCGCATCAGCGCCATGCGCTGCCACAGCCAGGCCTTTACCGTCAAATTGAAGAAGGATGTGCCGCTTGCCGACATCGAGCAGGCCATTGCCAATCACAACCAATGGGTCTATCTGGTCGAGAACACCAAGGAGCAGACCTTGAAGGAGCTGACCCCGGCCAGGGTCACCGGCACCCTCGATATCCCGGTGGGCCGTCTGCGCAAGATGAACCTGGGGCCCGAATACCTCAGCGTCTTCTCCGTGGGCGACCAGTTGCTCTGGGGCGCGGCCGAACCGGTCCGGCGGATGCTGAAGATCGCCTTGGAACACATTGGATGAGTTGATCGGATAAGGGCGGGCGCCGAGCGATCCCCCATGAACGACAAAGCCGCTTTCCAGAAGGGAAGCGGCTTTTTTTGTTGGTGGGTCCTTAAAGCGCTATGGGCTGCCTCAAAGGGATCGGGATATCGTTTTTTCAAGCGTCGCCACTGTTGTTGCCCGTTTGGCGTTCGCTTCTGGTCAAAGGTATTTTCCGCCTCACGCGCCAAGCAGTACGGCGCGCAGCACCAGCGCCTGGTTGTGTTCTCTGTCTTTTGCCCCGTACACGAGTGTCACCGTGCCCTTGCCTTTGAGAGCGGCGCGCAGTGCAGCAAGCGCCTGGCCGTTGGCCGCGAGTTCTGCACGATACCGCCTCGTAAACTCGATCCACTTTTCCGGGTCATGCCCGAACCATTGCCGGAGCGCGGTCGAGGGCGCCACCTCTTTGGCCCATAACGCCACGACGGCGTGTTCCTTGCTCACGCCGCGCGGCCAAACCCGATCCACCAGGACGCGATACCCGTCGCCCACTGCCGGCGGGTCATACACCCGTTTCGTTTCTATGCGCATCGGTATCGGCAGTGTCCTTCGGTTTGCGGACAGATCGTTGCAACCACCTTGATGGAAATCACGCCTTCACGAATACGGGTCATTTTTTTGTGTCTGCCTGCCCCAACGGGGTGAATTCCACCGGCACCCAGGCATAGTGGCCCTTGCCCTCGGCGCGGACATGGCCGATGCCGGGGAAAGGCAGGTGCATCCCGGCCACCAGGGACTGGCTGGCCGCCATTTCTTGCATTATGGCCTTGCGGGTGACGATGGCCTGCTTCTGGTCGGTGTCGAAGTCGATGGATATATCCGGTTTGGCGAATTGCACGGCATGGGCATGGACAATGTCTCCCCAGATCAGCAGCTTCTGTCCTGCCGATTCCACGGCATAGGCGGTATGGCCCGGCGTGTGGCCGGGGGCCTTGACCGCCTTGATCCCGGGGACCAGGACCGCGCCCTCGACGAACGTCTTCCATTGGCCGGTGGTCAGATAGGGGGCGGCGGCGTCATGGGCCATCTTGAAAAAAGGGCGGGCCTCTTCAGGGGCGGCTGCGGCTGTTTTTTCGGAAAGCCAGTAGTCGTTTTCAGCCTGGGAAACCAGGATGGCAGCTTGAGGGAAGAGCGGTTTGCCCTCCTGGTCACGCAATCCGCCTACGTGATCGCCATGCATGTGGGTGATGATCACCGTATCGATTTGGGCCGGGTCGTAGCCGGAGGCCGTCATGTTGTCCACGACATGCCCCAGGTTCGGGCCGAAGAGTTTGGCCGCGCCCGCATCGACCAGGACCAGGTGCTCGCCGGTGTTAATCAGATAGGCGTTCACCGCGGTTTGCATCGCAGGGGTGCCGACAAACATCCGGGCCAGCAGGCGATCCAGATCCTCCGGCTTAGTGTTGTGCAGGAGCTTGGTCTTGAGATAGATGGTGCCGTCATAGATGGCGGTGATCTCAAACTGGCCCAACTGTATCCGGTAATAACCGGGTACCTGGGTCAGCGCCGGAGGGGCTTGGGCATGGACCGCGACAAGGGGACCGAGGAAAAAGGCGGCGGTCAGCAGCAGAATCCGGGATATGGAACGCATAATCGTATCCTCCTTTGTACAGGATGAAAAGAAGCCGACCACAGACAGGCCGGTTGTGTTGCGCGGGTGAGGCAAAGGCCGGCTTGCGGATTAACAGCCGGCGCCGTTCTGCGGCAAGCCCTTCCCTCATGCTGGGTTGCGGTCATCAAGGTCTGGCTTGGTCGCTGTTCATGTACCCCACGTCGTATTGGCCGTCAGCGCAGAATAAAGCCGAGTGTTTTCATATCCTTGGCCCAACGCGCCCAAGGGCCGGTCTCGAAGGAGGCGGTCATCCGTTTGGGGTCGAACAAGACCATGGCATCCTGGTCAAGATGGCATTTGCGGTCATAGTTGGTATGACTGGTGCGAAGCCGCCAGGTGCCGTTCCCCTGCTTTTTCGCTTCCTCGACATAGAGCAGATGGCCGGTGGGCATGTTGTGACCGGCATGGGCGGCAAGAGCCAGGACCGAGCCGATGTGCGGGTGGGGAGAGGTGGCCCCGTTCTTCGCGGCACAGGCAAACCACTGTACCGGGCTGGTATCGCCGAGCCTGCAGGTGGCAAACCCCGTGCGGCAGCGGACGTACATCACGCACTGCGGCTGGCAGCGGCCAGTGGTCCGCACCACTTTCGTTTCGGTGACCATGTGTGGCGCTGCGGCCTTTTTTTCTCCTTTGCTTGATGCCTTGGCGCTCTTGGTGTTTTTGCCCGGAACCTCCCGCTTGATCACCTTGGTTATGGTCGTTGCCGGTTGCAGGTGAAAGCAGGCAGCCCGGCCGTGCTCGCTTTTGCGGATAGTCTGTTCGTCCCGGCAGGAGGAAGACTGTTCTTCCTCTGTACGGTCCGCCGCAGAGACTTCCTGAACTGAGGCGACAGGTTGGTGTTGCGGTTCGGGAGGTGCAGGTGCCTGCTCTGCAGGCTTGGTGTGTTTGCCGCAGCCCGCGGCGAGAAAGAGGACAGTGACAAGAATGATCAACGATCGACAACGGCGTGCGTCGGACATGGGCAGTCTCCTGGGGCAAGAGGGCTGTTGGGATAAAGGCGGCCGCCTTCCAGCGTCAGGCAGCGGTCCATAGCGCGGGCCAGATCCATGTTGTGCGTAACCATGATCACGGCCAGGCCGAGATTCCTGCTCAATTCATGCAAGAGGGTAAAGACCCGGTTGCCACTGGCCGCGTCGAGATTGCCGGTGGGTTCGTCGGCCAGGAGCAGGGCCGGGTCCATCACCAGGGCCCGGGCCAGGGCGACCCGTTGCTGCTCGCCGCCGGACAGTTCGCCACTGCGGTGGCGCAGGCGTTCTCCGAGGCCCACCCGTTCCAGCAGGTGGTGCGCTTTTGCCGCCAGGGCCGCCCGCGGCCGTCCACTGATCAAGCCGGGCATCATCACATTTTCCAGGGCGGTGAATTCCGGAAGCAGGTGATGAAATTGGAAGATGAAGCCGATGTGGGCATTGCGATGCCCGGCCAAATCCGGTTCGTTTTTACCGGTTAGTTCGCGGTCGCGGAAGAAGAGGCGGCCCGAGTCTGGCGAGTCCAGGGTGCCTAGAATCTGGAGCAAGGTGGTTTTGCCCGAACCCGAGGCCCCGACGATGGCGATCATCTCTCCGGGCTGGATGGCAAGATCGACCCCGTCGAGGACGGTGATGGTGTCGCTGCCACTGCGGTAGGCGCGGCAGAGCCCATCGGCCCGGAGAAGAGAGGCGGCGTCATTCATAACTCAAGACCTCCGCCGGCCGGATTTGCGACGCCTTCCACGAGGGGTACAGGGTGGCGATCAGGGTGATGAGAATGGCGGATACCGCGATCACGGTCACGTCGAGGGGGACCACCTTGATCGGCATGGTGGACATGGGGTAGACGTTGCTCGGCAGCTCGATGATCTTGTAGCGCTTGAGCAGGGCGCACAGCCCCAGGCCGCCAGCCACGCCCAGTGTCGTGCCGGCAAAGCCAATGACCATGCCCTGGTGGAAAAAGATGCGCATGATGGCGCGGGTGGTGGCGCCCATGGATTTGAGGATGGCGATATCCCGGTTCTTTTCCATGACCATCATGATCAGGGCGCTGATAATGTTGAGCGCCGCCACCAGGATGATCAGATCAAGGGCGATGAAGATGCCGAGTTTTTCAAGTTTGAGCGCGGCGAACAGGTTCTGGTTGAGCTGCATCCAGTCGCGCACCGAATAGTCTGCCCCTAAGGCTTGCTGGATGGCGGAGGCTGTCCGGTCGGCCAGATCGATATTCTTGACCCTGACTTCGATGCCGTGCACGCCCCGGCGGAGGTCGGTGAGGCTGCGGGCGGTGTCCAGGTTGATATAGCCCATGGTGGAGTCGTACTCGAACATCCCGGTGGCAAAGATGCCCGCCACCACGCAGATGCGGACCTTGGGCAGGACACCCATGGGCGAGAGCGGCCCGTTGGGCGAGATCAACCGGACCCGGTCCCCGATCCCGACCTGGAGTTGCCGGGCCATGTCACGGCCAAGGACAATGGCCGGCACTTCAGAGGGGCGGTCGAGATCGGTCAGTTGACCGGCCACCATCTTTTGGCCGATACTGAGCACCCGCATGGAGCTGGCCGCGTCGATGCCCCGCAGGACCACGCCGGTGGATTGGGTGGCTGAGCTGATCAGCGCCTGGGCGTAGATGTAGGGCGTGGTGGCTTCGACGCCTGCCACGGCTTCGATTTTGGTAGTGACCGCCTCGGGGTCGGCGATGGTCATACCGTACCGCTGGACCAGGGCATGGGCATTGACCCCGATGATCTGGTCGCGCAGCCCTTCGGTAAACCCGGTGTACACCGACAACACCACGATCAGGGCCAGCACCCCGACCGCCACCCCCAAGATGGAGATGATGGTGATCAACGAGATGAACTTCTGTTTGCGCTTGGCCCGCAGGTAGCGCAGGCTGACAAACCACTCAAAGGAGGCCATGGGCGGCGGTTCCTGATCATTCGCCGGATTCCGGCTTCATCTGCGGGAAGAGGATGACATCGCGGATCGAGGGGGAATCGGTCAGCAGCATGACCAGCCGGTCGATGCCAATGCCCTCGCCCGCCGCCGCCGGCATGCCGTACTCCAGGGCACGGACATAGTCGCGGTCGAGCACCGGATGGATCTCGTCGTCCTCGCCGCGCTCGTCGATCTGTTTCTGGAACCGCTGCAACTGGTCAGCAGGATCGTTGAGTTCGGAGAAGGCGTTGGCAATCTCCCGGCCGGTGATGAACAGCTCGAAACGGTCGGTCACCGACGGGTCCGCTTCGTTGCGCCGGGCCAGGGGAGAGACCTCGGTGGGATAGGAGGTGATGAAGGTCGGATCGATCAGCTGCTCCTCGACCAGCAGCTCGAACAACTCGGTCTTGGCCTTGCCTGGTCCGGAACCGGGTTGCAGCTCAATGCCCTTGGCCTTGGCGAGGGCCATGACCGCGGCATCATCCCCAAGGATGCTCCGGTCGATGCCGCCGATCAGCTCCAGGGCCTTTTCCATGGTCAAGCGCCGCCATGGCGGGGCCAGATTGACCGGCTCGCCCTGATAGACGATGTCCATGGAACCCGTCACCTCGTGGGTCAGCCAGGAGATCATCTCCTCGGTGAGGTCCATCAGATCGTGATAGGTGGCGTATGCCTGGTAGAACTCAAGCATGGTGAATTCCGGGTTGTGCCGGGTGGAGAGGCCTTCGTTGCGAAAGTTTCTGTTGATTTCAAAAACCTTTTCGAAACCGCCCACCAGCAGCCGTTTGAGGTACAACTCCGGGGCGATGCGGAGGTAGAGATCCATATCGAGGGCATTGTGGTGGGTACGGAAGGGTTTAGCCGTGGCGCCGCCGGGAATGGGCTGCATCATGGGGGTCTCGACCTCCATGAAACCGCGGTTGCTCAAAAATTCACGGATCAACCGGATGATCTCCACCCGGTTCTTGAACACTTCCCGGGCCTCGGGATTGACGATCAGATCCAGGTAGCGCTGGCGGTAACGGGTCTCGACATCGGTCAGACCGTGGAATTTTTCCGGCAAAGGGCGCAGCGACTTGGTGATCATCTGCATCGTTGCGGCCTCGATCGACAGTTCGCCGGTCTTGGTTTTGAACAGTGTGCCCTCGATGCCGACGATGTCGCCCACATCCCATTTTTTGAAGAGATTGAACTGTTCCTCACCCAGGAGGTCGCGGCGGGCATACACCTGGATGCGGCCATTGGTGTCCTGCAGGTGGAAAAAGGCGGCTTTACCGAACTTGCGCATCGACATCACCCGGCCGGCGATGCGGAAGACCGTGCCGGATTCGTCGTGGCCTTCCGCCACCAGCATCTCCCCTTGCGGGAGAATGTCGGCGATGGCGGTGGGATTCTTGAAGGTGTTGTCGAACAGTTTGACTCCGGCTTCAGCCAGGGATTCGGCTTTTTCCCGCCGTTGCTTGAGAAGATTGCTAGTTGTTTCCATCAGGTAGTCTGCAAGGAGGATTGTCGGTGACGCCCGGCCGGCGATACGGCGGCGGAACCGTTGAGGGGACAGAGAACAGCAAGCGCGTAGCTTGAGACAAATTGATAAAATATCCCGCCAGGTTGTCGATGTCAAACCCTTTCCAGAAGGGCGACGGATTCGATGTGGTGGGTTTGGGGAAACATATCGACGGGAACGAGGCGGGTGATGCGGTATCCTTGTGGAACGATCCGGGAGAAATCGCGGGCCAGGGTGGCGGGATCACAGGAAATGGAAAGGATGTGCGATGGTTGCAGCAGGGGCAGCAGGGCCGCGGCCTTGCCCGCGCCCTGGCGGGGCGGGTCGAGGAGAACGGTGTCGAAATGGGCGTCGGCTGCCACCAGGGCTTGCACCTGACGTTCGACATCGTTGATGAAAAAACGGGTGGTGGTCAGCCCGGCTGCCCGGCTGTTGGTTTGCGCCCAATGGATACTGGCGCGATTCTGTTCGACACCGGTCACAATCAGGCCCATCATGGACAGGGGAATGGAAAAATTTCCCATGCCGCAGTACAGGTCGAGGGCGGTGGCGGGAGACGGCGCCGCAGGCAAGAGGTCGAGCGCCAATGCGATTAATCGGGCGTTCTGGAGGCTGTTGACCTGAAAAAAACAGTGGTGATCCCAACAGAGATGGTAGCTGAGCCCACGGGGCGCGAAATCCTGACGGAAGATGACCGGAGTGGAGACGGCATGCGGTGGGCCAGCGGACAAGACAACGGCATCAGCCAGAGGGCGCATCCCATCGACCAGCTCAGGCGCATGCCGCAGGCGCTGGCCAGGACGAGGCGCGAACACTGCGGTCACGGTCGCGTCCGTCGGGCTGTGCATCAATTCGATGGCCGCGATCTCGGCTGCCAGCCGCTTGGGCCAGCCGCTCTCGGCCAGGGAAGCGAGCACCAGATTGACCGGTTCGGTCGCCAGCAGGCAGCGGCCGATGGGCACCACGGTGTTGCTGGCGTGTTGGTGAAAGCCGAGCCGGCCCGACCGGTCGAGGTGCAGCCGCAGGCGTGAGCGGTATCCGAAGGGCAGCGGCGAGGCCAGGGTGGGGTGTTCCGGCGGCAGTTCCAGGTGGAGCCTCGCCAGCGATTCGCGCAGGATGAGTCGCTTGAGAACCAGTTGCGCCGGATAGGCGGCATGCTGCAGATTGCACCCGCCGCAGCGGCCGTAATAGGGGCAGAGAGGCGCGACCCGGTCCGCAGACGCTTCGAGAATCCGGACAAGGCGCGCCTCCAGGTGGCCCCGGTAGCGTTTGCTCTCCCGGATCAGGACCGTCTCTCCGGGCAATGCCCCCGGGACCATTGCCACCATGCCATCGGGCAGTGTCCCCAGTCCTTTTCCCCCGGCAATCACCTTTTTTATGGTCAGCGTATGTTCCATTTGCGCATTCTAACCGTTCGATGTTACCCTATTCAAGTTGTGATTGATCCTCATGGTGGCGATAATGGATGGCCCAAGGAAGGCTGGGCCGACAATGGACAGTTGAATATACGGGAAGGGGGAAGGTGGTTGTGCCCGCCCAGGCGAAGGTAAATATATTGATTGTTGATGATGAGCAGGTGCATCGCTTCATGCTGCGGTCGCTGTTCGCCGAATGGGGTTGGGAGGCGACCGAGGCGGATGATGGTTCCACCGCCGTGGCCGCTGTCGAGCAAGGGCCATTTGACGCCATCCTCATGGATGTACGCATGGCCATCATGGACGGCATGGAGGCATTGAGGAGAATCCACGCCATCAATCCCGCCATTCCGGTGGTCATCATGACCGCCTTTTCCTCGGTGGATTCCGCAGTGGCGGCTATCAAACAGGGGGCGCACGACTACCTGACCAAGCCGCTCGATTTCGACCGCCTGCGCACCACGCTTGAAGTGGCCATGGGACACCGGCAAAGGGAAAACGACTCCCTGGATATCGGTCAGCCGTTTGGCGACGATGGCCGCATCATCGGCAAATCAATCCCCATGCAGGAATTGTGGGAGATGATCGTCCATGTGGCCCCCACCGAGGCCACGGTACTGATCAACGGCGAGTCGGGAACCGGCAAGGAATTGGTGGCTGTGGCCCTGCACCACAAAAGTCAGCGCGCCAAGGGGCCTTTAGTCAAGGTCAACTGCGCGGCCCTGGCCGAAACCCTGTTGGAATCCGAACTGTTCGGCCACGAACGCGGGGCTTTCACCGGTGCTGACCGCCGGCGCGAGGGTCGATTCGTTCAGGCTCAAGGCGGCACGCTCTTTCTCGACGAGATCGGCGAGACGTCGCCGAGCATGCAGGCCAAGCTGCTCCGGGTCCTGCAGGAGCACGAACTGCAGCGGGTCGGCGGTCAGGAAACCATCAAGGTGAATGTCCGCATTCTCTGCGCCACCAATCGCGACCTGGCAGAAGAGGTGGCGAAGGGCCGCTTCCGCGAAGACCTGTATTATCGCCTCAACGTGGTCGAACTGTGGGTGCCGCCTCTCCGGGAACGACAGGGCGACATCCCGCTGCTGACCAACTATTTTTTTCGCAGCTTCGCAGAAAAGAACAGCCGTTTGGTCAGCGGCATCAGTCCGGAGTGCATGGATGTCCTGAACCGCTATCCCTGGCCGGGCAATGTCCGCGAATTGGAGCATTCGATCGAGCGCGGCGTGATTCTGATGCGCGGCGATTATCTCGACATCGGGGCGCTGCCGCTGGTTATCCAGCGCTGGGCCGGAGTCAACGCGCCCAAGGAAATGGAAGAGCCGTCCACCCTTAAGGAGGCGGAAAAGGTGCTGATCCTCAAAACCTTGGAAGAAACTGGCGGCAACAGGAGCGAGGCGGCCCGGCGCCTGCAGATCACCCGGAAGACGCTTTTGAACAAGATCAAAAGTTATCATATAGGCTAAGCCCGAACACGCCGTGATTGCAACTCGCCGGGATGCAGGGCGGTGCATTTTGCTTCTCCCCCTCCTTGCCGGGCCGGACTTGCCGGCTTCTTCCCGTGGAACGGGTTTCAGTGCCGGCAACCGGCTTCCTCTGGCTGTGGTGTCCCGCTTTCGGCAGATCCGGAAAGGACGGCAACCGCAGGAACCGACAGCGGATCAGTGGTCCAGTCGTTCCCGTTACCGGCGAGGCAGCAAATCTTGGGGACCGAGGCATTGCAGAAGGGACTGCCCAAGTGGGCAACCGAGCAACAATGGCAGAAATTGTCCAGCGTGGGTTGGTGGAGGGATCAAGATCGCCTGGGGCAATTCTTGAAACTATCTGGACCAGTATCTTACGAAGAGGCGAGGCAGCAAGCCATAAGGAACCAATAGATATATACACGACATGGAGAATCAAGCCCAGACTATCCACTCCTCGATAGAATCATAGATGAAGCAAAAAAGAACGCACATTTCTATGTCGTTCTGCCCGTCGCCGTTTCTCGGCCGACAAACGGCTGTTCCGCCGCGATTTCTGGCAATGGATGATTGACGTTACTCCTCCCTTGTGGTAATTTACTTGATTGGTCTGAAGGAGCGGTGATCGCTCCGCAACAGCAGGAACCGCTGCGGCGGCGGGCTCCTGATTTTTTTTTTTGCTCCTACCAACGAATCCTGATCAACAACTCGATATGCGTACAGATATCTTACACATCGGCGCGGGCGAACTGAATTACGAGATCCGCAATATTGTCAATGTCGGCGAGAAACTCCAGAAGATGGGCGTCCAGGTCAACTGGGAGAATATCGGCGATCCGGTCGCCAAGGGTGAGCAGGTGCCGGACTGGATGAAGGATATCGTGGCCAAGGCGGTCCACGAAAACGCCACCTACAGTTACAGCCCGACCAAGGGGTTGCTGACGGCCAGGGAATACGTGGTTGCCACCACCAACAGTCTCGGCGGGGCACAGATCGACGTCGACGACGTTATTTTTTTCAATGGCCTGGGTGACGCGATTTCAAAGGTGTACGGTTTCCTCAAACCCACCGCCCGCGTCGTCGTGCCCACGCCGAGCTACACGACCCACAGCTCGGCCGAGGCGGCCCACGCCAGCGACCAGCCGGTGACCTACCTCCTTGATCCGAACCATCTCTGGTATCCGGACCTCGAAGACATCGAAAACCACATTAAGTATAATCCGGCAGTTGCCGGCATTCTGGTGATCAACCCCGACAATCCTACCGGAGCGGTCTATCCGGCGGACGTCATGCGGGCTATTGTCGAGATCTGCGAGAAAAACGACCTGTTCATTATTTGTGACGAGATTTATCAGAATATGACCTACAACGGTACGGTCTCGGCACCGCTATGCACGGTGATCGGCAACAAGGTGCCGGCGATCTGCATGCGCGGCATCTCCAAGGAAATGCCTTGGCCAGGAGGCCGCTGCGGCTGGATCGAGGTGTACAACCGCCACCGCGATCCCATGTTCGCCACCTACGTCCAGTCGATTCTCAATGCCAAGATGCTCGAAGTGTGTTCGACCACCCTGCCGCAGGTCGTTCTGCCCCGGATCAAGCAGCATCCAAAGTACAAGGAACATCTCCAGAGCCGGATCAGGCGGTATGAGCGATATTCCAATCTGGCCTACAATATCCTGAAAAACGTCAAGGGAATTCTGGTCAACCGCAGCAACGGCGCCTTTTACATGAGCGTGGTTTTCGAAGAAGGCTTGCTCAATCACCACCAGATACTGCCGATAAAGAATGACGAGGTCCGTGAAACCGTGGAACATCTGGTTTCGGGATCGAACGTCCAGCCGGACAAACGGTTTGTCTACTATTTGCTGGCCGCGACCGGCATCTGCGTGGTGCCGCTGTCCTCTTTCGCCACCGATCTCCAAGGGTTTCGCGTTACCCTGCTGGAGAATAGCGAAGAGGATTTCATCGAGATCTTCAACACCATTGCCAACAGCATCGGGCAGTATACCGCCTCGGCCCAGGCCTGTCCCCACTGTAGCTGATCCCCGATCTTGCCGATGTATACAGCCCTGACCGCCGGATGCGCTCAGGGCTTTTTTTCGGGTGTCCCCTTCTGTTTCCCCTCGTTATTCCTCAGATTTATTGCTCCGTTTTCTCGCGTACCCTCTGTTCCCTTCCCTTGACACTGGTTTTTGCCATACTTATTGTTCGCAGCAGATTCGGCTGGCCTGAATCGACGGCGGGTTTTGCGTGTCGGGGCAAGCCTGAATATCACTGTGATGGCAACAACAGGGACAAGGAGAGCATAGGTGGTTGACGAGGCGAAAGAACAGGAACTCACTGGCAAGCGCGGCATGGCGGACACGGATGCGAATCTGGATGACGCGGCGGGCGTTGCAGAAGTTGAAGCTGGCCTGGAGAGCGAAACAGACGTCTTGCAGCGGGAATTGGAAGAAACTCGCGACCAGATGATGCGGATCGCCGCGGAGTTCGACAATTTCAAGAAGCGGATGGAACGGGAGAAAAGCAAGTTGCTCAAATATGCCGGCGAGAACATTCTCCGGGATCTGCTGACCACCTTGGATAATCTTGATCGGGCCATTGAGCAGGGCAACGCCGTTGCCGAAGACGGCGAGAATTTACAGGCCATGATGCAGGGGGTGGAGCTGACCCGCAAGGGATTGGTCGCCACCTTGGAGCGGTTTGGCGTGGAACCCTTGGATGCCGTTGGCTTGGCGTTCAATCCTGATGAACACGATGCCCTGACCATGGAGGCCAGCGCCGAAGTGCCCGCTAACCATGTCCTGCGGGAGTTTGCCCGCGGTTATCGTTTCAAGGACAGAGTCTTGCGGCATGCCCAGGTGGTCGTGTCCAGCGGTCCGGGAAAGTCGGCTTGACCCGGTCCGGTTGCAGTATACGGTAGTAATTGCCAATTATTTGGGACAATTGAAAATACAATACGGGAGAGACAGGGAGAGGAATTATGGGGAGAATAATAGGGATTGATTTGGGAACCACCAACTCGTGCGTGGCCATCATGGAAGGCGGTGATCCCAAGGTCATTGAAAACAGTGAAGGAAACCGGACCACACCGTCGATTGTGGCCTTTTCCGACAGCGGCGAGCGGTTGGTCGGCCAGATTGCCAAGCGGCAGGCGGTCACCAATCCCACCCGGACCTTGTTCGCCATCAAGCGGCTGATTGGCCGGAAATTCAGCGACCAGGAAGTGAAGAAATCGATAGGCGTCAGCCCGTTTGCCATTGTCGAAGGCTCTGGCGGCGACGCCGTGGTCGAGGTGGGCGGCAAGACCTATACCGCAGCCGAGGTTTCGGCCATGATCCTGGGCAAGATGAAACAGACCGCTGAAGAATATCTGGGCGAAACGGTCACCGATGCGGTGGTCACCGTGCCCGCCTATTTCAACGATGCCCAACGCCAGGCCACCAAGGATGCGGGCAAGATCGCCGGGCTCAATGTGCAGCGGATCATCAATGAGCCGACCGCTGCCTCCCTTGCCTACGGTCTGGACAAGAAAGGCGAGGAGAAAATCGCGGTGTTCGATCTCGGCGGCGGCACCTTCGATATTTCTATCCTTGAGATCGGCGATGGGGTGTTCGAGGTCAAGTCGACCAACGGCGACACCTTCCTTGGCGGCGAGGATTTCGACATGTGCATCGTCAACTGGCTGGCAGACGAATTCAAACGTGATCAGGGGTTTGATCTGCGCAACGACAAGATGGCCCTGCAACGGTTGAAAGAGGAGGCCGAGAAGGCGAAAAAAGAATTGTCCTCCGCCATGGAGACCGACATCAACCTGCCGTTTATCACCGCCGACGCATCCGGGCCGAAACATCTCAACATGAAGTTGAGCCGGGCCAAGCTCGAAGCCCTGGTGGAAGATCTGATCAACCGGTGTGAGGGGCCCTGCCGCACGGCGCTCAAGGACGCGGGGATGAATGCCTCTGAGATCGACGAGGTCATCCTGGTGGGCGGCATGACCCGGATGCCCAAGGTGCAGGAAAAGGTCAAATCCATCTTCGGCAAAGAGCCGCACAAAGGCGTCAATCCCGACGAGGTGGTGGCCATCGGCGCGGCGATTCAGGGCGGGGTGCTCAAGGGCGACGTCAAGGATGTGCTCCTGCTCGATGTTACCCCGCTTTCTTTGGGCATCGAGACCTTGGGAGGCGTCATGACCAAGCTCATCGAGAAGAACACCACCGTGCCCACCAAGAAGAGCCAGGTCTTTTCCACTGCGGCCGACAACCAGCCGGCGGTTTCCATCCACGTGCTTCAGGGCGAGCGCGAGATGGCATCCAACAACAAGACCATTGGCCGGTTCGAACTGGCCGATATTCCTCCGGCACCACGGGGCGTGCCGCAGATTGACGTCACCTTTGACCTTGACGCCAACGGCATTCTGCGCGTTTCCGCCAAAGATCTGGGGACCGGCAAGGAACAGTCGATCCGGATCACTGCCTCATCCGGTTTGTCCGAGGCAGAGATCGAGCGGATGAAAAAGGATGCCGAACTCCACGCCGAGGAAGACAAAAAGCGCAAGGAACTGGTCGAGGCCAGAAACAACGCCGATTCCATGATTCACATGACCACCAAGAGTCTCAAAGAGTTGGGCGATAAGGTGGATGCCGAAACCAAGAGCAACGTGGAAAGAGAGATTGAAAACCTCAAGAAGGCCATGGAGACGGAAGATGTCCAGGCCATCAAGAGCGCCACGGAGGCATTGACCCAGGCTTCGCACAAACTGGCCGAGTTGATGTACGCCCAGGCCAAAAACCAGGGTGGTGATGCCGGTGCAGCCGGTGCTGCCGGAGGCGCCGCGGGTGGTGCTGCGGGCGGCAAGCGCAAGGATGACGACGATGTGGTCGACGCCGATTTCGAGGAAGTGAAGTAAAGAACCTGCTCATCCGCAAGCGGGCGAGTACAGAGTGGAGCGCGGTGCATTCCGCGCTCCCATTTTTTTGCATGTGCGCTATTAATGAGCGCGTCATTCACCGAAAACGGAAATGGGCCGCTAGGATGCAGCCCCTACGCCCCTAAAACAACGATGTTTTTCATAGGGGCGGCATTTTGCCTCCCGCCGTTCCTGTCGTTTCGACGCACGCAGCGAGGAGAAATCTTATAGATATTTCGGATAATTCTCGCACAAGCCACGGAGATTGATCGTTCCCATGCTCCAGCGTGAGAACGGAACGGGAACGCAATCCTGGCCGCTCCTGCAATGACGAAACATCGCAGTGTGGCGAGATCGTAGCATGGGCGTGGATGCGAACAACAAGAGGTCGCTCCCTCGCCGGGAGGCGTTCTTTTTTTGCTTGCCCAAAAAAAAGAACCAAAAAAGGACAGCCGCGTCGCTGAGACGACCCCGGTCGTCGAGATGCGGAACCGGCGGGGCAAAAACTCGCTGCGCTCGAACAGTTTGCCCCTGTTTCCGGCTCTGCATCCCGCAGCCTGGCTCAGCGGCAACGGCTTCCCGCCGCACCGCGATGTTTTTTGTAGGGGCGGCATCCTAGCGACCCGCAATTATCCGGAGTTATGTCTCCGTCATTGCGAGGAGCGAAGCGACGTGGCAATCCAGTAGATAAACCCTGGATTGCTTCGCTGCGCTCGCAATGACGGAGAGCATTTTGGAAATTTTGATTGAGAAATGGTATAACGCTCCGGTCATATCTTTCCAACGCCATCTTCACAGCAGGACATCCCATGAAACGAATACTCTCAGGCATCCAACCATCAGGAAAACTGCATATCGGCAACTATTTCGGCATGATGCAGCCCATGATCCGCCACATGGAATCGGCGGATCTTTTCGTGTTTGTGGTCGATCTCCATGCCTTGACCTCGGTCAATGACCGCGACCGGCTCCGCCAGGGCACCATTGAGGCTGCCGCCGACTTTTTGGCCCTGGGGCTCGACCCGGACCGCTGCACCTTTTGGGTGCAGTCGGATGTGCCCGAGGTCTGCGAGCTGACCTGGCTCCTGTCCGTTCTCACTCCCATGGGGTTGCTCGAACGGTGCCATGCCTACAAGGATAAGGTGGCCAAGAACATTCCGGCCAGCCATGGCCTGTTTGCCTATCCGGTGCTGATGGCCGCCGACATCCTGCTCTATCAGTCGCAGGTGGTGCCGGTGGGCAAGGATCAGAAACAGCACGTCGAGGTGGCCCGGGATATCGCCATCCGCTTCAACAACGCCTATGGCGAGACCTTCGTGGTCCCGGAGGCTGAGATCAGCGAAAGCACGGCCATCGTGCCCGGCATCGATGGTCAGAAAATGTCCAAATCCTACGACAACACCATCCCCATTTTTTTGGACGAAAAACAACTGCGCAAGCGGGTGATGACCATCCAGACCGACGCCACCCCGGTCGAAGAACCAAAAAATCCGGACACATGCAACCTCTACGCCCTGCTCAAGCTGTTCGCGCCGCCGGAGAAGATGAACGAGGTGCATGAACTGTATGTCAGCGGAGGCGCGGCCTACGGCTACCTCAAGCAGGATTTGTTCGAATTGATCAACGACTATTTCGCCGGGGCCAGAGCCAGGAAAAAGGAATTGCTGGACAACACCGACTATCTGCGTCAGGTGCTGGCCAAGGGCGCGGAAAAGGCCCGGGCCAGGGCCACGGCGACCCTGGATTTGGCGCGGGATCGGATGGGGCTGACTTATTGAGAAGATGGCGGCACGCGACACGGGCGCACTGTTGAGGGAAAGCGTTCCTGCCTGCAAATGGCGTAGCAAGGCACTAACAAAAAAGGCGGGGATCATCCCCGCCTTTTTTGTTGTCCGCTGCAATGGCGCTCCAATCAGAAATCCACCATCTCCACGTCGAAGACCAGCCAGGCATTGGGAGGGATGACGCCGCCCGCGCCCTTTTCACCATAGGCCAGTTCCGGCGGAATGATCAGGGTTCGTTTCTCGCCCTTGGTCATTTGGCTTAAGGCTTCGTCCCAGCCGCGAATGACCCGGCCGGTGCCCACGGGGAAGGCGATGGGCTCGCCCCTATCGTAGGAACTGTCGAACTTGCGGTTGCCGAGCAGCAGCCGGCCGGTGTAGTGCGCTTTGATCGTGGTGCCGGCGGCAGGCGGCTTGCCTTCGCCTTTCTGCTCGATCTGGGAATAGAGGCCGGAGTCGCTCCGCACGGCATTGGGCCACTGTTCCTTGATCATTTTTTTGATTCTTTCTTCCTGCACCTTCAGGGCTTTGCCCTCCCGGTCCTTGATGGCTGCCAGGGCAGCATCGAAGGCAGCCTGATCGGTCTTGAAGGCTTCCGCCTCCTTGCCGACCCGGATGATCTTGATTTCCTTGATAACATCCCCTTTGTCGATTTTGTTGACCACATCCTGCCCCTCCACGACCCGACCGAAAACGGTGTGCCGGTCATCGAGGTGCGGGGTGGCGACATGGGTGATGAAGAATTGGCTGCCATTGGTGTTGGGGCCGGCATTGGCCATGGAAAGTACGCCGGGGCCGTCATGCCGCAGACTCGGGTCAAATTCGTCGGGGAAGGTGTAGCCGGGGCCGCCGGTACCGGTTCCCAGCGGACAGCCGCCCTGGATCATGAAATTGGCGATCACCCGGTGGAAGGTCAAGCCGTTGTAGAACGGGACCCCTGTCGGTTTACTGCTGCCACCCAGGTGCAGGGTGCCTTCCGCCAATCCGACGAAGTTGATGACCGTCAGAGGGGTCTTTTGGTAGAAAAGCCTGAGCAGGATATCCCCCTTGCTGGTGGCTATTTTGGCATAGAGTCCGTCTTTCATTTTTTTTTCCTCGGCTGAAAATGCTGGGTGTCCAGAACAGAGAAGCAGTACAGGCAGAAACAGGGCGGCAAGCAATCTGTTCATGGCAGAACTCCGGTGGGCGTTGTGGCGTCGGGCATGGAAGTTCCCATTCTTCGGGACGAACGAGATTGGGACACAAGGGACCCCTGAACTTGGGGCGCCGTGGCCATGCTTTCCTGCGGGAACGACAATCAGGGGCCTGCTTACAAAGCTGGCGATTCCTTGTCAATGAAAATGAAGACTGGCGGACCAGAGGGAATCGTCGCTGGCCTGGTGCGACAGGGATCGATCCGGCCCCGGACCGGCACGATGCATCGCTGTGCAGATGGCTACTAGCCAGTAAATGAACTTGACTGGAAATGGACATCCCGGTTATATAAAAAGGTTTATGTTGACGAAATAAAAGCTGCTGGAGGGCAAGGGAATCTTGCTGCACCAACTGTACATGGGGCTTGGCAGGGGAGCGTATCCATTCCTCGTCCTTCTGCGGCCTCTGATCGAAGCGGTCGGCGGTCGGTTTGCTTACGGAATCTCGCAACGGCTTGGCCGGTATACGGGAAGAGAAGCCATGGCCCGGTCCGGCGGTCGGACCGTTTGGCTGCACGCCTCCTCCGTGGGCGAGGTTCAGGCAGCCATTATCCTGATCGGCGCATTGCGCGACACCATAGGCAATGCCACCATTGTGGTGACTACGACGACCGAACAAGGGCACCGACTGGCCAGCAGCAGACTCCCCACGGCGGTTTGCCTGATGGCGCCGCTCGATCTGCCCCAGGCTGTGCGCCGTGCCGTCAGGACCTTGCGGCCGGATTGTTACGTGTGCCTCGAAACCGAGATCTGGCCGGCCATGCTCACCGAGGTCAGGCGGGCAGGCATCTCCATGCTGTTGCTCAACGGACGCATATCGCCGCGGTCTTTCCGCCGTTACCTGCGCATTCGCGGCTTCCTGGCCCCGTTGCTGGACGGCTTTCGCCATGTGGCGGTCATCAGCGAGGCCGACGGCCAGCGGTATGCGGCCTTGGGGGCACCGGCATCGCGCATTCAGGTCTGCGGGAACCTGAAGTACGACATTGAGACGCCATCGCCTGAGGAGATGCGGGCGACGAGCCGGCGGCGGCTTGCCGTGGACGGTGAGCGGGTTTTTCTCTGCGGTTCGACGCACGAGGGAGAAGAGGAACAGCTGATGGCAGGTTTCCGTGCCTTGGCGACACGGGGACCGGCTGTGTGGGTGATCGCGCCCCGGCACCTCGAACGGTTCTCCGCGGTGGA
The DNA here is from genome assembly GCA_009780825.1 of Desulfobulbus sp. Lineage (GTDB taxonomy): Bacteria > Desulfobacterota > Desulfobulbia > Desulfobulbales > Desulfobulbaceae > Desulfobulbus. Next base: position 251,094 of record WQZH01000001.1, on the reverse strand, counting down.
ATCCCTGCTCCGCAGGGCCGGCATGGCGTTCGATCGTTTTTCCGCCCTGGCGGCGGGCGCACCCCGCCAGGCGGATGTCGTGGTGGTCGACACCATCGGCGATCTGGCCGACCTGTATGCCGGCGGCGATTATGTCTTCTGCGGCGGCAGTCTGGTGAAAGTGGGTGGACATAATATCGTCGAGGCGGCCCGCTGGGGGCGGGCAGTCTATTTTGGCCCCCATATGAAGGGATGTCAGGATGCGGCCGACCTGCTCATGCGGATGGGCGGCGGGTTTCAGGTCGCCGATGGTCATGCGCTGGCCGACCTGCTTCTGAGTCATGCGGACGCTCCAGAACAATATGCAATTGCCTGTGCCCGTGCTGCCGACATGGCAGCCAGCCAGCGGGGTGCGGTCGCCCGGCAGGTGGCATTGGTCTGCGGGGTCTTGTCGGGCTGCTGACGTGGCGGCGCAGTTTTTTCACTAGTGTGCATTGGCAGGCTCTGCATCGTGCGTATTCTAACCAGAACAGGACGATCATGATGCCGCCAACCTGTTGGGCGCTGTTCTATGATCACTTTTTCTGTATTTTCAGGGACCAACATGATGAAAACATTGATCGGACTTGAAGACGGCACGGTCATGGTCGGACGGTCTTTTACCGGACCCGGCGAGGCTGTGGGCGAAATCGTGTTCAACACCAGTATGAGCGGGTATCAGGAGGTGTTGACCGATCCCTCGTATACCGGTCAATTGGTGACGATGACCTATCCCCTGATCGGGAACACAGGGGTCAATCCGGAGGATATGGAATCCTCGGGCGTGCATCCCCGCGCCTTTCTTCTCCGCGAATACCAGGATCGGCCAAGCAATCATCGAACCACGGGTACCTTGGTCGATTTCCTCAAACAGTATGGGGTATTGGGAGTCGAAGGGCTGGATACCCGCATGTTGACCCGAAAGATCAGGACGGTTGGCGCCATGAAGGCCCTGGTCACCACGGAAGACCTCGATCCGGAATCGGTGGTGCGCCGTGCGCGCGAGTGGGAAGGGCTGGTCGGCCGCGATATGGTCGAGAGAGCGACCTGCGCCACGCGCTACCGCTGGGAGGACAACCGGCTGGTTGCGGCGGACGATTTTGCCGAAGGCGCCGGTTTCAAGGTGGTCGCCTTTGATTACGGCATCAAATACAACCAGTTGCGTCTTCTGACCCGTAAAGGGTGCCGGGTGCTCGTGGTCCCTGCCACCACGCCGGCCGAAGAGGCCCTGGCCCTGCGGCCGGATGGCGTCTTTCTCTCCAACGGTCCCGGCGACCCGGCCGGAGTACGGAGCGTGGTGGACAATATTAGGAAATTACTTGGGAAAACCCCCATCTTTGGTATTTGTCTGGGCCATCAGCTGCTCGGATTGGCCTACGGCGGCACCACCTACAAACTCAAATTCGGTCACCGGGGCGGCAATCAGCCGGTCAAGGATCTGCAGACCGGCAAGGTGGAGATCACCTCGCAGAACCACGGTTTTTGTGTCGATCCGGCCAGTCTGCCCAAGAGTGTCGAAGTAACCCATATCAATTTGAACGACGGCAGCCTGGAAGGTATGCGTCATCGGGAATGGCCGGCCTTTTCGGTCCAGTACCACCCCGAATATGCATCCGGCCCCCATGATGCCGAATATCTGTTTGACCGGTTCATGCAACTGATGGCGCAGACGAGCTGAGCGCTCGGCGACAAGGGAAGAGGGACAATGCCTAAGCGTACAGACATACATAAAATACTCATCATCGGTTCCGGGCCGATCATCATCAGCCAGGCCTGCGAGTTTGATTATTCCGGGGCCCAGGCGGTCAAGGCGCTCAAGGAGGAGGGGTACGAGGTGGTACTGATCAACTCCAATCCCGCCACCATCATGACCGATCCCGGCCTGGCCGATTGCACCTACATTGAGCCGATCACCCCCGAATGCGTGGCCAAGGTCATCGAACGGGAGCGGCCTGACGCCCTGTTGCCGACCCTTGGCGGTCAGACCGGACTCAACACCGCGATCAAGGTTGCTGAAATGGGCGTGCTGGAGCAGTACGGCGTGGAGCTTCTGGCCGCCGACAGCAAGGTAATCCGCAAGGCCGAGGGCCGGGAAGAGTTCCGCGACGCCATGCGCAGGATCGGTCTCAAGGTGCCGGAGTCGGCCATCGTCCACACGGTCGACGAAGCCATGGAGGCCGGCGAGCGGATCGGCTTTCCGATCATCGTCCGTCCGAGTTTCACCCTGGGCGGCACCGGTGGCGGCGTGGCCTACAACCGGGCCGAACTCAACAGGATGGCCACCGCCGGCATTGATCTTTCCATGACCAATGAGGTTATGCTTGAACGCTCCCTGCTGGGCTGGAAAGAGTTCGAGCTTGAGGTGATGCGGGATAAAAAAGACAACGTGATCGTCATCTGTTCGATCGAGAATGTCGACGCCATGGGCGTGCATACCGGCGATTCCATCACCGTTGCGCCGGCCCAGACCCTGACCGATCGGGAATATCAGGAGATGCGCGACGCGGCCATAGCCATCATGCGGGAGATCGGGGTGGAAACCGGCGGCTCCAATGTGCAGTTTGCGGTCAATCCGGCTGACGGCGAACTGATGGTGATCGAGATGAATCCCCGGGTGTCGCGTTCCTCGGCGCTGGCCTCCAAGGCCACCGGCTTCCCCATTGCCAAGATTGCCGCCAAGCTGGCGGTGGGCTATACCCTGGACGAGATCAAGAACGACATTACCCGGGAAACATACGCTTCTTTTGAGCCCACCATCGACTATTGCGTGGTCAAAATTCCACGCTGGACCTTTGAGAAATTTCCCGAGGCCGAGGACATCCTGAGCACAGCGATGAAGTCGGTGGGGGAAACCATGGCCATCGGCCGGACCTTCAAGGAAGCCTTTCAGAAGGGGATGCGGTCGCTTGAGGTCGGGCGGATGGGTTTTGGTTTCGATGGCAAGGATGATATGTCCGGCCTCCATCAGGACGACCTCGAACAGGGCCTCAATCGCCCCAACTCCAAGCGGGTCAGCTATATCTTCGAGGCCTTGCGCCGGGGGATGACCATTGGGCGGGTGTACGAGCTGAGCCACATCGATCCGTGGTTCTTACATAATTTTCAGCAGTTGGTCGCTAAGGGCGATGAGATCCGCACCCGGGGATTTGCCGGCCTCGACCGGGAATACCTCTACGAGATCAAGCAGTACGGTTTTTCCGATGTCCAGCTGGCCAACCTGACCGGGACAGCGGAAGACGATATCCGCGAGCGGCGCATCAAGTCCAGCCTGGAACCGGTCTATAAGCTGGTCGACACCTGCGCCGCCGAATTCGAGTCGTACACGCCCTATTATTATTCCACCTACGAACAGGAGGACGAGTCCAAGCGGAGCGACCGCCGGAAAATCATGATTCTTGGCGGCGGCCCCAACCGGATCGGCCAGGGCATCGAATTCGACTACTGCTGCGTGCATGCTTCCTTTGCCCTGCGCGAGCTCGGCATTGAATCGATCATGGTCAATTCGAACCCTGAGACGGTTTCCACCGACTACGATACCTCAGACAAACTGTATTTCGAGCCGCTGACCCGTGAAGATGTGCTCAATATCATCGAGCGGGAAAAGCCGGATGGGGTCATCGTGCAGTTTGGCGGCCAGACCCCGTTGAATCTGGCTGTTCCTCTGGCTAAAAGAGGCGTGCCCATCGTCGGCACCTCGCCGGACGCCATCGACCGCGCCGAGGATCGCAAGCGATTCCAGCAGATGCTGCAGAAACTGGGACTCAGGCAGCCGGCCAACGGCACAGCCCATGTCGTGGAAGAGGCTCTGGCCGTGGCTGCCCAGATCGGTTATCCGGTGGTGATGCGCCCCTCCTACGTGCTGGGCGGGCGGGATATGCGCATTGTCTACAACGAGCAGGGCATCCGCAGCTTCATGAGCATCCCCGGCATGAGCGGCGGCGAACATCCGGTGTTGCTGGACCAGTTCCTCAAAGATGCCATTGAGGTCGATGTCGATGCGGTCTGTGACGGCGTCGTGACGGTGATCGGCGGTATCATGGAGCATATCGAGGAGGCCGGCATCCATTCCGGCGATTCGGCCTGTGTCCTGCCGCCCCACACCCTGTCCGCCGCGATGATTGCCGAGATTACCGCCGCCACCAAGGCCATGGCCAAGGAATTGGGGGTGATCGGGCTGATGAATGTCCAGTTCGCGGTCCAGGGACAGACCTTGTATGTGCTTGAGGTCAACCCCCGGGCCTCGCGGACCGTGCCGTTCGTCTCCAAGGCCTCGGGAGTGCCGCTGGCCAACATCGCCACTAAGGTGATGCTGGGGATGAGCCTGCAAGAACTCGGCTTCACCAAGGAGAAGGTGCTGCATCACTGGGCGGTCAAGGAGGCGGTCTTCCCCTTTGACCGGTTCCAGAACGTCGATACGCTGTTGGGCCCGGAGATGAAGTCTACCGGCGAGGTCATGGGCATCGACGACGACTTGGGATTGGCATTGGCCAAGTCGCAGATGGCGTCGAACTCCCAGTTGCCGCAGAGCGGTACGGTATTTGTCAGCGTCCGCCACAGCGACAAGGATGCGGTGGTGGCGGTGGCCAAAAAACTCGATGCATTAGGCTATACCATTCTGGCCACCCAAGGGACGGCCGCACGGTTGCAGGCAAACGGCATCGCCTGCTCCGAGGTGAACAAAATTTCCCAGGGACGGCCTCATATCCTCGACAAGATCCAGGACGGCCAAGTGCAGTGGATTCTCAACACCTCCGCTGGCACACGGACCACGGAGGATTCATATATCATTCGGAGGGCGGCGCTCGATTACCACATTCCCTACACCACCACCATCACCGGCGGTTTGGCCATGACCATGGCCATGGAATCGATGCGGCACAAGGCGGTGGGCGTGAAGACCATTCAGGAATTCGCAAAGTTCATTGACTGAGAAAGAATCGTGACTATAGAGTGCATACAGTCGACGAACAGTCAAGCGATACACCCCGGAAGGGCTCTGCGTTTTCTATAGACAACCGAGTGGAGACGTTTTTTTGAATACCTTTTACAAGAATCTCAGCATGTGGCTGGTCATCGGTCTGACGATGATTCTGCTTTTCCAGTTGTTTAACAAGCCGCAACACCAGAGTAATTCGATCACCTACAGCGAATTTTGGTCCAATGTCGAGAACGGCGCGGTCAACAAGGTCAGCATCCAGGGCGCGGAAATCACCGGCATCGATAAGGAAGGCCGCCCATTCAAGACCGTGGCCCCCGACGATGCCGGTCTGATCCCGATGCTGCGGGAATCGTCCGTTGATATCCAGGTGAAGAAACCGGAAGAAACCCCCTGGTATCTGACTATTTTCATTTCCTGGTTTCCGATGCTGCTGTTGATCGGGGTGTGGATTTTCTTCATGCGCCAGATGCAGATGGGCGGCAAGGGCGGGGCATTGTCCTTTGGCAAGACCAGGGCGAAGATGCAGTCCGAAGGCGAGGTGAAAGTCACCTTCAAGGATGTGGCCGGTATCGACGAGGCCAAGGCGGAGTTGGAAGAGATCATCGATTTTCTCCGCGATCCGCAGAAATTCACCAAGCTGGGCGGTCGTATCCCCAAAGGCGTGCTCCTGGCGGGTGCGCCCGGTACCGGCAAAACACTGCTGGCTCGGGCCATTGCCGGCGAGGCCGGGGTGCCGTTCTTCACCATTTCCGGCTCTGATTTTGTCGAGATGTTCGTCGGCGTGGGCGCTTCTCGGGTGCGCGACCTGTTCAATCAGGGCAAGAAGAATGCCCCCTGCATCATCTTCATCGACGAGATCGACGCGGTCGGCCGGCATCGCGGCGCGGGTTTGGGTGGAGGTCACGATGAACGCGAACAGACCCTCAATCAGTTGCTGGTGGAGATGGACGGCTTCGAAGACAACGACGGCGTGATTATTATCGCCGCCACCAACCGGCCCGATGTCCTTGACCCGGCCTTGCTCCGGCCAGGCCGGTTCGACCGCCAGGTGGTGGTGCCGGTCCCGGATGTCAAGGGCCGCGAAATGATTCTTGGCATCTACGGCAAGAAAACCAAGCTGGCCGAGAATGTCGACATGGCGGTGATCGCCCGCGGCACGCCTGGTTTCTCGGGGGCGGATCTGGAAAACCTGGTCAATGAGGCGGCGCTGATGGCGGCCCGGGAAAACAGGGACGAGGTCGATGCCGACATGCTGGAACGGGCCAAGGACAAGGTGATGATGGGCGCGGAGCGTAAATCCATGATCATCAGCCCCAAGGAAAAGGAGATCACCGCCTACCACGAGGCTGGCCACGCCTTGGTGGCGCGGCTTTTACCCGGAACCGACCCGATCCATAAGGTGACGATCATTCCTCGTGGCCGTGCCTTGGGCCTGACCATGCAACTGCCCATGGACGAGAAATACACCCATGGCCGCGGCTATCTGTTCAACTCGATCGCTATCCTGTTTGGCGGTCGGGTGGCTGAACAGCTGGTTTTCAATGAGATCACCACAGGGGCTGGCAACGATATCGAACGGGCCACCGAACTGGCGCGCAAGATGGTCTGCGAGTGGGGTATGAGCGAGGAAATCGGCCCGCTGACCTATGGCAAGAAGGAGGAGCACATCTTTCTTGGCCGTGAAATCGGCCGGAGCCGTGGTGATTACAGCGAACTCACCGCCCAGAAGATCGATGCGGAGATCAGGCGGGTCGTGTTCGAGGCCAACGAAAGGGTCAACCGCCTGCTTCAGGACAACATGGATATCCTGAAAGCCATTGCCGATGAATTGCTGGATCGGGAAACCATCATGCTGGAAGACATGGACCGGATCATTGCCGGGCTGCGGGATGGTGCCGCCGACGGGCAGGCCGACACGGTAGCGGAACCGGCGGAAGCCTGAAATAAAAAACAGCGAGTTGCAATGTCAAGGTGGGCAAGCCTTCGCGTGAGGGGCGCCCGCCTTTTTTGTTGTGCGCCTAGCCTATAGCATGGAACTTGGAGGTGCAAATCCACCGTCTGTCGCCAATTGCATACAACGAGGCGGTGGCTTGGCGAAGGCGGGGGCATTACTGTTTATGCGGGTGACAAACGGTCAAGTTCGCACGGCATCGTTAGCGGAGTTACACCACCATTTGTGCCAACCCGCTAGAGCATTTTAATTCTAAGATTGTACATATTCAAAATTAAAATGCTCTAGTTATTTTATTCTTGTTTTTCTTTTTTGCTCTCTGCGTATTTTGTTTGTTGTTATTGCGTCAATATAGATTATTCAATACAAAATACGCATATTCTTGTCGTTCTTCTGTTACAATAAGTTGTCCCTTATTGTTCCTGCTGATTCCATATATCTCAGCCGAAACCATCACTATCGAATGCGCTATGTTGCAGTAACATTTGAATAACGTCTTGAACCTCGCCGTCTATTCCTCTGTTTTGGCATCTTCATTGCCCTTCTCCTCGCATGTCGTTTAGATTCACTTTCTCACTACCCTTGGAAAGCGAATCTTCTGGAGAAGATCGCTTGTTCAATTCCCTTAATCCTTCCCCAGGATACTGTTCCTCCCTGTTTTCCATTTTCGGCAAGTTTGCCAAACCTTCCCTGTGCCACCCTCCGCCCAGCGCCTTGAGAAGCGTTGCACTGGCCACGAGGCGTTGTCCTTCGACTCCGATATCCAGACGTTTGGCGCTGAGCGCGGAGGCCTGGGCCACGAAGACTTCGAGAAAGCTCGCGGTGCCGGCGAGGTATTGGTTGCGCACCAGCGCTTCGGATTCGGCGGCGGAGCGCGCGGCTTGGCGCTGATGGACGGATTCTTCTTCGAGTACGCGCAACGCGGCGAGGTTGTCTTCGACTTCCTGAAACGCGGTGAGCACGGTCTGACGATAGTTGGCGACGGCTCCGTCGTAGGCTCCGCGCGCCTGTTCGACCTGGGCGCTGCGCAGGCCGCCGTCGAAGAGGGTGGCGGCGAGCGAGGGGCCGAGTGACCAGAAACGGTTTGACAGCGTGAAAAGGGGGCCGAAGCCGGAGTTCTGCTGATAGCCGCCGGCGGCGGAGAGGGTCAGCGTCGGATAGAACGCGGCTTGCGCGACGCCGATATTGGCGTTGGCAGCAGCGGCGTGCCGTTCAGCAGCGGCGATATCGGGACGGCGTTCGAGCAGTTTGGACGGCAGGGTGGGGGGTGTTTGCGGCAGCCGGGGCAGATCCGGCTGCGTAATGGGCGCGAGTTTGAGCCGCGCCGGAGGCATGCCGACCAAGAGCGCGATGGCGTGTTCAAGTTGGGTCCGCTGCACGTCGAGGTCGATTGCCTGGGCCAGGGTGTCGCTCAACTGGGTCTGGGCTTGGGTGACGTCGGAGCGCTGTGCAACCCCGGCCTCATAGCGGTTTGTGATCACTTCGAGCGATTTGCGGTAGGCGTTGGCGGTTTCGTCGAGCAGGCGCCGTTGCACCGCGTTGACCCGCCATTGCAGGTAGCTCTGGACGAGGGTGGCCTGCGCGGAAAGGAGCGCGGCGGCATAATCGGCGGCGCTTGCCTGTACCTGGGCTTCGCTGGCTTCGATGTCGCGCCGGATACGTCCCCAGAGGTCGATCTCCCACCCGAGATTGAGCGCGACCTGGGAGCTGTTGCTGGTGCGGGAACCGGCGCCTCCGCTCGTTTCCGAGCTGACGTTGCCGGGGCTCTCGGCGCGGCTGGCGGCGGCTCCGAGATTCGCGGTGGGAAGAGCGGCGGCGCTGGCGGCGTTGAGCAACGCCAATGCTTGGCGATAGCTGGCGGCAGCGGCGGCAACGTTCTGGTTTGAGATTTTGACCTGCGCCACCAGATGGTCGAGTTGCGGCTCGTTGTAGATTTTCCACCATTCGCCGCGATCAACCATGTCTTGTGGCTGGGCGATTTTCCATCCGGGGGGTGGGGCTTCCTTCCAGGCAGCGGGGATATCGAGTTCGGGCTGCCGGTAGTCGGGACCGACGGCGCAGGCGGCGAGCGCGAACGCTGAAACCGTCAGAGCGAGAAAGATACATGGACGGGGGAAAGAAGAGAATAGCGCGGACATATCGGCGTTCCTGAAATTTTTACGTCTGCCGGAGCGCGGCGTTACGGTTTTGGTAGAGAGCGTCATGATGAGCGGCCGATAGAACCCCAAGGAAAGTTATACCGCTTCCGGAATGCTGACCCGCGGCGTTTTCCGGCGGAGCCTGGCAAGACACCAGAGGCGGAAGCGGTTGAGATAGAGGTGGACCACCGGCGTGGTGTAGAGTGTCAACAACTGGCTTAAGATCAGGCCGCCGACGATGGCGATGCCGAGCGGCTGGCGCATTTCGGCGCCGTCGCCGCGACCGAGCATCAGGGGCAGCGCGCCGAAGATCGCGGCAACAGTGGTCATCATGATCGGGCGGAAACGCAGCAGGCAGGCCTCGCGGATCGCCTCGCGCGGCGACATCCCGCGGTTGCGCTCGGCGTCGGTGGCGAAGTCGATCATCATGATCGCGTTTTTCTTCACGATCCCGATCAGCAAAATGACGCCGATGAAGGCGATCATCGTGAATTCCATGCCGAAGAAGAGCAGCGCGATCAAGGCGCCCACGCCGGCGGAAGGCAGTGTGGAGAGGATGGTCAGCGGGTGGATGGTGCTCTCGTAGAGCATGCCGAGCACGATGTAGATGGTCGCCAGCGCGGCGAGGATGAGCCAGAGCTGATTATTGGCGTTTTGTTGGAAGAGCCGCGCCGTACCTTGCAGACTGCCGTGGATTGAGGTCGGGAGCCCAAGTTTGGCCATTGCCGCGTTGATGGCGTCGGAGGCTTGCGAGAGTGAAACGCCTTCCGGCAGGTTGAACGAAACCGTCGAGGCGGCGAACTGCCCCTGATGGTTGACTGAGAGCGGCGTATTGGCGGGGGCGTAGGAAGCGACGACGGCAAGCGGCACGGACAGGCCGTCAGGGGTGACCAGATAGGTGTGCGCCAGCGTTTCCGGCCCTTGCAGGTAGCGCGGCGCTGCTTCCATGATGACGCGGTATTGATTCAGCGGGTTGTAGATGGTGGACACCTGGCGCTGGCCGAAAAAGTCGTTCAGCGCCGAGCTGACCAGACTTTGGTCGATGCCCAGCCGCGCGGCGGCGTCACGGTCGACCTCGATTTTGGTTTGTGCGCCCTTGTCTTCCTGATCGGTGTTGACGTCGACCAGTTCCGGCAGTTGTCCCATCGCGCGGCGCACGCGCGGTTCCCATTGCCGCAGTTCGTCAAGGTTGTCGGCTTGCAGGGTGTATTGATACTGGGCATTGCTCTGACGCCCGCCGGCGCGGATATCCTGCACTGGAACCAGGAACAGGCTCGCGCCGGGTTCATGGGCGAGCTTGTTGCGCAGGCGGCCCATCACCTTTTCGATCGGATCTCGCTGGGTGAGCGGTTTCAAGGAGATGAGCATGCGGCCGGAATTGACGCGCGAGCCGCCGGTGAAAGCGACTACGCTCTCAATCGCGGGGTCAGCCTGAATGACCGTCAGGAAATCGACCAGTTTTTGCTGCATTGCCTGGAACGAAATGCTTTGGTCGGCCTGGATGTTGCCCATCATGCGGCCCGTGTCCTGCTGCGGGAAAAGCCCCTTGGGAATGGCGATGTACAGGTAGACGTTGAGTCCGATCACCGCGAACAGAATCATCACCATCGTCAGCCCGTGTTCGAGCGCCCAGTCCAGGCTGACGCGGTAGCCGGAGTGCATGGCGTCAAAAGCTTTCGCGGTTAAGCGTTGCAGACGGTTTTCCTGCCCGTTTCCTTCCTTCCCGGGGATGAGGTGAGGCGCCCGCAAAAGCCGGGCGCACATCATCGGCGTCGTCGTCAGTGAAATGAGAAGCGAAATCAGGATAGCCACCGAAAGCGTTACCGCGAATTCGCGGAACAGCCGCCCGGCCAGATCGCCCATGAAGAGGAGCGGGATGAACACCGCAATCAGCGAGAGGCTCATTGAAACCACGGTAAAGCCGATCTCTCTCGCGCCGACGAGCGCCGCCTGCACCGGTTTCATCCCCGCCTCGATGTGGCGTGAGATATTTTCCAGCACCACCACCGCGTCATCGACGACAAAGCCGGTCGCCACCGTGAGCGCCATCAGCGACAGATTGTTCAGGCTGAAGCCGGCCAGATACATGATCGAGAAGGTGCCGATCAGCGATACCGGCACTGCGACGCTCGGAATCAGCGTCGCGCGCGCGTTACGCAAAAAGACGAACACGACCATCACCACCAGCGCGATGGAAATAACCAGCGTCCGTTCCACCTCGCGCAGCGAGGCACGGATCGTCGGTGTCCGGTCCATGCCGACGGCAATGTTGACGCTTTCCGGGATCGAGGCGTTCAACTGCGGCAAAAGCGCCTTGACGCGATCCACGGTTTCGATGATGTTTGCCGCCGGCTGGCGGTAGATGATGATCAGGACTGCCGGTTTGCCGTCCGCGAAGCCGGCGTTGCGGATATCCTGCACCGAGTCATCCACCTCGGCCACGTCTTGCAGGCGCAGGATGGCGCCGTTTTGCTGGTGGATGATCAGCGGCAGGTATTCGGCGGCGGTTTTCGCCTGATCGTTAGCCCCGACCTGCCAGCGGCGTTCGCCTTCCTCGATGAATCCCTTGGGCCGGTTGGCATTGGTGGTCACGATGGCCGTGCGCGCCTGTTCGGAGCCGATGCCGGCCCTCGCCATCGCCTGGGGGTTGAGTTCGATGCGCACCGCCGGCAGCGAACTGCCGCCGACATCGACCTGGCCCACGCCGGAGACCTGTGAAATTTTCTGCGCCAGCACGGTCGAGGCAATGTCATAGAGCTGCCCCTGGCCCAGGGTGTCGGAAGTGAGCGAGAGCAGCATGATCGGCGCGTCCGCCGGATTCATCTTCCGGTAGGTCGGATTGCTCGGCAACGCCGTCGGCAACTGGCTGCGCGCGGCATTGATCGCTGCCTGCACGTCACGCGCCGCGCCGTTGATGTCGCGGCTGAGTTCAAATTCGAGCGTCACCCTTGTTGAGCCGAGCGAACTGCTGGAAGTCATTTCGGTGATATCGGCGATGCGGCCAAGCGCGCGTTCGAGCGGGGTGGCGACCGTGGCGGCCATCGTCTCCGGACTGGCGCCGGGCAGCGAGGCGGAAACGGAAATGTACGGAAAATCGGTCTGCGGCAGGGGGGACACCGGCAACTGAAAAAACGCCACGATACCCGCCAGAGCCACTCCCAATGTGAGCAGGGTCGTGGCGACAGGCCGGGCGATGAAGGGGGCGCTGGGGTTCATGTTTTTTGCGTCGGCTGATGACGTTTGTGTTTAATCCGGCTTTACTGAAGGCATTTCAGAGGGCGGCGCTTCCTGTCGGACATTTTCTTTGTCCGGACCGGTGCAGGTTGGCCCCAGGTATCTGAAGTCTCCATCACTTTCCTGTCTGCCCGACCGTATTCTTCATCACCGCCCTGTACTGTTTGTCTGGATCACAAATTCATGGTCGTTAATTTTTTTATACTTGCTTGTGGTTTTGGGTGTCGGGAAGAATTTTTTGCCTTGGAATCAAGTCCTTTTACTATGCCTTTCCATCAGTGTTTCGGTTTCACTGATTTTTTTGCTCTTTCCGGAGTCAGGCAGATTTTATTCACCCCGCCCTCGTTAGATTCCTCCCATTCCCCCGGCTCGATCTTGGATGCGCTGGCCGGCGCGGCGATGAAGCCGGAGAGTAAAAAGATCAAAACCCGTTGCTGAAGGCGCTTCCGTTTCTCCCGAATCCGTTACGGCGAGGCACTAAGCTGTTTTATGATGCGCCCCCTTCGTTTTGAAGATCTGCCGCGCCGGAGGCGCTTTTTCCGAAGCGGCGGGCAAGACGATCAAACATCAAATAAATCACCGGTGTTGTGAACAGGGTCAATACCTGGCTGAGCAGAAGCCCGCCGACCATGGTGATGCCCAGCGGCTGGCGCAACTCGGAGCCGACGCCACTGCCGAGCATCAGCGGCAAGGCGCCGAGCAGGGCTGCCAGCGTGGTCATCAGGATCGGGCGAAAGCGCAGCAGGCAGGCTTCAAAAATAGCCTCTTCCGGCGACTTGCCATGGTGCCGTTCGGCTTCCAGCGCGAAGTCGATCATCATGATCGCGTTTTTTTTCACCAGGCCGATCAGCAAGATGATGCCGATGATGCCGACGATGCCCAGGTCGTTGCCGGAGATCATCAGCGCCAGCAGCGCGCCGACACCGGCGGAGGGCAGGGTGGAAAGAATCGTCACCGGGTGGATATAGCTTTCGTACAGTACGCCGAGCACGATGTACATGGCGATGATTGCGGCCAGGATCAGGAAGAGGGTATGGGTGAGCGAAGCCTGGAAGGCCAGCGCCGCGCCCTGGAAGCTCGTGCTGATGCTGATCGGCATTCCTATTTCGTGTTCCGCGGCGCGGATTGCGTCGACCGCCTGGCCGAGCGCGGCGCCGGGGGCGAGGTTGAAGGAAATGGTTGCCGCCGGGAACTGGCCCAGATGGTTGATCACCAGCGGCGCCGCCCGTTCGACAACCCGGGCGACTGCCGACAGCGGCACCGGAGCGCCGGAGGTCGAGGGCAGGTAAAGGGTGTCGAGCGCTGCCAGCCCTTGTTGGAATTTAGGGTCGATTTCGAGCACGACGCGGTACAGGTTCGACTGCGTGAAAATGGTCGAGATCAGGCGCTGGCCGAAAGCGTTGTACAGGGCGTTGTCGATGTCGGCAACGGAAACGCCGAGCCGTCCGGCGCTGTCGCGGTCGATGGAGATATAGGCTTGCAGGCCGCTGTCCTGCAAATCGCTGGCGACGTCGGCCAGTTGCGGCCATTGCCGCAGGCGCTCGACCAGTCGCGGCACCCAGGTGGAAAGCTGGTCTAAATTGGGAGAGTCAAGCGAGAACTGGTACTGGGTACGGCTGACGCGGTCTTCGATCGTCAGATCCTGCACCGATTGCATATAGGCGGTGATTCCTGGCACCGCGGCGATTTTTTCCTGAATGCGGCGGATGACCCCGGTGGCGTCGAGATCGCGTTCGCCCTTCGGCTTCAGGTTGATCAACATGCGCCCGGAATTGAGCGTGGCGTTGATTCCGTCGATGCCGATGAACGAGGAAAGGCTCTCCACCGCCGGGTCTTCCACGATGGCATCCGCCAGCTTCCGTTGCCGTTCGGCCATTGCCGCGAAGGAAACCGATTGCGGCGCTTCGGTGATGGCCTGGATGATCCCGGTGTCCTGGACGGGGAAAAATCCTTTTGGAACCCAGAGATAGAGCAGCACGGTCAGCACCAGCGTGCCGAGCGCCACCAGAAGCGTCGCGCCCTGATGCTTGAGCACCCAGGTGAGGACCACGCCGTAGCGCGCGATGACCGCGTCGAAAAAGGCGCCGACCTTGTGGTAGAACGCGCCCTGCTCATGCTCCGGCACATGGCGCAGGAGCCTGGCGCACATCATCGGCGTCAGCGTCAGCGAAACAAAGGCGGAAATCAGGATCGCCACCGCCAGCGTCACCGCGAATTCGCGGAACAGGCGGCCAACGACATCGCCCATGAAAAGAAGTGGAATCAGCACCGCGATCAGCGAGATCGTCAGCGAGATGATGGTGAAGCCGATCTGTTCCGCGCCTTTCAGGGTTGCCTGCAACGGAGGGTCGCCCCGCTCGACGTACCGGGCAACGTTTTCGATCATGACGATGGCGTCGTCGACCACGAATCCGGTGGCGATGGTGAGCGCCATCAGCGAGAGGTTGTTCAGGCTGAATCCGGCCAAGGACATGACGCCGAAGGTGCCGATCAGGGAGAGCGGCACAGCGATGCTCGGAATGATCGTGGCCGCGGGGCTGCGCAGAAAGAAGAAAATCACCAGCACCACCAGCACCACGGCGAACAGCAACTCGACTTGCACATCGTGGACCGAGGCGCGGATCGTCGTGGTGCGGTCAGTGAGCATTTTTACATCCACTGCGCCGGGCAGATTGGTCCGTAACTGCGGCAGCATCTTCTTGATGCGGTCGACCGTAGTGATGACGTTGGCGCCCGGCTGGCGCTGGATGTTGACGATGATCGCCGGCATCTGCTTGCCTTCAATGATCGCCCAGGCCGCCAGTTGCTCGTTCTCCGCGCCGTCAATGACGCTGGCGACGTCGGAAAGCCGCACTGGAGCGCCGTTTTTCCAGCCAATCACCAGATTGCGGTATTCGTCGGCGGACTGCAACTGGTCGTTCGCGTCCAGCGTCGAGGCGCGCAACGGGCCGTCGAAGCTGCCTTTGGCCTGATTGATGTTGGCGTTGGTGATGGCGACGCGAACCGCGTCCATTGCCAATCCCTGCGCCGCCAACGCGCGCGGATTGGCCTGGATGCGCACCGCCGGACGCTGTCCGCCAGCGATGCTGACCAGCCCGATGCCGGGCAGTTGCGAAATCTTCTGCGCCAGCCGGGTGTCGACCAGATCCTCCACCTTCGGCAAGGGCAAGGACTCCGACATCACCGCCAGCGAGACGATCGGCGCGTCGGCGGGGTTGACCTTGCTGTAGACCGGCGGCATCGGCAGGTCTTGCGGCAGGAAGGAGTTGGCGGCATTGATCGCCGCCTGCACTTCCTGCTCGGCAACGTCGAGGGTTATTTCCAGGCCGAATTGCAGGGTAATCACCGAAGCGCCGCCGGAACTGCTCGAAGACATCTGGTTCAGCCCTGGCATTTGCCCGAACTGGCGTTCCAGGGGAGCCGTGATCGACGAGGTCGTCACATCCGGGCTTGCGCCGGGATACAACGTCGTCACCTGAATCGTCGGGTAATCGACTTCCGGCAGCGCCGAGATCGGCAACAGGCGATAGGCAAAAAGCCCCACCAGCAAAATGGCGATCATCAAGAGCGAAGTCGCCACTGGGCGTAGGATGAAGGGTCGGGAAGGGTTCACGGTCTATTTTGTCGTTTCCGGAAAAACCTGAATGTCATGAACGCGACCCGCCATCCGTGGCGGCAGCGCTGTCACCTTTACCGCCTTTTCCTCCCCTCTTGCCGCTTCCGTCGCCTTTCCCTGTTCCCTTCTCTTTCCCTCCGCCTTCTTTCGTGCCGGCATTCTGTATCCGGGCGCGTTCTTCCGCGTCGATCAACACGATTTTCGCATCTTGCCGCAACCGGTCGGTGCCGTCGATCACCACCTGCTCGCCGGCATGGATCCCTTCAAGAATGACCGCCATATTGTCGTCGGCAGGGCCGAGCTTGATCAGGCGCAGATCGACCGTGGCCTCGGGCTGGGCTTTGCCTCTCTCGCCGGATCCCGCTTGAGAGCCGCCGTCGGGGTTGACGATATAGCAATAAGTGCCGCGCGTGCCGCGTTGCACCGCAGCCGTGGGCGCCAGCACCACATCCTGGAGCGTTTTCACGTGCAGTCGCGTATTGACGAACTGGTTCGGGAACAGGGATTGATCATCGTTGGCGAATTCGGCCTTCAGCTTCACCGTGCCGGTGGAAACGTCGATCTGGTTGTCGATCGTCAGCAGCTTGCCGGTGGCAAGCTGTGCTTTATTGTCGCGGTCATAGGCGGTCACTTCCAGTTGCGGGCCGGAGCGCGTCGCGGTGATGACGTCGGCAAGATCCTGCTCCGGGATCGAGAAAACGATGTCGATGGGCCGGGTCTGCGTAATCACCGCCAGCCCCGTAGCATCGCTGGCGTGCACCATATTGCCGGGATCGATCAGGCGCAGTCCGATACGGCCCGAAATCGGGGCGGTGACGCGGGTGTATTCCAGTTGCAGGCGGGCGTTGTCCACGGCAGCGCGATCGGTTTTCACCGTCCCCTCATACTGCCGCACCAGCGCTTCCTGCGTATCGACCTGTTGCTTGGCAATCGAATCCTTGGCCAGGAGGCCGCGGTAGCGTTCCAGATCGAGGCGTGCGTTCATCAGCAACGCCTGATCGCGGGCGAGTTGGCCTTCCGCCTGTTCAAGCTGGATTTTGAATGGCTCCGGGTCAATCTCGGCGAGCACGTTCCCGGCCTTGACCGCCTGTCCCTCGGCAAACAGCACGCGCAGCAAAAGACCGTCGACACGCGGCTTCACTGTCGCGGTGAAACGCGCGGTCACGGTGCCGAGCGCGTTCAGGGTGACATCCATATTGCCGACACGCGCCGTGGCAACGCCGACCGGCGTTGCCTGGCCGCTGCCCGGTCCGCCACCTCTGCTGCCGTTCTGCGGATTGCCGGCGTTTTTATTCTTGATCCAGATGGGAAGCGCAATCACGGCGGCAATCGCAAGTGCAGTCACGAGCCAGACGAGAAGGGTTTTGATCGAAATGCCTTTATGCTGTTGTGTGGACATGGATGGAGCCGTTTTTCTGAAAATGATATGACGAATAGCGGATGTCTGCGGATGTTTTGTCCGAAGCGGTGGGAAATCGCCTCTCTCAGTGCGGGATGGCAGGTGGCGAAGACGGATCGGCGCAACGGCGGGTTTGCAACTGTTTAACTGTTTATATCCGGCGGCTTGTTTTTGTGTCTGTGGGATACGCGGCAAGAAAAATGAACGGCACATAATGTCTAATTTAGTATAATAACAGTTGGTTAAAATTCACTACACAAATCATCTCTGCTCCGTAGTTTTTCGGCAGTAATAAAATTTACGGAAAAACAACAAGTTGTTCCTGTTTTTGCTTGGAAAGAGAAGCGGCCACACCTGTTTGAGCAAGAAATCAGGATTGGCAAGCGGGACCTCTGGCAGTGGTTGGGCTGCCAGTTCGGTGCTGGCGTCACCACACCATAGGCTTCATCGCGGGATTTTTCCAATGCGGAATGCGGCTGCAGGCGCTGGTGTCAGTCCAGAGAGCGCCTGATTGATCCGCAGGGAACTGAACGCCGGCAGTGATTGACGGCATGCCCAAGAAGATTGAAGCTGGTAAGGCGCCGATAACATGCCCCGCGCCGCCTGCCTGATTGTGGAGATTTGATCATGTCGCAGCAAGTCAGGATTATGGGCATCTTGAATGTCACTCCCGACTCTTTTTCCGACGGGGGACGATGGCTGGAAGCAACCGCCCTTGATGTCCGTATCGAGCAGTTGCTCACCGAAGGCGCCGACATCATTGATGTCGGCGGCGAATCCACCCGTCCCTTTGCCGAAGAAGTGAGCGTGGACACGGAGTTGGATCGCGTGATTCCGGCTATCGAGAGAATACGGCGGCGCAGCGCTGTTCCCATCTCCGTCGATACCACCAAGGCGGCGGTGGCCAGGGAGGCCATTGCCGCCGGGGCCACCATGATCAACGACATTTCCGCCTTGCGGCATGATCCGGACATGATCGAGGTCACCCGGTCGTTCGCTGGCCCGGTCATCATCATGCACATGCAGGGTACGCCTGGCACTATGCAGGTCAGTCCGCATTACGAGGATGTCGTCGCCGAAATCCATGCCTTTTTCACCGAACGGATCGCATGGTTGGAGCAACATGGCGTTGCCCGCTCGCGCATTATCGTTGACCCTGGCATTGGCTTCGGTAAGACGCTGGAACATAATCTCGCCATTCTCCGTAATGTTGCGGCATTGAAACGCCATGGCTGCCCGGTGCTGATCGGCCACTCGCGGAAGTCCTTTCTGGGACAGCTTCTTGGGCTCCCGCCTGGGGAACGGGATTGGCCGACCGCGATGCTTTCCGCTTTGTGCGTTCGGCAAGGGGCGGACATCCTGCGGGTGCATGCTGTACAGACCACGTTGCAGGCCCTGCGATTGATAACTGCGTTGGCTGCATGAGCAACAGTCAGAATCCATCCCCACTTCTGGCGGTTTGTTCGGTATGTATCGCTCTGGGGTGAACCGTTGACTGGATTTGATGTTTTGGTCTGGCAAACCGGACGATGCGTAATACGGGGCAATGTGTTGTTGATTGCCTCAAGCGCGTATTTCCGTCCCTTTTACTTGACATATCTTTGATATTTTCATTAACATAAAAAATTTTTTGCCCTTCCCGTTGGTGCGGGAATGGCACTATTGCGCGCGGCACCGAGGCGTGGAAGCCTCCTCCTCGCTTCCCTGTGTCTTTTTTATATCGGAAAGGAAGAAAACATGAAGCAATTCAAGATTAAAACGATCAACGCCATCGCCAAGGAAGGATTGGAGCTGTTCAATGATCGGTTTGTGGTCAATCCCGATGAGAAGGACCCGGACGGCATTCTCGTCCGCAGCTCCAAAATCGATCTTTCTCTCTACTCCTCGCTGCTGGCGGTGGCGCGGGCTGGCGCTGGCGTCAACAACATCCCGGTGGACGACGCCACGGAAAAAGGCATTTGCGTGTTCAACACCCCCGGTGCCAACGCCAATGCGGTCGTGGAACTGGTGTACACTTCGCTCGGTATCTGGCTGCGTAATGTTGAGAAGAGCATAGAGTTCTGCCAGGGGCTGACCGGAATGACCGACGAGGAAATCAACCGCGAAGTGGAAGCCCGGAAAAAAAAGTTCAAAGGCGAGGAGATGGCCGGCAAGACCATGGTGGTCATCGGCTTGGGCAAGATCGGTGTGGGCGTGGCCAACGCTGGCCTGCATCATGGCATGAAGGTTTTGGGTTTCGATCCTTTCCCGGCCATGGATAACATTCACCTGCTCGATCCCCAGGTCACCCTGGCCCGTTCCCGCAAGGAGGCTCTGGGCAGCGCTGACTTCATTTCCGTCCATATTCCGCTCAACAAAAACACGAGGGGGTATGTCACCGGCAAGGATTTCCTTGAATTCGTCAAAGATGGCGCCGTGCTGATCAATTACGCCCGCGGCCCGGTGGTGGACGAGGATGCCGTGCTGGCAGCCCTGGAAAGCGGCAGGCTGCGAGGGCACATTTCCGATTTCCCCTCGGTGAAATTCATGGGACACGAGAAGATCCTGCTCACGCCGCACCTGGGCGCCTCCACGGCCGAGTCCGAGGAGAACTGCGCTGTTATGGCGACGCGCGAATTGAAGCACTATCTCGAGTTCGGCAACATCGTCCACAGCGTCAACTTTCCCAATATCGAGACCATCCCCACCGTAGACGTGCACACCCGTCTGACCGTGATCAATCGCGACCAGCCCGGCATGATCGGCCTGATCAGCAATATCCTGGGCGCCGCACACATCAACATTGTGAACTACACCAATAAAAGCAACGGAACCGTCGGCTACAACATCATTGATTGCGCCGGACCGGTACCAGAGGATGTGCAGCAGGAGATTGTACGGCAGGAAGGCGTGCTGCGTGTCCGGGTGATTCCGCTGGAGATCCGGGGACAGCAGTGAGCGATTGAGTAAAAACTACTCAGTTCGATTGAAGAGAAGGCGAAAAACGTTTAAAAAAATGGATTACCTAATTCATTGTTTGTACGATTTGTTTTTGCAAAAATACGATATTGGCCGAGAATGGGTTTAAAATATTATACTTTTCCTTCCGGGAGTGTTTAATCCTGAATCTGTCCTCGCTCGTATTCTGTTGAAATGGCGTTATTTTTAAAAATGGGGAAGATTTAAAAATTTGGCACGATAAATGCTTATATAAAATAATTCTTCACCTCTCCTCTCCTTTTCCGGCTTGATTCTCAATGGGTCAAGCCGGTTTTTTTTGCACGATGCGATCGGCCAGTTCCCCTGTTTTCTTGACCACCTTGCCGCGGTACGAACAGCCTCTGGTGGAGGCTGCTGTCGATGGTCTGCTGACCGTAATGCCCGGACATCCGACCCTGCGCACCGCCAAGGTATTGCTCAAGCCCAATCTGATCACCACCAGAAATGGCCGGCTGGCCTGTACCGACAGCCGGATCATCGTTGCCGTGGCCCAGTGGTTTCAGGCACATGGGGCCCAGGTCGCGGTCGGAGATTCTCCTTCCTTTGGTTCGGCGCGAGCCGTTCTCGCGGACATCGGCGCTCTGCCGGGCTTGCAACGGCTCGGTGTGCCGGTGCGCGAATTTCATCGCAGCAAAGAGATCGTCCTGCCCTGCGGGCAGAAGGCAGCTCTGGCTACAGCGGCTTTGGAGTGCGATTTGCTCGTCAATCTGCCCAAGGTCAAGGCTCACGCTCAGATGCGGGTGACCCTGGCGGTAAAGAACCTGTTCGGTTGTCTCGCCGGTTTCCATAAACCCTGGTGGCACATGGCGTACGGTGGGAATAGCGGCCGCTTTGCCGACCTGCTGGTCGATCTGCTGGCGGCCTTGCCGGTTGGCTGCACGGTGGTAGACGGCGTGATTGCCATGCATCGGACCGGGCCTATTCACGGCGATCCATACCCCTTGGGGATGCTTGCCGGCGGCGTCAATCCGGTGGCGGTCGATACGGCTCTGCTCGCCCTGCTCGGGATCGATCCGGACAGTTGCCCCCTCTGGCATGCCGCCCGGTGGGCTGGTCTCGACGGAACGACCATGGCGGGACTCGTCTTTCCCCTGCTGCATCCAGCCGATTGCGCTGTCCATGATTTCGCGGTGCCCGAGATTTTGGAGCCGATTCGGTTCAATCCCTTTCGATTTGTCAACAGTTCCATCAAACGGGCGTTTCTGCGTGTTGGTGCGGCGCGGTGAGCCGTGCGCATCAAGAGGGACTGAGGCGGAGCGAGGGCGAAACGGCCGGCAGGCCGCGCTGCTGTTTACATTGAATTTTCCTCATCCGTTGAGTATATAAAATTTTTTTCATGCCGTGCCGGATCGTCGCGCCAAGCAGGGCGGCATGATTCGCTTTTTTCCCTTTTCAACGTTTCATCTCCGCAGGGAGACACCCGTATGGCTCATCATCTTTTTACTTCAGAATCGGTTTCCGAAGGGCATCCGGATAAAGTCGCCGATCAAATCTCCGACGCCATCCTCGACGCCATCCTTGCCAAGGACAAGTTTGCCCGGGTCGCCTGCGAGAGTCTGGTCACCACGGGCATGGCTCTGATCGCCGGCGAGATCACCACCACCGCCTGGGTCGACATGCCGCAGATCGTCCGCAATACCATTCGCGAGATCGGCTACAATTCTTCGGACATGGGGTTTGATTGGCAGTCGTGCGCGGTTCTGACCACCATTGACAAGCAGTCGCCGGATATTGCCCAGGGCGTTAACGAGGGGACCGGGCTCGACCTCGATCAGGGTGCCGGCGACCAGGGGTTGATGTTTGGGTATGCCTGCGACGAAACGAGTGTGCTGATGCCCATGCCCATCACCTATGCCCACGCCCTGACCAAGCGCCAGGCCGATGTGCGCAAGTCCGGCGTCCTGCCCTGGCTGCGCCCGGATGCCAAGAGCCAGGTGACCATCGAATATGTGAACAATGTTCCCATCCGGATCGAGGCGGTGGTGCTTTCCACCCAGCACAGTCCAGACATCAGCCATGCCGATTTAAAGGAAGCGGTGATGGAGGAGATTATCAAGCCGGTGCTGCCGGCCCGCATGGTCGATGCCAATACCAAATACTTCATCAATCCCACCGGCCGGTTCGTCATCGGGGGGCCAGTGGGAGACTGCGGCGTGACCGGGCGCAAGATCATCGTCGACTCCTACGGCGGCCGCGGCTCACACGGCGGCGGCGCCTTTTCCGGCAAGGATCCTTCCAAGGTCGACCGGTCCTCCTCCTACATGGGCCGTTACGTTGCCAAGAATATCGTGGCCGCCGGGCTGGCCACCGAGGTCGAGGTGCAGGTGGCGTACGCCATCGGCATTTCCAGGCCGGTGTCGATCAACGTCAAGACATTCGGAACCGGCAAGATTCCGGAAGAGCAACTGATCGATGTGGTCGACCGGGTTTTTGACCTCCGGCCCAAGGCAATCATCCAGCAGCTGGATCTGCTGCGACCGATCTACCGCAAGACCGCCGCCTACGGCCATTTCGGGCGGGAGCTGCCCGAGTTCACCTGGGAGCGGACCGACAAGGTCGATGCCCTGCGTGAGGCGGCCGGAGTGTGATTGTTGTTTGAACCATGCGCTTGCCTCACCAGGATGAGGCATAGGAGAGCCAATGGCAGATTATAAGATAGCCGATATGGGTTTGGCCGAGTGGGGCCGCAAAGAGATTGCCATTGCCGAGACCGAGATGCCCGGTCTGATGGCTCTGCGCGAGGAATTCGGTACCAGCAGACCCCTTGCGGGCGCCCGTATCGCCGGGTGCCTGCACATGACCATCCAGACAGCGGTGCTGATGGAAACCCTGGTCCATCTGGGGGCGGAGTTGCGCTGGTCCTCGTGCAATATCTTTTCCACCCAGGACCACGCCGCCGCGGCCATGGCTGCCGCCGGTATTCCTACCTTCGCCTGGAAAGGCGAAAGTGAAGAGGAATTCTGGTGGTGCATTGATCAGACCATCTTCGGGCCGGACAACTGGCGCCCCAATATGATCCTTGACGACGGGGGCGACCTGACCCAGGTGCTGCACGACAAATATCCGGAACTGATGTCGGGTATCCGGGGTGTTTCCGAAGAGACTACCACCGGCGTGCATCGGCTCTACGAGATGGCCAGGCAGGGCAGGCTGCGGGCCCCGGCTTTCAATGTCAACGATTCGGTGACCAAGTCCAAGTTCGACAATCTCTACGGTTGCCGGGAGTCGTTGATCGACGGCATCAAGCGGGCCACCGACGTGATGATCGCCGGCAAGATCGCGGTGGTCGTCGGGTACGGCGATGTCGGCAAGGGATGCGCCCAGGCCCTGCGCGGCATGGGCGCCACGGTGCTCGTCACCGAGATCGATCCCATCTGCGCCCTGCAGGCCGCCATGGAGGGATACCGGGTGGTGACCATGGAGGAAGCTGCCCCCAGAGGCAATATTTTCGTTACCTGCACCGGCAATCTGCGGGTGATCACCAGGCCGCACATGGAGGTGATGCCGGATCAGGCTATTGTCTGTAATATCGGCCACTTCGACTCGGAGATTGATATCGCCTCCATTCGTAATCTGCCTTGGGAAAATATCAAGCCCCAGGTCGATCATGTTATTTTTCTGGACGGCAAGCGGTTGATCGTTCTTGCCGAAGGCCGCTTGGTCAACCTCGGCTGTGCCACCGGGCATCCCAGCTTTGTCATGAGCAACTCCTTCACCAATCAGGTGTTGGCCCAGATTGAGCTGTGGACCAATGGTTTGGCCTATGAGAACAAGGTCTATTTTCTGCCCAAAAAGCTCGACGAGAAGGTGGCCCGGCTCCATCTGGCCAAGATCGGGGCGCAGTTGACCACCCTGACCGCCGAACAGGCGGCCTACATCGGGGTGGAGGTCAACGGACCGTTCAAGCCGGGACATTATCGCTATTAGCGTTGGTTGCTTGAGGCGTTTTTTTGTGATGCGGGCAGGGTGAGCATTCACCCTGCCTTTTTTTGTGGGAGAGGCAACACAATGGCTCAGACAGGAGAAGTCACGGTCATCGGTGGCGGGCTGGCCGGGTGCGAGGCGGCATGGCAGGCGGCGCAGCGTGGCGCGCGCGTGGCGCTGTTCGAGATGAAGCCGCACCGTTTCAGTCCGGCCCACGAGATGGCGCAGTTGGGGGAGTTGGTCTGTTCCAATTCGCTTCGTTCCAATGCGGTCGACTCCGCAGCCGGGTTGCTGAAGGAGGAGATGCGGTTGTTGGATTCGCTGGTGATGCGGGTGGCCGATCAGACGGCCGTGCCTGCCGGTACCGCCCTGGCCGTTGACCGGCAGCAGTTTGCCTCCCGGTTGACAGAGGCAATCGACTCCCATCCCCTGATCACGGTGCGTCGGGAAGAGGTCGTCCGCATACCCGAGACAACGTGCGGTCCGGTGATTCTGGCGGCCGGCCCGCTGCTTTCCGGTCCGCTTGCCGATCATCTGCGAACCCTGACCGGAGAGGCGCACCTCGCCTTTTACGATGCCATTGCGCCGATCGTCGAGGCCGACAGTCTCGATCTGGGGGTGATTTACCGCAAGTCCCGCTGGGATGAGGGGGGGCCGGGCGACTACCTCAATTGTCCCCTGGACAGGGAACAGTATGAGCGGTTTGTGGACACGCTCGGCGCAGGCCGGACCGTCCCGCTGCATTCTTTTGAAGATCCGAAGTATTTCGAGGGATGCCTGCCCATCGAGGTGATGTGCGCCCGGGGGATGGACACCCTCCGGTTCGGGCCGATGAAACCGGTCGGACTGGCGCATCCGCTCACCGGCGCGATGCCGCATGCTGTGGTCCAGCTGCGGGCGGAAAACCGCGACGGCACGGCCTACAATCTGGTGGGGTTCCAGACCAAGCTGACCTATCCCGAGCAGCAACGCATCTTCCGGACCATTCCCGGCCTGGAGCGGGCGGTCTTTCTCAGACTGGGCTCCATCCACCGCAACACCTTCGTCTGCGCGCCGAGGGTGCTCGATGCGACCCTGCAGGTGCTTGGGCGGCCAGGATTGTTCATCGCCGGACAACTGTCCGGAGTGGAGGGGTACATCGAATCGGCGGCCATGGGATTGCTCGCCGGCGGCAATGCCGGCCGCCTCGCGTTCGGCAGGGAACCGACAAGACCGCCTCCCGATACGGCCCATGGCGCCCTGATCCGTCACCTCACCGCATCTGATCCCGCCCATTTTCAGCCGTCCAACGTCAACTTCGGCTTGTTTCCGCCACTCACCGGACGAAAAATTCCCCGGAGAATGCGGGGGCATGTCCGGTCTGAGCAGGCCTTGACGCAGATGCGGCAGTGGCGCGGCTGTTTTGGGAGTGGAACTACCCTTCTTCCGTAAATCCCCAATAGGGATAATCGAGCCGGTACGAGGCGACCCGCCCCGGACTCTGCTCGCGGCTGGCCACCAGCCAGAGGTCGTTGCGGCGATGTTCCGGAACGGCGTCGGCAAACGGATCCCACAGAGTCAGAAAGACCATGGCGTTGTCGGCGGAATAGCCGATATCGCCCGATCCCTTGAATGAGCCGAGATGAGGCTCCCGGTCGAAGTGGCCGTCCGGGTTCCGTTCAAGTTCGGAGATCACGAGAAAGGCGGCCCCCAGTTCATCGCGGATCGCCTCCAATTGGCGCAGCCAGCCGTCGATGCCGCTGCGTTGTTGGCTGATGTCTTTGAAGGGCAGTTTATGCAGGCTGTCGATAACCACGACGGTGTAGTCGCTGTTGGTTTCGTGACGAAGAAAATCGATGTGGCGCCGCATGGTTTCAGGCGAAAGCCGCCGGTCGTTGACGACCCGCAGCCAGTTGAGCATGGCGCGCAACGTCTGTTCGCTCTGCGCCAGCCGTTGTCGTTCGTCGGCGGGCAGGGCGGGGTCTTTGATTTGAGCGATGGTGAGGCGGCTGAGCCGGCTGAGGATGCGGAGATAAATTTTTTGCCGGCCGTTTTCAAAGTCGTAGTACAGAACCGGAATTTTCCGCAGGGCCATGTCTGAGGCGATTTGGATGAAAAATGCCGATTTGCCCGCCTTGGGTGTCCCCCCCATGATATTGATGCCGTGGATGCCGCTCAATGCCCGGTCCATTTTGGCGAATCCGCCGGTCAGGTTGGCATAGGCGGTGCCGGATTCCTGGAGCAAGCGCTCACGAAAGGTCTGAAATTCTCCGGTCGGGGTGGCAAAGGGCGAAAAGGCCCGCGCCTGTTTAAGCAACGTAAAAACCTGCCGTTGGAACTGGGGGCCGCTTGTTGCAGCCAATTGAAAGATGGAGCTGTTGCGGGCGGTCTGCTCCGGCCAGCGGACGATTCGCACCTTGTATCCGGTCCTGGTGGCAAAACTCCGGGCCATGGCTTCGGATTCAGCGGTGTGGTTGACCCAGAGAAAGATGGTCCTGATCCATTCCAACCGCTGGGGATCGAGGTGTTCGAGGTCCGCAGCCACGGGAACGGCAATCCCAGGCAGGCCCAGTTGTTTAAGCGGCAGCAGGTTGTGCTCGCCTTCCACCAGAAAGAGGGTGCCGTTTTCGCAATGCTCGATCTCCGGGATATTGAACAGACGGAACTGTTCGGCGGCAAAACGCTCGTCGCCGTGCCAGAAAAAATCCTCGGACCGCTCCGGGTGGACGCATCGGGCCGCATAGCAGTTGCCGTTGGCCTGGACATAGGGATAGACCAGATACCGGCCGTTGTAACCGATCCGCAATTCGTGCAGAATTTCGGACGCGATCAATGCCTTCCGGTAAAAATCGAGCGTTTCTTCGGTCAGTTTTTCGGCGTACCCAGTCAGTTCGTGGTTCAGGTTCGCGGCTGGATAATCGATCTCACGGCCGAAGTAGTCACGATCGGGGTCGTAACCCGGTGCCTCTGACAGGTTGATGGCGCCGATTCTGGCGAAATGCAGGGCAAATCCGCCGGGAACGCAGTGGTTGAGGCAATGGAAATATCCGTGAAAAAAACTGTCCGGGTTGAGATGGACGGTCAGCATGGACGCTCGCTGTTTACCCTGCCGAATACAGAAGGGGCATGTGGCCTGCAATGATCCGTTGCGCTGTTGTGCTCCAGGGAGTTGGCGGCGGTAAAATTCGGAGATGGGATCGGTCATGGCAGTTGTCGGCAGGGCTATCATCCCAGGAAACGAGTCACCCCAGAATGGCTTGTAGTTGCTTTCGCTCCAAAGGGTGATCGAATTTGAGGTGGACGGAGAAATCGTTTTTGAGGACGTTGAACGGTTGTATGCCGATGACCATGCCTTTGAAGGTCAGAAACGGGTCCTTGCCGCCCACGGGCAGCGTGATATGCATCCGTCTGGCCAGCAGGAGGCGGGCGTTGCCCTGATGGGAGATGCGGACGAGAAAGGCGAGGCCGCCGTACGAGATATCGGCGGTTTCCGCATGGAATCCGCGGCCGATCGGGTTGTCGTGGTTGCTGATCGGTTGCACCTGGATTTTGCGCGCCAGGAGGAACCGTTGGTCGCTGCGCCGTTCCAGCCCTTTCTTTTCCAGCATGGTGCCGATAACATTGCAGGAAAGATAATAGGCATGCAGCTTGGCCCGCAAGCCGGGGAATTGTTCCTGCCAAATATTGAGCGCTGCCTGCTGGAGGACATGCACGCGTAACGGTGTGAGCGCGGTGAGGGAGACGGTCCAGAGGGAAGGCGAAAAGAAATTCTCGCCGGCAATCTGCCCGCGGTTCAAGGTGGTGATGAACAGTTCGCGGGCACCGATTTGATGGGACACCTTGACGCTACCCTGGGTAATGAAGAAAAGCGCATCGTTTTTGCTCCCCTGGCTGACCACGGTCTCTTCCGGATTGAACCTGCATTCGCTCAATGCACGGTACAGGGCCTGGAATTCTTGAGCAGTGAGCTGATCGGTCAGATTGGACCAGATTGCAAGTGCTTCATCTTTGACTCCCATCTTTGCCTCCTCGATGATTTCTCCTGACCGGATAATCTCACTCAGTGCCTGACTGTCGATTTCGTACATGCGCTCCCGGAGCCGTTCCGCGGTTTTAAAATCCCCGGCGCGTGCCGTGGCTGTAATCAGATCGAACAGTTGTTTTTTTGCCTGTTCCCTGTCGCCTTGGGCAAGCAGATGAAAGATGGCCGCTTCCTTGGCCTCGACCGAGGAAGCCGGCTGGGTTTGTCCGGCTGAAGAGCTGGGCGGATGTTTTCCGCCGTGTTTCCGGGGTACAGAGATTGCCCGAATCCGCTCCAAGGCCATTGTCGCCGCCTGCCGGACCTCGTCACTGTAGCCGCCTCCGTGTGCATTCTTGCTTTGGAGCACTCTACTCAGTGATGCTGAAGCCCGCTTGGACCCGATTACTCCCAAGGTTTTGCAGATAGCCCGTTGCAGGTCGTTTTTGTTTTTTCCCGACAACGGCGTGGAGCCTTCGAGGAGGTCGGTCAAGGGACGGATGAATCGCTCGTCGTGGTTGGCGGCGATCTGGTTGACTATCCTGATCTTCAGGGAATCGTCAACCGTTTGCAGGGCTTGGAGCAGGAAACTCTTGAGATCCTCTCCGCTAACCTTGCCGGCGGTGGAGAGAACCTCCTGCTGGACACGCAGGTCTGGATGGCCGATGAATGGATTGATCGTGGTGAAAAGGTCCAGGGAACTGATTTCGCCGAGCAGGCGGATGACATTGCGGACAACGTACCATGGCTGCTCTTTGTGCAGTTGTTCATGGAGGATGGAGCGTGCCGGATTGCCGGTTTGCCTGATCAGGCCCAAGATTTGTTTTCGTTCGGACCAGCTCTCATTGCTGATCAGTTGCTGCAGCTGGAATTTTGCCGACTCGACGCCCATGTCGACCAACAGGTTGCCGGCCGCCTCCCGATGGGTTTCGGAATGGAGGAAAAGCTGCATCAGTTTTTCCAGCACCGCTTGCGAGCAGAGGGTTGCCAAGGCGTCAAGGGCATGGTGTTGGAGCGAGGGATCTGTCGCTGCTGTGCCATTCGTGTCTTGGGTGGCGAGGAGGTGCAGAATTTGGACGGCGTTTCTGGCCGATGTGTAACGCTCTTCGGCGAGATGATGATCGGCCAGCCCACCGATGACGGCCAATGCCTGTTGCGCGGCGTGTTCGCTGACGCCCTGCACTTGCAACCCTTCCTGGAGCACCGGCAGCAGCCTTTCGACCCGTTCCCATCGACCGAGCCGGACCAGATATTCGCCGATGGCAGCCAGGCTGTGGAAGGCAGCCGTCCGCAGGGGGGGAGATTCATGCCGCAGGGCGGAGATCAATTGGGCAGGGAGAGTGTCGGCGGTTTCATCCTGATGGTCAGCCAACAGGTCGCGCACCGTTTCCGGCAGGTTTTGCTGTCCGTTGGTGCCTGCCAGCATTTTGAGATAAGCCGGTTTTTCGTCACTGAGAGCAAGTTTTGAGTCGGGAACTGTTTCTTGGACAACCTGTTCGCCTTCATGGATCGCGACATACTGTTTGATATCGGCGGCAACAGAGGTTATGCCGGCTTTGGCCAACAGGGTGGAGATCGCCTCCGTTCTATTCCTGTCGCCGAGGAGAGCGGAGGCGGTGTGAATGAAGGTGGCGCATTGCTCGGCAGAAAAGGACGAATGAAAGGTAAAAGAGTGGATGTTGAAGCGGCGGAACAGGGCGATCAACCCTTGAATCTGCTGGCGGGTCTGATCCTTTTCCTGCAGCGGATCGCCGCAGACGAAAATTTTGCCATCGGAAAAGGCAAGAGTCACTGAGTCGTCATCTGGATGGGCAGCCAGGAGCGCCTGAAAAGCATTGAACAGGAAATCGTTGCAGCGCTGCACCTGAGGGCTCGTGGGAGGATACAGCCGGATTGTCTGGAGAGCGGTATACAGCCTGATCGGAAAGCCGAGATTAAAATTGCTTCGTTCGAGTGTCAGGGGCGTGGGGGAAAAAACCATGATCGCTCCGTTGTTACCGTGCGTCTGCGGAGCCGGCAGGTGCCAGGAAAATTGGGCAGGGAATCGGACTGTCGATCGGAAACAGCAGATAGGCGTTCCAGATGCTCATCATAGTCGGGGCGCAGGCATTGAAAACGGGCGACACACTCCTCGTCCGGCGGCAGACAAGCGCTGTCCGGGGTAGGCAGGGATAAGAAC
This sequence comes from Desulfobulbus sp., assembly GCA_009780825.1. GTDB lineage: Bacteria > Desulfobacterota > Desulfobulbia > Desulfobulbales > Desulfobulbaceae > Desulfobulbus. The sequence goes on along the minus strand of WQZH01000001.1, from coordinate 220,720 downwards.
ACAACGATATTATTAACGATACCAACTGTCTTGGTAGAAGTCAAGCAGGGTGCCTGGTGCCGTGATTGGCATGATGGCGCAACTATCCGACCGGGTCCGCAGAGAGATCATGGATAGCTTCTCATGAGGGCTGCAAAATGCTCTGCTTGAGCAGAGAACGGACAACGGCGTGGACCGGCAGGCCCACCACATTGCTGCACGATCCGGATATGGAGTGGACCAGAAAACTGCCGATCCCCTGGATCCCATAGGCGCCCGCCTTGTCCATGGGCTCGCCTGAATCGACATAGGCCCGGAGGATCGGATCGGGAAAGGTGCCAAAGGTGACCAGGGTGGTCATGGCGTCAATCTCTTCGATGTTCCGGTCCTTGGCGACAATGGCAAAACCGGTGGTGACTGCATGGGTGCGGCCCTGAAGCGTTTTGAGCATCGTCAGCGCCTCCGCGTGGTTTTGGGGTTTGCCGAAAATATGTCCGTCGAGGGCAACGACGGTGTCAGCGCCGAGGACACACGCGGCCGGATAGGCGGCGGCGACGGCCCTGGCCTTGGTTGCCGCCATGCGCCGGGCGAAATCCCGGGATGATTCGTCCGGATTGCACGACTCGTCGATGGCGGCCGGGACTATGCTGAATTCCAGGCCCAGCCGGATGAGATATTCGTGCCGCCGGGGAGAGGCCGAAGCGAGGACAAGGGGACAGCAGGCTCTGAACATGGGCATTATGGGCAGAAGATTGGCGGAGCGTACTGGATCTCTTCGAGAAACAATCCGCAGGCCGGAGCGGTGTGGCCGGCTGCGGTGCGATCTTGGGCGGCGAGCATGGCGGGTATCTCTTCTGCCTGCCGCTGGCCCTGACCGATTTCGATCAGCGTGCCTGCCAGGATACGGACCATCTGCCGGAGAAAACCATCCCCGGTGAACCGGATCGACCAGTGATCGGCGCGGTCCAGCACCGGAATACAGCTGACCCGCGTCAGCATACGGACAGCCCCTCGCCCCTCCGATGCCATTTTATCCCTGGAACCTGATCGTTCAAAACTGGAAAAGTCATGGGTGCCAACGAGCGCGGCGAGGGCCGGCCCCAGCTGTTCAGGAACAAAAGAACCGGGGTAGTGCGCTTGATAGAGGCGGTTGGCCGGCAACTGCACCGGGCCGGTAAAAAAGTCGTAACGGTAGGTTTTGCCGAGCGCGCTGAAGCGGCTGTGGAAATCCAGCGGGGCCTCTTCAGCCCCAAGTATGCGGATATCCTTCGGGAGCAGCGCGTTGAGCCCCTTAGAAAAAGCAGCCAACGGTATGGCGGTGGTGGTGTGGAAATGGGCCACCATGCCCAGGGCATGGACTCCGGCGTCTGTGCGGCCGGCTCCATGCAAGGTGACCGGCTGCCGGCAGAGGTCGGAAAGCTGGATTTCCAGCTCTTTCTGGATAGTTGGTTCTCCTTGCCGCTGTCTCTGCCACCCGCGGTAACCACTGCCGTCGTAGGCGATCAGCAGCCGGATCGAGCGGTGCATCAGGGAAAGAAAGGGGCTCCCATCAATCCCGTGGTCTCGGGAAACCCGTTCATCAGATTCATGTTCTGGACCGCTTGGCCGGAGGCGCCTTTCACGATGTTGTCGATGGCCGACATCACGATCAGCCGGCTGGTTCGCACATCCTGGATCAGGGAGAGATCGCAGCAGTTGGAGCCACGTACATGTTGGGTGGCCGGCAATGCTCCGGCCGGGAGAACCCGCACAAAGGGCTCGTCGCGATACGTCTCTGCATACAGGGCGTGCAGATCGGCAGCCTTGCCTGCATCGGTGAGCGTGGCGTAGATGGTGCTCAGGATTCCCCGCGAGACAGGCAGCAGATGGGGGGTGAAGGAGACGGTCACCGGCGTGCCGGCGGCAAGGGACAACTCCTGTTCGATCTCCGGAATATGCCGATGCGAGCCCCCCACCTTGTATGGCCTGAAGCCGTCGGCCACCTCGCAAAAGAGCGAGCCCACGCTGGCAGAACGGCCAGCGCCCGATGTTCCGGACTTTGAATCGATGATCAGGGTGGATGGGTCGATCAGCCCGGCGCGAAGCAACGGGGTTGTCGCCAGGATAACCGAAGTTGGATAACAGCCCGGGTTGGCGGTTAGCCGGGCCTTCCTGACTTGTGCGCGGTAAAGCTCAGGCAGACCGTAGACCGCCTCGCTGAGCAGATGGGGGCTCGTGTGTTCCTGGTACCACGCCTCATAGATCGACGCATCCCGGATGCGGAAATCGGCGCTCAGATCGACCACTTTTTTTCCGGCGGCCAGCAGCATGGGGACAATATCCATGGCGGTTTTGTGCGGCACGGCCGTGAAAAAGAAGTCGGCGCGGTCGACAAGCTCCTCCGGCGGTAGATTCTCGCAAATGACATCCACCCGCTTGCGCAGGTTAGGGAACACTTCGGCCAGCGGCATGCCCGCATATTGCCGTGAAGTGGCGACAGTGAGGTGGATGTCCGGATGGCCGGCCAAAATCCGGGCCAACTCAACCCCGGTGTAACCGGAGGCGCCAACAATGCCGACTCGCATCATGATAGGGTTTCCTCATTTTGGGATAATGGATGGACCATAAAAAAAGGGAATAACGAAGCCTCGTTATTCCCTGGATACGTGGTGATGCAGGATGAAAATGGTTGCGACGGCTCCGTTGCCTGCAATTAGCGCTTGGAGAACTGGAAGCGGGCACGGGCGCCACGCTGGCCATATTTTTTCCGTTCCTTGGCGCGCTGGTCACGGGTCAACAGACCTGCTCGTTTCAAGGGCAGGCGCATTTCCGGGTTCAGCTCTTGCAAGGCGCGGGCGATGCCATGCACCAAGGCGTCAACCTGAGCCGACTTGCCTCCCCCTCTGACCGTGGCCTGAATGTCGTATTGATCGATCGTTTCGGTCACCGCGAAAGGTCTGGCGACCTTGGGCTCGAAGAAGATGTTGCCGAAATATTCGCCCATTTCCATTTTATTGACCGCAACTTTGCCGCTGCCTGGAGTGATCCAGACTCTGGCAGTTGCTGTTTTCCGTCTGCCGGTCGCGTATGTCTGTTCAGGGGCCATATCGATGCTCCGTTAATCAAATCTCTAAAAATTCAGGTTGTTGGGCTTGATGAGGGTGATCTTTGCCGGCATATACTTTCAATTTCCGCAATTGAGCGCGTCCGATTTTATTTTTCGGCAACATGCCCCTTACGGCCATTCGGATCAGCTCTTCGGGTTTTTTGACCAACACCTCGCGGGCTGTCTCGCTTTTGATGCCGCCGGGATAGCCGGAATGATGGTGATACACCTTCTCGTCCCACTTGTTGCCGGTGAGGTGGACCTTTTCCGCATTGACCACAATGATAAAGTCACCGTTGTCCTGGAAATTGCAGAACGTCGGTTTGTGCTTGCCGCGCAGGCGGCGGGCAATCTCGGCGGCGATGCGTCCGAGAACCTTGCCGTCGGCGTCGGCCACATACCATTTGCGCTCAATTTCGTTCACCGGCGTGTAGTAGGTTTTCATGCTCTGCACCTCAACACTTGAAAAAAAAAGGCTCGAACAGAGGTCCGAACCTGGGAGTCTCTTGTGGAGCGGGAAACGAGATTCGAACTCGCGACTTCAACCTTGGCAAGGTTGCACTCTACCACTGAGTTATTCCCGCCCGTTATTCTTCATAACAGCCGATGAACTTAACAAGTTTGCAGGATCAGTGTCAATAAAAAACTGAGTCTGTAAGCAAAATCCTGTTTGAGCCCGGAGAAAAACCGCATCTCCGAGGCGGAGAACTGTTGCCAATCCCAGAAAAGCGGAATAGTATGCCGGTTAACTTGCTTATTATTCTGGAATTCTTCGTAGGGCTGGGCAGACACGGTTGCGGGTCGGCAAGGCAAAGGATGTCTGGCGTTCGTGTTGCTGGGCAATGAGAACCGTGAGCATTCACTATGGGCAGAAGAGAGAGCGAGCGGAGATGACCGGTGGGCGATGAGGGTAAAAATATGACAGAAAACACTCGGGCGGCAACTCTGCAGCGGATCACGAGGGAAACCGATATCCGGCTGGCGCTGGTACTCGATGGCGGTGGAAAAGCCTCCGTTCAGACCGGTATCGGATTTTTGGATCATATGTTGACCCTGTTTGCGGTCCATGGATTCTTTGACCTGGAGATCACGGCGCAAGGTGATATCGAGGTCGATGATCATCACACGGTTGAAGATGTGGGTATCTGCCTTGGGCAGGCCCTCACCCGGGCCCTGGGCGACAAGGCGGGAATCTGCCGGTACGGCCACGCTTACGTGCCGATGGATGAAACTCTGGCTCGGGTGTGCGTCGATTGTTCCAACCGGCCTTTCCTGTATTATCAGGTGGAGATCAAGGAGAGCAAGGTCGGCCGCTTCGACGTAGCGCTGGCCAAGGAGTTTTTTCGCGCCCTATCGCTGCATGCCGGGTTGACTCTTCATGTCGAATTGCTCCATGGCGAAAATAGTCATCATATTCTTGAAGCGATTTTCAAGGCGTTAGGGCGGGCCCTGGCCGTAGCAATCAAGCCTGACCCGCGGGTCAGCGGCCAGCTTTCGTCAAAAGGCATGCTCTAGCACCGCAAAAAAGCTCATGGCTCGCGCGGTCGTTGATGCGACAACCGGGATGGCCGGTACTATAAAGGGAGGAACAAGGTGAAGGCACTGGCACAGTTGAAGATGGGAATGGCGGTTTGTTGTTTGCTCGCCGCAGCGGGATGCGCTCAGGACAATGCGACGCTGGCCGGCAAGCAACCGAAGGTTGCGCTCTCAGGGATTGTCGTGCTGCCTGTGCAGCCGGTCACCGATCTGGGCGATGACGGTCAGCCGGCCACCGGCCAAACAATCCTCCAAAACGGCAGCCTGGTCATGGACAGCCTGATGAAAGAGATGTTGGCCGGCAAAGCTGGCGTCCACTTTATCTCCGCCGCCCAGGTTGGCAACATGGAAGGCGCTGGCCGCAATTTGGCAACAAGCCGGCGTATTGCCGCCGAGCAGGGTTGCGATGCGGTCCTGGAAACTACGTTGAGCCGCTATAACGAGCGGGTTGGCGGCGATTACAGCGTCAAACAGCCGGCAGCGGTCACCTTTGCCTACAAGCTGTACGAGGTGGGCGAAGGCAGGGTGCTGTGCCACGGCAGGTTCGATGAGCAGCAGCAATCACTTATGGAAAACCTGCTGGCCCTGCCCAAGACCCAGAGCAGGGGTCTTGTCTGGTTGACCGCCGAAGGACTGGCGCGCGACGGCTTGAAGGAAAAATTGGGACAATGCCCCTATCTTGAAGGGAAGTAGCCGGATCGTCCGGCCGTGATTTCGCGGTGCGATTGCCGAGGGATGTGAACCGTCGGATCGGCCGGGCCATGCATGATTACGCCATGCTGGCCGACGGTGACCGGGTTTTGGTGGCGGTTTCAGGGGGGCTCGATTCGCTGGTGCTTGCCTGGCTGCTGGCCGACTGGCGCCGAAAGGCTCCCATTGCGTACGATCTGATCGCTGTCCATGTCGATATGGAACCCGGAGACGACGGGCCGGGAGAGGCGGCGGTCGTAACCAGCGGGATCGTTGGGCGGATCGGCCTGCCCCTTCATGTCCTGCCCGCCCGATGGCGGCCTGATCCAGAGGCATCGGCCGCCGCTCCGGGTAGCCATGATCTCTGTTTTCAGTGCGCCCGCAGTCGGCGCGCCCAGCTCTTTGCCCACGCCCATGACAGCGGTTGCACTACCATCGCCTTCGGCCATCACCGCGACGATATCATCGAAACCTTCCTGCTCAATCTGACCTGTGCCGGCAACATCAGCACCATGGTCCCCCGCCAGGAACTGTTTGGCGGACGCCTTGCGCTCATCCGACCACTGGCTTATCTGGACAAGCACGAAATCGAAACCATCGGCCGACAGTTGGGGTTCGCGCCGGTCCGCTCCGGTTGTCCTCTGCGGGAACAAACCAGACGCCGGGATATCCACTACCTGGCCGAACACATCTACCAGCAGATTCCTGGGGCCAAGGAACATATTTTTGCCGCCTTGGGCAATGTCCGTAGCGGCTATCTGCTCAAACAGACCGGCGGCAGGAGGCTCTGATGCCTTCCGTCTCCGGCTTTGGCGAACAGTCGGCACGATTGGGAATCCTTGCCGACATTCACGGCAATTACCAGGCGCTGATGGCGGTGCTGGCCGATATGGCGCAATTCGACGTGGACCGGATTGTTGCCCTCGGCGACAACATCGGCTACGGGCCGGAACCCGAAGAAGTGGTCCAGACCCTGATCGAGCACCGGATCGTCTCGGTGATGGGCAACCATGAATTGGCGCTGGTCAGCCGGAGCTATTGCGCGTGGTTGCACGCGGCGGCCCGCGATTCTCTCATCATCACCCAGAGCTTGCTCAGCCCCGCTTCCCTGGCATGGTTGACGAAACTTCCGGCGGTTCATTGCGGTGACGGCGTGCGGTATGTGCACGGCTGTCCGCCGCGGTCTATGACCATCTATCTGCACATGCCCACTGAACACCAACTGCAGCGGCTGTTCGCCGCGTATCCGGAACGATGCTGCTTTGCCGGGCACACGCACCATGTCGGCTGGCATCAGCAATCCGGTACAGGTGTCTCCAGCCGAAAAGTGGGAATAGGGTGCCTGGCCCTTGACGCCGATACGCGCTATCTGCTCCTGCCCGGCAGTGTCGGCCAGCCGCGGGATGCGCTCAGCTGGCATGCCAAATACATGGTCTGGGACCAGGCGGCGGCGACCATTGACATTCGCTCTGTCCCCTACGATGTGCAGACGACGATCCGTTTGCTTGGCGAGCGGGGATTCCCGGCGAGTAACGCCGAGCGCCTTTCTTGGTGAGGGCGGGCAACAACGCGGCGCAGGTAATGCCTTCTTGGTAAAAACGGGGTGGGATCGGTGCTGGAAGAAGGAATGGCATCCTTGTTCATCCGTTGAGAGGAGCAGGGGCATCTTCAGATTGCTTTCAGTTTGCGCGGCCCAAAGTGAGAGAACCCGGTCCTTGCGCCCGGTCGATTGATCCTGGCGCTGTTTGGCGCCATCCCAACCTTGCCGCTCTGTCCCGGCTGGATCAAGGGGGCGTAAACGTGTGCGGTTTACGGAAGAATGTGATAGAATCAAAAAATTAAGCCGCACAAAATTTCCGGTGGTGTAGGCACCCTTGTATTGTAGAGAGGTCAATGCAATTTTTTCTCTTTGGTTCCATCCGGAAGAGTCTGATCGTTCTCGTGTTGTTGGCCGTGCTGCCGTCGCTGGCCATCCTGCTCTATACCGGCTGGGAGCTGCGCAGCCAAAGGGTGCAGGAGGCGGAGAGTTATGCCATGCGGCAGGTGCAGGCCATGGCTGCCCATCACGAGCGGGTGGTTGATAACGCCCGACTGCTGCTGATGGCCCTGGCCAAGTCCTCCGAAGTACGCAACCTCGATGTCGCTGCCTGCCGGACATTGTTGCCTGGCATCCTCGCCAACAATACCGCATACGTGTCTTTTTCCCTGGCCAATACCGACGGCCATGTCCTCGTTGCCGCTCCGGACACCATCAACACCGAAATCGGTTCATCCCCCTTTTTTCGCGCCGCCATGGATAGCGGCTCCTTTACGGTGGGGAATTACATGTTCATGCCGATCGAGCGCCGGGTGGTGGTCCATTTCGCCCAACCCGTCCTCGATGCAGGCAATCAACCAGTCGGCGTCCTGGTGGCTGATTTCGATCTGAGTTATTTTGGCCGTATTTTTTACGACACCCACCTGCCGGAAGCCTCGGTTTTTACCCTGACCGATGCCGAAGGCATGCGGCTGACCCGTTTTCCGGAAACCGAAAAATACACCTGGGTCCGCGATTTGCCGCAGATGGTGGCGCGCATGTCAGGCCAAAAGGAAGAAGGTACCTTTATCGAAACCGGCGTGGATGGAGTCAGCCGCCTCTACAGTTTCAAGCGGCTGCGTTTCCAGGGTGCCTCTTTCCCCTATTTGATGATCCGGGTAGGGATTCCCGTGGAACGGGCCCTGAGCGAAGCCCGGTTTGTGATCAATCGCAATGTCGGTTTGCTGGCGCTGGCAACGGTCCTCGCCCTGATAACCGCATGGTTTGTCGGCGAATTCACCATGATGCGGCGGGTGAACCGTCTGGTCGAAGCCACCGGCAAGGTCAAAGTAGGCGACTTGAGCACCCGCATCGGTGCCGAGGCCGGCTCTGGAGAGTTGGGGCAGTTGGCCGCCGCCTTTGACAGCATGGCTGGCGAGTTGGAACGGAAGGAAAGCGAACGTTCTCTGGCCGAAGAACAGTTGCGTCGCCTGAACGAGGAGCTGGAAGAACGGGTGGCGGTGCGGACCGAGGAGCTGGCCGCCGCCAACCATGATCTCCAGCAGACGCTTGATGACTTGCAACGGATGCAGAAACAACTGGTCCTTTCCGAAAAATTGGCAGCCTTGGGAGAGCTGGTGGCTGGCGTTGCCCATGAAATCAACACTCCGGTCGGCGTGGCCTTCTCGGCTGGATCGACCTTGGCCGAGAGAAATCGGACTCTGGTCAATCTTTTTACCCAAGGGGAGATGAAACGCTCAGACCTGACTCAATTTTTCGAAGATTCCCGCGAGGGAACCGAGATGATTCTGATGAATCTGGACCGCGCTTCGAATCTGATCCGCAGCTTCAAGATGGTGGCGGCCGACCAGGTCTCGGAGCATCGGCGGTCGTTCAATGTGAAACAATATATTGAAGAGATTTTGCTCAGCCTGCGGCCGAAGCTCAAAAAGACCAGTCTTCGCGTCGAGATCGTCTGCGACGAGAATCTGGTCATCGAGAGCTATCCTGGGGCCTTTTCTCAAATTTTGACCAACCTGATCATCAACACTCTGACCCATGGGTTTGACCCGGGTCAAAGCGGCAGCATCCGCATCGAAGTGCACCGCACGGACGGGAGCTTGGAATTGCGCCACGCAGACGACGGCAAAGGCATGGACGCCGAGGTCTGCGATCGTATATTCGAACCTTTTTTCACCACCGCCCGCAGCCAGGGATCGACTGGTCTCGGGATGCATATCGTTTTCAATATTGTTACACGGACCTTGGGAGGCACCATCGTTTGCGAGAGCGCACCAGGACGAGGGACCGTGTTGGTCATGACCATGCCGGTTTGATGCGGGAAGCCCATGCCTGAATCCGACGAAATCCTGTTCAAAGACGAATTCTCCGAGCCAGCCCACAGTCCGAACTCCCAGACGACGACCTGCGGCAATTCGTGGAAGATTCTGATTGTCGACGACGAGGCCGATGTACACAGCGTCACCGCCTATATGATCAAGGGCATCGATTTTTTGGGACGCGGTTTTACCTTTTTCCACGCCTACAGCGGCCGGGAGGCGCAGGAGATCCTGCGCGAACACCAGGACATGGCGGTGGTCTTGCTCGATGTGGTCATGGAAACCGAGGACAGCGGCCTGCGGCTGGTGCGCTATATCCGCGAGGAATTGAACAACCACACGGTGCGGATCGTACTGCGAACCGGCCAGCCCGGAAAGGCGCCCGCAGCCCAGGTGATCGTGGCGTACGATATCAATGACTATAAGGAAAAAACCGAGCTGACCTTGGACAAGATGCTGGTCACGGTGATTTCGGCCCTCCGTAGCTACCACTTCATCGCCACGCTCGAAAATAACCGCAGGGGGCTGAAAAAAATCGTCAATGCCTCCTCTGATATTTTCGAGCGGCAATCTTTGCACAACCTCAGCAGCGGCGTGCTCCATCAGTTGATCTCGCTCCTGCGGTTGCGGGATGACGATGGCTGCCGATACCCTTCAGGGCTGGCCGCGTCGAATGTCGACGGCCAGGCCTTGGTGCTGGCGGCCACCGGCACCTTCGCTCAATACGTCGATCAGTCGTTCACCGAAGTGGCGCCCGCCCTGGTCCAGACCACCTTGGCTCAGGCGCAATCCCGGCAGCACGGTTTTTTCTGGGAGGGAACAACATGCGCCTGGTATTTCAAGAGCCAGACCGGTGCGGAAAACTTTTTGTACTTCGAGGCCGCCAGAGAGCTGGACGAAAACGATCAGAGTTTACTGGAGCTGTTTTTCGCCAATGTCGCCTTGGCCTATGACAATTTTTTCCTGCACAGGGAGATCGAGGAGACCCAGAAGGAAATCATCTTCCATATTGCCGAAACCATGGAATGCCGCTCCGCTGAAACCGGAAGCCATGTCCGGCGGGTGGCCGAATATGCCTGTCTGCTGGCCCTCAAATACGGCTTGAGCGAGGAGGAGGCCGAGATGCTCAAGTTGGCTTCCACACCGCATGACCTGGGCAAGATCGGCATTCCGGATTCCATTCTCAACAAGCCCGGTCCACTGACCCCGGAGGAATACCGGATCATCAAAACGCATGTCTATCGCGGCCATGACCTGCTGATCAATTCGCCGAGCCCGATTATACAAGCAGCGGCCAATATCATTCTCGAGCATCATGAACGGTGGGACGGGCACGGATATCCCCAGGGACTGCAGGGAGAAGATATTCATATCTATGGCCGCATTATCGGGGTGGTCGACGTGTTCGATGCCCTGTCCAACCGGCGGGTCTATCACGAGGCCTGGACCTGGGATGAGGTGTTCGCCTATTTCCGGGAGCAGCGGGGTCGCCATTTCGATCCCAAACTGGTGGATATCCTGCTGGACAACCGGGAGGAATTTCAAGCCATTTGGGAGCGTCACAATATTGCCGGCGGGCAACTTACTTAAACGGATTCCGGGGCGGAAAAACACGTCGCCGTCGTGACGGCAGGTGTTTTTTCGTGAATTTTTTCAGCCAGTCAGGGTAAGAAGACAGGGCTGAAGGCAACTATGGTTCATCACCGCATCAACCAAATTGGAGCAGAACGGAGAACAATGGGAAAAATTGGGAGAAATCAACCTTGCCCCTGCGGATCGGGCAGAAAATACAAGCACTGCTGTCTGGCTGCCCAGCAGGCAGGGGAAAACGACAATCCGGCCAATCAGATGAAGATTTCGCTGATGGCGGCCATCGAGAAGATACAGGTCCAGGCTGGCGAGAGAAAAGCTGCCTTCAGCGAACTGGGCGTTTTTCTGTTCTTCAGCGACCACGAAGGGGATGCCTGGCTTCTTGAGGCCACCGAATCCGATGCGGTGCAGCTCGCCCGGGGCGGCGAGCGGCTGGATGTGCCCATCGATGAAAATCCCGAGACCATCGAGATCAACTTCAGCCACACCTTCGCCATCCGCGATCGCCAGCTTTTCCTCACCGCCTATGCCGACAAGGAGGAAACCCGGCTCGACCGGGCGCCGGCCAAGCAGATCCGCGCCGCCATCCGCCGCCTCTACAGGCGGTATCCGAAGGAGATGCTCGCCCAGATGCATATGGAATCGGGCGACATCGAGACTGAGGCTGAAGCCTGAGATCCGGCATGGGTCGGCAAAGGAAGGCATATCGCCTGCTGCCCTTGCTGCTGGCTATGGGGGCGCTTTTTTATCAGTCACATCAGCCAGGGGACAGCTTCACCCTGCCGGATGTCGACAATATCGACAAGCTGTTCCATTGCTTGGCGTATGCGGTTCTGGGGTTGGCCTTCCTGTTTGCCTTGTCGCCGCAATGGCGGCGGCAACATCCTGCCCTGGCTGGTTGGGCGACCGTGTCGTTCTGTCTGCTGTACGGGATTACCGACGAGTTCCATCAGTCCTTCATCCCCGGCCGGTTTGCCGGTCTCGACGATGTGCTGGCCGATGCCGCCGGAGGCGTGCTGGCGGTTGCCGGCTACTGGGGATGGCGGCGATGGCGAACGATCATGAAGGACAGAGGAGAATCCCATGAGCCATCTCGTCCTGGATGAGCAGCAGCATCTTTTTTACGAACGGCTGGCCGGCGATGCCGATCGTCCCTGGCTGGTGTTCCTGCACGAAGGCTTGGGCAGCGTGGCCCAGTGGGGCGACTTTCCCGGGGAACTGTGCCGCCGGACCCGTTGCCCCGGCCTGGTCTACGACCGGATCGGCCATGGCCGGTCCTCTGCGCTCACCCGTCCGCGTAGCAGTCACTATCTCCACGAATGTGCCCTGGACGAGTTGCCAAAGGTGCTCGCCGCCCTGATTCCCGGCCAGCGATTCCTGCTCATCGGACATTCCGACGGCGGCAGCATCAGCCTGATTTTTGGAGCGGAGAAGCCTGCCAACCTCTTGGGGATCATCACCGCGGCGGCCCATGTCATGGTCGAGCAGGTGACGGTCGACGGAGTGGAGAGAGCGCTGGCGGCGTGGGAACAAGGCAAAATCAAAAAAGGACTGGCCCGTTATCATGGCGAAAAAAGCGAGGCCTTATTTCAATCCTGGGGCAGAACCTGGACCAGTTCCTGGTTCCGTTCCTGGTCGATCGAAGAACTGCTGCCCTCTATTGAAGCACCGTTGCTGGTTCTCCAAGGCCGGGATGACCACTACGGTACTCCGGCCCAGGTGGAGATCATCGTCAACCGGTCCGGAGGTCCCGCCACCCCGCTGCTCCTCGAAGAGTGCGGCCACGCCCCTCACCTCGACTTCCCTGCCTTGACCCTGGATTTGATGGCCTGTTTCGTCAACCGAATCGCCCGATGAGTCGGAAGGACATGTATGGCCGCCGGCGACGAATTGTCGCCGGCGGCTTTTGCCGGTATAGCGGGCGATGCCCGGACGGAACTATCTTCCGTCCGCCAGCAGGCGGGCCATGTCCTTGGCGAAATAGGTGAGGATGAGGTCGGCGCCGGCACGACGGATGGCAATCAGGGATTCAGCCATGACCTGCTTACCGTCGATCCAGCCCTTTTCGGCGGCGGCCTTGATCATGGCATACTCGCCGCTGACCTGGTAGGCGGCAATCGGCAGGTCGAATTCGTCGTGCAACCGGCTGATGATGTCAAGATAGGGCAAGGCTGGCTTGACCATGAGGATATCCGCGCCCTCGTCGACATCGAGCATGGCCTCGCGTAATGCCTCTTTGCTGTTGGCCGGATCCATTTGATAGCTGCGGCGGTCGCCGAACTGGGGAGCGCAGTCGGCGGCGTCACGGAAAGGGCCGTAGAACGCGGAGGCGTACTTGGCTGCATAAGACATGATCGGCACCATGTGAAACGAGTTTTCGTCGAGTGCGGTGCGGATCTCGCTCACTCGTCCGTCCATCATGTCTGAAGGCGCCACCATATCGACTCCGGCCTGGGCATGGGACAGAGCGGTCTTGGCGAGCAGTTCGAGGGTGGCGTCATTGTCCACCTCATTTCCGGCCAGACAGCCGCAGTGGCCGTGATCGGTGTACTCGCAGAGACAGACATCGGTCACCACGGTCATCTCCGGCGCCTTGTTCTTCAACTCGCGGATCGCCTGCTGGATGATGCCGTTTTTGGCGTAGGCGCCGGAGCCGAGTCCGTCCTTTTTTTCCGGCAGACCAAACAGGATAACCGACCGGACACCCAAGCTCAGGCATTCCTTGGCTTCCTTGGCCAGTTGATCGACAGACAGCCGGAAGACGCCCGGCATGGAAGGAACCTCCTGGCGGAGGCCTTTGCCGGGAAGAACGAACAGGGGGTAGATCATCTGCTCCGGAACCAGCCGGGTTTCGCGGATCATGGCGCGGAAGGCTTCGGTTCGGCGCATTCTGCGCGGACGGTATTCAGGAAACGTCATGGGGCACCTCGATTGGAGAAAGGGTTGTTGCGATCAATGATCTGTTTGGGGGCGCGTAAGGCAGAACCAGCATCAGGCAATCGCTGTCGGCTGTTCTCGGTTGGTGGATGAGATTATTTGGCCGCGATGCCCAAGGCCTTCACCTTCTTGTGCAGATGGCTGCGTTCCATACCGATCTGCTCGGCGGTTTTGGAGATGTTGCCGTCGTTTTCTTCCAGTTTGGCCAGCAAATATTCGCTCTCGAAGCATCGCCTGGCTTCTTTATAGTCGAGATGCCGATAGGTTTGACCGATAGGCTGAAGCGGCGGCAGCGGCAGGGGAGCGTTGCCGAGGAACAGGGCCACATCTTCGACCCCGACCTCGTTTCCTGGCGTCATGATTGCCAGCCGTTCCACCAGGTTGCGCAGTTCGCGCACATTGCCCGGCCAGGCATGCCGCTGGAGCAGATGCAGGGCCGCAGCGGAAAACTGTTTGCTGCCGATGCCTTTGCGGCTGAACTGGTTGATGAAATCGGCGACCAGCAGGGGGATGTCCTCGCGCCGGTTCACCAGGTCGGGCACCATGATGGGGACCACGTTGAGCCGGTAGAAGAGATCGGCCCGGAACCTGCCTTGCTCGATTTCTTCTTCCAGATTTTTGTTGGTTGCCGCCAGTACCCGCACATCGACCTCAATGGTTCGTGAGCCGCCGACCCGCTCGAATTTCTGTTCCTGAAGGATGCGGAGTACCTTGGCCTGGCTTCTTAAACTCATGTCGCCGATTTCATCGAGGAAGAGGGTCGAGCCGTTGGCTTGGTCGAATTTGCCCTTTTTGTTCTCCGTCGCCCCGGTGAAGGCGCCTTTGACATGGCCGAACAGTTCAGATTCGATCAGTTCCTCGGGGATGGCGGCGCAGTTGACGGCCACCATCGGATACCTTGCCCGGCGGGAGAGGCGGTGGATGGTCTGGGCGACCAATTCTTTGCCAGTGCCGTGACCGCCTCGGATCAACACCCAGGCGTCGGTGGGCGCCACCCGTTCGATTTGCTGGCGCAACTGCATCACCAACGGGCTGGAGCCGGTGATGTCGACCGGTTTTGGACCGCTCTCCCGCAATAGCCTGTTTTCACGCTCCAATTGCGCTAGTTGCAACCCTTTTTTGATCGAAAGGATGGTCTTGTCGTACGAGAGCGGTTTTTCGATAAAATCGAAGGCGCCGCTCCGGGTGGCCTGCACGGCTGTTTCGATGGTACCATGGCCCGAGATCATGATGACTGGCAGGGGAAACCGCTGTTTGATCAGTTTCAGGGCCTCCAGGCCATCCATGCCCGGCATCCAGATATCGAGCAGGACGAGGCTGACATCCTTTTCATCCAGCAACTGCATGCCCTCTTCGGCGCTCGCCGCAGTCAGGGGGATAAACCCCTCGTCGGCCAGTATGCCCGCGAGGCTGTCGCGGATGGCCGCCTCGTCGTCGATGATCAGAATGGTGTCGGGCATGCGGTTTCGGGGCAGAAAAAGATTGAGGAACGAACCATGGAGATTTGCGGGAGATTGTTCAGCCGGATGACAGCGGCATCATATCAAGTATCCAGCGGCAGCTCAACCGCAAAGACAGCGCCGACGGGCGTGTTGTCGGCAACCCGGATCGTGCCGCCGTGTTCGCTGACGATGGTGTGGGCAATGGCCAGACCAAGCCCGGTGCCCGATTTACGGGTGGAAAAATAGGGCTCAAAGATGCGCACCTTGACCTCATCGGGAATACCCGGTCCATCGTCGGCCACCAGCATCCGGATTTGGCCGGTCGAGGTATCGCGTTCGAGGGTGACCGTGATGGCGCCCCCGTTTCCCAGAACGGAAACAGCGTTGTCGAGCAGGTTGATCAGCACTCGTTTGATCTGGACGCCATCGAAAAGAAACGGAGGCACTGCCGGGTCGATCCGACAGGCGATGGTCAGCTGCTTGTGCGCCTCCCGATATAGCACCACCATTTCCAGGATAAGCTGACCCAGGTCTTTCCGCTCCTTGTGCAGTTTCGGCATACGGGCGAAGTCGGAAAATTCGGCCACCAGTTTTTTGATTTCATCGACCTGATTGACGATGGTGGCGGTACATTGGTCGAAGATGTCCCGGTTGTCGCCGATGCTGTCCAGATAGCGTTTGCGCAGCCGTTGGGCCGAGAGTTGGATAGGGGTCAGAGGGTTCTTGATCTCGTGGGCGATGCGGCGGGCCACTTCTTGCCAGGCGGCGAGCCGTTGCGCCTTTTCCAGGTTGGTCAGGTTGTCGAAGACGATGACGAAGCCGATGGGTTGCTGGCGCTCGTCCGCCATCCGGGTCACATTGACCTGGAGAGACAGAGACTCCCCACGGCGGATGGTCACCCGCAGGTGCCGCTCGATGGTTGGTTTGCCGCTGGCCAGCAGCTCCTTGATGAAACTCTCGACGATCAGCGCATGATGTTTGGGCAGGGCGTCATGGAAATCCCTGCCCAGGAAGGCGGCCGGCTCGATGGCCAATAACTCTTCGGCAAAGCGGTTGATCGTGGTGATCCGGTCGTTTTCGTCCAGGGCGATGACTCCGGCGGCCACGTTTTCGAGGATGGTCTCCAGGTAGCGGCGGCGTTGTTCCGATATCTCGTTGCTGTCTTGAAGCGCCCTGTGGGTCTGGGACAGTTGTCGATTCGAGGCCAGGATTTCCGCGGTCATGGAGTTGAAGGAGTCAACCAGCATGCCCATCTCGTCGTCCGCTTCCTTCTCGACGATGAAATCCATATCGCCGTCAGCCACCCGTTTGGTTGCCTCGGCCAGTTTCTTGATGGGGCCGGTCAGACCACGGGCGATGTAAAAACCGAACCAGATCGCCCCGAAGAGCACCAGCAGGGTGATGATCAGCAGCATGATGATGAGGCTGAATTTGATCGGAGCCTTGAGCATGACCAACTGCTGATAGCCGGTGATGCCTCCGGAAATGGACTGCATGGCTTCGAGCTGGGCTGCTGGGATCAGGGTGGAGGTAACGAGGAACCAGGTCCTCGGGGATTCCAGGTTGACCTGCACGGGGACGATCGCCTCGATCAATTCGCCCAGGGTGGTTTTTTGGGAGACCATTTCTGCGAGGCCGGACGTGGAGGACAGACGCAAGGCCTCCGATGGGGGAAAGGGAGGCGTCATGGACTGGAGGCGCGGCCCCACCACCGAGACGAGCGGTTGCTGTTTATCGTCGAGCAGGAGGATGGAATCCGGCGCGCCCGGCAGATTGATCGCCAGCGTCTGGGAAAAAAAGCGCTCCAAGGCTTTGATGTCGGCTGGATTCAAGATGCCGCTCTCCAGGATCGAGGCAAGCTGGCGGCTCGTGTATTCAGCCTGCTTACTGCTGTCGTGGAGGGTTGCCTGCGCCAGCTTGAGCGAGGATTGGAGCGAATCTTCCACCTGGGCGTTGAACCAGTAATCCATGGAGGTGGAAACAAAACGCAGGGCCACGAAAAAAAGGATGGCTGTGGGAATCAGCGAGAGCGAAATAAAGCAGATGACCAGCCGGGTTCGCAGCCGGGAGCCGAGGATTTGCTGCTTGCGCTCGAAGATCAACTCCACCAGGTTGCGCAAGGTCAGGTACAGCATGAGGAGCAACAGCAGGCCGTTGATGTTGATCAGGGCGAAGATCAGGATGGTGCTGGAAATGGGCAGATTGAAATCGCCCCTCAGCAGGCCGCGCTGGACATAGCCCAGCACAGGGATGAGCAGAAGGCAGAAAACGATGACGAAGCGAACCAACCGCTGTTTCTTTTTTTTCTGTTCCGCGGTGAGCATCGGTGGCCGGAACGGGAGGTCAGTACCTGAATTCGATGGTTCGCCAGTCGGTTTCGAAATCCCACAGGGCAGAAATGGGAAGCAGGCGGTGCATGCCGAGAGGCAGCGATCCTTTCTTCAAGGTCACCTTGAAATGGATGGCATAGGGCGCGTCGGGCACAAGCTGGGCAAGCGCGATCACCTTGACGCCGTTGAGTTCAGCCATCAGTTGTTTGGCGTGATCTAGGTCGTCGGTGGTCACCGTCTTGTCACCCTGGTCGGAAAAAACGATTTTGTATGTATTGCTGGCCGCGTCAAAGGAAAGGGTGCGCGTAACCGCCGATTCAACTAGCGTGGTGTTGAACCATTTGCCGTCAGTCTTGAGCAGTTCCATCTGATAGGTGAACACAGCGGGGATGCCGCTGCGGACATCGTCGAGCATCTCTTGGGTAAAGCCGTTCTTCACCGTGGCAAAAAGCAGAAGATCGGTTTCAGAGGTCGTGACGATGATATCTTTGATTTCAGGTGGTTCTCCCGCGATGGCTATTGATGGCCCGAGGTGGCATGCCAACAGATAGGCACAAAGGAAGAACAGTCGGATATCGAGAAAATTCATGCTATGAAATAGAGACCGCAGTGCCTGTGCTCGGTAAGAAATCAGCTGAACATACTTTGAGACATATACCTGATTGGCAGATATTTGTCCACGACAAGGACCGGTCAGCCAGGGCCGCATGGCTGACCTACCATTCAATCCGGAGGATGTTGTCCAAGGGACGCACCCGGGCAAGCCGGATGCGGATGATGTCGCCGGGATCGACCGGAAAAGCCGGATTGGGCGGGAGATCGACGTCGAACAGGCAATCGCAGAGCAACAGATTGACCCGCTTCGGACCGGCACCGACCACGAGGGCGTTGACCCGTTGGCCTTCCTTGGGTACGAGATACCGCAATATCCAGTAGCGATGCCGTTGCTGCTGGATGGCATTGACCCGGGCAAGTTTTTGCAGAATGGTGCCGGTGAACGTTTTGCATTCTTCGCTGGAAAAAAGAATGCCGTGGCCGCGGAGCATGTGGCTCAGCTGGTGCTGCATGGCCAAATCGAGGAAACGGCGGATCGGCGAGGTGACGGTGGTGTAACTGTTCAGGCCGAGTCCGCTGTGCGGCTTGGGATGCGAAGTCAGCTCGCCCCGGGCAAGATAGCGCCGTTGATGAGCGATGTCAGCGAGGCTGTTCTGGACACCGGTAATAATACGTTTGCGTGGCGGCGGCTGCGAGCGGAACAGGCCGGGCGCCTCTCTCGCCGCCAGGTAGGCGGCGGCGAGGCCGTTGGCCAGAATCATGAATTCGGAGACCAGGTTATGGGCCGGCGTGTCCACCGGTGAGAGATAAACCTGGATATGTTCACGGTCGCGGACATCGATGTTGACATCCGGCAAGGAGAGCAACAACGCGCCTTGATCGACCCGCTGCTGCCGCAACTGCTGCCGGACCACGTTGAGGGCCGCCAGTTCCGGATCCCGATCGATCATGCTGTCCGCCTCGCGGTAGCTCAACTGACGCTTGACCTCGATGATCGCCGGCACGATGGTGGAATGCACCAGGCTGCCATCCGCATTGAGGGTGACAAGAAAGCTGAGCGTCGGGCGAATCCTGCCTTGAATCAGACTGCACAGATCAAGCGACAGTTGCTTGGGCAGCATGGGAATGTGCCCTTCGGGAAAATAGATCGAAGTCGATCGTTCCTTGGCCTCGGCAAAGAGCGGGCTTCTGACCGGCACATAGCGGCTGACGTCGGTGATGTGAATGCCGATCTCGACCTGGCCGTTTTCCTTGTGGGCGATGTGGATGGCGTCGTCGAAATCGCGGGTGGATGCGCCGTCGATAGTCAGAGCGGGCAGGGCGCGCAGATCTTTTCGTTTGGGGTCGGCGAGCAACTCTTCGACCGTTGCTTCCCGCAGGGTTTCGGTGACCTGGAGGCAGGCGTCGGGAAATTCGACCGGCTGGTCGGAGCGCAGCAGCGCCAGATTCTCGTCCGCATCCCAGATCCCTGCCTTGATCAGCAGTTCATGACCGGCATGAGGTGCGCTCAGGACTGCCTTCTTCAGGATCTGGCGGATGAATTCGTCCTCGGGGGCCTCGCTGCCGAACAGGACCGACTGCGCCAGCCATTGCAGGCACCGTTGCCGATCTGGCCAGTCGGATTCATCCACCGGCGTTCCCCGCATGATTGCCTGCAGTCCCTGGACAGCCTGTTCCAGCAGCAACGCTTTTTCCTGTTCCTTCTGCTGTTGCTGCCGCAGGTGGGAGACTTGTTCCGGCGTATGGGCGACGATTTTGCCGTTTTTGTATTTGAAAAACAGAGGGTCGGAGAAAACGGCCCGCAGAAAGGCGGCCCGGTGATCGTCGTCTACCGCGCCACCGAAATGTAATTCGGTAAGAAAATTAGGGGAAAATTCGCTGTCGGTTTCCTCGTTGACGATTTCCCACAGCGGCTCCAGATCAATGGTTCCGGCCAGGGCGAGACGGCTGTCACAGCGCTCCCGCAACAGGGCGGTGATTGCCTCCCGGCTGGCATTGCAGGGATAGAGTTGACGCGATACGCTTAAGACCCTGGCCTCCGGTAGGTGGGTTTCGCGGCCGTTCTGGCTGAGCAACTGAATTTTTTTCTCGGCCACGCCGGAAACCAGGCCGCAGAAAAACCTGCCGCCATCGATGAATTCTATGAGGCTGCCGGGAACGATCATCGGAACACGTTGCGAAGTTGGGAGGTCATGGTAAATTCATAGTGGATAGCAGGATTTCCATGCTTTGTCATGCTTTTCTTTCTTCATACACGACCGTGGCAGACAACAAAGGAGCCCCATTGAACAGCGCACCACACCGCTCGGGGGTCGTGGCCATCATCGGCCCCCCCAATGCCGGCAAGTCGACCTTGCTCAACCAACTGCTCCGGCAAAAGATCGCCATTGTTACGCCGAAGCCGCAAACGACCCGCAATCGCATCATGGGTATCGTCACCGGGCTCGGGTATCAGATGATTCTGCTGGATACGCCCGGTCTGCATGTGGCCCGGGAAGAAATGAACCGGCAGATGGTCCGGGTGGCGCTGGAGAGTCTGACCGAGGCCGACGCGGTTTTGTTTCTGGCGGACTGCACCGACGTACTGGCAACCAAACGGGAACAGCAGGCCGAGGAGTTCCGGGGATACCTGGATCGAATCACCTGTCCCGTGGTGTTGGCCCTGAACAAGATGGATTTGTTGCCCCGGGAACGGCTGTTGCCGGTAATCGATTGGTACCGAGGGTTGCATGCCTTTGCCGCCATTGTTCCCATCTCGGCGCTCAACGGAATGCGGGTCGATGCCCTGTTGGCGGAACTGGTGGGCCTTCTGCCCGAGGGGCCGCAATATTATCCGGACGATATCCCCACCGACGCCAGCGAGCGATTCATCGCCGCCGAAATTATCAGGGAAAAAATTTTTTTGCGAACCCGTGACGAGATTCCGTACTCAACCGCCGTCATCATCGATACGTTTGAGGAAGGAGAGCCCGTGATCATTCGGGCGACGATTCTGGTGGAGCGGAATTCACAGAAGGGTATTCTGGTGGGGCAAAAAGGGGCAATGCTGGCGGCGATCCGCAAAAGCGCCACCGCTGATATCGAGCAACTGCTCGATTGCAGGGTCTGGCTGCATTTGTGGGTCAAGGTGAGCAGGAACTGGACAGACAACACCAACATGCTCCGCGAACTGGGACTGGTCTGATCCAGATCGACCGCACCGCACCTTCCGGTGCTATTTCTGCCGTTGCCCCGGAGAGCGGTTGAGACCTTTGAGCGTGGTGAAGGCCGCCTGCAACTGGTTGTCCTGTTCCATCCTTTTGGTCATCTGGTGGATATCTTCCACTTGTTGCAACTCTCCTTCCTTGTCGTTGCCGTCGACCGCCTCATCCACGCTTTCGTGGAATTTTTTGCTGCTCTTTTCGTTTTCCAAGTGGTGGGGCAGATCCTTTTCCCTGATAGTCTTGGCAGGAGATGCCGCGGGGCTCGTTGTATCGGCCGTGGTGACCAGGGGCACTACGATGTCGGGCTTGATGCCGGTGGCCTGGATCGACTCGCCGTTGGGAGTGTAATATTTGGCCGTGGTCAGCCGGAGACCGGCGCCATCGGGCAAAGGCAAAATGGTCTGGACGGAGCCCTTACCGAAGGTGGTAGTGCCCACAATGACCGCCCGCTTGTGGTCCCGGAGCGCACCCGCCACGATTTCTGAACCACTGGCCGAGCCGCCGTTGACCAGCGTGACCATGGGGAAATCGCTGTAGCCGTCTTTCGGATGCGCTTCGAACACCATCTGCTCTTCCTTGTTTCGTCCCTTGGTGGAGACGATGATTCCCCTGTCGAGAAAGGTGTCCGCCACCTTGACCGCCTGGTCGAGCAGACCGCCGGGGTTGTTGCGCAAATCGAGCACCACCCCGAGGATGCGATGTTTTTTCTTGAGATTCTGCAAGGCGTTGCGCAAATCCTTTGAGGTGGTGGCCTGAAAGTTGGAAATTCTGATATAGGAAAACCCGGGTTCCAATTCAGTGTATCGGACCGACACCAGGGGAATGCCCTCCCGGATCATGGTGAATTCCTTGGGTTCTTTCCATCCCTGCCGATAGACCGTGATGGTGACCGGTGTGCCCTTGGCGCCGCGCAACTTTTTCACGGCCTCCATCAGGGTCATGGTTTTGGTGAGTTCGCCATTGATGCGGATGATCTGGTCGCCGGATTTGATGCCTTGGCGGTCAGCCGGTGTGCCTTCGATGGGGGACACGGCGGTCAGCACGCCGTCACGGATGGATATCTCGATGCCGATGCCGGTGAAACTGCCCGAGGTCTCCTCTTCCAGATCCTTGAAATCATCGGGTGTCATGTACGCCGAATGGGGGTCGAGAGAACCGAGCATGCCGTTGATCGCGCCGATGATCACCTTGTTGGAATCGATGTCATCCACATAGTACTGCTGGATGAGGGTCAGTACGTTGGCAAAGGTTTCCAGGTCGCGGTAGATGTCACGCTCCTGCTTGTTTTCGTCAGCGTGAACGGGAACCCAGATACAGCATAAACCGACGAGCAAGAAGGAAAGAAGACGTTTCATGGTGGGGGTGACAGCGAGAGCGGATGGCAGAAATGGAATCCGACCTCGGGAAGCAGGATCGTTATGGGCGACAGCGAATCCGCAACGGGCGGAGAGTTGTCGAGAATCTCTATAATCTTTCAGCTTAACAGGAAATATTGGGGGTAGCAACGGTTATTGTGCCCTTGCCGGAAAAACGATGACTGCGGGCGATTGTTCAGCGGATGGGCAGTGCTCCAGGCTGAATCCAGCCGAGGGGGTCCTCTGGTTGGGTGCCATGCCGGATCTCAAAATAGGCGCCCTGGCCGAAGGGTGTGAGCGTCTCGCCCGAGGTGCCGATGGACTGTCCTTGCCTGACCGCATCGCCTTCCTGGACTCTGAGGTCGTCGAGCCGGGCAGTGATGGTGTAGTAGTTCTGATCGTGCTCGATGATGATGACCTGGCCGTACCCGCTCATATATCCGGCAAAGATGACCAATCCGCCAGAGACGGCAAAGACCTCTGCCTGGGACGATGGCAGAATGGTGATGCCTTGGGAGAAGGTCGCATCTTCGTTCTCCTGAGGGAGATCCCGGAAGCGGCGGACCACCTTGCCCCAGACCGGTGGAGGGAGCTTGCCCTTTTGGGCGCTGAAGCCGGACGAGGTGGATGCTGGGGATTGGCTCTGTTTGTCCAAGGTGGCGAGGAGGGCTTTTTCCGCCTTTTTCATCTCCCGTAACGCCTGCTCGTACAACCCTTTTTCGGTCTGGATGCGTTTCAGTATCTGGCTCTTTTCGGCGGCGGTTTGCTGAAGCGTTTCCTGTTCGGCAGCGGTCTCGGCGAGGAGGTGCTCCAGGATTGATTGCTCCAGTTCCTGGGCCCGCTTGGCCCGGTCAATTTCGGCGATGCTGCGGCGGTATTCGGAAAATAACGCTTGATCGTACGTGACCAGGGAATGATACGCGTCATTGGCTATCACCAGATCCGGGAGAGCGGTGCTGGAGAAGATGGCGTTGATAAATCCGGTTGTGCCGTTGAGGTAGAACGACCGGAGACGTTTGATCAGATGCCCGCGCAAGGCATTGGTTTTTTGGGTGATTGTTGTCAGCTCCTGCTCCTTGGCGGCGATGGTCAGCTCCTTGACCCGAGTCTTCACCTGCAAGGTCTCGATTTGGGCTTTCCGCTGGCCGATCTTGTCGTCCAGCGCCGCCAGTTCTTCGAGGAGGGAATGCTCTTCACTGTCTCTCTGCTCGATTTTTTGCTGATGCCTGGAGATTTCCTCCTGGAGTCTGCCGATGGAGATGATGTTTGTTGGCGGAGATATTTCCTGTCGGTCAGAAGAGGATTGAGCGGATACGCCAGTGGAGGCGCCCGCAGCAGGACCCTTTTTTGGTTCGGCGGCATACAGACCGTCGATGGCCAAGGCGGCGCCCAAGAGGAAGAAGAAGGCGATGCGGAGCGGCATGGCGGGTGGCATCAGAGGTGGAGAAACCGTCTGATCGCCGAAAAACTGCCGACGATGCAGAGCAGGGTGGCCAGACCGATGATGGCAACGACAACCGGCCATTCGAAGAAGGCGAAGGTCGGCAACGACATGGTGGTTGGCGGGCCCGCAAACTGAAGCGAGATCCAGTTGTAGAGGAGCAACAGCGCACCCAGGCCGCAGCAGGCCCCGATGCCACCCTGGAGAGCCCCTTCGAGCAGGAAGGGTGTACGGATGTAATTGTTGGTGGCACCGACCAGGCGAAGCAGCTCCAGCTCCTGTTGTCGGGCGAACAGGGTGAGGCGGATGGTGTGGGCCACCATGAAGGTGGTGGTCATGATGAGCAATGATCCGGAAAGGAGCGTGATGATCCGCATCAGCTGGATGAAGGCGTAGAATCGCTCGATCCATTCCTTGCCATACTGGACCTTGATGACTCCGGGCATGGTTTGCAAGTAGTCGGAAAATCGTTTGATCCTGGCGAGACTGTCCAGGGTTCGAACCGGGTACACCTCGATTGATGCCGGCAGAAAATCGATGGGCACTCCGGCGAGCACATCGCTGTTTTTGCCGAGAATCTGTTCGAAACGTTTGTACGCCTGCTCCTGACCAATGAACTCGATGCGGTCGACCTGGTCGAATTTGAGGATCCTGCGCCGGTATTCCTCTTGGAGCGGCGGGGCGGGTTCTTCGTCGAGATACACCACCAGCCGCAGATCGTCGCCCAGTTTTTCGCCGACATGCAGCGCGTTGATGTACACTAGATAGAAAAATGAGAAGATGAGCACCGAGAGCGAAACGGTGAACAAGGTCATGCCCTGCGCCTTCCAGGTGAGCAGCATGTTCCGGCAGGCGTGACGGATGGTGACAATCCAGAATCTCATGGTTCGATCTCCTCGAGCAAAGACGGTGCGGTCTCGAAAAGATCGTCGCTGTCGTTTTCTCTCGCCTCGCTCTGGGACAGAATCCGACCGGAGCGGAGCTCGATGATCCGGTGCGGCGTGTCCTGGAACAGCGACCTGTCGTGGGTAGCGATGAGCAAGGTGGCACCCTTATGGTTCAATTGGGTAAAGAGGGCCATGACCCGCGCGGTGGTTTCCGCGTCGAGATTGCCGGTCGGCTCGTCGGCCAGAATGATTTCCGGATAGTTGGCCACGGCCCGGGCAATGGACACCCGTTGTTGTTCGCCCCGCGAGAGATCACCGGTCCGGGTGTTGTATTTTCTCACCAGATCGAGTTGTTCGAGAAGCTCCCGGATCCTTTTTTCGATGACGGACCTGGGACAGTACACCACTTCCAAAGCGATGGCGATGTTGTCGGCCACTGTTCGTTCGGGCAGCAGTTTGAAATCCTGATAGGCCATGCCGACTTTGCGCCGTAGCAGGTGAATGTCGCGTTCCGGCAGTTTAATCACATCCATGCCCGCGACATCGACCATACCTTTGGTCGGCTTTTCCATCCGGCTGATCAAGCGGAGCAAAGTGGTCTTGCCGGCACCGCTCACGCCGGTGAGGAAAACGATTTCTTTCTTGGTGACGGTCAAAGAAATATCGGAGATGGCCTGGACATCAGGGGGATAGATCTTGCTCACCTTGATCAGGTCGATCATGGTGGCGGGAGGAGAGCATTCCAGGTTCATTGATGGGCGCCACAGAAAAAGGATAAGGGAGAGCAGGCAAAAACTGGAGAGTAGACACCAGGACACCCGGCCTCGTACCCAGCCTGTCCACTGTATATCGTAAAATATGTATCCTCTCAAGTTTATAGCATCTTGACTGTGGGAGACAACAGAAAAGGACGAGACCATCTCTTTCCATGAATGCACGGGCATGGTGCGGGAAAAAACGTTTACGCCTGGATAGATGCCCGGTTATAGTGGCGGGGTTGCCGACCTGTCCTCGGCAGAGGCGTGGTCGGCAGTCGCGGCGATGAGAGAAGCGAGGCAAAACGAGGAGAATGTGGTTATGCGGTATCATGCTGTCCTGTTCGATCTGGACGGGACCCTGCTCGACACCTTGGCAGATTTGGCGGCTGCGGCGAATCAGGTGCTGACTGATCAGGGACTGCCCCCGCATCCGGTCGACGCCTACCGGCATTTTGTCGGCGACGGTCTCCGTACCCTGGTGGAGAGCATGCTTCCGGCCGACCGGCGCGATGCTGCCACGGTGGCGGCCGCCGTGACGGCTTTCCAGGAGGTGTATGGCCGAACCTGGTACACCCGGTCCGCTCCCTATCCGGGTATAGCCGCTCTGCTCGACCGCTTAACTGCCAGGAACGTACGGTTGGGCATCCTGTCCAACAAGCCCGACGCGTTCGCCCGTCTCTGTGTGCAGCGGCTGTTGCCCCGCTGGCGCTTCGAATCCGTGCTGGGGCAACGGGACGGCGTGCCCAAAAAACCCGACCCGGCCGCTGCGTTCGAAATTGCCCAACTGCTCCACCTGCAACCTTCGCAGATACTCTATGTGGGCGACAGCGGAGTCGATATGCGTACCGCGCATGCCGCCGGCATGGATGCGGCCGGCGTGCTTTGGGGATTCAGGGATAAAGCCGAATTGATTCAAACCGGGGCGCGGTACATCGTCGACCGACCTGAGGATCTGTTGCCGCTCGTCTTTTCGTCGTAACCGTATTCTTCGGAAGAACCCATCGTGTTCACTATCGATCCCGCCCTGCTCATCGCTCTGGCCCCTCCCTGCATTGGGGCCTGCATCGGCTACCTCGCCAGCAAGATCGCCATCCGCATGCTGTTCCGGCCATTGCAGCCTTGGCACATTTGCGGAATACGCGTTCCGATGACCCCGGGCGTCATCCCTTCCAGGCGGCACGACCTGGCGGTCAACATCGGCGAGGTGGTGGGGCGCCATCTCTTGATCAGCAAGGACATCGGCGCCGCCATTTCCGATAAATCGTTTCAGGAACACCTTGCCCTGCTGGCCGAACGCCATGTTCGCGAACTTTTTATCCGGGATCTGGGCCCGCTGCCGGAGCTTATTCCTCCCCGTTTCCGCTCCTATTTTCAGGTGGGCGTCAAAACTCTGAAATACCAGATGGGCGAGCGGGTCAATTCCTATCTGACCAGCAAGGAGTTCGAGGAAAGATGTATCGCCGCTGTTGCCGACCGATTGAACGATCTCGGAGGCCAGAAAGTCGACACTCTGTTTGGCGGGGAATCCAGGCGGGTCATTTATCTGTCCCTTGATGCGGTTATCCGGACGATCCTGTTCAGTGACCGGGCCGAAGTCTGGCTGGGCGGATACCTGGCCGGAAAGCTGCGACAGGCAGCCTCTCGTGGGAGCACCATCGGTGATCTTGTTCCGGCTCAGTTGATTGGTCTGGCGCAATCCACACTGCGGGAACAGGCCGGCCCTCTTTTGCAGCGCATGGGCATGCAGCTGGCTGATCCGGCGCTGCGCGCTCAGGTGGTCAAAGGCATCCTGGACGGTATGGATCGCTTCCTCGACACCCTGGGACCCGTAGGGGGGATGGCCAAGGGTTTGGTGGAGGCTGATGCGCTTCAACAGAGAATCAACGCCTATTTGGAAGAAAAAAAAGAGTGGCTGGCGGCGTGGTTCGGCAGTCATGAGGTCAGAGAGCGCATGGCGCTTGTGCTGGAGGAAACCGTTGATTCCCTTTTGCACAGGCGGCTTGACGCGCTCCTGGCGGATCTGGATGGGAATCGGTTGGACGGCATTTGCCGGGAATGCGCCGGTCAGATAGTGGCTGTGTGCAGAAGCGAGGGCGCTATCAGTAGCCTGCAGGCATTGCTTCACCTCGGCGTGGAGCAACTGCTTGCAGGAGACAGACGGACGTTGGCTGAGTGTGCCGATCAGGTATTTCCTGGGCAGGGGAGCTGCCAGGTGCAGGAGACGATTGTGCAGGCGGGGTTGGCATTGTTGCGGTCGGGTGCCAGCGAGCGGATGATCCATGCCATGACGCACTCCCTGATCGACGCCCTGCTCACCCATCCGCTCGGTCGGCTTTATGATATCGTGCCCCACGGTGTCCGCCAGGGTTTGGTCGAATACCTTGTGCTCGTCATCAACCGGATGCTGCTTCAGGAAGTACCGGCAGTGACGGCATCCCTGGATTTCAAGGAAATAGTGACCGACAAGGTCGATGCACTCAGCCTGCGCCAGCTTGAGCGGCGGCTGCTTGCGACCATGGAGCGACAGTTCAAGTACATCAATTTATTTGGAGCGCTGCTTGGTTTTTTGCTCGGCCTGATCAATTTGGTTTTGGTCAAATTGGTGTGAGGCTGGGGTATATGGCGTGGGGCCTTGGGTGTAATGAAAAACGGCATCAAAAAAGGCCCTGCCAGACGGCAGGGCCTTTTTTGATCACGCGGTCGCAGGGTAATGACAATCACGGCGCCATCACATGCAACTCGATCCGCCGATTCTGTTGCCTTCCCGCGGCCGTGGCATTGTCACCGATCGGATTCTCGGCTCCATATCCTTTAACGCTCAAACGGGCGGCGGCAACGCCTTTGCCGGCCAGGTAGTCGCTCACGGCCTGAGCCCTCTGGGCGCTCAGCCTCTGATTGCGTCTGGTATCGCCGACGTTGTCGGTGTAGCCAGCCACCTCAAGTTTGACTTGAGGCGCCAACGCAAGCGCGGCGACGACCCGGTCAAGTTCCTTTTGGGATTCCGGGGCGAGCGCCGCAGTCCCCGAGGAGAATACAATACCTTCGAGGATAATCTCTTTCCCCTGCGGACAGCCCAGCGCATTAACCGGCGCACCGGCCGGGGAGCCGGGGCAGAGTTTGGCGCCGCCGGTAACCTTATCGGTGCCTGTCCCGGCAGGTTGTTTGCCGGCTGATTCCGCCTGGGCGGTCGGCAGTGACGGCTGCATTTTGGCAGCCTCCAGCTGCTTCTGCAGGCTGCTGATCGTATCCTGGCTGGCGGAGAGCTCCTGCCGCAAGCCGTCTCTTTCGGTTTGGAGAATTTGCGCTTTCTGGTTGGCGGCCTTTATTTCGTCGCTTTTCGTCTCAACCGCCGTCATTTCGGCCAATTGGCCGCGCAGGGTGGCGATCTGCTGGTTGAGGATGGGGACGAGATCCTGTTGTTCCTGCGACTGATTTTTATCGGTCAGCTCCTTGATCCGAGCCTGCGCCTCGCCAAGTTCGCTCTCCAGCTTCTGCCCCTTGCCGCTGCTTGCGGTCAGCGATTCATTGCAACGCTTCAGCGCGACTCCGCTTTCGTCAGCATTCTTTTCCGCAGTCAGCTGGGCGGTCTCGGCGGCGGCC
Organism: Desulfobulbus sp.; assembly: GCA_009780825.1. GTDB lineage: Bacteria > Desulfobacterota > Desulfobulbia > Desulfobulbales > Desulfobulbaceae > Desulfobulbus. Next base: position 191,477 of record WQZH01000001.1, on the reverse strand, counting down.
GCTTTGGCCTGGGCAACGGCAATCTGTTCCTTGATCCCGTCCAGTTCCTTGACCTTAATCTCGGCAAGCGCCAGGGCATTGCTCTTTTCATCGATGGTTTTCTTCAGGCCGTCGACATCCTGCGCCAGTGCCTGAGCCTCAGCCAATTGACTGGCCAGATTCGATTTCTCCTGTTCCAACTGCTTGATGGTGGCGTCATTGCCCTCGATCTGTTTGCCTGCGTCGGCTAGTCGCGCCTGGAGCGCACTCAACGCTTCCGTCTGCTGGGCAGCGTGCTCCAAAGCGGTATCTTTTTCTGCCAGGGACTTGCTCATTTCCTCATTCTTGGCCTGAAGCGCGGCCATCTCCCGCAGCTTATCCTCGGCTCTGGTCAGGGCGGCGGCCTGTTCCTCGAAGGTATGTTTCATGGCCAGCAAACCGTTGTGATCGGCCTGCAGGGCTTCCAGTTGGTTGGCAAGCCCGAGCTTCTCATCATGCAGAGAGGTGGTCGCGGCGGTCAGATCATCGATTTTGGCCTGGACGCCGCCAAGCGCCGTTTCCTTTTCCTGGAGCTGGGCCTGAAGAATTTTCTTGCTCTCCAAGGCAGTGGCCAGCTTTTGCTCGGCTTCAGCCAGATCGGTTTGCGCCCTGGTCTTGGCCGCTTCAAGTTCGACCGCCTCCTTGCGGGCGTTCCCGGCCTCGGCGATACTCTGTTCCAGTTCCCTGGCGGCCTGGGCATTGTTTTTGTTCAGGATGGCCACCTGTTTGTTGAGCTGCTCGATTTTGTCGGCGGCTTCCTTGTTCTTTCGGTCAAATTCCTGGGTCCGTTCATCGAGCAGGCCTTGTACCGTGGCCACAGCCTGAGGCTGGGCGATAACCTCTTGCCTGAGCGATTGGATGGTCAGGATCGCCTTGTCCAGTGCCTCCTTTTTCTCGGCAAGCGCTTGTTCCGTCGCTGTCTTCTGCTCATTCAGGATATCGGCCTGCTGTTTCTTTTCAGCACTCAGCCGGACCGACTCCTCGGCCTTGTGTTCGGCAATTTGCAGGTCTTTTTTGGCGGCGGCGAGCGCATCCAGAGTTTCGGCGAACTGCGCCTTGAGTTGATTGGCCACGTTGCTCTGATCCTGGAGCCGCTGCTGGGCGGTGACGAGCAACGCCTCTTTTTCTTTGATGAGTTCTGCGGTCCGCGTTTCAGTCGCTTGTTGCGTGTCGGCAACACGATGCCGCAATTGGTCCAATTCGGCTTGAACACGTTGCAATTCGACCGCATTTTTTTCCTTGTCGGCGGAAAGCGCCGCGATTCTGTCGGCCTGCTCCTTGAGCATTTTGCGGCTGGCCTTGCTGGAGATCATCTGTTGCTGGCTGAATTCCTGACGAAGCTGCTCAACGAGTGCTTTGGTCCGGTCCAGCTCGGCGGTTAGCTGTTCTTTTTCAGCGGTCAATATTTCGGTTTGCTTGCTCTTCTCCCCGGCAGATGTATTCGAAGCTCCGGCGGTTTCAGCCGTTTCATCATGCAGGGGGCGTTCTCTGGCGATGATGGTTTCCTGGGCGTCGAGCAGTTGTTTGATCTGCTGATCTTTCCGGGCCAGCTCGTCCAGCAGTTGCTGGAATTCCACAGTGGCCGGAGGTCCGGCAGGCACGCGCGTTTGCAGTTGTTCAGGCGGCTGGGCGGCGGGGCTGTGCGCCGCATCCGCCGCATGTTGCTTGCCGGCATGGGTCTGGGGTGCCGTGACCTGCCCCCGGTCCTTGGGAGCTTCGGCTTCTCTGATGATTTTGCTGTTGAAGTTGGCGAGCCCAACATAGGCTATGAGGCCAGCGACGGAGAGAAGAATCAGGCGGATTTTCATGGTGGAGTCGTCGTAGGGTTGAAGTCACGGAAAGAAAAATTCAGATTTCGTCATGTACAGGTTTGAGCCACAGCGTGGCCAATGGCGGCAAGGTCAGCGACAGGCACTGGCCAAAAGTGTGGCAGCTTTCAGCCAGGGTGGTGAATGCCGGTCCGTTCTCAACTCCGCTGCCGCCGTAGACTGCGAGGTCGGAGTTGATCAGTTCCCGGTATGCTCCGGGCCTGGGGACACCGATACGATATTGCTTGCGCACCACCGGGGTGAAATTGCAGATCACCACGATGAAGTCTTCAGGTTTTTTGGCATAGCGGAGAAAGGAGAAAACGGAATTGTCGGGATCATTGGCGTCGATCCAGCGGAACCCGTTCCAGTTGAAATCGATTTGATGCAAAGCTGGTTCAGACCGGTAGACCAGATTGAGATCACGCACCAGCCGTTGCACGCCCTGGTGGCTCGGGGCCTCCAAGGCCAGCCATTCCAGGCCGGTATCATGGTTCCATTCCTGCCATTGGCCGAATTCGCCGCCCATGAACTGCAGCTTTTTGCCGGAATACCCCCACATAAAACTGAAATAGGCGCGCAGATTGGCGAACTTCTGCCATTCGTCGCCGTTCATCTTGTTCAGAAGCGAACCCTTGCCATGGACGACCTCGTCATGGCTGAGCGGCAGAACGAAATTTTCATGGAAGGCGTACAGCATGCCAAAGGTCATCTGATTGTGATGGAACCGGCGGTACAGAGGATCCTTGGTCATATACTTCAAGGTGTCGTGCATCCAGCCCATGTTCCATTTGAGGCTGAAGCCGAGGCCACCGATGTAGGTGGGGCGGCTGACCATGGGCCAGGAGGTCGATTCCTCGGCTATGGTGAGCACGCCGGGGAAGACGCCGTGCAGGGCCTCGTTGACCTTGCGCAGAAAGCTGATGGCGGCCAGGTTTTCTCTGCCGCCGTGCTCGTTGGCAATCCATTGCCCTGCCTCCCGTGAATAATCGAGGTACAGCATGGAGGCCACCGCATCGACCCGGAGACCGTCGAGGTGGTATTTGTCGATCCAGAACAGGGCATTGGAAATGAGAAAAGATCGGACTTCGTTCCGGCTGTAATTGAAAATCAAGGTTCCCCAGTCCTGATGTTCCCCCTGCAGAGGGTTGGCATGGGCATACAGTTGGGTGCCGTCGAAGTGGTTCAGGCCGGCGCCATCCTTGGGAAAATGAGCCGGCACCCAGTCCAGCAACACGCCGATGCCGGCCGCATGGCACTCGTCGATGAAGAACATGAAGTCTTCGGGGCTGCCGAAGCGGGAGGTCGGCGCGTAAAAACCGAGCACCTGGTATCCCCAGGAGCCGTCGAAGGGATGCTCGGCGATGGGCAGCAGTTCGATATGGGTGTAGCCCATCTCCTTGACGTAGGGAATCAGTTCGGCGGCCAGTTCGCGGTAGGTGAGATAGCGCTGGCCCCAGCGGTCGTCCGGCATCCGGCGCCAGGAGCCGAGGTGGACCTCGTAGATGGAGATCGGACTCTCCAGGGACTGGCGGCGGGCACGGTCGGCGATCCATTCCTGGTCCCGCCACAGGTAGCGGTCGAGGTCGGCGACCACTGATCCGGTGCGTGGCCGCTCCTCCATGGCGAAACCGAGTGGATCGGCCTTGTCGAACTGCTCACCCGTCTGGGCGGTGACCCGGTATTTGTAGACCGCATGTTCACCCAGGCCGGGGATGAAAAGCGTCCAGATTCCGGTATCGGACGAATGCATGGGATGCAGGGCGGGATTCCAGCCATTGAAATCGCCGAACACTTCGACCTGGCGGGCATTAGGCGCCCACACGGCAAAAATGACCCCCTCATCCCCATCATGGCGCACCAGATGGGCCCCCAGTTTTTGGTAGGCACGTTCGTGCGTGCCTTCGCTGATCAGGTAACGGTCAAAATGGCTGAACCATTCTGTCGGGATAGCCTTTCCGGCCGGGATATTGTGCTCCATTGTTCCGTGCGTGCCTCATTTTGTTGCAAGGTTGCAAAATGTGTCTAATTTACCGCATCAACCAGTGAATGTCATGGAGAAATATCGCTCTCTTCTCCGCACTGGCCGCCAGGGGCGCCTTGGTGCGACGTGTTGCTGCGGTTCATTGTTGTCTGCTGTCCATCCGAGCCCAGACAATGCAGGAGGATGGAGGCGACCCGCTCCGGAGAATATTCGGCCAACCTCCAGATCCGGGCCAGGCCGCGGGTATTGTCGGCGATGTGGGGGATTTCAGCTGCTGCAATACCGAGATCGGCCAAAGTCAGTGGGGCCTTGACGTCCGCAAGCCAGTCCGCGAACCGGGCAATGGTCTGATCGGCCGCCAAGAGCGGATCGGATTCGGTGAGACGGAACAGCCGCCGACCGAGGCCGGCTATCCGATGGGCCAATGCCGTCCGGTGGGCACGGAGCCAGCCGAGCAGGATCACGGCCATACCGGCGCCATGGGGAATGTCGTAGAGGGCGCTGAGGGAATGTTCGATAAGGTGCATGGGAAAACCGACTCGGCCGAGACCGGCGGCGGTCAGGCCATTGAGAGCCAGGGTGGCGGTCCACATCAGGTTGGCGCGGCCGGAGTAATCGCGGGGATCGCGCAGGCAGCGGCGACAGGCGGTCATGCTGTTCTCGACCAGCCCTTCCATCATCCGGTCTTGTACCGGAATATCGGGGTCCGCGGCAGTCAGATAAAATTCCAGCAGATGGCTGATGGCATCGACCGCGCCGAAGACAGTATGATCAGGTGGTACAGTGTAGGTGGCCTGAGGATCGAGGATCGAGGTTTTGGGGTGGAGCAGCCGGTGTCCGAAACCGAATTTTTCCCTGGTTGCATCGTTGGTGAGCACCATGCCCGAGTTCATTTCCGAGCCGGACGCGGCCAAAGTGAGCACCGTGATCACCGGCAAGGCGGTCTTGAGGCTTTTTTTGCCAGTGAAAAATTTCCAGACGTCGTGCTCGACCGGAACGCCAGCGGCAATGGCCTTGGCGGTATCAATGACCGAGCCGCCGCCCGCGGCCACAATCACCTCCGCTTGTCGGGCCCTGGCCTCTCTGATGCCCTGGCGCGCGTGGGAGAGCAGCGGATTGGCGCGCACCCCGCCATGCTCGGCCACTTCAAGGCCTGCTGTACGCAGCGAGGCAAGAATCTGGTCGTAGAGACCATTGCGCCTTAAGCTGGAGCGGCCGTAAACGAGCAGTATCCGTTTGCCCCAGATCCTGGTTTCCGGGCCGATGGCCTCGAGGGTGCCCTGACCAAACAGGATTTTGGTTGGGTTGTGAAAGACGAAATTGTGCATGGTGCCGGTTGGCGGAAAGGAGAGCAGCGAAGAGCGACGGCGGGCCCGATAGGGAGGCCGTTCACCAGAAATGCCAGGAGTCGGTGGCGTACACAAACAGGGCCAGGGAGATATTGGTGACCGCGTGCGCGGTGATGCAGGCGATCAGATCCTGCCGGCGGATGGCGAGCCAGGCCATGAGGAGGCCGTAGGCTATAGCGGCCGGCCATTCGGTCACCACATGGCCCGAAGTGAAGGCCAGGGTCGAGCCAATGACCGCCGGCCATGACCAGCTGCCGGGCGTTACCTCGTTGATGGAGCGATGATCCAGGGCAACATGCAGTGGGTCTGGTTGCCCGGTCCGCCTCGCTTGATTCCACTGGAACACCAGACGGAAGACAAATCCCCGCATCATCAGTTCTTCAAACAGCGGAACCACCAAACCGGCGCTGAGGAGGCGGAGAAGAAATGCCAGCAAGGTCCAGGGACTAGCTTCGTCCGGATGGACAAAAGGGGCGAGCAGCGCGAGCCACAGCAACAGTCCGACCAGTCCGGCGGCTGCACCGGTGGCGATCGACCCGGGCAATGACCTGGGGCCGGTCAGGGGGCAATACCAGCGCCAGGCCCAGAAGAGCAGCAGGGGGACGACGGCGAGACGACACAGATAGTTGAAGGGTTGGCCCAGGAGAGAGAGCGGTATCAAGGCAATCCCCACATAGGCCAAGTACGGCAGGGCGTAGGGAAGCAGGAGCTGGCGGTTGGTGGTCATGGCCCGTTGGGGAGCGCGGTCAATTGCCGGGCGATTCCGTGTTTTTGGCCGCCTGTTCCGCCTTGTCCCGTTTGTAGGTGCGGATGAAATCGATAATCGCCCATAGCAGGAAGACGCCGCTGGCGATCCGGTTGAACAGCTGGTGTTTGATCATCTCCGGATCGGTGGTGAGCCAGCCGTCGTAGAGGCACCAGAGACCGAGTCCGGCGAGGAGGACAGGAAAGACATAGGGACTGATTTGGGGTGGGGAGGGTTTTTTCTGCTCTGGCATGGCGGTCAATGGGATGTGCGGGTGTTGATGGAAATGTTGTGCGCAAGTGCGCGGCTCAAGTGCACGAAATCTTCCAGTTGCAAGGTTTCCGCCCGAACCGAAGGGGTGAGGCCGCTTGCTTCGATGCAGCGGATCAGGGCGATCTTGTCGGGCATCAGCCCGGCGCTGGTCAAACCGTTGAGCAGGGTTTTGCGTCGCTGGCCAAAGGCGGCATGAACGATGCGGGAGAGCAGGACGCGGTCGAAATCACCCAAGGCCCGCAGCCGCGTTGGTGGAGGCTGAAAGGCAATGCGGATCACCAAAGAGTCGACCTTTGGCCGGGGATGAAATTCCGCCGGGTCAACCGTCAAAAGCGGCCGCACTTCGGCGCAGGCGGCGAGCAGTACTGTAGGGACGCCGTACTCTTTGGTACCCGGTTGGGCCATCAGCCGCAAGGCCATTTCTTTTTGCAGCATGACCACTGCAAAATCCATCATCTCGGCATGGTCGATCAGGCGGAAGAGAAAGGGGCTGGAGATCGAGTAGGGCAGATTGGCGACGATCTTCAATTTCTGGCCCGGTGCGACCAAGGAGGTCAAGTCGATCTTGAGCACATCGGCGTGGACCAATTCGACGTTGGCGGGAAGATCCTGATGTTCCTGGTGCATACGGATGATGCCGGCATCGGCTTCCAAGCCGACGACATGGGCACAGGCAGCCGCCAGCGGCCGGGTGAGGGCGCCCAGGCCGACCCCAACCTCGATCACCCGGTCGTCAGGGTGCAAGCCGGCCAGATCGACGATCTGTTTCGGGGTACGCTCGTGCACCAGGAAATTCTGTCCCAGTTTTTTGTGCGGGGCCAGGCCTTGCCGCTTCAGCAGATACTGTGTGCGCCCAGGTGACATGGTGCGTCAGTTGAGCGGCGAGCGCGAGTAGGCGTCGGCGTCGGCTTCCACCAGATGGCCGCCGAGGAACCGGTAGTAGCCGGCCAGGCCGATCATGGCGGCATTGTCAGTGCACAGCGCCGGCGACGGCATGAACAGCGTCAGGCCGCTACGGGCGCACCGTTCGGCCAGCACGGAGCGCAGTCGCGGATTGGCCGCCACTCCGCCGCCGAGAACCACTCGTTGGTGTCCCATCCGTTCGGCCGCTGCCAGGGTCTTGTCCGCCAGGACATCGACCACAGCCTCCTGGAACGAGGCGCAGATATCGGGCACTGACAGGGGAGAATCCTGGCGGCGTTGGTTGTCGACTTGGGCTGCCACCGAGGTCTTGAGACCGCTGAAGCTGAAGTCGAGGCTGTCCGTGCCCAACCAGGCGCGGGGAAAGGTGATGGCCGCCGGATCGCCCTCGGCGGCCAGGCGGCTGATCACAGGCCCGCCGGGATAACCGAGGCCCAGCAGCTTGGCTACCTTGTCGAAGGCCTCGCCGGCGGCATCATCCCGGGTCCGGCCCAGGCGGGTGAAGGTAAGGGGATCGTCGACCGCGAAAAGCGAGGTGTTGCCGCCGGAAACAATCAGGGCGGTATAGGGAAAGGCCGGCTGCGGGTTTTCGAGCAGGCAGGAAAGCAGATGTCCCGCCATGTGATCGACCCCAACGCAGGGCAACCCGCGCGCCAGCGCCAGGGCCTTGGCGAAGGTGAAGCCGACCAGGAGCGAACCGACCAGGCCCGGGCCTTGGGTGGCGGCGATCAGGTCGATGCCGTCCAAGCCGACCCTGGCTTGCTCCAGGGCCTCGTCGACCACCGGACGGATCATTTCGATATGGCGGCGCGAGGCCAATTCCGGCACGATTCCGCCGAAGCGGGTATGGATCTCGTTCTGGCTGCTGACCACGGAGGAGCGAATCCGGTTTTCCGCTTCTAAGACAGCGGCTGCCGTGTCGTCGCAGGAGCTTTCAATGGCAAGGATAAGCACGCTGGTTGCAATCGCCTCGTATCGGTGTTATCACTGCATCCTAGGTTGTCCATATGCTCTGGGCAAGGCAACCAGTTCTTCCCGCCACTATACGCAATGATACAGAACCATACCACAGTCGCCCCACAAAGAAACGGACTTATCGATCTTTTCGCTCGTTCCATTTCGTATTTGCGCGTAAGCCTCACCGACCGCTGCAATCTCCGTTGCCTGTATTGCGTCACCGAAGAGGAGGCCAGCGGCTGCCTGACCAAGCTCGGTCACGACGAACTGCTTTCATACGAGGAACTGTTGCGGGTGGTCCGGGTGGCGGTGGCCATGGGCATCACCAAGGTCCGGCTCACCGGCGGAGAACCTCTGATGCGGCGCAACGTGATGCAGTTCATCCGCGCTCTGACCCGGATCGAAGGGCTGAGCGATGTCCGCATCACCACCAATGGCGTGCTGCTGGAACGCTATGGCCGGGAATTGTATGAAGCCGGCGTGACCAAGGTGAACATCAGCCTCGATTCCTTCAAACCCGAACGGGTTGCCGCGATTACCGGAGTTGACTGTTTCGCGCAGGTCTGGCGCGGGGTGGAAACGGCGTTGGCCCTCGGTTTTTCTCCGGTGAAGCTCAACATGGTGGCCATGCGGCACATCAACGACGATGAGATTGCCGATTTCGCCCGCCTGTCGCGGCTGCTGCCGTTGCAGGTGCGGTTTATCGAGTTCATGCCCATGGGCGAATCCAGCCGCTGGAGCGCCGACGCCTATATCAGCACCGACGAAATCATGGCTCGCATCGCCGTCCTGGGCGACTTGATTCCCATGACCAAGGGATGGCATGATGGTCCGGCCAGGGTGTATCGCCTCGGGACGGATTCAGTGGGGAGCCTTGGCTTCATCAGCCCGCTCAGCCATCATTTCTGCCATCGATGCAACCGGCTGCGCCTGACTTCGGCCGGCCGGCTCCGTTTCTGCCTGCTCCATGACAACGAGATCGACCTGCGCCCGGTGCTACGCGACGGATCGGGTGACGAGGCGCTCCGCCAAGTCTTGCTGGACGCCATCCGCAACAAGCCTGAGCGCCATCATCTCGACGAGCGGCTGCATCGCTCCGGCGGCGGTTGTCACGGGCGGATGTCGCGCATCGGCGGCTGATCCTTTGGGATACGGCCAATTCCTCTTATCCCGTTGTCTGTTCCTGCCGGAGTTGCTCCAATTCGTTCCAGCGGTCATAGAGCCGCTCGGTCTGGGCCTGCACTGTCTGCTGCTCCTGCCAATAACGCTGCAACTGGCCCGGATTGGCCGCCACCTCTGGCTCGGCCATCAGCGCCTCAATCTCGCCCAGCCGGGCTTCGGCGGCAAGGATTTTTCCTTCCATCTGATCGTATTCGCGCTGATCCATGTACGAGAGCTTGCCTGACCTAGGCTTTGCGGCCGGTTTTTTTTCGGTCTGTGGCGGGCTGCTCACCGCTTCTCCGCGCTCTTTTGCCTCAAGCATAGCCAACCATTGGTCGTAGTCAGCGAAATACCCGGCCCGGCCTGCTCCGTCGAAGCCGAGCACCAGATTGCAGACCCGGTCGAGGAGGAAACGGTCGTGGGTGACCAGCACCAGAGCGCCGGGAAACTCGCACAGACTTTCTTCCAGAACATCGAGCGATGGGATGTCGAGGTCATTGGTCGGTTCGTCCAACAGGAGGATATCTGCAGGATGGAGCATCAATCGGGCGATGAGGATGCGAGCCTGTTCGCCGCCGGAGAGTCGGCAGACTGGGGTGTCCAGTTGATCGGCCCGGAAGAGGAAGCGCCTGGCCCAGGTGACCACGTGTAGAGATTGTCCTTGGTACAGGACGCTGTCACCTTCCGGAGCCAGGGCGCGGCGCAGGGTGACGTCGGGATCGAGTGCCTGGCGGCGTTGATCGAAACTGACGATACGCAAGGAGTCGGCCAGGGCGATGGAGCCGGCGTCCGGTGTAAGGCCGTTATTGTGGTTCGCGGCGGATGCAAGTATCTGCATCAGGGTCGATTTGCCGCTGCCGTTGCGCCCCAGCAGACCGAGACGCAGTCCGGGCGTGAGGTTGATGTTCAGGTGGGTGAACAGCATCTGGCCGTTGAAGCCCTTCTCCAGGCCAGTGGCGGTAAGCAGTTTTTTGGTCTTGCGGCCTGTGGCGTCAAAGGCGATGCCCACCTGGCCAAGGGAGCGATTTTGCTCTTGGATTTCACCGAGTTCGTCCTGGAGGCGGCCGGCTTCCTCAATCCGGTAACGGGCCTTGGTGGTACGGGCCTTGGGGCCGCGGCGCAGCCATTCGGTCTCCCGGCGAACCTTGTTGGCCAGGCGTTCTTCCAGGCTCTGCCGCTGGAGAAGATAATCGGCCTTTTTTTCGAGAAAATCGGTGTAGCCGCCCCGTACCTGGAACGACCCTTCGGGGTAGACCGGAGACAGTTCCACCATCCGATTGACCGTGTTCTCCAAAAAGTGCCGGTCATGGCTGACCACGAGCACGGCTGCCGGACTTTCGGGCAAAGTGGAGCGCATCAGCCGTTCGAGCCAGAGAATGCCTTCGATGTCCAGATGGTTGGTTGGCTCGTCCATGATCAGGACATCGGGCCGGTTGATCAGGGCCCGGCAGACGGCCAGCCGCTTGCGCCAACCGCCGGAAAGCAGGCGGACCGGCTGCTGCGGGTCAGGAAATTGGGCACGGCTCAACAGGGCGTGCACCCGGTTGTACTGCTCGGCTTCGTCGAGATCGAGCCCTGCGCAGGCGGCAAAGAGATTGTCGGTACAGCCGGCTTCCTCGGCAAAGACGTCATCTTGGGGCAGGTAGCCGATACGGAGCAGCTTTTGGACAAAGATAACGCCGCTGTCGGCCTGCTCAAGGCCACACAGGATGTTGAGCAGGGTCGATTTGCCCGAGCCGTTGGGGCCGATCAGGCCGATGATGTCGCCGGCATGGATGACCAAGGTAACCCCGGAGAACAATTCTTGGGTACCGAAGGCCTTGGTCAACCCTTGGCAGCTGAGGAGGGCGCACATAACAGGAGCGGACGCGGCGCATCCGGATGACTCGGCTGTCTCTTTAGTTGAGATTGCCGTTGAGGTTGATGTCGTCAGCCCGTGGGTAGGATCCGAGCAATTCGAAATAGGCGCAGATCTGCCGGAGAATGTTGCATGCCTCGTAAATGACCGGATCTTCGATGTGGCCGATCATGTCGAGGAAGAACATGTAGCTCCACTGCTTGTCCTTGGTCGGCCGGGACTCGATCTTGGCCAAATCGATGTTCTTGGCCGAGAGGATGGTCAGAATTTCGTTGAGCGCACCGGGGCGATTGATCAGGCCGATGAGGATCGAGGTCTTGTCGCAGCCGCTCTTCTTGGGTGATTTACGGCCGATGACCAGAAAGCGGGTGGTGTTGCCTTGATAATCCTCAATGCCCGGAATCACCACCTGGAGACCGTAGGTGTTGATGGCCAGCGAACTGGCGATGGCGCCGATATTGGGATTGTTGGCGGCCATCTGGGCGGCGGTTCCGGTGGAAAAGACATCTAGGGTGGGGATCTTGGGCAAATTCTTCCGTAGCCAGTTGCGGCATTGGGCCAACGGCTGGGAGTGAGAGGCCACGGTCTGGATATCCTCTATGTTGCCGGAGCGGTTGACCAGGTTATGGGTGATGGCCAACTGTATCTCGCCGCAGATCATGACCTTGAATTTGAGAAAGGCGTCAAGGGAATAGGTGACTGCTCCTTCGATGGAGTTCTCCACCGGGATGATACCGTACCTGACCCGCTCCTTTTCCACTTCCTCGAACACCTCGGCGATCGATTCCATGGGCATGTAGTCGGCGGTTTGGCCGAAATACTTGACCCCGGCCAGGTGGGAAAAGGTGGCTTCCGGGCCGAGATAAGCGACTGAGGTCTTGTGTTGCGACAAACGGCAGGTAGTGATGATTTCGTGGAAGATCGAGCGCAGCGCCTTGTAGGGAAAGATATCGCTGTTATTTGTCCGCAAGCGCTCGTAAATTTCCAGTTCACGCTGAGGGTCCCACTTGGCCCTGTTGGTTTCGCTTTTAAGAAGACCGATGGTCTTGGCGCATTCGAGACGCTCTTTGAGAAGCTCCAGTATGGTGTCGTCAATATGGTCGATGCGCTGGCGCATCTGGGGGATGTTCAATTTCTGTTCCATGATTTCAGTGGGAAAAAATGTTCGGAGCAACCAGGGTTGCACGCAATGCGCTATAGTTCAAGAATTGGTTAAAAAATTATTATAGCATTGTTCACCGATATTGAAAACCATTTCGATGGAATGGAACATCTTCGGATAGTTATTGGTCTGGATGTTTTTATGGCAGAACACATCAGCCGGCCATGTCTCGCATGAGATCGGTGCGGATTTCTTTCGTGGCTGCATCCGAAAGACTTTGGCGCTCGGGCTGAAAAAAGGAGCGGGGTGTTGTTGATCGTCTCGGGAAGGGCTTCTGGGGTTGCCTGTCCGGCTACGTTGCAATAGGGAAAATCACCGGGAGCGGACAAGTTGAATTGGTGAGGGATTTTTCAGGGCTGGATTGGTCAGGGTGAACGGGGAGCGGTCTGTTTTCCTGTTCCTGTTTGTGGCTGTTACGCGCTTTCCGAACGATGGACAGGCGGGCGGCCGGCAAGTTGCATAGAGGCTTCATGCCCCCTGGCCTGACTGGCGGCATGGATGAAAAAGATCTGCCAGAGTTCGGGGGCGTTGACGATCGCTGCACCGATGGTCTTGCCGCTCCAGTCGGTCCGTTCCCAGCGCGGTTTGATATGGAGAACCGGCAGCCCGGGGTTGTCACTGGAAAATACGGTCAGGCGTTCGGCATCACGGTAGAGTGTTTCGGGCAGATTGCGCAGACAGATACCGCAGGGAGAGATGTTGCCGATTTCGGCGGTGGCGCACAGGCACCCGTCGGTCACCTGCACATGGGTGGGCGTGACGGGTACGCGAGGGTGGCAGCGGTTCTCAACCGGGACCGAGGCGGATGCCGGGGGCCTGGTTTCGGCTGCCTGATCGGTCCGGGAAAGAAATAAGCCGGTGGATTGCCGCCATCGCCGCTGCACCACCTTCATCAGACGGGTCATCGGTGGGTTATCCAGCATGGACATGTTGTTATCAGGGGAAGAGGTCATTGCGCTTTTCCGGGAAAATAGAGAAATGTTGCCACAACCATCTGGTATAATAAAGGAGGGAAGCGACAAAGGCAAAGAAAAGAAGTATGCGGTGAATAAAATGGCATAAAACTACAGAGAAACATATGGTTGGTTGAACAGGGCGAAACGCAGTATTCATGTGCCGCCCCTGAGTTGTTTGGCGGATAATGGGCCCGGCCGGGCCAAATCAGAGGAATGAAGGGAATGGAGAACGTGATCGTACTGGCTACCGGCAATCGGAATAAATTTGTGGAATTGCGTGCAGTGCTTGGCAATTTTCCGGTTGTGATTCGCGGAATTGACGATTTTGATCCTGTGCCTGCGGCGATTGAGGATGGTGTTACCTTCCGGGAGAATGCCTATAAGAAGGCTCATCATTACGCCAGGTTGTTTGCCGCTCCCTGTCTGGCTGACGATTCCGGTCTGGTGGTCGATGCGCTGGACGGCAGGCCAGGTGTTTATTCGGCGAGGTACGCAGGGCCTGGGGCCACGGATTGGGCGAACTGCGAACGGTTGCTCCGGGAAATGGTCAATGTTGATAACCGGATCGCCCACTTTGTCTGTGTGCTCACCCTGGCGATGCCGGGCGGCGCGATCCTGTCATGGGAAGGGCGCTGCGGAGGCGAGATCATTGCTGAGCGGCGGGGTGTACATGGATTCGGCTATGATCCCCTGTTTTTCATCCCGGAATTGAACAAAACATTGGCCGAGATTCCCTTGGAGCGCAAAGAGGCCGTCAGCCATCGGGGCAAGGCACTGGCGCAATTTATGAGCGAATTTGATCAAGTGCAGCAATGGTTGCGGCGGCAGACGGCAGGCAGTCCGGCACCTTGACGTGGGAGGGAAGACGCTGGGTTAGTTCTGTTTCGCCTGGGGCCGGATGGTCATTTCGCAGATCCCGCAGTCGAACTCCACGGTATAGCGGCCTGTTTTATCGACCAGGGTCAATGATGTGGCCGGATCAGCCTTTTGTCCGTGCTGTCGTGGACAGATTCCCAATTGAAAACGCAAACAATATCTGGTGGTCATGAGGGCGCAATCGGCCGTATCGGCTGGCCGCAGCGGATGGCGATCCACATGGCGCACTCCGTGACGGCGATAGAAGGCGGCGGCATGACTGTTGCTGATGTTGTCCTGGTAGTCTAGCTCGGCGGCGGGCCAAGGGACGGTGGTGGGGAGATGTTCCCGGACAGGCGGAGTGTATGCCTGCAAGCGCGCTTCCAGATGGGCGGCGAACCCCAGCCGCCGCAGTTCGTTGCATGAGGCGGTGGGAACGAAGATGTCCGGTTGGACATCGACCGTCACCGCAGTCACCGAGAAGATGGTCGCGCCGCTTTTTGCCAGTTGCCGGCTGGCCATGAGTTCGATCATGCCGATCGTACGTGATTGCTCCTTGCGCATCGGCAAGGCCGCCGTGGACACGATCCCGTCCTCATCGGTGAGAGTCAGGCTCAAGCCTCCGGCTGTTTCCGCAAGCCGCATCCGCACCGCGATGGTCCGGCAGAGGGTGCTCCGTGCCAGGAGTTTGTCGAATTCGGTGTCGCGGTTCCTGAAAATTTCTGTTCCCACCGGCAGACGCAACCGGGCGGCGCCATCCTTGGGGTAAATGATATTGCCCTCGGCTCGATTCACCTTGATCCCGACCAGTGTGCCTTTGCGGTCGAAAAAGCAGAGGCCGTCGCCGTTGTGGACCGTTTCCTCCCCGGAGATCGCGAACGAAACCGCATCGGTCGCGGCCACGCGGCCAAGCCGTTTGCCGATCGACTTGGGAGTATGGATTGCCGCCATCTGACCTCGTCGCCCGGTGAGGAAAAAATCGGTGGCCCCCCGATGGAACGACCGTTCCGGGTCCGGGACGAAGCCGAACCGGCACTGTCCGGAAGAGGAGCGCGTCAGATTCGGCCGCGCGTCAAGCAACGCATCCAGGGCTAGCCGGTATGCCGCGGTGACGTTCTTGACGTAGTTTTCATCCTTGAGGCGGCCTTCGATCTTGAACGAACGGATGCCCGCATCGACGAGCGCGGCCAGATGGGCGGATAGATCCAGATCCTTCAGGCTGAGCAGGTAGCGGTTCGCGGCCACTGTTTGCCCTTCCTGGTCCAGAAGGCTGAATTGATGGCGGCAGAACTGGGCGCACTGTCCTCGATTGGCGCTCCTGCCTGCCACTACCTCGCTGAAATAACACTGGCCGCTGTAGCAGACACACAACGCTCCATGAACGAAGAATTCCAGCGGGATGGTTGTGGCGGCGCGGATTGTCCGGATCTGGGCCAGACTCAACTCCCGGGCGAGCACGACCTGGGCGAAGCCCGTTTGCTCAAGAAAGAGAACCTTTTCGACCGTACGGTTGTTCATTTGGGTGGAAGCATGGAGCGGGATCGGCGGCAGATCCGCCTCCAATAAGCCGACATCCTGAATGATCAGCCCATCGGCGCCGAGGGCGTACAACTGATGGCATAATGCCACCGCCCGATCGACCTCGTCGTCTTGCAAAAGAGTATTTAAGGCCACGTAGACCCTGGCTCGGAATTGGTGGGCATAGCCCACCAGGTGCTCGATGTCGGTCAGGCTGTTGGCCGCTGCTGCCCGGGCGCCGAAGAGCGGACCGCCGATGTAGACAGCGTCGGCACCGTGATTGACGGCAGCGATGCCACAGGCGAGATCTTTCGCAGGGGCGAGCAGTTCGATGGACGATGGGCGCATGGGGCAAGAGATTATAGGCAAACGTGCAAGGAGTCGGATCGGTCGGCGTCTGGCGTATCCAGACGGCGCAGGTATCGCTGTCTGGTTGTCTGCACCAGGCAAATTGATACGTCGTTTATCGAAAAAATCAATCAGTTTGCCGAAAAAACAGTATGATTCGGCCGGGAGCATGTCTTTTTTTCACCGTTTCCCGTCTGTTGGGTACCCTGACGAAAACAACATTGCCTCCGGGTTTGGTCCATGACCTGTCCATGATCTGCTATCCGGCGGTAACTGGGTGGAGGGAAACGGCACGTGGTGGCAATCAATGGAGGGATAAGTAATATTTTGCTGGAATATCAGGCAGCTCTTGGGTATATTTTATTTAATTTGGAGCGGGCGGGATCCGCGCGTCTAGTTGGTGTGGCTGGTGGTGTTCGGATACGAAGAGGGAAAAGGAGCGGGACAATGAAAAGGACAGTGACCGGGGTGCTGCTCGTGGCAGGCTGGATGATTGCAGGGACCTGTGTTCCGGCGCAGGCTATTGATCTCTATGGGTTTGCCAGTTATTGGGATAAGGGCGATGTCAAGGGGAAGGGCGGCTTGGGTATCGGAGTCGGCACGCCCCTGATATCTGAACATCTCAGGCTCGACGGCCGGGTGTATTTTATCGGAGCGAGTTCCTTGTCTCCCGGCAACGAGCTGACCATGATCCCTTTTGATTTCGGCATCCAACTGCACCTGATGCCGAACGCCGAGCTGGATCCGTATGGCTTGGCGGGGATTTCCTACATCTACGCCGACGCCGACCGCAGCGATGTCGATTCGAGCTTCGGCACCTATCTCGGCGGTGGTCTTGAATGGTCGCCGGTATCCTTCCTCAGGCTGTTCGGGGAATGCATCTATCGTTTTCAGGAATTAAACGGCCGATATCAAGGCAACACTGTCGATGTCAGCGGCCTGACGGCCAATCTGGGAGTGAAATTCATCTTCTAGTGTCCTGTTTGGTTAATTCTTTCGTTTAATTTTGACCACTCACTAAACGAAAATTCAGTGAGTTAATTATTGGAAAGCCCTGAATAGACTTTGCGGGCTCTAAAAATTATGAGACGCAACTAACCAAACAGGACACTAGCTATCGGGTTGCATGAGATTGGAGGCGGATTTTCTTTAAGAGGCCGGGGTGGTTGTTCGCCACCTTTTCCCTGCTCTTGCATTGGGGTATGTGCCTCAGTGTAGCGTACAGGATGTGTTGTTGTTTTGCCTATGCAGCCCTCTCGTTTTGACACCTGGACAGATCGATACGATCACTGGTTCACCACGCCGGTCGGCCGGTTGGTCAAACATTACGAGGCCGCCCTGCTGTTCGATCTCCTTGATCCCCGGCCCGGTGAGCGACTGCTCGACGCAGGCTGCGGGACCGGCATCTTCACCCAGGACGTTCTGGATCGGGGATCTTTGCTGACCGGCATTGATCTGTCAATCCCCATGCTGACCGGGGCGATCGACCGCATGAGGAGCAGCGGTTTTGCCGCCTTATGCGCTGATCTGTGTGCCTTGCCCTTTGCCGACGGCAGTTTCGACAAGGTGTTTTCCATGACCGCCATCGAGTTTGTCGCCGACGGCAGCAAGGTGATGGCCGAGCTGGATCGGGTTGCCCGACGGGGCGGGCGCGTGGTCGTCACCACCCTCAACAGCCTTGGACCGTGGGCGGAGCAACGCAGGCGGAAGGGCCTGGATGGGCACGATCTCTTTGCCGACATCCATTTCCGTTCTCCCGAAGAGATGCGTGCCATAGCGCCTGGCGCGCGTGTTGTGACCAAAACAGCCATTCACTTCCGCAAAGATGATTCCTTGGAAGCCATACCTGAAATCGAACGGCGCGGTCGCGAACAGGATCTGGACACAGGCGCCTTTGTCGCGATCGGTTGGGACAAAGTGTGAAATGCGTAATGGGTTGCCTTGATCCGCTGGCCTGGCGTGGGGTTATAATTTTGCCATGTTGCTGCCCCAGGTTGAAACGTTATGTGGGGTGCAAGAACTGCATGCAACACTGGCTGGGCCTCGCCAGGAAAAGAAGAGGGCAAAGGATGGGGGCCTGCTTGGCAAAGGAGCTATGGAAGGGGCGCGATGATCGCAATTACCCCGGCCTGATCTCGACCTTTTTACGCAAGGATGCCTTCACCGCACCGATTGGCACCTCCCTGCGGTGGAAAATGCCGGCGGCCAGGGCCGCTTCCGCCTGCGTTTGGGTGAAAACCTCTAGGAAATGTTCGGCGCTGCCCGCTCCGCTGGAGGCGATCACCGGGATGGTGACCGCTGAGCGCACCGCATTGATCAGCTCGATGTCAAAGCCCGAGTTGGTGCCGTCCTTGTCGATGCAGTTCAATAAAATTTCGCCCGCGCCCAATTGTTCGCAGATCTTGGCCAGAGTGACCGCATCGACCGGTCGTCCTTCCCGGCCGCCTTTGATGGTGCACTGGTACCAGCAATACTGTTCGCCGTTCGGGCCGGGAAAGCGGGTGGCGATCACCGTGTGCGCAACGCCTTCTGGATTGGCCACATACACCCGGCGTGGATCGATGGAGATGACCACCGCCTGATTGCCGTACACCCGGGCGATTTGTTCGATGGAGCTCAAGCCGGTGGCTTTTCCTGTCTGCAGCACCTCTTCGACGATCAGCACCGCGTCTGAACCGATGGAGACCTTGTCGGCGCCGGAACGGAAGTATTGCGAGGCCACCTCCAGCGCACTGGAAAAACGGCCGTCGCGGTCGGTGAAGTCGCGGATGCCGCCGCCGATGGTCAGGGGCACGAAGACATTTTTTGAGGTCTGTTCCAGGACCTTGAGCATGGGCATGTCCTGGAGCGGAAAATCCCGGAATCCGGTGATGTTGAGAAAGGTGATCTCGTCGGCTCCCTGCTCGTAGTAGTCATGGGCCAGTTCCACCGGTTTGCCTAAGTTGCGCACCTCGCCTTCCGCGCGGACATCGTACTGGTCGCCCTTGGTGACCACCAGATCGCCGTGGTCGTTGGCGCGGACATCAAGGCAGGCGATGATCCGCTTGGCCAGGGTGGTGGTGCGGGGACAGGCCGTAAGCCGGACTGCATCGCGGGTGCCGGCGAGGAAATTTTCCAGCAGCCTGAGCCCGGCGGGACCGCTCTTTTCCGGATGAAACTGGGTCGCCACCATGGCTCCCCGCTGGATGGCGCTGACAAACTCGTAGCCATAATCGGTGGTGGTGAGAATGTCGTCGCGACCGACCGGACTCACGTGATAGGAATGGACAAAATAGAATTTTTCATTGCCGGCAAGGCCATGGAAAAGGGGCGAGGGTTGGTGCGCCTTGAGGCCGTTCCAGCCGATGTGCGGGATGGCCAAATCGCAGGCAAACCGTTGCACCCGGCCGGAAAGCAGGCCCAAACCCGGTTCGCCCGGGGCTTCCTCGCTCGACTCGAACAAAACCTGGAGGGCGACGCAGATGCCGAAGAATGGTTTGCCGGCATGCAGGTAGCGGAGCAACGGCTCGCGCAGTCTTTTTTCCCGCAGCGTGCGCATCAGAGAACCGAAATTGCCGACGCCGGGGAAGATCAGCCGCTCGGCCTGGTCGATGTCTGTGGCGCTGTTGACCAGGGAAACGGTCTCGCCGAGCCGCTCGATGGCATTGATCACCGAACGGACATTGCCGGCTCCGTAATCGAGAAGGGTAATCATGGTTTTTCTGCTCGAATGCTTGCAAGGATGGGCTGGAGACGGTACAAGAGCAGTTCTGTCTAGAGCAGTATTGTGCGCCCGAAGGATTGCATATTTTTCGCCAACCGGCCGGAAGAAGCGATTAGTAGAGCAGTTTCCGGTGCAAGTCAAGTCCATTTCTCATCGCCATGCAAGCCATCATTCTCGCTGCCGGGTACGGTGTCCGGCTGCGGCCCTACACCGATTTTCGCCCCAAGCCGTTGCTTCCGATCCTCAACCAACCATTGCTCCACCGGTTGCTGGGCCAGGCGCGGGACTGCGGCTGCCGGATTGTCGTGGTCAACTGCCACCACCTGGCGGAGCAGGTTGAGGCGGCGTTGGCGTCCTGGCCTGGAGTGCTCGTCCAGCGCGAGCCGGTCATCTTGGGCACCGGCGGCAGCCTGCGCCTGGCCCTGGACCGCCTGGAAAACGATCCGGTGCTGGTGATGAACGGCGATCTGTACCACGGGATCGATCTGGAGTACGTATACCATCAGCACCTGCTCTCGAAAAATCGTGTCACCCTGGCCCTGCATGATCATCCCCGCTTCAACAATGTCGGCATTGAGGGCGGCCTGGTGCGGAGCTTTGACGCGCCCACCGGCGAACAGTTGGCCTTTACCGGCATCCAGGTTGTCGACCCCGAAGTGATCGAGCGGATTCCGGCCGGCCGGTTCTATCATATCATCGACCTCTACCGTGAACTGGCCCGGGAGGGCTGGATCGGCTTCTGCCGGGTGGATGGAGCCCGATGGCGGGACATTGGCACGCCGGCCGATTACCTTGATTTGCATCGGGAGCTGCTCGCGAAGAAATCGGGCTGGCTGATCGACCCGAGCGCCCGGGTCAGCGGCGATGCGGTTCTGGCGGAGTGGGGCTGTATCGGCGCTGACGCGGTGATCGGCCCAGGCGCGCGTCTTTGCCGCTCGGTGGTCTGGGATGGGGCCGTGGTGGTGGCGGGCAGCGTACTGGCGGACCGGATCGTCACCGTCGTCACCGGTCAGCCGGAATTGTTGCGGACAGGGGAACGGGGATGAATGCCGGCGCGCTCATCGTGCTGGTCGGCCGTCTGCTCGGCGCGTCGCCGCGCACTTGGAACGAGACGACGGTGCAGGTGCAGGAACGTGTGCCGGATGGCTCTACGCGCCGATTTTTTCGGCTGTCCGGACAGGGCCTGCCCAAAATGATCGCCGTGCTGCCGCCGGAGCGCGACCAACGCGGCCGGGCCGAGGCAGCCGCCTTTGCCACGATTGGCCGCCATCTGCGCCGGATTGGCGCACCGGTCCCGGAACTGTATGGTTTCGATCCGGTCACCGGCCTGGCGCTATGCGAGGATCTCGGCGACCGGAGGCTGTTTGAGCAGGTGGTGGAGCAGGGCGCGGCACAGAGTATGGAATATTATGAAAGTGCGGTGCAGCAGTTGGCCCGGATGCAGGTCCGGGGGAGCGTTGGTTTCGATCCGGCCTGGGGCTGGGACACGCCCCGCTATGACCGCCAATTGATGATCGAGCGCGAATCAGGCTATTTTCTTCAAGCCTGCTGCACTGATTTGCTTGGGCTTGATTTTGACCGCCAGGCAGTGGCGGCCGATTGTCTCCGGCTGGCCGACGAGGTGGCCAAAGCGCCGGCGTATTTTTTTCTGCACCGCGATTTTCAGTGCCGCAATCTCATGCTCACGCAGGGCGTGGTACGGTTTATCGATTTTCAGGGTGGCCGCCTTGGTCCGCTGGCCTATGATCTGGCCTCGCTGCTGTTCGATCCGTATGCAGCCCTGCCCGAGTCCATGCAGGATCGCCTCGTTTTGGTCTACTTGGCGGCCTTGGGCGAAGAGCTGCCATACGATCCCGATCAGTTCCACCACGAATACCTGCTGCTGGCCCTGCAGCGGCATCTCCAGATGCTGGGCGCTTTCGCCTTTTTAAGCCAGGTGCGGGACAAGCCGTTTTTTGCCCACTACCTCGAACCGGCCCTGACCTCGCTCGACCGCCTGCTTGCCAAACCCGAGGCCGCCGGATATGCTGCCTTGCATACCCTCACCAGCCAATGCCGCCAGGAGCTTCGCCAACGATCATGACCACGGAAAACGCCACCCTGGTTGCCCTCATCGGTCGCCCCAATGTGGGTAAATCCACCCTGTTCAACCGCCTCACCCGGCGCCGGGATGCCCTGGTCGATCCGACGCCGGGCGTCACCCGCGATCGCCATTACGCCACGGTGCGCTGGGAAGATCACCCGTTCATCCTGGTCGATACCGGCGGCATCGACGACGAGGACGACACCATTGTCAACCATATCCGTCATCAAGCCCTGCTGGCGGTTGACGAGGCCGACGTCATTTTTTTCCTGATGGATGGCCGCGAAGGGCTGACGCCAAGCGATATCGAGATCGTCGATCTGCTGCGCCGCACCGAGAAAAAGGTGTTTTACATCGTCAACAAGGTTGACAGCCCGGAGAGCGAAGACACGCTGCTGCTTCCTTTCTGGGAACTCGGGGTCGAGGAGCTGTGGGCGCTTTCCGCCGATCATGGGTATGGTCTCGATACCTTGATGGCGGGCCTCATACCCCATATCGGGAAGGACGCGGTCGGTGACGGCCTGCCGGACAACACCATGCGCATCGCCTTCCTCGGTCGTCCCAATGTGGGCAAATCTTCGCTAATCAACGCTATCATCGGCCAGGAGCGGATGATGGTCTCCGATATCTCCGGCACCACCCGCGATGCAGTGGATACCCTGGTGACCCGCGACCCCTACGCCTACCTGTTGATCGACACCGCCGGCATCCGCCGCCGGGGCAAGACCACCGACAAGCTGGAAAAATTTTCCATTCTCAAGTCGCTGAGGGCCCTGGGCCGTTGCGACATCGCTCTGGTGCTCATTGACGCCGGGGAAGGGATTACCGAGCAGGATACCAAGGTGATCGGTTACACCCAGGAACAGGGGCGGGCGGTGATCATCTGCCTCAACAAGTGGGATCTGATCAAAGACGACAAAAAGCGCCAGGAACGGCTGCTGGAGGAGGTGCGGATGGCGGTCAAATTCATCCCCTTCGCGCCAGTGCTCAAGGTCTCGGCGCTGGCCGGCACCGGCATCAAGCGGCTCTTTCCGGAGATCGGCAAGGTGTACCGTCAGTTTCATCAGCGTTTTGCCACCGCCGCCCTCAACCGGATTCTGGCTGAAGCCGTGGCCCGGCACGAGCCGCCCTTCTATCACGGTCGTCGCCTCAAGTTTTATTACACCGCCCAACTGGGCACAGCGCCGCCGCTGTTCGCCGTGGTGGCCAACGATCCCAAGGGAATTCATTTCTCGTACCAGCGCTACCTGACCAATTGCTTCCGCGAAGGGCTGGGATTGGACCAGGTGCCGATCCGGCTCTTGTTCCGAGAACGGAGCAACCGGAAGAAGTAGGCATTCTGCGAGAGCCGGCACCCTGGACGGTGCGCGGGGCCTCACTCCGCGGATGGAGCCAGCCAGTCGCGGTAGGGAAAACGGCAGAGCATGGCGTTGTAATACCGGACATCGCCGGTGACTTCTTTGCCGACCCAATCCGGTCGTTCGAACGGCTCGTTTTCCGCTGAGAGCTCGATCTCCGCCAGAATCAAGCCCTGGTTTGCGCCAAAGAATTCGTCGACCTCCCAGATGTGGCCCTGGTAGGGAATGGTGCAGCGCTTTTTTTCGATTTGCGGTTCCAGGCAGAGGGTGTCGAGCATCGCGCGGGCCTCGGCGGCCGGTATCTCGTATTCGTACTCGTCCCGTCCCGCGCCCGCTGTCGGTCCTTTGACGGTGAGAAAACCCCGGCCGCCGGCAAGCCGCACCCGCACGATCCGCTCCCGGTCGGCACACAGGTAGCCCTGGCGATACTCGATCCCATCGGCCAGCCCGCGCCATCCGTCCCCTGTCAGCAAGAACTTGCGTTCGATCTCCCGGCCCATAGCTCGCCCCTCTGTCCTTTCTTCTTGCGTTTGCTGCTTTGCTCATCTGCACTCGAAGGCAAGGTAGCCGGTTTTGTTGTTTCCGGCAATCAGCGGTGTATCTGGCACCAGGAAAGATCAAGAGGCAAGGGGTGCAGAAACCGTAAGGTCCTTGTCGGTGGTTTTATATTGTATCTATAGGTATTTTCATTATTTCTCTGAATGGATGCAGCCGGAGAACAGCCGGTCTTTGCTTGACACCTTCGCCCCCTCCTGGTATCACTGTGCAGACTTGATTTTCTGTTCCACCACCGGTTAATCAAACTATGCCCGCGCTTATGCTGATTCGGATCGTCTTTGTCCTGGCCTTGGTTGTCTGCGCGCAACCGTCATGGGCTGAGGATATTGTGTTGAGCACCATCAAGGAAGCGACCCGGCAATATGGGGCGGGCGATTATACCGGAGCGGCCTCTAATCTCGATTATGCGGCCCAGTTGATCCGGCAGCAGAAAAGCGAACGAATGAAGGCCCTTTTGCCCGAGCCGCTGTCTGGATGGGAGGGGAAAGAAGCCAGCGCCCAGGCGCTGGGTGCGGCCATCATCGGCGGTGGAGTTACGGTCAGTCGCGATTACAAGAAAGATCCGGACAACATCAGTGTAGAGATAGTCTCTGATTCGCCAGTCTTGCAGTCGGTGCTGATGATGGTCAACAATCCCATGTTTGCCGGTGCTGGCGGGGGCAAGCTCGAGATGGTGAAAGGACAGCGGGCGATCCTCAAGTATAACAGCGACAAAAAGACCGGCGAACTCTACATTGTGGTGGCAGCCCGCTTCGTGATTACCATCAAGGGACGGCCTGCGGCCAAGGAAGATCTCCTGGCCTACGGCGAGGCCATTGATTACCGGATGCTGGAAAAGAACTGATTTCCGGAACGGAGGGACAGAGCCTTTCTCTGAACATACACAAAAACCATACCCTCCCGGAGAATGCTGACGAGGTTTTTTCCGTGTGCGGGCGGTTGCCCCTGTTACATTTGAACTGGCCTTCTTCCTGTAACGGGGGTTTTTTTATTGGCAGGAAATTGAAAGGTGATCCATGGGAGTTGAGGAGAAAAACAGACAGTCCGGACGGCAGGAAGTGACCGACGAGGCTATTTTCAAGGTGGCCAAGGAGATCGTGGTCAAATTTATTGAGGTGGGGCGGTTGACACCCTCGTCGTTCGAGGAAACCTTTGATTCGGTCTACAAGGCCATCCAGCGGACGGTCCGCTCCCAATGAGCATGGGGCTGCTCGATCCGGCCCTGAACCGCGCGCCCGACAACCCTCGCCATATCCATCTGATCGGCATCTGCGGCACCGGCATGGCCGCGCTGGCCTCTATCCTCCAGGAACAGGGCTACACGGTGACCGGATCGGACCAGAACGTCTATCCGCCGATGTCCGATTTTCTCGCGCGTCTGGGCATTGAGGTGATGTCTGGATACGCCGCCACCAACCTCGCGGCTCGGCCCGATCTGGTGATCGTCGGCAATGTCGTCCGAATCACCAACCCCGAGGCAGCGGAGTTGGGCAGGCTTGGCCTGCCGTACCTTTCGATGCCCCAGGCCCTGGGCCATTTTTTCCTGGCAGGCAAACGCTCCCTGGTGGTGGCCGGTACCCACGGCAAAACCACCTCCTCATCGCTTCTGGCCACCACCCTCTATCGCCTCGGCGCTGATCCGGGCTGCATGATCGGCGGTCTGGTCGAGGCTTTCGGTCGCAATGCCCGCGTGGGCAACGGTCAGTTTTTTGTGGTCGAAGGCGACGAATATGATACGGCCTTTTTCAATAAGGTGTCAAAATTCCAGCATTATCGTCCGTTTGGCGCCATCCTCACCTCGGTTGAATTCGACCACGCCGATATTTTCCCCGATTTGGCGGCGATCAAATCCTCCTTTGCCGAATTCATCGGCCGCATTCCGTCCGCTGGCGTTTTGGTCGCCTGCATGGACGACCCGATAGTGGTCGAATTGGCCGGAACCGCCCGTTGTCCGATTGTCGGTTATGGCACGGGCACGGACTGCGAATGGCAATTGACCGGTCTGCGGGCCAGAGGCTTGTCCATCGAATTTTCAGTTTCGCACCGGGGAAAGCCGATGGGCCGCTGCACCCTGCCCATGCCTGGGCGGCACAACGGACTCAACGCCCTGGCGGTGATTGCCCTGTTGCACCATCTCGGCTTTGCCTTTGACGCCATTGTGGCCGGCTTAACCACTTTTGAGGGCGTGAAGCGGCGGCAGCAGGTCCGAGGCGTGGCACGGGGCATTACCGTGATCGACGATTTCGCTCACCATCCCACTGCGGTCCGAGAGACCCTGCATGGGCTGCGGTTGGCCTGGCCGGGGAACCGGCTGATTGTCGTGTTCGAGCCGCGGACCAATTCCAGCCGCCGGGCCGTGTTTCAGGAGAAATACACCCGGGTTTTCGGCGACGCCGACACAGTGTTGGTCCGCGAGCATGTGCCGCTTGACGGCATGCCGATGAGCGAGCAGTTTTCGTCCGTCCGCCTGGCGGCGGATCTGGAAAAACAGGGTATCCCGGCCCGGTCCTTTCCCGATACCGAGGCCATCCTGGCCGAATTGGGCGGCCTCTGCCGCGATGGCGACATAGTGGTCGTGCTCTCCAACGGCGGTTTCGACGGCATTCACGAACGGCTGCTGGCCCAACTCGGCCATCCGGCTTGACCGGTCTTGTTCCAAAGCCTGTATGGATCGGGCATGGAAGAAAACAGTGCTGCATCCATTTGAATATCGGATTTATCAAGACATTATCCGGGAGGCCCTGCCGGTCGCCGGCATCCATCTTCTGGTCGGCGTATCCGGCGGTGCCGATTCCATGGCCCTACTGCATGTGCTGGCTGCCTTGCGGGATGCGTTGCCTTGCACGCTCGTGGCTGCATACATTGATCATGGGCTGCGGCCCGATGAGACCCCTGCCGAATGGGCTTGCGTACGCGAGGCCGCCAGCCGGCTTGGAATCGATTCCGTGCGCATGACAGCGGATGTCTGCAGTGTTGCTGCTGCGGACGGGTTGTCCTTGGAGCATGCGGCCAGGGAAGCGCGCTACCGAGCCTTTGCCGAATTGGCCGGGCAATGGTCGACCGATATGTTGGCTGTGGCGCATACCGCCGACGATCAGGCGGAGGAGATCTTGCTGCGCTTGTTCAGGGGAAGCGGCGGCAAGGGGCTGGCCGGAATGCGGCCGCGTTCGGACCGTCTGATCCGGCCGCTGCTCGGTGTCCGCAAGCAGGAGGTGCTCGCGTATCTGGCGGACAAGGGCGTTGGCTATTGTCACGATTCGAGCAACGACGATCGCCGTTTTCTCCGCAACCGCATTCGACTCGATCTCCTGCCGCTGCTGGAGTCGGAATATGATCCAGGCATCCGCTCCGCCTTGCTCAAGACCGCCGCCAATCTCGGCGAGGACGAGGATCTGCTCGCATCTCTGCTGGCCGGACAATGGGAGGCCGTGGTTGATCCCCCGCCAGTGGATTCCGGAGAATCTCCCGCCCGCCGTCTTGACCGGGCGGCCTTTCGCCGTCTCCATCCGGCCCTGCAACGGCGTTTGCTCGAACGGTTACTTTGGGAGCTTGGAGTCCCCGCCCGCTACCGGCAGATACTCCTCCTCCTCGCCGCTGCCGGCACAGGCCGGACAGGTAGCGAGTTGCATCTCAGCCGGGGCTTGAGGGTGGTTGTGCAACGCGATCATCTGATCTTTTCCTTCCCCTGTGGACAGGGTCCTTGGCGTGGTCGCCTGATTGGCGGCTGATTTTTACTTATCGACAATTCTGTCGGCTCTTGGATAACTGTATCAATAAGAAATTATTTTATATTTCTCTTGTACTGAGATTGATTCGACAGAATATACCGTGCCCTCCTGGCACAAGGACGGTAGAACGCAACCCAAAGTGAGTGAAAAAAATATTGCTGGCGCTTGCCTGCCTGGTCCGGCCATCGAGCGGGCGGCTTCTCGCCTGGAGCGGGGGGAACTGCTACATAGAAATTGAAGGGTTGGCAGAATCCATGGTTGGCTCAGCAAGTGGAGCCAGGCAGATTCGATTTCTCCCCTGTGCCTTGGCTTCATACAGCGCGGTATCTGCTCGGGCGATTCCCAGGCGAAGTTTTTTGGCGTAGTCTTCCGTTTGTTCATCAGGCAGAATAACGGCAACCCCAAGGCTTACGGTAAGAGAAGCTGTGCCGCCGTTTTCCAGGGGAAACGTGTTTCTTTCGATTGCAAGCCGAATACGGTCAGCCTCAGCATAACCTTGTTCCTTCCCTACGCTGGAAAAGAAGAAGATAAACTCTTCGCCGCCATACCGGCCCATAATGTTGGGCTGGTGCAGCTCGCTTAGGCTGTGCTGCACCACATACTGCAACGCGCGGTCGCCTTCCAGATGGCCAAATGTGTCATTAAACCGTTTGAAATAGTCCACATCGAGCAGGCACACGCAACATGGTTCTTTCAAGGCGGCTGCGCTTTGCACTCCCGTTTCGGCAAAAGCAAAAAAGGAACGTCTGTTGTACAGGTTGGTGAGCGGGTCACGCTGGGCAAGTTCCTTGAACCTCTGTTCGCTCTTTTTTAATTCATGCAGCGCATCACTGCGTCTTCTGGCTTCTTGTTGCAAAGATATGGCCAGTGCGGTCAAGGCTTCCTCTTTCTGACGCAACTCTTCTATGGTCACTGCCAGTTTTTCTGCCATGGTGTTAAAAGATTTAGAAAATTCACCTAAGAAATCAATGCGTTGAGTGTAGTCGCCTTGTTCGACTTGCTGCACTTTCCAAATCATGTGACGCAAATTTGCCTGTAAGTTCTTACAAGCGCCGGCAATAAAGCCCTTCATGGTTATGGGTATAGAAAGATCGCCTCTGGCAAGCGCGGCGACAATACTGCGCAATTCTGCAGCTTTTTCATGATAACTGATGAAGTTGGCGTCGTTGGCAAAAGGCGCCGGAATCATCGGAACTTCTGGAGCGTTTTGCAGAAGCTCAACATATGCAAGCACCTGATGCGCAAGAGCAAGCGCTTCGTTATCGTCCATAACCATCTATATTATTCTGCGGTTGAATCGTTCGACCAGGCCATTGTATTAGCTGCTGGGCAAGCGTTCTTCCGGGACGGCTTGATTGCCGGATTACCTCTTGGATCTCCGGGTTGATGCGTACTCGGTGATGCAATTTGATGTTCATGACACATCCATTTGATGGTGCAACCGCCGCCCTTCGCTTGCAGGACCGGGATGAACCAGTGACAGGCATGCGAAAGAGTAGCCTGATCTTGTCACACGATTGCAGCACCTCGACCGTTCTACTTCTCAACAAAATCATACACGCGGCCGACGAGTTTTTCTGAAGGAGTGAGCACCTCCTGCCCTTCGGTCCAAGCGGCCGGACACACTTGATCCAGATGATCGTGCAGATAGGTGTATGCTTGAACTTTACGCAATAATTCTGCGGCATTACGGCCAACATTGTAGTAGTTGACCTCAGAGCCGACTAATACGCCTTCCGGATTGATAATAAAAGTGCCACGCAAGGCGGTGCCTCCCGCAGCATCATACACCCCAAAGACAGTCGCGAGTTCGCCGGTGGGATCGGAAGCCATCTGAAACCTGATGTCCTTCAGCAATTTTTCGGCCTTGCACCAGGCCAGATGCGAGAATTTGGTATCGGTGGAAACAGAAATAATCTCCACATTCATCTGCTGCAGTTGATCTTGGTATTGCCCTAAATCCGAGAGTTCCGTGGGGCATACAAAAGTAAAGTCAGCAGGATAAAAATAGAGCACGATCCATTTTTTCTTCAGAATATATTGGAACAGGTTGTGTTCTTCAAAATGATTCCCCACGGGATTGTATGTGCTGAATGCAAAATCTTTTATCTTTTGTCCAAGCTGCAAGGGCACAACAACTGAAGTTCCATCTGGCATATTTCCTCCACTTGAGCACTTAGGTTGCTATATGAGGCCTGGTCAGCCCCAGTTTTTACACCACATACATGTTAAATATAGTATAGCCGATAATTGGGGGTGACGCCAGGATCTGCCCGCTTCTTTCCTGCGGAAGAGGCAAAAACCGTCTCTTCTGTGGTCATAAAGATCGCTCGGCTCGGCAGGTTGTCCCAGTGCTTGCCCGGGAGATCGATTTTGCGGGGCAGGTGAGACCGAAGCAGAAAAAGGACCGCATGTGGTCCTCAGTTCGAACCTTGGCTCAGTACGAGGAGCCACGAGAGATTTCTTGCAGGCAAAACAAACCGATGGTATATTTTTTTGAAGTTACACAGCAGTTGATGAGGAGTTTTTCCGGAAAGTCATCGATGGGGGGATTCGCCGACTTGTACCAGGAAAAGCAAGGCGCATGTTTTGCTCACATCCAAGGAGGACAAGTATGCAGCATTTTTCGTACAAGGACACCACTTACCAAGTCGACGACCAAGGATTCCTGCTCGATCCTGGTTTTTGGGATGCCAATTTTGCCGAAGGTACTGCCAAGGAATGCGGCATCGATCATTTGACCGGTGAACATTGGGACGCTATCAACTCCTTGCGGACACTGTGCCAGGAGACAGGAGCCTGCCCCACGGTCTTTGCCGTATGTAAGGCCATTGGCCTGCGGCCCCGTGAAATGAAGATGTTGTTTCCCGCCGGTTACCACCGGGGCTTGTGTCGCATTGCCGGCGTCGATTATCTGCTGGACCGAGTGCCTGACAATAGCCATGCGTTGCAGGCGACCGCCGATCTCAAGGCCATTTCCGGAAAGAAACAGTATCTGGTCGATGTGCGTGGCTTTTTGATCGATCCCGATAATTGGGATCCCTATTACGCCATGCACCGCGCCTTGGAGATGAAGCTCCCGCAAGGAGATCTGGCCGAAGCGCATTGGCGGGTGATTTATTATCTCCGCGATACGTTCAAACGGGAAAAACGTATTCCCACCCTCTACGAAACCTGTGAGAAGTGTCAGCTCGAACTGGAGGAGTTGGAAGTTTTGTTCCCCGATGGATATCATCGCGGGGCACTGAAAATTGCCGGGCTACGGTTCGTGAAGTAGTCGCGTTTGGCTCCTTTCGGAGAAAAGAGCGACGGCTGTTTTGTCAGTTGTAGCGGACTTGATTCGCCGGTGAAAAACTGAGGGGGCTGTTTGTCTGCAGTCTTGTCGGTCAGGAAAAGGAGAACAGATGGAGTCTTTTCAGTACAAAAATGTGGCTTACGAAATGGATTCCCAAGGCTATCTGCTTGATCCAGCGCATTGGAATAAGGATTTCGCCGAGGGAATGGCGCGGGAATGCGGTGTTCCCGTCCTTTCGCACGAACATTGGGACGTGATCAATTATGTCCGCGATGTATATGAAAAAACGGGAATCTGCCCGACTATCTTTGCCGCATGCAAGGCAAACGGCCTGCGGCCGCAGGAGTTGCAGAAACTCTTCCCCACAGGGTACCACCGGGGGATCTGCCGGGTAGCCGGCGTGCACTACCGGGTCAGCAACATTCCCTACGGCGTCCACCTTCGGCAATCCGTTGCCGATTTGCGGGCCCTGTCCGGGGATAAGACCTATGCCACCGATGTCCGCGGTTTTCTCGTGGATCCGGATTCTTGGGACGAGAACTTTGCCGTTCATCGGGCCATGGAAATGCACATGTCGGATGGCAAGTTGTTTGATGACCACTGGCGGGTCATCTATTATCTCCGCGATGTCCACCAGGTACAACACCGGATTCCCAATATCTACGAAACCTGTGAAAGCTGTGACCTTGATCTGGACACCTTCGAGCGGTTGTTTCCGGATGGGTATCACCGTGGGGCGCTGAAGATCGCCGGCCTTCGGTTCGTGAAATAACTGAGGGGAGGATTAGGCAGGTGAAAACGACCTTGATGGTGTGCAGCGGTGATCCGGAGGTGGTGTGGAATGCCTTTCGGATGGGTAATCTCATGCTGGAGCAGATGGACGACGTCACCATGTTTCTCAATGGCCCGGCGGTGCGCTATACTTCATTGGCCTCCGAGGAGTTTCCTCTTGTCGATTTGGCCAAAGTTTTCACCCTGTCTGAAGGGGTGCTCCTGGCCTGAGGCAAGCTGCTTGATCTCCACGGGGTGGAGGCATCGTATCACCAGCGGGCCAAACAAATTGATCTCTACCGCCTGATGGCGGAAAGTGACAGGTTGGTCACATATTAACTGTTAACTGTAGTAACTTTTGCACTTCTGGCTGCTCCGTCATTCTTTAGACGGAGCAGCCGTATTTTTTCCCCATATCGGTCGATGGATCTCGGGCGGCTGGAAGACGGCGGCTGGCGGCAACCGTCCACAAAGGAGGTCGCACCCGGAGCGCGCGAAGGCGTGATCCTGCTGCATGGCTTGGCCCGCACGCGCCGATCCATGCGGCCGCTGGCCGCTTTTCTTCGCCGCTGCGGTTATCAGGTGGTCAACGTCGGCTATCCTTCCTGTCGATATCCCATCGAAGCCCTGGCCCAGTCGGCCATCCCCCCGGCGGTTGCCGCCCTGCGTCGGCAGAAGGTCGACGCTGTCCACTTTGTCACCCACTCCATGGGGGGTATCCTGCTCCGCGCTTTCCTCGCTGGTGAGCCGCTGCCCGAACTGGGGCGCACGGTGATGCTCTGTCCGCCCAGCCAGGGCAGCGAGTTGGTCGACCACCTCGGTCGTTTCGCCTGGTTTCGCGTGTTATTCGGTCCGGCGGGATGCCAGTTGGGAACCGGCCAGGAGCATCTGCCTTCCCGCCTTGGTCCGGCGACCTTTCCGGTGGGCATTCTGACCGGTAACCGGCCGGTCATCGGTCTGGCCCGTTTCTTTCCCGGCCCCAATGATGGCAAGGTCTCCGTCGCCCGGGCGCAATTAATCGGCATGGGTGATTTCCTTGTGCTGCCCTGCGGTCATTCCCTGATCATGCGTCACCGGGAGGTGCAGGAGCAGGTGGCCTCATTCCTGAAAAACGGCCGATTCAGGCGCGCGGGTTAACCTTTGCGCAGGACACGTTTGTCGTCGATGCGGATGGTCAGCTTGATCTTGTCGAAGTACTCAAGCAAGGGAATGGAAAATTTCCGGGTCAGTCCGGTGAGGTCCTTGAAGCGTTGAGCGTCGATCTCCCCTTCGCGGCGGATGTAGGCCGCCACCTCTTCTTGGAGCGTGTGGATGGCCTGCGCGTGGAACCACAGGTTTTCGTTGATTTTGATCAACCGGCCCTTGCCGACCAGCAGGTCGATCACCTGACGGTTCTGCTTTTCCGAGAGATCGCCGAAGACGGCCAGCACCTCTTTGAGGTTGGGTGGCGTCAGGGCGGCCTCAAGGTACAGGGCGTCGATTTTTCGTTCCATTTCCTGCTCGTCCACCTGCAGGGTAACGGTGTGGCCGCTGATTCTGATTTCCGCTCCCTCCTGGTCGATGATCTTTTTTCTGACCAGTCCGGTCAAGAGCGCCTGGTACACCTTCTGTTCCACTGGCGGCCGCAACCGGGACCGTAACTCCTCTTTGGCCAGGCCGGATTTCAGAGGATTGGCTTGATGAAAGGCAATCAATAGTCCGACAATCCGTTGGTTGAGCGTTTCGGCCACCGATGCGGCCAGCAAACGCTGGTTGTCCGAGTCGGCCACCAGCAGTGCGCCTGTGGAAATGGGATGTTGCAGCTGTTTTTTCAGCTTGGTGCTAGACAGGCCAACCTGTGCCGCCAAGTGATCGGCGGTTATCCCCTTGCTGCCGGCCTCCTCGACCAACAGCAGCAGCCTGCGCTCGTTGTCGGCGGCTTTCAGCGCGGCAAAATGGATCCGGTTCGCCTCCTGGTCCCGTTCCAAGGTCCGTTTGCGCTTTCGGGGCGCATTGTTGAGGATGACGCCTCCGCCGATGGTGGTGATGGGCGAATAGCTGCGGATCACGTACCGATCGCCGGGCCAGGCGGCCACCGGCTCTTGCAGGAGGAGCTGGACATGCGTAGCCGCACCGGGTGCCAGGGTGTCGGATTCAAGCAGCAGGATGCGGCCGACAATCTCCCCGGTTCCCAGGTGAATCCGCACCTGGGCGCGGTTTTTGAGTTCCTTTGGGGCTGAGCGCAGGCAGTGGCATTCGGCGTCAAGGACAGTGGAGGCGATCATGCTGCCCGGGGAGGCTGCCATGTCGCCCCGGTTGATTTGATCCTTTTCAATACCCTGGAGGTTGATCGCGGTGCGATGGCCGGCCTCAACCACGTCAACATCGTGACCATGCACCTGCATGCCGCGAATTTTTGCCGTGAGGCCGCCCGGATAAAACATCAGCTCAGCCCCGGTCTCGATCCGTCCGGACAGCGCTGTGCCGGTGACCACCGTACCAAACCCCTTCATTGAGAAGACCCGGTCCACGGGCATGCGAAACGGCCCGAATTCTTCCTGGAGGGGCATCGCAGCCACCTTGGCGTCCAGCAACTGGACAATCTCGTCGATTCCCTGACCAGTGAGCGAGTCAACCGGAACGATCGGCGCATCGGCAAGAAAGCTGCCGCTGAAAAAATTCCGCACTTCCTCGCTGACCATGTCGAGCCATTCCTGATCAACGGTGTCTTTTTTGGTCAGGATGATCAGGCCGTCCCGGATTCCGAGCAGGCGGCAGATTTCGAAATGTTCGATGGTCTGCGGCATGATACCCTCGTCTGCGGCGATGACGAAGGCCACCAAGTCCATGCCGGCGGTGCCGGCCACCATATTGCGGATGAATTTTTCGTGGCCCGGCACATCGACTATGCCGATCCGGCGGCCGCAGGGGAGGTCGAGGTGGGCAAATCCCAGTTCGATGGTGATGCCGCGCTCTTTTTCCTCCTTGAGCCGGTCGGTTTCAATGCCGGTCAACGCTCTGATCAGGCTGGTTTTGCCGTGATCGACATGTCCGGCTGTGCCGAGGATGATTGCCCGCATGGGTTGGCGTGGGGGGGAGCGGAGGGGCCAGTTTTCGCGGAAGCTGGCTTACAATTCGAGATAGGGATTGCTTTTCGCCTCGCGGGCGATGGTGGACTGTAAGCCGCCGTACCCGTGTCCGGGCCAGACCAATGTCTCGGGCGGCAGGGGCAGGAGCCGCGACTTGATGGCGTCGATCAACTGTCGCATGGAACCGCCGGGGAAATCGGTGCGGCCGACCGCCCCGACAAAGAGAGTGTCGCCGGTGAAGCAGTGGGGCGGGCTGTACAGGCAGATGCCGCCGGGCGTGTGGCCGGGGGTGTGGATCACCTGGAGCTGCTCCTTGCCGATGGCGATCATGTCGCCATCATTGACGATCACTTCGATTGGCGGCGATTCGGGCAGGCCGAGAGAGGAAAAGAGGCCTTTGATGTGCGGATCGTTGAAATAGCGCACGTCCTCGGCATGCATGACGATTTTGGCTCCGGTGACCTGCTGGATGCGCGCGTTGCCGCAAACATGGTCCGGGTGGCCGTGGGTGTTGATGATATGGGTCACCCTGATGGAGTTTTCGCGGCAATGGTCAAGCACGCGGTCCTCGTCGCCTCCTGGATCGATGACCGCGGCCTCCTTGGTCTGTTCGCAGGAAACGACGTAACAGCAGACACCCATCATGCCGACGGTGAATTGTTTGACAAGCATGGCCACGATCCTTTTGATGGTTGACTGGTGGATGCGTCGGGGCCGGTGTCGATTTGTCCGGCACCTCGACGCTTGCAAACCTAGTTGCTGCCGCAGGAGCCAGGGCCGCAGCTTGCACAGCTCGACGCGGCAAAGGGATTGACGGTGACCGGGCCTGGCGGCAACCGCTTTTCAATGGAGGCGACCACCGCATCAAAGGCCTTGATCGCCGGGCTGTCCTCGTCGGCGGAAAGATAGGGCGTGCCGGAATCGCCGGCCATGACCACGCGCGGGTCCATGGGCACCCGTCCGAGGAAGGGGAGTTCGAAATCGCGGGCGGTCAGCTCGCCGCCACCCTTGCTGAAAATGTCCGAGGTTTCGCCGCAATGGGGGCAGATGAAACCGGACATGTTCTCGATCACGCCAACGATGGGCATGCCGACCATTTTGCAGAAATTGATCGATTTGCGGACATCGGCCAAGGCCACGGCCTGCGGGGTGGTGACCACCACCGCGTGGACGCCGGGCATGGTTTGAGCTACGGACAAGGGTTCGTCTCCGGTGCCGGGGGGCGCGTCGACGATCAGATAATCGAGTTCGCCCCAATCCATATCGGCCACGAACTGCCGGATGGCCTGAATTTTGAGCGGTCCGCGCCAGATAATGGCGTCATCCCGATTTTTCATCATATATTCCAGGCTGACCACCTTGAGGTTGTCGTTGAACATCAGCGGCGGGATGAGGTCGCCGGGGTTCTCAGGGGCACTCAGGCTGCCGGTGAGGTTGAGCATGCGGCAGACGTCCGGGCCATGGAGATCGACATCCATCAGGCCGACCTTGTGGCCTTTTTTGGCCAGACACAGGGCCAGATTGACCGCCACGGTCGATTTGCCGACCCCGCCCTTGCCGCTCATCACCAGGAGTTTGTTTTTGATTTTGCCCAGGGATTTGGTGATGGCGATATCCTGCTGGGCCAGCTTGGCATCTCCCGAACCGCAGCCATTTTTTTGATCGCTCCCGCAGGAACCTCCACAAGAACTGCTCATAATTGCCTCCGACAAAAGAAAAGAAAAAATTCCGGAAAAGAACGAAATTCACGCCCTGCTGCCGGAAAAATCCGGGGATGTCGCGGGAATGCGGACTCGTCGTCATGTGGGCCTATACATTAATGCCAGCCGTTTGAAAAGCAAAGAAAAAAACAAGGGAGCAGGCTGCGGTCACGGTCTCCATTTCCCTGTGTTTTTGTTGCCTTGGGATTGTCGGAAAAGTTATAATGTTTATTTGTAGTACATAACTTGGTCGGTTCGCAACCGGCCTTGGCCGCCTTGCATCCGATACCCGTGCGGCATGCAGAGTCACGGTAGGCAAACCAACCAGAGGCCTTTCGGAGAAAGGTGCAAGGGAGGAATCCGGTGGATCCGTTCAGCAAGAAACTTTTGGAGGAACTGGAACAGATGCAACAGCATACAGGCCGCATCCTGCGTTCCATGTCGCTGTCCCGGATGATGCCGATGGAGACGGAAGGCTGGCAACCAGGGGTGGATATCTACGAGTCGGAAGCGAATGTCTATGTCTATGTCGAGTTGGCAGGCGTCATGAACGACAGCCTGCGGGTAACTGTGGACGGCAAACGGCTCAAGGTCAGCGGCCTGCGGCAATTACCGCCGCATCCGTCGATCGCCCGCATCCATCAACTGGAAATCGAGCTGGGACCCTTCCAGCGGACCTTGGATCTGCCGGCGCCGGTCGAGGTCGAAGGGGTCGAATCGACCTATATCAACGGCATTCTCAGGGTCGTCCTGCCGAAGCGGATCAGGAAAGGAAAGGTACAGATCAGGATAATGCCTGGAGAATAATATGGAAAGCGAACAACAACCGGCTCGGAAGACCATGGATCCTTCAGAGTTGATCATCCCTGAGACCCTGTCCATCCTTCCGCTGCACGGATTTGCGTTCTATCCCGGCATGGGGTTCCCGCTGCAGGTTGCCAGCGAAGCCTCGAAACAGCTGATTGACGACGTCCTCTTGGGCGATCGCATGATGGGCTTGGTGTCCAGCCGCCACGAACAGGTGGCAGACGACGCGACCCTCAGCCCCGACGATCTCCATCAGGTGGGCGTGGTCGGCTATTTGCATAAGCTGAACAAGGCTGCGGAAGGGCATTATCAGATCCTGGTGAGCGGCACCAAAAAATTCGCCATCAGCGAGTTCGTCGAATCCGCGCCCTACATGCGGGCCAAGGTGGTCGAGGTGCCGATGGAAATCGAGGAAGGCAAGAAGATCGAGGTCTTGCTCTTCAATATCCGGGCTCAATTCACCAAATTGGTCAGTGCCACCGAACTGCCTCAGGAGCTGATGGCCACCATCAACAGCCTGACCAACCCTTTCTACGTGGCCTATCTGGTCAGCTCGCAGTTGCACCTCAAGCTCGATATGGAACAGGAGATCCTGGAAATAGCTCCCTTGCACGACCTCCTGCACCGTGTGGCCCAAGAACTGGCCAAGCGGTTGGAAACCGTCGAAATGAGCAACCAGTTGCAGGCCTCGATGAAAAAAGATATGGACGAGCGCCAGCGCGAGTTTTTTCTTCGCCAGCAGTTGCAGGCCATCCGCAAGGAACTGGGCGAGGGCGACGACGACAAGGTCGAGATCAAGGATCTGAAGGAAAAGGTGGCCGAAAAAGGGCTCACCAGCCAGGCCAGATCCGTGGTGGAGAAGGAACTGGCCCGATTGGAGCGCATTCCTCCCTCGTCGCCGGAATACACGGTTTCCCGCAATTACATCGACTGGATCCTTGATCTGCCCTGGACCGCCGCCACTGCCGATACCCTTGATCTGGTCAAGGCCGAGGCCGACCTCGACCATGATCACTATGGCTTGAAAAAAATCAAGAAGCGCATTCTTGAATTTTTGGCGGTGCGCAAGCTCAAAGAAGATATCCACGGGCCGATTCTCTGCTTTGTCGGCCCGCCCGGCGTGGGGAAAACCTCGCTTGGTCAATCCATCGCCCGGACCATGAACCGCAAGTTCGTGCGAATCGCCTTGGGCGGCGTCCGCGACGAGGCCGAGATCCGCGGGCACCGGCGCACCTATATCGGTGCCTTGCCCGGGCGGATCATCGAAAGCCTGAAAAGGGCCGGCGCCAACAATCCGGTCTTTCTCCTCGACGAGATCGACAAGCTGGGCAACGACTTCCGGGGCGATCCCTCATCGGCCCTGCTCGAGGTTCTTGACCCGGAGCAGAATGCGACTTTCACCGACCATTACCTCAATATCGAGTTTGATTTGTCCAAGGTCATGTTCATCGCCACCGCCAACGTCCTCGACACTATTCCGGGGCCGTTGCGTGACCGCATGGAGGTGATCGAGCTCTCCGGTTATACCCAGGAAGAGAAAGTTGCCATCGCTACCCGCCATCTCCTGCCCAAACAGCTGGAGGCCCATGCCTTGACCGGTGACGACCTGGAAATGCCGGAGGCCGCCATCGAGGCCCTGATTGCTTCGTATACCCGCGAGGCCGGAGTGCGCAATCTCGAACGGGAGATCGCCGCGCTCTGTCGGGGAACGGCCGCCGAAATCGCTCGGGGCCGGATCGGGAACAAGGTGATCACCCCCGAGAGATTATACGATTTCCTCGGTCCACAACGTTTCTACCCCGAGATGAAGGCTCGCAGCTGGGGTCCCGGCTTGGCCACTGGTTTAGCCTGGACGCCGGTGGGCGGTCAGATTCTGTTCATCGAGAGTTCGAAGATGAAAGGCCGGGGTGGATTGACCCTGACCGGCAAACTGGGCGAGGTGATGAAGGAGTCGGCTACGGCCGCGCTGACCTATATCAAGGCGCATGCCAAAGAGCTGGGCATGGATGAAGAAATGTTTGCCGAAATCGACCTGCATGTGCATGTTCCAGAGGGAGCCATTCCCAAAGATGGGCCTTCGGCCGGTGTGGCCATGGTCGCCTCGCTGGTGTCGGTGCTCCTGGGGCGGCCGGTGCGGCAGGACGTGGCAATGACCGGCGAGATAACCTTGCGCGGCGATATCCTGCCAGTGGGCGGTATCGGTGAAAAAGTGCTGGCCGCGCTGCGGGCGGGAATCAAAGAGCTGATGCTGCCGGTGCTCAATGAAAAGGATGTCATGGAAATTCCAGAGGATGTCCGGCAAGATGTCCTGTTCCATTATCCCCATACCATTCGTGAGTTTTTGGAGATCACCATGGAAAAAAGCGAGGCGCGGAACTGATGCTGGCTTGGTTCAAGAAAAAATTCAGTACGCAGCCGGTAGCCTCGCCCGAGGCAGTGGAATGTGAGCAGAGCGCCCAGCATCCCGCCGGCGAGGGGATTGCCGCCATTGCCAGCGAGAGTGCGGTTGCCGTGGCCGAACCGGCAGCGGTCCTCCCGGTCAATGAGGAGATACCGGACGAACCGGCGGTCAGCGAGGAACAGCCGCCACTGACGGCAGAGTTGTCTTTTCCGGAACCGGTGGAGCCGTCACCCCTGCAGCCGTTGGTTCAGCCGGTCCCAGAACCGGCCGAATCGGAGGGGCTGGCAGTCCAAACCGTTGCAGGAGGCGACCCCGGAGGCTATGAAGCGGCGAGCCCATTGCCGGTTGCGGGCGAAGCCGTCGCGGAAGCGCCGGCGGAGACCACAGAGGCGCTGGAAACCGCAGCCGAGTCCCCCGCGTCGGAAGGCGCTGAACTGGAATCGGAGGTTGAGCGAACGCCTGTCCGGACCCAGGAGAAACCAGCCGTCAAATCCCTGTTCCAACGATTGCAGGAACGGCTGGGCAAGACCAGAGATGCCTTGGTCTATCGTCTGGACAGGCTTTTTTTGGGCAAGAAAGAAATCGATCAGGATTTGTTTGAGCAGTTGGAAGAGATCCTGATCACCTCTGATCTCGGCGTGTCCACTACCCTGGAGTTGCTGGAGACGGCCCGCAAGAGAATAAAACGCGACCAATTGAGCGATCCCCAGGCGCTGAAGGCCATCATCCGCGAGCAGATCCTCGCCTATATTAAGGCCTCGGACCAGTCGGCCGAATTGGTCATGCCGGAAGAGGGACCGTTCGTCATCATGGTGGTCGGGGTCAACGGGGTGGGCAAGACCACCACCATCGGCAAGCTGGCCGCCAAGTTCGTTCGTTCCGGGCAGTCAGTGCTTTTGGTGGCCGGCGACACATTCCGGGCGGCTGCCATTAATCAACTCAAGATCTGGGGCGAACGGGTCGGGGCCGATCTTGTGGCCCAGAATCCGGGGACCGATCCATCCTCGGTGGTCTTCGACGGTTTGACCTATGGGGTGGCCCATCGCCACGACGTCATCATCATCGATACCGCCGGCCGGCTGCACACCAGCGTCAATCTGATGGAAGAACTCAAGAAAATCAAACGGGTCATTGGCAAAAAAATGCCCGGCGCACCGCACGAAGTCATGCTGGTGCTCGATGCCACCACGGGTCAGAACGGCATTTCCCAAGCCAAACTCTTTCATCAGGCCGTGGGGGTCAGCGGTTTGGCTCTGACCAAGCTCGACGGTACCGCCAAGGGGGGGATTGTCGCCAATGTCTGCCGGGAACTCAAGATACCGGTACGGTTTATCGGGATCGGCGAGCAGGTCGATGACCTGCGCGATTTCGATGCCGGCGAGTTCGTCGAGGCGCTCTTTACCGGGCAAAAGGTGTGAGGCCCGTGCCGTGGCGTTGATCTGTGGCGTTTTTACGGCCATGTGGTATGCCGAGTTTGTCCAATCTCCATCTCAGCGTGCTTGGATGCATCCCGAGGAGTGCGGCCGCGCCATTGGGACCGCTGACTCTGCCGTTGGTCAGGGCGAGGACATCGCGGAGGTGCCAGGCAATCATTTCGTCAAGTTGTATGGGAACTTGTCTGTCGGCGGTTCTTCTGCCGCCGAGCGCATCCGTTGGGTCTTCCGCAGGATACGACGCGCCGAACAATAGCCCTCTCTCCCGGTGCAGAATCAATTCGCGTTCCACCAGATTTTGCAGCTCACGAACATTTCCGGGCCAATCATAGGCGACCAGGCGCTCC
Organism: Desulfobulbus sp.; assembly: GCA_009780825.1. Taxonomy (GTDB): domain Bacteria; phylum Desulfobacterota; class Desulfobulbia; order Desulfobulbales; family Desulfobulbaceae; genus Desulfobulbus. Next base: position 150,312 of record WQZH01000001.1, on the reverse strand, counting down.
ATGGCCCCCGGAGTGATTCCTTGTGGCGCATCCAGCCCCAGTTCCAGTGTTTTTTGCCGTATAAAATAGTGAACAAGCAGAGGAATATCGTTTCTTCTCTGGCGAAGTGGCGGGATGATGATGGGAAAAATGTTCAACCTGAACCAGAGATCCTCGCGAAATCTTTTTTCGGCGACCATGTTTTCCAGGTTGCGATGCGTCGCGACGATCACGCGTATATTGACCGGGATAGACCTGTTGCCGCCGATCCGTTCAATTTCATGGCTTTGCAGCACACGCAAGAGGCGTACTTGCGCATGGAGGGGCAGTTCGCCGATCTCATCCAGAAAAATCGTGCCGCCATCGGCTCGTTCAAAGCGTCCTCTTTTCCCTTCGATGGCTCCTGTGAATGCGCCCTTTTCGTGACCAAAAAGTTCATTGTCGATCAGGTGTTCCGGGATCGCCCCGCAGTTCACTTTAATAAACGGGCCGTTCTGGCGGGGAGACGCGTAATGAATGGCGTTGGCAATAATTTCCTTCCCTGTTCCTGTTTCTCCCAGAAGCAGCACCGTGCTGTTGAGCGGAGCCACATGGTTGATCATATCAAAGACATTCTTCAGGCCGCCATCTGCTCCTATGATATTGCCATTTACTCTTTTTGCGATTTCTTTATTGAGAAAATGGTTGTCATCGATTAATTTATCTCTATATTTCACTACCTTTTCGTAAGATAAGGCATTGGCAAGTGAAATTGCAAAAGGAACGGAAACGGTGGATAGAAGATCAAGATGTTCACTATTGTATTTTCCCTCGCCAAATGCACATAATGATAACGAACCGAGCAAGTCATCGTCAATGAGAAGGGGAAGAGATATTATTGAATTTCCTTCTGATTGTATATATTGCGCTAACAATCTGTAATATTCGCTCGTATCGGTATTGATAATCGTCGGAATTTTCGGTCTTAGATTGTGTGCGATTTTCCATATTTTCTTTGGCAACGGGATTATTTCATTTGGTATTTCAGTGTTGTCAGCAGTGAAGTGCGCGACTCTCCTTATTGCTGAAATATCCGAATCGAAAATGACCAGGCTCAGAATATCCAATGGGAAGTAAAGCTTCAGGTAGTCAAACGATTTTCTGAGGGCTGTCTTGATATCAAGGCTGCTGCAAATTCTGTTCGTGACTTCTCTGAAAAAATCGTCTCTGTCGCCCATTCGTTGCCCTGTGCGTTTTGGTTGTAGATGCTGTGAGGTGCGAGAGCAGTATGTTGCACATTTTAGCAAAAAGAGCAATATGCTGCTGAATGATTTTCAATATATTGCTCTTTGTCGACCGTCTTGCTTGTTATTGTATGATTTTTCCAGGTGGCATGGTTGTTGCTATGTAGATATATTTGAGGTGAACAGTAAAACGTATCTCATTGTTCGTTTACAGGGATAATGAGTCTCTCCGGAAACTGTGTAAAAAACTGAGGTTATGGCACCTAACGATTTGAATTCTATGGATTCTTCAAACACTGCTAACCGTTTGGCGAGACGCAGTGGCATGCGTTCTCTGTGGGTTCAGCGCTTGTTTGTTACAGTGCGCCGTCATCGCAAACAGGCCTTATTCTGTGTCGTCGCTGCGGCGCTCTTGGCTATCGGGTTGTGGTGGGGGTATGAACGCTTGGGGCATGTCACCGAGAATGATGCCCGGGTAAAGGCAGACATGATAATCGTGAGCAGCCGTGTTGATGGCTGGGTGATCGAGCGTCCGGTAACCGATGGACAGCTCATTACTATCGGACAAGAACTGATTGTCATCGACCAGCGGGAAGCCGACCTCAAGCTTGCGGAATTGCGTGCCAGGGCCGAATCGATTCGTCTGCGGCGGGAAAAGATCGCCATACAACTGCGGGTGGTGGAAAACACTGCCCATGATGCGGTGACTGCTGCCCAGGCCAATCAGAAGGCGGCGGCGTCGAAGCTGGAACAGGCTCGGCGTGAATTTCAGCGGGCCGAGGAACTGCTCGGGCGCATGGTTTCCCGCGAGGTGTGGGAGCAGAGGCAGACCCAGTTGCGGCAGAGCGAGGCGGCTGCGTTGTCGGCATCGGCTACCCTGGCTGATGCGCAGGCGAAACTTGGCGATATCGACATGTTGCGCAAAGAATTGGACAGTCTTGTTCAGGAGGCGGCCCAAATAGACGCGCAGATTCGCGCGCAGGAAATTAACATTGCCGACCGGCGGGTACGTAGTCCGATTGACGGGGTAGTGGATCAAAAATTTGTGCAGCCAGGGGAATATGTCATTCCTGGGCAGCGATTGTTCATTATTCATGATCCCAAGAAAGTATGGGTCGATGTGGACATGAAGGAGACCAAGCTGGATAATCTGCAACCAGGGCAACCTGTCGGAATCAGTGTCGATGCCTATCCCGATCGTCGTTTTGTCGGTACTATCGAACGGATCGGCAATGCCGCGACCGGTGAATTCGCTTTGTTGCCAAGCCCAAATCCTTCCGGCAACTTTACCAAGATCGTTCAGCGCGTACCGGTGCGAATTGCCGTCGAACAGCCCGATGACAATCCTTTGCGTCCGGGCATGATGGTTGAGGTGGACATTGACACGCATCAGCATTGAAAAAAAGCATCCAGAATACGGTCGAAATTCCATGCGGGAGCGGATGCCAGGAGGAGAGCGTCGCGGAAATCATGCACCCCGGCGCATCATGTCAGGAATGCGGTATGATGCGGGCAGGGCGAAAACCGCCGTCATGCTCATGCTTGGCTGCCTGCTGGTTGTAGCCGGTTGCGCAGTGGGGCCTGATTATGTCAAGCCCGAGGTGGGGCTCGGCCCGTTGCACAATGCCGAGGCGGTGGCATCCCGCCCATCCGTTCCGGAGGAGCCGCCTCTCGACCAATGGTGGATGGGGTTTCGGGACCCACAGTTGACCCGGATCATTGAGCGCGTCTTCAAGCAAAATCTGGACATACAGGCCTCACTGGAGCGCATTGCCCAGGCGCGCGCTGGTGCCAAGGCATCGGGCGCGAAACTGCTGCCCACTCTCGATGCCAATGCGCAAGCCACTTACGAGCGCGCGTCGCTTGAAGACCCGCTTGCAGCCGTGGCAAGTACAATAGGTTTCCCACGGTACATGGAAGTGTACAGCGCAGGACTCAGCGCCTCCTGGGAAGTCGATCTGTTCGGTGGGCTCAGGCGTCAGGAAGAGGCGGCATCGGCCGTGGCTGGCGCTGCCGAGGCGATGCATGCGGGGGTACGGATTTCGATCGCTGCCGAGGCAGCCGATACCTACTTCAGGATTCGCGGGGATCAGGCGCAATTGCAGGTCATCGGAGCCCGGATCGCCAACGAGACCGACTTGCTGGCAATGCTGAAGGAGCAGCGATCCCATGGCCTGGCTACCGATCGGGAGGTGGCGCAGGGCGAGGCGTTGCTGGCCCATACCCAGGGGATGGGTACGCTTTTGCGGATTGATCTCGAGATGCAGTTGAATCGCATTGATGTCCTCATGGGAGTGCAACCGGGAACCTATGCCAAGGAGTTGAGCGTTGCTTCGGCCATTCCCGCGGTGCCGCGCATAACCGCGCAGTCTTCCGATTTCTTGCGCCGCCGCCCGGATGTCATTGCCGCCGAGCGGGAGCTGGCCGCTGCCAACGCGCGGATCGGTGCTGCGCTTGCCGGTTATTATCCGGCGATCTCCTTATCGGGTCTGCTCGGCTATGAGGCTTTTACTGTCGGCAATCTGTTCAAAAATGATACATTCCAACCAATTGGAATTCTTGGCCTGCGCTGGCGGCTGTTCGATTTTGGCCGGGTCGACGCGGAAGTCGCCCAGGCCGATGCCGCGACCCGTGAAGCCCTCATCCGCTATCGACAGGTTATTTTGCGCGCCGCCGAAGATGTCGAGAATGCCTGCGTCTCGCTCGTTCAGCTTGAAGCCTACCGTCAAGACGTGACGAAACAGATCAATGCCCTGACCCAGGTCTACGAGGACTCGAAAACAGCCTATCAGGCCGGAATGATTCCCCTGACGGATGTACTGGATGCCGACAGGCAACTGCTTGTCGCGGAAAGCGAACTGCCCCATGCCCAAGCCGGCGCTGCCCGCGCTGCTGTCCACTTGTTCAGATCGCTGGGCGGGGGATGGTGATGCGATTGTTCACAGGCTATCGAGGTGTACCGTGACGCAGGTCACAACCGAAGACCTCGCCGCCCGCTACGGCGCAGCGTACAAATGGTACGTAACATTGACTATCTTGATGGGGCTTATCGCGATGATAGCCTCAGCCACCATCGTCAATGTGGCGATGCCCGACATCATGGGCGAGTTCGGCATGGGCCAGGATCAGGCCCAATGGTTGTCAACGGCTTTCCTCGCCTCGATGACCGCCGCCATGCTGGCGGCTACGTGGGCCGTCAAGTCGTTCGGGAACCGGGGAACCTACAGTACAGCGCTCATCGCCTTCGCGCTTGGTTCCCTCCTGGGAGCGTTCAGCACCAACGACGTTATATTGATTGTCGCCCGGATCATTCAGGGCGCTGCGGCGGGGTTGGCCCAGCCTCTGGGCATGGTGGCCATGTTCCAGGTCTTTCCGGCCAACCGGCGCGGTTCCGCCATGGGGCTGTACGGCATGGGGGTCATCCTGGCCCCGGCGCTTGGCCCCACAGTTGGCGGCATGCTCATCGACAACTACTCGTGGCATTACGTATTTTTTCTTGGTCTGCCGTTCTGTGCCGTAGGTCTGGTGTTTTCTTCGATGTTCCTGGCAACGACCACGGACAGTAAACGTCCCCCCTTCGATTGGCTTGGTTTCATCCTGTTGTCGGTGGGTATCGCCGCCTTTCTCGCAGGCCTGTCCAATGGGCAGCGCATGGGTTGGGATTCAACCTTCGTGCGAGGGGCGTTTTTTCTGGCAGCGATCACCATGAGCGCTTTCGTGGTGCAGGAGCGGCGCAGTGCAACCCCGCTGCTCGCTCTTGAGGTGTATTACAACCCACGATTTGTCGCCGCCTCGGTCGTCGGGTTCATTCTCGGCATGGGAGTCTATGGGTCCACCTATCTGGTGCCGCTCTTTGTCCAGACGATCCAGGGATATACCCCGACCGAGTCCGGTCTGCTCCTGATGCCTGCCGGCATCGTGTTGGGCATGGTCTTTCCTCTGGCCGGGCAGCTAAGCGACCGGTTCCCGCCGTATCTCCTGATTTTTGTGGGAATGGCTCTGTTTGGGGTCTCCAACTATCTCATGAGTTACGTGGACACGGATACCGCATTCTGGACCTTTGCCTGGTACGTCGTGATCGGGCGTATCGGTCTGGGATTCATTTTGCCATCCCTCAATAGCGGTGCGCTCAGGGTATTGGATCTTCATCTGATCAGCGACGGAGCAGGAGCGATTAATTTTATCCGTCAGTTGGGAGGGGCAATCGGAGTGGATGTGCTCTCCGTATATCTGGAACGGCAAACGACTTTTTATGCGCATGAGATCAACACGATGCAAACAGGAAGCCACGCTGGCGCCACGACCCTGCATCTCATCGCCAGCGCGTTGCATCGGGCTGGGCTGGCCGAATCCGCTGCCGTCAACGAAGCCCATCGCTTCTTGTCGTACATGATCGCGGGGCAGGCCAATGTTATGGGATTTCGAAGAAGTTTCCTGTTTGCGGCCGTGATATTTTTTGTCGCGCTCTTGCCTACCTGGTACATGCGGGCGAGGAAGCGTTCGAGCTAACCGGGGCAAGCCAACTGAACAACTGTGAAAACTATTGGAAAAGGGTGAATGCTGATGTTAGAGACGATTCTTGTTGCTGTTGATGCATCTGACCAAAAGCATGCTGTCCTGCTCCACGCGGCGGAAATAACGCGCCGCTTCGGTGCCAGGCTGCACTTGGTTTCCGTGTATGACCTCAATCAGCTTTGGAAAGCGAGTGTGCCCGAGCCGGTCCCCGAGATTTTCGAATCGCTGGAGGCGGAAACCCGAAAGTTGCTTGAAGAGGCACAGCAACAGCTGCATTTCTTGGGAATCGGGTCGAAATGCCATTTTTTGAAAGGTCCGGTTATCGAGCAGATCGCGCTTTTGGCGGAACGGCTCGATGCCGATCTGGTTGTCATGGGCCATCGGTATGTGTCGGGGCTCCGGCGGTTACTGGAAAGTTCAGCGGCAAAAGGTCTGATCGACAAGTCGCCATGCAGCGTCATGATCGTCAGGGAGAACAGACCGCTCTGAGAGCCAGTGATATAACCTTCTGGCCCTGTAGATTCTGTGCAACGCAGTGGCGATTCTTTTTACTTTGCACAGCGAGTTGATGCCGTGGTAAATGGGTAGGTTTTGAAAGTTGCCTGATTGTGACGCGGGACAAACCCTGGAAACGATCGGAACTAAAAATCATATTATTCCAATTTGCTAATGGATTCTGATTTTGGAGTATTACCGGCAAAATAATCGACCGGGCTGCGGTGGCTGTCTGCTGATTCTCGCCATGGTGGTCCTGCTCACCGGCGGTATGCCTGCCCTGCTCAACCTGCTCGGCATTCTGCTGTATTCCGGTTTGGCCGGAATCTTGGTACTGATCGGCATATTCTGGGCCTTTTCCTATTACATGCATCGGCGGGTTTCCGCCTATGAAGCTTCGCAGACTGAAAGCCACAACCGCTTTGTTTTTCTCCTGATCAACATCCTGGTCAAAATTGCCCAGGCCGACGGTCATTTCACCCGGGCAGAGCTGAACGCCATCCTCAACTTTTTTCAGTACCATCTCCGTTATAATCAAGAGCAGATGTACTGGGTCAAGCAGTTGGTGAAGGAGGCACGGAATAATCCCACCGACCTGCGCGACCTGTTGGAGGAGTTCCGCAACGGCTTCGCCTATGAGCCCCGGTTGATCCTGCTGGAACTCATCTACCAGATCATCTATACCAAACAGCCTCCTCCGGCCGACGAATTGCAACTTGCCCGTGAGATCGCCCAGATCCTGCACATCTCGGTGTACGATCAACGGACCATAGAGGCCAAGTACAGATACCGCCAGCGGCAGGAGGCCGCCAGCGCCGGGCAGATGGAGGAGCAGTATTATGCCGTGCTCGGTCTGGAGCCTGGAGCCGATTTTGTCGAAATAAAGAAAGCGTACCGGAAGTTGTCCATGCAGTACCATCCGGACAAGGTCGGCCATTTGGGCGAGGAATTCAAGAAGGTGGCCGAGGAGAAAATGAAGGAAATCAACGTGGCGTACGGATATTTTGAGAAGAAGTTCGCCAACGACAGATAGGTCTACGAAAAGCGGGAGACCTTGCGGTTTGCATCTGCGGCTCTCCGGCGCATGACAGTCTCACCAAACCAAACGAGAGAGGGCATACAATGAGCGGTGTGGCCAAAAAAATGCAGGCGTTTGCGGAACAATCCTCCTGGATCCGGAAGATGTTCGAGGAAGGGGCTCGGATGAAGGCTGAGTTTGGGGCCGGCAATGTTTTTGATTTCAGTATCGGCAACCCCGATGTGCCGCCACCAGCCAAATTTTACGCCGTACTCCGCGAATTGGCCGCCAACGAGCAGCCAGGCATACATGGTTATATGGCCAACGCGGGCTATCCGTTTGTCCGGGAAGCTTTGGCCAAGAGGCTCGGCGCCGAACAGGGCGTCAAGCTGAGTGCGGACGACATCCTCATGACCTGCGGCGCTGCCGGCGGATTGAATGTGGTCTTCAAGGCCTTGCTCGATCCCGGCGATGAAGTGCTCATTGTATCGCCTTTCTTTGTCGAATATCGTTTCTATATCGACAACCATGGCGGCGTAGCCAAAACAGTGCCCACGGACAAGGAATTCAACCTCGATCTGGCGGCCATCGAAGCGGCGCTGACCGGGAAGACCAAGGTGGTGCTGGTCAACTCACCCAACAACCCCACCGGGCAGATATACTCGGCGGCATCTCTCAGCCAACTTGGCCAGATGCTCGATGCGGCGGGCAAACGGTTCGGCACGACCATTTACCTGGTGTCCGACGAGCCCTACCGCAACATTGTCTTCGACGGCCACCAGGTGCCGGCGTTGATGCCCGCCACCACCAATGCCATCATCGCCTCCTCGTACTCAAAGGAACTGGCCCTGCCCGGAGAACGTATCGGCTATCTTGCCGTTCATCCCGGCATGGCGGACAAGGCGATGGTGGTCGGGGCGCTGACCCTGGCCAACCGCATCCTTGGTTTTGTCAATGCTCCGGCGCTGATGCAGCGGGCCGTGGCGCAACTGCAGGATGTCTCGGCGGACAGTTCGGTCTATGCCCGGCGGCTGGAAGTGTTCTGCAAGGTGCTGGACGAGGCGGGCATGACTTATGTCCGCCCCAAGGGAGCCTTTTATCTGTTCCCGCAATCGCCGATCGACGATGTCGAATTCTGCCGTCTGCTGGCCGAACAGAAGATCCTGGCTGTTCCGGGGCGCGGCTTTGGCCTGTCTGGATATATCCGCCTGTCCTTCTGCGTCAGCGAGAAGGTGATCGCTGGTTCGGCCGAGGGATTCAAAAAGGCGATGGAACTGGCCAGGAAATAAACTCTGGCGGATTGTTCGCAACCAAGCCGTCTCCGCGCGGTCGCGCAGAAGACGGCTTGGTTGTTTTTTGTGTTTCCCTCTGTTTTGTCACTATCCCCGGTCTGCCTTGCGGATGATTTCGCACAGGTCGTGGGCAATGGCGGTGATCTCCTGCTCGTCCTCGCCCTCGGTCATCACCCGGATTACCGGCTCAGTCCCCGAGGCCCGCACCAGGACGCGCCCACGGTCGCCCAATCGCCGTTCCGCCTTGGTCAGCGCCTCGGAAAAACCGGGAATATGCTCCGGCGCGATTTTCGAGGCCATGCGTACATTTTTCAGCACCTGGGGGAAGGTAGACATGATGGTGGCCAGTTCGGAGAGGGGTTTGTTCTTCTTGATCATGATGGCCAGCAGCTGTAGCGCTGCCAGGGTGCCGTCGCCGGTGGTGTTGTGATCGAGGAAGACCAGGTGGCCCGATTGTTCGCCTCCGAAGTTGTAGCCCTTGGCCCGCATGGTCTCGACCACGTAACGGTCACCGACCTGGGTGCGCACCATTTGACCGCCCATGGAGGCCATGGCCTGCTCCAGGCCCATGTTGCTCATCACCGTGGCGACCAGGGTTTTTTTCTTCAGCTTGCGGCGGTGCATCAGCTCGCTGGCGCAGATGGCCATGATATGGTCGCCGTCGACGATGTTGCCATGCTCGTCACAGACGATCAGCCGGTCGCCGTCGCCATCCAGAGCCAGGCCGATGTCGGCTCCCACCTGCTTGACCTTGGCGGCCATCAACTCCGGATGCAAGGCACCGCATTCGTGGTTGATGTTCTTGCCGTCCGGCTCGATGCCGATGGTGGTCACTTTGGCGCCCAGCTCGGAGAAAACGTGAGGTGCGACCTTGTAGGTGGCGCCATGGGCGCAGTCAAGGACGACATGGAAATCGTCGAGCACGTAGTCTTTGGGAAAGGTGTTTTTCAGGTAGACGATGTAGCGGCCGGCGGCATCCTCGATCCGAGAGGCTTTGCCGACCTCGTCGGCCACCGGCCGGAGCGCGGCCATTTTCTGCGAGAAGATCAGATCCTCGATGTCGGCCTCCAATTCGTCGGGCAATTTGAAGCCATCGGCGGAGAAGATTTTGATCCCGTTATCCTGGAAGGGATTGTGTGAAGCCGAGATGACCACGCCGGCGTCGGCCCGCATCGAGGTCGTGATGAAGGCGATGCCCGGTGTGGGCAGTGGGCCGACCACCTGCACATTGACTCCCATGGAACAGATGCCCGCAGCCAGGGAATTCTCGATCATGTAGCCGGAAAGGCGAGTGTCCTTGCCAATGACGATGGTGTTGCCCTTGACCTTGTTCTTGACGATGAAGGCGATGGCCCGGCCGATCTGCATGGCGATCTCCGTGGTCATGGGATAGACATTGGCCACGCCGCGCACACCGTCGGTTCCGAAGAGTTTTTTCATGGGGCGATCCTGTTTCGGTTGAGAGGAGAAAAGAAATATTGGGGGCAGACAAAGAAAAAAAGTCGCATACTCAGGGCAAGATCCGCACCTTGCTTGGGGTGACGGAGTGGATGGCGATGGGACTGTGGTCCGGCAGACTGATGCCGTGAACCTGTACCGAGGCCTCGTCGTTGCTCCTGTTTGGGGGTATTTCGGCTGAGGCCCTGAATAGCACGAACAATTCCGGAGTGCCATGGACAAGCCGTTCCGGGATATCCGCCTCGACTGCCACGGTGGCTGGAGAACATTTCACCGGCGGACCGTTCTCCCCGGCATAGACCGGGATGCCGCGCACGATCTTCTTCAGCATGTTGTCCTTGAGCACGATATTGGCCTCGATCACGGTCTCGCCGATCAGGTTGAGCAGGGCTTCGTTGAGGTTGAGACGCACCTGAACGGTGGTGGAGCTGGCGATTCCTTCCAAATTGATCACCGAGGTGTTCAGCATGTCTTCCTTTTCCAGAACGGTTTGGGGGCCGGTTACGGTAATGCGCGGCGGCTTGAGGGTCACGCTGTCAAGAACGAGGCCGGCCACCGGTTTGCCTGCGGTGATCGGAACAAGGGGGAACTCTTTGCGGGCCAGCCGATCGATGAGCAGGGTGATGCTGGCCGGTTGCACCCGTTGCACGGTAACGCCGTGTGGCAAGGGGATGGAGTCCGCGTCGTTTTCCACCACCAGCGATCCGGGTTCGGCCTTGCTCAAGTCGACGGGACGGGAAATATTTTGCTGTCGCATCTCCTGAATCAGTCGACGTGGACCGCTGACCACCACCTCGATGTCCTTTTTGTACCGATTGCCGATGATAAAATTTGCCGGAAGATTGCGCAGCTCAAGAGGGATGGTGACGGTCAGGTCCAGGCGGTCTTCGGCAACGACGAAATACCAGAGACCGGCGCTGATGAGCAGGGACAGCAGCTTGAGCAGCCAGTGTTTGGTGAAAAGTGAGAGATCAGGCTTTCTGGTCATGGTTGCGCAATTGGGCCAGCCAGGAAATCCAATAGCCGGGGGCAGCGCTTGGATTCAGCAATGTCTTGAGGGTGGCGGTCAATGACTTGTCGTCATGAAAAGGGGTGATCCGGCCGTGCTGCACCAGGGATATTTCTTGGGTTTCCTCGGAAACCACGATGATGATGGAGTCGGTCTCTTCAGACAGGCCGAGGGCGGCGCGGTGGCGGGTACCGTAGCGTTTGTCGATGCGTTGGCTCTGTGACAGGGGGAGCAGGCAGCCGGAGGAATGGATACGCCCTTTGTGAATGACCACGCCGCCGTCGTGCATGGGAGAGGCGGGGAGAAAGATGGCCACCAGCAACCCGTATCGCAGGCGGGCGTCGAGACGGTGGCCGGTGGCGACCAGGTCGCGCAGGCCGGTGTCACGTTCGATGACGATGAGCGCGCCGATCCTTCGCTTGGCCATGTAGGTGGCGGCGTGGACAATTTCCTCGATATCCTTCTCAGCCGTATCGGAAGCTTTGCGAAACGGCGTTTTGCCCATCTGGGTGAGGACACGGCGGATATCGGCCTGGAAGAGAATGACGAGTACCAGCAGGATCGAACCGAGGAAGGCCTTGAGCAGCCAATGCAGGGTCTGCAGTTCGAATTTGCCCGCCAGGATATAGATGACAATAATCAGGGCAATGGCGATCAGCATCTGCACGGCCCTGGTGCCGCGGATGAGCAGCATGGTCCGGTAGATGATGATTGAGACAATAAGGATATCGAGGATATCCAGCAGTCGGATGGAGTGGATCGCGTCGATCATGCCGGTGAGGTGGAAAGTCGTTACGGAGATCAGGTAGCTCTTTGTAGCATGCCGGCTGGCGATTGAACAGAGGAAAAATCGGTTTGGCTCCGGTAAGTTGCGCACGGTGGCGATTGGCCGGAGGGCCACGCGGCTCCGTAACCGTTCCGGTCAGGACAGAGTGACTGTCAGGGGAAGATGATGACCGGGGACGTGGTGCGCCGGATACGACCTGTGCACAGTTTTATGGAAAAAAAGCGTTGAGGCACCGTTTCTGTACGACCTGGCCGATGTGCCGAACCCACCACCGATGACAGCACGATCTCTCCGACCTTGATGCGGTTTCCCAGGCTGTTCTTGTTGGTCGTCTTTGCCAGCACCTGGACTGGTCTTAGTGATCTGGCTGGCCCGCAATGGTATCGGATTCTGTCTGCTTTGCCGCCCGCCATGCTGTTCCTGCCGGGGTAGGGGCTGCGACCATGCTGCTTGCATCTGTTTGATGGATGCCCGGTAAGGTAAGCGGCGCCTTCTCGGTCCATTGCTCAGCAAGAGCCGCATTCAGGTTACAGAATTGGATGCAGAGAAAACAGGAGGAAAAGCGGAATCCGTTTTCGAGAAGCAGCACAGTGACGGTTGAGCAGGTTATGCGGAAGGAAGTGGGTTGCGCACCAGCTTTTTTGCTTTTTTCGAAAAGGGGAAATTGAGGACGTCTGGAAGAACCGTTTGCTTGTTTTATTAATACGGTCATTAATCACCGAACAACAATCCTTGTTTCGTCATTTCGACCAGAGAGAAATCTCCATGGGCTTGCGCGAGAACTCACGGAGATATTTATAGATTTCTCCTCGCTGTGCTCGTCGAAATGACAGAAAAAACTCTGGTCAGTGTTCGGTGAATAACGTACTCATTAATAGTTGAAAAAAGAAAGCCCGGCAGAAATCTGCCGGGCTGGTTGGTTCAGTGGTTGGTTCAGGCTCTAGCTCACTTGGAGCTTTTCCGGCGGGCTACACCAGCCAAGCCAAGCAGGCCGGTACCGAACAGCATCATGGTTGCCGGTTCAGGAACGGGTGAGCCGGGTTTGCCTGTTCCCGAGTAGGTACCATTATCATAACCATTAATAATAGCATCGCTTATGGAGGTATCAGCAAACTGGAGAGTCAATAAAAGACCACCTATATTGTTATCTATCAAAGCGTTTAGAACAGAAGACGTCCCATCGTAATTGCTGGTGCCCGCAATATTCGAGAGGTTCATTGTAAAAATCGTACCCGGTAGCGATGCCGTGGAGTCATTTATTTGCATGCTAGCCATTGTTAAATCGGCGGTCAATATTAGAGCACCATTATCATAAATCTGAAAACCATTGGCATAGAATCCTGGATCAAATGTTACGACGCCTTGCGACGAGATAGTATTGATGTTGTAGTTAAAAGACAAATTTCCTATGGTGTCGAATTTGGCCGAGTCACCTGGAGGATTAGTGTTCAAAATCAAACCATCTGTCAATGAAAGAGTATTGTTGCCGCCGGCACCAGTCACAACGGACCATGTGCCGACAACGCTAAAATCCAATGTGGCTGCCATTGCACTTCCAGCCAGCAAGCCAACCGTAGCTACTGCAGCCAACGCACCTTTCAACAATTGCTTCTTCATGATTTTTTCCTCCTTTAAGGATTTATGGCGAAAGTAAGAAACGCATTTGAACTATCTGTTTCGTTGCCAATCTTTATTCATCTTCCGTGCCAATTCGTTGGATAGTTTTGCGGCTTATGGGGAGATTGTGAAAAATATCGTTTTATATCAAGTAATTGATAGGGAAACTAATCGCTGATTTTCGGCAGCTCAATCGTGTTTTTGTCCATCGAGACCCTTTATTGCGTCGGTTTGGACATAATTTGCCAGAAGAATACACCTTCGGTTTCTTGCCGCGAGATAGAAAAACGGAAATTTCTATTTTATATGTGTAATATCAATATGTTATTTATGAAAATTTGTTCCGGAATTTCGGATAAATAATATCAATGCGGGATGGGGCATATCGGAGCCAACGCCGGATTGGTGGCGGCAATATTGTCGTGTCCATTGATATCGTTTGGATCTTACTGGAAAAAATTTAATCGCTGACATAACGACTGGTTGTTCTGGCCTTGGTTCAGCCCATCGCTGGCGCGGGTGGTGTGAGCGGGAGAGCAGGAGGAAATCTGGTTTTCTGTGAGAAAATATGAAAGTATTGCCTTGTTATCTTTGTACTTTCAATGGGTTACTGTTGCCGCTCTGTTTCGGTATTCCGGAAAATGATAATGGGCAGCGCGCAATCGTGGGTAAAAATGGAGACAGTTGAGCCCGCCGGAGGAGAACGTATTGCCTGCTGCCATGGGATGTACGCCGAAAGATGGCCAGTTGCCCGCGAAGTAGCCTATTTTGTCGCCTGTGCCCTTTTTTGTCACCATTGTCACCAGGCAGACAATGGCATCACTCGCCACATGATCGGGTTTTTGAGGCGAAATATGGTGGAAATTTCTTTTTTATTGCTGTCGTTTCAATGGGTTACCCGGAAAAATCGCTTCCGTTTTTCTGGAAAATAGCAGCCGGGCAGGGTGATCGCGTTCACAACGGCGGAAAAAGTGAGGACAATCCACGGAAGAAGCGAAGAAGATCAGGGCGGATCGGGGGGACGGCAGGCGGAAATCAGGAATGCAGGGGAGAAGGCTGTCTGGTAAAGGCGATTGCGGAATGAAAGAGGGGGCTGTTCTCAATGGGCTTTGACCATATTACCTGGCCGGTGCCCAAGATGGATTCCTTGCCGGAGCCCCTGCACACCTCGAATTGGAGTACAGTTTCAAGAGGAATCATCTGCCGGGTTGCGAAACAGACGCCGTGGGCGCTGAGATCCACGGTCCAGGCGTCGTCTTCCCGGATGGAAGGGAGTTGATCGCTGCCGGTCATTTCAGAAAAACGGAAGACATGATGACAGGGAATCCGGATGGAGCGGCGGCGGTTGTCCGCATCGGCTTGTTTGTCCCGACTGTCCCGGATGGCCAGTTGCTCGAACTGGTGGCAGATCGTGTACTGGCTTGTCAGGCAATAGGTGCTTATCTGGGTGCCAACGGGGAGAAAAATCCCGTCTCTGACCAGCAGGCAGGAGCGGGTTTCCGGCTCCCAGTAGGAACAGACAGAATCCGGCCCGGTGTTTGCTTTCCCATCTTTCTGCGTATTTTTTTCAAGGAGATTATAAGATTGCATGCTCCGTTCATGCAATTAACAGGCCTGATTGCGAGGCGGGGTCAGGTTTGCCTCGACTGGCGGCTCTCTCCGCCTGTTGACGGCAAGGCCGCCGTACCGGAAAAAGGGGGGTAGACCGCTGCCCCGTTTGGGGTCATTGGTGATGTGTCAGCCGACACTGCGGAGGTTGTATGGTGCCGCGGCAACCGGTACAACAGAGTTGGACATTTTCCAATTCCGCAGGTATAACGGAAGCCGCTTGCCAGCGCAGGCAAAGAGGAGGAACCTGCAAAAATCCACAGCAACCAGTGGGTGTCATTGGTGTGTGGCGGAGCATTCCGGAGAAGGGAACAAGTGCCGCCGGGTTCCTGGCAACGACATATCTGGCGGGGCTTTGTCGCGCGATGCCGCTGCATCAAGGAGAAACGACCGTGGAAGAGAACGCCCGTTACATCAAGGGTCAGGACCCAGACCGGGATGCCTGGCTGACGAATTTTTTCACCGAAAACCATCTGGCCTACGAAACCTTCCCCGACGAAGTCGCCTCGCCGGAGCAGCTCAAATTTATCGTCCAACTTGAGGACGAGCAGATCTATTATCCCTGCTCAGATGAGCTCTTCCACGCCATCATCGAGAAACGGGCGGACACGGTGCTGACCTCGGCCTATATCGGCATCTGGACCCGCTTGGAAAAGCTGGTGCTTGAGACCATCACCGATCCTTACAAGCAGCGGTATCTTTTGAGCCTGCTGACCATCAAGTTCAACCACGAAACCATGTATAAGATCCAGTTGCCGGGACGGATCGAAAAACGGCTGCTGAGCATTTTCACCACCATCAGCGAGATCAGCCGGCCGCTGGCGGTAGAACGGGAGATGGAAAACAGACGGGTGGCCGCCTTTCTCCGGTCGGAAGCCTTCGAGCAGACCTTCAATTCGCCGGAAGGTCTCGACATTACAAGTGAGACCACCTTGACCGATATTGACCTGCAACTGCACTTGCTGCGGCTGCGCCGGTTGTTTCGGCTCAGTTCGATGCGGTCCATCTGGAGGCAGGAACAGCCCCCGGATATCGACACCATTCGCCAGGTGATGAACAAGCCGCTGGAGACTCCGGAGTGGCAATGGCTCTGCAACTGGCTGCGGGATGTAATCGCCGGCCGGCGGCGGCCATGTGTCCTCTGGGTGGGTGGACGCTCGGGCGAGATCGTCTTTGATCTGGCTATTCTTCGCATTTTCATGAAAATCGGCATCAAGGTCATCCTGGCAGTCAAACAGGATTTTTACTATCACCGGGTTTCCTTTGTCGATCTGCTCGAAGACCCGACCTTGGACGAATTGATCGAGGATGCCCGCATTATTGGTGATCCTAAAATTTCTAAAAACGAACTGCTGCGCCATCTCGACAGCGACAACCGGTTTCTGGCCATCTCTGACGGCACCCGCGAACCCTTCAACCCGCTGCTGACATCGGTCACCTATGCCCGGGCCTTCAAGGAGGCCGATCTGGTGGTCTACCGCAATCCGGGCGGCCGTGAGAATATCTCCAACCATTTTCAATTCACCCGCGATATCGTCTCCATCATTCCATCCGACGACGGCGAGGTCGATATCCTGCTCAAGCTCCGCCATCCCAAGGCGGTTCGTTTCTCCCGCGCCGAGCTGCGGCATATGGCCCAGGAATTGATCGACATGGTTGAACAGGAAAAGGCCAGGGGAAAGAAAATCATGTTCTATTCGGCCATCGTCGGTTCGATCCCCGGTCAACTCACCATCGCCAAGGAGATCTTGGGAGTCTTTGTCGAATACCTGCGCTCCTCGCTCCACGACGTGGTCATCATCAATCCGGGAGAGCATTTTGTCGAGGGTATGGACGCCGATGACATCATGTACATGTGGGAGATCTTCCAGCGGTCGGGCAATATCGACATCTGGCGGTTCCAGAGTGTCGACGACATTGTCAAATCTTTCGAACTGGTGGATAAAAAGGTGCCGCCGGAATGGACCGGCAAAGATGCCACCTACTCCACCGGTTGCACCAAGGAGATGGAGATCGCCATCCAGATACAGAAGCAGTATCCGGAAATGCAGTTGATCGGCCCTGCCTACGAAAAATTCCAGCGCCGGAAGGAGTACGGCGTGGGCAAACTGTACGACCGCACCTTGGCATGAGGAGACGGATGGTCCGGCAACGGGCTGCATTCCGGACAGAGGAAAGAGAATAGCAAGTATTTGTTGCAGGATTTCGACATGTCAGACAAGAGCGGGCTCAGTTTTCTCGACACGACCTTTCGCGCCATCTATCCCCAGGATTCCGCGTATCGCCAACAGGCCGAGGAGCGGCTCAATCAACTGACCATGCCCCACTGGGCCCTGGGCGATCTTATGGATCTGGCCGTTGCCCTGGCGGGGATGACCCGCTCGCTCGCTCCGCCGGTTGCCCGTAAAAAAGTTGTGGTCATGGTGGGTGATCACGGTGTTGTCGCCGAGGGAATTTCGCATTATCCGGCCGAAGTCACCACCCAGATGGTATACAATTTCATCCGTGGCGGGGCCGGGATCAATGCCCTGGCCCGGCGTGCCGGAGCCGAGGTTGTTGTGGTTGATGTCGGCGCCCGGGACGATTTCGCCGATCAGGTGCGCACGAAAACGGTGATCGCCAAGAAAATAGGCCGGGGCACGGCGAACATTGCCCAGGGGCCGGCCATGAGCCGCACCCATGCGGTCATGGCGGTGGAGGCTGGAATCGAAGTCGCCAACAGCCTGTCCGCGACGACCGACGTGTTTGCCACCGGCGAAATGGGGATCGGCAACACCACGCCCAGCACGGCCATCGCCGCAGTACTCACCGGCAGGAGTGTGGCGGAGCTCACTGGCCGGGGCACTGGCATTGACGATCAACGGCTGCGGCGCAAGATCGAGGTGATCGAAAAAGCCCTGGCGGTCAACATGCCCAATGCCAAGGATGGGCTTGATGTGCTGGCCAAGGTGGGCGGTTTCGAGATAGGGGCCATTGCCGGCTTAATCATCGGGGCGGCGGCCAAGCGCAAGCCGGTGATCGTCGACGGCCTGATCACCGCCGCTGGCGCGATGATCGCCGTATCCCTGGAGCCCTTTGTCCGCGACTACCTCATCTGCGCGCACCAAAGCGCGGAACCGGGCCATGGTGCGCTCTTGGAGAGTTTGCGGCAAAAACCCCTGCTCAAGCTCAACCTCCGGTTGGGTGAAGGAACCGGCGCCACTCTGGCGATGCATCTGGTGGATGCCGCAGTGGCTGTGCTGACAGAGGTGGCCACGTTTACCGAAGCCGGTGTCAGCAGTGCCGGCTGATGCGTTTGGGATAAAGGGTACAAAAAATTGTATTTCCATGTGGCGCGGCTCTTGACGGCCACGATTGGGCATGTTAACTTGGTGTTATAGTTAGGTGTCTGAATCAGGGGAGTACGTTGTGAGAAACCTTATTGCGATCCTCATACTATCGGTTGTTGTGTGCAGCGGCAATGTCACGCCTGCGGCGGACAGAGAGACCATGACCTTGGGGGTGGGGCAGGCGGCTGGGCATGCGTATGAGATACCGGCCTCGCTGAATTCTGAGGAACGGAAATGGTTCAGGATCTTTCAGGAGGGGAATTTCCTCTCCGATGGGTGGCAGGACATTTCCGCCGAGATCCTTGCCAAGACCTCGCCGGAAGAACGGTCTGTCCAGAAGGTGGTGCTGGATAATCTGGGCAGGAAAATCGGCATGGAATGGTGCCGCTCCAATTCGGTGCGCAAGGTTAATTCCGCCATGTTGATGGCATGGGGCGACATCCTCCGCGCCACCGCCCGCAAGAATCCGCAGCAGATCGGTCAGGCCATTGCCTTCATCGATCAGAAGGTCGACGCCGCGCTCAACTGATCGCCGCTTGGTTGTCTTGTTTTTCGTCTTTTTGTTGTTCTGATCTTCCTTCGCTTCGTTCCACCCGGCAGACGAGTTGCCCCCGATGGAGCAGGACCGCCACCGCGTCTCCTGGGCAGACTTGTGTTGCTTCGGTTACAAGCCGCTGCTTTTTCCCTGAAGTCCGAACAATGGCATAGCCGCGCGCCAAGGTCGCCAGCGGGCTGACCGCCTGGAGGACCCCCGCTATCCTGCCAAGTTGTTCTTCTCCGCCCTTGAGCCGGGAAAAAATGGTGCGCGCCAGCCTGGCGCTGATGCCATGCAGTTGTTGCTCACGCATGGTCAGGAGACGACCGGGATGAAGATGCGCCAAGTTGAGAACGGTTTGGTCCAACCGTTTTGTCCCTTTCGCCAGCAGCATATTCAGACCACGTTCCAGGCGCACGCTGAAGTGGTCGAGCCGTAGCCGGATCAGATCCAGGGGATACGGCATGGCGGCGAGCCGTTGCCGGGTGTAGCCCAACCGCTGTTCGATCCGATCGAACCGGTGCTGTACACTGCGGCGCATTCTGGCGCGCAGCCGATCTATTTCGGCGCGCAGGACGTCGCGGTCGGGAATCAGCAGTTCCGCCGCTCCGCTGGGAGTAGGGGCGCGGAAGTCGGCGGCCAGATCGGCGATGGTGAAATCGATTTCGTGGCCCACAGCGCTGACCACCGGCACGGCGGAAGCCCGGATCGATCTGGCCAGATGTTCGTCGTTAAAGGCCCACAGATCCTCGGTGGAGCCGCCGCCCCTGCACAGAACGATCAGATCGGTGGCAAGATGGGCATTGATGGCCTCAATGGCCTGGATCATGGCCGCTGCCGCCTGGTCTCCCTGCATGGTTGTTGGATAGACCGCAATGCGGATCGGCGGAAAGCGCCGGGTGGCGATGTGGATGAAGTCGTGGACCGCGGCCCCCTGGGAAGAGGTGATCAGGGTGATGTGGGCCGGAAAGGGCGGCAGCGGCCGTTTGCGGTGTTCGTCGAACAGCCCTTCGGCGGCCAGCCGCCGTTTCAGCGCCTCGAAAGCCTGGTGGAGCGCGCCGGTACCCTGGAGTTCGATAGTGTCGACAATCAGTTGATAGTCGCCCCTCGGTTCGTACACCGAGATCCGGCCCCGGCAGACCACATGCATGCTGTCCTTGGGAATATGAGCCAGGTACCGTTGCTGCGTCTTGAACAGCACCGCCCTGACCTGGGCGCCGGCATCCTTGAGGGTGAAATAGAGATGCCCGGAGGAGGGACGATGGAGATTGGAGATCTCGCCCGCGACACTGACAAAAGGAAACCGGCCTTCCAGCAGGGTGCGGATGGCGCCGTTCAGCTCGGTGACGGTGAGGACGCGGCGGTCATCCATGGGCAGGCTGGTGGGCAGAGAGGGATGCAGGTATACAGCGGGGCGTTGACCGGAAGGTGGGATGGCGCGGTGTGGTCATGGAGGAGTTTTGCTCAGAAAACAAAAAAACGCGCCATCGGGTCATGCCCGTGACGGATTGTATCCGCAACGCTGGCGATGCCGTGGCTCGGTTTTTGCGGAATTGCCGCCTTTGCCTGGTGCTTTTTTTTCCCGTCAAGGTATAATCGGCACGCTGTATGCCGGGACGGGACAGGACATATCCTTTTGTACCGGCATGACCGGCTCTGCGCAACGGATATTTTTCCGGCTGGCCGGTTCCATTTTTCTTCTTCGTGGTCGCATGCGGCCAGAAACATCTCAACATACAGCAGGGAGCTTGCGCCGCATGGCGGACCAGAATTCCATCGACCAGAATGCAGTCAAATACCAGCCTCTCACCCCTGTGGGGCTGCTGGAGCAGTTCAATCTGCCCCGCAAGGCCGTTCTTTTCATCCGCCGGCATCAGTGGCTGCTCGGGATGGCGGCCGTGGGGGTGGTGCTTGCGATTCTTGCCGGGGCGGGATTCTCCACCTGGCGTGAATATCGGGAGGAAAAGGCGGCTTCGGCTTTAGATGCCGCTCTTGTCGCCAAAGAGGAGAACCGGAAGCTGCTTGAACAGGTGGCCCAGGAGTATAGCTCCACCGCCTCCGGGCTCTGGGCGCGGGTTGAATTGGCTTTTCTGGAAGAAAAAGAAGGGCAGCGGATGCAGGCGATCAACCGGTTGACGGAAGTCAACTCCGGACTGTCGGCAAAATCGCCGCTCAAATCGCTGGTGTTGATGAAACTGGCTGGCCTCTGCGAGAACGAGCGGCAGTTCGACCAGGCTGTTGCGCTCAATATCGAACTGGCAGCCCTTGACGACCATTTTGCCGCCGTTGCCTATCAGTCGCTAGGACGATTGCACGAACAGCAGGGCAAAAAGGAAGAGGCTGTAGCCATGTACACCAAATATTTGGAACTCACCGCGATCCAGACAGAGGCGACCATGGCTGATCCGATGCGGGTCATGGTGCAATCGCGGCTCAATCAGTTGAAAAAATGATGGATATTTTTCGGCAACCGGAAGAGATGCGGGCTTGGTCACAAGCCAGGAGCCGGGAGGGCAAGACCGTTGCCCTGGTGCCCACCATGGGATATTTTCACGAGGGGCATCTCAGCTTGATGCGGCGGGCGGCTGAACTGTGCGACACGGTGGTGGTGAGCCTGTTCGTCAACCCTACCCAATTCGGGCCTAACGAAGATCTGGATCGCTATCCCCGCGATTTTGAACGCGATATGGAGCTGGCTCGCCAGGAGTCGGTTGCCGCGGTTTTTGCGCCGGCCCCGGATTCGATGTACCCCGAGGGCTTTCAGACCGAGGTGCGGGTGCAGCGGTTGGCCACTCATCTCTGCGGCAAGAGCCGGCCGGTCCATTTTGCCGGAGTGGCCACGGTGGTGACCAAGCTGTTCAACGTCGTCGGGCCCGACGTGGCTGTGTTTGGCGAAAAGGATTTTCAGCAACTGGCGCTCATCCGCCGGTTGGTGGCTGATCTCAATATTCCGGTGCGCATCATTGGTCATCCGATCGTTCGGGAAGCGGATGGACTGGCCATGAGTTCCCGCAACGCCTATCTTGATCCAGCCAACCGGGCGGCGGCGCTCAGTCTGTCCACCGCCCTGCGCCTGACTCGTGCCGAGGCGGGCAGGGGCATGCGGGACACCGCCGAGCTGGGGCGGTTGCTGGAGGGGCACATCCACTCCTTTGCCGGCACGACCATCGACTATGCCAGCTTTGTTGATTGCGACAGCCTGGAGGCGGTCAAGACAGTTGACGAACGGACGGTATTGGCCTTGGCCGTACATGTTGACGGCAAGGCCGGCAACAAGGTGCGTTTGATCGATAACGGTTTTATCCTGCCGCAGTAGCGGTGAAAGGGTGCGGCTGGGCATTTGGCGTCCCGGTCTTCCCCACGAACAGAAAAGAGGTTGATTGTGCCTGGTTTCGAGATTTTTGGCGTCGAAGAAAAAGCGCAGGTGATGGAGGTTCTGGAGAGCGGCGTGCTCTTTCGCTACGAGTTTGCGGCCCAGCGCAAGGGGGTATGGAAGGTGCTCGAATTTGAACGAGCCTTTGCCGCCTACACCGGCGCGGCCCATGCCCAGGCGGTCACGTCGGGAACAGCCGCCCTCAAGGTCGCCTTGGCGGCGCTCGGCGTGGGTGAAGGCGATGAGGTCATTACCCAGGGGTTCACCTTTGTCGCCACCTGGGAGGCGATTCTCGACTGTGGCGCCGTGCCGGTGTTCACCGAGGTCGATCTGACTCTGAACATGGACCCTGCGGACTTGGAGAAGAAGATCACCCCGAAGACCAGGGCGATCATTCCGGTCCACATGATGGGCGCCCAGGCGCGTATCGAGGCAATCAAGGCCATTGCCGACCGGCACAGCATTCCGGTGATCGAGGACACGGCCCAGGCGGCTGGCGGCCGCCTGGGCGGCCGTCACCTCGGCTCCTTCGGCGCGGTGGGCACCTTTTCCTTCGACGCGGTCAAGACCATGACCACCGGCGAGGGCGGCATGTGCATCACCAACGACGAATCCCTGTGGCGGCGCATGTCCGAATATCAGGACCACGGGCATGACCATGTGCCCAACCCCGGCGGCCGTGGCGGCGAGAGCCGTTCCTTTATCGGCTTCAACTATCGGATGATGGAGATCCAGGGTGCCATCGGCCTGGCCCAGTTGGCCAAACTGGACGGAATCGTTGCGGCGCAGAAAAAGAACAAGGTTTTTTTTCAGGAGGCGGCAAGCGTGCTGCCAGGGGTCCAATTCCGGGAAATCCTCGATGATGCCGGCGATTCAGCCACCTTCCTCACCTTTTTGCTGCCGGATGCGCAGCAGACCACGGCGGTGAGCCAGGTGCTGCGCGAGGCTGGCGCAGGTGCGGTGCGCTGGAGCGAGAACGGCTGGCATTACTATCCCAACTGGGAACACCTGTTGGCCGGCAAGTCCTATTGTCATGGCGGCTGGCCCTTCAGCGTGGGCGGGAAACGGCGGGTGATCTACGATCCGCAGGCCCTGCCCGCCTCTGCGGCAATCATGGAACGGGCCTTGACCTACCAGATACCGGTCCTGTTGCCGGAAGAGCAGAAAATGAAAATCGCCGGGGCCTTGAAAAAGGCGGCCGGAATCTGAGCCTCTCCCCTATCCGGTTGATGCGGACGACAATGGCGGTCTGTATCAACCGGCGGTCTTGTACCCTCCCACATAGACATCGAACCGGACGGCCCTGCCCCTGCGGGTGTAGCTGGGCGGTGCGGCTGCCAGCAAGGGTGCCTTGAGCGGTCGTTTGACCACCACCTTTTTCGCTGAAAAGGCCAGTGCCGCGCGCAACAGCTCATCGGGATCGCAGTCTTTTGGGTCGAGCAGTTGCAGCAGCCGCAGTTCCTGCCTGACCAGAGCGGATTTGGTCCGTTCCGGGAACATGGGATCGAGGAAGACGACGTCCGGCGTTTCGGGCAGGGTGGGGAGATGTTCCCGGGCATCGCCCACGGTCAGATCGATGCGTTCGGCCGTTGCCGCCAGATCAGGAGTACGTTTGGCCCGTTGGAGCCCGTCGGCCAGCAGGGCGGCCACCATCGGGTTCGCCTCGATCATCCGCACCCGGCATCCGGCGGCGGCGAGCAGAAAACCATCGCGGCCGAGCCCGGCGGTGGCGTCAATGACCAACGGCTGGCGGCAACCCCGCACCTTGGCCGCCTGAACCAGCAGTTCCCGGCCGGGGTGTAGCAGGCGGCGACGGAAATCCTGGGCAGAGAATTCCGCCCGCAGTCCGCCCGACAATAGCGGATCGTTTGGTTTGCTCATCTCCAGTCCCTGCGGTCCAAACCTGAGCAGGAGTATCGCCGCCTTCGGATGGTCGACCAGCGGGATGTTCAGCGCAGAGGCCAGTTGCTGCAGTTCGTTTGCGGCGCGGTGCGGGCTGACAAGAAGGGCCAAGGGAAGAAGGCGGGCGGTCAAGGGGCTCTGTCGGGTGCAGGAGGGGTTGTTGTCGATTGCCTTTTGAGTGCGCACACTGTATCATGAATAAATAACAAAAAGCAAATCAATGTCGGTAACTTCCCGGACCCTGCGTCCAGGGGCGACCAGTCGGGCAGACATCCTTGGGCATCCCTGTGATGGGGCCTGTTTGCTTATAGAACCCCAGAAGAGCTGATGAGCATGGTTGAACCGAAAATAGTCGCTATTATCCCGGCCCGTTACCACTCCAATCGTTTTGAGGGCAAGCCTCTGGCCCTGATTCAGGGGAAGCCGATGATCCAGCATGTGGTTGAGCGGGCGTGGCGGGTTCCGTCGCTCTCCCGAGTGGTGGTGGCCACGGACGACGAGCGGATCGCCAAGGTGGTGGAGGGGTTTGGCGGCTTGTGGGTGATGACCCGGCGCGGCCATGCCACCGGCACCGATCGATTGGCAGAGGCGGCGCAGCTTGTCGGCATTGCGGATCAGGACGTGATTGTCAATATTCAGGGCGATCAGCCCCTCTTTCCTCCGGCCATTGTCGACCAGGTGGCCGGGCCGCTGATCGCCGACCCTTCCCTGCCGATGGCCACTCTGGTCTACAAGATCGTCCGGCCCGAGGAGATCACCAATCCCAACCATGTCAAGGCGGTGTTCGATTGCCACGGCAACGCCCTCTATTTCTCACGGGCGCCGATCCCCTTCCAGCGCGATTCAGGAGAACCGCAACAGCCGACCTATTACCGACACCTGGGTTTTTACGCCTACCGTAAAGGATTCCTGCTCACCTTTGTCGGTCTGCCCGAGGGACAGTGGGAACGATTTGAAAAACTGGAACAGTTGCGCGCCCTGGAATTCGGGTATACGATCCGGGTGGTGCTGACCAGCCACGATTCGGTGGAGGTCGATACCCCTCAGGATCTGCTGCGGGTGGAACAGTTGCTCCGGAAGCAAGCGGTATAGGGGTGGAAACCGCCTTTTTTCCTTTTCCTGAAGCGAGCGGTTATGGCTGGGCAGCAACAGCTTAAGAACCATTTGCAATTCCTGGCCTCGGAAGGATTTTCCATCCTTGATGTCCTTCCGGAGGCGACCTTGGAGGAAAAGGTAACCTCCATTGTCCTCGGCAGCACCGCTGGCGGCTTGCCTCCGGTTATCGCCTCTCTTTTTGCCAAGCTGAAGCAAAAGATAGAACGGCACGATATCAGTTCGGTCAGAGTGGTGGTTTTCGGAGGCGGAACCGGGCTCTCCAATATCATCGGGGGCGATTCCCGCCGGCTGGGATGGGCGAGGCATCCCTTCGGCGGCTTGAAGGCGATCTTTCCTCAGGTCAGTTCTGTGGTTTGCGTCACCGACGACGGCGGTTCCACCGGCGAGTTGCAGAAGGATGTGCCGCTGATCGCCTTGGGCGATATCCGGCATGTGCTTATTTCTTCGATCCGTCAGGAAAATCTGATCCGGGCCTATGGCCTGGATCGTGCGGGAACCCTTCGTTGCGCCGCTGCCCTCTACTCGGTGTTCAATTACCGTTTTATCTCGCCGCCTGCCTCTGCAGAGGAGTTGCTCCGCGACACCGGCGCGCCTCTGGCCGACCTGCCCGAGCCGATCCTGACCTATCTCAAGGAACTGGCCAGGCTGCTCACCCAGGATCCTCGACTCATCCCGACCCTGTACCGACCCCAATGCCTGGGCAATCTGCTGCTGGCCGCCGCCATCTATCGTCAGATGGATCCCGCCTTGACCGCCACCGAATTGCTCGCCTCGCACCAGGTGGTCCGAACAGCGACAATCCGCGGTCTGGGTGAGATCTCGGCCTGTATCGGGGCGCGGCAGCATGCGGTGCTGCCATGCACCACCACCTTGTCCCAGTTGCAGATGCTCTATGACAACGGCGTGCTGGTCACCAGCGAATACAAGTCGAGCAAGGCCCGGCGCGGCTACCCGGTCGACAGGGTGCTGGTCGAATTCAGCCGCCCACCTTTTCTCCCGCCGGAAGTGGTTCGGCTGGTGCAACAGGCAGACATCATCCTGTTTGCTCCGGGCAGTCTGTACACCTCGATTATTCCCATCCTTCAAGTTTCCGGTCTGGCCGAAGCTATCCGTACCAATACGGCCGCCCTCAAGGTGCTCATCGCCAATATCTGGGTCCAGAAAGGGGAGACCGACGCCATTCACGAGGCACCGGACCGGAAGTTTTACGTCTCCGATCTGATCCGGGCCTATCACCGCAATATTCCCAACGGGGTGCACGACCTCTTTTCCCATGTAATTGCCCTCGATATGAGCGATATCCCGGGTTCGACCCTCCAGCGATACGCTCTGGAAGACAAGGAACCGATCTACATCGACCGCGATCGGGTACAGTCCTTGGGATTCGGTTTGGTGGAAGCCAGGATCTTCAACAATGATCTGCTGCGGCAGCGGGGAGCGATTCAGCACGATCCCGATGCCCTGGCCCAGGCTGTCAAGGTACTCTGGGCATTGCAGCAGGCTGGTTATAGCCGGCAGCCCGAACGCAAGGAAGCGCTGCCGACCGCCGAGATTGTCATCCCAGACGATTATGCGGCCAAACCGGTTCCTTGTCTGCGTTACGAAAAAATCAGGTCACTGATGCAATACCTCAGCACCGAGCTGATCGTCGCTGGCTCGTTGCAGCTGGTCAAGATGACGGAGACGGAAAGGAAATGGCTCTTGGACCGGATGGTGGAAATCATTTTCCAGCATCCTGACATCTCGCTGGATCATCTGCAATTCATCCGCGGCATCGCCCTGGTGGAGCCGGAATCGTGGAAGCGTTGCCAGGAATGGGACAACATCTACTCATTTTACGACCCTGTCGATCAGCGCATCAAGATCTGCCAGGATCAGGTCGGCAATCTCAATCGCTTCGAGATGATTTTTCTGGTGGCCTTGGGACAATCGCTTCTGGGCAACTATACCCAGGAGAAGCGGATGGAGGATCTGGTCTGCGGCAACGAGGTGGTGGGGCGAACATATCGGCTGCAGGTCAGAAATGAAGAACAGCTGGTGAGTTTTCTGCAACCAGACGATATCGACAACTACCTGAGGCTGTCCCGGATGCACAGACTGCGGCCGGATGGCCATATCTATACCAGGGTGATCAATCCCGGCGAGGGATTCACGCCCCCCGGCCTCTTTTTTGGCCTCTTTTATGCCTGGTATCTGGATAATCGTTTTGCGGCCAATATAGACTACAAGATGTCCATCATGCGCACCACCGTCTCCGATCTGATTCCTGAACAGGTCAAGCTTGTTGCCCGCAGACGCAGAACCATCGATTTTTTCCGGGAACGTGTCTTTCGTCAGCGTGCCCTCTCGTTTTCCGGAGCGGTTGGGTGAATATTTCTCGATTACCATCTGCGGGTTGCTGACAATCGATAATGGAAAATACATTTCGGGCCACGCCCCTGGTTGGCGATGCACAGGCGATGTGGTGAGAAAGAGAGAGAAGTTTCGGTTCGATGATGTGTTGTCGCTGAAAATATACTTGAGGTTTACTGCCTGCGCTTCAGCAGGGACGTCCGGAAATTTCGCCCGCCATTGCGTAGTTCCGGAGGCAGTGCGCAAAGTTGTCTTGAGGGAGACAAGCCGTTGGCCGGGGGAGGGGCTGACTTCATGGTCGGGCCGGATGAGCCGGAGCAGGGGCGCCAACGCCTTCGATCATGATGCGTTATACCGCGAAACCTTACACCCCCCAGGGCGTTTTGTTCCGAGCGGCAATAATCTGCTGATTGCCGCTCGTGTCCTGCTGAAGATGACCGGCTTATAGGGGCAGCATCGGCCCCATACGTTGCATCTGGACTTGCCCATTACCCTCTGCTCGGGCTACAATAAACTATTGGCTATGGCAGAAAGCCCGACAATATGAGGTGGGGGTGCCGGCTTCTGGTCAAGCCGATAGTCATGCGGCGATTGCGTTTGCCATTGGGAAAATTCTACTGAGAGGGGAGCTCATGAGAATTTTGGTTATTGACGACGACGATCAGATTCGAACTTTATTGCGCCAGGTGATGGAATGGAGCGGTTATGAGGTGATTGAGGCCTGCAACGGCCGGGAAGGGGTACAGAAATGCCGCAAGCAGACAGCCGACCTGGTGATTACCGATTTGATCATGCCCGAGCAGGAAGGGCTGGAAACCATCAGTCTGCTCAAAAAGGAATGTCCTCATCTCAAGATCATCGCCATTTCAGGGGGAGGGCGTATCGGGCCCGAGGCATATCTGCCGGCGGCCCGGGAATTGGGGGCTGACAAGGTGTTCAGCAAGCCATTTGATGTGCGCGAACTTGCCGAAGCGGTGAAGGAGCTGCTCAGCCATGAATAGGATTCAAGCACTGGTTGTCGACAACAGTCCCGTTATTCGCCGGATTCTGGAATATATCCTGGTGACCGAGGGCTGTTCCGTGCGAACGGCCGGAAATGGGTTGGAAGCCCTGGACCGCATAGCGGAACAGCGCCCCGACATCATCTTCACCGATCTGATCATGCCCGAGATCGACGGCGAGAAACTCAGCTACATCATCCGGAACACTAAGGAGTTCGAAGAGATATTCCTGGTGGTCCTGTCCGGCGTTGCCTTGGAGGATGACGACATCGTCAAGCGGCTCAAGGCCGATGTCTGCATCGCCAAGGGACCGACTCCGACCATGAAGGTGCACGTCAAGGAGGTTCTGGAGCGCTTTCATGCCAACCATCGGGGCGGAACCGGAATCATTCAAGGGATGGAAGGGCTCTATCCGCGCGAAGTCACCAGTGAACTACTGGTGAGCAAGAAGCATCGCGAGGTGATCCTGGCCCGGATGACCGAAGGCGTGGTCGAACTCAACCATGAGGGGCGGATCGTGATGGCCAACGATGTCGCCATCTCCCTGTTTGGTGAGCCCGAGGCCCGCATACTGGGGCGCCGTCTCGCCTCTCTGGTGCCTCAACCAGCCAGCGACAGGATTGAGGCCTGGATACAACAGACCGGCCTGTCAACAGGATTTGGCCCTCTGTCTTTTCCCTACGACGATCCGGTCTGGATGGGAGAGCGACAGGTGACCTACGATCTGGTGCCGGTGGAGGAAGGGGGAACCTTCTTCATCATTGGCATTTTGCAGGATGTCACCCGCCGCAAGATGCTGGAGCAGCGTCAGCGCCATCTGGAAAAGGAGTTGCAACGGATCCGCAAGCTGGAGGCCATGTCGGTGATGGCCAGTGGTATCTCGCATGATTTCAACAACCTGATGACCATTATCAGCGGCAATATCGAAATGGCCCATCATGTCAGCCGGGACGAGAACGTCAACCACCTGCTGCGCGAGGCCGGTAAGGCGATCAACCTGACCACCCAGCTGATTCGTCAATTCACCGCCTTTTCCGACAATTATCTGCCCCAGAGATCGCAGGTACGGTTGTGCTCCCTCATCGAAGCGGTTCTGGAGAAGGAACTGGCCTCCACCGGGATCGAATTCCATGTGGCATGCAGCGACGATGGAGCGGCGATTCCTGTCGATCCCATCCTCGTCGGTCAAGTTTTTAGCAATCTGGCAAGCAACGCTGTCGCCGCCATGGAGGGAAGCGGCCGGATCGAGGTGGTGATTGCCCGGGTCAACGGTGACGAAGAGGCGGCGAAAACCAGTCGCCCGCTGCCGAGTGGCGAACTGGTACGGATCGTGTTTTTCGATTCCGGGCCTGGTGTTGCCCCGGCTTTGCTTGATCAGGTTTTCGATCCCTATTTTTCGACCAAGCAGAAGGGCGCACAGAAAGGGATGGGGTTGGGATTGACGATTGCCCATGCCATCATCAAGAAGCACGGCGGCACAGTCTGGATCGAGACGCCTCCCGATGGGGGCTGCGCGGTCAGAATGTATCTGCCGTCCCAAGTGGCGGTGGCGACCGATCTCCAGAGTCGGGTTCAGAAGGGGGCTGGGCGGCGGATTCTGGTCGTGGACAGCGAGGAGGTCATGCGACTGATCAACAAAAAGATGTTCGAGCATTTCGGTTGCACGGTCACTCTGGCCAGCGGCAGTGAAGAGGCGGTCGAGTTGTACCAGCAGCAGCTTGCCAAGGGTGGACGGTTTGATTTAGCCCTGTTGGACCTGTCGGCGGATGGTGGTCGTGGCTTGGCAGCCGCCCGCGAAATCGCGGCGATGGACCCCGAGGCCGCGTTGGTGGCCGTCAGTGACAGCGGCACCGACGAGGTCATGCGCTACTACGACGCCCACCATTTCGCCGCTGCCCTGGTCAAACCGTTTTCCATCGACACGGTCGAGGGACTGGTGGATCGTTTTCTTTGAATTGCGAGGGAAACGAGGTGGCTTTGCCGTTCTCGCTCCCCGTTTCATGTGTGTGGATCGTATGTATTTAGCCAGAAAGGAGACCGGCTTCAGGCAGTATCAGTATGTGCTCCGGGAATCCTACCGCAGCGGCGGTATCCTTTGCTCGCGTGAAGTGGCGGAACTGGGAGCAGATCCCAGCCGCGCTATCGTGTACACCGATGACTCCTCCTTCCAGCTTGATGAGAATCTTCTCCGCAGTCTGCGTGAGCAGGGAGTGAGCGCCTCGTACTCCGAGTTGGAGGATCTGCTCTTTCCTTTTGTCGATCCGTACATCAAGAACCGGTTGCGACCGTTTCGCCAGCGGCACAGTTACCGCAACTGGCAGCCGGCAACCGAGAGCCTGCTGGCGCGAATCATGGCGGA
Source organism: Desulfobulbus sp. (assembly GCA_009780825.1). GTDB lineage: Bacteria > Desulfobacterota > Desulfobulbia > Desulfobulbales > Desulfobulbaceae > Desulfobulbus. The sequence continues at coordinate 119,344 of WQZH01000001.1, read as the reverse complement.
GACGCACGGTCTGGACCGGCGCCGCATCCATTTTTTGCGCATGGGCCGCACCTCGGCGGAAACCGTTGACAAGACCCTGCCCATGTACACCGTGCTGCTCGATAAGAGCCGTGACGAGATCGAGCAGATGATTTTGGAACAGGAACAGGCGCTGCTGCCCCGTGAATACCAGAGCTACCTGTTCACCATTTTCGATTTGCAGCGATTTTTCCACGAAAGTTACGCCCGTTCCATCCCCCAGGCCCTTGACCGAAAGCGGCTTGATGCGGTCTTGGTCGGGGAAATATGCCGGGTGGCGGCAGACGAGCGGTTCTGGCAAGGTTTTCCCCGTGGCAATCGTCTGCCGTATCCGCTGATCCGGTATCTGATCATGTATTTCGACACCCTTCCCGATGAGCCGGTGTCCTGGGCCAACTTCGGCCATGGGTTCCGTTCCAGGCGTTTTCATCGGCGGCCGACGGCCCCTTCGGAAACCGTATCCCGCAGCCAGGCCTTCGCCATCTTCGGGCTCAATGCCGAACAGCTGGCAACGATGCGGAAACGGGATCTGATCCGTCTCTACCGGCAAAAAGCCCATGAGCTGCATCCAGACAAGGGCGGCGACAGCGAACAGTTCATCCGTCTGACTGCGGCCTACGAAGAGCTGGCGCCATCGCTGCGATGACCGTCTCAGCTACCGGCTCCGGGACCGGACAAGGCGCCGCGGGCAGTCAGGAGGCACCCCCCGCTTCCCTGCTGAAGTTGCTCGTCCCCATCTTTCGCAGCCACTGGCCACGTTTGACCATCGGTTTTTTTGCCCTGGTGGCGGTCGACTTCCTGCAACTGGTCATCCCCCGCTTCGTCAAGTCGGCGGTGGACGGACTGGCGGTGCAGGCGGCTATTCCGGCCCGCCTGATCGAATTGAGTGTGTACGTCCTGGCGGTGCAGGCGGCTATTCCGGCCCGCCTGATCGAATTGAGTGTGTACGTCCTGGCGGTGGCTGTGGTGGTGGCCGCTCTCCGCTTTGTCTGGCGCTATCTGATCATCGGCTTTTCCCGCATTTTGGAAAAAAAGCTGCGCGACCGCCTGTTCGAGCATGTGCTGCGCATGGATCAACCCTTTTTCGAGCGCTGGACCATCGGGGATCTCATGGCCCACGCCAGCAACGACCTGGCCACCATCCAAATGGCCTGCGGCATGGGGCTGGTGGCGGCGGTGGACTCCCTGGTGATGTCGGCGGCGGCCCTGGGGTTCATGCTGGCGATCAACATCAAGCTGACCCTGGTGGCCCTGTTACCCATGCCGGTGCTGATCGTGGGCACCCGCATCCTGTCTGGCCGCCTCCATCATCGCTTCAACCTGGTTCAGGAACAGTTCGCCCTGCTCACCGAGTTCACCCGCGCCACCCTGGTCTCGATCCGGCTGATCAAATCCTATACTTTGGAACGGTTCCAAGAGGAGCGGTTCCGGAACCTGGGCGAGACGTATGTGCGGAGCAATCTCAAGGTGGCGGCCATTCAGGGGTTGCTTTTTCCCATCGCCACCCTGGTCGGCAATGTCGGTATGCTGCTTGTTCTCTATTACGGCGGCATCCTGACGATCGACGGCCAAATCAGCATCGGCGCTTTCGTCGCTTTTGTCAGCTATCTGTATATGCTTATCTGGCCGATGATGGCGCTGGGATGGGTAGCCAACCTCACTCAACGGGGAATGACCAGCCTGCGCCGCATCCATCGCCTGTTGGCGCAACGGCCGGTGGTCAATGCCGGCAGCTTTCTTCAAACTCTGCCTTCCGCCATGCCGACCACCTATGCGTGTCAAGGGCTCTCTTTCACCTATCCGTCGGGTACGCGGCCGGCGCTGGCCGGAATTGACCTGACGATCGGACCAGGCTTGGTGGGCATGACCGGCCGTACCGGTTCGGGCAAGTCCACCCTGTGCAGACTGCTGCTCAGGATGTATCCAGTGGCCGACGGCATGCTCTTTTTCCGGGGGATCGATGTCAACCGGCTCAGTCAGGCGGATATCCGCGATTGCATCGCCTATGTCGGCCAGGAACCGGTGGTCTTTGCCGATACCGTGGCTGCCAATATCGCCTTTGGCCGCCCCGGCGCCACCATGGACGAAATCGTGGCTGCGGCCAGGGCCGCAGCCATCGACGGCGAGATCCAGGATTTTGTCGGAGGATACCAGGCGGTGATCGGCGAACGGGGGGTGAAACTTTCCGGCGGCCAGCGGCAGCGGTTGGCGCTGGCCCGGGCACTGCTCTGCGACCGGCCGATGCTGATCATCGACGATGCCCTGTCCGCCATTGACGTCGAGACGGAACAACAGGTGCTGCGCGGCCTGCTGGACCATTTGCGCGGCAGGTCTGTGTTGCTCGTCTCCCACCGGGTCAATGTCCTGCGCCATGCCGAGCGGATCGTCATCCTCGACGACGGGCGCATCGTTGCCGAGGGTCGACACCAGACCCTGCTTGCCAACCCATTGTATCGCGCCATGGCGGAGAAGCAGCAGAGCCATGCATAATTTCGGGTATGCGGAAGATGGGCATCCCGGCACGATAGGCGATGTCCGGCTCTGGCGGCGGATTCTCGGTTACTGCCGTGGGCATGGGCTGGCCCTGACCGGGGCCGTCGGCCTGGCGCTGGTCATCACCGTGGCCTCTTTGGCTCTGCCGCGGCTGATGCAGATGGGCATCGACACCTCCATTGTCGCCGAAGGGATCAGCCGGTCCGAGCGCATTGCCGGACTCGGCCGGGTCGCGCTGTTGTACGGCTTGCTGGTTGGGGTGGTTTTTCTGACCACCTTTTTGCAGGTGGTGGTGCTGGAATGGGTCGGCCAGTCGATCATGCACCGTCTGCGGCAGCATCTTTTTTCCCATCTCCTCACCCTTGATCTGCACTATTTTCACGGCCATCCCGCCGGCCGCCTGGTGACCAGACTGACCAACGACATCGAAAACATGCACGAGATGTTCACCTCGGTGATGGTCACTCTGTTCAATGACGGCCTCAAGTTGGCGGGTATCTTCTGGTTCTTGTTCCTGATGAACGGGCGGCTGGCCCTGGTGATGGCAGTTTTTATCCCGTTGGCCGCGATCAGCACCATGCTGTTTTCCCGTTTCGCCCGGGAGCAATTCCGTGCCATCCGTTCGCAGTTGGCCCGGATCAACAGCTTCTTGGCCGAGTCCCTGGCCGGAGTAGCGGTGATCCAGTGCTTCGGCGGCCAGGAACGAAGCAGCCGCAGGCACGGCGAGTTGACCAGGGAATACCTGGTGCACTCCTTTGACCAGATCAAGCTATTTGGTCTGTTTATGCCCCTGATCGATCTGATGAGTTCGGTCGCCATCGCCTTGATCATTTGGTACGGCGGCGGCGAGGTCATCCGCCGCCACTTGACCATCGGCGAACTCGCCGCCTTTATTTCGTACATGCGGCTTTTTTTTCAGCCTCTGCGCGAACTTTCCCAGAAATATTCCATTGTCCAGGCGGCCATGGCCTCGGCGGAGCGTATTTTTCAGACGCTTGATACCCGTCCTGTCATGACGGTGCCTGTCCGGCCATTGACCACTGGGACGCGAGCGGTTATGGGCTTGGTCGAATTCAAGGGCGTGGAATTCGGCTACGAACCGGGTCAGTCGATTCTGCATGGGATCGACCTGACCATTCGACCCGGCGAGACCGTGGCCCTGGTCGGGACCACCGGCGCCGGCAAATCGACCCTGATTTCCCTGCTGGTCCGCTTCTACGATCCGGTGGCCGGACAGGTGCTGATCGACGGCGAGGATATTCGCACGCTGCCCCTGGACATCCTGCGGCAACGGGTCGGTCTGATCATGCAGGACATTTTTATCCTGCCGGACACGGTGCGGGCCAATATCATCCTCGACCAAGAACCGGACGAGGAGCGGCTGGCCGCCATCCTTGACCAGACCGGCCTCCAGGCATTTGTCGACCGGCTGCCCAAGGGAATGGATACCCGTATCGGGGAGGGGGCACTCAATCTCAGTCTGGGCGAGAAGCAACTACTCTCTTTCGTCCGGGCCTTATATCGTGACCCGGCCATCCTGGTGCTCGACGAGGCCACCGCCTCCATCGACACCGAATCGGAAAATATGCTGGAGCAGGCAGTCGCCGCTGGTTTCCGCGACCGCACCTCGTTGGTGATCGCTCACCGGCTGTCCACCATCAGACGGGTTGACCGGATCGTTGTCCTGGATCAAGGGCGGATCGTCGAGCAGGGCAGCCACGACGAGCTGATGGGCCAAGGGGGTGTGTACCGGGACTTGGTGCGCTTGGATGGGAAGTGAGCGCGATGGGGATATGCAGAAGAGATAGAACAGCGGCAGGCAGATAACCGCTTGGCGGGGCATGGCCAGCATGCGTGGGCAGAGAGAGTGTGCGTATCGCGCGCCCAACGGAAAAAATTTTCTGCTTGACAATCCATGGCGCATGGATTCTATTTTTCGACAGTTCAGGTGTTCGCAAGAACTTAATCGGGAACCCTGTGTGAATCAGGGATGGGCCCGCCGCTGTATTCGGGGACGAACGCTGCACCATGTCACTGACCAAAGGGTTGGGAAGACGCAGCCAGTAGGGATGAACCGTAAGTCAGAAGACCTGCCTGGACGGATAGAGGAGACGACTGCGAGGACGGCATCGTACCGGTTTCATCATTTCTGTGGATAAATAGGGCTATCCCGGATCGATTTGTTCGATCCGGGATTTTTTTTGTCCCCTCCGCAGGTTCCCGGCCATCCTTCATTGTCGACGCTGCTTGCGTATCATGCGGAGAACCATGCAAAGGATGCCTCTTTTTCCCCTGTCATTGCACCGCAACGACCGCAACGCCTGTTGAAAACGGCGCGTTGTCTCCTGCGCCGTTTCCGGGTTGTCACCGCGCCGTCGGTCGCCTGCGCATCCGTTCTGCCCGCGGTAAACGATGCGTCCGTTTTTCATGCGCCACTATTGCGCCGCCTTCAAGGACCCTCATGGAACATTTGCATTCCCTGATCGATTACGGTGTGCTCGGCTTGCTCCTGGTGTTGAGCGTCATCGCCATTGCCACGGCTATCGAACGTTGGCTGGTTTACCGTTCGACCGACATCAAGCAATTCACTGACCGCAAGGAACTTGAACTGCATCTGAGCCATAAACTTCACCTGATTGCTACCATCGGCGCCAATGCCCCCTATATTGGTCTGCTCGGCACCGTACTCGGCATCATGCTCACTTTCTACGACATTGGCGCCAGCGGCTTTGACACCACCAAGATCATGACCGAGCTGGCACTGGCGCTCAAGGCCACCGCGCTTGGCCTGCTGGTGGCCATTCCGGCGATCACCTTCTACAACTTCCTGCTCCGCCGCTGCAAGGTTCTCCTCATCCAGTGGGATATCCGCCATGGACGAAAAGGAATTTGATTATCTCAATGTCATCCCTCTGGTCGATGTGATGCTGGTGTTGCTGACTATCGTTCTCACCACCTCGACTTTCATCGCCATCGGCGGCATCAAGGTCGAGCTGCCCCAAGCCGCAGCCAGCCGGGAGGCGGCAGCGCAGCACCCCTTAAACATCACCATCACCAAGGAAGGGAAAGTCTGGGTCGAAACCACCGAAACACCGCTGACTGAACTGGGATCGGCCTTGGCGGCTGTGGACCGGACCACGCCGCTCACCATCAGGGCGGACAAGGACATCGCGCTGCAACAGTTCGTCGATCTGTACGAAACGATCAAACGGCTCGGTTTCATCACGTTAATCCTGCAAACCGAACAGCAGCCATGAATCGACAAGCGAAAGCCGCCTGTGTATCTCTGCTGTTGCATGCGCTGTTGGTATGTGGGGCGGTTGTTACCCTGAAGCAGCATAGCCAATTGATTCAACCGCCGGTCCTGCTTGATTTTTCCATCCTCGCATCAACTGGACCAGCGGAGGCGGTTGCGAAGATGGAATCGGCCTCCCCGCCTCCTCCTATGGTTGAAAAGAAGGTGCCGCCCAAGCCGGCGCTCAGAAAAAAATCGCCGCCGCCACAAACGGTCATCCGGAAATCTTTGCCGTCTGCGGCCAAAGAGACGCCGTCGGTGGAGACGGTTCCGGTCACCACCGGTGCGGACGCCCCGGCGTCACCGGACAGTGCGCCGGTGTCCTCGGACCCCCCCGCTTCGGCTCAAAGATCCGGGGCCAGCCAGACGCGCGGCAACAGCAGCGGCATCTTCAGCATCGGTCAGCTCGACGGGCCGCTGACAGCGCTGGCCAGAACGCCTCCAGCCTATCCTCCGGCCGCCAAACGGCAGAACATCGAAGGCTGGATCAAGGTCAAATTCGTGGTCGACGAACACGGCCAAGTGGGGCAGATCTCGGTGCTGGCGGCTGAGCCCAAAGGCATTTTCGAACAGAGCGTACTGCAGTGTGTTAGCCACTGGCGGTTCAAACCGGGCACGGTCAACGGTATGGCGGTCAAGGCTCTGGTGGAGCAAACCGTTACCTTTAAACTGGAAGGGTGAACAGATGCTGATCGGCAATCACTCCCCTGTTCAACTGGCCGGAGCGCTGCGCAGCCTGGCACTCTTGGCGAGCCTGTGAACGGATAAGCGAGGGGGTGTCTTGCGCTTTTCACTCTTGCGGCGGTGGTTCATCTGGCAGCGGTTTGCTTGCTTCCCGCCCCGCCAACTTGGTACTCTGGATGGCCTGAGCGGCTTGGGGCGTCTGCCATAGCCTGCAACGCGGTTGTTGTTTAACTTGGGCGGCGCACATCATGGATTCTGACCAGACGTCGTTCGCATCGGGCCTTCTCGCCTCCTTGCCCGGTGCGAGCGGTCAGGTCAGAATGTTGACCTTTGACCCGAGTGTTGCCCAGGGGAAAACCTTGGTTTCTGCAAAAAAGGGGTGACGATTGTCCGGGCTGATATGAGTCGGGGCGGGCCCGTTGACCGAGAGTTGTATGCTGCAAATGGCTGGAGCCGTTTTCACCATGCCGGCCACCACCTTCGTTGAGGAAGGGGGAGGAAACGAGACGAGTCAGAAAATTCGGCCGCATCAATTGTCTCCCTGGCATTGCTTCAGGATAACGAGGAATCCTAGGTCGGTGTGGCGCCTTGTATATTTTGGTGTGAGAACGATATCGTGCTCATCTTTTTTTTTGTCTGTTTGCTATTTCTGACCGCAAATTCGGGTGCGTCTGGCGAGACACTGAATCCGGCGGCGGGGGCATTTATGCAATGGTCGTCCGCTTCGATTGAGCGGTTGGCCGATAGCAGGGTCAAGTTGATTTTGGCCTTGGAAAGTTCCAGCCCCGGGGTCTTGTTGGGCAATCCGGTCGTTTTTTACCGGTTGACCAGGCTGGAACATTTTAACGAAACCACCGCTCCTGAAGGCGCTGGAATCCATAGCCTGAGTTGGGAGCGGTCCACGGCCGGACTGAAAATCGTCATTTTCAGCGGAGAATATGGACGTGCCTCAATTTTCGCCCGGGTGGAGATCGGGGGCCGCCTTCACTATGCGCAAACAGCCTTCAATCTGTATGGCGGTTCAGGAGCCGGCGCTTTTCCAGAGCCGAACCGCTTGCCCCAGGCACCAGACTGGCCGGAATTTTTGGTCAGTTCCGATGGCCCGCTCTATTGGCCTCAAACCGGTCAGGAATTTACCTTGAAGATTGAGAGGAGCGGAGGTACGTCGGCCAAAAACCTGGCCGTGTGGGATAATGGTCGCCAAGTGGCCGAGGTGAAACCCGGAGCGGCAGGTTTCCGATACCGACCCGAGCATGACCCCATCCTCGACCGTGCCGGCGATTTAGCTTCCAAGCCCCTGGTTTTCGTCGTCCACAGTGGCGACGGCGATTCGGTCGCCTTCACGCTTTTCGTCCACCGTTCCCGCAGGGCTGGCTGGAATTTGTCCGCCGGCCTGTGGGTGTTCGCCGCTGGCGCTTTGGTCAGCGGCATGCTGGCCTGGCTGACCCGTCGGAAATTCGGAATATGCGCCTGACCTCCCTCCGCTTTCTCGTCCAACACCTGGGCTTTATCGTTTTGATGTATGGCGGGCGCTTCGGCGTCAATCTAGGGCCGGCCTTGCCGTGTTTTGCCTGCCCCTATGTGGTCGGTTGCGGCGGCCACTGTTACTTGATGGGCCTGCAGGGCTATATCGGCTTTGGCCTTTCCTGGACGGCGTTGTCCGGTTTCGATGGCTGGCGGGTCCTGATCTGGTTTTTGATCTTTGCCGGGTCGGTGGTGCTGCTGGGTAAGGCCTGGTGTGGCTGGCTGTGTCCTTTCGGCCTGGTGCATGATTGGCTCAGCGCCCTGCGCCGGCGCTTAGGCTGGCGGGAAGCCCTGATTGCCGCCTCCACCATGGTTCGGCTGGGTTGGATCAAATACGGTCTTTTGGCTTATCTGATCCTGGTTCCACCCTTGGTGACAGTTGGCTGGCTCCATCCCGATTTCAAACTGCCATTTTGCAATATCTGCCCAGCCAAGCCGCTGTTACCGCTCCTGGCCGGCCAACCTCAATACTTGTCGCTGGACTGCACTAACGCGGTCACGTTGGGCTTCACCGCTCTGTCCCTCTTGATCGCCGGTGGCATGTTGGTGGGCATGTTTCTCAAGGACCGTTTCTTTTGCCTATTCTGTCCTCTCTTGGCTTTGATTCGCCTCTTGAAACCTCTAACCGCCCTGCGCCTGGTCAAGACGCCGCAGTTGTGTCACGGCTGCGGCACCTGCCGACGGGTTTGCCCAATGGATATTGAAGAAGTCTACCAAGAACAGGAACAGACCGATGTCCAAGCCGGAACCTGCCTGAACTGCGGCCGTTGCCTGGAATCTTGCCCGGTCGACGGGGCCCTGCATTTCAATTGGTTCGGGCGCCGTCTCTTTTCATCGTCCCGGCGGCTGGCCTTGAGACTGGTGGGGAAAAAATTATGACCGGCAATATGGATCGGCAGAGCAGGTTGAAACTTCGGCTGGAAGAAAAATGCCAGATGGAATTGGCTCGCGAATTGGACATGCTTGTTGCCCGTGACGACTATCGTCCAGAGTTGGCATATTTCCTGGATCTTTTCCGGACTGGATTTTCGCCAGCGTCGGTGGCTCGGCGGGTGGATCGTCCGGTGGTGAATCTTTTGTGTCTGCAGGCGCCGCTGGAGCTTTTTTTGGCCTGTGGTCTGCATCCTTATAAATTTTCCAGCGGTTCCCTGGCCGCTGGCCAGATCGCGGCTCCCAAGCTCCCGGCCTTGATGTGCCCCATGCTTAGATCAGTTCTGGGCGCCTTGGAATCGGAGGCAGCGGCAGATTCTGGCCATCCGTGGGTTTTGCCCACCACCTGCGACTGAGTGGTGAAATTTCGGGAAATGATGGGTCTGTGCGGCCTGGACATGTCCACGCCACTGCATTGGCTGGAGCTGCCGCATCTGAAGAATTCGGCCCGGGCCGGGGAGCGCTGGCTGGCCGAAGTCGCGGGACTGAAAGATTTTTTGGCCGGGCTGTCGGGGCGTAAACCGACCCGAAAAATGCTTTTAGACTCTCTGACCACCTTCCAGCAGGCCAGGCAGACTTTCAGCCGTTTGATCGAAGCGCGGCGGGCTGGTCGGGTCCCGGCAGTGTGGTTCTTTTTGATAGCCAATTCGTTTTTTCTGGATCGCATTGAACGCTGGACAGCGGCCTTGGACGCGGCCCTGCCAACATTTCAAACCCAGGCCAAGGCGGCGGGGTTGGTGTTTTTGGCGGGTTCGCCGATCTATTTTCCCAACTTCAAGCTGCTTCATTTGCTGGAAGTGGCCGGCCTGACGGTCACAGGCGATGATCTTTGCTCGTCGGAACGGCTCCTTCCCGCCCAGGTGACCATGGACGACCCTACGGATTTCGGGCTGTTACGGGCTCTGGCCGAAAGCTATCACCAGGGCTGCTTGTGCCCGACTTTCGGCGACAACGGACGCCGCCTCAACAATATCCGGGGAGCGGTATTGGGCACGACGATCAAGGGGGTGATTCTCCACGTGTTGAAGGGTTGTCATCCGTATGATCTGGAAAGCCTGACCTTAGAGGAGCCGCTGAAGCGGGCCGGCTTGAAGTTCATCAGGCTGGAAACAGACTATGCGGCCGAAGATGGCAGAAATCTTCTGACCCGTCTGGAGGCTTTCGGCAACAACTTGGAGAATCTCTGAAATGCGTGTCGATATCGGTTTGGATCTGGGGAGCACGGCCATCAAGGTGGTCTTTGTCGAAAACGAAAAAATTCTTTGGCGAGGCCAGACGGCCACCGTACCGGGGCAGGAAGCATTGGCTATGGGTTTGATACAGAAAGGACGGCACAATCTGGCGCTGCCGGAAGAGCAAATCGGCAGCCTGGTGGCCACTGGCTACGGCAAGAATCTCTTTGCCGCTACCGACCGGCAAATAGACGAAATCAGCGCCAACGCCTTGGGGCTCTTCCGTCTGAGCGGCGGTCAGGCCCGCACGATCATCAACATCGGCGGTCAGGATGTGAAGGTGCTGACTTTGGACGAAAAAGGCCGGGTGGCCGATTTCAGGATGAACGACAAATGCGCCGCCGGTACTGGCCGCTTCTTTGAACTGGCTGCCCGGCTTCTGGATACGCCTTTGGAAGATTTCGGCGAACTGGCCCGGCGGGCGAAAAATCATGTGGAATTGAACAGCACCTGCGCAGTCTTCGCCGAAAGTGAAATTATCTCGCTTTTGGCTCAGGGCGTCGGACGAGAGGAGATCATCTGGGCGCTCAACGCCTCGGTGGCCCGTCGGGTGGCTGGGATTCTGGGGCGCCGCCAATCGGAGGGGGCCGTGTTTTTGGACGGCGGGCCGGCCCAAAACCGGGGGCTGGTGGAAGCGCTGGAAGACGAAATGCTGACGGATATTCATGTGACGGCCGAGCCGCAGTTCAGCGTGGCCTATGGCGCGGTCGTTTCACTTTCCTGATTTTGGCGGTCCGGCCTTTGGGAAGAAGGCCGGATGTGACCGTCAAGCGCCTTGCCAACCGGAGGCGGCAGGGTAACCCGCCGATGGGCCTAACATCCATCGGCTCTCATCACACGAGGAGGACAACCTATGACCGGCAATTACCTTCGATGTACCTCGGCTCTTCTCGGCCTGACCCTCATGGGCGCTCCAGGGCTTCGGGCCGAAACCACGACAACTTCGACCTCACTGGACGAGATGGTGGTCACGGCCAGCAGCGCCAAGGAAGCCAAGAAAGAAGTCACGTCCAACATCACCGTGATCACGGAAGAGGATATCAAAAAATCCACGGCCAGCGACCTGGGGCAACTCTTGAACCAAAACGGCTTTCAGACCTACGCCACCAGCGGCAATGGGAGCGGCAGCACCGCCCTCTACATTCGCGGTATCGGCAATTCGTCATTGAGCAATGAACTGGAAGGGAGCACCCTGATTTTGCTCAATGGGCACCGTACCGGCACCAGTTTGTTGAATCTCAAAGACTTGGGCAACGTGGAACGCATTGAGATCATCCGTGGTCCGGCGGCCGTACAGTATGGAACCTCGTCCATGGGCGGGGTGGTCAACATCATCACCAAGCGTGGAGAGGAAGGCTATACCGTCGACGCCGAAGTGGGGATGGGGAGCTATAGCGGCTTTAACCAGAAACTGAGCATGTCCGGGGCCAAAAATGGGTTTGACTTTGCCGGGGCCATCACCAATTCCAAGGTGGATGATTACAGAACCGGAACCGGTGCCACCTGGAAACACACCAGCGTCGGCGACCGCCTGGGACTCGACCTGGATGCCGGATACACCTTTTCGGAAAATCATCGGATCGGTGCGCATTTCAATTATTTCAAGATGAGCGATGGCGAACTGCCCGGCGGCGGCTGGCCGGATACCTCAGTCTGGCCGGATAATTTCGACAACTACGACAACACTGCCTACAACACCACCCTCAGCTATGAAGGGCACACCGGAGACAAGATGTTCAGTTGGGCAGCCGACTACACCTTCGGACAATACGAAAGCAAATCGCTTTCCTACTACGATCAGAACTACCCGTATACCTATGGCGCTCCCGTCTATCCCGTACCCAACTATCGGAGCGCTACCACCACCGATCTTCAGCAGGGGCAGGCCCGGGTCACGTTCGACAACAAGCTGTTGATGCTGACCGCCGGGTTCGACGCCATCAAGTACGACCTGGATGCGGATAACAGCTACAATTCTTCCAAGGCCAAGTCTGTTGACTACGCCGGCTATCTTTTGGGCAAGCTCCGGCTGTTTGACGAGAAAGTGATTGTGTCGGCCGGCGGACGGTACGACTCGTACGAAAACACGGACGAAGTGGGCGGAAAAAACCTCAGCGACAGCAATTTTTCACCTTCGATAGGCCTGGCCTGGCTGCCGGTCAATTTTCTCAAGCTCAGGGCCAATTATGCCGAAGGCTTTCACATGCCCACTCCCGCCCAGATGGTCGGCGATTCGTATTACTATGCGCCCAGCCCTGGCCTAAAGCCTGAAACGAGCCAGGGGGCCGAAGTGGGCGCCGACGTGTCATGGAAGTGCATCAATGCCGGCCTGACCTATTTCCATACCAACTACAAAGACAAAATCGCGGGTCTGCCGTCTGGTTTGCCCTACCCCCAACCCAACTACATCTATGGCAACTTGGCGGGTGACTCAGTCTACGCCGGCTTTGAGCTGTCTTTTGGAGCGGACTTGGGCAAGGCCATGAAGCAGCGATTCAAACTGCGCCCCTATGTCAATATCACGCTCATGACGCAGCGCGATAACGGCGACCAGACCAACTACGTGCCTCAGGATCCGGGCACCCTGCCCTATGTGCCGAAAATGACGGCCTCATACGGTCTGGATTTCAATCATCCGGACCTGGGCCTGTCGGCCAACCTGAACCTCACCTACTTCGGCAAATCTTATCAGAACGATTGGAATGTGACGACCAACCCGACCTACGAGACAAAGTACATTTATTACGGCGGATTCACCGTGGTGAACCTAAGTCTTGAACAAAAGCTGGTTGATTTTAAAGACAAAGGCACCATGAGCCTGCGCGCCGCAATCAACAACCTGTTCAATCAGGACTACGCCTACGTCATGGACTACCCCATGCCCGGCCGTAACTTCTACGTTGGTTTGGCCTATCATTATTGATCAGCACACAGCACTTTGACCACCGGGCCGCACGCAGGAACAGACAGAGCGAACCGCTATTGCGCCGGACTGTAGGCCGTGCCGCGGTAGAAAGGGATGGTCTGGTCCAGCATCTGCTGCAGGGCACCACTTTGCTTGATGGCGGCCAAGTATTTGTTGGCCGCCTCGCGCAGGTCGTCGCTGCCGGGCCGTACTACCCAGGCCAGCTCATCCCTGGTGAGCAGGATGTTACCGGGGGTGAGTCCTTGGTCGATATAGAGGGAGGCGTAATAGTAATTGGTGGTCTGGTTGGCGATGAAGACATCGATGCTTTCCTTTATCAGGGCTTGCACCCCTTCCGGAGCCGTGGGAAAACGGCTGACTGCGCCCTGGGGGCGGAGCCCCTTGAGCCATACGTCGGCGGCGCTGCCAGCGACTACGCCCAGCCGGATTGAGGGCGCGGTCAGGTACCGAACGCCGTTGCCCAGCCGGTCGTAACCGCCGAGCCGTACCAGGGTGTTCAGGCCAGAGGAGAGATAGGGGCTGGTGGTGGCGAGCCTGGAGCGTTGCGCCTCGGTGGTGGTCATTCCGGCCATGATGATATCGATTTTTTGCTCCCGCAGAGCCAGGAACAGCTCTTCCTTGGGCAGAGGCACTAACTCCAGGCGGCGGTTCATGGAATCGGCCAGGCCGGCGGCGAAGAGGGACTCCAATCCGGTAATCGCGTCGTTTTTGGCGTAGGCGAGCGGCGGTGCATCGTTGACAGTGCCCACCCTGAGGACATTAGCCGGCATGGGCGCATCGGGCAGGTTGTTCGAGTTGATGAAGGCGCAGCCAGTCAGGATGAGAATGGCTGCCAGCGGCAGCAGGAGTCGGTAGAAACGGGCCATATCGATCCTTGTCAGGGCAATGTGATGGTCTCTTTTTTCGGTTGTTTCTTGGTAGGACATCGTGCGTCAACAGGCCGGGATCTTTTTGAGCGTCCGACCAATGGCAATGCAGGCCATACCCGGTTGCATCTGGGTGTCGATCACCGATGCGATGGCCGAGCCGGCGCCGGGCCGCTCGCTTGCAGCAGAAACAGCGGGATCGGAGCAATACGTCGGAGAAACACTGGCTTACTTGGCTGTTGGTTGGGAACGATGCGCGGCCAAAAGGGCTGAGGCCGTTTCCTTGCTCAGATCGGCAATGGCCTGGGAGGCGCTGGCAACATAACCGGAATAGTCAGGCGTGGCGATAGTTCGGGTCTGGCGGAAGGCCTTTCTGGTGAGGATGGTCTTGGCGGCGCTGTCGCTGATGGTGTAGACGGCAACGATGGTGAAGGCATGACCGTCGCCGCTGAACTCACTCATCTCAACCTCCAGTTGATAACGGATATCCCCGAAGCGTGGGCCTGGGTAGAGCCCGATATGGTCGGTGGCCAGCAGGTCTCTGAGGTCGTTGACCATCTGCTGGCCGATCTGCTCGTCCAGCGGACCGGCCCAGAGGTGGGTGGTCGAAGTATGGGCTGCGCCGTCGGGCAGCCTGTCGATCAGGCCGCGTGCCTGCAGGTGGGGCGCAAGCTGCACCGGCATCAGCAGGATCAATGCGGAAAAATTGGCGAAATCCTGCCTCAACGGCTGTTGGCGGACGGGTTGCAGGGTATGGAGGGTGGTGGCCGGAGTCAGGCAGGCGCTGAGCAGCAAGGCGCAGAGCGCGGCCAGGCACAGGGAGCGCGGGCAAAGGTCGTGGCTGTTCATGGTTTGTCCTCTTGCGGACCGAAGATCAGGGCATTGGGACGCTGCTGGAGGTAGTCGGACAGCTGTCGGGCCGAGGCGGCAGCGCGTTCGATCTCCCGCAAGGAGGCGGTCACCTGATAGGCGAGCATGGAATCCTTTGCGGTCAGCTGCTCGATGTTGTTGAGGGCTTTGGTCAGCGCCCCGGCCGTGGCATTCAACCCGGATAGCAGGCGTTTCAATTCGGCGCTCGTCTCCGGAACTTCTTTGTCCGCAGTGCGGAGAAAGGTGGTGGCGGCGGCCGAGAGAGTGGTGAAATTGGCGAGGGCTCTTTTCAGGTCAGCGGCCAGGAGAGGAAATTCCGCATCGGCACGGGTAAGCAGACCGTTGATCCTGTCTAAAGTGGAACTCAGCGCCCCCAGTATGTTATGGGTTTCCTTGGAATTGATGATGGTGTTGATACCGTCGAGGGCCGAGGCGGTTTTGTTGAGAATGTCGGTGAGCGGCAGGCTTTCCAGTTTCTGGGCGATCTGCTCCAGACCGGAGGGCTGAGTGGGGATTTCAAGCAGGGAGCCGTCCTTGGCATACGGAGGCGGTTGCGTCTCAGGGAAAAAGGCGAGATCGATGTAGAGCTTGCTGGTCAGGAGGCTGGTGATCTTCAGTTGGGCGCGCATACCCTGGCTGATCATCTGCCGGAGCAGGGCGCGGAGTTCTTCCGGATCCTGGTCAGCCTTCTGCCCACCGGAAAAATCGGGTTGTTGCTGGATGTCCAGATACACCGGAATAATGTAGTTGTTGTGCTCCTCGTTGAAGCTGATCTGGACGGCGGTGACCCGACCGATGGTCACCCCGCGGAAGGTCACCGGCGCGCCGACGTCGAGGCCGTAGAGTGAGCCTGTGAAGTACGCGACGCAGCGGAGCCGGTCGTCCTTGAATTTGATCTTGCCCAGGATGATGACCGCAGCCAGGGTCAAGACCAGGGCAACCAGCACGAAGGCGCCGACCAGAGTGGGATTGGCTTTTTTGCTCAAACCGTTCGAACCTCCCGTTGCCCGGTCCCCCGGGTGAGAAAGTTGAGCACCGTGGGATCGGCGCATTCCCTCAACAGGATTTTGGGATCGCCGGTGGCCAGCATGGTCCGGGTCTCGCTGTCAAGGAAGACTGAGTTGGTGGCGATGGCATAGATCGAGGCCAGTTCGTGGGTGACGATGATCACGGTGGCCCCCAGACTTTCCCGTAATTCCAGGATCAGTTGGTCGAGGTTGCGGGCGCTGATCGGGTCGAGTCCGGCGGAGGGTTCGTCAAAAAAGAGAAAATCTGGATCAAGGGCAATGGCCCGGGCCAGCGCCGCCCGCTTGCGCATGCCGCCCGACAGCTCGGCCGGATAAAAGGCCTCGAAGCCGGCAAGCCCGACCAGCGACAGTTTGAAGGAGACCAGCTCGGCGATCACCTCCGGCCTCAGGTCGGTGTAGTGCTGCAGGGGCAGAGCCACGTTCTCGGCCAGGGTCATCGAACTCCACAGTGCGCCGGATTGGTACAGGACGCCGGCCCGGCGAATGATCGTCGCCCGGTCGTCCTCGGCCAGGGTCCAGAAATCTGCATCGCCGTAGCTGATCGATCCGGAGGCCGGCTGCTTGAGGCCGACCATGTGCCGCAGCAGAGTGGACTTGCCGCAGCCCGACCCGCCCATGATAACGAAAATATCGCCCCGGTTGATGGCGAAATCGAGATCCCGCTGGAGCACGTAACTGCCGTAGGCCATGGTCAGCCCTTTGACGGTGATGGCGGGAACAGGATGCGTCATGGCGGCATCACCGGTAGAGGAGATAGGTGATGAATGAATCCGAAACCACGATCAGCACGATCGAGGTGACCACCGCCGAGGTGGTGGCTTCGCCTACTGCCAGGGCGCTACGGCCGCACTGCATGCCGCGCAAACAGCCGGCAAAGCCGATGAGGATGCCGAAGATCGACGCCTTCATGATGCCCTGACCGAATTGACTGAGCTGAATTGTTTTCCGGGTTTGTTCCAGATATTCCACCAGGGAGAGGTCGAGCATGGTCACGCCGATCAGCGAGCCGCCCAGAATGCCCATGATGTCGGCATAGACGCAGAGCAGGGGCAGCATGAGCATCAGGGCCAATATCCGGGGCAATACGAGGAAGCCCACCGGTGAGATGCCCATGGTCCGCAGGGCGTCGATCTCTTCGTTCACCTGCATGGTCCCCAGTTGCGCCGCATAGGAGGCGCCGATGCGACCGGCAATGATCACGCCGCTCATCAGGGCGCCCATTTCCAACACCATGCCCAGGCCGACCAAGTTGGCCACATAGATCTGGGCGCCGAACATCTGCAATTGCACCGCGCCGACGAACGAGAGGATGACTCCCACCAGGACGGCGATCAGGGAGACGATCGGCAGGGAGCCGACGCCGCAATTTTGGATGAAGTACAGGAAGTCTCGGGGCTTGAACGGTTTTTTCCCGGTCAGCAGGTGCAGCAGGGCCAGCAGGATTTCGCCGGTGAAGGTGGCTAGTTCGCACGCCTGCCCGACCAGGGTCAGGACCTGACGACCGATGCGGGTCACCAGGAACTCCCGGTCCGGCTGGCTGTAGGTGACCTGTTCGGGAACCGCTTCCGAAAGCGTCAACAGGCGCAGCACGCCTGGGGGCAGACCGGTGCGGTCCACGTCGATGTGCCGTTGTTCGGCGGTTTCCAAGATTGTTTTCAGGAAAACGAGCAACCGGGTATCCCAGGTTTCGAGGGCGTCGCAGGTAAAACGCAGACAACGGACGGTCTTGTCGAGGGCGGCGAGCAGGTCGGCCGGCGGCGGGGGATGGGCGTGCAGAGTCCAGGCCCCGCTCAATACGATGGTGAGCTCTCCGGGCAGAGGCCGCTGGAGGGTAAAAGCCGGCGGGCGATCCATGGAATTGGGGTTGCGGCGAGGCTCCATGTGCATGGGGATGGCCCGCTCACCTGCCGATCGGTTGCACGTTGGGGCCCGGTTTGGGCAGAAGCCGGCGCAGGGCATCGGCCTGCGGGTTGTTCCATTTCAGGTCGATGAGAATGTCGAAGATCCGCACCGATTGACCGTAATAGCGCGCGTTCCAGTCGTCTAGTGGGGAGATGGCGGCACCTTCGAGACTGATCCCGCCGTAGGCGCCCTGCGAACGACCAAAGGCGAGGATGTCGGCGGTCTGAGCCTTGGCCGAGCCGCCGATCGGTCCGGCGGCGATGGCCACGTCGGCGCCGAGTTTGAAATCGGTGGACAGCATGGCGTTGAGTCCTCGGTCGGTCATGATCAGCAAAATGATCTCCGAGACATCGGCTCCGATTTGAAAACCCAGGGAAACTGAGCCCATGCGGTAGAAAGCCGGCGCGCTCCATTTGTTGGTGGCGGGATCTTGGGCGACGAGCAGGCCCTGGCCTCCGGAACCGCCGATGATAAAACCGCCGCGCAGCATCTGCGGCACAATGAGAATGCCGCGAGCGCTACCGACGTTGTTCCGGAACCATTGCATGTTGGGGTCGGCCAAGAACCTTTTGTACACCGAGGTCGCCCGGTCCACCAGTTCGGCGGGGCCGCTGTAATCGTCGGCCCTGGCCGGGACATGGAAAAAAACCGTGGCAAGAATGAGGGCTACTGCAAGCAGAAAAGAGCGATGGGGAATACACATGACGGCAACCTTCTGGGTCAACAGGGAAGCGTTTCTTTCTCCCGGAGCGGGTGATGCTATTGCATCGATCTTTTTTGCACAAGAAAATGGTCAGTGAGCGACGCAAACATTCAATCGACGGCGTAAAAATATTCTTTTTCCGCGCCGCACGTTGGGCAGACCCAATCATCCGGCAGGCCGGCAAAAGGTGTGCCCGGAGCCACGCCGTGTTCATAATCGCCTTCAACCGGATCGTAAATATACCCACAGGGACATTCCATCTTCTGCATGGAGCTTCTCCTTACGAGATAAAAGATAATAAAGATACCGGTCGATGTACGCTTCCGTCGGCCTTCTGAAGAAGAATGGACGGAGATGACCGTCTCATCGGTCGCACAGTATAATTTTTTCCATGTTGCGACAAGAAAAACCATGCCTGGCAGGAAAAATCCCCTGCGTTGTGGCACGTTCTCAACCGGTGGACGCTCCTTTCAATTCGGGATGCAAGCGGGAGGAATTCCGGCGGGATTGGGGAAAAGGTCTGCCGGCAAATATAACTCTTGACAATCTTGGGCATCTTCGAGTTAAATACAAAGTTCTACGACTAATTATTTCCACTGCACGGCGTTCTAGTTGAGGAGAGAGAGGAGGAGTCGCATGTATGCAATAATCCGCACCGGCGGCAAGCAGTATCAGGTAGAGGCCGGTGATACACTTCGTGTGGAGAAGCTGGAGGGCGAAGTGGGCGATATGGTTGAGTTGTCGGATGTTCTGCTGCTGGCTGACGGCGAGGCTGTCAAGATCGGCCAGCCCGTGGTCGATGGCGCCAAGGTGGTGGCCAAGATTGTGGAGCAGGGCCGGCATAAGAAGGTTATCGTTTTCAAGAAAAAGCGGCGTAAGGGCTATCAGGTCAAAAAAGGCCACCGGCAAATGTACACCGCCCTGAACATCGAGACGATTTCGGCATAAGCAACACGTACATCCGGAGGGCATACCATGGCACATAAGAAAGCAGGCGGCAGTTCTCGCAACGGTCGCGACAGCGCCGGGCAACGGCGCGGGGTTAAGCGGTTCGGCGGTCAGGTCGTCAAGGCCGGCAATATTCTGGTGCGGCAGTTGGGCACGGTGATCCACCCCGGCGCCAATGTTGGTTGCGGTCGCGATTACACCCTGTTCGCCAAGATTGACGGGACCGTCAAATTTGAGGATTTCGGCAAGGAGCGCAAGCGCGTTTCCGTTTATCCCGTCGAGCAGGACTGATCGTTTTCCCATGGGAGGCGCAGCGCGGCTACGGCGCGGCTTCCCTGCATTGTTGCAACCCGGCATCACGACGTTGATGCCGGGTTTTTTCGTATTGTTTTCCTTGCAGGTCGCGGAGGCATCGTGGGTTTTGTCGATGAAGCCAAATTTTTCGTCAAGGCGGGCGACGGCGGCAATGGCTGCGTCAGTTTCCGGCGGGAGAAATTTGTGCCCAAGGGCGGTCCTAACGGCGGCGATGGCGGCAAAGGCGGAGATGTCATCCTGGTGGCGGATCGCAATCTGCGATCTCTGATCGAATTCCGCTATGCATCTCACTTTAAAGCCGAGTCCGGGGTCGGCGGCCAGGGAAGCGGCAAACACGGTCGCAGTGGCAGGGACTGCGAGGTGCGGGTGCCGATGGGATCATTGATCAGGGATGCCGAAACCGCCGCCATGCTGGTTGACCTGACCGAACACGGGCAGAGTTTTTGCGTTGCCGAAGGCGGCAGAGGCGGCTTGGGCAACGCCCGTTTCGCCACCTCGACCAACAGAGCGCCGCGCAAGGCGACGCCGGGACAGCCGGGCGAGGAACGCTGGCTGCGGATCGAACTCAAGTTGCTGGCCGATGTCGGCCTGATCGGCCTGCCCAACGCCGGCAAGTCGACGCTGCTGTCCAAGCTCTCGGCGGCTAATCCCAAGATTGCCCCCTATCCCTTCACCACCTTGGAGCCACAGCTCGGGGTGCTTTCGTTTCCAGACATCGACCCCTGCATCATCGCCGATATTCCGGGACTGATCGAAGGGGCGCATCAGGGCGTGGGACTGGGGCATCAGTTTCTCCGCCATATCGAGCGGACTTCCATCCTGCTGCATCTTATCGACGTCTCTGGCGGAGGCGATCAGCCGTACGAGGATTATATGATCCTGGCCAGGGAGCTGGCCGCCTACAAAAAAGAGCTGCTTGACCGGCGTCATGTGATCATTCTGAACAAGATCGATCTGATCGATGCACCGCGGCGTTATCAGGTCGAAAAACAGTTCGACGGCCTCGGCCTGCCGCTGCTCGCCATCTCAGCGGAGGAAGAGGAAGGGTTGGAATCGTTGCGAGTGCTGCTCGGAGACCTGCTGGAGCGCCAGCGGGCGGAGGCGTGCCATGACCTTGCAGATGAATAACGACGACGGGCTCTACTACCGTCAGACCCTCTTCGATCAAGCCAAACGGGTGGTGATCAAGGTCGGCAGCGCCGTGCTCACCGGCGACAACGGTCTCGATGAATCGGTCATCGCCAATATCGCCCGCCAAATATCCTTTCTCCAGTCATCGGGCCGCGAGGTGATTCTGGTCAGCTCCGGGGCCGTGGCCGCCGGCCGCAAACGGCTGGGCGTGGTCAAGACGCCGCATGAGGAGCTCAGGGTCAAACAGGCCCTGGCCGCCACCGGGCAAGGCCTGTTGATGCAGGCATACGAATTGGCTTTCGCCGAATTCCGGCAGCCTGTGGCCCAGGTGCTGCTCACCCACGCCGATCTGTCCCACCGGGGCCGCTACTTGAATGTCCGCAACACCATCCGCACCCTGTTCGAATTCGGAGTGGTGCCGATCATCAACGAAAACGACACGGTTTCAGCCGAGGAACTGCGCTTTTCCGACAACGACACTCTGGGAGCGTTGATGACCAACATGATCGGAGCCGACATGTTCATCATCCTTACCGATGTCGATTGCCTGTACACCGGCCACCCAGTGGAGGATCCCGATGCCCGGCCCATGTACACCGTCGCTGCCGTCACCAGGGAGATCGAGCGGATGGCCGGCCAGGCGGGCAGCGCGCTGGGCACCGGCGGCATGATGGCCAAATTGCGCGCCGTCAAGATGGTGGCGGCCTGTGGCGGCTCGTCCTTTATTGGACCGGGCCGGCATCCTGAGATTTTGAAGGCCTTGTTCAGCGGCGAATTGGTGGGCACCTTTTTTCTTCCCGGCAAGGGAGCCCTGAATCGGCGCAAGCACTGGATCGCGTATGTGCTCAAGCCGCAGGGATTTTTGGTGGTCGACGATGGCGCCCGCCGCGCCCTGGTCGAACAGGGCAGAAGCCTGCTGCCCTCGGGTATCGTCGAGGTTCAGGGGAGTTTTGCGGTCGGCGCTCCGGTCCATTGCCTCGACCGCCAGGGCACGGTGATTGCCGCGGGGTTGAGCAATTACGACGCGGCAGACATCGAGCGCATCAAGGGGCGCAAGACCGGAGAAATAGCCGCCATCCTCGGAACCAAGGATACGGACGAGGTCATCCACCGCGACAACTTGGTGGTCCTGGGGCGCGAAGGAGAAATATAACGCCGCTTTACAACGCCGCCGCTTCGCGGCATAGTGGAACAGGCGGTTGGAGCGGGAATCATGTTTGCAGGCGACAGGAGGGCATAACCGATATGGAACGGGCACAGATCGAAGCAACAGTCCTTGATATGGTGCAGAAAGCCAGGGGAGCGGCCCGGAGTCTCAGCGCCATGCCGACCGCTTTGAAAAATGCTGTCCTGCTTGATGTCGGCGCGGAGCTGATCGCGCAGCAGCCGTATATCCTCGGGGAAAATCACAAGGATATGCTCGCCGGCGAGGAGAAAGGACTGTCCGCCGCCATGCTCGAACGGTTGCGGATCAGCGAAAAGGGTATCCAAGACATGGTCCAGGGTTTGCGCGAGGTGGCCGCCCTGGCAGATCCGGTGGGCGAGGTCGGCGAGATGCGCCGCCGGCCCAGCGGCATCGTCGTCGGTCGGATGCGGGTGCCGCTCGGCGTTATCCTGACGATTTACGAGTCACGGCCCAATGTGACCATCGATTCGGCGGCACTATGCCTCAAGGCCGGTAACGCCGTCATCCTCCGGGGCGGCTCCGAGGCCATCCATTCCAACCTGGCCCTGGCCAAGGTTCTGCAGAAGGTGCTGGTCAAACACGAAATCGATCCCGCCGTGGCCCAGGTACTGGGCTTCACCGATCGGGAAGGGGTCGACATCCTGCTCCAGCAGGAGGCGTATATCGATCTGGTCATTCCGCGCGGCGGCGAGGGGTTGATCCGGGCGGTCACCGAGAAATCGCGGATCCCGGTGCTCAAGCATTACAAGGGCGTGTGTCACTGTTTTGTCGATGCCGACGCCGACCAGGCAATGGCCATTCCGATCATTGTCAACGCCAAGGTGCAGCGGCCGAGTGCTTGCAACGCCCTTGAGGGGTTACTCATTCATCGGGAAATCGCCGGAGAGTTCCTGCCCAAAGTCAGCCTGGCCCTGAAAAATGAGGGGGTGCGCCTGCTCGGTTGCCGCTTGAGCTGTCAGATCTGCACCGACATGATCGAGCCGGCAACGGACAGCGACTGGGGCACCGAATTCCTTGGCCTGGCCCTGACGGTCAAGGTGGTGTCGGGCATCGACGAGGCCATGGATTACATCGACCGATACGGTTCCAGGCACACCGAGGTCATCATCACCCGTTCCTATGCGCACAGCCAGCGGTTTTTGCGTGAGATCGACGCCTCGGCGGTGATGGTCAACGCTTCCACCCGGTTCAACGACGGCGGCCAGTTCGGCCTGGGCGCCGAGATCGGCATCTCCACCACCAAGCTGCACGCGTATGGTCCCATGGGGTTGAAGGAGTTGACCACGCAGAAGTTCATCGTCTACGGTGCCGGAGAGACCCGGTCCTGAGACGTGGTTGCTCCAGACGAAGAACTGAGGGTCGGGCTGTTCGGCGGGACCTTCGATCCCGTCCACCAGGGCCATATTGATCTGGCGCTTCACGTGGTTATCCGTTGTCGTCTCGACGGATTGCTGTTCATCCCGGCTCTGTTGCCGCCGCACAAACAACAACCCATGGCATCCTTTGCCCACCGGGCGGCCATGATCGAAGCGGCCTTGGCCGATTGCCAAGGAATCGAGGGGCGTATCTGCTGTTCCCGCATTGAAGCGCGGTTGCCGGAGCCCTCCTACACCAACAACACGGTGCAGGCCCTGATCCAGGAAAAAGGATCATGCCGGTACAGCCTGATTATCGGTGCTGATTCGCTGCTTGATCTGCCCCACTGGCACCGGATAGAGGAGCTTCTTACCCTGATCGACCTGATTGTGATCCAACGGGAAGCGATCGACGCGGCGGCCGTTGCCCGGGCGCTCGCCGCCCTGCATCCACCCTTTAGCTATCACGCTGGCCAGGAACGGTGGCAGAACCAGGCCGGGCGAACAGCGGTTTTTCTCGACGATATCGCGCTGCCGGTTTCTTCTTCGGCCATCCGGGAAGAACTGGCCCGGGGGTTGGCGCCGGTCTTCCTGCCGCCGCCGGTGCTGGCCTACATCAGGCGCCATCGTCTCTACGGCTGGCAGGAGCCTCTGTGAACTACATCGCCGACCTCCATGTCCACAGCCACTACTCCCGGGCCACCAGCAAGGCCAGCAATCTGTATGGGCTGGCCGCCTGGGCCGCGGTCAAGGGCATCAGCGTGGTGGGCACCGGCGATTTCACCCATCCCGGCTGGTTTGCCCATCTCTACGAGTGCCTGGAGCCGGCCGAACCGGGATTCTTCCGCCTGAAGGCCGATCCGGCCGGAGAGCTTGGCGATCTGCTGCCGCAGGGCATTCGGCCGGCGATGGAGTTGACCGCCATCCGTTTTGTCCTCAGCGCCGAGATCAGCTCCATCTACAAGCGAGGCGGCAAGGTCCGCAAGGTGCATAACCTGCTCTATGTGCCGGATTTCGACGCTGCCCGCCGCCTCAACACCACCCTGGCCACCTTGGGCAACATCGCCGCTGACGGCCGGCCGATCCTCGGTCTCGACTCCCGCGATCTTCTGGAAATTTTGCTGGAAAAGGCTCACCAGGGTTTCCTCGTCCCTGCCCACATTTGGACACCCTGGTTTTCGCTTTTCGGTTCGAAATCGGGATTCGACTCGATCGAGGAATGTTTCGGCGCTCTCAGCCCCCACATATTTGCCTTGGAAACCGGTCTTTCTTCGGACCCGGAGATGAATCGACTGATCTCCGCCTTGGATCGTTTTACCCTCATTTCCAATTCGGACTGTCATTCACCGGCAAAATTGGGCCGCGAAGCCAATATTTTCACCACCGGCTTTGATTATTTCTCCATGCGCGAGGCGATACGGATGCCGGTCAACGAGGCTGGCCAGCAGGTTTTCGCCGCCACGGTCGAGTTTTATCCCGAAGAAGGCAAGTACCACTGCGACGGGCATCGCACCTGTCAAGTCTGCCTGCAACCCCATGCAACCCGCGCATCTGGAGGGCTCTGTCCGGTTTGCGGCAAGCCCCTGACCATCGGAGTGCTCCACCGGGTCATGGAACTGGCCGACCGGGAGCAGCCGGTGCTGCCGCCGGGCAGTCCGCAGGTGCACAGCCTCGTTCCCCTGGCGGAGATTGTGGCCGAGCTGCTCGATTGCGGGCCGGCGAGTAAGAAGGTGATGGAAGGCTATATCCGCCTGATCAACATCTTCGGCTCCGAGTTCGGGCTCCTGCTCAAGACGCCTGTGGAGGCAATCCAGGCCAAAGGGTCCGCGCTGTTGGCCGAGGCGATTGAGCGGGTGCGATCGAACCGGGTGATCCGCAAGCCCGGCTATGATGGCGAGTTCGGCGTGATTACTGTTTTTTCCGAAGGAGAACGCGCAGAACTGTGCGGACAATCCAGCCTGTTTGGCCCCGTTGCCGGCCCGTCCCAAAATATGGGCAAGAAACGGCAGCGGCTGGGGCAACGGGAGGAGAAGCAGGATGCGGGGACAAGACCAACGCTCAAGCAACTGAACAGCGAGCAGCAGCAGGCGGTGGACAGTGCGGCCGCGCTGATTCTGGTCCAGGCCGGGCCAGGCACCGGCAAGACCAATACCCTGGTGAGCCGGGTGCGACGGCTGAGCGCGCAGGTTGAGCAGGCCTGCACGGTGATCACCTTCACCAACAAGGCGGCGGAAGAGGTCAGGGAGCGTTTGCAGAACTCGGGCGCGGCTCGGGGGGCGGTGACGGTCGCCACCTTCCATGGGTATTGCCTGGCCCAGTTGAGGCGCTGCACGCCCGGTCTGCAGGTGGCGGGACCAGAGGAACGGGCCGCCTTGATCGAAGAGATCTTTCCCGGATGGAATGCCAAAAAGCGGGAGCGTTTTTCCCGCGATCTTGGCGATCTGTTTTGCCGCTCCAATCCCGGCGAACATACCGCCGAAACGCACCGTTACCTCGCGGCCCTGGTGGAACGATCCTTGATCGACATCGAGGCGGTGGTGCCACGTACCGTGGAGATGCTGCGCCAGGATGGCGAAGAGGCTGCCGCCATCCGTGGTGCCACCGGCCGCCATCTTCTGGTCGATGAATTCCAGGATGTCAACGAGGCGCAGTACGCCTTGGTCGCGCTTCTGGCGCAGACCTCGACCGTGTTTGCCATCGGTGACCCGGATCAGGCGATCTACGGGTTTCGCGGTTCCGATCCGCAGTGGTTGTACGCATTTATCCGGGAAATGCATCCCGAGGTGCACTCCCTGGTCCGCAACTATCGCAGCGCTCCGGTTATCGTCGGCGCCGCCGCCCAACTGATCAGCCACAATGTTCACTCGCTGCCGCCGGCATCGATGCAGGCCCACGTCTCGCGGCAGGGGACCATCCAGCGCCAGGAATGTGCCGCGCCCGACCAGGAAGCCCGCTTCATCGCCGATCAGATTGAGATCCGCCTGGGCGGCACCTCGCATCGCAGCTTGAAACGGTTCGATCACACCGGCGGCGCCGCCGTTGGTCTGCGCGACATCGGTATCCTGTACCGTATCGGCCGCCAGGCCGAGACGATCGGCAAGGTGCTCACGGAGCGGGGCATTCCTTTTCAGCTGGTTGACCTTGAAGCCTATTACATCAGGGGAGAGTGCCGCCTGTTGTATTGCTGGCTGCTGCTGCTCGCGAACCGGGCCGAGCCGGAACATCTGCTGGCCCTGGTCCGCCGGGAACAGGGGATCGACGAGCAGGCCGTGCGGATGGTGCGCCTCGTTCTGTGCCAGATGGTTCGGCAACGGGAAAACGAGTTTGGCGCGATGCCGCTTCTGGGTGGTCCCATTGACGCGGTACTCGCACCGTTTCATCAGATGCTTGCGCGGATGCGCGCCCTGTCGGCGACCGCGCCGGCGGCAGAGGTGCTCGTTGCCCTCTGCGCCCGGTACGGGTTCGATCCCGAGCAGCCGGACGTAAAGCGCTTGCGTGAACTGGCCTTAAGTTTTGGGTCGCTTGCCGATTTTGCCAGCCATCTGCACCGGTTCAGCGATTCCGTGCTCTACGATCCGCGCGCCGAGGCGGTGACTCTGTCGACCCTCCATGCGGCCAAGGGGTTGGAGTTCCCCGTGGTCTTCATCGCCGGTTGCGAGGAAGGGCTGCTGCCGCTGGCGCCGCATGTATCGGAATCTCCGGAAACGCAGCGCCGCCAACTGGAAGAGGAACGGCGCCTTTTCTACGTGGGTGTCACCAGAACCACCACCAACCTGATCTGCACATGGTGCCGATCGCGCGCCTTGTATGGCACTCCGGTCGAGTCCCGCCAGCCATCCCGGTTTCTGGACGAGCTCCCGGCCGACGCCTTTTCTCCGATCCTCCAGCCGCGGGCCCAGCGGAAAAAGCCTGCGGTACGCCAACTCTCTCTTTTTTCCTGAGCCATGGAAGACAGTATGTTCGCCCAGAACCGGATTGCAGAGCTTGAAGCCAAGGTCCAACGACTGGAGCAGGAAAACCGCACCTTGCGGCTCAAGGCGCGGCAGGCCGATTCCTCCAACAGGGCCAAGTCTGATTTTCTGACCATGATCAGCCACGAGATCCGCACGCCGATGAACGGCGTCATCGGGATCACCGAGCTGTTGCTCGATACCGAACTGCAGCCCCGGCAAAAGCATTTTGCCCAACTGATCCGCACTTCGGCTTCCAGTCTGCTCATCCTGATCAACAATTTGCTCGATTTCAGCAAGATTGAGGCGGAGAAGATGACTTTGGACATCGAACCCTTCGATCTGCGGGCCCTGCTTGAACAGTTGCTGTCGTTGCATATGGTGACCGGCAGGAGCAAGGGATTGGCGGTCACCGCCGAGATCGACTCCGGACTTGCGCACCACTATCTGGGCGACAGCTATCGCTTGCGCCAAGTGCTGGTCAATCTGCTCGGCAATGCGGTCAAATTCACCGAGCAGGGCACGATTACCCTGCGGGTAAGCCGGGAAGAGGCAGATAGCAGAAGAGAGCGGCTCCGGTTCGAGGTGGAAGATTCGGGGATGGGCATCCCGCGCGAATCGATCGATAAACTGTTTCAGCCGTTCAGCCAGGCGAGCAGTTCATCGACCCGCCTCTATGGCGGCAGCGGCCTGGGATTGTCGATCTGCGCCCGACTCATCAAGCTGATGGGGGGGACCTTTGGTGTGCAGTCCGAATACGGGCACGGCGCAACGTTCTGGTTCGTTGTCTCCCTGCCGGTGGCACGGCAAAGACCCCAGACAGTCGCTCCGGTGGCTCTGGCAGGAACGGCGGATGCGACGGCCTCAGCCGCGGCATCGCCGACTGCTCCCGGATCTCCGTGCAATCTGCGCATCATGATCGTCGATGACGAGGAAACCAACCGTATCGTCATGGCGGAGACCTTTCAACGGACTGATGTCGATATCGTGATAGCCTGCAATGGTCAGGAGGCCGTCGACCTCTGCCGGACCAACCGGTTCAATCTTATTTTCATGGATTGTCAGATGCCGGTGCTCGATGGCTTTGCCGCCACCCGGGTCATTGTGGAGGAGGCGGAGCAACACGCATATCCGGCTCCTCCCGTGGTCGCCCTGACCGCCGATGCTACGGCGGCCGCGCAAAAACGGTGTCGGGAAGTGGGGATGGTGGATTATCTGGTCAAGCCGCTGGACTTCAACAAACTGCAGGCGGTGCTTGCCCGGTGGCTGCCTGAGTTGCGCAACTGCATCGTTCCGGGAGCAAGGGCGGATGCCGTGACCGAACAGCCCGCGCCGGCGCCGATGACTGTTAACGAAGCGGTTTTACAGCGTCTGCGCGATAATGTAGGCAACATCATGCCAGCGGTCAGCATCTTCCTGAATGCGCTTGACCGGCGTCTTGCCGAGCTGGAACGGGCTGTGCGCACCAGAGACCTCGAAGCGGTCAGCAAGATAATGCACACGATGCGAGGCAGCAGCAGCCAATTTGGAGCCGAGGAACTGGCACAGCTGTGTCTGTCGGCGGAACAGGTGAGCAAGAGCGGCAATATGCAGCAGGTCGACCAGCTCCACGGTCAGATTATCCGTGCTGCCGACCGGGTCAAACGTTTTTTTGCTGAACTGCTTGCGTGATTGACCGTAATCTATACAATAGAATAGATAGAGAAGAACCACGATCTATCTGATGTAATCTATCCGATATCCTTCTCCCTTCTTCCCGTTTTCGCTTATGACGGTTTCCTTGCTCGCTGGCTCTGCTCCAGTCATTCTGGTCGTCGATGACGACGAGGTTATCCGTATGCTCATGCGCCAGTTTCTCGAAGGCGAGGGCTATACTGTGGTTGAAGCTGAGAATGGGCATGCGGCCTTGGAAAAGCTGGCGGAGCAGTCGTTCGACTTGGTGATTCTCGATATCGCCATG
Source organism: Desulfobulbus sp. (assembly GCA_009780825.1). Lineage (GTDB taxonomy): Bacteria > Desulfobacterota > Desulfobulbia > Desulfobulbales > Desulfobulbaceae > Desulfobulbus. The sequence continues at coordinate 90,028 of WQZH01000001.1, read as the reverse complement.
CCGGGCATCGATGGCCTGAGCGTGTGCGAACACATCCGTTCCTCCATGGCCGATCCGCCGCCGGTTCTGATGGTGACGGCCCTTGATGACGAGCAGAGCGTCGAACGTTCCTTTAGCACCGGCGCCGCCGATTATATCCGCAAGCCGTTGCGCTGGCCGGTGTTCAAGAACCGCATCCGTTATATTATGGGGTCGCATCGGGGCAAACAGGAACTGGAGCTGCTGTCCCGCAACTACGAGATGATCCTTGACGCCGCCGCCAACGGCATCTGTGGGGTCGACGACAAGGGGCGGATCAGCTATGTCAACCCTGCCGCCCTGAGGATGCTGGGCTGCAGCATCAAGGATGCAAGGAAGCGTGACTACCGGGAGATGTTCAAGATCTCCCTGCCCGGCAGCGAGGATTTTTTCGAAGATTGTTGCCCGTATTTCACCCAGCCGGACTTGAAGACCATGACCTGCTTCGACGAAGTCAGGATGCTGCGCAAGGACGGCACCAGCTTTCCCGCGGATTTCCGCTCAACGCCGATTCTCCAGGGGAATCGGCTGATCGGCGGGGTGCTGGTCTTCCAGGACGTCACCGAGCGGCAGGAAGCGGCGGAGATGATCCGTTATATGGCCAATCACGACCCGCTCACCAATCTTCCCAACCGCAACTATTTCCGGCGCCGGTTGCCCCAGGCCGTCTCCCTGGCCCGGCGTTACGGCCGCATCCTGTGTCTGTTGTTCGTCGATCTCGACCGGTTCAAGCCGATTAACGATCAGTTCGGTCACGGAGTCGGCGACATGGTCCTGATGCAGGTGGCCGAACGGCTGCGTAACGTCCTGCGGGCCTCGGATTCGGTGTGTCGGCTGGGGGGCGACGAGTTTGTCACCCTGCTGGAAAGCACCGAGACGCTCGACGGCGCCATTCTGGTAGCCCAGAAGGTGATCGAATCACTCAACGAGCCGATCGAGGTGGGCGATCACGTCTGCTTCATCGGCGCCAGTATCGGCATCTCGGTCTTTCCCATCGACTGCCAGGATGCCGAGACCATGCTCCGTCATGCCGATATCGCCATGTACGAGGCCAAGAAGAAAGGCCGTAACTGCTGGCAGATTTACTCCGAATAAGGCTACATCCCCTGGGCGATGGTACGGATGATATCCGACTTGCCGATCACGCCCACCAACCGCTCTTCAGCCATCACCGGCAGGGTGTGAATATTCTTCTCGGCCATCAAGGTGGCCAGTTCATCCAGTTCTGTTTCCTGGGAAACGGATATTGGGCTGCGGGTGCAGATATCGCTGACCTTGGAGCCCGCCATCTTTTTCAGCTCCTGCTCCATCTTGCCCGGCCGTTCGAGAAAGACAAAGGCGTCGAGCAGGGCAAAGGCTGTAGGCAGGTGCACTTTTTTGTTCTGAAAAATCAGATCGCTTTCGGTGACCACGCCGGTAACCCGGCCGTCCTCGTCGACTACCGGAACCCCGCTGATATTGTTGGCGAGCAAAAGCGCGGCCAACTCCCGTATCGTGCCGCTTTCCTTGATGGTGATCACCTCGCGGGTCATGATATCTTTTGCTTTGAGCATAACATGTTATATGGAGGCTTCCCGGCCTGGCAAGGGATGATTTGATGTGTGGCGTTTGAGGAACGAGCTGCAGTTTTATCCGGCCTGCAGTGCAAGACCGGATCAATCTGCCGGGCCTGATCGAATTTGCCGGGGAAGGCCTCATCTCCTAAGCGCCCTCGAAGGACTGGAAGCCATTCAAGTTTGTTCCCCTGCGGCCCGGACCTGTCTCGCCATCATCAGCACATCAACCTGCGCAACCTTTCAGCGATCCATCTCCCTTTTTGGTTTGTTGGTCTTTTACGCGGCCTTGACCACGTAACCTCTCTGGTATATCCGGTCATGGGCCAGAAGTGCCCAGCGGGCGCCGTGAATCAACAAGGTGTGCAAGTATAGGTCGCCCCGTTTGCTGATGCCCAACAGCTTCGCCCGTCCGCCGGTACCAGGCTGCCGTGGCGGGCAGCAACCCGACACCGGGGATAGCCAGCAACTTCTTGGTTGTTTGGTCTTCATTCTTCCAGACAGTGAGCTTCCGCTCAATCTTGGAATCTCCTGCCCGAGATCAGCGGTGCGCTTGATCTGCTCCCGCAAGGCTTCGATCACCATGGCTGGCAGCCTCTTTTCCAACTGCTCCAGGGCCGCTGGAATGTTTACCTCGCATATCCGAGCCCTCCTGACCATTGGTGGTTGTTCACCCTCTCTACTTGGGCGCATGATACCGTCAGGTACAGCGAGGACTCTTCTTTCTGCTTCCTTGTCTGCCTCTCACCAACGGCCGGGGGGAGGCAACCATTTCATCCCCTTGTGCGTTGTGCTCACCCCGTCAGCCGGGCGCTGATTTGCAGGCAGATATTGGCAACAGTCGCGGATGCGTCGCTGGTACAGGGTTTGCGCATCTTAATCTTTCTGAGGCATTCTCTCCGTTAATACCGCACCGTGATCATGACCATGGTGGCGGTCCAGTTGCTGTCGCCGCCAAGCCGGGCGATGGCGCCGCTGCCGGGAACGGCCAGGGCTCCCACCAGGCTTACAGTCAGATGACGGTTGACGGTCCAGTCGGCGGTCAGGTCCCATTCGTCGGCATAGTGGCTGTCCTGTACTCCGAAAAAGCCAGGGTTGTGGAGGCTGAAACGGTAATAGAACAGGTTGAGGGTCAGAGGTTCTACCGGCTGGACCTTAAGGCGGAGCATGTGCGAATCAAGGTTGGTGTTGAACAAGTCGTACTCGCCGGTGATCTCGCCTTGAAACCAGGAACCCCAGTCGGTGGAGCTGTAAAACAAGGTGTCGTAGTGTTCGTCGAAACTGGCGTAGCGGTAGGTCAGCTTAGGCTTCCAAGGCATTTCACTCCATTGATAACTGACGGCTGCATACCAGCCGAAACCCGAGGGCAGGTTGTTGTCGCGTTGTTCACGGACGAATTCGCCCTCGAGGGTGAGCGGCCGCAGAATCATGGGGCCGTTGATCAAGGCAAAGGGGTTGATGCTGCCGCGCAGGTTGAACACTTGCATGCCGTCGCGGTCGGACAGGTCGGATTCGATGGCCGAGAAACTGCCGCCAAGGATGGCAATGTCGGTAAAAGCGTACTCCATGGAGCATCCTCCTGCCCGGGTGTTGCTGGGGAGGATGCTGTTGTCTTTGAAATAGAACAGATCGCCGGACCAAGCTCCGCTTTTCATGCGGGCGATGGCGGCATAGTCGGCGCTATTGCGGCCGCCGAGGTAGTAGGCTGCCCGCTGGAATCCGGCTTCGCCCTCGCTGGCAAAGAGGAAACCGGTTCCGACGGTGTAAATCTGGCGGCCAAAGGAGAGATCAAGGAAATCTTGGCCCAGGCTGTTGAACAATGTGCCTGAACGCCAGCCGACATAGGCGTTGTCGATGCCCAGCCACTTGACGTCGCCCATGCCGGCGTTGGTGCCGTCGGCGTCGATGCCGCCGAAGGTGTTGGCCTGGACCACATTGATCTTGGCGTACAGGCTTTGCGTGTTGGGCAGTACATAGTTGCCTTCCAGTCCGATGCGGATGAGCGATTCCCACCAGGAGTCGACCGTTTGTCCCTTGAGGATACCCTTGTCGTTGCCATACCAGGCGTTGCCCTGACTGAAGAATGCAAGGTCGAGGCCGAGGGTGGCCTGAAGAAAGCTGCCGTTGGCGCTGTGATAGAAACGCAGCGGATTGACGGCATCGTCGACATTCTCGGCGGCTAGCAGAGCGGAAGGCAGAGCGAGGAAGGCCGATGAAAGGAGGACGATTGGGCAAGTCAGGCGTATTGGCATCGCGGATTGGGACGAGAAAAGGTTGCGGGTCAGGATCAATGCGTGGCGCATTCAGTCAGTGGCGTCTTTGATGAATTTTTACGTGACGGCACCGCGTCCGTCAAGGCCTTGTCGTTTTTTGTGGAGGAAACAGCCGGTTGGATGGCAGGATGATCGGTGCGCAGACAAGGCTGGTTCAAGGTTGGGCTGCTGTCCGGGCCATCACGCCTGATGCCGCCACAAGAGGAAAAAGTGGCCGGTGATGTTGTCTTTTGCTGGGCATGATAGTGATTTTTATAGACGACAAGCGTGTTCCGTAGCTAAATAACAACATAAGTAATTTGGGAACAGTCTTGTGACAAACAGTCTGAAACGACAGTGCCTTAAACGGTGCGAAGTTTCCCAATTCCGCCAAGAACAGGAGGCCGGTATCGTTGCCGTTTACCTCGGATCGAAGGTCGCCGGGTGCCAAGGCGCGCAGTCGTCAGGGCGAGGCGGGAGAATCGTGCGAGACCGACAAGCACGACCCCGTTGTCCCTGATTAGATACAATCATCATCCCTTCTCGACCAGAAGAGCACGAACATGCCATTCAATCCATTCGCCATGAACAAGAAAGACAATCCCAGGATCGGATCTTTTTTCCGCATATCTCTTCTTGCCGCCGTTTTGTTGATGGTTGCCGGCCCATCCCCATCCTTGGCAGGAAAAATTGTCGTCATTGGCGGGCCGGATAGAAAAGATGACAGCTGCCCCTCCGGGAAGCAGTGTGAACCCGCATCGCCCGGCGAGCAGAATCGAAGCTCCGACAGCGCTGCCGGCAAGAACGACGCGATAATGGACACTCCTGTCTTCGGTGGCTACGTAAAGAGCTATTTCGAGGCAGGCAAGACCAACAAACAGGCGGCAATAAGCGATGATGGCACCGAGGATGACAAGACCAGCAAACAGGCGGCTGTAAGCGGTGATGGCGCCGAGGAGGACAGCGATGCCGGGGTCCAGGCTTTGAGCAACGACAGCGATGATGAGGACAGCGGCATCACCATCTTTGGTGCCGTGGCGAGTTCTGGCGCGGCCAGGACCAGCGGCAATACTGTCCTTCTTGGCGGCGGCATGATAACAGAGACTGTCTCCAACAATTATGTCTCCAACAGCTATGCGACGAGCGCTGGCAGCTCTGTCCCAGGAACGGCCAATGCCGCCATGCCCAGCAACACAGGAGACCCGGCAAGGGCAACATGGGCCATACCCTCGTTGCCCAGATTCGACCTCGGTCTCAACTCTGCTTCCTCTAGCCCTGCGCAGGAACCGGAGAAGGCAGAGTTATGGGGCAAGGCCCCAACCAGAAGACCCCAGGCCGAGGCTGGAAGTCCCGCCACCGCCGTTGCAACCACGAACTTCGGAGATTCCCGGTATGCGGGCGCAAGTGCTATCGACAGCGGGCCAGGATACAGGACAGGCTCGTCGGGGGTGCGGAACGATGTCACTCAGTCAACCAGCCTTTCCTCAGGCCGGGATCTGGAATTGGGTAATCTGAGCTTCAAGGATTTTTTCAATCCCGTTGGTGAGCGAGAAAAAAGCGAGACCCAATCCACCGTCATACTGATCCTGGTGGGAGTCGGCATTCTGCAGGCCCTGGTTTTGGGGGCGACCGTCTTCCGTGCCCTGGCCGGCAGCAGGAGGGCACGGTAACGTCGTCGGTAACAAACACCCAGGCCGAGGCTGGCTGCAATGGCACGGGCATGCGTCGATGCGCCGTGAAGCAAAAGAAATCCTGGCCGCCGGATTTCGTGCCGTGGTCGCGGCTCGGGGAAAGTGGGTAAGCAATCGGTGTTGGCGGGCAAAGGGAACGGGTTGTTGTGCCGACGAACAACAACCCGTTTTTTTTGCGCCGAAACGCGCGGCAGGAGGCGCAAGCGCCGCCCGCGGCATTTCGGGATCTGCCTTTCCTGGCGCGGTTGCCTGATCAGCGGCAGGGAGTGGCTTTACGGAAACTGTCCTTGGTCCAGATCACCTGGCCGTCAGGGGTCTTGCCGTCGGTTTTCCATTTGTCGGTCACCTGGAGGCAATAGGAGCCCATATTGACGATTTCCGGCTCTTTTTGCCCAGGGGTATCCCCGCCGATACGCATCAGGTCGGGATTGGTCGACTGATAATTGGGGGCGATGGTGGCTGCGCCGCAACCGACCAAGGATAAGGCGGCAAGGGCGTAGGCGGCAAGGGCGCATACTTTCTTCATGATTCGTACTCCTGCGATGATGATTGCTGTCTGTGCCCGGTATCGTCGCCGCAGCATACAGCGGCGGTCGCGGGCGGATGACCTGCTTCCGGTGGCTTTACGGGAAGCCGAGGTAATGTACTGGATACTGGTCAGTTGCGAAAGTCTTTTCCGCTGTTCTTGTTCATGCCGGCCTTCGCGGTGGCTTCGTTCTATCCCCAGAGATCGCCGGTTGGCTGATGCGCCCCTTCGATTCGGGCCAGCTGATCACGCAGATCGTCGATTTCAGCCTGCCAGTATGCACGGGAGCCGAAATCCGGCACTACGGCCGTTGTCCCATCTTCGACGACCTGGTGGGCGCACCAGGCCGAATAATGGATGAAACGCATGGCGCGCAGGGGCTCAATCAACCGGAGCGTGCTGCGGGCAAAAGGCCGGAAAGTTTCGTAGCCCTCAATCAGCAGGTCGGCCTCTGCCAAAGCATCTCCCAGGCGTCCTGGCAGAAGCATCCAGAAATCCTGTATCGGCGGTCCGACGACCATGTCGTCGAAATCGATCAGGAGAAACGAGGTGTCGGGGCGGTACACCAGATTGGCGGTGTGGCAGTCGCCATGGATCCTGATGGTTTCGAGGCCAGAGAATAGGGGAGCTATGGTGGCGATGAGCCGGTCGGCGGTCTGGGCATAGGATTCGGACAGATCATCGGGAATGAGGCCGCTGGATCGGATATATGCCACCTGAGCCGCAGTGGTGGTGGCCGGATGCAGACGGAATCGGTGCGCTGCTGGAGCCCTGGCTCCCACCATGTGCATCCGGCCGAGCAGGCGGCCGACGGCCAGCCACTGTTCGGCGCTGAATTCATTGATGGACCGGCCGCCCCTCCATGGAAACACGGCGAAAAAGACCGCGCCGCACCGGCCGATGGTGCCCCCCTGCCGCAGGGGCAGCGGCGCAACTACAGGCAGCTCCTCGGCGGCCAGTTCTTGCAGAAAATCATGCTCGTCCCGGATCGCCTGCAAGGGCCACCGCCCTGGCCGGTAGAATTTGGCGATCAGCCCATTTCCCTCGCAATCCTTCAATTCATAGACCCGATTGATGTAGCTGTTGCATGGCCGACAGAGATTGGTGCAGGCGGTCCCCAGCGCTGTTTCGGCTGCCTCCAGAATCCGCTCTGGGGTCAGATCCTGGAAAGCGGTGAGGGAAGAAGAAGGCGGGTGGGCAGCCATGGGTGATCCTCGTTTATCGATGCAAGCGTTTTTCGGAAAACCTGTCTACGCACGCAGGCTTGGTGACACGCGGTATGCAGGGTACTCTACCACATCCGCGTGCAAATGGGTGCGATCTTCCGAACCAGAACCAGCTACCAGGAGAGGGATGAAAAACATGGGGAAATTATTTCGCGAGCAAAGGGGTGATTCTTGTTCTGCCGTGCCCTTTCGGAACAGTACGATATTGACGGGGCGCAGCCTATGGCGCATTATAAGCAGCACAACGGCGGAAGGGAAAATATCATCATGTATACCCAAGGAGGACGAACATGAAACTCGTCGCATTTAACGGTAGCCCCAATGCAACAGGGAACACGTGGCACGCGCTCAAGATGGTCACCGACGAGCTGGAAAAAGAAGGAATCGCCACCGAGATCGTCCACGTCGGCAATAAGGCGGTGCGGGGCTGTCTGGCCTGCGGTCAGTGCTTCAAGATGAGGAACGAGCGGTGCATCCAGACAGATGACCCGGTCAACGAGTGCATCCAACTGATGAAGGCTGCGGATGGCATTCTCCTGGGTTCGCCGGTTCACTTCGCGGCCGTTGCCGGGACCATGCAATCATTTCTTGATCGCGTCTTTTACGTCACTGGCTGCAATGGCAGCATGCTGCGGCACAAGGTCGGCGCCGCCGTAATAGCGGTGCGCCGTTCCGGCGGCCTGCCTGCCTTCAACCAGTTGAATAATTTCCTCTGTTATGCCGAGATGCTGATCCCGGGCTCCAACTACTGGAACGTGATTCACGGGATGCTGCCGGGTGAGGTCACCAAGGACGAGGAAGGCATCCAGATCATGCGGACGCTGGGCAAAAACATGGCCTGGCTGATGCGAATGGTCGAACACGGCAAGGGCACGATCATCCCGCCCGCGCGGGAAAGCAAGGTGCGGATGAACTTCATCCGCTGAGGCCCGCTGCGCTGTTTCGGATAGGGATCTGCCAGCCCGGCGGCCGTCGACGCGGCTGGGGCCGCCGGGTTTCATTATATGCAACTCTCGCGCAGGAGAAATCCATGGAACTCATCGAAGCCATCAACACCCGGCGAAGCATCCGCCGCTTTCAGGAACGTCCGGTCGCCGACGAGCACATCCAAACGATCATCGAGGCAGCCATGCTGGCGCCCTCGGCCGGCAACCAGCAGCCTTGGCATTTCATCGTGATCACGGACCGGGAGAAGCTCAACGCCATCCCTGCCTTTCATCCCTACAGCGGCATGGTGCACACAGCGCCGGTGGCGATCCTCATCTGCGGCGACCCTGCCGGTGGGGCGTGGCCGGAGTTCTGGGTTCAGGATTGCAGCGCCGCCGCTCAAAACGCCTTGCTGGCGGCACGCGATCTCGGTTTGGGAACAGTCTGGGTGGGAATATATCCGATCGAGGAACGCATAGCCGGGTTCCGCCGGCTTCTGGCCATCCCCGAACATATCCATCCGTTCGCCCTGATCCCGGTGGGCTGGCCGGCCGGCTCGTTTCATCCGGTCAACAGAACCAGGCCGGAGCGCGTGCACCGGGAGACATGGTAGCCCCGCCCGCCGCCGCCGCTGCCATGCGTGCAATTGCCGGGGCTGTACAATGAGGATGCTGTCGCCGGTTCCGGCTGGTAGTCTCTGCCCGCCTGTTGCCGATCGGCACTCTGACAATGTTCTCGGAGTGCGGACTATCCGTGGGCGCCGTACCGCGATGTCGCCGGTCCGGCTCCAGACAGTGCGGGGCAGAGGTGGTTGTCTTGTGCCCGTCCATCAACCCGAACAGATACAACTTCGGCAGGCATGAAACTCCTCATCGCCCAGTTTGTCTTTCTGCTCCAAGACGGGCGAGCGCGTCGCAATATCGGCTCGCTGGCCAAATTCGCCCTGTTCCTGGTCGTGATCATGGCGGTCTACAGCTACATCTTTCATGTGATCATGCTCCATGAGGGCCGCGATTTTTCAGCCATTACCGGCCTGTACTGGACCCTGACCGTGATGTCGACCCTGGGATTTGGCGATATCACCTTTCACAGCGACCTGGGCAAGCTGTTTTCCATTGTCGTGCTGTTGTCCGGGATCATTCTCCTGCTGGTGATGCTGCCTTTCACCTTTATCCAGTTTTTTTACGCCCCTTGGCTGGAGGCCCATAACAGGTCACGGGTTCCCAGGCATCTGCCTGCGGCGATCAACAATCACGTCATCATCACCTGTTACGACCCCATTGCCATCGCCTTGGCACAAAGGCTCAAGCAGTACGGGCACGAATACGTCTTGCTCGTGCCCGAAGTGCAGCAGGCTCTCGACCTGGTCGATCAGGGCTACAAGGTGTTGGTGGGCGATCTGGATGACTTGGAAACCTATCGACGGGCACATGTCGAGCGGGCTGCCCTGGTGGTGACCCTCAACGATGACATGAAAAACACCAGCATCGTCTATACGGTGCGGGAAATCACTCCCCTTGTACCCATCGTCGCCGACGCCGATTTGGATGATTCGGTGGATATCCTCACCCTGGCCGGGTGCAGCCACGTCTTCCAATTCAAGGACATGCTGGGGCGGTCATTGGCCCGGCGCACTTTGAGGGCGCGTACCCATGCCAACGTCATCGGCCGTTTCGAGGATCTGGTCATCGCGGAGGCTTTGGCCATGCGGACCCATCTGGTGGGCAAGACGATCCGGCAGCTCGATTTGCGCCAGGCCACCGGCATCACCATTGTCGGCCTGTGGAACCGCGGCCACTTTACCCTGGCCCGGGCGGAAACGGTGATCGAATCGAGCACCGTGCTGGTACTGGCGGGTTCGGAGAGACAACTGACCTCCTATGGCGCCTATATCGGCGAGACCGGGGCGCCCGCCGCCGCGCCGGCGCTCATTCTGGGCGGCGGTCGTGTGGGCAGGGCAGCGGTGAGTGCCCTGCGGGAACAGGGGGTGGCCTACTGCATTGTCGAGAAGAATCGTCGGATCAGTGAGGAAGGAGAGCATTGCGTGATCGGCAGCGCGGCCGACCATCAGATTCTGATCAGGGCCGGGATCGAAACCGCTCCTTCGGTGTTCATCACTACCCACAACGACGACGTCAACATCTATCTCACCATCTATTGCCGCAGATTGCGGCCGGATATCCAGATCATCAGCCGGGCGACCCTGGATCGCAACATCAGTCTCCTCCACGCCGCAGGAGCTGATCTGGTGATGTCGCACGCCTCCATGGCCGTCAATACCATCATCAATATCCTGACCCCTGACCGGATATTGATGCTCACCGAGGGGTTGAACATTTTCCGCTGTCGGATACCTCAGCAACTGATCGGCAAGAATCTGCTGACCAGCGGAATCCGCGAGAGCACCGGTTGCAGTGTGATCGCCATCTTCCAGGGTGGGGGGCAACGCATCAACCCCGACCCCTCCGAAGTGCTGGAAGCGGATAATGAACTGCTGATGGTCGGTACCGCTGCCTCGGAAAAGACTTTTGCCGGAAAATATCCCGATACGTATCTGTGAAAAGTTACGCGTTTTCTTTCCCGAATGTGCCACTGATCTGTCTGCCTGGCCGCTGCTTTTGCTTTGCATCCCTTCTGCCGGCGTGTATCATCCGACCCAGACACCATTGCGCCGCACTGCTGACAGCGCGGATGATCCGGTCTGCGGTTTTGGTAATACCAATTCTCCATCAAGGCGGTGTGCATCGCGAGCCTCCAAGAGTTATGGTGGTGCCATAATCCTTGCCTTGCGAGCAAACTTGGCGGGGAATAGGTAGGTATAACCCAGCCGGTGCGTCAATTCTCTGGAGGCCTGAGCCGGCTTTTCCCCATAGTTTCCCGTATCGCAGTTTTCCCATTGATAACAACAAAATACCTGTCATATTTGTCCTCCACTGCCCTGGTGGCGGCCTGTTGCCTGCCAGTGGCGAGCCGCCTCTGGGGGAACGGCCTGACCGAACCCATTGGTTTGTTTTCCGACCTCAGCGTCGCCGCCCTTTTTTTTGTGCTGGCCCGGAGCAGCCCGCCCTGGCTGAGGATACCCCTTGTTGCGATCTGGGCCCTGTCCCAGACAGCGACTGTCGAGCTGTTCTCCGCCATGCAGCGACTGCCTACCTGGCACGATCTCAGCTACCTGACCGATCCTGATTTCATCAGCGCCAGCGTCGATGGTTTCAGGCTTTCTTCTCCCTGGCTTGCGGGCCTGCTGCTGACCACGGCGCTCTTGACCGCCGTCAAACCCGTTCCCCGCTGGGGGAATCGGGCCTTGGGGGGCGGCATGGCGGCGGCGCTTTGCTTGTTTTTGGTGCAAGGCATGGTCAGCCGCCAATATGACGAACAGCCTGTCGCCGCCCGTTACAACGGTCTGCACTGGTTTGTCGAGGATGCCGTGTCGGCAGCGCTACGCGAGGAGGTGAAACCGATCTCCGAGGCGGAGTTGCCTGTCGGGCTGCGGCAACTCGACCTGGAGGGCACATCTCTTCTCGCCGCCAAAGGGCAGGCCAGAAACGTGCTGATCGTCGTCCTTGAGGGTATCACCGGCCTCTATCATCCTGAGATGCGCCGGGCCATGGCGGTGGAGAGCGACGAGTTGACCATGGACAATCTGGCCCGAAGCACGGTCGATGGGATGCTCATTCCCGATTTCGCCGTGCACAGCCACCAGACCATTCGTGGTCTTTATTCAATGCTCTGCGGCGACTACAGCAAGCTCTCATACGATACGCCCAAGGCCTTTGAACTGCTGCAAAATCCCTTCCGGGCCGGGGAATGCCTGCCGGCGCAACTGGCGGCCAACGGCTGGTCCACCCATTTCCTCCAGGCCGCCGGTCTTCAGTTCATGGCCAAGGATAAAGTCATGGAAGCCATCGGATTCCAGCGGGTTCATGGCAGTGAGTGGTTTACCGAACCCAATCCCTTCCCTTTTGAATGGGGAGTGATCGACGAGGTCTTCTTTCGTGGTGCCCGCCAGTATATCAACGGTCTGCGCAAGAAGCGCGGCCCCTGGATGCTGACCCTGCTCACTGTGGCCACCCATCAGCCCTACGGGGTGACCGACGAGGTCGCCGGGCGGTATGCCTCGCGCAAGATCGCCAGCGTAGCCGAGCTTGACCGGGTTGTGGGACGGTTCATCGACGGGCTACGCCGCGATGGGGTGCTCAAGGATACGCTGGTGATTATCACCTCCGACGAGTCGCACGGTTCCGAGCTGGCGGATTGGATCAGCAGTTGGGGGCTGGGCATCGTGCTGGCACCGGAGAAGCAGCAGTTGCCGCGGATCAAGGCAGGCGGCTACGGTCTGGTCGATATCACCGCATCGATCCTCGACTACATGGGGTTGGCCATTCCTTCTCCGGTCATCGGCCGCAGCTTTTTCCGCGATTACGATCAGCCCCGCGACATGATCTCGTTCACCACCTCCAAACTGCGCTGGCTAACCAGCGGCAACCTGCGCTATGAATGCACCGACAACGGCAGCTGCCGGATGGGGCAGGCCGCCAGCATCCTCGGTGAGCCGCCTGCGAATTTGCATCGGGACAGTAAGGGGGATGGGCGTCAGATTTTTGCCATCGCCCGGACGTTGGACAACAAACTGCTGGCGCAACCGGGACCGAGGGTGTTCCGGTTCGCCAAGGGCGAACTACGCAAACTACCGGAAAAGGTCAGCAGCGAGTGGTCTGAGAGTCTGATCGGAGCGCAATATCTCGACTTTCCCGCCGAATCGACCGTGCATGTCTCGGTCCGGGTCAAGGCAGTCAAGGCGCCGGTTACGGGAATCAATCTGAATTTGCTGATCAAGGAATGGAATGCGGATAGCCACGACATCCCCTTCGACAATTTTCCGATCCTTCATGCCGGGGAGGAAGGCAAGGTGGAATTCTCCTTTTATAATCCCAAGCCGCGGCAATCCTTTTCCTTTTTCCTGGTGGGAGAGGGCAAGGACGCTCTGGTCAAGCTGGAGGATTTCACCGTGACCATCGATCAGAACAAGAGTTGAGGCTGCTACGATTTCCAGCCGGCGGACGGCGTTTGCGGTTCATAGAGAGGTCAGCTTAGAGTTGCTTTTTCTGCCGCTGCCCAGATCGGTCAGCCGGGCGGTAGGCCCAACGCTACTCTTTTTGAGCAGGGTTATCCTCCCATTCCACCGGCAGGAGCGACTGTTTGCTGGTGTTGCACTCCTTGCAGCAGGGAACGAGGTTGTCCTTGGTGCTGCGGCCGCCGCGGGTCAGGGGAATGACATGGTCCATGGTCAGGTTGTGGTAGCCGACCTGGCGGCCGCAGTACCAGCAGGTGCCGGAAGCGGTCTTTTGCTGCCACCAGCGGCTTTTGCGCAGGATCCGGGCCTTGTTGCGCTCGGCCCGGATCATAGCTTCGTCGATGGCCGCGAAGCCATAGTATGCTTTTTTCATGCGGCGGCACCCCCTAACAGTACCTGGCGGGCGCGTCCTGCCAGGTACAGCGATCCGGCCACGCAGACAAGATCATCCGGCCCTGCCTGTTCCACCACCATCGCCAATGCCTGCTCGACAGACGGACACCAGCGGGCCTTGGCGCGCATCTTGGACGGCAGTTGGGCCAATAGCGTTTCCGGGTCCGCGAAGCGCGGCGAGTCGGTGCGGGTGAGCATGATGGTCACGGCCAGGGTCAGGAGATCGTACCAAGGGGCACCCATATCCTTGTCCGCCATGTTGCCCCAGATCAACAGCAGCCGGCAGCCGGCATAGTTGGTATGCACCTCGTGCACCAGGGCGGCCACACCCGCCTCGTTGTGGGCGCCGTCCAGAAGAACGCGCACGGTTCTTTCCCGGTCCCGGACAGGAATCAACTCCAGGCGGCATGGCCAGCGGACCTGCCGCAAGCCGGTGGTCAGCGCTCCGGGCGCGACAGGAAAAACCGGAGCCAGCACTTCGAGCGCCGCCAGGACCAAGGCGGCATTGACCACCTGATGGCCACCCTGCAGGGGTAGGGGCAGGGCGGTGAGGGGTGCGCCGGCGATGGCGCGGTACGCAAAAGTGTTGTCTGCGGATGCATGCGCTGAAAAATCACGGCCAAAGATGAACAGCGGGCTGTGTAACTGCCGGCATCGGGCCTCAATCACGGGGATCGTCTCGGGCGCTCTGCCGGAAAAGACAGTTGGAATGGCAGGCTTGACGATCCCGGCCTTTTCTCCGGCAATGGCGGCCAGGGTTGGTCCGAGGTGCTGTTCATGGTCGCGGCTGATATCGGTGATGACCGCAATCTGCGGCGAGGCGACGTTGGTGGCATCGAGACGGCCGCCCATGCCGGTTTCCAGGATGGCGGCATCAACGCCCTGCTCCGCAAACCACATGAGGGCGAGCAAGGTGGTGCATTCAAAATAGGTGGGTTGGTGGTTTCGGGTGTCGATCAGGGCGGCCAATCTGGAGGTCAGCGCGGCAAAATCGGCTTGGTCCATGATCGTGTGGTTGATCCGGAACCGTTCCCGCACGTTGATGAGGTGCGGCGAGGAGTAGAAACCGGTCCGGAATCCGGCGGCCGAGAGAATCGCCAGCAGGGTTGCGCCCACCGAGCCCTTGCCGTTGGTGCCGGCAATATGAATGATCCGCAGCCGTTCCTGGGGATTGCCCAGGTCGGCAAGCAAGGCTCGGGTGGTGTCCAGACCAAGTTTGATGGTGAACATCTGACGTTGATCCAGCCAGTTTTCGGCCTGGCGTGTGCTCATGGTCGCAGACATGGGGCAACACCGTTTCGTTTATTCGAGGAGATCGAGCTTGGCGTAGTCGAGATGGAGAATCTTGCTGCCGTGGCGGTCGAAATGGACTTCCACCCGGCGTGGTCCCGGAATTGCGGCGATCCGTCCGGGGCCGAAAAAGGCATGGCTGACTCGCATCCCCTCGGAAAAAATCGGCCGGGAGGCAGCTCTTGCGGCTGCGGATGTCGGGGGTAGGACAGGTTGGTACTGGCTCATCAGCGGTTCGCTCCTGGTGCCGGCCCGGTCGATGGTGTGGTACAGGCCGGGGCTGATCTCCCGCAGAAAAGGCGACATCGCGCTCCGTATCTGCTGCCGGTCGGGGGTGACCAGTTCCCGCGGATAGCTCAGGTACAGTTGGTTTTTGGCCCTGGTCGCGGCCACATACAAAAGCCGCCGTTCTTCCTCCCACTGTTCGCCAGGAGTAGCGTTGCTATGGGGAAAGCGGCCTTCGGCCAGCCCGATGACAAAGACCGTGTCCCATTCCAGCCCCTTGGCCGAATGGATGGTGGAGAGCACGAGTCGCATGTCGGCGGCGAAGACATCAGCGCCAGCGCCAACCTCGGGCGGGTCGAGCGCGGTGTCATCGACAAAGGCTTGCAGGTTGTCGTATCCGGTGACCAGGACTTTGATCTGGTCAAGCTCCCGGCGTCGCTTGGGGTAATCATCGTAATACATCTTTTCGAATACCGGCCCGTAATACTGCATGACCAGATCGAATTGATCGGAAGGGGTCAAACCTGGCTCCAGCAACCGACGCATGGTGGCGGTCAGCACCTCGAATTGGGCTTTCCAGTTCGGACTCGGCCGATAGGCGTCCAGGGCGGCGAAGGGGGAGTCCGCTGCCTTGAGGGCTGCCAGGATCTTTTGCACTGTCTTGGGGCCGACCTGGTCGAGCTGCAACAGGATGCGGTTCCAGCTCAGGTTATCCCAGGGGTTGATCACCACCCGGAAAAAAGACAGCAAATCCTTGACATGAGCTGATTCAGTCAGCTTGAGTCCGCCGCGCTTGTCGAAGTCGATGGCGTGGCTGGCCAGTTCGATTTCCAGCTTGAACGAGTGATAACCGGAGCGGAACAGCACCGCGATTTCATGGAGCGGCACGCCTTCCTGCCGGTGTCGTTCGATTGTCTCGACCACGAAACGGGCCTCGGCGGCTTCGGTGGGGGCTACCACCAGTTGCGGCCTATTGCCCCCGGTTTTACTGGTAAAGAGCGTTTTGGTGAATTTTTTTTCGGCATGGGCGATGATGTCATTGGTCAGTTGCAGAATCGGCTCGGAGGAACGGTAATTTTCTTCGAGCTTGACCATGGCGGTGCCTGGAAATTGCTCGGGAAACCGCATGATGTTGGAAAAATCCGCTCCCCGGAAGCTGTAGATCGATTGGGCATCGTCGCCGACCACCATGACATTGTGGTGGCGAAAGGCCAGCAAGCGGACGATCTCGGCCTGCAGCAGGTTGGTATCCTGATATTCGTCCACCAGAATGTGCTGAAACCGGGTGGACAGTTCGTTCCGGGCCGCTTCCGACTCGGCCAGCAGCCTCTTCCAGTTGATGAGCAGGTCGTCGTAATCCATCAGGCCGTGATCCAGCTTGAACTGACGATAATGTTCGGCGATTGTATAGAAATCGTTTGTAAATTCAATGAGGTGGATATGATCACCATGCACGAGTTGCTCGATGGTGGTCGCCCTGTTGATTGCTCCGGAAATCAGGTTCATCACCACCCGTTTTGAGGGGAAGCGTTTGCCGGCTCCGGCCATGCCCAGTGATGATTTGAGCAGGTTGATGATGCCTTCGGCATCGCCCCGGTCGATGATGGTGAAATTGGCGCCTAGCCCCAGATGATGCCCATGGCGGCGGAGCAGGATGTTGGCGGTGGCGTGAAAGGTTCCTCCCATGACTCGGCGGCAGGAACCGGCACTCAGATCACCGGCGCGGCTGAGCATTTCCTGAGCGGCGCGGCGGGTGAAGGTGAGCAGCAGAATCGATTCGGGCGTCACACCCCGGGCGATGAGATGCGCCATCCTGTAGACCAGGGTGCGGGTCTTGCCTGATCCGGCTCCAGCTATGACCAGGATGGGGCCGTCGCCATGGTTGACGGCGGCGTATTGCGCACGATTGAGTTGCTCGGCCAATGGAGTCGGGGATGGGGGCGTTGCCTGATCGGAGATCGGGGAGAAAGGGGCATAATGCATAGCCACTCTTCTACCACAGCAGGGGCAGAGGCGCAATGTCTGTTGACACCGATGGTTGCCACTGGGTAAAGTCGCATCCGTGACGGTGCATGCGCGACAATCGGGGGATGGGAGGTGTTATGTCGTGTAGACGGAATTCTGACAGAGGATGACAGTCAATGATACAGCCAGAGCAAATATTTACGGAGCAAGTTCTCCGGTCGTTGTTTCCACCGGAGCGCTCCGATGCTTTTTTCGATGCCCTGTTCGGCGATGCCAGCGAAGGGGCCTACGATATTGCCCTGACCTATGCAGGGTATGATCCGCAGAACAACACCCTTGATTTTTTCCTCAATCTGCATGAACGGCCGGGACGTTGTCTGGCCTGCAATCTGACCTACGGCCTGCCGGAAGTCTTCGGCCGGCACCCGGTGATCGACATCAAGGGGCTGGTACAAGGTATTGAACAGCTTCTCGGCGGCACGCTGAGCTGCACGGCTTGGAAGCTCGGTCACACCGAACAGCAGGGAGACTCGCTGCACCGCATCCCTTTGAAAATACAACTGGCGCGGCAGTAAGCGCGCCAGAGATGGTTGTGCAGAAAGACGATTAATTGACAGCGACCTGCGCTCCGCCGTTGGCCTTGGCCTGGTAGAGGATGTCGTCGGCCTGTTCGAGCCAGTTCGGAATGGTCATATCCGGCTGCCATTCGGAGAGGCCGATACTGATTGCCAATTTGCCGACATTGGTGTTGATGTTGAGCTGCTCCACCGCCAGACAGAGCCGCTCGGCCAGGAATCTGGCCTCCAGTATACTGGTGTCGGGCAGGACAAGGAGGAATTCGTCGCCGCCCATCCGGATCAGCATGTCGGTGAGGCGAATTTCCTTTTGCAGGGTATCGGCAACCTGTTTCAGCACTTGATCGCCCATAAAATGACCCATGGTGTCGTTGACCGCCTTAAAACGATCCAGATCGAGCGCGGCCAGCGTGAGCGGCCGGCTGTGCCGGCGGGCCTGTTCGACAATGGAGTCGATCCGTTCCTCGAACACAAAACGGTTGGGCAGGCCGGTTAGGCTGTCCTGGTGCGCCTGGGCAAAAATATCTTCGTATTTCAGCGCCCGCTTGAACGGTTCCGACAGGGTAATGAGCGACTCGTCGATGAATTGCAGTTCGTCCTCGGCAAGAGGTTCTCCCTTGCCCATGATGACCAGTACCCCCTGACTGTCGCCATGGTCAAATATCCACTTGTGGACGTTGAAGCCGATGGTTTGCGTGCTGTCTGGCGCCTGATCCGCCGGTTGTTCCATGATCCTTTGCGCCAATTGGATGGCTTCCCGCCGCTTGGGCCCGTGGTAGGAGCAGAACATGTGCATGCGCTGGCGGGATGCGTTGTGGTAGCCGATCAGCTCGTGCTCAGTGACCTCCATCAGCCAGATGGAATAGGTTTTGATCATGGAGGGGAGGTCGAGAATCCCCGCCATTCTTTGGTGGAGCGTATTGATTTTCTGGAGTTTTTCTGATTGCCTCTGGTGGTGGTACAGTTCGGACAGCAGATTTGCCATCGTGGCGGCAACCTGTACCTCAGCCTGATCATCGAGTATTTTCACGTTCATAACGGTCACACATTGGAGAGGGATTAAGGTGATGATGTGACAGAGACTCGTGTACGGAGCGCATCATACCGCGATGCCTTGCCTGTTTTAGCTATTTTTGTGCCCGTTATATAATAATTTGTATTATTCAATAAAAACAAATGGTTCCGTATCGGTTTGCATGATGATGAGCGCAGCGGGCAGTCTGTTGTCAAATTTTCGACCGATGATGGCGGCAGGCGGGGTATAGGGGGAGACGATGGAGAGCGAACTGGATCTGGGCCAGATGTTTCTGGTCGGGTTTCGCGGCTGCGAGGTCGAGGCAGACCATTGGCTCGCCCAGGCGTTATCCGAAGATCGTCTGGGCGGAGTGATCCTCTTTGCCCGCAATGTCGACGGGTCGGTGCAGAATATTGATTCGCCCCGGCAACTTGAGCGCCTGATCGCCCAACTGCGTCATTTTGCCGCCCTCCCTCCCTTCATTGCCATTGATCAGGAAGGCGGCAAAATCTGCCGGTT
Source organism: Desulfobulbus sp. (assembly GCA_009780825.1). GTDB lineage: Bacteria > Desulfobacterota > Desulfobulbia > Desulfobulbales > Desulfobulbaceae > Desulfobulbus. Next base: position 70,779 of record WQZH01000001.1, on the reverse strand, counting down.
GACGCCACAGGACGGATTCCTGCCCTCCCGCAGTGCCGCGGAATTGGCCGGTGAGGGCATGGCGGCCGCGGCATGCGCCGCCGACCGCATGGCGGCGGAACTGGCCGGATACGGCATCAACTTCAATTTCGCGCCGGTGGTCGATCTCGATCTCAATCCGGATAATCCGATCATCGGCCGCCATCAGCGGAGCTTCGGTTCCGATCCGGCACTGGTGGCGGCGCACGCCCGCATCTTCATCGAGGCCCATCATCGCCAAGGTGTCGGTTGCTGTCTTAAACATTTTCCCGGCCACGGCAGCGCCGGCGGTGATTCCCATCTCGGTTTCGTCGATACCACCGCCACTTGGCAAGCTGTCGAGCTGGAGCCCTACCGGGAATTGCTGGCTGCGGGCTATTGCGACGGGATCATGACAGCGCATCTGATCAATCGTCAGCTCGATCCGTCCGGGCTGCCGGCCACCTTGTCGCCGGAGATGATCACGGGACAGTTGCGGCAGAAACTCGGGTTCGCCGGGGTGGTGTTCAGCGACGATATCCAGATGCGCGCCATCAGCACAGGCTGGCGATACGCGGAAGCCGTGCAGCGGGCCGTGCTTGCCGGAGTGGATGTAGTGGTGGTCGGCAACAATCTCAGACCGACCGAACATGCCGTGCGAGAGGGGATTGGGGCAATAGAGGCTCTGCTTGCCCGCAACCGGGTCGATCCGCATCGTATCCGCTCTTCGCTGGCGCGCATCGCGCGGTTGAAGGCAATGATCGCAGGAGAGCAGCCCTGGACGTAGCCCGTTGCACCCGCAACTCCAGCCGATTATGGCTTGGCCTGTTTTCTCCGGCAGAGGCAACCATTCCCGGCCAAAAGCGCGCAGATCGGTTTCTGCGGGGCATGGCGAGTGCGGCCCCGCGAGGCGGAGGCGTTTACGGACAGTAGAGAATCTGATTGCCGCCGGCGGCCTTGGCCTGGAGCAGACAATGTTCGGCGAGCTGCAGCAGATTTTCGGCGGTGGTGTGGCGGTCCGCATTTTCCGGGATGAATCCGGTCACCCCGAAACTGGCGCTGCACGCGATGACATTGCCATCGGCGGCATGGCCGAGTTGGATGCACCGCTCCCTGAGCCGGGTGGCGACAATACCCGCACCGCTGATTGGGGTCTCAGGCAGGATAACGAGAAATTCGTCACCGCCCCAGCGGGCGACAGTATCGATATCCTGCCGGGTCGCCTGACTGGCTGCCAGGGCGAAGCCGGAGAGGATAGCGTCGCCGGCCGAGTGGCCGAAGGTCTCGTTGATCTTTGTCAGCCCGTCAAGATCGCAGAGGATGATCGAGAGGGGATGGCGGTAGCGGAGGGAACGGCGCAGCTCCCGGTGCAGGAGAGGGGGGATGTGCTGCCTGGAGCAGCAGCCGGTGAGCGGGTCAGTGGACGTCATCTGTTCGATCCGCGCCAGCAGGCGGTGTTCCTGCTGGAGGAGGTCGAATTGACGCACGGTATCGAGCAGGATGGTGGCCAGGATGTTCGCAGGTGTACTTTCCGGGATCACCCGGAAAACAGAGCGGTTGTTGGCCAGCGGCAGCAGTTCGGCCAGCCGGGCGTCCGGGACCAGGAGCAGGGGAACGGCGCTGGAAATCGAGTCTGCCTGCTCAATCAGGTCCAGGCCGTCCATGTCGGGCAATTGAGCGGCCACGAGCACACCCTTCCAGGAGGTGAGCAAGGCCAGGGTGGCGAGCCCATCCGCACCGCTCCTGACCACGGTCGCCTCGAACGAGTTCGAAAATTCCGAGAAAAAGCTATCAAAGTTCAGATGATGGCTGACAACCAGAAAAGGAGAACTCATGGCACTGCTCCGAGGATGAACGAGAGAGAGGAGACGCCAACAAAACATACCATTGCAGCGTGAAAGAAACACCCTTTTCATTGGCAGGGATGGCAGACTGCAGTATAAGGCCGTGCAAGGAGCAGAAACATGAACACCAGCAACAGCGGCTGCAAGCCGGAAATTCACTATCCCTGCCGATGGCAGTTTCGTCTGATCGGGGAGGAACGGGCCGCCATGGTCGCGGCAGTCGGCACGGTGGTGGACATCTCGGCCTGCGAGATTGCCGACGGCAACGTCAGTTCCGGCGGCCGCTATCTGAGCGTCACCGTGGAAACCACGGTTGCCGACGAAGCGGAACGGTTGCGTTTGTATCAGCAGTTTGCCGCCGATCCGGCCGTCAGGGCTGTGCTATGAGCGGCTCCGCGGCGGCCATGGACAAACCCCTGGTTGACAACAAGCTCATCCCGGTGATGCGGGAGGCGATCGTCACCGTGCAGATGCTGCTGTTCAGGAACCTGCGGCAGAGCATCCATGACCGGTATATCGATCGGACAGAACCCGAGCATACGCAGTTGGCCGGAGCGGTGATCAACAACCTGTTCGGCACCCTGCCGGCGGATGCGGCGGTGGCGGCTTTTGGCGCGGCCAACCGGGAACTGGTGGAACGGGAACTGCGTGATCTCGCCGTCACCTGTGCCCCGCTGGTGCCGTTGCTCACCGATACCCTGCGCATGAAGGCTATCTGCGACAATCAGGAGGGCATCCATTCCATGCCCTCCTTACTTATGGCCAGAGCCCTTGGCATCCTCCAGGAAGACCGTGAGCTGCCGCTGCCCTCCACCTTCATGCTCCAGGTGCGCAGTCTGGCCGCCGAGCATGGATTGGTCGAGCCGATGGCTCCTCCTGCCGAAGAACCACCAGCGTAGCCCCCAAGAACCGCCGGTTTCGTCAGCCAGACGAAATCCGGCCACCATGTCCAACCGGCCGAGCACGGCATGTACTGTCCGCCGCAGGGTGCCGGTCCCCTTGCCATGAATGATGCGCACCCGCAGGATGCCGTGTTTACGGCATTCTTCCAGGTAGTCCGGAACGAGGGTGCGGATGTCCGCCGGGTGAAAGGCGTGCAGATCCAGGATGCCGTCAATGGGCAGGGTCACCGGTTCCAGATCATCCATTGGCTCCTCGGGTTGCGAGCAGGTCCAGGGCGGCGGCAGCGGTCCGCTCCGAGGCGCCCGGACTGCCCAGACGGCGGCGTACCTCTGCCAGGCCTTCCAGTAGGGCTTGCCGCCTGGTGCCGTCTTGCAGAATGCTCAGCGTTTCCCGTCCTATCTGATCGGGACTGGCTCCATCCTGCAGGAGTTCGGGGATGACTTCGCGTTCGGCGATCAGGTTGATAAGGGAAAAAAAACGCAGCCTCTGGATCAGCAGCCGCCCCAGCCAGTAGGTACGGGGGCTCATGCGGTAGGCGGCCACGGTCGGCACTCCCAGAATGCCCAGTTCCAGCACCGCCGTGCCTGATGCCGTCACCGCCGCGTTGCAGGCCGCCATCGCCGCGTACCGGTCTTCGGTTATCACCTTGATATCGAGGCGCTCCTGCCAGGCGGCCAGGCCGTGTTCGTCGAGCAGGGCGCGGCTGATCGTGGGCGCCTGGGGCAGGAGAAAGACGACCTGGCCCATGTTCTGGGCGATGCGGCCGGCCGCGGCCAGGAAAATTGGCAACAGAACCGCGATCTCTTTGCGCCGGCTGCCGGGCAGGAGTCCCACCAAGGTTTGGCCCGGTTCGATGCCGAGCTTGCTCTTGAACGTATCGGCGGACAATCCCGGCTTGACCGAATCGAGCAGCGGATGACCGACAAAATCGACCTGCATGCCGTGACGGGCGTAAAAGGCGGGCTCGAAGGGAAGGATCACCGCCATCCGGTCGACCAGGCGTTTGATGGAGTGGATCCGGCCGGTGCGCCAGGCCCAGATCTGGGGGCTGATGTAATAAAAGACCGGGATGCCGAGCTGTTTGGCTTTTTTGGCCAACAGGAGATTGAAGTCCGGGTAGTCGATCAGGATCAGCAGGTCAGGTCGGCGGGCCCGCATGCGTTCGATCAGGGCGCGGCGGGCCCGGAGGATATCGCCCAGATGGCTGAGCACCTCCACCGCTCCCACCACGGCCAGCTTGGCGGCATCAGCCAGCAGTTCCACCCCGACAGAGCGCAATTCCAGGCCGCCCATGCCGCAGAAGCGCAGACGCGGGTCCAGGGCCAGCATGGCCCGGACCAGATGGGCGCCGTGCAGATCGCCCGAAGCCTCGCCGGCCACGATCATGACTTCTGGATGTTGGTCGCTCTGTCCGGAGGCGATCATTGGTCGTCAGTTGGCCGGCAGCCAGGACAGCAGATCGGCGCGGCCCTCGTCTTGGAGAATCTGCGCGATCCGATCGCGGTTGTCATGGATCTGGGCAATCACCTGCAGGGCCACATCCAGGGCGCGCCGTCCTTCTTCCCCGCTGACGTCCGGTTGGCTGCGCTCTTGGACATGGTGAACAAAATCGCTGAGTTCCATCTCAAGGGCGTCGTGTTCCGGGAAGGCCGACTTGTCGATTTCCGGCACCGGGGTGCCGCCGTCTTTACCGGGTTGCCTCCGCGCCGTCATGATTTCCTTGCGGCCGAAATCAACCGACAGGTATTGGCCGGGTTGAAAGATGCGCATGCGGCGTAAGGGTTCCATGGCAACGCGGCTCACTGTGATGTTGGCCGTGCAGCCGTTGGCAAAGATCAGGCGGGCATTGGCGATATCGGTCACGCGCGTGATGACCGGAGCGCCGGCGGTGAGGATCGAGACGATCGGCGAATTGACGATGGAGAGCACGATGTCGATGTCGTGGATCATCAAATCGAGCACCACATCCACATCCGTGCCCCGTTCCTTGAACACGTTGAGCCGGTGCGCCTCAATGAACAGGGGATGGGTGAGCAGGGGCCGCATGGCGAGCACCGCCGGATTGAACCGTTCCAGATGCCCCACCTGGAGAATGCATTGCTGTTCATGGGCCAGCCGGATCAGATCGTCGGCTTCTCCCAAAGTGGTGGTAATGGGTTTTTCCACCAGGACATCGACCCGCTGCCGCAGGCAGGCTTTGGCCACCTCGTGGTGCAGGCTGGTCGGCACCACGACCGACACCGCATCGACCTGATCGAGCAGGGCATGGTAGTCGCTGAAAGGCTGGGTGGCGCATTCATCAGCCACCTGCCGGGCCCGCGCCGGATCGGAATCGGCTACGCCGATCAGTTCGACATCCGCCATGGCCGCATATTTCTGGGCATGAAAACGCCCTAGATATCCAACACCTATTACGCCTGCTTTCACAATCTTTTTCATGTTCGCCTGGTTTCTTGTGGTTGGTGCGCTCCGATTCGGCAATCAGCTCCGAGAGAGGCACAGCGCTCCTGGATTGGCGGCGGCTGTTGCCCTGCGCATCGGCAATGCGGTTTATGCAAAACGACTACCTGATCCCCAAAGCATCTTGCGTGGCCGGTCCGGCGATGCCGTCCGCATTGATGGATTTGGCCCGCTGAAACGCCTTGACCGCATCCTCAACGTTCTGGCTGTAGACGCCGTCCACGTCCTTGGCATAAAAACCTTTCTCCTTGAGCGCGTTTTGCAGCTTTTCGACCATAAAGCCCTTGTCGCCCTTCTGGAGCATCAGGCCCTGTGATTTGCCCTGGGCACTCTGATAGGCAGAGGACTTGCTGGCCTTGCTCATTTTTTGGAGCATGGACCGATCACGACCGGCCTGTTCAAGGTTTTGCTCGTCCTGGTCTATGGCTTCCATCTTGCTAGCCACGGTTTTGTTGGACGGAGCGGCCTGGGCCAGAACGCTCTTCTGTTCCAACAGGATCTTCCTGGCTGCCGTCACGTTGCCTTTCTCCAGTTCGTTGATGGCGGTCACATGAGCCTGTTCGGCCTCAAGCAGGATGGCTTCGTCACGGACCTGCTGGATGGCGTCCCGCTGTTTGGCGGTCTCTTCCTTGCGGGCGTTTTCATCGGCAATGATTTTGAGTTCCACGGGAAGATCAACGGTTCTCGTGTCACCCTCTGCCGGATCGACATAGCTTAAGCGCAAGGCGCCCAATTTTTGCTCACCGGCGGCCGCTTCCGGCTTCACTTGCATGCTGAGCAGGATTTGGCGCTGCTCTCCGGAAGAAAGATCGCTCATCTCGATGTCCGTAGCCTGGTCCTTGACGGCGTTGCTGTAGCCGTAGACCTTGACGTCGCTGACCTTGCCGTGGGGAATGAACACGGCTTTCAGGTTGCGGGTGAACAGGGCGGCGGTGAGATTGAGTTCCTGCGTGAACATGGCGGGCAGGTCCTCGGAATCCTTGACATAATAATACTGCCCGCCGGAACGTTGCGCCAGAAGCTGCATGAGGTCTTCGTTGAAATCAAGCCCGAGGCCGACGGTGGTGACGGTGATGCCCTTGTTTTTGGCGTTCGCGCCGATGGCGGCCACCTGCTCGGCTTGGGTGACGCCGCGATTGGCCAGTCCGTCGGAAAGCAGGATGACCCGGCAAGGGCCTTCCTTGCCCATGCCTTTAAGCTGGTTGATGCCCTCCTCCAGCCCTCCGGACAAAAAGGTGGTGGCGTCAGCCGTGATGGAGTCGATCAGTCTGAACAGTTTTTCCTTATCCGTCACTTTGGCCATGGGATACAGCGCCTGCACGCGGTCATTGTAGATGGTGAGGGCAAACTGATCATCCGGTCCAAGGCTTTTTATCAGAGTTTTACCGGCCTTCTTGGCGTAATCGAGCTTTTTGGCATCCTCCATTGAACCGGATCGGTCGATAACCAGGCTCACGGCCACGGGCGGGCGTTTATCAGCGGTTTGGATTGCAGGCGTATCAATAGCGACCAGCACGGTGACGGTCACAGCGACATCCGGGGCGAGGGCAGCCACGTCGCAGCGGGAAGTCACTTTGAGGGGCGGGCTTTTTGCCGCGGCCGGATTCGGATTGGCGTGGACGGACGGCGTCATTGCGCAGATAAGCGCCATCGCCGCAACGAACGGGAAGAGAAGACGTTTATACATGGTGTTGCCTTGAAAGAGTTTTTTGAAGGTTAAACGCAACGATGCGCCGGTGCACATCCGGGCAACCAGTTTTGGGATGGTGCCGCGGCGTACGCCAAGTGCGAAGGCCAGCGCTGCTCTCCGCTGAACAAGATGTGCATGCACGATGGTAGCTCATCCTTGGATTGCATTGCCCAAACGGCGGTCAGCTCTATCGTGTCTTGTTCATACTGTATTCTCTTTTTTTTGCACTCAAAATGACCGGATCGGGATCGGCCGCGCCGATCAGGCCGGCATCCGCCGTGGCCGCGTATCGCTGAACATGAGAACGTCCCAGATATGCAACACCTGTCGCGCCGGTGCGCACAATTTTTCATATTCTCCCGTTGCCTTTTGACCGGCGGGCCGAGGATGAAGCCGGCAATCAGATGCCGAGATAGGCGCTCTGGACGGCAGGGGCGCGACGGAGCGCCTCAGCGGTGTCCTGCATGACGATATGTCCGTTTTCAAGGACATAGCCCCGATCCGCTACCTGCAGGGCGACGTTGGCGTTTTGCTCCACCAAAAGAATGGTGGTTTGCTGTTCCCGGTTGATGGCGACGATGGTGGCAAAAAGATGTTTGGTCATCAGCGGGGCCAGACCCATGGAAGGCTCGTCAAGGAGCAGCAACCGGGGCCTGGCCATCAGCGCCCGCGAGATGGCCAGCATCTGCTGCTCGCCGCCGGACAAGGTTCCTCCGGGCTGATGGCGCCGTTGCCGCAAGGCCGGAAAGAGATTGTACACCTGCTCTTTGTCCGTGGCCACCTGGCGGCGGTCCCGGCGGAGAAAGGCTCCCATGTCGAGGTTTTCCGCCACGCTCAGCCCGGGAAAGACATGACGGCCTTCGGGCACCTGGCAGATGCCGAGCCGGACCAGCGCATCCGGCGGCAAGCCGTTGACGGGGCGGCCCTCGAACAGGATCGCGCCCCGGCGGGGCGGTACCAAGCCGCTGATCGCCATCAGGGTTGTCGTCTTGCCGGCCCCGTTGGCGCCGATCAAGGCCACGATTTCTCCATGCTCCACCCGGAGGCTGACCTGGTGGAGCACCTGGATGTTGCCGTAGGCGGCATCAATGGCACGCAGTTCAAGCATCGGCTTCCACCTCGCCCAGATAGGCCCTGATGACCGCTGGGTGGCGCCGAACTTCGTCGGGCGTCCCTTCGGCGATCATCCGGCCATAATCCATGACAAAAATATGGTCGGACAGGCGCATCACCAGCTTCATGTCATGCTCGATCAGCAGGATGGATAGACCGTCCTCCCTGATGGAGAGAATCAGATTTTCCAGTTCCACGGTTTCTTGGGGATTCATCCCTGCCGCCGGTTCGTCGAGCAGCAGCAGTTTCGGGCTTGTAGCCAGGGCCCGGGCAATCTCCAGCCGGCGCTGGGCGCCGTACGGCAGGTTTTGGGCATATTCGTTCGCCTGATCAACCAACCCGATCCGTTCGAGCAGGGCGAGACACCTGTCAACGGTTTCCTGTTCTTCTCGCACCGTCGCCGCCGGCCGGAAAATCGCCCCGAACACCTTGGCTGTCGTGCGGCAATGACGGCCGACCATCACGTTCTCCAGCACGGTCATGTTGGGGAAAAGACGGATATTTTGAAAGGTGCGGGCCAGCCCGGCCGCCGTAATCCGATAGGGAGGCAGGCCGTGCAGGCGCCGTTCCGGCAGCCCGGGCGGCGTCAGCGCCATGTGGCCGCCGGTGGGCCGGTACATGCCGGTCAGGCAGTTGAACAAGGTCGTCTTGCCGGCCCCGTTCGGGCCGATCAATGCCACGATTTTTTCCGGCAGGATGCGCAGATCCACCTGGTCCAGGGCGCGGATGCCGCCGAAATCCATGGTCAGGCCGCTGACGGTGAGCAATGGGTGCATGGCCGTGCCAATATGCCGCAAGTTAATGGGGAAGGTGGTAGATTCGGCGCGTCTGCGACGTGAGCCCGCGCGGCCGGACGATCATCATGACCACCAGGATGGCGCCAAAGGCAAGCATGCGGTATTCGGCCACGGCCCGCAGATACTCGGGCAGGAGCATGAGGATCAGGGCAGCGGCCACGACCCCGATGATCGACCCCATGCCGCCCAATACCACGATGCAGAGAATGATCGCCGATTCCATGAAGGTGAAGCTTGCCGGGTTGATGAAGGTGGTTTTGGCGGCGAACAGCACGCCGGCCATCCCGGCCCATGCCGCCCCCAGGGCAAAGGCGGTCAGTTTGGCGGCGGTCGTGTCGATGCCCATGGCCTGGCAGGCGATGTCATCCTCGCGCAGAGCGAACCAGGCCCTGCCGATCCGTGAGTCCCGCAGACGGTTGACCACAAAGATGGTCAAGAGCGCTATGGCAATGGTGAGATAGTATTGATAGACCAGGGAATGCTCCAGGGACATGTCAATGCCGAACAGTCCCGGCCGGGCGATATTGGCGATGCCGCTCGGTCCCTGGGAGAATTCCCGCCAATTTTCCAGAATCAGACGGATGATTTCCCCGAACCCCAGGGTGACGATGGCTAGGTAATCGCCCCGGAGCCGCAGGACCGGAAAACCGAGCATGACGCCGAACAGTGCCCCCAGCAGGCCGCCGATGGGCAGCGCCGCCCAGAAGCCCAGACCGAAATGGAAATGCAGCAGGCCGTAGGTGTAGGCGCCCACCGCGTAAAAGGCCACATAGCCGAGGTTGAGCAATCCCGCGAATCCGACCACGATGTTCAGGCCCAATCCCAGGATTACGTACATCAGGGCCGTGGTCATGATGTTGACCTGGTAGGCGGAGAATACAAACGGAAAAACAATGAAAAAGAGGGCGATGACGCCGAACAACGGGATCAGGCGATCCCGAGAAGGAAGCGCAAACGGATGCAGTTCATGGGTGGTTTGCGCCGGCATCTGACGAAGCAGTTCTGCCCTGCCAGCCCTGCGGGTCGCCACCAGGCGGCAGGCGAGGGCGATCACCGCGCTGACGCCGCCGACCCACAGCATGTTGGCCCATCGCCAGGTCACGGTCTGTTCGGTCGGATTGACCTTGATCACCAGCAGGGGAAAGGTGAGAAACATGAACCAGAACCCGGTGAGCACGGCATGGCGGACATCTTTGTTGGTGAGCATGGGCGGGCTTTTCATGGTGTTGTGCTCACACTTTTTCCGCCGTTGCCTTGCCGAGCAGGCCGGCTGGCCGGAAGATGAGAATCAGCACCAGCAGGGCAAAGGCGAATAGGTCCTCGTAATCGCTGGAAATATAGCCGGTGGCAAAGGCTTCTGTCAGGCCGAGGATAAAGCTGCCCAGAACCGCGCCGGGAATGGAGCCGATGCCGCCCAGGACCGCGGCGGTGAAGGCCTTGATGCCGGCGATGAAGCCTATGGCAAAGTTGATCTGGCCGATATGGGAGGCGATCAGCAGACCGCCGATGGCCGCCAGGGCCGAACCGGTGACAAAGGTGAAGGAAATGATCCGGTCGACATTGATGCCGACGAGAAGCGCCATTTTCTGGTCCTGGGCCGTGGCGCGCATGGCCTTGCCGGTCCGGGTATAGAGGATCAGCAGGGTGAGAGCCGTCATGACCAGGGTTGAAACCGCCAGGATGGTCAGGCTGGAGGAATTGATGATGGCGCTGTAGGGTTCGAGAAAGGCGAATTCCGGAATGAGCGAGGGGAAGGGCACGAAATCTGCAGTCTGCGCCAGCAGAACATAATTCTGCAGAAAGATGGACATGCCGATGGCGGAAATCAGGGGCGCGAGCCGGGGAGCGCCGCGAAGGGGCCGGTAGGCGAGCCGCTCCACGGTAAAACCGTAGGCTCCTGCCCAGACGGCGGCTGCCAGGCCGGCCAGGACCAGAATGGCAGGCAGAGGCAGATGGTAGATCGACAGGACCGAGGAGGCGATCAGGGCGGTGAAGGCCCCGATCATAAACATTTCGCCGTGGGCGAAGTTGATCAAGCCGATGATGCCGTAGACCATGGTGTACCCCAGGGCGATCAGGGCGTAGATCGATCCCCGGGTCAGGCCGCTGAACAGTAACTCGAAGAAATACTCCACGGATACATCCCCAAAAGAGTCATGCCGAGCGGCGGCGCCGGGACGGGTGGCGCGGGAATACGGTCACCACCTGGGTACGACGGGCAGCATTCATCGGATCTGCACAAACTGCCCGTTGTTGACCTGGTAGAGGGAAAAACCGATGCCGACCGGGTCACCCTTGGCGTCGAATGTGATCGGGCCGAAGGGCGTGGCAACCTTTTCGGTGCGCAGGACATGGGCCACCGCTTCCGCATCGGCGGACATCGCTTTGGCGAGGGCGTTGGTCAGAGCCAGGGCAGCGGCAACGGCATTGTTGAAAAAGGCGCCCGGATCGGTCCCCTCGATTTGTTTGTATTTTTCCCGGTAGAGCTTGGTGGCGGGATTGCTGGCAACATCGGCCGGTCCGGTGGCGTACACGCCCTCGGCATCCTTGCCGGCAAGTTTGATGAAGGTATCGTTTTTGATGCCGTCATCCGAGACCAAGGGGATGGTGATCCGTTTTTGCCGCATCTGGCTGACAAGTTTCGATGCCTCGGGGTGGTATCCGCCGAACAGGAGCGCTTCGGCTTCCGAACGTTTGATCTTCTGGACCACGGCCGAGTAATCGACCGCGCCCGGAGTGATGCCCTCAAACAGGACCATCTGCGCCTTGCCGGATTGCTCAATCAGGGATTGGGCATGTTCGGCCAGCCCCTTGCCATAATCGCCCTTGTCGTGAAGCACCGCGATTTTGCCGGCTTTGAGGGTTTGCAGGGCAAAGTCGACCTGGGTTTTGGCCTGGATGTCATCGGTGGCGATGGTTCGGAAAAAAAACGGATATTCGCCATCCTGATTCAGAGAGGGGGCGGTTGCCGACGGAGAGATGACCAGGACCTTGGCGGCATGATAGATCGGCAAGGCTGCTTTGGTGGCCCCGGAACAGATGTGGCCGATTACCGCCCTGACTCCGCTGGAGACCAACTTGGTGGCGCTGTTGGTGGCGAGTTCAGGTTTGCATCCGTCATCCTCGACCAGCAATTCCACCGGCAGGCCGTGGATGCCGCCTTGGTCGTTGATCTCCTTGACCACCAGTTGGACGGCTTTGAGGGACGGCAGACCGTAGGGCGCCAGATCGCCGCTGTGGGCGCCGGCGACCCCGATCTTGATGGTTTCGGAAGCCGGAGCGGTGCCCGTGGCGCCAACCGATAAGATCAGCGTTGCGAGTCCGATGAGAAAAAAATGTGCATGCGACACGGTGGCAGCCTCATCTTGGGATTGAATTGCAAAAGCGGCGGCAATGCTCTACTGTGCTTTTTTCATACCGTATTCTCTTTTTTTTGCACTAAAAATGACCGGATCGGCAAGGTAGTGCGCCTTGATCCCGCTTTTGGTCCGGTGGAACCACCATGCAAACAAACTCGTTCTATTTCGCCCTCGGCCGTCCGTTTTCCCCCCTGTACAGCCTTGCCATGCATCTGCGGGTATTGTTGTACCGCCGGGGGGTGTTGCGTTCCTATCGCTTGGAGATACCGGTGATCAGTATCGGCAATCTGACCCTGGGCGGAGGCGGCAAAACCCCAATGGTGCAATACCTGGCCCGCCTGCTCCAGGAGCATGGCTTCCGGCCCGCCGTGATCAGCCGCGGGTATGGCGGCACGGCGGGCGGCAAGGTGAATCTGGTGTCCGACGGCGTCTCCTTGCTGCTCGATGCCCAGGCCGCCGGCGACGAACCGCGGCTGCTCGCCGAAACACTGCCCGGCGTGCCGGTGCTGACCGGCATCGTCCGCAGACTGCCTGCCCGGCATGCCCAGGAGATGGGTGCCGACGTGCTCTTGCTCGACGATGGTTTTCAGCATTTGCAGATCATTCGCGACATCAATCTGGTACTGTTCAACACCGATCGCCTGGCCGGCAACTCCCGGGTCTTTCCCGGCGGCGACCTGCGGGAGCCGGTGGCGGCCTTGCGGCGGGCCACCGGCTTCGTCATGACCGGGGTACACGAGGCCAACCGTGAGCGGGCCGAGCGGTTTGCCGATCTGCTCCGGTCGAAGTTTCCGGGCATCCCGGTTGCATTCGCTGGCCTGCGGATGGAATGCCTGGTGGCGCTCGTCCCATCCGGCATGATCGTTCCCGCGCAGACTAAGCCGCTTCATCAACGCCCCTGCTTCGGCTTCTGCGGCATCGCGCATCCTGAGCTGTTTCAGCGCACCCTGATCAGCCAGGGCTTTTCCCTGGCCGGATTTCTTTCCCTGGCCGATCATCAGCGCTACCATGAGCCACTGCTCAACCGGCTGCTGGCCGAGGCCCGGAGATCAGGGGCGGAATGGCTGCTGACCACGGAAAAGGATCTGGTCAAGTTGGCCGGCTGCGCGACCCATCTGCCGCTTCCTCTGCACGGATTGAGGATGCAGGTGGAAACCGATGCGGATTTTTCCCGTTGTATCCTCGAAGCGCTCCGGTCATGGCATGCTCCGCATTGATGGCCGGAACGTTTGTTGTGTTTAATTGCCCACACCTTAGGCCGGCAGGGCAGACTGTGTTTTTTTTGCCACAAGGAGCGATCGGGGGTCACTGGTGGCCCCGGAGTTGTTCTCTTGATAATAAATTGATTTTATTGATGAAATAATATGACTTGTTGTGTGGGCGCGCTCTTGGGACGGTTGGTTCGATAATTGCATATATTTGATAAATTTTATTTTTCCGTTCATTCTCATCCCCTGTACGCACCCATGGCATATCAAATAGAGCCGTACCAATATACCACCCAGCGTCCGGTCAGTTGTTGCGGCGTTGGCCTGCATACAGGCCGGACCGTCAATCTGACCATCAACCCGGCCCCGGCGAACACTGGTATCCTGTTCCTTCGTTCCGATGTCGATGACCGGCCCGTCATCCCCGCACGGGTGGAGCGAGTGGTCGATACCACCTTGGCGACCACCATTGGCGAGGGGTTGCATACCGTTTCCACCACCGAGCATCTTTTGGCGGCATTGCGGGGCTACGGCGTCGACAATGCGGTGATCGACCTTGATTCCCATGAGGTGCCGATCATGGACGGCAGCGCCGGGCCATTCGTCCGGTTGCTGAAAACCGCCGGACTGCGTCGGCAGCACGCCCTGCGCAAGATTCTGCGGATCACCCGGCCCATCTGCTACGCCGATGGCGATAAATCGATGCGGATCGATCCTTATGACGGTTACAAGGTTTCCGCCCGGATTCAGTTCGACGACGCCTTGATCAGTGAGCAGCAGTATTCGGTGGAAGTGATGCCGGAACGGTTCGGCAAGGAGATTGCCCGGGCCCGCACCTTCGGGTTTGTCGAACAGGTGGAGCAGCTCTGGCAGAATGGACTGGCCCTGGGCGGCACCTTGGACAACGTGATCGCCATTCATTGGAACCGGCGCTCCATTCTCAACGAGGACGGCCTGCGCTTCGACGATGAATTTATCCGCCACAAAGTGCTCGATGTCATCGGCGACCTCGCCTTGCTCGGGTCTCCGGTGCTCGGTCACGTGATTGCCGACCGCTCCGGCCATGAACTGCATCGCGCTTTCATGCAGACCATCATCGACAGTCCCCATTCCTGGGAATACGTGACCTCCAGGGAACAAAGCGCATCCTGGTCCCGCCAGAAGGGCCAAGCCATCCGGGGTGCGGGCCGCCGGCTTCCCCCCTTCGCTGCCCCGGCGGGAGAGGCGATGCCCTCCGGGCCGGTTTGTGCTGCCTGCTGAGTCAACAGCGGGTATCCTGAAAAAACGTTCGACCGCTACAGCGAACCGCCGGCCTCAGCCGGCGGTTTTTTTTTTGCCGTAAAGGGTTTTTGTGGCGGACAAGCGGTTGTAGCCCGCCTCGAAGCCGCGTATAATGGGGTCGTTTTTGATTCTGTTCCATTCCCTCTGTGCATCAACCGGACGGTTAACAAAACGAGTATGGGCGCGACACTTTCCACCATTGGTTTCGTCGGCGGCGGCCAGATGGCCGAGGCCATGGTTCGCGGCATCCTGGCATCTGGTCTGGCTGCGCCGAAACAGATCACCATTGCTGAACCGGTAACGGACCGGTGTGAGCTGCTTACCAGGCGATACGGCGTTGTTTGCACCCAAGATCCGGACATCCTGTGCCGAAACAGCGAAATTCTGGTCTTGGCCGTCAAGCCGCAGTTGGCGGCCCCGGTGCTGGCGAACTACCGTCCTTTGGTCAGCGAGCGGCACCTGGTTTTGTCGATCATGGCCGGGGTGACGTTGCGCGCCCTGGCCGACTCGTTCGCTGTCCCGGCCCGGCTGATCCGGGTGATGCCCAATACCCCGGCCCTGGTCCAGGCCGGCGCCACCGCCTTCAGCCCCAATCCGCAGGCAACGGCCAGCGATCGGGAGATCGCCACGGCGCTCTTTGCCGCGGTGGGAACCTGTGTCGAGGTGCCGGAGCATCTGTTGGACGCGGTGACCGGCCTGAGCGGCAGTGGTCCCGGCTATGTGTTCACCTTCATGGAGGCCATGATCGATGCCGGGGTGCTGGCCGGCCTGCCCCGGCCCATCGCCTGGCAACTGACCGTGCAGACGGTGCTGGGCTCGGCCCGGCTCGCCCAGGAAAGCGGCGAACATCCGGCGATCCTCAAGGGCAAGGTCACCTCGCCCGGCGGCACCACCATCGCCGGCCTGCAGGTGCTGGAGAACGGGGCGCTGCGGGGAATGCTCATGGATGCGGTCGTAGCGGCAACCGAACGGTCCAAGGCATTGGGCGAATGAAGATCAGGTGCGTGGGGGTCATCACCCGCCCGAACAGCCCCGAGGTGGAGCAGATCGGCCAGGAAATGATCGCCTGGTTCACCCGGCGTGGGATCAGGGCGGAACTGAACGCCATCGAACCGGGCATGGATCTTTTGGTCGTGCTCGGCGGCGACGGCACGATGCTCCATGTGGCGGAAAAGGCCAGCCGCTACCAACTGCCCGTGATGGGCATCCATTTGGGCCATCTCGGCTTTCTCACCGAGGTGGCCGCCGATGAGCGCTATCAGGCCCTGGAGACCTTGCTGGGCGGGGATGCGGTCCGCATGGAAAGGCGGATCATGCTGTCCGCCGCCTATGTGCATGGGATGACCGGCAAGAAGAGCGCTTCGATGCTTGCCTTGAACGAGGTGGTCATCGTCAAAAAAAGCACCGAGGCCATGATCCGGCTGCGGTGCTGGGCGGGCAGGGAATATGTCACCACCTATCGGGCCGACGGGCTGATCATGGCGACGCCCACCGGGTCGACGGCCTACAACCTTTCGGCCGGCGGACCGGTGGTCCATGCCGAACTGGAGGCCATCGTCCTGACCCCGATTTGCCCCTTCATGCTCGAATCGCGGCCGGTGCTGCTCGGTTCCCGGCAGAAAGTCACCACCCAGTTGCTGGCCCCGGCTGGCGAGGTCAAGGTGATTGTCGACGGCGAGCTGCAATGGACCATCACCGAGAACGACTACCTTTTGGTGAAAAAGGCCGCCAAACCGCTTTTGATCGTCAGCTCGCCGTGGAAGAGCTACTTCAACATCCTGCGCAACAAGCTCAACTGGGGCGGAGCGAGCGTTGACGTGCCGCTCCCGGAAAAGGTCCGCAAGTATTGCTGACCGGCGCCCCTCCCCCACCAGGGGCGGCCATCATCGGCAGACGGCCCTTGCTCACCGTTTGCGCCGCTGCACGTTGTATTTCTTCATCTTGTACTGCAACAGGCTCTTGGTGATCCCCAACTGCTCGGCAGCCCTGGCCTGCACATAAAAGTTGTCGTCAAGGGCCTTGCGCACCAGCTTCTCCTCGATGCCGCTCAACACCTCGGCCAGACTGAGATGCGCCGGAATGAACTGGCTGATATCCAGGCTCGCGCTCCATTCGTGGGCGCTGGTCAGTTCCATGGAGTCCGGGTGCACATCCTCGGGCTCGATCCGGTCGCCGTTGCAGAGAATGGCTGCCCGTTCGATGGTGTTTTCCAGTTCCCGCACGTTGCCTTCCCAAGGAAGACTGACGAGAAGGCGCAGGGATTCCGGTGAAATATCGAGAGATTTCCCTAGGCTACGGCTGTTTTTCTCGATGAAATGGGTGACCAGGGCCGGGATGTCGTCCACTCGTTCCCGGAGAGGCGCCAGATGGATATGGATGACATTGAGCCGGTAGTAGAGGTCCTCCCGGAACTGACCCTTTTCGACCTCATCCTTGAGTTCCTTGTTGGTGGCGGCCAGAATGCGGACGTCAACCTGCTGGGTGACCGAACCCCCGACCCGCTCGAAGTTTTTTTCCTGGAGCACGCGCAGCAGCTTGGCCTGAAGCTGGGGCGTCATATCGCCGATTTCGTCGAGAAAAAGGGTGCCGCCGTCGGCCAGTTCGAATCGGCCCTTGCGCATGGCGATGGCGTCAGTGAAGGCTCCCTTTTCATGGCCGAAGAGTTCGCTTTCCAGGAGATGTTCGGATAAGGCTGCGCAGTTGACCGAGATGAAGGGGACGTCCTTGCGCGGGCTCAAGTTGTGAATGGCCCGGGCGACCAGTTCTTTGCCGGTGCCGGATTCCCCGGTAATCAACACCGAAGAGGGGGCGGGCGCCACCTTCTCGATCAGTTGGTAGACCATCCGCATCGGCGGGCTCTTGCCGACCATGCCGCCAAATCCGGAGCGCGGAGTGGCCTCGTCCCGCAGCCGCTTGATCTCGCGGATCAGGCCGTAATGTTCGGCAGCTTTGGTGACGCTGGCCAGAAGTTGCTGGTTGGAAAACGGTTTGGCCAGATAGGTGAACGCGCCCAGCCGCATGGCCTCGACCGCCTTTTCCACCTCGGCGTAGGCGGTGATGAGAATGACGGGCAGCTCGCGGTTGTATTCTTTGATTTTTGACAGGAATTCGATGCCATCCATGCCGGGCATCTTCATGTCCGAGACCACCAGGTCCAGGTCGGTGCTTTTAACAATGGGCAGGCCGGCGCCACCGCTGTCGGCGGTGAAAACCTCGTAGCCTTCGTCCCTGAGGATCTCGGCCAGGACAATCTGGTAATTGGGTTCGTCATCGACAACGAGAATGGTGTGCATGGCGACTCAACAGAAGATAGGTTAATGATGCCGTTCGGCGAGGCGAGCGGTGAGTTGCCCGAGAATGGAGCAGGGGGGGCAGAATCCCAAGGCCTTGCTGGCAAGATGATGATGGGTGGTCCGGGTGGCGCCGTGGAAATCGCTGCCCCCGGTCATCAGGAGGCCAAGCTCAGCGGCAAGCGCCTTCAGTTGCTTCTTCATCCTCCGGGTATGGGTGGGATAGTGCAATTCCAGACCGTCGAGGCCATGGAGGGCCAGCTCGCGAATCAATGCCGGCTGGCTGGACATCGTGGGGTCGATCTGCCCTGGATGGGCCAGGACGGCCAGGCCGCCCGTTTGATGGATCATGGCGATAGTCTCGGCGGCGGAGTAGCTGAACCGGGCCTCCCAGGCCGGGCGGTTGCGGCCGAGATATTGCCGGAAGGCGGCATCAAAGCTGTCCACCACTCCCTTGGCCACCAGCAGCCGGGCAATGTGCGGCCGCCCGGTCTGGCCGCAGCGGGAAATCGTCTCGACTTCTTCGGTGGTAATATCGACGCCCAAACCTTGCAATTTCTGGATGATGATGGCATTGCGCCGCTCCCGTCCTTCCTGGAGCGGGACCAGCCAGCGCTGCAGGTCGGTATTGGCGGGGTCGACGCCATAGCCGAGGATGTGAATCGTGCGTTCATGCAGTTTGGTGCTGACCTCCACCCCGGAGATGACGGTCAATCCGGCCTCGGTGCCCAGGCGGCGTATTTCCTCGACCCCTTCGACGGTATCATGGTCGGTCAGGGACAGTCCGCGCAGACCGCTGTCAACCGCCAAGGCGACCAGCTCCGCCGGAGTGCAGCTGCCGTCGGAGTAGATGGAATGGGTATGAAGATCGATGCACATGGACAATGGCTGGGTCGCGGGAGGTGAATGAGGTGGGGTCGAAAAAATCGACACCATTAGCGCAGTGTACTCAGGGCCTGGCCATTACGCAATAAGCAAATGAAATCGCCCGGTAAAGCAGAGGTTGTCAATGTCGGTCCCTCTTCTTATTATTGCAGGATATTTTTCGGGCTCTTGGTCGAGCCGAGGCGATTTGCTCCCTCTGCACAATCTCATTTTATGAGTCACAGTAAAGGTTATACCAGCTACGCACCAATTGCATGTACCAGCTGTCAACAAGTTGTTGGGCGGCCTTTTGTTGGTCTACCTTTTCAATTGCTTGGTGTACTAGAGCACATCCAGTTTGCCGGTCACTGGTTATGGCATTTCCGTAATAGTGCATCAGGCCTAAGGCAATTTGTGCGTTGGCATTTCCCTGGCTGGCTGCCTTCTGATACCATTCCGACGCTAGATGAAGATCTTTAAGAACGCCGCCACGTCCGTCAGCATAGTACACCCCTAACATAAATAGAGCTTCGGCACTCCCTCGATCCGCCTGTCGCTTCAGCTCGTCTAAAGTTGGCGAATATGCTCGCGACGCTTTTGCAACATTCTTGGCTACAGCTAAATTTATAAATGTATTTTTAAAATACAAACTGCTCTCCTGAGTCCACCATTCCGGCAAATGTTGAGGTTCAGCATTAATTGAATTTAGGCTTTTATTTTTAAGATATGACCAACTCTGCCAAGGTGTCCTTATCAGCCGCCAGTGATTCAAATCAATAATATCCTCAAAATCCGTTGGCTGATTATGCAAAGTATGGGGAGGCATCGCCCAGAAGCTTTCCATTTTCACTAACGCGGATTTTTTTCTTATTTTGTAATCTAGGCAGATATAACGGTCATCTTCCATGAGCGGTTTGATCAGATGCAAACCATCTATACCCATGGCGCGAGCGCGGGTGTCAAGAGAATCAAGGCGATCGGCCACAAGCAGCTTGACATTCAATCTGGCAGCGAAATAGTCGCTGCCGGTGACATTTCCTATAAGGTAAAAGATGAAACTGGTGGCCAGAAAACTCCGGGCGAGAGGGATTCGCGCCTGAAGCAAATGCCCTGCAATTATCAGCACCCAAAATACTTCCAGGCTCAAAAAGGTGATTACTTTCAGCCGAAGAGCGGTGTAGCCATAGGCCTCAGTATACATGGACATGCGATAGAAGGAAGAAGCGATCAAAACGCTGGTGAACAGGCAAAGGCACAATAACAGAAAACGCAGCAGCCGGTTTTCCCGTATGCCTTCCATCCAGCCTAAAAAAGCCATGATCAGAAGAAAATTTATGACTGTCACTGCAAGTAGTTGGAAAAAACCTTCTCGGGCGTATTGGGAGTAGATTATCCCAGGCGGTAAAGTCATAAATCCGCCGTTGAACAAATAGGCAATTTGGACCAGAGAGAAGGCTAAAAACAATAGATTGACCAGCATCAGAAAAGTGGCGCTGATCAACGCGTCGGTATGAGGGCGTTGGATTGGTCGGCTTGCGGGGATTGAGGCAAGTTTGCGGCTTTGGCCGATATAGCCGCAAAAATAAATCCAAGCGACAGCCAGTGAGGTGGCAAACATAAGGTGATCGAAGCTGTCACGATTAAAATCAAAGCGTATGAGTGAACCCAATAAATCCCGCACAAGTTGGATAAAGACCATATCGGCCGACATCAACAGGGTGGTCAGAACGACGATAATCGGCAGAGCCAGCAAAGCTCCATACAGTATTTTCCGCCATGCACCAGCATGAGGCTTTTGGGCACCTCCTATGGCCAAAATTTTAATGAGACCGAACCAAGCCCCCCAATTACCGAATGCCGCCCGAGAAAACAGCTTCAATCCGAACCGACTGAACGGATCCGGCGGATATTTACTCAAGGCCATGAGAAGAAATAGGGTGAACAGACCGAGTGCCGCCAACACATTCCCGTAGGTGAAAAAATTGTCAGTGAAAATCGCGTTGAATGATGCCACGATGAGCAAGGGGAGCGAAAGAAAAAGGGCGCGGCAATTATTTAAAAGTCCTAGGCATTTTAGGGACACGGCTAAAGTAGCAAAAGCCACAGGGCAGAACAGAACGAATGAAAATTGCGGCCATACATCGCGCCCGCTGAAACACAGGGCGAAAAAAAAGGCGGCCACCGCAGCCGCGCTGGCGATAATCAACGCCTCGCGCAGGCTCATGGGGCTTCCAGATTTGCCCGAGTCGGAATCCTGATTGAGGAGCGAAGGTGCCGCCAAGCCGCTGTCCGCCGACTTGTCACCAGAGAGGTGCCGAACGAACAGACGACCGCACAGACGAACAGTCACAAATCCGAGAATAATCGCCGCTCCGCTAACCAATACCCCAAAGATGACAAGAATGAAATTATAGCTTCCCATCACTTCCGCCATTTTCCCTAGCAGGATGTTGAAAAAGGGTTTTTAGTGCTCTCTAGTATACAATATGTAGCAACTCGTCGGTAAACCGTTCCGCATATTGTGCCGTCAATGCCTGGTGTTGGAGTTTTTCAATACTCTGAAAAGTAGGGGACTCTTTTGGGGGATTATAACAGGTTGGCGTATCGTAGCACACTACCAGAATGTAGCGATACATGGATTACGTTCACATCAACCCGGTCAAACATGGATATGTGGTGCGGGCTTCAGAATGGCCGTACACTCGATCCATAATTATATCCGCCAAGGCTTTCTGTCGCAGGATTGGGCAGCAGGGGCGAGCGATGACTCCTCCGTTGGGGAACGGTGATGGCGTTGGGGTTCACAAACTCACCCCAACCTATACACTATGCATTAACTTCACATCAAATGACGAGAAGTCTTTTTAAGGGGCAGGACATGGCAGGACGACAGATGCGCATCGACGAGTTCAGGATCGAGGAAGAACCATACTATCTGGCCATCGGCGATGAATTGGCCATCGCCGAGGCGGCATACCATGACGGCTCGCCGCTCTTGCTCAAGGGACCGACCGGCTGCGGGAAAACCCGCTTCATGCAATATCTGGCCTGGCGGCTCCAGCGGCCCCTGGTCACGGTGTCCTGCCATGACGATCTTTCCACCTCCGATCTGGTGGGCCGTTATCTGATCAGCGCCGGGGAGGCGGTCTGGACCGACGGGCCGCTGACCTTGGCGGTCAGGGCCGGAGCCATCTGCTATTTGGACGAAATCGTCGAGGCGCGCAAAGATACCACCGTGGTGATCCACCCTCTGGCCGACGACCGGCGCCAGCTTCCCATCGAGAAGCGAGGGGAACTGCTGACCGCTCCGCCTGAATTCATGCTGGCGGTGTCCTACAACCCCGGCTACCAGAGCGTGCTCAAAGATCTCAAGGCCTCGACCCGGCAGCGGTTTGTCGTCCTGTCCTTTGACTATCCGTCTGCGGACAAGGAGGTTGCAATCGTCTGCCGGGAAGGACATCTGGAGCCGGAACTGGCCAAGTCCCTGGTCAAGCTGGCCGGGATGACCCGTGGACTCAAGGATTCCGGCCTGGCCGAAGGAGCCTCCACCCGGCTCCTCATTCAGGCCGGCAAACTGATCGGCCGGTCCATTCCGATCAAGACCGCCTGCCGCGCCGCCATCAGCGAGGCGCTCACCGACGACCGGGAGTTGTTGGCCGCCTTGGACGAGATGGTTTCCTCGCTTTTTTGATCTCCATGGATCTCGAAGGCCTCAAAGAAAAATTTTACCAACTGGTCGCCCCCAGCCTGCCCAACGAATGGGATGTGGAGGACGCGCTCAGCCCGCTGGTTGAGAGCGACTCCGCCTGCCTGGAGGAGATTTTCGCGCAGGTTCCCGCTATCTGGCCGGTCTCGCACGCCCTGTGCTTTGCGTACCTCTCCGCTGCCGGTCCGGCCCTCTGCCATCTGGCGCTGGATGAGCTCTCCTTATGGGTGCACACCCTGCTCGACCGTTATGAAACCGGCGGACTGGCCGGCGCCCAGTTGTTCATGGCCGATGTCGACCAGCAGTTCGCCCGGCAGTTGCGCGGTCAGGGCTGCCTGCGCCTGACCGATGTCCGGTCCCGGCTGCAACCCTACGTCAACGGCCTAGCCGGCCGCGAACTGCCATTGCTCGCCGCGGCCGAGGCCGCCACCGATTCGCAAGCCATCTTCCTGCCCGGCGAGATCGGTGTATTCGTCGAACATGAGGAGAACTTTCTTCTCTACAAACTGATGGCTTCTTTCCAATGGGCGAGCCTTGCCGCCGGAATGTTCGCCGCCCCCCGCTTTCTCAAGCTGCATCGGAAAAGCGCCCATCCCCTGGATTGTTTTTTCTCGGAATTTCAGCCGCCGGACAGTGCCCGCCGGCTGTTCCACCTGTTGGAGACCGGCCGGATGCTCTCTTTTCTGCGCCGGGAATTGCCGGGATTGATGCGGGCGGCAACACCGCTGCTGCCACGCCTGCCGCTGTCCGGCGATGGGGCCTCTGCGCTCAATGTGCTGGATTGGATGCAACGGGGATTGCTGCGCGACCAATGGCCTGCTGAAAATCACTCCGCCCTGGTGGACCAGGCGACGGCCCTGCTGCGCCAATATTCGGGGCAATCCATCGACAACTCGGCCAGTCTGGAGGCTGTCCGCGAGTTGATGCCGCTTTTATCGCCAGAAGAGCATTTGGCGGGCACCAATCCGTTGATTTTTCAGGGAGTCTTCAGACTCCAGGAAATGCGCAATCTGGGCATGAAGCAACAGGCAGACAAGGAAGTGCGGATGATGCAGGCATATGCCGCATCCCTTCCCGCGGTGCGCGGGAAGATCGATGTCGATCCGCAGTCCGGCAACGATGGCGGACGAGGGTATGATGCCGCCCTGATCATGGAGCCGGAACATGCCTGGGAGCAGTTGCCCCCCTTCATGCAGTCCCAGAGCCAGCAGATCGACATCAGCGAGATGGCTGCGCCGGCGCTCAATCCACCCCAGGAGCACGGTTCGACCCGAATGATCGAGCAGACGGTCAGCGCCACTGGAGGCAAAGCGGGTTGTGCTGCCGCCCGCGGTCCGCATGCCGGCGGCAGGAAGGGAGAAGGGATGGCCGAGCACGTGGTTTACGACGAATGGGACTACCGGCGCAAGGGGTTCAGGAAAAAGTGGTGCGTGGTCAACGAAAAGGAAGTGCAGCCGGTACAGAACGCCTTTGTCGAGCAGACGCTCAAACAGTACCGGGGCCAGATCCGCCGCCTGCGCCATCAATTCGAACTGCTGCAAACCGGCGAACGGTTTGTCCGGCGGCAGCGGGATGGCGTTGATATCGATTTCGACGGGCTGGTGGAATCCCTGGCCGACAGTGTCGCCGGCCAGCCTCCCTCGGACCGGCTCTTCATCCGCCTGGCGAGGGATCACCGCGACATTGCCGCCGTCTTTCTGGTGGATATGTCCAACTCCACATCCGGCTGGGTCGGACAGTCGATCAAGGAGGCGCTGGTCCTCATCTGCGAAGCCATGGAGATGCTGGACGACCGCTATGCCATTTACGGTTTTTCTGGCATGCGGAGGCTGCGCTGCGAAGTCTTCCCGGTCAAGCGGATGGATGAGCCGTACAGCCAGACGGTCCGCCAGCGGATCAGCGCCATTGGTCCGAGGGAATACACCCGCATGGCGCTGGCCATCCGGCACATGACCTCGCTTTTTGCCCGGGTGGAGGCCAAGGTCCGTCTGCTGATCGTGCTGTCCGACGGCAAACCCGAGGATTATGACGACTACAAGGGCGATTACGCCATCGAGGATACCCGCCATGCCCTTCTGGAAGCCAAGGCCAGGGGCATTCATCCCTTCTGCATCACCATCGACCGCCAAGCCCATGCGTACATGGCGCATATGTACGGCGAGGTCAGTTACATCTTCATCGACCAGATCAGGAAGTTGCCGGCTCGAATGTCGGAAATCTACCGGGCCCTGACCAGTTGAAGACGTCAGGCCGCTCAGATGGCGTTTTGTTTCTTGCCTTGAACATTCCTGTCGTTGCGGGTAAACACGGAATCAATTCCATTTTCCAATCAGGCAAGCTGTGATCCGCACAGCGAGATTTGGCAGAGGCGATGCGTCATTTCGACCGCCGAGAGCAATCTTAAGCCATGATGCAACTTCGGCGGGTTGGCTTCTTGTCCGGCCACCGCCCGCTGCGCTGGCCGAAATGAGCCGGAAACATCCGGCGCTGTCGCAATGGAAATGGAATCAATGCCCCTTGCGCACCATCGTGCAGGAGACCATGGAATCGTGTCGTCAGGACGCAGGAGGCCCGCGTGTTGTTGCATCGTCGAGTGATCTTCCAGACCATGTTGCCGGTAGTCGTGGTGGTGTATTGCCTGTTGCTGGCAGGGCTGTGCGGCGCGCGCGCCAACGATGAGGACGAGACGGCCCGCCGCCTCAAGGCGCAGGCGTACCGTGCCTATTACGGGATGAACCAGCAGGTCAACTATACCCTGGCCCTGCAACTGTATCGGCAGGCGGCGGAACGGGGCGATGCCGAGGCGCAGTTCGTGACCGGCGGCATGCTGTACCAGGGGCAGGGAACCGATCCGGACAAGCGCGGCGGCTTTAAATGGCTGCTCATGGCGGCGGAGCAGGGCAAGACCTCCCCCGAATCCCTGGCCATCATCGGCGGCATGTACCTGCGGGGCAGCACCGTGCCGCAGAATTTTCTCGAGGCCAAGAGATGGTTGACCGGGGCCGCCGAGAATGGAAACCTCGCCGCCCAGAACGATCTTGCCTATCTGTACTACAACGGGCTCGGGGGCGAACGTGATTATAAAAAAGCCCTGGTCCTTTACGAAAAGGCGGCCTTTCAGGGGGATGCCATGGCGCAGGCCAATACGGGACTGATGTATGCTTCCGGTACCGGCACCGATATCGACCGGGCCAAAGGCTATGCCTGGTATTCTCTGGCTGCCAGCCGTGGCAATACGACCGCCGCCATCAACCGCAACAGCCTGATGATGGATATGTCCTGGGAAGAACTGAACCGGGCGCAAGGCCTGTCGCTGCAACTCTACCGCCAGGTGGAAAACATGGCGGCGCCGAAACCGATCGCCCCGGAACCGCCTGCCCAGCCGCGCAAGTAGGATCTACCTCTCTTCGCCGGCGTGCTGGTCGTGCAGCACCGCCGCTATCGCCTCAATGCTGTCGCATCCGTAGAGCGCCTGCCGCATACTGGCCGCCCCACTTAAGCCGGTGAGCAGTTTGGCCGTCTGGTTCTTCACCTTGAAAAGCACCTTGGGCAGCGGAAGAAACTGTTGAGCCAACTGCAGATACCGCATGATCACCGGCATCCGTCCGGCCAACGAGACCGGGCGGTCGTCCGGTCCGAACAGCCAGGGATTGCCGAGCGCTCCCCGGCCGACCATCACGCCGTCGCACCCTGTTGCCGCCATCATGGCCCTACCGTCGGCACGGGTGAGCACATCGCCGTTGCCGATTACCGGAATCGATACGGCGTTCTTCACCTCCCTGATCACGCCCCAATCCGCCTTGCCGCCGAACCCCTGGGCCCAGGTGCGTCCATGGATGACGGCCGCCGCCGCTCCAGCCTCTTCGGCCATGGCGGCGAATTCCGGGGCGATGATATGCTCGTCGCTCCAGCCGCTCCGGAATTTCACCGTCACCGGCAGGGAAGTACGGGCGCACACCGCCCGGATGATGGCTTCGGCCCGATGAGGGTCCTTCATCAGGGCGGCGCCGTATCCTTTTTTGACCACCTTGCGCACCGGGCATCCCATATTGATGTCGATCAGATCCACCGGCAGGCTGGTGACGATAGCCGCCGCCCGTGCCATGATTTCGGGGTCGCCGCCGAACAGTTGGACCGCGAAGGGACGCTCCTGGGGCACGGTGCGCAACAGGTCGTGGGTTTTGCCCTGCTCAAAGACCAGGCCATGGCAGCTGATCATCTCGGAAACACAGAGGGCCGCGCCGGATTCACGGCAGAGGAGCCGAAAGGGCAGATCGGTGTGCCCGGCCAGGGGGGCCAGGATCAGCGAAGAGGCAAGGCGCAGCGGGCCGACGGTGAGCGGAGGAAAACCTGGCAAAGAGAGTGGGTGCATAGCAGAAAACAAGCCCAGGCACCCTGGCAGGAGCGTCCGAGGTGTCTGGGAGAGGGCATAAAGGGCATCAATGCGTGGCTTGGGGCTGGAGCTGTTTCTTTCGTATTTTTCTGAGGGCACCGACATAGATGTCCTCGGACAGGTCGTCGATGATCTTGGTCAGGGCCGCCTCGTCCGCCGCCGCGCTGGCCGTCGAAACCGAGTAGTCGGCCGAATAGAGCTTGTCCGACACCTCCCAGAGCGCTTTGCCGGTTGCCCGATCCTTGAGGGTGTAACGGACAATGAGCTTGACTTGAGTGCTGGTGACATCGGAGATGGTGTTCCAACTCACGCTGGGCAGATCGATGGACACGATCTCTCCGGTCAGGATCAGGTCAGCTGTCCCGCCCTTATCTCTGACCAGTTTGACGGAGTTCGATTTCTGGAACCAGCGGGCCAGGGATTGATAGATCTGCATGTCGAGTTCCAGCTTGTTGGTGCGATTCTTCCAGGCCGGCATGGAGATGGTCTGATGCGGGCCTTCGTATACGTTGGGGAAGAAATAGCCGCAGCCGCCCAACAGAAGCGTGCCGATCAGCAGTAAGTTCCACGGCAAGCAAGTGCGTTTCAGCATGATTACCCCTTGTGTTCGCCATCATGACAGCGGCGGTGAGAGAAGCGGAAAGTCGATCGTTCACAGAACGATATTGACGAGTTTCTTGGGCACCACGATGATTTTTTTCGGTTTCTGCCCGGCAAGCACCTTGGCGACCTTCTCCTCGTCCATGGCCAGCCGTTGCAAAGCAGCCTCGTCGGTGTCAGCGGCGACCAGCAGTTTGCCCCGCACCTTGCCGTTCACCTGAACCACGATGGTGATTTCGTCCTCTTTGGCCGCGTCCGCATTGAAGGCGGGCCAGGAAGCGTCGTTCAGGGGTTGTTCGTGGCCGGTTATCTGCCACAATTCCTCGCAGAAATGGGGCGCCATGGGAAAAAGCAGGGTGAGGATGGTTTCCAGGGCCTCGCGCAGCACTACGGCGTCAATGGGTTCGTCAACGGGCGAGGCCACGAGATTGACCAGTTCCATGATACCGGAGATGGCGGTGTTGAAGTGGAAATTGCTTTCGATGGATTCAGTCACCCGTCTGATAGTCTGGTGCGTTTTTCTGTACAGGGCCCTGGAGCAAGCGTTGAGGGCGGACAGATCGACGGTTGCCGTTTGACCGAAGCAGGCATGCTGGGTGGTGACGATCCGGTACACCCGGTTGAGAAAGCGAAAGGCCCCTTCCACCCCCTGGGCATTCCATTCCAGATCCCGTTCCGGGGGGGCGGCGAACAGGGAAAACAACCGGACGGTATCGGCGCCGTACTGTTCGATCAGGTCATTGGGATCGACCACATTGCCCTTTGATTTGGACATCTTTGCCCCATCCTTGATGACCATGCCCTGGGTGAGCAGGTTGGTAAAGGGCTCATCCACCTTCAGGATGCCGAGATCGCGGAGCATCTTGGTGAAAAAACGGGCATAGAGCAGATGGAGAATGGCATGCTCGACCCCGCCGATGTACTGGTCGACCGGCAGCCAGCAGGCGGCCGCCTCCTGGTCGATGGGGGCGCTGTCGAGGGTGGGGCTGGTGTAGCGGGCAAAGTACCAGGACGATTCGACGAAGGTATCGAGGGTGTCGGTCTCCCGCCGGGCCTGTTGCCCGCAGCGCGGACAGGTCGTGGCAATGAAGTCGGGTTGCTGATGCAACGGACTGTGGCCGCCGTTGGGATCGCCCGCTCCCGGGAGCAGGATGGGCAAATCGGATTCGGGGACCGGCACGATTCCACAACAATCGCAATGGATCACCGGGATAGGCGCGCCCCAGTAGCGCTGGCGGGATATGCCCCAATCGCGCAACCGGTAGGTCACATGGGGGGCGCCGAATTGCCGGCGCTGCGCTTCGGCGATGATCGCCTGTTGGGCGGCGGTCGATTCCATGCCGGTAAACGGGCCGGAATGCACCAGCACGCCTGGACCATCGACCGCTTCGGTCATGGCCGCCGGATCGAGGGGATCGCCCTCCGGCTGCACGACAACCCGGATGGGCAGGCCGTAGGTACGGGCGAACTCGAAATCCCGCTGATCGTGGGCCGGAACGGCCATCACCGCTCCGGTTCCGTATTCCATCAGCACGAAGTTGGCGACATAGATCGGTATCCGTTCGTCGGTAAAGGGGTTGATGCAGTAGGCGCCGGTGAACACGCCTTGTTTGTCGAGTTCCTGGTCGAGATTGGCCCGCTGCTTGGCGAGCGCGGTCTCGTGGACAAAGGCCCGGACCGCCTGCTCCTGTGGTTGACCCTGCACAAGCATCTCGATGAGGGGGTGTTCCACGGCCAGTGACATGAAGGTGACGCCGAAGATGGTGTCCGGCCTGGTGGTGAAGATGGTGATGGCCTGTTCGCTGCCTTCGATCTTGAACTCGCAGGCCAGACCGGTGGATTTGCCGATCCAGTTGCGCTGCATGGCGACCACCTTTTCCGGCCATCCGGTGAGTTGGTCCAGATCAGCCAGCAATTCCTCGGCATAATCGGTGATCTTGAGAAACCAGCCGTACATGGTTTTCGGCAGGACCGGCTGGTCGCAGCGCCAGCAGGCGCCGTCGACGACCTGCTCGCGGGCGAGCACGGTCTGGCAGTCGTCGCACCAGTTCACCGTGGTCTCCTTGCGGTAGCTCAGCCCCTTTGCCAGCATCTTGAGGAAAAGCTGCTGCTCCCAACGGTAGTAGTCAGGGCGGCAGGTGGCCAGCTCGCGGTCCCAGTCGTAGCTCAGCCCCATGGCCTTGAGCTGGCCGCGCATGTAGTCGATGTTGCCGTACGTCCAGGCAGCGGGATGGATGCCGCGTTTCATCGCCGCATTTTCGGCGGGCAGACCAAAGGCGTCCCACCCCATGGGATGGAGGACGTTGAAGCCCTGCATGCGCTTGTAGCGGGCGATGACATCGCCGATGGAATAGTTGCGCACATGCCCCATGTGGATGCGGCCGGAAGGATAGGGGAACATCTCCAGCACGTAGTATTTGGGACGGTTAGGGCAGTGGCTGACCTTCCAGGTCTTCTCCTTTTCCCAGCGCCGTTGCCAGCGCTGTTCGATGGTTTTGAAGTCGTAGCGGTCGTTGGGTGCAAGGGTGGGTGGCATAATGGTTCTTGTCGGCTCAGTGAAGATCGAAGTCGGAGGCTGGCCCGGCCGCGAAGTCAATGGCGGGCAGGCGGCCGGTATACTTTTCAAAGGTGGTGTACTCGCCGAGAAAGGTCAGCTTGATCACCCCGGTCGGTCCGTTGCGCTGTTTGCCGATGATGATCTCAGCCAGACCGCGGTTCGGGTTATCCTCAGCCCGGTTGTACACCTCGTCGCGGTAAATGAACATAATGACATCGGCATCCTGCTCGATGGCTCCCGATTCGCGCAGGTCGGCGAGTTGGGGCCGTTTGTCGGTGCGGTTTTCCAGACTGCGGTTGAGCTGGGAAAGCGCCAGCACCGGCACGTTGAGTTCCTTGGCCATGGCCTTGAGCGACCGGGAGATGTCGGAAATTTCCTGGGCCCGGTTTTCCACCCCGCTCTTGCCCTGCATCAACTGGAGATAATCGACCACGATCAGGCCGAGATTGTGTTCGGCCTTGAGTCGTCTGGCCTTGGCCCGCATCTCCAGCACCGTCAGGCCGGCGGAATCGTCGATGAAGATGGGGGCATCGGCCAGCATGCCGGTCGCGCGGGTCAGTTTGGGCCAGTCGTTTTCATGGAGCTTGCCGGTCCGGATACGCTGGGAATCGATGCGGCCTAAGGAGCAGAGCATACGCAGGGCCAGGGATTCGGTGGACATTTCCAGGCTGAACACGGCTACCGGGATCTTGCTGATCAGGGCCGCATGCTGGACGATGTTCATGGCCAGCGCAGTCTTGCCCATGGAAGGCCGGGCGGCAAGGACTATCATCTCAGCCGATTGCAGACCGGCGGTCATGCGGTCCAGTTCGTCGTAGCCGGTGGCCACGCCGGTGATGTGCTCCTGTCGCTCATATAATTTGGTGATCCGGTCAAAGGCTCGGGGCACCACGGTCGACATGGGCTGGAATCCTGACCCCCTGTTGGAATGAGCGATTTCAAAGATGGTCTTTTCCGCCTGGTCGACCAGGGATTCGATGTCATCCTGCGCGTCAAAGCATCGGGCCGCCACCTCGGAAGCGGTCTGGATCAGGCGGCGGAGGGTCGATTTTTTTCTGATGATTTGGGCGTGATGGCCCAAGGTGCCGATGAAGGGGATGATGTCGGTCAGCGAGGCGAGATAGGACGCGCCGCCGATCTCTTCCAGCTTGTTCTGGTCGGCCAGCAGGCCGGTGACCGTGATCAGATCGTGGGGCTCCCGCCTTTCAAACAAGGTGAGCATCGCCGTATAGATGGTTTTATGGGCATCGCGGTAGAAGTCGCCTGGCGAAAGGATCTCGATGATATGCAGCAATGCCTTGTCCTGCAACAGGACCGTCCCCAAAACCACCTGCTCCGCTTCGACATTTTGCGGAGGCACCATTTTGTTGGAGAGCGTGACGGCAGCGGGCATGGTCTGTTGCATGGGGGCTTCAGCGCATCAAGGGGGGTGAATACCGTAGGTTGCCGCAACTATACCTGCCTGACCAGGGAATGGCACGTCGAAAATGCAAGTGCCTTTTCTGTAACCAGAAAAGGCACTTATGACGGATGACCCGGAATGGATGCACAGCGGGGGAAAACCTTGCGAGAATGATCAGGCGCCTCTCGCAAGGCCCGCGGCAGCAAGCAGGTTACTGCGCAGTTTCGACGGTTCTCGGAACGACCTGGACCTGAATGGAGGCGCTGACCTGGTTTCCGGTCTTGACGGTAATGGTATACTCGCCAACCATTTTGATCGGTTCCGGCAGGAGAATGGCCCTTTTGTCCACCGTGATGCCTGCCTCCTGGAGGGCAGCGGCGATGTCGCTGTTGGTGACCGATCCGAACAGCCGATCCTCCTCGCCAACCCGTTTATGGAGGATGACGACCTGTCCGGCAAGCCGGGCGGCCAAGCCTTCGGCCTGCCTCTTTTGCTCGGCCAAGCGGGCGGCGATCGCCACCTTTTCCTTCTCCAACTGGGCGAGCGAGGCCTTGGTGGCCAACACCGCCTTGTGTTGCGGAATGAGGAAATTCCGGGCATATCCGGGTTTCACTTTAACGATTTCACCTTCTAGCCCCAGCGTTTCAATCGTTTCCTTCAAGATGATTTCCATGGATCAGAGCCTCTTTGTTGTATCGTGTATTGCGGTGGTCAAACGAGTCGGGCAAAGCGTGTTCATGATTCAACAGCCCGACCGTCATGCATTGGTTTCTTTTGTTTTTCTGAAGTCGTACCAGACGTCGATCAGCCCCAGTACGGCAAGCAGCAACAGGCCGTAGGTCTGCAGAAAGACGATGAGGTACAAAATCGTCCGCACCAGCGGAGGCACCCGCCACCGCTCGAGCAGGGCAACGAACACGGCCAGTCCCTGGAATAAGTAGAGCAGGCCCGCGATCATCGCCAGCCAGCCCCCGGCATCCTGCAGCCAGCCCGTGCCGAGCAGCATGACGGCAATGGCTCCGATGGGCAGCCAGACCAGGTGTTCCGGGAGACGCCAGGCCGTATAAGGTTCCCAGGGGGTGGTGCCGGTCAGCCAGCCGCTCAACCTGTTGATCAGGACCATGTTCAACCACACGGTGCACATGACCATCACCGCCAGCAGGCCGGGAAGAACGCGGGGGATGGTTTCCCGCATGGCGGCGGTCACCTCGCTGAGTCGCAAAATTATTTCCGGCGAGAGTCCGGCATCCTTGGATTTGGACAGTTCCAGGGTCTGTTCCAAGCCGAGGTCGAGCGCCTTGAGCAGCATATTGTAGGAATTTATTCCGGTCAGATTTCCGTACACTGTCCAGAACAGTATCCAAGCAATGGCGAGCGCGGCCAATCCCTTCGCGCCGCTTTTTACCGCCGACTCTTTGGCCCGCACGCTGCTGAAAAGCGTGACGCCCAGAGGGACTAAGGTCAGCGAAAAGGCAAACATTTCGATCTGGCGCACCGCCAGCGCCCCTGCCCCTGCCACGGCCAGGGCAATGGCCACAAGCCGCAACCCTTTCGGGTAGCCGTGCACCACCAGCGGGACGCACACCGGCGTCGCCAGAAACCCTGTCAGCCATCCCAGTGCGGAGGGCAGGGCCGCAGGCAGAAAAAATAAGGCGATCAGTAAAAAAAGTTGGTCAGGCGGCAATGAAGAAGATTGCCGCCTGAACCTGGAACCAATCATCCCGAGAGAATACGTTAAAACTGAGTGTTTCCCATGTAGGGCAACAGGGCCAATTGCCGGGCTCTCTTGACGGCCTCGGTCAGTTGCCGCTGGTGCTTGGCACAGGTGCCGTAAATCCGCCGGGGAACGATCTTGCCCCGTTCGGTGACGAAGTTTTTCAAGGTTTTGGCGTCCTTGTAATCAATGACAATTTCCTTATCGGTACAGAAACGGCAGACGCGGCGGCGGGAAAACACTTTCTTTTGCTGAGGCATATTGGAAACTCCTTGCGTTAAACTGGCGCGAAATGGCGAATTATTCTTCCGAGGCTTCCTCGTCCAGAGGCTCGCCGTCAAAATCTTCGCCTTCGGAATTTTCGGCTTGCGCCTTGGCGCGGGCGGCGGCTTTTTCCGCGATATGCTGTTTTTCGGCCTCAATGGCCTCAGCATTCATGTTGTCGCCTAACTTGACCGTCAGGTAACGCAAAACCCGGTCATCAATTCTGAAGATACGCTCAATTTCGTCGACCGTCTTGCCAGGAGCGGCATAGTTCATGTGGACATAATATCCCTGGATCTCCCGGTTGATTTCGTAGGCCAGCCGTTTGACTCCCCATCGATCCAGGCAGATGATCGTGCCGCCATCGTTGGTGACGATGGCATTGGTCCGATCGATGATTGTGGTGCATTGATCCTCGCCCAGATTTGGGCGCAGAATATACGTGGTTTCGTAATGACGCATGATTCCTCCTCGTGGTCTGATTGGCCCTCGCTTCTATCCTGACGGTGAGAGCGAGAAGGGTGTTTGGGATAAATTATATAAAATAGTAGAAATCGGCGGGAAATGTCAAGAGAAAAGCAGGTTAGGAAAGAGAAGGCGTGTCCGGACGCTTCTCCTGCTCCTTGATGCGCCGCCACTGTTCCCGCAGCGCCTGCTCGTCAGTGACGGTTGCGTCCCCAAAGACATGGGGATGGCGCCGTATCATCTTGGTCACGACGCCCTCAAGGGCATCTTCGATGGTAAAACGATGCTGTTCGGTGAAGATGGCGGCCAGCATGGTCAGGATGAAAGAGACGTCGCCCATCTCTTCGCAAATGGCCTGTTCATCGCCACTGTCGATGGCGTCGGCCAATTCCTGGCATTCTTCCAGAAGGTATTTTTTCAGGGTGAGCGGCGTCTGTTTGCTATCCCAGGGGCAGCCGTCGGGGCCGCGCAAGGTGGCGACCAGATGTTGCAGGCGGGCATGGGCAGAATCGTTCTCTTGGTTTGGCATGTGTTTCATAGCGGTCAGGGAGAGGTGGTTCCTATTGTTTGGACAGGAGATAGCGGTTTTTAGCTTGCCTTTTCCCTCATCAGGCGGCCTTTAAAAGGTCTTCATAGTACCAGCCGTCCGGAGTTTTACCGTCCAGACTGCTATGGGGCCTGATGTGATTATAAAAGGCGATCCATTTGCCGATGCCTGTTCGGGCTTCCGATCCTGTTTCATAGGCATTCAGGTACACGTTTTCGTATTTGAACGAACGCCTGTCCGGTGTTGTACGGCGGGTCAATGAACACACACCTCACCTTCCCAGCAAACCCCTGCTCCAGCGCCTTCAACGCCAACAGGTTGTCCCCGAAAATCAGCTGGTTGTCAAAACTATCCCTGTTCGTCACCCGGTGCTTGGCGTGATACGACCTTTCCGCATCCTCAAGCAGAATCCGCGCCTCCAGCTTGGGGCGTTTTTCCTTGCCGATCCAGGTGAGTTCCAACCGTTGTTGCCGCATACTCATGCCATTCGCCTTTTTTTATTTTGCTGATATTCATTGGACTCCAATAGAAATTCGCAAAGTGTAAATGCTACGTTAACCGCAAGCCGTGCGTGATGCGGCGCTGGATTGTATTTGCGAGCGTGTCGGTCACTCGCCTTGTTGGCCAATTCGAATAGGCCGCCAATTTGGCGTTGCAGTCCTTCCAGAATAGCCTTCAGATAGGTTTCGAGAGAGTCGTTTTTCGGAGCAAGATGCAGTGGCTCGGCAAGGAGTTTGTAGAGCAAACGAATATCACCCTCATTTTCGTTGAAAGCAGTATTAGTCTTGCGAAGAAGTTGCTTCAGAAACTCTTCGATCAGCGTGTAAGCATTGGCAATGGCTCCCGCTGAATCACCACTAGCGATTTTTTGGCGAGCCTTTTCCAAATGTTCCTGTATAGACGCTTCGCTGAGTTGCACCAACGATGGCGTATGAGCGATGCTGACGTTCAGCGCATCGGAAACGAACCGCCCTCCTTCGTGACGAAAGCCATCCCGTTCCATCCGGCGCAGCAAACCGTTAATGGTCGCCGTATAGCTATCGCTAGGCTGCCGCTCGGCAGCCTGTGTCAGGTTCTCAATGATTTCCTCATAAACAGAAAGCAGTTTTTTTACGTCCGAAGGTGATGTGAAGTCGAGATTGGCATAATAGGCTTCCACCAAACCGCGTCGTTGACCGCTAACGGTAGGTTGATAGCCAATACGCGGTGTCAGCCCCCCAGCATCGAAGGTCATTTCTATTTCGCGCAGGGTGTATCCGACAAGAAGCTCGCGGAATTCGTTGCGCGTAGTTTTGTTGATGAGGTCGCGTGTCATGCCGCCACCGTGGAAAGTTCACGCATCTTTCGCATCGCCACCATCCTTCTTCCAAAGCAACTCCTTGGCATCCTTGTCGTCCAGCACCAATTTCGGCCTTGCCGATTTCAGCCGTTTTTCAACTTCCTTGATGTGCTCGGCTGGTGGAATATTTTCAGGCAAAGTGCCGCCGATCCGCTGGATGGCTTGGCGCACTTCGCGCCCGACTTGCTCATGCG
Source organism: Desulfobulbus sp. (assembly GCA_009780825.1). GTDB lineage: Bacteria > Desulfobacterota > Desulfobulbia > Desulfobulbales > Desulfobulbaceae > Desulfobulbus. The sequence continues at coordinate 34,792 of WQZH01000001.1, read as the reverse complement.
TTTCTATGGCCTGCGTCTGCCCTTGCACATGATCGCGCGCCAGTTTGTCGCGGGTCTGCGTCATGCGGAACTGGTTGGCGGCCAGTTCGGTGGCGTTCATGCGGTCGAGCAGGTTGTCTTTGTCGGGGATGGCCTTGTGCTGCTTGATGGCTTCGCGCCCCAAGCCGCCGTAGTTTGTTTGCGCAACTCCAGCCGTTCCTGGTCGACTGAGGCCTGGTCGCTCAACTCTTGCCGCCGGGTCTGGATGGCAAAGTATTTCTGGGCGTAGGCGATCTCAGGCTTGTGCGGGTCGCCGTTCTGGGCGATCAGGTAGCAGGCGAAGCGGGAGAGATGGTAGTCGTCGACACTTCGGGCGCTTCCCGATCCGAGGTCGACCATTTTGCCGGCGCCGGCAAAATGGTTCTCAGGCGGGTTTCCAGATTGTTTACAAGAGCTTACCGCCCGATCAATCGCCTGCTCGAAGCGCCGCCATTGGCTGTACCCCAGCAGAGGCTGCAAGTCGCGGGCGCTCCAGTATTCTGCGCCGTGTTCATTGGCTTTTTCCAGGTTCTCGAAAGATTGACCCGCGATGCTGAGTTCCATTTTTTTGGTCTTTATTTCACTTTCCATTCAATGGTATCCTGCGGCGTTACTCACCGAACATTGATCAGGACTTTTTTTGTCATTTCGATGAGCGCAGCGAAGAGAAATCTTGAAAATATTTCAGCTAGTTATCGCTACAGCCACGGAGATTCCTTTGGTCGAAATGACGGAATCAATGGATCTTCTGGGTCAGCCAGATGTTTTCGTCCTCATAGCGCATTTCCACGGATTGCGACCGCTCGCCGCTGGCGGCGGCGAAGGTGAGGTATTCAGCCGGCGAGGAGCGGACAAGGGAAGTTTCCTTCTTCTTGCGCATCATCAATCCTCCTGCGGTTGCATCGTCACCGTAGCGCTCGATTCAAGCTCCGGCAGTTCAAGTCCCTCGATTTCCTGCAACGATTTGCCTGCGATTCCCTGCAAATCACCATACATTCCGACCGTCGCCCCCATCACGCGCTCAATTTGTGTTTCGCGCTTGGCCCATTGCTTCATCATGACTTTGCGTTCCTTGTCCAGGTCTTCCTGCATCAGGGAGAACGCTTCGACAATGGCTTCCACCCGCTGGCGGAAGCGGGGGCCGGTAAGGTATTGATACACCATCTCTGTCTTGGTCTGCTGCCCCTCGGAAACGGCGCGAGCCATGCTGACTTGCTGCAACGAGTGCCGGAGCACCGTGGCGACCGGCAGGGCGGCGCGTGGACCAGTCACCCACACGCCATCTATCACATCGAACGATTCAACGCCCTTGGGCAGTGCCTGGCTAACCAGCACGGAAATTTCCGCCTTGGCATTCCGCTGATCTTCGCGCAGTTTGGTCAGCCATCCGTCGCTCCAATTCTTGGTGCGCTTGGATTCCCAGAGGATGAAGCCGCAGTGCTGGCCGCTTGGGCCTGTCACGCGCTGGAGTACGTCGCCGCCGAATTCGCCCTTGGGAACCGGCTCGATGGAATCAAAGGGAAACTTGGCGCGCAACAGACTTTCCAATTCCAGTTCCTGCACCTCACCCTGCAACTGCTGGGAGCCTTGTTCAGCTTTTTGTTTCAGTTCCTCGATCTTCTGTTGCATCGAGGCGATGGTCTGATCTTTTTCCAGCACCTTGAGCTTCAGGCTTTCTTCCGCCTCCTTCTTTGCCTGTGTACGCACCTCGGTCAAACCGCTTTGGACACGCTTCTCGACCGTGAGTTCCAGTTCGCGCCGGGCATCGTCCAATTCGCGCTGCTTTTTGATGAGTTCAGCCTGGGCTTGTTGCGCTTCGGCCAGTTTTCCATCACGCGCCTTGAGTACATCCTGAAGCTCGGCCAGTTCACGCGCTTTGCTTTCGAGTTCCGCTGCCGTTGCCTGCTTCGCTTTCTTGGCTTCCTCGGTAACGATGCGGGTGCGCTCGGCCTTCAGTTGCGCAGCAACTTGATCCGCCACCTGTTCATCCAGTGTGCGCCTGGCTTCGAGGATCTGTTTTTCTTTGTCGCGGATGTGGTGCTCGCGTTTGGCAATGTCTTCATCTTGCCGAGCAATCCGCTGCTCGAACTCCTGACGTGTGGCCGCGATCAACGGCGCTGCCAGCGATTCGGTAAGGCGAATTTCAGTGTTGCACTTCGGACAGATGATGGTTGGTTCGGTCATTTCAGTTCCCATGCGATGGTCAACAAGGTACGTTCCTTTGCCCGTTGCTGACGCTGTGTTTCCAACTGGCCGATGAGTTCGTTGCGCTGCTGCTCAACCTCATCCTGCCGGTCAAACAGTTCCCGCTGCTTTTTTTGTCATGACAGCTTTTCTGCCAGTGTGGGTGAGATGGCGGCAATGCGGCGCAACCACCCCCTACCGTCCGGGTCAAATCCATCAAATTGGCGATGAGCACCACAGGGAAGATGCTGTGCGGTCATGTTTTTGATCTTTGCCATATCCGCCCCCTAACGTAAAACCGACGCCACTGCCGGTAAATTTCGGGATTTGGCTCGAGCCGATAATCCTTCGGCCCGTGGATGGTTATGGCGCTACAAATGGGCATCCCCACGCGCCGAGGTGGTGCGCAACGGCCTAACAGGAGAGCATGAGACGGAAAAGGTGACGGGTTGAGACGAAAGGAAGAACCATCTATCAGTTCGGCATGATTGGTTCGTTCATTGCGAGGGAACTGCATACGCAATCGCTCGTAACAATTCAGGAAAGCGCGGAAGGTTTGACCACGGATTTTGCGCGTCTCCTGAACTTCGTCATCAAAATGCTCCAGCAGTTTTTGCCAGGACGGTCGGTCGTCCCGGACGTGCCGTGGCGGAAAAGGGCGTCAGGTGCCGATGGCGTGCAGGGTAATCGTGTAGGTGATGACTCTTCCTGCCAGGGGATGGTTGTAATCGACCGTCACGGTTTCGTTGCCGGCGGCAAGGACCGTGGCGGGAACCTGGTGGGCCGCTCCATCCTTGGTCATATTGAGCGAGAGAACCATGCCGGGCTTGGGATCGATGCGACCGGCGAAAACGGCGCTGGGAATTTCCTGCACCAACCCCTGGCGATACGGGCCGAAGGCATCCTCGGGTTGAATATGCACGGTTCTGGTTTGCCCCGGTTCCATGCCCAGCAGAGAGGCCTCAGCCGCCTTGAGGATTTGGCCCGAGCCTATGGCCAGGGTGAGCGGTTTGCCTTCGGGAGTGGATTCGATGATCTCTCCGGAGGGCAGGGTGGCGGTATAGCTGACGGATACGACATCAAAGAGCTGGACAGGGCACATGGAAGGGATCCTTATCGGGAAACGTGGTTCAGGCGTGGGGTCACTATAGCCGCTGCCCTGACGTTTGACAAGAATCCAGGCGAAATGATGCAGACTTGACAAGGCGACCATGAATGTATACCTGTGCAAAACCCACAAATACCGTGCCAAAACCGGGGAGAGACTCCCTGTGCCGAAGGCTGCAATTCTTGCTTATACAGGAACGCCATGATTGAGCTCGCTTTCGCCAAGACCGCCGATGGTCTTTTGCCCGCCGTTGTCCAGGACTTCAAAACGGGCGAGGTGCTCATGCTCGCCTATATCAACCGATTGGCCTGGGAAAAAACCCTGGCCACCGGCAAGGCCCATTACTGGAGCCGTTCCCGTTCCAGCCTGTGGCTGAAGGGGGAAACGTCCGGTAATGTGCAGCTGATCAAAGAAATCTTAGTCGATTGCGACCAAGATACGGTGGTGTACAAGGTCGAACAGTTGGGCGGAGCAGCCTGCCATACCGGATATCGCAGTTGTTTTTACCGCAAAGTGGATGGAGATTGCCTCACTGTTTGCGCTCAGGAGCGTGTTTTTGATCCGGCTACGGTGTACGGCACTAGATGACTGTTCAAGATGAACGATTGATCCAACAGGTAACGTTATGAATGTATTGAAATTAGGTATCCCGAAAGGCAGCTTGGAAGACGCCACCATCGCCTTGTTCGCCAAGTCGGGCTGGCAGATCAAACTGACCTCGCGCAACTATTTCCCTGAAGTCGACGATCTGGAGCTTTCCTGCTCTATCTGCCGGCCCCAGGAGATGTCGCGCTATGTGGAATCCGGCATGCTCGACGCCGGCATTACCGGTAAGGACTGGACCCTGGAAAATGAATCGGACGTGGCAGTTGTCGCTGATCTGGTCTATTCAAAGGTCAGCAGAAGACCCACCCGCTGGGTGATCGCGGTGCCCGGCGACTCCAACATTACCAGGATTGAGCAGCTTGACGGCAAGCGCATCTCCACGGAACTGGTGAACGTCACCCGCAAATTTTTCGAACAGCGTGGCCTCGCGGTGGAGATTACCTTTTCCTGGGGCGCGACGGAGGCCAAGGTCGTGTCCGGCCTGGCCGATGCCATCGTCGAGGTCACCGAGACCGAGTCGACCATCCGGGCCCACGGTTTGCGGGTCATCCACGAGTTGATGCAGTCCAATACGCAGTTGATCGCCAACAAGGCTGCCCTGGCCGACCCCTGGAAGCGCGAGAAGATCGAGAACATCGCCATGTTGCTTCAGGGCGCACTGCGGGCCGACCGGATCGTTGGCTTGAAGATGAACGTCGCCAAGGAGCGATTGGACGCGGTGATCTCCATGCTGCCCAGTCTGAACGCCCCGACCGTGGCCCAGTTGTACAAACAGGAATGGTTTTCGGTGGAGACGGTTATCTCGGAACATCAGGTGCGCGATCTGGTGCCGAAATTGAAAAAGGCCGGCGCCGAAGGCATCATCGAATATTCCCTGAACAAGGTTATTTGAACGGAAGCGGCGGAAGCGTCGAGAGGGGAGACCCATGGATTTCTGCAATGTGCGGTTTCTCCTTTCCGCCCATACCAACCAGCAACTGCCGCCGCCGGTCTATCCGGAAATCGCGTTCGCAGGCCGGTCTAATGTCGGCAAATCGAGCCTGATCAACCGGTTGGTTGGCCGGGCAAATTTGGTCAAGACCAGCGCCAAGCCGGGCAAGACCCAAAGCCTCAACTATTTTCAGGTGGATGACGGCTGCTGCCTGGTCGATCTGCCCGGCTACGGATTTGCCCGGGTGTCCCGGCAGATCCGGCAGAGCTGGCAGGGGTTGATTTCCGGCTACATCGAGACCAGGCCGACTTTGGCCTGCGTGGTGGTGATCATTGATCTGCGCCATGAACTCAAGCAACTGGACCGCGAGCTGATCGACTGGCTGCGCTATCTGGGCAAGCCCCTGTTGCCGGTCTATACCAAGGCGGACAAACTGTCCCGCAACCAGCAGGAGAAAAACGCGGCGGCCTTGGACGCCGGTCTGAGCTTGACCTCCGGCGAGCGCCTCCTGTTTTCCGCCCAGACCGGCCAGGGCGTGGATGGCCTGCGCCAGCGGCTGACCGCTTTTGTCCAGGCGGGGAGAGGGGTGGTTCAGACCGCCGGACTCCCTGCTACTGATCCGATTTAAGTACCGCCAGAAAAGCCCGCTGGGGAATATCGACATTGCCCACGGTCTTCATCCGTTTCTTGCCTTCTTTCTGCTTTTCCAATAACTTCCGCTTGCGGGTGATGTCGCCGCCGTAGCATTTGGCGGTCACGTCCTTGCGCAGGGCCGAGATGGTTTCCCGGGCAATAATGGTGCTGCCGACCGCGGCTTGGATGGCAATTTTGAACATCTGGCGGGGGATTTCTTCTTTGAGCCGTTCACACGCCTTGACTCCCCGCTCCCTGGCCTTGGATCTGTGGGTGAGCTGGGAGAGGGCATCAACCTGCTCGCCGTTCACCAGGATGTCGAGTTTGATCAGGTCGCTGGGGCGGTAATCGATCAGTTCGTAGTCGAACGAGCCGTAGCCCTGGGTCACCGACTTGAGCCGATCGTAGAAATCGTAAATCACCTCGGCCAGCGGCAGCTCACAGGTGAATTCGATGCGACCGGGCATGGGATAGTGGTATTTCGTGTTTTCGCCGCGCCGCTCCATGCACAGGGTCATGACCACGCCCATGTACCGCTCGGGAATATGAATGGTCGCCTTGATGTAGGGTTCCTCGACGCGGGCAATGGTGCTGGGGTCGGGAAAATAGGAAGGATTGTCGACCTCGACCATCGTCTTGTTCTGCAAATAAAAGGTGTATTTGACCGTGGGTACGGTCAAAATCAAATTGATGTCGAACTCGCGCTCCAACCGCTCCTGCACCACTTCGAGATGGAGCAGGCCGAGAAAACCGCACCGGAAGCCAAAGCCGAGCGCCGCCGAGGAATCCTTCTGGAAGGTGAGGGCGGCATCGTTGAGTTTCAATTTTTCCAGGGCAGTGGCTAACTCCTCGTATTCGTCGGTGGAGATCGGGTACAGCGAGGAGAAGACGACCTGCTGCACCTCCCTGAATCCAGGCAAGGGCGTAGCGCAAGGGCGTTCCTTCAGGGTGATGGTGTCGCCGGGCCGGGTATCGGAGACGGTCTTCACTCCGGCGACGATATAGCCGACCTCGCCGGCGGCGAGTTGCTGCCTCGGTTCGCGGCGCAGGCGGAAAATGCCCAGTTCTTCGACCCGGTACTCGGCACCGTTGGACATGAAGATGATCTGATCACCCGTTTTGATCGTCCCGTTGACGATGCGCACCGAGATGACCGTGCCGCGGTACGGGTCGTATTGGGCATCGAAGATCAGGGCTTCCAGCGGCTGGTGCGGATCGCCCTCAGGCGGCGGCAGCAGGCGGACCACGGCGTCGAGCAGCTCGCGCACTCCTTGGCCGGTCTTGGCGGAGCACATCTGGATGGTGGCGCCGTCGAGCCCCAAATCCTCCTCGATTTGCGCCGCCACCTTTTCCGGTTCAGCGGCCGGCAGATCGATCTTGTTAATCACCGGGACGACTTCAAGGTCGTTTTCCATGGCCAGATACAGATTGGCCAAGGTCTGGGCCTCGATTCCCTGGGCTGCGTCGATGAGCAGCAGCGCCCCCTCGCACGAGGCAAGGGCGCGCGAAACCTCGTAACTGAAATCCACATGTCCGGGGGTATCGACCAAATTCAGGGTATAGGTGGCGCCATCGGCGGCGACAAAGGGTAAGCAAATGGTCTGCGACTTGATGGTGATGCCGCGCTCCCGCTCTATGTCCATGGTATCGAGGATCTGGTCCTTGAATTCCCGGTCGGTGACGATATCGCAGAGCTGGATCATCCTGTCGGCAAGGGTGGACTTGCCATGGTCTATGTGGGCGATGATGCTGAAATTACGTATTGTATTCATAGGGACGCGAAAACGGCATGAGACGAAGAGGGCTGGGCCAAAGGCGGTATGCATAGCATACATTGCCGCAAAAAAAAACTCTTCACCCAATTTATGTGGATATTCAAGTGTGTTTTTTTTTATTTTCGGGTAATCTCGCAGCCAAAACCCTGCATGCGAGTCTTCACTCCTTGCAGGGTTGTGCGTTATTACGACCGAGCAAAGAAACATGAGCGACCGGAGCGAAATCGATCATCTGGAGTTGGACGAGCAGCCGCAGCACGCCCTGATGCTGACCAGTCAGGACGACAACCTGCCGACGCTCAGCAATCCAGCCCTGCATCGTTACCTCCAGGAAATCAGCCAATATGAGCTGCTCAGCCGGGAAGAGACCGAAGAGTTGGCCACGCGCTTCCAGGAAACCGGCGATCCCGACGCCGCCTATCGCCTAGTCTCCTCGAATCTCCGTCTGGTCGTCAAGGTGGCCATGGATTTTCAGAAATACTGGATGCAGAATTTTATGGATCTCATCCAGGAGGGCAATGTCGGCCTGGTGCAGGCGACCAGGAAATTCGATCCCTATCGGGGAGTAAAATTCTCCTATTACGCCGCTTACTGGATCCGTGCCTATATCCTTAAATTCATCATGGATAATTGGCGGCTGGTCAAAATCGGCACCACCCAGGCTCAGCGAAAGCTTTTCTTCAGTTTGAACAAAGAGAAGAAGTTTCTTGAATCGCAGGGGTTCAAGCCAGAGGTCAAATTGCTGGCTGAACGGCTGAATGTCAAAGAAAGCGAAGTGATTGAGATGAGCCAGCGCATGGACAACTGGGATGTTTCTCTGGAAGCTCCGGTGCGCAGCGATTCCGAGGATGAACAGAAAAATTTTCTGCCGCACGACGGACCGGGCATTGAGGAAATGGTTGCCAGCCAGGAGTTGCGCGAACGGCTGGCGGTCGTCCTCGCCGATCTCAGTACGAGGTTGAACGACAAGGAGCAGATCATCCTCACCTCCCGTTTACTCAGCGACGAGCCCAAGACTCTGCAAACCATTGCCGATGAATTTAACATCTCCCGGGAGCGTGTGCGGCAGATCGAAGTTAATTTATTGAAAAAATTACGGAAACAGCTCGAGAAAGAACTGCCTGACATTCAGGATTTTCTCAATGGCGATGGTGTGATCCTCGCAGCCGGACCAGATGATCATCTCTCCTGATCGTTTCGCTTTTTTCCTCCCCCATCCCTTATCAGCCCGTTTGTTCACCCATGAATGTACCGTTACTTGATTTGAAACCGCAACTGGCCGCCCTGCGTCCCCGTATTCTTGAGGCCGTCACCCGAGTGCTCGATTCCACCGGTTATATCCTCGGCCCGGAGGTCGCCAGCCTGGAGCAGAAGATTGCCCAATACTGTGGCGCACAGTATGGAGTGGGACTCAGTTCGGGAACCGATGCCCTGCTGGCGGCGCTGATGTCTCTGGAGATTGGTCCGGGCGACCTCGTCCTGACCACCCCGTACACCTTTTTCGCCACCATGGGCACGATCCTGCGGCTTGGGGCGCAGCCGTTGTTTGTCGATATCCAGCCCGAAAGTTACAATATCGATCCTGGCCTCATGGCCGAGGCCCTGGCGGGCGACCGCAAAAACGGCAGCCGGGTCAAGGCGATCATTCCGGTCCATCTGTATGGACAGTGCGCCGACATGAGCCGGATCACGGCGCTGGCCGCCGAATACGGCATTCCGGTTATCGAGGATGCGGCCCAGGCCATTGGCGCCGAGTGTCCGTACGAGGAGAATGGCGCGGTGACCTGGCGCCGTGCCGGGTCAATGGGATTGTGCGGTTGTTTTTCCTTCTTTCCCAGCAAGAATCTTGGCGGCATCGGCGACGGCGGCATGCTGACCACCTCTGACCACCATTTTGCCGAGGTTGTGCAGTCAAACCGCAACCATGGCGCGGAACCGAAATATTACCACTCCCGGGTGGGCGGCAATTTCCGGCTCGATCCGATCCAGGCTGCGGTTCTGGCGGTCAAGCTGGAACATCTTGACGCCTGGCATGCGGCCCGGCGGCGGAACGCTGACCGATACCGCCAACTTTTCCACGAGGCGGGGCTCGCCGGTGATGCGGTGACCCTGCCGCAGGCAGTGTATGGTGACATCCCCGGGGCCGACCGGCGCAATCACCACATCTACAACCAGTTCGTCATTCTTGTCGCCGAACGCGACAGCTTGCGGCAACACCTCCAGGAGCATTCCGTGGGGTGCGAGATCTATTATCCCCTTTGCCTGCATCAGCAGGAATGCCTTCGTTCGGAGCAATACAGGCGGCAATCTTTCCCTGTGGCGCAGCAGGCAGCGGCCAGTTCTCTGGCGCTGCCCATTTTTCCGGAACTCACGGACGAGCAGTTGGTGTACGTGGTTGCAACCATCCGGAGATTTTATCGTGGTGGATGAACGAGCATCGTGACCGCTTGCGCAACGGCATAAAGACACGGCACACGCCAACATCTCATCGGAGTTGGCAACAGTAGGAATGGACCGGAAAGCGTTGGGAATACCCCAGCGCTTTCTTCTTATAACCTTGTGACAGAACATCCACGGGAGGATGAACGATGGTGGAACGTATCCCGATGTCCTTGACTGGCAACCAGCAGCTTCGGGACGAGCTGGAACGGCTTGAGCGGGTGGAGCGCCATGAAATTGTCAGGGCCATCGAAGTGGCGCGAGCGCATGGCGACCTCAGCGAAAATGCCGAATATCATGCGGCCAAGGAGCGGCAGAGTCTGGTCGAAGGCAGGATTCTCGAACTGAAGGATAAGATCGGCCGGGCTGAAATCATCGATTGTTCCAAAGTGTCCATCAATCGGGCGGTGTTCGGAACCGTTGTCACCTTGATGGACCTGGCCACCGAAGTCGAGGTCACCTACCAGCTTCTGGGACCCGAGGAGGCCGACGTGAAAAAAGGATCGATCTCGGTTTTTTCGCCCCTTGGCCGGGCGCTCCTCGGGAAAGAGGTCGGCGATGAGGTGGTGACCAAGACTCCTGGAGGGCTGCGCGAATTCGAGATCATCACCATCTCAGCCTCCTCGACCATGCGATAAGCGGCAGGCGGGAGGAAGAGGCGGCTGTGGGCCGGAGAGGCAGACAGCCCAGAGAGAGGGGGCAGCGAATAAGGGAGATGTCAGGTTGCCGGTATCAGCAGACCGGTTTGGAACAGGCTGGTCAGTTGGGCACTGACCTCTTCCGGAGTGTAGGGCCAGGAACTGCCCGTGTGCCAGCAGATGGAAATTTCATCCAAGGCGCCAAATACGACCTGCTGGACAACGTCCGGTTGGATATCCCTGCGGAACGTCCCCTCGTTTTGCCCCTGTTCGATAATGACGCCAATGATTTTCAGGTAGTCGTTGAAGGTATTTTTTCTGTATTCCCGGATGATTTTGGCTGTCTGACGCAGCTCGATATGGATGACCTCGGCGAGATAGCGGTTTTTCTTCATCTCTTCGAGATGGTTGGTGATGAAGATTTCCAGTTTGGCTTTGGCGCTGGTTTCTTTGTCGAGCAACAGGTTGACATGTTCAATCAGTTTGCCGAGTTCCTGTTCGAAGACGCAGAGGAGAATGTCGAATTTATTGTTGAAGTACAGGTAAATGGTGCCATCGGCCACCTTGGCTTCTTTGGCGATGTCGGAGATCCTGGCGTTGAAGAAGCCTTTCTTGGCAAAAACCTTGGTGGCGGCGCGAATGATCTTTCTGTGCTTATCCGTTGATTTCATTTACCATGTTGATGCAGGCAAGGGCCGTAAAAATGAGTGAATCCTCATTCCAAAAAAGCTAACAGCTTGCTGGATACCTTGTCAAGGAAAATGCCCGAATCTTGTCCCGGCTCATGTTGCGCGGCGATCTCTTCCCGGCAAAAGGCTCCAGTCCAAGACAGGGATTTTCGGTCGAACAATTCCTTGACTAAGGAGAGATTTTGTCTGGAAGATGACGAAGGGGATCGGGAAACAGAGCGCGGTCGCCTGGAGGCAGGCAGAGGCATGAATCGTCCTGTTGCCAGTTGATGTGGGGAAGTTTTTTCTCTCTCTGCGGGTATATGCGTCTTGCTGCTGGTTGTCAGGATGAGGGTTTTGCCGAACATGGGAGCACCATTCGATGCCCAGCATTGGCAAGATTGACTGTGGATTTATTGATAAATTATTATTTTGTTTAAATTCATAATTGTTTATAACTGATAACATAATAATATAATTTAGATTTTTCTTATAATCGACTGGAGATTTTCTTGACAGCCGGTCAAGAGCCGGATATTAAGATTCTTGCTGCAGTATTGAAACAGGGGTGAGGTTGACTGCGGGAACAATGACCACGGCGTCGTACCTGGGAACAAGCAAGGTTCCAGATCGCCGGGGCAGCCCGCAGAGCCGGGTCCGGGTGTGGAAGCGATTTCGTTTTTCTGGTTTAAGGGCGTTGCTGCCTGCGCTGTTCGATCCGGGATCAAGCCGGCTCTTCGGCCGAAAGGGAAAAAGCAACGGATCTTGTCGGGATTGTGTGGATAGGCCAATGGGGCAAGCAATGAACTGCAGAGGCGATGGCAGACTGGGCGTGTCGGCCTCGGCAAAGGAGGAAGAGGTGTCATGAAGGCGATGTTAGCAAAGGTCTTGCCCCAGGAAGGAGGGCTTGAAGGGAGCCAATCGAAGCTGTATAACGGGACCATCGGCCTGTTCTGGCTCCTGACCATCGTGGGTATTGGTTTTGGGGTGCACGCGATGTTGATCGGCCATGAGCATGCCTATGGCGTCACCCGTGAGATACCGTGGGGCTTGATGCTTGCGGCCTATGTGTTCTTCGTCGTCACCTCGACCGGGCTTTGCCTGGTTTCGTCCATCGGTCATGTCTTCGGTTTTGCCGCCTTCAAACCGATCGCCAAACGCTCGGTTTATCTGGCCATCGCCACCATCGTATCCGGTTTTCTGGTGATCTTTTTCGAGATCGAGAACCCTTGGAGAATGGCGGTATACAACGTCATTTCGCCTAATCTCACATCCAATATCTGGTGGATGGGAACGCTGTACGGGGCCTATCTCGTCTTTATGCTGATAGAGTTCGCTCTGCTCCAGGCCGGGCGCCACAAAATTGCCGGGATGTGTGGCTTGCTGGGAGTGATTTCGGGTGTCGCCGCCCACTCCAATCTGGGCGCGGTCTTCGGTCTGCTGAATGGCCGGGAATACTGGCATGGGCCGTACATGCCGATCTACTTCATCGTTTCGGCCATGATGTCCGGTTGCGCCACGGTCATCTTCTTCCATTGGCTCGGATACAAAATCAATGGCTGGAAGATGAGCGAGCAGTTGCAGGAATCCCTCCGGTCGGTAGCCAAACTGGGAGCTCTGCTCTACATCGTCATCATGTTTTTCACCACCTGGAAGTGCATCGCCGGCCTTGCCGGGCATCCGCCGGGAGAATACGAGGCCTTCATGGCTCTGCTCGACGGCCCCTTTGCCCACAACTTCTGGTACGGGGAAGTGGCGCTGGGCTTGACGATTCCTCTGCTGATCATTCTTGCGGTCCGCGCCAGGAATTTGACTGCCATGGCCATCGGCTCGGCGGCAAGTATTGTGGGCATTTTTGTCATGCGTTACGATTTGGTGGTCATGGGCTTGAGCATTCCTGGTTTCCATGAGCTGAACATCGTCGATCTGCCCCATATTCTGCCCTATACGCCGACACTGCACGAGTGGATGGTGACGCTGTCCGGATTCACTTTCTGCACCATTCTCTTCATGATGGGCGAGCGGCTGTTTCGTGGTCATCTGTCCGAAGACCATTGATGGCGATTCTGTGCCCATCCTGATGCTCCTCGTTGACAGGAAGGCGGTATGGCGAGAAAGAAAACGGAAATTCAGGCGATTCGATCAGGCGTGCCGATCTATCCGATCGGTGTAGCTGGCAAATTGTTGAACGTGCATCCTCGAACGTTGCGGATTTACGAACAGGAAAGTTTGATCAAGCCTGCCATGGCAGGCAATCGACGGATATTTTCCGCCGATGACATTCGCTGGGTCACTTGTTTGCGGACATTTATTCATGAGGAAGGTATCAGCATACCCGGGTTGAAAAAATTACTGGATCACATTCCCTGTTGGGAAGTGGCCGGTTGTCCTGCGGCGATCCATGAACGGTGCGCGGCCAAGGTTGAGAGAACAGCCATGCGGGCCATGTCCCAGGCCGGGGAAAAGAAGGCCGCCGGGGAGGAGGGGAGTGAGCTGGAAAGGCAGAAGCGCGAACACTCCGGGTAAAAAAACGCCGGTCGTCTTACCGCAACAAGACAGAGGGCTGTCATATTTTGGGAACTTGCTCTTCTCAAGGTTTTGAAGTATGTTCCCGTGTTGTTTTTAAGAATTAATGAGTGGGCATTCATTTGCGGGCTTGCTTGCGCCGCAACAGGGTCTTGGAGCACAAGGTACTCGACTCGTCTTTATTATTTTTCTGTTGAGGGCATGGAATGAACATTAACGAGCTGGAAAAATTAACCAATGAAGGGGTGGACGACCTCCCTTCCCTGGAACGCCGCACCTTTCTGCGTGCCGGGCTAGCCATCACCGGATTGTTCATGGGGGGAACGATCTTGTCGCTGACCTCTGTCCGTGGCGCAAAAGGCGCCGTGGCTTCCATGCCGCAGGATAAACGACATGCTTACAGCCCTCACTACAGCATGGTCATGCGGCAAAATCTGTGCGTTGACTGCGAGCGTTGCATGGATGCCTGCATCCAGACCAACCATGTGCCGCACTATGGCTGGAGGACCAGAATTCTCGAACGGACCCGAAATATCGGCCCTCAGGAAAAAGAGACGATTTTCATGCCCGTCCTCTGCAACCAGTGCAACGAACCACCCTGTGTGCGCGTTTGTCCGACCGTGGCGACCTACAAAGACAAAGTCACCGGCATTGTCATGATGGAAAGCAAGAAATGCATCGGTTGCAAAACATGTATGGCGGCATGCCCGTATAATGCCCGCTATTTCAATGAAGAGCGCCGGGCGGTGGACAAATGCAATTTTTGCTGGGATACTCGTCTCACCAAGGGCATGAAGGATACGGCCTGCGTCGAAGCTTGCCCCGCTAAAGTCAGGGTCTTTGGCGACCTCAGCGACCCGAACAGCGAAGTGTACAAGCTCGTGCATCAACCGGAGACCACGGTGTGGGTCCTGCGCCCTGAGACTGGCGCTTTGCCCAACGTGTTTTATATGAATGTGACTTTGGACATATAAAGGGTAAAAGGAGAACAATATGAAAGTGAAGATGCTTTTGATCGCTGCCCTGTGGTTTGTCGCGACCGTGGGAACTTCCGTGGCGAAGGAACAAGATGCCGCTCCGACGACCAGCCCCGCTGACAAAGCCGTCCCGGTGAAGCAGTACGAATCGTTTGGTAATACGCAGATCATCGAGATGGAATCAGTCAAGAACATGTTCAGCCACAAGACCCATGTGGTGGCGGCTGGTTTGACGTGCGACAGTTGTCATCCGAGTCTGTTCGACCGTAAGTTGGGAGCCGCGAAAGCCAAGGGTGATTACAATATGGCCTCGTTGGATGCCGGTAAATATTGCGGTTCCTGCCACAACGGTACGACCGCGTTCAATACCACCGGGCCGGAGACCTGCAAAAAATGCCATGGCAGCGATATGAAGCAACCGGAGATCGTCGTGTTCAACCGGCCGGTCAAAGGCGTGTTGTTCAAGCATAAGGAACATGTCGGCCTGGGGTTGGATTGCGCCAGCTGTCACGACAAAGAATTTGAGATGCGCCGGGGAGCCGCCGAAGAACAACTCGGCAAATTTAACATGCGGGCGCTCTATGCTGGCAGGTATTGCGGTGTCTGCCACAACGGCAATATCTCCTTTGCCGCCAATACCCGTTGTACTTCCTGCCACATCGGAAGCAAGGGAGTGGAAAAAATGTCCAAGAAGGCTGCCTGCGGAAAGGAATAACATTGATTGCGCCTGATGCCGGGGCTGGTCTTAGACCAGCCCCGTTCGGTCCCCTCCGCTTTTTTTCTCCTGCTACCGGCTGTTCCCGCAATCCCCGCTGATCATCTTCCTTCCGCACATAGTGCCGTCCGTGCGCCGCCCGCACCATGGCGGTGTCGCCTGTTCCGGGCGCATGATGCGTCTGCCTGCGGATCTCTTCCCGCACAATCCTTCACCCTTGTATTTTTTGCCTCTACACGGCTCGCCATTCTTTGGAAAAGCGGCAGGCTCGGTCTTTTTTGTGCATGCACCGGGATCAGGGGGCGGGTTGAAAAAAAATCGCGGTCTCATGTAAAAGGTCTTTCACTTCGTCAAGCGTAGCGATAGATAATCCCCTTGGATTATGGTTGTCTCCTTCAGAGATGGGATGTTCGGGTAAACGCCAGACGCCATGATCTTCTCCCTTGTACAGAATTTTTCTCCCACTCCCACGCGCTTTTTTGCTTCATGTTGTTGTTCGACAAGTCAATAGGATATTCCTTGAATTTTCGTTGGTACGGCGCGCGCATACATACATAGGATTGACTGATCAGCGCCTGCGCCTGTTTTCAGGAAGACCAATCCGCCTTCGAATCTTTGGGAATGCTGGGAAAACTGGTCATCGCCGGCCGCCCCTTTCCCAGGGCGGTGCATTGGCGCTGGCTTGTGATGTAATGGCGGTTGCGCACGGACAGCAAATCGGGTATTGCGGGTATCGTCCACGAAGTCCGTTGGTTGGATGCGCCTTTTGCCATCTGGGGACGAAAGGAAGCGACAACCGCGATCATGGAAAAGAGAAAGCCTGTTTTTAAACATGGATGACAGGCGCATATATAGATCGTCGCAGTATCCTGGTTCGATGGTGGGCGGCGAAATTCCCGCGCACACATTAAAGCGAAATCATTGGTAAAAGGAGGAACGAATTATGCGAGAAGCAGTGATCGTCAGCGCGGTCAGGACACCTCTGGGCAGTTTCAACGGCACTTTGGCTGCCATGGGCGGCACCAAATTGGGGGGTATCGTCATTGCCGAGGCCATTCGTCGTGCCGGTATTGCCAAGGAAGAGGTGAACGAGGCGATTATGGGTATGGTGCTTCCCTGCGGGTATGGTCAGAACCCGGCCAAGCAGGCGGCTGTTGAGGCCGGTATGCCCTGGGAGGTAGAGGCAGTCACCGTGAACAAGGTTTGCGGTTCCGGGTTGAAAGCCGTAATGTTGGCGGCCCAGGCGGTACAGACAGGCGATGCCGATGTGGTGGTTGCCGGAGGTATGGAGAACATGAGTATGGCGCCCTATTTCCTGAAGAAGGCGCGCTTCGGCTACCGTATGGGCGATGCCACCTTGCACGACCACATGGTGCACGACGGCCTGTGGGATATCGTCAACGACTTCCACATGGGTATTTCCAACGAATTGTGCTCCGAACGCTACGAGGTCAGCCGTGAGGATCAGGACCGGTATGCTGCCGAATCCTACCGGCGGACATTGGCAGCGCAGGCTGCCGGCAAGTTCGAGGACGAGATCGTGGCCGTGGAACTCCCGCAGCGCAAAGGCGATCCGAAGGTGTTTCGTCAGGACGAGTGCCCCCAGGCAACCAGCTACGAACAGTTGGCCAAGATGAAGCCGGCCTTCAAGCAAGGTGGGGTTACCACCGCCGGCAATGCCTCGATCATTTCCGACGGCGCCGCCGCAGTCGTGGTGATGAGCAGAGAAAAGGCCGAGGCGTTGGGCTGCACGATCATGGCCACCATCGGTGCCCAGGCCTCCTATGGCATCGACATGAAATACGTACTGGTGGCCCCCATTTGGGCGGTGCCCAAATGTCTGGCCAAAGAGGGTCTCAGCAAGGAAGACATTGATCTCTACGAGATCAACGAAGCGTTCAGCGGTTCAACCGTGGCAGCACTGAAGACGTTGGCCCTCGACCCGGCCAAAGTCAACGTCAATGGCGGTAGTGTGGCCTTGGGCCACCCGATTGGCGCCAGCGGCTGCCGGCTGTTGGTTACGCTGATGCACGAAATGATCCGGCAGGACAAAAAAAGCGGTCTGGTGTCGCTGTGCCTCGGGGGAGGAGAGGCTGTGGCCATGATCGTGAAGCGATGATCCTGTTTTCTGCATATGCATTCAGAGCGCTGTCCCGTTCCGCCAATCAGGCCGTTTACGGATACAACGGCTAACCCATCGGATGAGAAGGGAATGTGTATCTTCTCCGGCCCGGAATGGAGGTAAGGAAAACGCAAGGAGAAGGGGGCTCGCTAGTTACGGGATTGTTTTTGCCGTCATTCCAGGAACAACCGGAGGAGGGAAGGGCGTTGGTGGCGGCGGGCCTGGGGGGTGCAACTGTGAGTCCGCCCCATGGCAGCAGGCAAAGAAGATGGGGTGCGGCCTTAACAAAAGGAGGAGAAAGAGTTTTTCTATTCACCTTGTACCCGTCACGAATATTCAACAGGAGGAGTAAGCATGAATTTGGATTTAACCGAGGAACAAAAACTCATCCAAGATACTGCCCGGGATTTTGCCAAATCCGAACTTGAACCGGTGGCCGCCCGACTCGATCAGGAGAAGGATCGGGTGACCCTGCTTGCCAACCTGAAAAAACTGGCGGAACTGGGATTTATGGGGCTCAACGTCAGGGAGGAATACGGTGGCTCGGAAGCCGGCGTAGTTGCCTTCAGCGTGGCTATGACCGAAATCGCCCGGGCCTGCGCCTCGACGGCGGTGACGGTCTCGGTGAACAACATGGTCTGCGAGGTGATCCAAGCCATCGGCACGGAAGAACAGAAAAAGAAATACATTCCCAAAATCTGTTCGGGCGAGTATGCGGCAGGCAGCTTCGGCCTTACCGAGAACTCCGCTGGTTCCGATCCTTCGGGCATGGTCACCACCGCAGTCAAAGACGGCGATTTCTTTGTGCTCAACGGTTCCAAAATTTTCATCACCAGCGCTCCTTATGCCGGTGTGTTTGTTGTTTGGGCGGTGACCGACAAGGAGGCGCCCAAGGGCAAGGGCATCAGTTGCTTTCTGATTGAGACTGGCACTCCGGGACTCACCATCGGCAAGGAAGAAAAGAAGATGGGTCAGCACGCCTCGGCCACCAACGAGCTGGTTTTCGAGAATTGTCGTGTTTCGGCCTCAAGTATGATGGGCAAGCCGAACGACGGCTTCAGGATTGCGGTGGGCGAATTGGCCGGAGGGCGGATCGGCATCGGCTCGCTTGGCTTGGGTGTGGGGCTGGCTGCCATGGACTACGCCACCCGCTATGCCAGCGAACGGGTACAGTTCAATCAGAAAATAAGCAATTTTCAGGCGATTCAATGGATGATCGCCGATTCCTACACCGAGTTGGAAGCGGCCCGCCTGCTGCTGCTGAACGCCGCTTTCCGGAAAGAGCAGGGGCGTTCCTTTGCCAAGGAGGCATCCATGGCCAAGCTGTTCGCCACCGAGAGCGCCAACCGGGCTTGCTACAATGCCCTGCAATTGTTGGGCGGTTACGGATACACTCAGGAGTTCCCGGTCGAACGCTATGCCCGTGACGCCCGCATTACGACCATTTACGAAGGCACCAGTGAAATCCAACGGCTGATCATCTCCCGGGAGATTCTCCGGGGGATCTCCGCCTGAACAGCAAGGAGAACAGCATGAGCACGAACAAACGCATCACCCTGCAACAGGCGGCGGAAATCGTCAAGAATGGTTCCAGCCTGACCTTCTCCGGTTTCACCATCTGGCGGAGACCCTTTGCCATAGTCTACGAACTGATTCGCCAGAAGCGGCGCGGCCTGCATCTGATCGAGGTCAATGGCGGGCCCCAGAGCGAGTTTCTGGTGGGCGCCGGCTGTGTCGATATATGGGAATCCTGCTGGGTCGGGCATGAACTCTACGGCAAATATGGCGCCAACATGTCACGCAAGGTCATCAATAAGGAGGTCATAGTCGAGGACTACAGCCACGCGGAAATGATCTTCCGTTTTGCTGCCGCTGCCCAGGGCGCCCCCTATGCAGTCACCCAGACTTCGCTCGGCACCGATCTCCACAATCCGGAATACGATATGCTGGGACGCGCCGGCAGGCGTGACGGCAAGCGGATCGCCAAACAAAAGTACATCTTTACCGAGGACCCCTTCTTCGATGCCGGACCCCAGGTGCTGATCCCGGCGGTGAAGATCGACGTGGCCATCCTCTGCGTCCAGCAGGTGGGCGAGGAAGGCACGGTCCGGGTGGCCGGTCAGTTGAATTCCGACCCCGAGGCCGTTCGCGCCGCCGACATCACCATCGTCATGGCCGAGGAGATCGTCCCCGAGGAGTATCTCCGCCGCAACGCCGATCAAAACACCGTCCCCAGCTTCGAAGTCGATTACATCCTCGAGTGTCCCTTCGGCGCCCACCCGACGGGCGTGTTCGGCTGCTATGACGTCGATGGTGCTTTCCTCAAGGATTTCTACGGGCGCACCCGCACCCAGGAAGGCTTTGACGACTTTGCCAAGGAGTGGATTTACGGACTTGATCATATCAGCTACCTGGAAAAACTTGGCTGGTCCCGCATGCTGAATCTCCGGGCCAATACCGCCCTCAACTACAGACCCCGCAACTAGAAGAGAGGAGATACGATGAGCAACTATGCATCGCCCGAAGAGTATGGCCTGGCGGATCTGCTGTGCTGCGCCGCCGCCCGTGAAGTACAGGACAATGAAGTTGTTTTCGCCGGCACCGGTCTGCCCATGGTGGCCATCCTGCTGGCCCAGAAGACCCATGCCCCGAATCTGAAACTGATCTTCGAGGCCGGGGCCATCGACTGCCGGCCGCCGGAGCTGCCCACCTCGGTGGGCGACGCCCGCTGTGACGCCGGCGCCTCGCTTTCCTCCGGTCTGTACGACACCTTTTCCATCGCCCAGCGCGGCTATGTCGATCTCGGCTATCTCGGCGGCGCTGAAATCGATCTGTATGGCAACGTCAACACGACCTGCATCGGCAACTATCTGGCGCCGGAGCTTCGCCTCACCGGCAGCGGCGGCAATCCCGACATCAACGCGTTCGCCAAACGGACAGTGTTCATCATGGTGCACGAGAAGCGCCGCTTCGTCGAGCGGGTGAGCTACCTCACCAGCCCCGGATGGCGGGTGAAAAAGTGGCCCGGGGGCGAGTGGGTGCACCGCAGCGAGTTGTATGGCGCATCCTTCCGCGGCGGGCCCTCGGCGGTGATCAGCACTGCCGGCGTATTCCGTTTTGACGAAAACGATGGCCACATGTATCTGGATACCTGCCATCCGGGCAAGACACCGGCGGAGATCAAGGAACTCTGCCAGTTCGATCTCGACACCTCCCGGTGCGCAGGCGAAACCTCACCGCCGACCAAGGAAGAGTTGTATTTTATCCACGATGTGCTTGATCCGGACCAGATCTTCATTCCCAAGGTGAAAAAGGCCTGATACGGGCCTGATCCTGGGCAAAAAAGAAACAGGCTGGAAACCGTTGCGCACGGTCTCCAGCCTGTTTCTTTTTTTGTTTGATCGGAATCGGTTTACCAGCCGCGCATCAGGTACTCGTGCATACTGTCAGCGGCCTTGCGTCCCGCGCCCATGGCCAGGATCACCGTGGCGGCGCCGGTGACGATGTCGCCTCCGGCCCAGACGCCCCGCATATATGTTTTGCCGGTTTCCGGATCGGCATCGATATTGCCGCGCCGGTTCAGTTTGATTGCCGGTTCGGAACTGGTGAGCAGCGGGTTGGCCCCGGAACCGACGGCGATGATGGCCAGGTCGCAGTCCATGGTGAAATCAGCCCCCGGAAGCGGAACCGGACGGCGGCGGCCGGAGGCATCCGGCTCGCCCAGGGTCATCCGCTCGCAGGTGACCGAAGTCAGGCGGCCGTCACTGTCGCCGTCCAACCGGAGCGGATTGGCTAGCAGCAGGAATTCCACCCCCTCCTGCTCGGCGTGATGGACTTCCTCCGCCCGCGCCGGCATCTCTTCGCGTGAGCGGCGATACACGATCTTCACCGATTTCGCACCCATGCGGAGCGCGGTACGCGCCGAGTCCATGGCCACGTTGCCGCCGCCCACCACCATCACGTTTTGTCCCGGGACCAGCGGGGTGTCGTAGAGCGGATCGTATGCCTTCATCAGGTTGGCGCGGGTCAGGTATTCGTTGGCGGAATAGACGCCGATCAGGTTTTCCCCGGGGATATTCAAAAAACGGGGCAGCCCGGCGCCGACCCCGACAAAGACCGCGTCATACCCCTCCTCTCTCAGAAGTTCGTGTACATCCACCGCCCGCCCGATAACGGTGTTGCAGACAAGTTCCACGCCGAGTTTTTCCAGGATGCTGACCTCCGCCCTGACGATGTCCTTGGGCAGACGAAATTCAGGAATGCCGTAACTCAGCACACCGCCCGGCTTGTGGAAGGCTTCGAACAGGGTGACCGCATGGCCCTTGAGAATCAGGTCGCCGGCCACGGTCAGCCCGGATGGCCCGCTGCCCACCACCGCCACCCGTTTTCCCGTGGGCGGTTGTTTTCCCGGCAGGGAACCGTCGCCGTGGGCCCGTTCCCAATCGGCGAGGAAGCGCTCCAGATTGCCAATAGCCACGGGCTTCCCCTTCTTCCCGAGTATGCACTGCCCCTCGCATTGGTTTTCCTGGGGGCAAACCCGGCCGCATACCGCGGGTAGGCCGTTCTTGGCCCAGATGATGCGGATGCCTTCGGCAAGCTGGCCTTGGGTGATGGCCCGGATGAACTGAGGGATGGGCACAGCCACCGGGCAGCCTTCCACGCACTTGGGGATCTTGCATTGGAGGCAGCGGGATGCCTCGGCCTTGGCCAACTCTTCCGTATAGCCGAGCGGCACTTCCAAAAAATTATGACGGCGCACATCGGCTGGTTGTTCAGGCATGGGATGCCGGTCTTTGGGTGTGTTCTGCGTTGCTTGCATAGCTCTTCTCCGGTAAGCCTTATGCCTGTTGTTCCAGTTGTTTTGCCTGAGCTTCCATGCGGCAGCGATGGGCCGTCATGGCTTCGGCTTCCGCAGCCTTGTAGGCGTTCAGGCGTTGGGTAAGACCGTGGAAATCAATCTTGTGGCCGTCGAATTCAGGACCGTCGACACAGGCGAATTTAATCTCGTCGCCCACCGTGACCCGGCAGCAGCCGCACATGCCTGTGCCGTCCACCATGACCGGGTTCAGGCTCACCAGGGTATGGATTTTCTCGGGTCGGGTCAACTCGCTGACAGCCCGCATCATCGGGACAGGGCCAACGGCCACCACCAGATCCGGCTTGTCCGTGGCTATGACCTCTTTTAAGGCATCGGTGACGAATCCCTTGCGGCCGGTGGAGCCATCGTCGCTCATGGCGATCAGGGCGTCGGACAGGGCGACCATCTGCTCTCTGAAGATCAGAAAATTCTCGCTGCGGGCGCCGAGAATGGTGGTGACCCTGTTGCCGGCCTTCTTCATGCCCCGGGCGAGAGGATGCAGCACCGCGATGCCGGTGCCGCCGCCCACGCAGACCACATGACCGACCTTTTCAATGTCGGTCGGACGGCCGAGGGGACCGATGAGGTCCGTATAGGTTTCGCCCGCCTTCAGAGCGGAAAAGATGGCGGTGGATTTGCCCACGACCATGAAGATCACCGTCACTGTGCCGGTTTCCGGGTTGGTGTCCGCCATGGTGAGAGGAATGCGCTCTCCGGTTTCCGTGGCTTTCAAGATGAGGAACTGACCCGGTTGCGCCTTGCGCGCCACCCTCGGAGCTTCGATTTCGTGAAGAAACACCGAGGTCGGAACCAGTTCCTCTGTCCGTACGATTTTGAACATGGTCGCTCCTGAACAATATGGTTAATTTTGGGGGTGCATCTTTCTGGTCGGAAGGCAAGGGCAATGCGCCATGAGAAACGCTGAATAGCAAGCTGTTGTCCGGCAAAAAGGCGCTGCTGGACAACAAAATGATGGTACGAGGCAAGGCGCTGTCCGATGCTCCATGCTTACATTATTAATACCCGCAGGGACTCGGGAAAGCAAGATTTTGTACAGCGTATTGATCTGCCCGAATATGGCAAAAAACATGGAGAATTCGGGGGTGGCAAAGATGCGCATTCCTGCCCGACTGTTCTGATCCGGCATGGTTTCACTGGTGCCGACGGGTGCTTTGTGGTAAGCATTCACCAGTTCAGCGAACTGGTGCGACAATGCATTTGTCCCATCAATTCTGTATTCAATGTATGAACCGGGAGTCGTGAAGAAGATGAAACGTTGTGCACTCTGTATCCTGCTCGTGCTGATGATGGTTCCCGTTGTCTGGGCCGCGCGGGCACCGGTGAAAAGCCTTGCCCAAGACCCCTACGCATCCGCCCTGTTGATCGAGGCTGACAGCGGCAAGGTTCTGTTTGAGGCCAATGCCGACGCCAAACTGTACCCGGCCAGCGTGCTCAAACTGATGGATCTCTACGTGATCCTGCAGCGTATCGGGCAGGGAACCCTGAAATTGGACGAGATGGTGCAGGTGACGACGGAAGCGGCCAAGACCGGTGGCTCCCAGGTGTATCTCGACCCCAAGGAGCAATTTTCGGTGGAGGATTTGCTGTATGCCCTGATGGTGCAGTCCGCCAACGATGCCGCCGTTGCCCTGGCGACGCATATTGCTGGGTCCAAGGACGGGTTTGTTGTCTTGATGAACCAGAAGGCGCAGGAATTGGGCATGAAAAATACGAAATTTCATTCGGTGCATGGCCTGCCGCCCTCCGAAGGGCAGGAACCCGATGTGACCACAGCCCGTGACCTTGCCATTCTCTGCCGTGCCCTGGCCAAACAACCCGAAGCCTTGAAGTACACCAGTACCCGGAGCAAAGGATTCCGGGAAGACAAATTCATGATGCATAACCACAACAAATTGCTCGGTCAGCTTGCCGGCTGTGACGGATTCAAGACCGGATACTACCAGGCGGCTGGTTTTTCGATTGCGGTGACCGCCCAGCGGGGCGGTGTGCGGATGATTGCCGTGGTCATGGGCAGCAAGGACCGCAAGGTCCGGGATGCCAAGGCCACCGAGCTGATCAACAAAGGGTTCACCATCGTGCCTCCGAAGCCGGAATTGATGGGGGCCGCCGCTCTGCCGAAACCCGTCGCCGCCGCACAATCGAAGCCGGGCGCCGGCGGCGTGACTTTTGCCACATCCGCTGGCGACGGGGCATCCGCGTCTCCGGCAGCGGAAACAACTCCGCCGGAACCACCAACCAAGAACGCTGTCGGCGGGAGTTGGGGGAATTTTTTCATCGGCCTGGGAGTCGGATTCATCCTCTTTCTCGCCCTGTTCGGAGCGGCGGTGGTGATGATGAAACGCCGAACCGGCACTGTTCGCTCCAGGTACCGTCGCCGCGATTAGAGGTGGGCCCGGCAATTTCGCTCAACACTGTCAGGGACTGCCCCATATCCTCTTCGACCGCAGCGGCCAACCGCATGGCCAGCTGGTAACGGCAACCGATGGCACGAATCGCTTCGGGATTTTTCCGATAGAGGCTCAACTTTTCCTCGAATCGCTCCTCGATACCAACGAGCCGGTTGCCCCGCACCAGTTTGTCCGCCAAATGGACCAACTCCCGTTCGCCAATTGCCATCCCCGGGGTCCAGTCCAGAACCTTATGGGCGGCAACGATGGCGGCGGCCTGATCGAAGCCCAGCGCCTCCAGCCAACGCCTCCCTTCGGTCTCGTGATGGGGATGGCCTTTGGCGAGGTCGTGTAGCCAGCCGCAAACCCGGCACAACTCCAGATCGATGTTCCGGCCGCTGTGCTGGTTGATCGCCTCGCCCATGGCCACGGCCACCTCGGCCACGGCCCGTCCGTGGGCCAGTCCCTTGGCTGGCATGGGGTGGATGCGGGTGAGGATCGTCTCGCATTCGGTTATGGTGGGCCAGCCGCGACACTCGAACCGTAGGCTGCCGGCGAGAAAATCCTCCGGAGTATCGAGGTCAAGGTGGATATTGGCGTCAGCCACCTGTACCTCCCGCACCTGCGTCGGCTGTTTCGCCTCAATCCTGGCCAGCAGGGTACGGAGGCCGCCCTCGGGTGCTCGTTCGGCCAGGATGGCGGCAATGCAATCGCCATGAATGAGCGGCGGGTGTCCGCGCCGACCGGCGAACACCGGGTAGGAAAGCATTGCCCGCGTCTCGGCAAATGATCGGGCAAGCAGATGGATGGTGCCGCGACGCAGCAGGGGGATATCCACCGGCAACAGGAAAAAGCCGGGACAGCGCGCGGCCAGCCTGCCCACGCCGGTTCGGATTGAGCCGTACATGCCGTCGGCATAGTCGGGATTGAAGGCGGCCCGCGCCCCAGCAGCCTTGGCTGCAGCTCCAACCTCATCGGCCCGGTGGCCGGTGACCACCACCACATCCTTGATGCCGCAGTCGAGGAACAGATCCACACACCGCGCCAGCATAGTGCGCCCCCCCAGGGGGAGCAGCCCCTTCATCTCGCCCATCCGCGAGGAGAAGCCGGCGGCCAGAATGATCGCGTTTATGTCAGACGCCATGTCCTGCGGGCAGTGGCCCGTTGGTAAATCAGTTCGCCGACGATCGACACCGCGATCTCTTCGGGAGTGTCGGCTTCAATCGCCACCCCGATTGGGCAGCGCACCTGCTCCAGCCGCTGTTCACTGACGCCCCGCTCCATCAGTTCGGCATAAATGGCGTTGCGCTTCTTGCGGCTGCCGATCATGCCGATGTAGCCGGCCTCGGTCCGTAGGGCCTGATGAAGCACCTCCATATCATGCAGGTGACCGCGGGTAACGATCACCAGATAGGAGTCGTTGTCAATCTCGAAACCTTGGAAGCAATCGGCAAAGGAGGGGAGTACCTTGATGGTGTCGGCCTCGGGGAAGCGTTCGCGGTTGGCGAATTCAGGACGGTCATCCATGACTGCCACCCGAAAACCGACCCGGGTGGCGGCTTCAGCGGTACAGGCGGCGACGTGGCCGGCGCCGATCAGGTAGACCGTGCCGGTCACTGCGAAAGAGGAGAGCAGATAGAACTGCTCCTGATGCTTGATCAGGGCCGAGGTTGCGATGGATGAACTGCCCTGTTTGACCGCTGTCAGCAAAGATCCGGCAATATCGTCGCGGCTCTCCGCCCCTTGGTGATCGACCACAAAACGAAGGGCGGGGCCGTTGCCGTCCGTGAGTTGGCTGACCAAGACGACCCGGCGACCAGACTGCACGGCTGTCAACAGATCGTGAAAAGTCCGCCGGTTGGCCTCGTCGGCGCCGATATACTCCAGGAAAAGTTCCAGTCGGCCGCCGCAGATCATGTCGGTGGCGGCTGCGTCGCTATTGTCGA
The DNA here is from genome assembly GCA_009780825.1 of Desulfobulbus sp. Classification (GTDB taxonomy): domain Bacteria; phylum Desulfobacterota; class Desulfobulbia; order Desulfobulbales; family Desulfobulbaceae; genus Desulfobulbus. The sequence goes on along the minus strand of WQZH01000001.1, from coordinate 8,240 downwards.
GGTCGAAGGCATGGCGCAGAGAGCGCCTGGTGGCGAAGCAGGTGCTGGCTCCCTCCATGGCTTTGGCTTCGACCAACCCGCCGCCAACGGTGCCGCTGATGCGGCCGTCACGGGAAATGATCATCTTGGCGCCAGCCAGGCGTGGCGTGGAGCCGGACTGGCTGGAGATAGTCACGAGTACTAGGTCTTGGCCGGCGGCCAGGCTGGTGCAGATGCGTTGAATCAGTTTTTTCATGGTGCCGTTGGCTGCGCGATGATCTTCGCGGATATGTTTTGCAGGGGCATGGCTCGCCGGCAATCGGTGCGGTTTGTCCTTGCCGATCAGGGCCACGCTCCTTTCTGCTGCCAGAGGTTGGCTGCCAAAGTTTGCTGGATTATGTCGCGAATCAGCTCGCAAAGCGCGTCTCCGTCCTGAAACAAAAAATCTTTGCATTCCTGCTGCAATACGATAGACTTTTACTTAATCATGGCCCTTCCTTCAGGAAATGCGCACATGTCCTCTGACTCTTCACATGCCATTGTTCTACTTTTTGCCCAGGTTCTTACCCACTACCGGCAATACCGGTTTTTGCCGCGCCAATTCATCAAAAAGGAGAGTGTCATGTACAAAAAAGTTTTGTTGGGCGCTATCGTCGCATTCATGCTGATTGTCAGCCAAATCGCCGTCGCGCAGGCCGCCGGCCCGGACTATTATCCACCCGATCCTAATAGGCCGCATCCGCCCGCCGTCAAGCCGCCAGGGCCGCCGCCGGCCAAAGTATACGGCCCGCCGCCGGCCAAAGTATACGGCCCGCCGCCTCACGGTCCGTCAGCTTACACGCGGCCTCCGGCGCCGGCAGGCTACAACCGCTATAAATTCTCGGAGTCCTGGCGCAGCCCACATGGTTACTTCCGCCCTGGATACGCCATGCCCCCTTACTACAGCCGCGGCTACCAGCGCTACATCATCAGCGACTGGCCGAGGTACGGTCTGTACGAGCCGCCCTATGGCCACCAGTGGCTGCTGGTGGACGGCAACTTTGTGTTGGCGGCTATCGGCACCGGCATCATTGCGCAGGTACTGCTTGCTCCCTGAGAACAGCAACGGCGTCTCAGGATAACAACCGCGGCTGTTGCGCTCACGATCAGCACAAATGGAGCGGATCAACGTTGAACACGTTGATCCGCTTTTCTTTTGGGGTACACCCGACAGAGAACGGAAACATGAGAGTCTATATCCCGCTCGGGCCTTTCGTTCAGGACAAAAGGAGTCGGTTCATGCGTCTTGTTCCGGTTGGGAGACACTTTCCCTCACCTTGCCCGTGGTCACCGAGATGTTTCCTTGCTTGTCGTAGCGCAGATGCAGCAGCAGGTGCTCATCTTCGGGAATTTCTATTGTTTCATCTCCACTTTTTTTGCGGATGGTGACGCCATTCGTGCCAAAGACGAGCGTCTCGTTTTCTTGGTCAAAATACTTGATAAAAGGACCGGCTGGATCGAGGTATTGCATATAAAAGACCGCGTCCGCCTCGGTTGCCGGGTTGGCTTGCAGATCGTAGATGCCGAAGCCGAGCATGGTTTCAATGCCGACATAGCGTCCGCTTAGCCAGATAGGCTTGTCTGGAAAATGCCCGGGAGTGATGAAGGTGTCAGGGCCGTTGCCGTCCAGATAACGGAACAAAAGCCCGGCGCGTTCGTACGTGCAGTTGCCAAAGACCACAGCCGCCATACGCTTGTCCGGTGAATGAGAGCCTTCGTCCGCGAATTGCTTTTGCAGAGCTTCCTCTTCATGAACCGCCAGATACATTTTGTTTTCGGGATAATCATATCCAACAAAGTGGATGTTATCCTTGGCGGCGGGCTGTTTTGGCGCCAGTCCGGTATAATCGTTAAAAATATACACCTGATTTTCTTTAGGGTCCGCGTCTATCCAGATATAAAGCCCGTCCGGGTGGCAGTAGGTCATGCTGCCGCGCCAAAGCTGGGTGTGCCGCAAGCCCCATGCTGCAAAAGGAAAGACTTCGCGGGGAAAGTTCCACTTGTCGCCACCGTCGTCCAAGTATGCGGGAAGTATGCCATCTCGGCGTTTTTGCACGTTTCTCTTGGCAACATAGATACGCTCAACACTCTTGGTGCCTCGAAACGCGAGATAATAACGTGCCGTTTTATAGCCGATCAGGTTGCGATCTTGTAATGCAAAGTCCGGGCGACCGTATGCGGCAAATACCTTTTCAAGTGGGTTGCCAACGCTGATGTCGCCAACCACAGGTTGTCGATGACGGCTGTCAAAAATAAGCAGCGAGCCGCCGACTCTATTGGCAAAGCGTTCTTCTCCGATAATAAAATTGGCTGCGTCGATGACGCCATCGGCATACAGCTTTTTGCCGTTGGCGCTTTTGCGGAAGGTTTCGTAATCTTGCCGGATATAATCAGCCGCCATGCCGTGTAGGACAAACAGCGAGGCGTCTCGAAATACTATGGTTTTGAGATGGGCATACTGCCTGTGCCTGCCGGTATGGTGACGGTTTCATCCTGTAAGGCATAGGCGCCGTCCGGGTGGGACGAGGATTCGGCCCAAACGGAGTGAGAACCGGCACAGACCACGCATATCCCGAGAAGCAATAAAGCCGATTTTTTCACCATGGTCCCCACAGTTGAGAGCGGTACGCGACTGCGGGCAGGCTCTTTACGGCAGACGCTGTACTTGCACAATTTCGTCGAGGAGAAAAACGTCGGTCAGCAGGGTGCGGACATGCAGTGAGGCATTGAGATTATCGATCAGTTGGGATGAAATTTTCGGTTGGACAAGAACAAGTTCCATTGCCGCCAAGGCGTTGGCCGCGTCTACCTGCAGCACGTCAAGAAATTTTATATAGTTCTGCATGCCAGCTGGTTGTAAACGTGCAACCATTGCAGCATACGATGCCGGCAGCTTGGTTGCGGCATCAACAGCCTTGGCAAGCAATTCGCGGAGTTGACTCCCGTACCGGGCTTCCCGATCATCGGCAATACCCTGGGCAGCAAACGCCAGCATGAATTCATACCATTCTTCGATGGCGTCACAGTGGTTCTTAATCTGTTCCAGTTCGATCACGGGTCATTGCTCTCCGTACGGTTTATGCGTTCTTTTTGCCAAGGATGGCGCGGTTGACTAAATTGCGGACCAGTATGACCTTGTAGCCATTGTGAGCAAGCGGCGTCGCGCCATCGACGGCAATGCGCGCAACCGTTTGTGCAGCAGCTTTTCTTGATGTGCCGGCCACAGCGGCTTCCACTTTGGGCAGTCGCCAAGGGCGGGCCGCTACCGCTCCCAGAACAAATCGCGCCTTGTTGATATGGTCCCCGCTCAGGTGCATTGCCGCTGCGATATTGACCAGCGGAAAATCCCACACCGGTCTGTCGCGGACCTTTTCAAAGTAAAAGGTCGCGTTTGCCCAAGTCGCCGGCAAACGGATTTCAGTGAGCAAGTCGCCTGGCCGCAGCACATTTAAGCGGGTGATATCCGTTTCCGGGCCAACAAAAAAATCCTCGGCCGCCACTTCCCGCCCGCCTTCCGCATGTTGAATGATCAGCCGGGCCTCTAAGGCAACCAAGACCGGAGCGGCATCGGAAGGTGAAACCGCCGCACAGCCCTCGATCCCGAAGATGGCATGTTCGCGGTTCTGCCCGTCCTTGCCTTCGCTTGCATAACAGGTGCCGCCTCCGGCCCGATAGCAATCCCAGCCGCTGCGGTAATACCAGCAGCGTGTATCCTGACAGATGTTGCCCCCCAGGGTTCCCTGGTTGCGGATCTGGGGTGAAGCGACTTCTCCGGCCGCCTCGGCGAGCAGGCTGAAATGGGCGCGGATATCCGGATGGTGCTGCACCTCGGTGAGCGTGGTCAGCGGTCCGATGACCAAATCTCCACCGTCCCGGCGGATACCGCGAAGCGCGTCGATGGCGCCAAGATCAATCACTGCTTTGGGTTGGATAATGCGGTCCTTAAACCGCTCCAAACTGTCGAGCCCTCCAGCCAGCAGCCAGGCATCGGCTCCAAGACGTTTGGCCAGAGTCAACGCATCCTCAACACTTGTCGGCCTGAAGAGTTCGAAAGGGGGTATCCCGTCACGTATGATTGCCATGGGTTTTCTCCCGCCACCGGGGTATCGGCGGCTGATAACGATTAAACGTTAGCTGCAAGGCCTGTCGCCGGATGCCAGGTTTCGGGTTCAATGGCGGCCAGGACAGCATCGGCTAGGACCGGGGCCCGGACAAACTTGTCGTCACCCAAGGCATCGCTCAGCGCGCATAAGATTGCCGCGCAGGCTGCCGCGGTCGGCGGTTCCCCGATGCCCCGGGCTCCAGTCGGGGTTTGAGGATCAGGCAGGCCAACCGCACCCCAGGTGAATTTTTCCGGGAAACAAAGCACGGTTGGCGGACGGGTTTGGTAGAAACGCCTGGACACCGGCATGCCGTGTTCATAATCATAGAACCATTTCTGCCTGGTGGCGTGACCAATGCCGAACATGGAACGCCCGCCCATCTGCCCGGCAAAGGCGCGCGGATGGACCACCACGCCCGCGTCCGCCTCGGCGTGAAAGTCCACGATCCGGTACATGCCGGTCTCGGTGTCCACTTCAATCTCGGCAAAGGCGGCCACAAAAGAGAAGGTTTGGCCCTCGCGCGGGAAGGTATCGCGGGCCACGGCGACCAGCCCTTGCCCGGCCAGGGCGGCGACGGATTTTTTGGTCATCTTGTTGACATCGTTTGGGCACTCATGACCATCGTATGCACCGCCCAGCGCAATGGCTTTTCGGGCAACCTCGGCAAAGCTCAGCCCCTCGCCATTGTTCGTTTTCCGGAAAACGCGCTGGTTGGCGATGGCAAAATCCTCCGGGGCACCCCCCAGGGATTTCGCGGCGATTTCCATTATCTTTGCCCGGGCATCCAGGCTCGCGGCGAGCCCTGCTCTCGACATGGAGTGAATGGTTTGGCTGCCGCCGGAGACACAACTCCACGCGAGGTGCTTGCCGGTATTTCCCCAGAGTATTTCGCAGGATTCCCAGGGCATGTCCATGGCGTCGGCCACCACCCGCTGCACATCGCTGAAGGATTCCGTGCCAAGATTGCCGATCCCGCAATGGATGCGCAATTTGCCTTCGGGAGTGATGACGAACAGGCCATCGAACCCGATCGTTCCAGCCACAAAGCATCCGGTCGCCACGCCGATTCCACGGCGGAGGGGATGGTTGAGGGCGGGTCGTGATCGGCGTCCCTGCCAGCCGAATGCCTGTGCCCCTTGGTCAAGCGCCTGTTTGACAAAGGCGCTGGTGGCCACATCCCGGGAGCCGTCCGTTTTTAAGGGGCCAACAGGGGCTTGGCCTTCGGGCGCATTGATGCGACATATCTCCAACGGATCGAGGTTCAGCTTGCGCGCTGCTTTCGCTAACATAGGACCCATGAGGGCGCAGGCTTGCAGCCCGCCCGGCGCGGTTTGGAAACCGCGGACCAGGGTGTTGGTGAGCACCGTCACGCTGCGCCACCGCATGGCTTGGGGTTGATAGAGCAGCGATGCCATGCGTCCTGACGTGGCCGCATCATGCTGTTCCTCATACGGGCCGTTATCCATGACCACGAACATATCCAGGCCAAGCAAACGACCTTCTTGAGAAAAACCGGCGCGCATGCGACCGACCAAACTCGGCCGCGCCCGTCCGATGGCTTGCTCATCTTCCCGGGAAATACGGAGCATGACCGGCGCGTTCGCCTTTTTCGCCAGCAGCGCCGGAATGATAGCCGTCACAGAAGCGGTGCCCTTGCCGCCAAAACCTCCCCCGGTGTATTCACTGATGAGGACAATATCGTCAGGAGCCATGTTGAGCCACCTGGCAAGGGCCGGCACGGTCTGGATGGTGCTTTGGGTGCCGACCGCGATATGGAGCTTGCCGTTTTCCCACCAGGCCAGGGTCGAACGGGTTTCCAAGGTCTGGTGGCTGACATTGGGCGTCACGAACGTTTCGTCCAAAATAAGCGCTGCCTGTGCCATTTCGGCCTCAAGGTCGCCGTAGGCCCATTCGTTGCCAGCCTTCCCCAAGGGGAGTTGATCCTTGCCGGCGGCCTCGAATTCAGCACTGGTCCATTTCAGTTCGCCGACTTTTGCTTGTTCACCAGGCTTTCCCGGCGGCAACCAGACATTGCCGTCGGTCCGGGCGTTAGGGCCTTCCGGACGTAAACTGTCCAAGGGGTCAATGACAAAGGGAAGCGGATCAAAGGAAACCTCAATGGCCTCAATGGCTGCGGCCGCGGTCGCCTCATCGATCGCCGCTACCGCCAGAATCGGTTCCCCTTGAAAGAGCGGCTCCATGGTCAAGCCGCGTTCCGCCCACGGGCTGGCCTTGATCATCTCTCCACGGTCGGTCACAAAATCAGCCGGAGGCGGCAGCTCGTCAGCGGTGAGAATCGCCCGCACACCGGGTATGGTCAAGGCGGCCTTGGTGTCGAGATGGGTAACCCGCGCATGGGGCAGGGGGCTGGTGAGCAGTCTGCAGACGAGCATCCCCTCGGCCTGCAAGTCTTCGGCGAAACGTGCCGTACCGGTCAATTTGGCCCGCAGGTCAGGCGTGGTGTAATTCTGCCCCGTCAGTCTTGGCGTAAAAAGAGTGTCGTTTTGCGGCATGATTTACCCCTTTCGCATGTATTCGGCCCCGCGCATCAGGGCAGTGAGGATCTTGTCATAATCCAGGCAACGGCAGAGATTTCCCGAGACCGCGTGCGCCAGTTCCTGCCGGTTGGGATTGGGGTTGGCCTTGAGATATCCAAGGGTGGACATGAGAAAGCCCGGGGCGCAATAGCCGCATTGAAAACCCTGCTCATCGAGAACGCCCTGCTGCAAGGGGTGCAATGTGCCGTCGGATCGAGCCAGACCTTCTATGGTCAGCACATTCTTGCCCCGGACACTGTGGGTAAGAATCGAGCAGGAGTAGTGCGGCACGTCATCGATGAGCACCGTGCATGCCCCGCATTCTCCGCGGTCGCAGCCAATTTTAAGCCCCATAAGCCCGAGCTTGTTCCGCAGGGTTTGGGCCAGAGTTTCCTGAGGCATGACATCCACCCGGCGCTGTTGTCCATTCACGCTCAGGGTAATGAGTCGTTCAACAGCTTCAGGAGAGGTCTTGGGAGCAGCGCCGGCCGGTTTGAAGTGGAGCAGGCCGCACGAGGAGACAGCGCCGGCGGCGATGACGCTTTTGATGAACTGGCGCCGGGTCATGCCCGCAGGCCTGATGGTTTCGAGAATTGAGGCGTTCATGTCTGCTCCATTTTTATCTGTGGTGTGATGGGAGACTGTGGGCTCATTATCCAAGGCTAGGGGAAAATCCATACACAGGAAACCAAAGTGCGAGTCAAAGGTTCTTGCCGAGATTTTCAATAATGACAGTTAGTCGAGCTGTTGCATATCTCAGCTGTATGCTGTCGATTAATCGTAGAGTTTACTGAAATATCGAAGGGTTGATTGCGAGTTGCCATCACCCGATCTTCATGATTTTCTCCTCGGTCCTCCTGCTCTTTTTGAGCCCGCCGATTTTCACGATAGCACTTTTAACCCCTGCTGTCTCATAGTTTTTTCTACGGTATAATTACGGATAAACAATATGTTGCATCTGTGGATGATTGAAAATGATCTGTCCTTGAGATGTCCAGGGATTTCCTCAATTCCTTGGGCCCGCAAAGGGAGAAGATATTGCCGCACACTCACCCTGAAATCGGACCGTTTCCTTATTCTCCCCCAGGCCGTATTGAGAAGGCATGACGGACTCCAAAGAGACCGTCATGCGGCACGAGATTGGGGCACAAGGCCCGCATTGGAAATCGGCTATTTGCCAACGCTGCCAAGGCTCTCTTGACGTGGAGGTGGACCGTGTTATTATTCGTCATGAATAAAAAACAGCGGGAAACCTTTGAAGCGATTTTTTCCGAACCTGTACCCAAAATATTTCGTGGACAGATATTGAAACCTTGCTCACGGCAATAGGCTGTAAGGTAAAAAAATCGCGGTGGGTCAAAAGTCGGCTTTGGCAAAGATAATGAAATGTTATATGTTCATCGCCCCCATCCGCAGAAAGAAGCGAAGGGATACGTCATTAAAAAGGTTAAAGACTTCCTCATATCCCTTGGAATGACGCCATGATCAACACCATGAAGTATAAAAGTTATACCGCTTTGATTGAATACAGCGCCGAAGACGAATGTTTTGTCGGGCAGGTTGTCGGCACCAGGCATATCAT